>JAJCJC010000095.1 GCA_020555605.1 bacterium 210917-SL.2.15 | reverse complement strand
CCTGTTCGCGGTTCAGGGTTGCGTCGGGGTTGAAGTTATTGCCATCGCCGCCATTGAAAATGCCGGCGGCAGTCATAACATCGACCGCCTCTTTGTAAGTGACTTTGGAGTAATCCTTGTAGTCACTCGCGTCCGCGGCGAAGGCGGCGGTCATCAGGCTCAATGCCATGGCCAGCGCCAACACCAGGGACAGAACCTTTTTCAGAT
>JAJCJC010000094.1 GCA_020555605.1 bacterium 210917-SL.2.15 | reverse complement strand
TGTCTACCAAATTGACAATCCATAAGTTTTGTAATCCCCGGAAAGCCGCATCACAGCGGCCTTTCCGGGGATTTTGTGCTGAAATCAAAGAGGCGCTATGCGGTATTTATAAGCCGGAATTTTGGAGAAAAAAACGGGCTGTTTGTACCAAATCAAATCACTTTTTGAAGCGAAACGATCAAAAAAGGAGGACTACCGAACCATGAAGAATCTGAAAAAGG
>JAJCJC010000093.1 GCA_020555605.1 bacterium 210917-SL.2.15 | reverse complement strand
CTGACCGTCCACAAAGCCGTCGCCGGTGACCTTGACTTCATGCTTGGTAAGCGCCGTGCCGTCGTACTGCTTTTCGGCGCTTCCCGAAGTGATGGTCACATCCCGCTTCGTCACCGTCAGGGTGCCGTTTTCCGTCTTGACGCTGAACTGGGCCGTCACGTCGTTGCCGTCGCTGTCCTTCACGACTGCTGTGCCCGTTACCGCCGAGGTGTAGGTTCCGGCATCCGTCGCCTTGGC
>JAJCJC010000092.1 GCA_020555605.1 bacterium 210917-SL.2.15 | reverse complement strand
ATTCCCTTTTCCGAGGCGCTCAGCCAAAGCGGACTGGCGCAGGCGACCTTTTACCGCAGGCTGCGGGAGTACCGGCTGGCAAACATGTCGGGGAAATAACGGCAACTATCGCAAGGTGTACTTTTTGGTATTAACTTTAATAGTAATATTACAGTAGCATGAATTCTGCCCAAGAGCAAGGCTTTTTTCACTTTTCCCAACGTACTTCGTGAGTTTCTCCTTCCTGCACAGTAAAATGG
>JAJCJC010000091.1 GCA_020555605.1 bacterium 210917-SL.2.15 | reverse complement strand
GGGGAATTTACAGAGGGATATTCCCACTGCGGTGAAAACACCGTATCCATGATGAAGCCTCCCTTTCCTCTGGCACGCCGCCGGAAAATATTGTAATGGCCGCATGTGGCAAAAGGTGTACTTTTTGATAGTTGTCCATTTTACTGTGCAGGAAGGAGAAACTCACGAAGTACGTTGGGAAAAGTGAAAAAAGCCTTGCTCTTGGGCAGAATTCATGCTACTGTAATATTACTATTAAA
>JAJCJC010000090.1 GCA_020555605.1 bacterium 210917-SL.2.15 | reverse complement strand
AAGAAGCGCCGCACAAAGCACGGCACAAGAGCATAGAGAAAACGCAAGCCGTTCACGGGTGGTTGTCCACCTATGAACGGCTTGTAAATTCTCAAAATTTTTTTAGTCCCTACTTGACACAAGAAGACCTTTCCCGATTTGGACGTAACAGCATTGAAACCGGCTATTTTATTGAGCGGGTATTTCCTCTTTACTACACCCGTTTTATTTCCGTCAGTGATGATTTTGACACAGCTAATTTCAAAGGTGA
>JAJCJC010000009.1 GCA_020555605.1 bacterium 210917-SL.2.15 | reverse complement strand
CCTCCTGGTTCTTTTTGTTGCAGTTGGCCGACCGCAACTTTATTCTACCAGAAGGTCTTTTTCACTATATAATTTCTTTATACTCCCCGGCTTAGCCGGGGGTTGTCTTTCCGCTTAAGCTAACAAATGCAAACAAACAGGCCCCGGCAGCGCATAGCGCTGCCGGGGCCTGTTTTCACATTGTTCCTGTTTACCGAGCGCACAGCACCGCTTCACTCGCCTGCTACGCCGGAAATGATCCACGGCACGGGTTTCGTTTCAAACATGCCGTTGGCGCGCAGTTTGGACACGGAGATCTGCAGCGCCTCCATGTTTCCGATCCGGTATTTTTCAAACAGGGCCGGGATCTGGGCCAGGATATTCAACTCCAGCGTGTAAATGATGATCCGCATATGAGGATTGCGTGCAAGAAGCGCGCGCAGCTCCCCTTCCAGCTTTTCTGTAGCCACAATAAAGGCCGTGGTGGGCACAGGCAGCTTCTCAAGGGTTTTCGGGTTCGTATCCGGCACGATCAGCACATTATTCAGCCCGAATTTGCTGACGTTTTCTTCCATGGAGTCGCGGTCGCTCGCATCATATTCCACAGCGATTACCGCACCCTCGCTGGCGCTCATGGCGGCCTCCACAGCGATGCTCTCGCCGCTGATGATGCAGATGGTGTCGTGGGAGCGCACCTCCAGCATACTCATGATAACCGCGCGGATTTCATGGGCAACATACCGAACCGAGCCTTTGGAAAAGCGCTTGTTCTGCAATCCGATCTTGTAGGCGCTGTCGGCCTGCTCGTTTACGATCAGCAGCACCGTGGGGCCGTCGATGCCGCGGTCGATGCAGCTGCTGACCTTACAGCTCGACACCTCGCCCTCGGGGTCGAGCCCCTCCTTGAGCCATACATCGCACGCGCCGAGTCCCGCGTTCCACATATCGTAAAACAGCGTGGGGCGCGCTTCGCCGGCAAAGGCCAGCACAACGCGGTTAGCCTCCACCGCTGGGATCAAATTCTTGTTTTTGACGCTGAGGTCGATCAGCTTAAGTGTTTCCACGTCCAGCGCCGTCTTTTCGGAAAAATAGCGCATCCACGCCATTTTTCGTTCATTATTGAATAAGGATACTTTGTCGCCCATCGGGAAATCCCTCCATTGCGGCTTGATAGCATTATCATAGCACATAACGGAGGGATTGGAAATATTTATTTTTCACTTTCCACGCGCTTTTCTACCTCTGCGTCCCGGCTGCACTTTCTTCGTCCGGCGACCCACAGTCCCCAGAGCACGCCGTTGAGCGCCGCGCACAACAGCACAGACTGCGCCTGCAGCGTCAAAGTGCCCGCTGCGAACAGCCCCACGCTGCCCAGCAGCGCCGCCAGCGGCAGGATGCCGCCCCACAGCAGATTCCTGCATTGACGGGCCAGGGCGTCCTCCAGTGCCAGAAGCACTGTGGCAGCCACAAAAGCAATCAGTATCTGTTTCATCGGTGGCCTCCTTCCCGAACTCCCTCCAGCAGTTTCTGCCGAGGAACAAAGTGTTTTTCGTGCCGGCGGCAGACCGCCGCCGGCACATGGCCGCTCCCCAGCCTTCCCTTTACTCGAGATTCAGCCGGCGGCGCATCAAAAACTCCGTCATGGCGAAGAAGATCGCACCCAGCACCGCGTTGGCTGCGGTGATGCCCAGCAGCATAGTGCTGGTAAGCCCCGCAACACCCATGCCGCCCAGTATGCTGCCTACCGCAAACCGGATCCCGTCCGGCACAAACAGTCCCATCAGAATCAGGGCATACATCAGGATGCTCAGCGCAAACTGAATGACAAAATACGCTACCACAGCCATGGCAATGCGGTGCTTATCCGCCTGGTGTCCCAGCATAATGGCCGCATAGATCTGCAGGACGCTGGCCGCCAGAGAGACCAGAGTCATCAGGATGAACTCGCCACACAGAAGCCACAGCGGCATCTGGAACTCCGCAGCAAAAGCCTGCTGTAGTTCGGCCATCTCCTGCACAAGTCCAGGAAGCAGGGTGTGGTCGGCGCAGAGCACCAGAACTGAGACACACACCACGAGAAAGCTCAGGATTGTCCATACCACCGCAGCAATCAGTTTGCTGGTAATATGCTGCCAGGGACGCACCGGCAGGGTATGCATCAGATACCCTTCACCAGAGAGCAGGTTCTTATAAAACCGCTGCAGAATCAGCAAAAACGTGATAACACACACCGCTACAATCATGACTGCATAGGCCACACCAAGCAATCCAGTCAAAAAGCTGGTGAACATAAGCGCAGCTCTGGGCAGCATCTGACTGAGATCGATATGCTCAGAGAAAACAGCCAAAATCCGCAGCAGCAGTGCAGCGGCAACCACGCCCGCATAACACAGGCCAAAGGTCCGGCCTGTGGATTTGAATTCATATTTTAACAGTTTGCTCAGCATCTGAATACCTCCCGGAACAAATCATCCACACTCTTTCCATCCTCGGCACGAATCTCATCCACACTTTTGTGCAGCATGATCCGGCCGTCCCGCAAAAACACAGCCTCATCGAGCACCTGCTCAATGTCCGCAATCAAGTGGGTGGAAAGGATCACCGTCGCGTTTTCGCTGTAATTTCCGATGATCGTGTTCAAAATGTAATCCCGCGCCGCGGGATCCACGCCGCCGATGGGTTCGTCCAGCAGATACAGTTCCGCCCGGCGGCTCATGGCCAGGATCAGCTGCACCTTTTCCTTGGTACCCTTGGACAGGGTCTTGAGCCGCTCCATACCGGAAATCTTCAGGGACTGCAGCATTTCGGCGGCCTTGGCGGCGTCAAAGTCTGCATAAAAGTCCGCGAACATTTTCACCAAATCCTGCACCTGCATCCAGTCGGGCAGATAGCTGGCATCCGGCAGGTAGGACACCCGCTTTTTGCTCTCCGGCCCCGGCGCAAAGCCGTCCACCAAAATCGTGCCCTGATTGGGTACCAGAAGCCCGTTGATCAGCTTCATCAGCGTGGTTTTGCCGCTGCCGTTGGGGCCAAGCAGGCCCACAATGCGGCCACCGGACACCCGCAAATTCAATCCCTGCAGCACCCGCTTTCCGCCGAAGCTCTTGTATACATTTTCACATAGCAACAATTCAGCCATTGTATTCTTCTCCTTTACTCCACAATTTGATCCACAGCGCCAGATCGGCCAGTCCGTCCGCCGCACTGCGCAAGGCCCGCACAAAGGCCTCCACCGGGCCGCCGGTCATCGTTTCCGCTCTCACTATGCCTGCGCCCCGCTTTCCTGCAGCAGCGCCGGCAGCTCGCTGCGGCGATAGCCCAGCACCGCCATGTCCCGCGCAAAGGCCTCCACCCGTTCCCGGGCCAGCTGACGGCGAACGTCGGCGATCAGTGTCTTGTCCTCGGTCACAAAGCGGCCGGCGGTGCGTTCAGCGCGCAGCAGACCGCTCTGCTCCAGCTCGGCCAGCGCCCGTTGCATGGTGTTGGGGTTCACTGCAGCCTCCGCCGCCAGATCCCGCACGGAATCGATCTTCGCGCCGGGCGGATAGGCCCCGGATACAATGCGGCTCTGCAGTGTTTCCACCAGCTGCAGATAAATCGGCCTGTTTTTATCTAACGTCCATCCCATAATATAGCCTCCTGTTTCATTGTACAGCCCCCAACATATAAGTCTTCAAATAATCCGCGCGCTGTACCGGTATCTCATAGCTCCCGGTCACCAGGTCTTCGAGCCAGTTCTCGCCCAGCAGTTCTTCCAGCCCCGTGCTCTCCTGCACGTTCTGGATCACGCCGCCTGCCGTCACAGACAGCGTAAGGACATTGGAATCCTGATAGAGCGTATAGCGCAATATCTCGGTATAGCCTGCACTCTCTGTCTGTCCAGCCAGGACCGTGTCCTGTTGATACACCACATACACACATTCCGGCGCCAGGTCGGCCACAGCCTCCGTCCCCACCTGATAAGCCCCGTCGTCGAGATAGGTATCCTCATTCAGATAATCGTCCAGAAAGGCCCTGGCCTCGGTATCCTCTTCTATGAGGAACAAGCGCTCGCCGTCAGCCGTTTGTTTTTCCACCTGCACCGCTTTTTCCGTCTCTTCCGCCGATGGCGCTTCCTTTAGGGCGCCGCAGCCTGCCAACACCCCCAGCAACAACACAGCACTTACTCCGGTCACAACGATTTTCCCGGTTCTTGTCACGGCAATCTCCTCCTTTTCCTTCCCGCTGTTCAGATCCAGGGCATTGCATAACCAAAGGCCAACAGGCCCACGCTCAGCACCAGCGCCAGCGCGAGAAACGCACCCAGCACGGCGGTCAATTCCTCTTTCTGCCGCATTTCGATCACTTCCGCTTTCTTCAGATTGTACTTTTGTACTAAGCAATTAATACAGTAATACATTCATACAGTTTTGTCAACCCCTTTTGTAAAACTTTTTCTTTTTTCCTCGCTGCAGCCGAATACGTGCAAAGGAAAAGCATGCACACCCCGCCGCAGCGGGGGTGTGCATGCTTTATCGTTTTCCAACACTCAGATAGAGATCGACTGTTCGGCGTTATACAGCGCCTCATCCAGCGTCTTTTTCATTTCCAGCGCTTCCTCAATTTCAATATCCACAATCTGGCCGTGTTGCACGGCGATGATACGCTTTTCTTTGCCTTCCATGAGGGCATGTACCGCATAGCTGCCCATCTGGGTGGCTATAATACGGTCCCGGGCTGTGGGAGAGCCGCCCCGCTGGATATGGCCGAGGATCGTCACGCGGGTGTCCATCCCCGTTTCCTCCTGCACGCGGTCAGCGACTTCCTGGGTGGTCATGGAGTAGCCTTCCGCCACAATGATGATATGGTGATGCCGGCCGTTGATGCGGCCGCGGCGGATCTTTTCAATCACATCGTGCTCGAAATTTCCTTCGTGCTCCGGCACCAGCACTGCCGCCGCACCAACGGCGCAGCCCACGTTCAACGCCAAGTGCCCCGCCCGGCGGCCCATAACCTCCACCACGGAAATGCGCTCGTGGGACTGCATGGTGTCGCGCAGTTTGTCGATGCACTGAATGGCGGTATTGCTGGCGCTGTCAAAACCGATGGTATATTCGGTGCAGCCGATGTCATTGTCGATGGTGCCAGGAATGCCGATACAGGGTACGCCCAAACGCGCCAGAGACAAGGCACCGCGATAGGTTCCGTCGCCGCCGCAGCACACCAGCCCCTCGATACCCAGGTACCGGCAATTGTCCGCCGCACGCTGCTGACCTTCGGTCGTCATCATCTCCGCACAGCGGGCCGTATATAAAATGGTGCCGCCCCGCTGCAGCAACCCGTCCACGCTGCGGGCAGTCAGCTTGCGGAAATCGTTGTTGATCAATCCGCTGTAACCCCGGTTGATACCCAGCACTTCAATCCCATTGGCACAGGCCATGCGCACCACAGCCCGCACTACGGCGTTCATGCCTGGCGCGTCACCGCCGGAGGTCAGCACCGCGATCCTGTGAATTTCCTTTTCAGCCATTGCAAAAACTCCTCTCCCAAAGCTCTGATGAAAGCTTTTGTTCTATTTTATGCATTCAGTGTACCCCAAACTTCCGCTCCAATCAACCGAAAAAGCATGGTTCTTTTTTCGGAATGCTCCGTTCTGTTCCTTAACAGGCGCATAACGCAAACCGACAGGACCTTTTGCCGCCGCGCAGAACGTCCAGGAATCAGCCGTTACAGATCAGGCTTCACCCGGTATTCCCCGTCGATCAAAAGAAAGGGACAGCCGTATTTGCGGCACAGTTCCAGCGCGCGCTCAGTATCTTCCAGTACAGAGTCCATGGCGCACCATGCGTCGTCCACACGGCGCTCAATGACACTGGCATACTTTTTAATTTCTGCAAAGTAGCGCCAGCCCATCACAAGGCAGCAATAGCGTATTTCATTCTCGGCTGCATCTGCAAAATCGTCCTTCCACCGAAATGGAATATAACTGCCCTCCACAATCAGATTTTACCGATTTTCCATGGCCGTCCGTATCATCTCCCGTGCAATCGGCCATAAATACGCTTCCAGCGCTTCGTCGTCCTCCGGCGTCAGGGCGGTGTTGCCGCTTCGGATCAAGCCCATTTTCAGCAGATCCCGTGAAAGATAAGGATACTTGTATTTTTCAAGCAGCTTTTGGGCCAGCAGGGTTTTCCCGTATGCGAAGCCCCTGCAATCAAAAAAATCATTGGTTCTTCTCCAAACATCATGTTTTATCCCAATCATAGCATACACATCCATTTGCCGCAATACATTCTCCGCGTGCGCAGCATTCCGGCAGGATACATAGGCAGAAACGCAAATGTTTCTTGACTTTATTCCGCACCCAGCGCAAACTATAGAAAGACAAAACATATATAAAAAGGAGGAACTTTCCTTGGAATTTGAACAGCTCGAACGCTTCACCGCTTTTTTAAAAGAGAATCTGAGCGCACCCGATTTTGACGAGGACGCCTATCTCGAGCGGCTCATCATCCACTGGGGCGAAACCGGTGCCCTCCACTTTACGCTGTCGGCTGAGGAAACCGTTTCCGGCGCGCCGTCCCATATCGCTTACACGGTGGACAACCGCTATTTTATCCGCGAGGACGGCAAAGAAATCCCCGTGGAAGATCTGGATCAGGGCTATGATCTATACCGCCCGGTTCTGCGCTTCCTCGGCCCGACGGAAACGCCCGAAGAAGAATCCGCTATCGTCGGCCGCGCCCTTAATCCCATCGCACTGATTCGTCACAAATCGGGCAAAACCCTCAAATCGGTTTCCGCCCTCTCCGGCATCGACCCGGAAATCATTCTTTCCTATGAAAAACCGGACTGCGACATCGGCTCCCTTCCTCTGGCCACCGCGGCGGCGCTGGCCAAGGCGCTGAACGTCCATGCCGAAGATCTGCTCTCCTGCGCGCCAACCATGCCCAGAGGCCGCTGAAGCTAAAAATTTCACAGATTTGTAATACTTTTTTGAAGATTTTGTCACGATTGGGTAGTAAGCTAAAATTGTCAGCAGGAATGCTCTTTTTCATCTTTTTCATTCTCTAAAGCCCCGCGGCGGCGCCGGAGTTCTTCTCCTGCGCCGCCGCGGGGCCTTTGTCATCCGCGCACCGGCACAACGCCGGTGGCGACCCGCTCCACAAAAGCCGCGTCATGCTCCACAAACAGAAGCGACGGCGCAGCCTTCAGCAGCAACTTCTCAATCTGCATGCGGGAGAATACGTCAATGTAGTTCAGCGGCTCATCCCAAAGATAGAGGTGCGCCCGTTGGCATAAACTGGAAGCCAGAAGCACTTTGCATTGCTCCCCGGCGCAGCAGCGTGGTTTTTCCTCGGCCGTTGCAGCCCACGAGGCCCAAGCGCCAATTCGTATCCAACTGAAGAGACACGTTTTTGCCCCCTTTCCCGAATTGATGGACAGAAAAACATTCGTTATAATGGAAAGGAAAGGGGGCATATTTTCAGAATACATGGCGAGGGCGAAAGCAATATTGCTTTCGCCCTCGCCTTTTGATCCGGCGCTTATGTTTCGTTCTGTTTTTCCAGTTCCGTCCGCAGCCGCTCTGTCAGTTCTGCAAGATACTCCCCCAGCGGCGCTTCCCGCACACCTAACACGCGTACGCCGCAGGCCGAAATGGGCACCAGCAGCTTTTGCGCCCGGCTTTGGGCCACAGCTGCCGCCATTTCCGCAGAAATTTCGCCCAACATGCCGCCGGCCAGACAAATACCCTGGGCGCCCACGATCACGTCTTCCCGCTCCGTCCGAGTGCAGTTATAGACCACCGCGTGCTCCCCGGTGGCTCCGGCGGAAGCCCCCGCCTTCATCATAGCGGCAGTGGCAATGGAATTGGAGCCGAGGGCCAGAATACTCAGCTCCGGCAAGGCGCGGCGCAACTGTGCCACCACAGCTTTTCCTATACCGCCGCCCTGCCCGTCCACGACGATCACACGCACTACTCACTCCTCCTCGAAAAGCCCGGTGGAGAGGTAACGTTCACCGGTATCCGTCAGCACCGCCACAATGGTTTTCCCCTCGTTCTCTGTGCGTCGGGCCAGCTCTGTGGCTGCCCACAGCGCAGCACCGGAGGAAATCCCCACCAGCAGTCCCTCGCACCGGGCCAGCGCTTTGGCCGTGGAAAATCCCGCTTCGTCCGGAACCGGGAGCACTTCGTCATAAACGCTCCGATCCAGTGTGTCCGGAATGAAATTTGCCCCGATGCCCTGCAGCGCATGGGGACCGGCATGGCCCTCCGTCAGCAGCGGGGAGGAGGCCGGCTCCACGCCCACCACACACACCGCCGCATTTTGTTCTTTCAAATACCGCCCCGCACCGGAGAGGGTCCCCCCGGTGCCGATGCCGGCCACAAACAGGTCAACTGTCCCCTCACTGTCCCGCCAGATCTCCGGGCCGGTGGTGCGGTAGTGAGCGTCCGGGTTGGCCGGGTTCACAAACTGACCCAGCACCAGCGCATTGGGCAGCTCCTGCGCCAGTGCTGCGGCCTTGTTCACCGCGCCCTGCATCCCCTCACTCCCCGGCGTCAGTACAATCTGCGCGCCGTAAACTGCCAACAGCTTGCGCCGCTCCACGCTCATGGTTTCCGGCATGGTAAAAATCGCCTTGTATCCCCGCGCCGCCGCCACAGCAGCCAGACCGATGCCAGTGTTGCCCGAGGTCGGCTCGATAATGGTGGCGCCGGGCCGCAGGCGGCCTGTCTGCTCGGCGTCTTCGATCATACGCAGGGCAATGCGGTCTTTGGCGCTGCCCGCTGGATTGAAGGATTCCAGCTTTGCCAAAATACGCGCGCCGAGGCACTCCTGCTTCTGATAGCGGCACAGCTCCACCAGCGGCGTTGCGCCGATTAACTCCGTCATGCTGCGGCGGATCATATCTCATCCTCCTCCCGCTCCAGCTTCTTTTTCACCTGATGCTTGTGCACCAGCACCACCACCGCCACAATTGCCAGCGCCGCCGCTGTGAACGCTACGGCCAGAGCAATGGCCCCAGACAGGTTCTGGGTCTTTTTCCACAGCAGTCCCGCCGCTACGATACCAATACCGTTTCCGCCGCACAAAATGGCAACGATCGCCATCACATAGGCAATGCGGGCCTTGGGCAGTTCCACCTCTGCCTGTTCCTGCTCCATCGCCCCCAGCAGTTCTTTCTCTTTTTCGTCCATATGCTTCTCCTTTTCTGTTTGCTTTGCACAGGTTCTCACGCTTCCGGGCCTCCATGTTCCCGCGCCCATTCCGCAGCGCCCAGGCACAGGCTGCCCAAGATGCCCTGATCCCCATTCAGAGATTCCGGCACAATATAGGTATCCATATCCTTCAGCTCCTCCGCCGCCAGATAGCCGCCCAGCAGGCGGTGTACTTCACTGCGGATCAACGGAAAAAGCTGCCGCTGCCGCATCACACCGCCGCCCAGAATGATCTTTTCCGGCGCAAGGATACAAATATAATCTACCAACGCCTGAGCGATATAATAGGCTTCCATCTCCCATACTTCCATGCGCTGCGCCAGTTCCTCTGCCCGTGCGCCCCACCGCTCCTCAATAGCCGGCCCGCAGGCCAGCCCTTCCAGGCAATTGGGATGGTAAGGGCAGCGGCATTTCCAATGCTCCTCAGGATGGAGGGAAAGCAGAACATGCCCCGCTTCCGGGTGCAGGATTCCGTGGTGAAGTGCGCCGTTCAGATATACCCCCAGCCCAATGCCGGTGCCTACGGTTAGATAAAGCACCGTGGAAAGGCCGCGGGCCTGTCCAAAACGCACCTCTCCCAGCACGGAGGCGTTCACATCCGTATCAAATCCCACGCTGACGCCCAGCGCCCGGCGGAACGTTCCCGCCATATCGCACCAAGCCCAGCCGGGCTTTGGCGTGGTCGTGATATAACCATAGGTTTTCGAGCCACGGCGCAGATCCACCGGTCCAAAGCAGCCGATGCCCAGCGCCTCGATCTCTTTCTCCCGAAACCAGTACACCAGCGCTTTCAAGGTCTCCTGCGGCGCAGTAGTGGGAATCCGCGCACGCTCAAAAACAGCTCCCGTTTCATCGCCCACGGCGCACACCATTTTAGTGCCGCCGGCCTCCAGCGCTCCAATCCGCATACCGACCCCTCCCTTTCATACTCCGTCCGCTGGCTCAAAAGTCATTTGGCGAAAATCCGACGTTTCGTGCTCCCAAACGACAGCCAGCGTCCCTGTTTCCACCTCGATCTCTCCTGACGCTCCGGTAAACTCATTGCTGGTGCCCAACGGATAATCCGGCGACAGAGAAACACGTTCCACATTGTATTTCATCCCACGAATGGAAACACCCTCCGCCGCGCCGCCGCAGGCAAACACCGACAAAACCCCGCCGCAGCCCGGTGCAAAGCGCAGCCACCCCCGCGCAAAAACCGTAACGACGCTCTCGCTGTCCACCAGTATGCCGCAAGCGCCTTGCCGTGCCAAGAAGCGGAGCACCTGCAAGTTGGCTAAGGTATGAGACAGCCGGCCGCCCAGGCCACCGTACAGATAAAAGCGCCGGCAGCCACGCGCAAGGCCGTATTTCACCGCCAAAAGCATGTCGGTGTCATCCTTCTCCGGCGGATAAGCCGTCACATTCGCGCCATCGGGCCGCCGCCCCAGGGAATCAAAGTCCCCCAGAATATGATCCGGAACAACCCCTGCCCGGGCAAGATAGGCAAGGCCGCCGTCTGCTGCCACTACCATATCTCCCGCGGCAGGCACAAACAGCCGCGGCGTAAAATCTCCCGCTCCGCAGATCCAGCAGACTCTTTGTTCCATATGGTTTCTCCCCCCGATGATCTCAAAATTTTGTTTTACATTATTATAATGCAAAAATCCTTTGCTGCATAGATGGAAAAAATCCCCTGCGCCGCCATAGGCAACACAGACAAAACTTGCTTTTTGTATTTCGCTGCGCCGCAGCAGATACTAATGCACGAAGCGCTTCAATTTTTTGATCTGCATGAGAGGGAGAGGAAACGAATGAAAGCTACCGCAAAACTCAGCGCCGGCGTCCTGGCAGGCCTGATGGCCCTGTCCATGACTGCCTGCGGCGCCGCGTCCACACACACCGCACCCAGATATGCCGCCGGCACCTACACCTATGAAAACGGCCAGCTGTACCGCTACAGCCCCGCCGCCGACAACAAGGGCAATGTACGTCAGAACGTGACGAACAACGCCGGAACCAACCTGCGCAATGCAGGCAAAGATCTGGGCAACGCCGCCCGAGACACTACCCGCGCCATTGGTGATGCCGCCAAGGACACGGCTGGCGCCGCCGGCCGTGTCCTGACCGGTAATAACCCCAATACCCGAGCAGACAGCACGATGAAGCGGAACACCCGGTCCAACACGAATACCAATAACAACACCACAGCGGCCCAGATGCCGAACAACGCAGGCGTTAGCCTGACCACCGGCTTGCGCTAACCGCGCGCGAGCAAAAGCCTCCTGTCATCAAGGGCGGCGAAACGCACTTCGTTTCGCCGCCCTTGCCGCGCGTCAATATATCCCTTCCACTTTTCGGAACAAAATGCCAAAGCGCTCACTCAGGCACTCCGATGCTTCCTGGCCCACCGCTTCCTCTGGATTCCGAATGGTAAAGCACAGGCTGGCGAAACCGCAGGGCGCTTCATAGCGCAAATCGTTCAAACTGACCGTTTTTCCGCAGCAGGGCATGTCTTCCTCCAAAATAAAGAAATGGTCGCCCGCGTAGTGCTCATCCATTTTCTGCTGCCACCAACCCAGCGGAACCGCTGCGCCGCAGCGGGGACAGGTAATGTTTTCCAAAGCGCTGCCGCAGTCAAAAAATTGTACCTGGGCGCTTTGGGAAAACGAAATCTCTTCCGCTTTCACACATTTTTTCAGCGCCAGCACCGCCGCCTGCGCGGATTTTTCATTGGTGCGATAGGTATGCAGACGCGGAATCAGACGCACAAGATGCTCCGACACGCTCGTTTCCTCCTTTATCCTTTAAACAATATCCAGTTCCAAAAGATCCAGATTCACCGGGGCCGCACTGTCTGTTCCAATTTTGCGGAAACCGATGCGCCGGTAAAAATTCTGGGCTATTTCATTTTCCGCAGCACAGCGCAGGCGCAGCTTCCTGCGCCCCAGGCGCCGGTAACGGCTCACAGCTTCGCCGATCAGCTGCACGCCGGCCCCCTGCTTACGGTAGCCCGGTGCCATGTACACAAAGGGCACACGGCCCGCATCCTCGGCTTTGTCCTGCTCCGTGTCCAACTGCAGAAGGCCCGCAAAAGTATCTTCGCAGTATGCGGCCATCACCGCCTCGGCATAAGCAGCCTGGTTGGCCCTGGCCTGCGCATAAAATGCCGCGCCGTCATAGCGGTCCATAGTACCGTGGCTGCTGAGCCATCCTTCCGCCCGACACAGCTGATAGAGCGCCGCGCCGGCGCTGCTCTCAATATCCAGCGGAACAAAACGCAGCCCGATATCCTTCCAGTCCTTGCCCTTCCACCAGCTTTGGCCGGCAAAGGTGGAAAGATCGTCGTTCAAATGAGCGGTATCGTTGGCAAAGGCCACGCGGAACTCTCCCTTTTCGTATTCGATCAGAGAAACGGCCGTATTGTCGCCGTGGGGAAAACGCTCGCTGATCTCTTTGAGACTCATCCCTCTGAGCGTACCCAGCAGAATACGGGACGCCATGCCGTGGCTCACAGCCGCCACGGTCTTGCCTTCCTGTTCGAGCACAATGGTGTGCAGCGCCCCCAACATCCGCTCGCGCACGTCTTCGGCGCTCTCGGCCCCGTTCACGTGCCACCGATCAAAATGATAATTGAAATTTTCCAGCTGCTCCGGGTCTGTATAACGGATATCGCCCCAGGTACGGTCTTCCCAGGGACCGCAGTTCACCTCGTGCAGATCATTCAGGACGCGCAGCGGGATATGCTTCGGCTCATAAATGGCCGCCGCTGTGGTCCGGGTGCGCAGCAGCGGACTGGAATACACGGCATCCACCGGGATGTCGGCGAAACGGCGCCGCAGCGCCTCGATCTGCGCATACCCCTGCGGGGTGACGAGACTATCATACATGCCGTGAGCACGGCGGTAAAGGTTCCCCTCGGCTTGAGCATGGCGCACCAGATAAATTTTGGTCATAAATCGCTTATCCTTCTTTTGTTTTCTTCAATTCATATTCCTGCAGCACTTTGCGGATCTGCGTACCAAAATGATCCGCAGCGCCCCAGTCAAAGTTCACCAGGGCCGAGTCGCTCCCTCCGCCGCAGGCCCAGTGCACGCGGGTACATTCCCCCAGGTCATCGATGGTCACTGTGGCGGTCAGGGCATTACCCACGCGGAAATAACAGCGCTCGTACACGCTGACGATGATCTGCCTCTCCCCTGCCCGCAGGCGGTGGCAGTCCAGCAGTTTCCCGTCATAGGTCAACTCGTGGTGCACCAGCGCGCGGCACTCCTCCGCTCCGAGGGAGACCAGAAGTGTTGGCTCCGGCTCCTTCGGGCAGATCAGCTTCACCTGTTTCATACGTTCACCAGGGCTCCACCGTGTTCGTCAACGCCCGGGCGCTCAGGCCCTCCTGTTCCAGATAGTCCCGCAGGCCGTCGCGCACGCGCAGCGGCGCAAAGATATCGGCAAAGCAAGCGGTACCCACAGCCACCGCGTCCGCGCCGGCCATCATCAACTCTACCGCATCGCTGCCCTTGGCCACGCCGCCCATGCCCAAGATGGGCAGTTTCGTGGCCTGGCGTACCTGATAGACCATGCGCACTGCCACCGGGAACACCGCAGGACCGGACAACCCGCCCATATTGTTCTTCAAAATGGGGCGGCGTCTGTGGATGTCGATGCGCATGCCCAGCAGCGTGTTGATCAGCGACAAGGCATCCGCGCCCGCGTTCTCCACTGCTTTGGCAATTTGAACGATATCCGTCACATTGGGTGAAAGCTTGACCATGACAGGAACCGTGGAATGCTTTTTGGCAATCTCCGTCACTTCCGCCGCCAGTTCCGGCCGGGTGCCATAGGCCAGGCCGCCGGCTTTCACATTAGGGCAGGAAATATTCACTTCGATCATGTCCACCCCCGCAGCGGACAGCTTTTCGCACATAACTCCGTATTCTTCCGGCGTATTGCCGGAGATATTGGCAATAATCTTCACATCATACTGCCGCAAAAAAGGCATCTCCTCAGCAATAAAAGCATCCACACCGGGATTCTGCAAGCCCACGCTGTTGAGGATGCCCGCAGGCGTCTCAGCAATGCGCGGAGGCGGATTGCCGTCCCGCCTCACCGGCGTCAATCCTTTGACACAGATGGCGCCCAGCTCGGACAGATCGTAAAATTCGCCGTATTCATGGCCGAACCCATACGTACCGGAAGCCACCACAACAGGGTTTTTCAGCTCCACCCCGGCCAGGGACACACGCAGATCAGTCATCAAAGACCACCTCCTCAGCAGAAAAGACCGGCCCGTTTTTGCAGACATGGCCCATATAGATTTCCCCATGGGCATCCCGCAGTTTCACAGCGCACACCAGACATGCGCCCACACCGCAGCCCATGCGCTCTTCCATGGACACCTGGCAGGGGATCCCCGCCTCTTTTGCAGCCTGTGCCGCGTATTTCAGCAGCACCTTGGGCCCGCAGGCACAGATCACGTCGTACTTGTTCTTTTCCAGCAGCTCCCGGGCTGCATCCAGCGCCGTTCCCTTGCGGCCCAGGCTCCCGTCGTCGGTGGCCAGGGCAGCCTCGCCGCACACTTTGGCAAAATCCACCATCAAAATGGCCCGGTTTTCCGCGGCAAAGCCCAGCGCTGCATCGGCGCTTTCGGCGCGTTTGGCCGCCCACAGCAGGGGCGGCACCCCGATGCCGCCGCCGATAAAGAGGACCCGTTTCCCATCTACATCGAACCCGTGACCCAGAGGGCCGAGTACGCTGACGCGCTCCCCTTTCGTGCGCCGGCTGAGCCACTCCGTCCCCTCGCCGCGCACCTCAAACACCAACCGCAGCTGCACGCCGCTGGCCTCACAGATACTGATGGGGCGGCGCAGAAGACGCCCTTCGCCGCAGCTCACATGCACAAACTGTCCCGGCTGTGCTGCCGCGACAATTTCCGGCGCTTCCAAAATCAGTTCATACGCTTTTTCATTCAATGCCCGCAGAAACAACACACTACAATCCTGCTGATACGGCATATCCACTTCACTCCCAAATTTTTGTTTTTCTCACAGGGGATCCCAGGGGGAGTCTCCCTTTTCCGGGTTCGGAAAAGACCTGCTTTTTTTACACAACTGTAATATATTTCTTCAAATCTTCCCGCATGGCGATCGCCGCATCCCGGGCTGCTTCGCCGAAATCCTTTCCCTCTTTTCCGGTTTTCTGCCAGGCGCAGATGATGCCGCGGGAAGAATTGACGATGGCGCCGTGACCATATTCATCGAAGGCATACTGTACATCCTCCGCTTTGCCGCCCTGAGCGCCGTAGCCGGGCACCAGGAAAAACGTCTTTTCCAGACGGCGGCGCAAATCGCGGATATCCATGGGATAGGTGGCGCCGGTGACCGCGCCCACACAAGTGTAACCGTATTTGTCCACGGTGTCCTTACTCAAGCGCTCCAGCAGATCGCCCACCACATTGTAGACCTTGCGGTCCCCGGCCACGATGTTCTGCAGCTCGCCGGAGGAGGGGTTGGACGTCTTGACCAGTGCGAACACCGCCCGATCCCGGGCTACGCAGTCCTTGATAAACGGGTTGATGCCGTCGCTGCCGAGATAGGCGTTGATGGTCAAACAATCACAGCCAAACGGCTCCACTTCCGTTGCGCCGATCTTCACACTGCCAAGGTATGCCTCACTGTAGCCCTCGGCGGTGGAGCCGATGTCGCCGCGCTTGGCGTCCATAATGACATAAAGCCCTTTGCTTTTGGCATAATCCACAGTGCGTTTCAGCACCTCCACGCCTTCAAAGCCAAAGCGTTCGTAAAATGCGCTCTGGGGTTTCACCGCGGCTACTACATCACACAGCGCGTCGATCAGTCCCACATTGTATTCGTAAATGGCTTCGGCAGCACAGCGCAGCGTCTGGCCGTATTGCTTGATTTTTTCCTCTACGATGAAAGATGGCACATACTCCAGCTTAGGATCCAGTCCGGCCACCGTTGGGTTTTTCATTTCACGGATTTTATCCTGCAAGCGTTCAAAAGACATCGTGCGGCAACTCCTTTATCATTCTCTTTTTGATTTTGTAACTCATTTATTTGTATCGCATGTATCGCAGCCGCCGGATCAGCGTGCCGCTTCAGCATCATAGACCGTTTCGCCGCCCATGATGGTGCAGCGCACGCGTCCTTTCAGTTTCCAGCCGGCAAAGGGCGTGTTGCGCCCCTTGGAGGCAAACGCTTCCGGGTGCACCGTCCAGGCTTCCTCCGGGTCAAACAGTACGATATCCGCCGGCGCGCCCACCCGCAGCGAACCCGCGTCCAGCTGCAGAATGCCCGCCGGTGCCGTGCTCATAGCCCGAAGCACCTTCATCAAAGGCCAGCCCAGTTTATGGTGCAGCACCGTCAGCGACAAAGCCAGCAACGTTTCCAACCCCACCATCCCGCTGGGCGCCTTGGGCAGCTCTTTCGCCTTTTCCGCCGCAGTGTGGGGCGCATGATCGGTGATGATGCAGTCCAGCGTGCCGTCCTCCAAGCCCTCGAGGATCGCTTCCACATCCGCCTGGGTCCGCAGCGGCGGGTTGACCTTCGCCATAGCCCCCTGCTTCTCGATTTCTTCTTCCGTCAGGGTGAAATACTGAGGACAGGTCTCAGCAGTAACATGAATGCCCGCAGCTTTCATCCGGCGGATATAGTCCACCGAGCCTTTGGTACTCACGTGGCAGATGTGCACATAACCGCCCACATCAGCCGCCAGCATTCCGTCGCGCACCAGCAGCAGCTCCTCGGCTACCGCGGGGCGTCCCTTATAGCCCAGCTTCCGGGACAAAGCGCCCTCATTCATCACGCCGGCACGCACCAAATCGCCATCCTCGCTGTGGGAGAGGATCGGCAGCCCCGACGGCTTCATGCGGATCAGCGCTTCGCGCATGACTTCCGCGTTCATCAACGGCACGCCGTCATCGCTCAGCGCTGCCGCCCCGGCGGAGAGCAGGCCCTCCACATCGGTAATCTCCTTGCCCTGCATACCCAGCGATACCGCGCCCACGGTGTAAGCCCGCACCCTGGCGCTGCGCATAGCACGATTGTAAAAATCCGCCACGCGCTCCGGTCTATCAATGACGGGGCAGGTGTTGGCCATGGCCAGAATACTGGTCACGCCGCCGCGAGCCGCCGCCGCCGTGCCGGTGGCGATGGTTTCCTTGTCCTCAAAGCCCGGCTCGCGCATGTGGGTGTGCATGTCCACAAGGCCCGGCGCAGCCACAAGGCCTGCAGCGTCGATGATCTGCGCGCCTTCCGCCGGCAAGTCATTCCCCACGGCAGCAATCAGGCCTCCCTCGAGCAGCAGTTCACACGGCTCGTCCCGCCCGCAGGCAGGATCGATCACC
Organism: bacterium 210917-SL.2.15; assembly: GCA_020555605.1. GTDB lineage: Bacteria > Bacillota > Clostridia > Oscillospirales > Oscillospiraceae > Pseudoscillospira. The sequence continues at coordinate 62,229 of JAJCJC010000009.1, read as the reverse complement.
CGAGCACCACGGATCAGTTTTTTGCCCATCCGATTCCCTCCGATTCTTTCCCGCCGCCGCGCTCCTTGCACACGCGGCCGGATGGATTGTTATAAATGTTATAAATATAAATATTATACTATTTCTGCCTGTTTTTAGCAACAAAAAAGCGTCCTTTGTCCCGTCTTTTTTTCTTTCTACCGGCCATACTATAGTCAGACCGAAAAAGGAGTGATGAAAACTATGGGTACCGATTTTCTGCGCGGTATCTGCGTCGGCGCACTGGCCGGCGCTGCAGTGGAGGCACTAATGCTCGTTGGCGACTGTTCCGCGAAAACGCGCGCGGGCAACACCATGCGCGCCATGGGTAACGCCGTGGACGACGTCGTGGACAACATCTCGCACAAATTCCACTGAGCAGGCACGAGAGGCGGAAGGCGGGGCGGAAATTCCGGGCAAAAACTGCACGGCGTTTCCGCCCTTGTCTCATTTTCCCCGAAATTGCATTTTTCCAAACTTTCTTTGAAAAAGTCCCTTGACAAACCAAAAAAATCTGGTAAAATGAATCGTGCTGTTACGAGCACGAGGCCTGGAGAGATGGCTGAGCTGGTCGAAGGCGCACGATTGGAAATCGTGTATACCCTATAAAGGTATCAAGGGTTCGAATCCCTTTCTCTCCGCCAAATCCGCTTTCCTTATTTTTTAAAGGAAAGCGGATTTTTTCTTGCAGCAAATCAGCAAACCCAGCACAAAGGAGAACACCGCCACGGAAACCAGCGCCCCTGCCGAACTCAAAACCAATTTGAATACCAACTTTATCAAAATCGTCGCCATTGCGGCTATGACCGTCGATCACATCGGAACCGCCTTTTTCCCGGAATACCCCATCTTTCGATGGATCGGGCGAATCGCATTTCCGCTTTTTGCTATTGTCTGATCGCCGGAATGCTCTATACCCGCGACATCCGAAAATATGCCCTGCGCCTGGGTGCTTTTGCCTTGATCCCCCAGCCGTTCTGGATCCCGGCCTTTAACGCCGATAACATTCTCTGGAATCTATTCAATTTCAATCTAAACATCTTCTTTCCCTTGCTGGTCAGTCTCCTGGCAACCTGGGGCTTCAAAGAACGGAAATGGTGGCTGTTACTCGCCGGACTCATCCTGCTGTGCCCAGTCAATTTCGATTACGCGCAAACCGGATTGATCCTGATGCTGATTTTCTACCTATGCCGGAATAAGCCCTGGCTGAGGCTTCTTCTGTACACGCCCAGCTACCCGCCCGCGCTCAACGGTTCCGTGGCCGACCCGCTCTCTTTAAAAATTGAAAGCTATGCGGCAGGTTTTGAAATCTTTTCTCTGTTCGCACTGCCGTTCATTTTTCTTCCCATCGGCACACACATCCGGCTTTCCAAGCGCTTTTTTATCTTTACTATCCTGCGCACCTGCTGGTAATTTTTTGCTGCAGCTTTTTCTGTAAACGCGCTGCAGCAGCCCGCTCTGCAGGATGCCGCAGCAAAGGGGCAGCACTGTTCCACAGTGCTGCCCCTTTTTCAGAGATGGAAGGGCTCTGGGGCTTGCATTTCCGCGGCAAATACGCTACACTGAACATGATATACATTTGGAATAAGTTGTTTTTTAGTCCATAGGTCCTGAAGGACAAAATATGGGCCAAGTGCCCGGAAGGAGTGTTTCCCGCTATGAACATCACTGCATTTTATCAGCATCTGGACGGTCTGTTTGCCGCAGGCCAGATCGAACAAGTGGAGCCGTATCTCCTCACTCAAATGGTAATCGCTAATCAAGAGCACGACGCCGACGCATCGCTTGCAATCATTAACGAACTGACCGGTTTCTATCGCTCCCAGCAGCGCTTTGAAGAGGCCATCCGTGTAGCAGAACAGGCTTTGGATCTGTGCAGCAAGGAATACCGTCTCGGTTCCCTGTCCCACGCCACCACACTGCTCAACGCCGCTACGGCCTACCGCTTCGCCGGCCAGAGCCAGAAGGCGCTGGAACTGTTCCGGCAGTGCCAGGCAATCTATGAGGAGAAACTCTCCCCCATGGATGAGCACTATGCAGGCCTGTATAACAACATGAGCGCGTCCTACTCCGACCTGGGCCAGCTGGACCAGGCCGCCGACTGCCTGCTGCACGCAGCCGTTATTATGGACGCGCTGCCCGCCCACGCAGTCGAATCCGCCGTCACCCACGCAAACCTGGCAGCGCTGTATGCCAAACAGCAGAACTGGCCCAGCGCAAAAGCCCACATTGCCTCCGCCTGCAGCTTTTTGAAGAATCAGCCCCAGGCTGCCGATAAACTGGCCCAGTTCCAAGCCATGCAGGAGCTGTTTTCCAAATACAGCGGCTGACCGGCCAAAAAGCGCCGCGGCCGTCTTTGGCACGTGGCCGCAGGGCTTGTTTCGATCTGTTTCCGGCCCCGCCGCACGTTGTGCGGCGGGGCCGGTTAAGTGACGCCGCCGAAGCGGCCAAACCGTGGTTTACGAAAGGAGGCGCCGGTCATGGCAAAGTCTCATACATCCAGGCTCCGTATTCCGCTGCTGCTCACGCTGGCGGCGCTGCTGGCCGCCCTGCTGGCCCTGAGCGCCCTGTTCCCCGTCACCGGCGACGACTGGTACCGGGAAACGGTAGGGCGAAACCTGCATACGCTCTCCGAGCTTGCAGGGCTTCTCATAGAAAAATACCAAACCACCAATCCGCGCCTGCTGGGCAACCTACTCGCCTATTGCGCCGGTGGCCACGCCGCGCTGCGGGCCGTGCTGCGCGGCGGAGTTTTATTTATTCTGATCCTTGCAGTCGCCAAAAACGTCAACCGCCTGACGCCAATTCCTGTACTGCTGTCGTTCACTGCGCTGCTGGTCCTGCCTCAAGCGATGTTCGCTCAAGTCTATCCCTGGGCCGCCGGCTTTTTCAATTACGTACCCCCAGTGGCCACTACCCTGCTCTTTTTTGTCCTGGCCCGGCCGGTTTTTGAAAAAGAGCCGATGCGTGACGCCCCTGGCACGGCCCTGGCCGCTTTTCTGCTGGGCTTCTCGGGCCAGCTGTTCATTGAGCACAGCACGTTGTACGCCCTGCTGGCTTCCGTTCTTCTCCTAGCTTGGTACTTTTTCGAGCAGCACCGGTTCTCTTTCGTGCTTTTCTCCAACACCGCCGGCTGTGTGCTCGGGGCTGCGCTTCTGTTCCTCTCCCCGGCGTACCGTACCATCGGGAATGAGGACAACGCCTACACCATGGAAACCGGATTGCAGGGTTTTTTGAACACAGCGCGGGAAAATCTTCCTGATATGCTCCAAAGCCTGATCGAAACATCCCCCGTGCTTTATCTCTCCCTGGCAGCGCTGTGCCTGTTCTTTTTCTTCTCCCTGCGCAAAAAGCGCTGGGGCGACGTTTTACTCGCCGCTGTGATCACCGCTGCAGCGCTGTGGTATCTCGCCGGGCAGCTGCTGGGGGGGCCTGCTCCCACGCTGAAACTCCGGGTGCTCATCGCGCTGATTTGGGGACTTACGCTGCTGCTTTCCTGCCTGCTCTGGGTACCGGAAGGGCTGCAGCGGCGACGGGCAGTCTTTTTCCTGTTCAGTGCAGCAGCCGCAGCAGCGCCGTTGGCCGTAGTGTCCCCTATCGGGCCGCGGTGTCTGTTTTTATCCTACGTACTTTTGCTCCTGGCCGCCGGAAATCTTTTGCAGGCGGCTCTGGAAAACGTCAAACGACCGACACACACTGCAACCGCTGCAGCCGCTGTGCTCGCTGCCGTCATCTGGATCTTTTACATTCAGATCTATTTCCCCATCCATCAGGCCGAAATCGTCCGGGACTGCTCCATCGCCCAGGCCATGGCCCGGGGCGAAACGGAAATCACCGTCGTGCGCTATCCCAACGGCGCATGGCTGTGGGAACCGGAATCCCAAAAGATGGGCGAGGAGTATTTTTACGAAACGCCCCACGATATCACTTTTGTCCTGGTCAACGCCGAAGGTTGAGACGTTCCGTATCAGCGCGTCAGAAGAAACACGCCAAACACAATGAGCGCCACGCCAAGCAGCTTGCGCAGCGTGATCTTCTCCTGCAAAAACAGGGCCGAAAGAAACAGCGTCCAGATATACGTGATTGCCGTCATAGGATAAATCACGGAATATTCCATCCGGTGCAGCAGGGCGATGTTCAGCAAAGCGCCCGCCACATAAAACACGCCCCCGAGGTACAAAAAGCGATTGCGCAACAGCGTGCTGAGACTAAAAGATCCGCCGGTACCCTTTTTCAGGAAGAACGCGCCCAGAGAACCAAACAGCGTCATCAAAAGGGCCATTCCGATCAGCATGGCCGATCCTCCTTTTTCTCCGGCGCGCTCAGCAGCACCAATCCCAGAAGAATCACCGCCACCCCTGCGGCCTTCAGCGCCGTGACGCTTTCGCCCAGCACCACGCCGCCCAGAACGATGGAGAGCACATATCCCGCGCTCAGCATGGGGTGCAGAATCGAAAGCTCCCCAAACCGCAGGGCCACCACCATCAACAGCGCGCCGCAGCCATAGAGCACAAATCCCGCCAGCACCAGCCCCAGCGCGCCGGAGGCCGACAGCTTCCAGCACAGCTGACCCACACAGGTGAGCAGCGACGCCGTCAGCATCAAGGCAATACCCAGGGGCAGATTCTGTTTGTTTTCTTTCATGCTTCCCTCTCCTTTTCCTCCCTGTGCGCAGACCAGGGCAGGACTTGTCCCCGGCACACCAAAAATGCCTCCTGGGCCAAAGCAGCCAGAGGTGCATCGGAACGGGAATCGGAATAGAACCGTTCCACCTCCACCGCGCCGTAAGCATCCCGGAAGCGCCGCACTTTTTCCTCTCCCCGGCAGTTCGGGCCCAACAGCTGTCCGGTGTGCGCATCCACCGGCGAAGCGAGGAAGCGCACACCCAGGCGGCGGCAGGCCGCGCCGATCAAAAAATCCGGCGAAGCGGAAATGATCACGTCCGTATCCGATTGCTGTGCCCGGTACCACGGCTCTATCCCGGAAAGATTCCGGTCCCAGAAGCGTTCCGCTTCCCGTTCCGTATCCGGCACAAAGCCCAGAAACTGATAAAAGCGCTCCTTAAACTGCTCCCGGCTGCAGCAGCCCCGCCGAAAGGCCAGCGCCCCGGCCAAAGTGCCCGGCAGCGCCAGGACGGCTTTGGGGTACCGCTTCAGGCAATAGCGCCAAAAATCCATGGTGCTGTCGCCCCGGTAGATGGTTTTGTCAAAATCATATACATTCATAGCATTGTCCCGCATCCGTTTTTGTTGTTTCACATATGCCCTTTATCTTAGCAGATACCCATGCAAAATTCAACCAAATGCGGCCCCGGAACAGGAGCGCCGCACACAATACAGCAAGGAGACTATCATTTTGGAACACTATTTGGCAAACAAACAGCGCCCGCGGCTTTCTTCGAAATGGATCGGCTTCGCCTTTTTGTGCGCGCTCTACATCCTCCTGTTCGTTCTGTTGTGCCAAACCCCCCTATATTCTATTGAAGGAGCGCACAACGACCGCCTGTTTTCCGCAGACGACATTTATTACACCAACCATTTCTTCTCCACCACCATGGATGAATCTCCCCGGATTGTCAAGCACCCGCTGCTGATCGTGTTCGGATGGCTGTTCACCTGCCTCGAGTCCACCATCCTCGGCCCCATCAGCCTGCGCCATCACTACGAGCTGATCGTCCTGCTGCAGCTGTGTATCTCTCTGGTATCAGTGCTTTATCTGTATAAAATTCTCGATGAATTTTACCATCTGCGCCCGCGCGACGCCATGCTGCTGTGCGCCATCTATGCGCTGGCCTTCTCCACCCTCTTTTACACCTTCATTGCCGAGAGCTATATCAACTCCAGCTGCATCCTGCTGATGAGCTATTACTACGCACGCCGAAAAAACTCCGTCGCCGTAGTGCTTCTGGGCGTTCTGGCCGCAGGCGTGACCATCACCAACGCTTTTCTCTGGGCCATCATCGTATTCGCCACATCCACACGGAGCCTGAAAAAGCGTCTGACACTGCTTGTACTGGGAGGCGTATGCTTTTGCCTGGCTGTAGCGCTGTCTCCTGCAGGCCGCATCTTTTTTCAGGACACGCTGGCTGTCTGCTTTGGCAGCGCAGAAAACTACAGCGATCATTTTCCCCTCTTCACCATGCTGCGCTATGCCTTTTTTATTTTTTTCGGCTCCACTTTTTTCTTTGTGGACACGCAAAACGCCACCCCCTTCGGGGATTATCCCGGCGACGCGCTTTCGTTTCTCCCTTCCGCCCCGCCGCTGATCGTGGCGGCCATGGTGCTCTGGTGCGCCGTGCTGATTGCCGCCGTCATCAAAGGGCGCCGCGATCCGCTTCTGCTGGCGCCCTTGGGTGTGCTTATTTTCAACCTTCTACTGCACGGTGCATTGCAGTACGGCCTGAAAGAAGGCTTTCTCTATTCCCTGCACCATCTTTCCGCACAGCTTCTGATCGCAGCGCTTCTGCTGCGCTCGAAAGAACAGCCAGCAGGAAAATGGGACAAGATCCCGTTTATCGCCCTGTCCGTGTTTCTGCTGTGTCAGATCGTATTGAATCTTCCGGGGTATCTTCAGCTCCTGCGCTACATTGGGGGGTGAGCATTTGAAACACTACATCCGTTTGCTGCGGCCAAAGCACGCTTTGAAAAACGTGCTGATCTTCCTGCCGCTTATTTTTGGCGGCGCATTGTTTGACGCGCCGGTACTGCAAAGCGCTGTGTGCGGCTTTGCGGCGTTCTGCTGTCTCGCCTCGGTGGTCTACATCATCAACGACATCTGTGACGCGCCGCGGGATCGGCTGCATCCCACCAAAAAAAACCGTCCCATCGCCAGCGGCGCCGTTTCTCCAGCCCGGGCCACTGCCGAAGCGGCCGCGCTTCTGGCTGTAATGCTCATACTGGGCCTTTGGTGCGGCTTCCCAAGCGAGGGCTATCTATGTCTCGCCATCTATTTTATTGTGAATATTGGCTACAGCCTGGGACTGAAAAACGTCCCCATTCTCGATATCGCCCTGCTGGTGTCCGGCTTTTTGCTGCGAGTGCTCTTCGGCGCTGCGGTCACCGGCATCGCCATCTCCGACTGGCTTTACCTCACCGTCATCGCCGTGTCCTTTTATCTGGGACTGGGCAAACGCAGGGGCGAGCTGGCGCGCCAGAAGGGCGACACCCGCAAGGTGCTCAAATACTACACCTATGAATATCTCGATAAATACATGCAGATCAGTTTGGGCCTTTCCATCACCTTTTACGCTCTCTGGAGCATGGGTGCGGAACAGGGCATGGTATGGACCGTACCGCTGGTGATCTGTCTGTGCATGAAATACAGCCTAACAGTGGAGGGCGATTCCGACGGCGACCCGGTGGAAGTCATCTGCCGGGACAAAGTGCTTCTGGCCCTAGCGGCGGTCTTTGCCGCCCTGGTGCTGGCAATCCTCTATCTGTTTTGATCCCGAACCGCACGTCCAGAGGAGCACAGCTCCGCCGCACAAAGCCAAAGGGCGCCGGAGCAAATTTGCTCCGGCGCCCTTTGGCTAGAAAAAATTATGAACAGTTAAAACAGGAATCAAAACGAAAAACGGGGCGCTCGCTCAGCCGTACAGATTCAGCACAACAATGCTGACAATGATGAGCGCCAGCGCAAACAGGCCAATCTTCGTGATCTTCTGCCGGTACAGGAAATACCCTGCAACCGGCGTCGCCACCGTACCTACTGCACCCCAGGTAGCATAAGCTATACCGAGATTCAACTGTGCCAAAGCAGAAAAAGCGCACATACACCGCACCGCCCACATCCACCATGGCCCGCCCAGCTTGGAAAACGTTTTTTAATTGGCTTCGATGTAAGCAGTCGACTTTTCCGTGCTGTCATAGCGACATCGATAACAACGATAACGCTCCCGAGGAATATAACGGGCCGCAGGGGAAAGTCCCCCGTGCCGCAGTATCCATTCCCCTTCCACAAAGAACTCATACCACGCTTTCAGGCTTTCCTCCCGGCGGTGATAGTAGTCGATGGTGCGACGGGTAGAAGCAATCTTCTCGGAAAAGATCTCCCGCAGCCTCACCAAATCCTCCTCATGCAGAATCTGGCCGATTTCTTCCAGCGAAAAACTCTCGTCGCTCAAATAGCGAATCACCTGTACCTGATACATACTCTCGGCGCTGTAATAGCGGTAACCGCTGCGCTCATCGATACGGTCGGGATTCAGCAGTCCCACTTCCTCATAATATCGCAGCGTTCGCGGCGACACGTTGCAGATCTTGTTCGCCTTTCCGATAGAATACAGTCCCTCTTTTGCTATGTTCGCCGCCCCTTTCCTGTCTTTTTGTCCAGCCTGTCGCCGGTCACTTTCCATCCCCCGACTCGACGCTGCGCACGGTGAGGATCTCCCCATCTACTGTGAAGCGCACCTCACAGCCGGCAAAGACAAAGCCGTACACCCGCCCAGCATCGTGCTGATACGACGGGCGCGGGTCGTTTTCCAGCACAGCGCGCAGCGCAGCGCGTTTGTTCTCCGGCACCCGGCAGAGCCATTCACGCGGAAAGTCCACACGCAAAAGGCGCCGGGGCGTTTGATCCGCAAAACCGCCAGAAGCCTCCGGGTGGCAGTCGGCATAGGGAATATAAGGTTTGATGTCATAAATCGGCGTGCCGTCCATCAGGTCAGCGCCCGCCACATGCAGCACATGCCCCCGCTCCTGCTCCCGACAAACGCCCAGCAGCCGCACGCAGGAAAGTCCCAGGGCATTGGGCCGAAACGGCGAGCGCGTAGCAAATACGCCCATGCGTGTATTGCCGCCCAGCCGGGGCGGCCGCACCGTAGGCGACCAAGACCGCCCGACGGCGGCAGAAAACTGCCAAATGAGCCACAGATGGGAAAAGCCCTCGATGCCGCGCAGGGCGTCAACATTGCGGAATTCCGGCTCAAACACCACCTCCGCCGTCAGCGCATCGATCAGGCCGCTCTGGCGGGGAATACCAAATTTCGTCTTAAAATCGCTGCGGATGCGGGCAACTACCGTGAGCACATACTGTTCCGCCGCTTCACTGTTTTTGGCCTCTTCGTTCATATCTCCGCCTCCCCGGCCGCCCCGCGGCCCGCCAGAATACCGGAGCACCAGGCCCAGTGCAGGTTATAACCTCCGCACTCTCCGACTGTGTCCAGCACTTCTCCGGCCAGATACAGTCCGGGGCAGCAGCGGGACTGAAAATCGTCTCCGATCTCCTGCAGTGCCACCCCGCCGCCGGTCACCTGGGCCTGCTCCCAGCCCATGGGGCCTCCTACCGGCAGACGCCAGTCCTTCAGCAGCGCCGCCAGGCGGGCCAGCTCTTCCAGGCGTAGTGTCCGGGCCGTGCGGGACAAGGGCGAAAGCCCCGCCTCCTTCATCAGTGCATACATGATGCGCTTGTGCAGCAGTCCCAAAAACACATCCTCCAGCGCGCCGCCGGGATACTCCGCCGCCCGGCGGTTCAGCAGGGTGCGCATATCGCCCGCACTGCAATCCGGGAAAAAGTCCACGGAAATCTCTGTATCCTTCTGCGCGCCGAGGCGGCAGGAGAGCTGCATGGCGGGAATCCCGGACACACCGTACTCCGTCAGCTGCAGTTCCCCCGCTTCCCGTGCGATCTCCCGCCCGTTGGAGCACAGTGCCGCAGTGCACAGCACACGGATCCCCTTGAGTCCCCGCAGCGCCGGATGAGTGCAGCGCAGCGCCGTCAGGCAGGGATACAGCGGCGTACAGCTGTGGCCGAACCCTTTCGCCAGCGCATAGCCGGCGCCGCTCAAGCTCTGTTTGGGCGCGGCTTTGCCGCCGGTGGTCAAAATCAGCGCATCGCCCCGCCAGCTGCCGCCCTGACTGCTTTTCACCGTAAAAGCGCCGCGCTCCCAAAGCGCCTCCGTCACCGCACAGCCTGTTTCCATCACAACGCCGCAGCGCTGCAGCGCCAGCAGTAGTACATCCACCACCATGGAGGCCTGACGGCAGTATGGGTACAGCCGTCCCGCCTCATCGGCCATCGTCATTAGGCCCCAGTGTGCGAAAAAGTCTGTTGTCAGCGTCGCCGGCATCTGCTCCAGCAGCGCTTCCAGCCGGTCGGGTCGGGCCGTGTGATAATACTCCGGCGCAATCCGGGTGTTGCCCAGGTTACACCGGCCGTTTCCGGTAACAAGCAGCTTCTTCGCGGGACGGCTCTGCCCTTCGAGGATCGTTACACGGCCGCCCGCCTCGGCGGCGCTGAGCGCGGCGGCAATGCCGGCAGCTCCGCCGCCAACCACAAGGATCTTCTTCACGTTGTTTCTCCCTCCTGCCTCAGCCCTGTCCTTCCTGTGTATCCGTTCTGTTTAATCCAGTTTCTTTTCCAAGCACACCAGATGCACATCAGGAATACCGTTGAACACACAGGGCACGATGCCCGGCTCCCGATAGCCCAAACCGGCGTACAGCCGCCGCGCGCCCTGATTGATCGCCTGCGTATCCATGCGCAGGTACGCGCAGCCGTGGGTGGGCGCGGGCATACTCCTCGTAAAAGGCCACAAAGGCCGTTCCATAGCCCCGACCGCCGCAGTGCGGGTCCACCACCAGGGTGTGGAGCACCATCACCTCATCCTCCCGCGCCAGCGCGGCGAGCGCCGTCTGACGCACCGGATAAACGGAACGGTCCCAGCCAGTGCACAGCGCACCGGATTCCTCCGCGTCATGGACCGCATCATAAATCTGTGCGACCGCGTCAATATTCTGCATGGTTGCTTTTCGTATCAAAGGTTTTCTCCTCCTGTTTCCACAAGGCAAAATTTCCCGTGCTTTTTCTCCAAAAATGCTCCAACGTCGCCGCTCAGCTGCCGCAAGCTCCAGCTGTCCTTCAATGTCCGGCAGAACATTTGGCCGCATCAATCGCCAGCACGATCATCAGAACATACAGCGCGTCTTCCTCCCGGTCAATTTCCATGGAATAAGTATCCGTCCAATGAAACAACTCTTTTGACACCTGCGCCACAGTCCGGCCTGCTCCGTCTGTGATCCGGTAATCCCACTCCATAAAGTTTCCCTGAATCTTCCAGTCCAGACCGTGAAGACGGAACGATGGCCGGAAGAAGGTAAATTCCTTACAGATTTCACCGACTTCTTTTCCCCGAACAGAAATGGTAAAACGCGGCAAAAAAGCCAGCGCTTGTTCCCGCACCACGCCGACTTCCTCCCCCAGTGGGTCTGAAATCACCAGTTTATGTCCCCAGGCCAACCTTCCCTCCACCGTGTACGCCGTGGAGCCGCGCTCATCAAAAATATCGTAGCTGTCCAACCAGGAAAAGAAACGCTGTTTGAATAAAAGTTTCATTGTCCGCTCCCTTCACTGGGTTCCAATTCCCCTGTCCGCTCCAACAGCACAACTGTCTCCACGTGGTGCGTGCGCGGAAACATGTCCACCGCCGCAGCACGGCGCAGGCGGTAGCCAGATGCGGCAAAGCGCTTCACATCCCGCCCCAGTGTGGCCGGGTCGCAGGACACATACACCACCCGCGCCGGGGCCATAGCAGCGACAGCGCCGATTACCTCCGGTGACAGCCCTTTGCGGGGCGGATCTACTACCACCACATCGGGCCGCAGCCCCTCGGCGGCGCATTTTTGCGCCGTTTCTCCGGCGTCGCCGCAGAAAAACTCCACGTTGGAAATACCGTTGCGCGCAGCATTTGCTTTTGCATTTTCGATCGCTTCCGGCACGATCTCCGCGCCGATCACCCGCCCGGCCGCTTCCGCCAGGGCCAGCGTGATGGTACCCGCACCGCAGTACAGCTCCAGTGCTGTTTCATCGCCCTTCAGATTCGCAAATTCCACCGCCAGCGCATACAACTGCTCGGCCTGGTCGTGGTTTACCTGATAAAACGACGGCACAGACAGGGCAAACACATGGCCACACAGCGTGTCCTCCAATTCCGCCGCGCCCCACAGCGTACGGTACTCCGTCCCCAAAATGCCGTTGCCCGGCCGCGCATTTACATTCAGCACAATGCCGGCCGTATCCGGCCAGGCTGTCCGCACCGCGCCGATCAGCGCATCCTCTGCGGGCACGCCTTTCCCCGCCGCTACCAAGCACACCAGCGTGGCTCCCTTTTGTGCCGTGCGGATATAGAGATGACGCAGCCAGCCCTTTCCCGTCGTCTCATCGTAGGCGGCGGCCCGGTGCTCCGTCATCCAGTCCCGTACCGCCGCAGCGATCCGATCCGCCGCCGCGCTCTGGATCAGGCAGCGCTCCACTTCGATCACCTGATGGCTCCGCGCGCGGTAAAAGCCGATCTGGTGTGGTGGCGCCACCGGATATTGCACCTTGTTCCGATAATGGAGCATGGAAGGACTCGGGAAAATGGGGAGTTCCGGCGGTGTCTGACCGCCCAAGCGCTCCAGCGCATCCCAGACTTTCTGTCGCTTGGCCGAGAGCTCTTCTTCATAATCCATATGCCAGAAAGCGCAACCGCCGCATTTTCCGAAGTAGGGGCACGCCGGCTTCGTACGGTGCGGTGAGGGGCGGCGCACCGTCATCGCTTTTCCATAGGCCGCGTGTTTCAACACCTTCATCACCAGCACGTCGCATTCCTCGCCGGCAATGCCGCCGTGTACAAACAGCACCTGCCCGCCCACGCGGGCCACACCCAGCCCTTCGCTGGAATAGCCGCCGATGGTGACGGTATAGACCTCGTTTTTTCTGATCGCATCCATGACAGCGTTTCAGCACTCCCTTTCCGGCATAGGGCGCATCGCCCTCCTTTGAATTTTTATTTTACAATAAGAACCGTTTCCCCGCAAGAGTTTCCTCTCCCTTGCACCAAAACGGCGCCGGGGATTTTCCCCGGCGCCGTGAATCCGGCTTGCCTGCAGCAATTTTTTAAGCAGAAACAGGAGTGATTCCGCCCTGCAAGGCGCCGTGTGTCCCGTCTCAGCGGTCCCATTTTTCAATCAGCGCCCGGATCTGATCGGCAAACTTGCCCAGATCCTTGTTGATGCCGCCCTTGTTGTGACGGATGACCTCCTGCAGCAGCAGGCCCACACTCTCCAGTCTCTGGTATGCAGCAGAGCCTTTATCCATAGGAACCGTCTTTTTCCGCTCCGGTGTATAGCCGGGAGAAAGCACACGGTTCGCCGCCAGATCATACACCTCGGTATATTCCGGCGCATGGACCGAATAGCCCCGGTCTTTCAGATTCTGCGCGAACACCGGCGCCACATCCGCGTCGCCGTGCACCACAAACACATGCTCCGGCCGCGGAGCAAACGCCCCGACCCACTCCAACAGGCTGGAAAGATCCGCATGGGAGGACATGCCTTCAAATTTCACAATACGGGCGTGCACCGCAATCTCTTCGCCAAAGAGGCGCACCTTGTCCACTCCGTCCAGCAGCCGCGCACCCAGAGATCCCTGCGCTTGATAGCCCACAAAACAAATGGTGCATTCGCTGCGCCACAGGTTGTGCTTGAGGTGGTGTCGGATGCGGCCGGCATCACACATGCCCGAGGCGGAAATGATCACTTTCGGCGTCAGATCCATATTCAGCGCCTTGGATTCCTCACTGGTGGAGGTCATCATCAGCCCCGGAAACGTGAACATATTCACACCCCCCTGCACCAGCGCAATGGCCTCTTCGTCCAGGTATCCCCGCAGATCGCCGGAAAACACTTCCGTGGCCTCCCGTGCCAGCGGGCTGTCAATATACACAGGGAAATTCGGCACAGAATATACCATGCCTTTTTCCTTAATTTCGCGGATAAAATACAGCAGCTCCTGGGTACGGCCCACGGCAAAGGACGGAATTACCACATTGCCGCCCTTACCCAGCGTTTCGTCGATCACCCCAGCCAGGCCTTCGGTATAGCTGGGCACCTCGTTGTGCTCCCGGTCGCCGTAGGTGCTCTCCATCACCACATAGTCGGCCCGGTGCAGCAATATGGGATCCCGGATGATGGGCTGGCGCGTGTTGCCGATATCGCCGGAAAAGACGATGGTCTTGGTAATGTCCCCCTCTGTCAGTTCAAGCGTGATGCTGGCGCTGCCTAGCAGATGCCCCGCGTCGGTAAACACCGCCTTCACGCCGTCGCACAGGGCCACTTCCTCTCCGTATTCGCAGGTGTGCAGATATTCTTTCACCTGCATGGCGTCCGCTATGGTATAAAGCGGCTCCACCTCGCGCTTGCCGGCACGCTGGCCTTTGCGGTTGAGCCACATGGCGTCGCTCTCCTGAATATGGGCGCTGTCGAGCAGCATGATCTTCATCAGCTGTGCCGTCAGCCGGGTGGCCAGGATCTGGCCGCGGAAGCCCTGGCGGATCAGCAGCGGAAGGCGTCCGGAATGATCGATATGGGCGTGGGTCACCAGCACATAATCGATCAGCCCCGGCTGAAACGGAAGCGCCCCGTTGTCGATCTCATCGCGGCCCTGCTGCAACCCGCAGTCGATCAGGATCTTTTTGCCAGCCACCTCCAGGCAGTGGCAGCTACCGGTAACGCAGCGGTCGGCGCCATAAAAGCTCAGTTTCATCACAGGTCCTCCTCAACCGATAAAATTTTGGTTTTCTTTGTTCAAATTATACCATGCTTCCCCCACCTTCACAAGCTATTTTCGCCGTTTTGCCATATCCCGTCGCAGAATAAATTGGCCGCAGGATGTCAATTGTAAAATATGTAAAAAATTCACGAAAGAATCTGTAATTATTCTCTGTTTCTGCTTGGGAAATCTCTTTGCCCTGCCGCGGGCCTTTGTTGTATAATATAGCAGTAAAATCAGGGGCAAAATGGACTTTTTTCAGTCTGTCCCCGTCCATATCCGGCGGACAAGCCTGCCGCCGGGCACTTTAAAACGGAGGTATCTTCTGATGATATTTGACGACAAGCTGCACGAGGAGTGCGGCGTATTCGGCGCTGTGGTCAACAACCGCGAAGCGTCGGGCCTGACTTACAACGCCCTGTCCGCTCTGCAGCACCGCGGCCAAGAAGGCGCAGGCATCGCCTCTCTCAACGGCAGCGCGATCTTCTATCACAAAGATCTTGGCCTAGTCAGCGAGGTGTTCAGCAAAAGCGTGCTGAGCCGTCTGCCCGAGTCCAACATGGCCATCGGCCATGTGCGCTATTCCACCACCGGGGCCAACTGCGTACAGAACGTCCAGCCTGTGGTCACGGAGTACCTCCGCGGCCGCCTAGCCACCGCCCACAACGGCAACATCGTCAACGCCGGCGCCATCAAGGAGCGGTTGCAGTCCTATGGCTGCGATTTTGCCGCCACCAATGACACCGAGGTCATCTCCTCCCTCATCGCTTATGAAGCCCTGCACACCGATTCCATCGAGCAAGCCGTCATCAACGCCGTCCGTCAGCTGCGGGGCGCGTTCTCTCTGGTCATCCTCTCCAGCAAGAACAAGCTCATCGCCGTGCGCGACGGTTTTGGCATGCGTCCGCTGTGCTTGGGCCGCAGCGACCACGGCGTAGCCGTGGCCAGTGAATCCTGCGCCCTGGACAGCTCCAACTTCCAGTTCGAGCGGGATGTCAAGCCCGGCGAAATGATCGTCATCGACGCCGACGGCTCCATGAAAACCTCCATCGTGCTCGAAGAAAACCGCACTGCGTTCTGTCTTTTTGAATACATTTACTTTGCCCGCAGCGATTCCGAGATCGACCATCTCAGCGTCTATCAGGCGCACTTCAATATGGGCCGCCAGCTGGCGCGGGAATTCCCCGTGGAGGCCGACATGGTCTGCGGCGTTCCCGACAGCGGGCTGGACGCCGCCGCGGGCTACGCTTTTGAGAGCGGTATCCCCCTCGGTTCCGGCTTCACGAAAAACCGCTACATCGGCCGCAGCTTCATTTTCCCCACCCAGACCCAGCGCGACAATGCTGTGCGCTTAAAGCTCAATCCCCTCAAAGCCAATATCCGTGGAAAGCGTCTGGTGGTGGTGGACGACTCCATCGTCCGCGGCACCACCTCTGCCCGTACGGTGAAGATGCTACGTGATGCAGGCGCTTCGGAAGTGCACATGCGCATCTCCGCGCCGCCTTTCACCCACACCTGCCATTTCGGTACGGACATCGATGACGAATCCAAACTGATCGCCAATCGGATGAGCCTGGAGGAAACCGCCAAATTCATCGGCGCCGACAGCCTCGGCCATATCAGCATTGAAGGCATCAAACAGGCCTGCAGCGGCTGCAGCCTGGATCTGTGCACCGGCTGCTTCGACGGCAACTATCCCATGGAGATCGGACATCACAAAAAATCCGAATTTGAGTGTTGAAAATCAAAAACAGGAAAGGGGTTATTTTCCTATGGCTAAAAACGCATATCTGGTGCTGGAAAACGGCACCGTGTTCCAAGGCTTTTCCTTTGGCGCTGAGGCGGATATGATCGGCGAGATCGTCTTTACCACTGCCATGACCGGGTACCTCGAAACGCTGACCGATCCCAGCTATTACGGCCAGATCGTCGTGCAGACTTTTCCCCTGATCGGCAATTACGGCGTGATCCCGGCCGACTATGAGAGCGCGCGCTCCTGGGTGAAGGCCTACATTGTACGCGAGTGGTGCCAGTCTCCCTCCAATTTCCGCTGTGAGGGTGATCTTGACTCCTTCCTGAAACAGCAGGGTGTTCCCGGACTGTGGGGCATTGATACCCGGCGCCTGACCAAAATCATCCGCGAGAGCGGCGTGATGAACGCTTTCATCACCACGGATGAACGTAAAGTCCCCACCGGCGCGGAGCTGTGCCGGCCTTACGTGATTACCGGCGCCGTCAACGCCGTCAGCAATTTCGACGCATACGAAACCGTGGATGAAGGGGAATGCACCGTGGTACTGTGGGACTTCGGCGCCAAGGAAAACATCCCCCGCGAACTGATCCGCCGCGGCTGCAAAGTCATCCGCGTGCCCGGCTCCACCGCCGCCGAAGAAGTGCTCGCCTATGAACCCGACGGCATCATGCTCAGCAATGGCCCCGGCGATCCGGCAGAGAATACTGCCATCATCGCCGAACTGCAAAAGATCGCCGACTGCGGCGTGCCGGTGTTCGGCATCTGCCTGGGCCACCAGTTGATGGCCTTGGCCATGGGCGCCAAAACCGAAAAGCTGCATTACGGCCACCGCGGCGCCAACCAGCCCGTGAAGGAAACCGCCACCGGCCGCGTGTTTATCACCACCCAGAACCACGGCTATGCCGTCGTATCCGATTCCCTGCCCAAAGGCGCGGTGCTCAGTTATGCCAATGCCAACGACGGCACCTGTGAGGGCGTGGACTACACCGGCCGCCCCATTTTTACCGTCCAGTTCCACCCCGAGGCCTGCGGCGGCCCGCTGGACACCCGGTTCCTGTTTGATAAATTTATCAACCTGATCGACGCCCACAAGGGCAGCAAGGAGGCCAAAGGCGCATGAATCACCAAAAAGTTCTGATCCTGGACTTCGGCGGCCAGTACAACCAGCTGATCGCCCGCCGTGTCCGCGAGTGCAATGTGTACTGCGAAGTCCATCCCTATAGCATGCCTTTGGAAAAAATCAAGGCATATGATCCCATCGGCATTATTTTTACCGGCGGACCCAACAGCGTGTACGAAGAAACCTCGCCTCATGTGGACGCAGAGGTGTTCCGTTTGGGCGTGCCGATTCTGGGCATCTGCTATGGCTGTCAGCTTATGGCCTGGTCGCTGGGCGGCTCTGTCACTGCCGCCACGGACGCCACTGCCCGAGAGTATGGTAAAACCGAAACCTATTTCACACCTACCTGCAAACTGTTTCACAACCTGCCGGAGCACGGCGTCACCTGGATGAGTCATGGCGACTACATGGAAAAGGTGCCCAACGGCTTCTCCTTGGTGGCGCACAGCGACAACTGCCCCAATGTGGCCATTTGTGATGAAAGCCGTAGCTTTTACGGCGTACAGTTCCATCCTGAAGTGAACCACACCGAAAACGGCACAAAAATGCTGCGCAATTTCCTTTATGAAGTGTGTCATGCCAAGGGCGACTGGACTATGAGTGACTATCTCAAGACACAGATCGTCGCTCTGCGGGAAAAGATCGGCGACGGAAAGGTGCTGTTGGCCCTGTCCGGCGGCGTGGATTCCTCTGTGGCCGCCGCGCTGCTGGCCCAGGCAGTAGGCCGTCAGCTCACTTGCGTGTTTGTGGATCACGGCCTGATGCGCAAAAATGAAGGCGATGAAGTAGAGGCCGCCTTTGCCAAATGGGACATCAACTTTATCCGCGTGGATGCCGAGCGCCGCTTTTTGGACAAGCTCGACGGCATTTCCGATCCCGAGCACAAGCGCAAGATCATCGGCGAAGAATTTATCCGCGTGTTTGAAGAGGAAGCCAAAAAGATTGGTAAAGTGGACTTTCTGGTGCAGGGCACCATCTATCCCGACGTCATTGAGTCCGGCCTGGGCGACAGCGCTGTGATCAAGAGCCACCACAATGTGGGTGGCCTGCCGGACTACGTAGATTTCAAGGAGATCATCGAGCCGCTGCGGATGCTCTTCAAAGATGAGACCCGCCAGCTGGGCCGCGAATTAGGTCTGCCGGACTATCTGGTCATGCGCCAGCCCTTCCCCGGTCCGGGTCTCGCCATCCGCGTCATCGGCGACATCACCAAGGAGAAGCTGGATATGCTGCGCGATGCCGATGCAATTTTCCGTGAGGAGTGTGCCAAGGCCGGCGAGGACAAAAATTTGAACCAGTACTTTACCGTCCTGACGAATATGCGTTCCGTGGGCGTCCAGGGCGATGGCCGTACTTACGACTATACCTTGGCCCTGCGCGCCGTCACCACCACTGATTTCATGACCGCCGACTGGGCCCGCATCCCCTATGACGTACTGGACAAGATCTCGGTGCGCATCGTCAACGAAGTGCCCCATATCAACCGCATCGTGTACGACATCACATCCAAGCCGCCCGCCACAATAGAATGGGAATAACAATAGGATTTCTGAACTCGCTGAATTAGTTTAGAAATTTTGAGAAAACAAGAGAAAAACCACGAAACACGGAAGAAAATATTCTGTGTTTCGTGGTTCTTTTTTGTTGCCGTACTATAATCGTACTATTTGCAAAAAATAGCCTTGAATTTTTAGCCCTGTTGGGCTTTGCTGGAAGCGGAATGGGCTTCTTCAATCAAGGCCGCAACTTCTGAATGTTTGTTGGGGTAAAGATGGCTGTATGTCTGAAGGGTGGTTTCAATGTTTTCATGGCCCAGCCGGTCAGCAATCAGCAAGGGGGAAAAGCCTTTTTCAATCAGGAAGGAAGCGTGGGAGTGTCGCAGATCGTGAACCCGAATTCGCTTTACCCCGGAAGCCTTACACCCTCTGATCATTTCATGGAGAAGATAGCTTTTAGTTTGTCTAAAAAGCCGCCCTGATGGATCGGTAACATAAATACAGGTGGAATACCGCTGTACCATTTCGGATAGGAACGGGGGTAAAGTGATGATCCGTTTGCTTTTCGGGGTTTTGGGTGGTAGGATCAAATCTTCTTTCTTATGTCGGGCATAGTTTTTGGAAATGCTCACCGTATGGGCTTCAAAATCAAAATCATCCGCAGTTAAAGCCAACAGTTCACCGGATCGCATACCCGTCCAAAACAGCAGATTGAAAATCACAACCGAAGGGGGCTTGTCGGCAACCGCTTGGATGAAACGGTTAAATTCTTCTACCGTCCAAATCTCCATTTCATCAGCGTGTTTTTTCCCCATGCTACCAGCAAGGCGGCAAGGGTTGCTTTCCAACCGGTAATACTTCACAGCAAAATTGAAAATGGCGCTGGCCTGATTATTTACCGTTTTTAGATAGGTTGGGGAATAACCCTTGGGATCAGCTAAAAGTTCGTTTTGCCACTTTCTGATTGTGGCTGGGGTAATGGTGTTGATTGGCATATCCCGGAAGAAAGGAAGAAGTTTAGTGTTAATCAGAAATTGCTTGTTGGAATAGGTGGTGGGCTTTAGACGGTGCTTGCAATCTTCCATGTAAAGTTCCACCAGAGAGCCAAAGGACATATCACAGGAAGCATGGGCCTTGGATAAGAATTCCCGTTCAAATTCTTGGGCTTCCTTCTTTGTCTTAAAGCCTTCTTTCTTCTTCTGCTTCCGGTTCCCCGTCCAATCGGTATAGTAGAACTTGCAGAACCATGAACCGGCTTTTTCATTCTTATAAACCGGCATATAATCACCTGTCCTTTCGTGAAAATGGTTGCGTTGAACCAAGGGCAGGTGCTATAATAGCTTTTGCAGAGGTGCTATTATTGGGCCTGTCCCAGTGTGGTATCTTTAACCGCCTTTCCTGTTGGCGCAGGGAGGGCGGTTATTTTTTTTACTTGTTAAGTTCTTCTGTGATTTCTTGAATAATTTCAGCTTCGGGCCGGGTGTCCTTCAGCCGATCCACCAAGGCCGGAATAGAAGCCTTGGCAGACTTTACAATGGTTTCTATATCATCTTCATACAGGATGAAACTATTTGGGGCTTTTCCAACAACCCAATAGGGGCGTTCCAATCCGTTTTCCCCTATAATGGATTTTTCTTCCACTGCACCATAGATTTCTTCAAGGGCCACCACAATACCTTCAAATAAATATGTGGACTGCTCCAACTGCTTAAATTCCTCTGTATTCTGGTGTTCTGCCCAAGTCAAATCTTCCTTGATCTTGACAATGGGAACCCCTAAAGCCTTTGCTATTTTTTCTATGGTTTCAATTTTTGCGTTTTGCTTATCCGCTTCATATTTACGAATATTTGCTTCATTTATACCGCATAGTTCCCCAAGCTGTTTTTGTGTTAGCCCCCTTTCTTTTCGCAATTTCCTGATATTTTCACCTACCGTCATGCCGGTATCACCTCCAATGAAACCAGTATAGCACAAGAATAGAGAAATTAACAGATTGAAAAAAATCTTTTTCGCTATTGACAGGTTTGTTTCAACCTGATATGATTATATCAGGTCGAAAACAACCTGTCAACAGATTTTTAGAAAGGGTGAAACAAGTTGAAGGTAAACAAAAAGAAACTGGAATTGGCAATGGCTAAAGCCTGTATGGATTCAAGAGATTTGGCAATTGCCGCCAGTCTTCCCCGGCCCACGCTGAACAATGCCATAACCGGGCGGAATTTGCGCCCCGCTACCATTGGCAAGATTGCAAAGGCCCTGAATGTGCCTGTGGAACAGATTCTTGAAGAATGATAGGGGGCCAATGATGCAAAAAAAAAGAAGGTGATGAAACTTTGAGCAAAGAGCCTTTCAGCTTTGGCCCCGTAGCGGCAGAGTATGCGGCTTTAGGTCTACCGGTGTTCCAACTGAAAATCAAGGGCAAAGAAGCCGCCGTAATGAACTGGCGAGAAGTAGCCACTACTGATCCCTCTGCGGCCTTGAAATGGTGGGATGGAGATACGAACCGACTTTTCAATATTGGTGTTGCTATGGGACACGGGATTATAGCTATTGACTTGGACAAGCCCAAGGCAGACGGGGAACCGGACGGGGAAAAATCCCTGATGGAGTACGCCGCCCAGCATGGGGGTGGAATTCCGCCTACTTGGACATTCCAGACAGGGCGGGGCGGTAAACAACTTCTGTTTCGTACTGATGCACCTATTGGAAACTTTGTTGGTATTTTGCCCAATGTAGATGTTCGGGGAAATGGCGGATATTCCATGTTCCCGCCCAGCGTACACCCCAACGGAAACCCTTACAAATGGCTTGACGGCCTGAACCCTTCCGCAATGCCGGAGGGTCCCGCCGATCTTCCAGAGTTTCTATTGGAACTACTGACCAAAGAAGAAAGTAGCGGCCCGGCATTTGAACTGTCCGATAAAATTTCTAAAGGCGGTAGAAATGATACCCTGTTCCGTATGGCGGCAAGTCTAAGAGCGCAGGAGTACACGGAAAGCGAAATTTTCGCCATGCTGAAGGTGGTCAATGAAGGCCGGTGTGATCCCCCGCTTCCTGAAAGGGAACTGGAAACAATTTGTGGTTCTGTTGGCAAGTATGAACGGGGCGTGGAGCGTTCAAAGAAGGTCAAAGTTCCTGAACTTGATGTTCAGTCAGTGAGGGATCTTCAGGAAGAAGAACTTCCCCCTATCCGCTGGGTGGTTGTTGACATGATTCCACAAGGGCTTACCATGCTGGCTTCACCTCCAAAGTACGGTAAAAGCTGGTGGGTGCTTGATCTTTGCCTGTCCGTTTCTGCGGGTGATTGCTTTATGAACCACAAGACAGAGAAAACAGAATGCTTATACCTTGCTTTGGAGGACAGCAAGAACCGCCTTCAGAACCGCATTAACCGCTTGACTTACCACGCATCGGCCCCGTATGGATTCCGGTATGCTGTTCTCTCTAAGAACTTGGATAACGGACTAATCACCCAGCTTGAACAATATATCACCAAATTCCCAAAAACTGGCCTGATCGTGATTGATACGCTTCAAAAAGTCAGAGGAGAAATCAAGAACCGTGAAAGCGCCTATTCGGACGATTACCGGCAAATGGGTCAGATGAAGCAGTTTGCGGATCAACACTCCATTTGTATTTTGGTAGTTCACCATCTGAAAAAAGGCAAGGGGGACGGAGATGTATTTGAGCGTATTTCCGGCACTAACGGAATTTTCGGTTCCGTAGATACTGCCCTTGTGATGCAGAAGGCAAACCGCACTGACAAGGAAACAACCCTTCACATTACCGGGCGGGATGTTGTGGCAGATGATATGGTAATTGAGTTTAACCCGGATTCGTGTCGGTGGGAATGTAAAGGTTCCGTTGATGAAGTCGAAGAACGGCGGTTAGCTTTGGAGTATGAAAATGATCCCGTAGTGCAGACAGTAAAGAAACTGTTGGCGGATTCGGAAACCCTGACATGGAGCGGAACAGCTTCAGAATTATTCAAACTTTGCATTGAGGTAACAGGTAAGCCCCCAGATAAATCACCGGACTCCCTTGGAAGAAAAATCAAGACAACCGCAAAAATGCTATATTTACGGGATCAAATTCTATATTATCCACCCGGCAAGAATGGTGGAGCCTATGGCCGGAAACACACCTTTCAAAAATGGAGTTAATGTGTTCCCATGCAACTACCGTTACTTGTGTTGTTATGTGTTACTTGTAAGGGACTTTTAACACAAGTAACGGGGTAACACATGGGGTAACGAGGAACAGAAAGAGAGGTAATCAAAGATGGAAGATAAACATTGCCCTTTTATGAATATCCGTGATGTGATCTTCGAGTGCTATCAAGAGCGTTGCGCCCTGTGGATCAATGGTCGCTGTGCAATCGTGGTGATTGCTGAAAACCTGTCAAAACCTGACCCGGAACAATAAGCATTCCGACATTTCCGACACCCTAAAAAGAAAGGAAGAAATTTCAATGACGCTGAACAAACTGAAAACCAGAGCCAAAGCCCATGATCTGTTCATCCGCAAGGATGGGAAAGGCGGTTATCTTCTGACCGATTTCCTTAACCGGCTGATGGCCCCCGGCCCCATGACCCTTGAAGAAGTGGAAATATGGCTGGATGATCTGGACGAACACCAGCAGTAAGAAAGCCCCCTTGCGTCACGTCTTCCACAACCTGACGCAAGGGAGCCAAAACCCACCACCCAAAGGGCGGCTTATAAGCAGTATAGCACACGAACCGCCCAACAGTCAAAGAAAGGACGGATACATAATGAAAAATTTGATTGAAACCGCCAAGGCCACCAAGGTTCCTGAGAAGTACGAACTTCGGGCAAGTGATCTGGATGCCCTGTACCGTGAAACCCATGGGGATGTGTTCAGGATGATTTCTTGGGCGTTCAAGATTGGCTTCCATCAGGGGCAGAAGGCGGGTAATCGCTGATGCCCATTAAGATCAATGTCAGCTATACCCCGGACGAGGAAGCGAAAATACCCCGGCTTTGTAGGTGTTGTGTAGGTGAAGAAATGAATGCTTCACCTACACGGCCTACACCTTATAAATACTACAAAATTCGTTGCTTGTAGGAGTTGTAGGAGAACAACCTATTTTCTGAATAACTTTTGAAAAAAATAAAGTGAAGAAATAATATTATAGAATTTATATATTCTCTTACTACAAAATCTCCTACAAGCGGAAAGGACGATAAAAATGACCTATGGTGAAGCAATGGAATTGCTGATTGATGGAAAGATCACCCATCACCCTGAAGATATTATTGCTTACGGCCAGAGCCGCCGCTTCTACATTGATCGCAGAACAGAACGGCGGTTGGATCCTGATCCTGATCTGGTGAAGCCACTTGGAATGACCGTTAATAGGTATTGGCTTTATATCTGCCCTGATTGCGGATTAGCCCATTCTGTTCACAGTAATTTGATTAAGGGCAACCAGCCGATCAACTGTGGATGTCGGATTGGGAAAAGAAGCCACACACGGTTGATTCTTGGTGCCAATGGGAAGCGCATAGAACTTCCAGCACACCGGATTATCTTGGGCATATCAGAAAGCCGGTGATTCCTGATGAAGTATCTGCTTCCAATTATGGGTTATCATGCCTCCCTTGATGCAATGAGAACGGGCCGAGTGAACCACCGCCCTGACGACGTTGTTTGCTTTGGGACAAGGTTTGGGCGCAAGTTCTATATAGATCAGCGAACACAATATAAATCTGGGGATGAACCTGATGTGGTTTACCCTTTGGGCCATTCAAAAACGGATCATTGGTTTTGGATTTGTCCCACTTGCGGCGGAGTTCATTTTATGAGCCGAAAACAGATTAAAGATCAGCCATATATTTTGTGCGGGAATTTTGCGGCAAAATATAAGCGCTATGCGCCTGATTCGGATGGAAGGCCGGTAAAGATTCCACCCAAGCCAATCAAGCTGATTGCTGACAATTTTGGGTGGTGAACCTATGAGCATGACCAACCAACAGAAACTTCAGGTTCTTTATGATCTGACCGGCCCCACATTGTTTCAGATCATCATTGAACAGCTTGGCCCCGGTACGATTTGCATACCAAAAAGAATTGACCGTGCAAGGCGCGACAAGCGGAATACAGCAATCCGGGCGGATTTCTGTTCACCGGAATTTTCCGGTATGAAGTATCAGGAAATTTACAAAGCATTGGGAGAACGGTATGAACTAAGCCCTGATCATATACGAAAAATCATTCAGGCCACAAGCGGTTCAAGGTAATCTTGAGCCGCTTGTTTTTTATTGAAGTTAATATTCCAAAGACACAATATAAAGTGGTTATACACACGGAAAACAACCTAAAATTACTATATATAGTGATTTGCAAGGGCTGAAATGGTATAATTAGAGTATCAGAAAGAAGGTGATCCAATGACCAAACGGCAAGAGCGATTTATACAAGAATATCTGATTGACTTGAACGCAAAGCAAGCGGCAATCAGGGCCGGTTATAGCCCCAAGACAGCACAGGAACAGGCTTCCCGGCTGTTATCCAATGTTAAGGTTCAAACCGCTATTGCGGCCTTTTTGGACGGCATGACAAGCGCCAATATCGCTGATATTGAAGAAATCATGAAATACCTTACCGCTGTAATGCGGGGTGAACATACTGAAGAAGTTCTGATTCTTGTCGGGAATAGTGTACAAAAGATCACCACCAAACAGGTTTCAGCCAAAGACCGGATTAGAGCGGCGGAACTGTTGGGCAAGCGTTATGGACTGTTCAGTGACAAAGTGAAAATTGATAATGCCATTCCGGTTGTGATTGTGGGTGATGATCAACTTGAAGATTGAACCGCTGGCCCCGGCCACAGCTATTCCCGGACATTTCGGACACCCTAAAAGGGGGCAATAAAAACACAATAGTAACAAAAAGGCCTTCAAACCCTGTAAAATCAACACTTTGAGCTTATAGCTAAATGAAAGGATGATAAATTTATGAAAACTTTTGCTGAACTCAGAGAATATGCAATTACTCAGTATCAGAAAATTGTCAGCAAGCAAGCTGAAGTAAACAAGGCATATCAGAAATTGATTGATCTGAATATCTATGCCCCAGATTACTTAAAGAAAATTAAAGATGAGGGTGAAACTGAAGTTGCCAAAGTTCGTGCTTCTGTGGTTGCCGATCTTGAAGCGGCTGTTAAGTTGACAGTAACCGAAAAAAGAACTGCATTGAATAAAATGCTTGCAGATGCCCCCAGTGTAGAGCAAACGAACCTGCTGACAGCACTTCGGATTCAAGGAAGTGAAATTACTCCCGATGAAATCAAGTCTATTGCTGTACAGCTTACGGGGAATTATCGTGCCCTTCATAGCCTTCAGATTATTGCCAGTCAAGCCGGTCATAATCTCCATATTCCGGTTTCGTATGACTATCAGGCTTTAACTGATGCCTTGCGTTGGACTGAAAAATATCTTCACAGTGCCATTGATGATTTGAAGAATACAACCGATTACCGGGAAATGGGATTGGATAGCAAAGTGTTTTTTGATGTTTGGGGCGGTAAGGAGAATGGTGCCCCAGATGATATGAACTATAAGACTTATGCTATTGATATTCTGGATGGCAATGAACAAACCACTCCCACTGTGGAACCCCGTAAGTTGACTGATCAGGAACAAACTATTGTAGAAAGCCTGTTCTCTGATGGCTTACCTTCCGGTGATGCCATGACACAGATTATGAACAGCCCGGAACTCCGTGCATTGGTCAGCCTTCACCCCAAGTATAAGGTTTTATTTAGTTGATTACGGAAGAAGGTGTTATAAATGACCAGAGAAGAATTTATCAAAATGTTGGAAGATGATAACCGATTTGATTGGAAAACCCTGTTTTTCTATCAACGCACCTACGAACTTCACCGGATAGCAGATGCCTTGGAAGCCTTGGTGGAGCAGAAACGCAATCAGAAGTAAGTTGTTACCTCCATATTGGGTTCACCCCCCTGAAGGTTTCGTATGGGCCTTTAGGGGTGAACCCTATCAAGAGAGAAGGTAAACCATGACCAATGAAGAACTTGTGGCCCTGATCCAAGCCGGGGATCATGTTTCGGAGAATATGACGATGCTATACCAGCAAAACCGGCGATTTATTGCTGGGCTTGCCTTGCCGTTTTCCAATTCTGTTGAATTGGATGATCTGATGCAGGAAGCCTATTTTGGATTGGAAAAAGCGGTTTCCAAGTATGATCCAACCTTGGGCTATGCGTTTTTAACCTATGCCGAAAATCATATACGCTTGTCAATCCAAAGATATTGTCAGAACTGTGGGCGCTTGAAGCGTGTTCCCGTTCATGTTCTTGAACAGATTTCAAAATATCAAAAGTTCCGTTCAGATTTTCAAGCCGTAGTTGGGGACGAACCTACCGATGAAGAATATTGCTTCTATCTTAGTATCGAAAATAGGCGGCTGAAGGAACTTCGCAAATACATGACCGGTTCTGAAACAGCAAGTTTGGATGGCATTGTACCCGGAACAGAAGATTTCACCCTTGCTGATGTGATTGCAGATGATTTTAACCTTGAAGAAAGTGTTTGTGACACTTTGGCAGATGAGCAAGCCAAAACCACTATTTGGGGGGCTGTTTCTGATCTTGGTGGAAACGCTTCTGAAGTTGTTCAAGGCTATTACAAAAACGGTGAAACGCTCCAAGGCATTTCGGATCGGCTGGAAGTCAGTATAGAACGGGTTCGGCAGATTAAGAACCGGGCCATTTCCAACCTTCGCCGAAATAAGAAGCTGAAAGAAGCCGCTGAAGTTTATGGGTATGAGTGCGCTCAAGCCTATCATTGGGGGCTTGGACACTTCAAAAATACAGGCACTTCAGCAACAGAATATTTGGCACTGAAACACATTGAACAGGAACAGTCACGGAAAAATTCAGCAAAAGAAATTCGTGGTATATCCACCTTTGCCCAAGTATCTTCATCCCGCATGAAAAAGGAAAATGGAACTGTTCCTATTGGCCTTAAAAAACTGCAAAAAACCATCAAACAGGCGGAAGCCCTCTTACGGGAAGCTGACGCACTTACAAAAAGGCGGTGAAAAATATGCTGAAACACGAAAACCCGAACATTGAAATTATCAACAAAAATCTGTGGGCGGTTCGGTTTTCTCTGATCCCCTTCATTCCACAGATCAGTTATAAGCCTGATCCCTCTGTCCCGCTGGAACAGGTGCCGGGGCAGTTTGGCCCTGATGGTATCATGATTCTGAACAAGGATTTCAAGCACTTTGAACTTGTGAAGAAGGCCACAGAAGCGGTTATGAAGCTGAAAAACCGGCAGATTGAAAAGGAACTTGATTCCTTGCGCTGTTCACACTCAAATCAGCCGCTTCAGGTCATTTACCGTTATTGCCTGTTGGCGGAATTGGAGCGCAGGAAGGTGGTGAAAAATCATGGCAACTATTAGAGCCGCAATTCAAATTTATGACCAAATGAGCCGCCCCCTTCAGGCAATGAGCCGGGGGGTGAATACCCTTATCAACGCCATGGAAACGGCCCAAGGCACTTTTGAGCATGGGTTCGATTCTTCAGTTCTTCAGCAGGTGCGGGAAGATATTGCTGAAGCCACGGTTGGGTTTGACCAGATGGAACAGCAGATCAGACAAGCCGATACTGCCCAGAATCGCTTTAATGACCGCATTCAAGAAGGTTCTGATAGCGCCGGTGGATTGCTTCAGCAGATCAAAAATATTGCCGTAGCCGTTGGCGGATTGACCGCATTGAAGAAGCTGGTGAATCTCTCTGACAGCATGGCAAGCACACGGGCAAGGCTGAATCTGATTGTGGATGATGGCGGTTCCGTTGGAGAATTGGAAAAGAAGATCATGGCTTCGGCCCAGCGGTCAAGGGCTTCTTATCTGACCACCGCCCAAGCAGTTTCCCAAATGGGCTTGATGACCGCTGATGCCTTTTCCGGAAATGATGAACTGATTGCATTCACCGAAACCCTGAACAAGCAATTTGTCATTGCCGGAGCGCAGGCTCAGCAAATAGAAGCCGCAACCCTTCAGCTTACCCAAGCAATGGCTTCCGGTGTGCTTCGTGGTGAAGAACTAAACAGCGTTTTTGAAAATGCCCAACCAGTGGTTCAATCTATCGCAGATTATTTGGGCGTTTCTATAGGTGAAATCCGGGCTATGGCCGAAGAAGGACAAATCACAGCAGATGTAGTGAAGAATGCTGTTCTTTCTTCGGCCAATGAAGTAAACAAAACTTTTGAAAATATGCCCATAACATGGGGCCAAGTTTTCACCATGGCTTCCAATGTGGCCCTTCAGGTGCTTCAGCCCTTGTTGAACGGGATCAACTGGCTTGCTAACAATATTTCTATTATCGGCCCTCTTGTGCTTGGATTGGGTGCGGCTTTTGCTGTATTTCAGATTGCCGCCCATTGGACACAGATTGCGGCGGCGGCAACGGCCATTTACCATGGTGTTGTGAACTTCCTTTCCATTGGCTTTGGCATTCTTACAGGCAACACGGCGGCGGCTTCAGCGGCTGTGTTCACCTTCAATTCGGCATTGCTGGCTAATCCCATTGTGTGGGTGGTCATGCTAATTGCCGTTTTGATTGCGGCCTTGTATGCTGGCGTTGCGGCCTATAATAAGTTTACCGGAGCCGGTGTATCTGCAACCGGTATCATTGGCGGGGCCTTTGCCGTGTTGGGGGCGCACATTCTGAACACTTTCATTATCCCGTTGCAAAATGCTTTTGCCATGATCGCCAACTTCATTGGGAATGTGTTCAATGACCCTGTTGCGGCGGTGAAGGTGCTTTTCTATGATATGTGCCTGACCGTCATTGGATATATCCGCAATTTGGCCCAAGGCATTGAAGATTTGATCAATAAGATCCCCGGTGTGACAGTAGACATTACAAGCGGCCTTGATAACTTTTATGTAGGATTGGAGCAGGCCCAGCAGAAAGTTAAAGATGAAGCCGGTTGGGTTGAATATGTTCAGAAGATGGACTTCATTGATTATTCTGAAGCCGCTTCCGCTGGATATGATTTCGGCAAAGGAATTGCCGATAAAATTTCCGGAGCCTTTAGCCTTGATGGTACAGATGCCTTCAACCTTGGCAACACCCTTGATGGTATCTATGGCAACACCGGGGACACGGCGGGGAACACCGCCGCCATGAGTGATGCCCTTGATATTGCTGAAGAAGATTTGGCCTATATGCGGGATATTGCGGAGCAGGAAGCAATCAACCGGTTCACCACGGCTGAAATCCATGTGGAACAGCACAATGAAAACCACATTTCCAGTGACACCGATCTTGACGGGATCATGGATGCTTGGGCCAATGATTTTGCTGAAAAGCTGGATGTTTCTGAAGAAGGGGTGCATGAGTAATGGCATACAAAATGTATTTGGCGGGTGCGATTGCCACTTTTTAGGGCCTCCGAAATGTCCGGGAATTTGGTTTTCCAGTCAACAAGTAAACCCCGGATCATAGCTGATCCGGGGTTTCTTCTTTTGGTCAGGTATGCTATACTGGAATCCAAAAGGGGTGAACCGGTATGGGTAAAGGGTTTGTTTACAAATGCCCTAAATGTGGCCGTGAAGAAGAACTTCTATCCGGTGTGGGCTTTATGTCCCCTGTGGAAACCGATATGGAGCGGGAAAGCATTCTGGCGGGTATCTATGGCCCCAAGGCACAAGCGGCCATGATAGCCCATCCTGAAGCCCCTGTGAGCGTTGAAAGGGCTATGTACCAATGCGGGGACTGTGGCAAGCTGGAAAGCCGTCTGGCGGTTACTGTGAAAGCCCCTATCCGGGTTCCAATCCTTCAGCGGTGTGAGTGTGGGGCAACCATGCACCGGATCAGGAGCGGGAAAGATATGCGTTGCCCAGCTTGCCGGGAACCCCTGAAGAAAACAGATGTTGTGGCCGTTGTCATGTGGGATTGAAAGGCGGTGTGCTATGACCAAGACTGAAGAAGCCTTCACCGCCCGTTTCGGTGGACAGGTGTTTTATGCCATGCCTGATGGCCGCTGTGTTTATGAATATAGGGGCCGGGATTATTTGTTGGAAGGTGCTATGGCCGATCCTGAAGCAATAATGCGGGATAGTTTGGAGCGTGGGAAAAACCTTCTGATCACGACTTTCCCCGTGGTTGACTTGTACCCTGATCCAAACTGTGATTACTGACTTTGAAAGTTGATTTTCAAAAGAAAGGCAGTTCAAGGGATTGAAAAAACGGGCGTACTAAAATCGTACTAATAGCGGTTCAGAGTACGCTTGAATAGTTCATTTTACACTGAATATTGCTGAAAAATTGTTGAAATTCGCCACATATTCAGCAGAAAAGAAGCACTTTTCAGCCTTGTTCAGCGTAAGCCGAAACAGAATGGGAATAATAAACGGAAACCCCGGAAGCCTGCTTTCAAGACTTCCGGGGTTTTTCTCTTTTGCTGTAATACTGAAAAACGGCATTACTACGTACCCTATGGTCAGCGGCAGAGACCGACAAACAACTCGAACCAGCGGAGAAATGCCGCAAGCGGCCCCGGTGCTCTTTTGATCGGGGAAGGCATTGACTTCAAGAAATTTTGATGGAACGGTTGACAAACTCAAAGGTGCCGCATATACTAATCATATCAAAATAATTTGATGTGCGGTGAGAACATGGGGACAGCGTATCAAGAACAGGTAAAAGTGTTTAAGGCCCTCTGCGACCCTAAGCGGCTTGCAATTCTGGAACAGTTAAGGAGCGGTGAAAAGTGTGCTTGTGTCCTTCAGGAGCCATTGGATTTAACGCAGTCCGGCCTCTCCTACCACATGAAAATCCTCTGCGATTCCGGCATCGTCATCAGTCGTCAGGAGGGCAAATGGACGCACTACCGACTGAGTTCTTCTGGCAGGGACTATGCGATAGAACTGTTGAAAAAATTGACAACTCCAGACATGGAGCAAGAAAATACCTGTCCCCAGTGTAGATTGAAACGCCATCTAATTTAGATAGCGTTTCAATCTACACAATATATCAAAAAGTTTTGATATATTGTCCATCAAATGGAAAGTGAGGTTCTTGTATGGGCGTATGGGGCTTTATTCAAGATCAAATGCTTGGCATGAAATGGCTCAATGAACTTCTCGGCATGGGCCTGCCGGCACTGGGATTGGATGTGAATGGGCGCATTGGTGGCAGCGTCCAGTTTTTTATCTACGACGTTTTGAAAATCACGGTGTTGCTCTGCATATTGATTTTTGCCGTCTCCTATATCCAAAGTTATTTTCCACCGGAACGGAGCAAACGCATTTTAGGTCGTCTCCATGGGATTTGGGCGAACATCGTTTCCGCTCTGCTGGGAACAGTAACACCCTTTTGCTCCTGCTCCTCTATTCCCTTATTCATCGGCTTTACCAGCGCGGGTCTACCTCTGGGCGTGACATTTTCTTTTTTGGTTTCCTCCCCGATGGTAGATCTGGGCAGTTTGGTACTGCTTATGAGCATCTTCGGTGCAAAAGTCGCCATCGTTTATGTGGTGGTAGGGCTGGTGATTTCCGTAGTGGGCGGTACGCTTATCGAAAAATTACATATGGAAAAGTATGTTGAGAGCTTCATCCTCTCGGCTGGTGGTGTGGATATTGAGTCGCCCGATCCGACGATACGGGAGCGTCTGACTTACGCAAAGGAACAGATGTTAGACACGTTTAAAAAAGTGTTCCCTTATATTCTGATTGGTGTTGGGATCGGCGCGCTGATCCACAACTGGATACCGGAAAATTGGATTGAAACAGTACTTGGCAGCAACAGCCCCTTTGGCGTGATCCTCGCCACGATCGTAGGTATTCCGATGTATGCGGATATTTTCGGCACAATTCCTGTTGCGGAGGCTCTGCTTTCTAAAGGAGCGCAACTCGGTACCGTTTTGTCCTTCATGATGGCTGTCACCACCCTGTCCCTACCGTCACTTATCATGCTCCGCAAGGCTGTTAAACCCAAATTGCTGGCGCTGTTCATTGGAATTTGCGCGATTGGCATTATTTTGGTCGGCTATCTGTTCAATGCGTTTCAATTCATTTTGATTTAATCTAAGGAGGTCATTCACGATGGGATTGTTTAGTAAGAAGAAAGAAGAAAAAAGTTGCTGCTGCGGGAGCATCTGCACACCGGAAAAGATGGCCCGGGCAGAGGCCGCAAAAACAACTTCCGGGGTCAAAGTGCTGGGAGCTGGCTGTGCGAAGTGCCATGCGTTGGAAGATGCCACCAGAGCGGCGCTTGCGGAACTAAACATGGACACAACCATAGACCAGGTAACAGACTTCTCGCAGATTGCCGCCTATGGTGTAATGACTACTCCTGCTCTTGTGGTAGATGGCAAGGTCGTGTCCTATGGTAAAGTCTTGAAAAAAGATGAGGTAAAAGCCCTTATTCAAAAGATCCGAGGCTGATAACAATCCCAGTGGTGGCAGTCTCGCTCTGCGCTCGTCCAGGCAGGAGCGGGACAACTGAAATGGGTCTCAAATTAAAAGGACTTTCCGCGCAGAAATCACAAGAGGAAGGCGCTGTTGCCACAATAAGCAACGGCGCCTTTTTACAAACTTACCCTTTCATGCGTGGAACGTCTGCACTTCAAGCCTGCCCTATCTTTTCCCCAAGAGCATAATATCCGTTTTGGAATTAGTCAAACAGCTTGTTCCATACGGCACTGTTCCACAGCGATCCGCTCCAGCCGCCCGCCCAGCCGGCTCAAAATCTCATTGGAGATCGTCCCCGCCGCTTCCGCCACGTCGCAGGCCGTGATTTCTTCTGCGCCGCTTTTCCCAATCAGCACCGCCTCGTCGCCGGGCGCAGTCTCGGGGATCTCCGTGGCATCTACCAGAGTCTGGTCCATACAGATGCGGCCCGCGATGGGCGCACGACAGCCACGGAGCAGTACTGTGCCCACGCCGCAGGACAGGCAGCGGGGCAGCCCGTCGGCATAGCCGATGGACAGCACCGCCAGCCGCGTCTCCCGCCGGGCCGTGAACTGCAGATCATAACCGGCCCGCTCTCCCGGCCGCAGCGTCTGGAGCTGAGCGACACGGGCCTTGAGGGAAAGTACCGGCCGCAGGGCAGCGGCGCGGGGCACCGCATTGGAAGCACCGCTCAGCACACCGTACAGCGCAATCCCGATACGAGCATAATCGCCCCCGATCTCCGGATAATTCAAAAGGCCGTAACTGGCCAGCGCGTGTACCTTGGGCACCTGACAGCCGCGCTTGCGCAGGGTGGCAACTGCATCCTGAAACGCCCGGGCCTGGGCATGAGTATAGGCCCTGTCCTCCTCCCCCGTCGTTTCATCGGCACACAGATGGGTAAAGGCTCCAGTCACACGCAGATTCCGGCACGCAAAGATGCGCTCCAGCGCATCGATCTGTGTCCAGCGCTCCCCCAGGCGGTGCATGCCGGTGTCGATTTTGATTTGCACCTCCAGCGGAAGGCCCGCCCGATTCAAACATTCAGCATAAGAGGCGTCCAGTACCGTTTGGGTCAGCCTGGCGCGGTGCAACAGCGGAATCAGCTGAGGATGCGTATAGCCCAGCACAAGGATC
Organism: bacterium 210917-SL.2.15; assembly: GCA_020555605.1. GTDB lineage: Bacteria > Bacillota > Clostridia > Oscillospirales > Oscillospiraceae > Pseudoscillospira. The sequence goes on along the minus strand of JAJCJC010000009.1, from coordinate 27,721 downwards.
TCGCCCTCCACGCCGCTCCCGCGCAGCTGTGCTCCCTCCCGGGCGCTGGCCACGCAAAAGGCCCTCACGCAGAGTCGGTTTAACTCCCGCGCAATAAGCGCCGCGCCGTGACCATAGGCGTCGGCTTTGACCGCGGGCATCAGCGCACAGCCCGGAGGCAGCAGGGCGCGCAGTACTGCCACATTATGCCGCAGCGCACCCATATCCAGTTCGATCCAAGCCCGGTCTCTCCGAAAGCAATCGTCCATGTTCAAAGCTCCTCCTCCCGCACGATCACCCGGGGCTGCTGTGCCACCACCGTAGCATGAGCGGGTACATCAAAACACACCACTGCCCCGGCGCCGATCTTGGCATAGTCGCCCACGGTGATACCTCCCACCAGCACCACCCCGGCACCAATCAGGCAGTGATCCCCGATCTGCGGCGCGGCGCGGTCCACTTCCCCAATGGTGACGTTTTGATAGATGCAGCAGTCCGCACCGATACGGGCGTACCGGGAAATATAAATCCCATGCAGGCCGTGAGGCAGCACCGGCCTGCCGGCAAAGACAGCGTCTTTGCCGATGTAACCGCCGTGCCGCCGGGCACTGCGGTTAAGGAAAAACGTCTGCACCGCCCGCAGCCGCCGGCTGGCGGTGTGGCTCCGCCATGCAAACAGCCGCCAGAACAGGCCCAGATGATCGCCTTTGGAATAGTCAATGATCTGCTGGCGCACACTCATGCTCTCATTGCTCCTTCCATAACGTAAGGATAAACCCGTCTTCATTGTTTCCGGACACAGCCCAAGAACCGGTTCCGCCCCACGGGATGCAGGTCTGCGCGCCCTGAAGCGGAACAAAAACGATTTTCCAAACGCCTTTGCCCTCTTTCCAGCACAGAGGAGTGCCGCCCAGTGGGAACTCTTTGAGGAAAATGTGATACTCCTCCAACACCAGATCCCGCTGTGTCATAATCGCCGCATGGGCCGGCCCACATAACGAAAATGCCATGGCTCATGGGCAATGCCGGTCACGGATTCTTTTCCGGCCCGATACCGTTCCACAAATCCATAATCCGCCGCCCGGCGGCGAAATTTCTGACAAATACCGCAATAGGGGAAGTCCGGGCAAATAAAATCCAGATCAGGCCCTGCCTGTCCCAGGTCAATGGCCAGTCCCGTCTGATGCTCACTGTGTCCGGGGAGGGCCACGAACGGCTCGGTAAAAGCACGCCCGTTCTGGCGCAGGGAACTCTCGTAAATCTCCTGCTGCTCCCGCTGCGAGCGCCATCCGCTGACAGGCACCAGCACGGACCAGCCGCCCAACGCCCGCACCAGGCGGCGCAGCGGCTCCGCCGCCCGGCGCGCCAGCATTACATTTGCATCCAAGCGAACCCTATCCTGCTCCTCCGGCCCGGCAAAAGGCAGCTGCGCATTGACCAGAATCAGATCGCCCCGGTGGACGGCGCTGCGCTCCAGCCTTCGCTCCGTCATGGTTCCACCGCCAGTTCAATCACCGCAGTAAGAACCTCCTGCAGCGACAGCCCTGCCGCCTTCATCATGCTGGGATACCGGCTGTGGGCCGTAAAGCCAGGAATGGTGTTCACTTCGTTGAACACGATCCGCCCCTGCGCATCCAAAAACAGATCGACCCGCGCAAAGCCGCGGCAACCCAAAGCGCGGTACACGGTTCGAGCCGTCTCCTGGATCTGGGCGCTCTGCTCCGGCCGGATACGGGCCGGCACATGAATCTGCGCCGTTTTCAGCGTATACTTTTCGGTATAATCAAAAAAGCCGCTCTGCAGTTCGATCTCATCAACTGCGCCCACGGTCAGCACGTCGTTGCCCAGCACGGCACAGCCCACCTCAAAGCCGGAAATACATTCTTCCAGAAGCACAGCGTCGTCATGAGAAAACGCCAGTTCCACTGCCGCAGCAAGCTGCCCGCGCTCTGTCACCTTGGTTACGCCATAGGAAGAGCCGGCTTTGACGGGCTTGACAAAAATTGGGTAGCCCAGCGCCTCGGCCCGGCTCGCCGCTTCTCCCGCTTCGCCCCGGCCCAGCACATAGGAGTTCGGCACGCTCACTCCGGCCACAGCAGCCAGTTTATGAGCGCGGTCCTTGTCCATACACAGCGCGGAAGCAAGCAAGCCGCAGCCCACCAGCGGAATGCCTGCCAGTTCAAACACACCCTGCACCGTGCCGTCTTCCCCGTTCTTGCCATGTAGTACGGGGAAAGCTGCGTCCAGATGGATACGCTCAATCTGCTCTCCCCTGCGCACCAGCAGCGTTTGATCGCCGCGGTCAAGCGATACGACCGCAGGGGCGCACCAACGCGGGTCGTTCCAAGTATCTTCCGCCATACGTTCCACAGGGCCAGTGTAATGCAGCCATGCCCCGCTGCGCGAAATACCGATCAGCACAGGCGTATAGCGCTCCCGATCCATATGCTGCACCACCGCCTGGGCAGATGCCAGAGATACGCTGTACTCCGAAGAGCAGCCGCCAAAAAGGACGGCAACGGTACGCTTGTCCATAAAAAAACGCTCCTTCCAATTGTCCCGCTTGCGCGGCAATATGCCATTTCCCATCGCCGCACGTACAGGTTTTTGTACTATGTGTACTAACTGTATTATATATATTAGTACATGCAATATAGTATCACTTCCCCCTTCTGTCAACCGCTTTCGCGCAAAAAGGCAGGCGGCCTTCAGCCGTCTGCCTTTTGCGGTCGGTATCGGGTGCGCCGGGCCGCTCCTGCATCTCCCCCCTTCGTCAATGAGTTCTGTGCTGCGCACAGCTCATGCACAAATCCAGCAGTTTGCCTGCTCGCGTCTTCACTTCTTTTGGGAAAACGTTTCCCAGCGCCTTTTGTACCCGACGGAAGTATTTATGGTTGACACTTCCTATGCGGATGCTTTATCATAAAAGAAAGAAAAATGGAAAAAGCCGCTGCCGCCTGTGGGGGCCAGCGGCCCAAACGATATGTCTGGGGGGCCTCCTTATGGAATTGCTGGAAAACCATCTGCTGATCAACGCCTTGATCGCCTGGGTGACAGCGCAATGCCTCAAAGGGATCATCTGCTGCATTCTGACCCACACACTTACGCTCCGGCAATTTCTTGCAGACGGAGGCATGCCCAGCGGCCATTCCGCCACCGTTACAGCTCTGACGGTCACGGCAGGCCTGGAATATGGTATCAACTCTCCGGTATTTGCGGTTTCCGTGATTCTGGCTATAGTCGTTATGCACGACGCGATGGGGATTCGTTTGGAAGCAGGCAAACACGCCCAAGCCCTCAACGAACTGTGGGAACTGGTCAACAGCGACGCCGCTCCCGACCGCAAAATGAAAGAAGTGCTGGGTCACACGCCGCTCCAAGTCCTTTTCGGCAGCTTGCTCGGCATGGCCATCGCTTTTCTTCTGGGATAAACCCTGGCCCGTGCTTTGAACCGGTCCATTAAAAAAGGACAATAGACAAAGTCCCCCTTGATGTAGGAAAATAAAACTACATCAGGGGGGATTTCATATGCCAAAAAGATATCAAAAAATGCAGGGGCTTCTGCCGGAAATCAAGAAAATGTTAGAAAGCGGTATGAGCCAGCGGGAAGTTGCGGAAAGCCTGGGGCTGGAGGGAGACAGGCCAATCCGGAAATGGGTAACAGATATTTCCTACATTCCTACCAAGGGCTTTTTGTACTGTCCGCACAATCTGGGGCAACTCAATTGTCCGGGGGTACTTTTGCATCTCATGCAAGCCGCTCATTATTCAATGAAAGCGTTTCCTCACCTTCCATTCCCTGGGCACGGGAAATATAAAACAGCACCGAATCTCCGGGCGACAACGGCGGCGCCTCAAACGAGCGGAACGCACTCAGCGTTTCCCCGCAAGCCGCAATCTGCAGTTCATACAGTGCGCCGCGGAACGATACCTCCTGCACCACACCCGGAATCAAAAGCTCTTCCCTCTGACCGGACGCTTCTCCGCAGGAAAAGACATGTACAAATTCCGGCTGTACAATGGCGTGCCCTACGGGTGCACGGGCAAAGCCGGAGAATACACGGATATCGCTCACCACTGTGCCCCGGCCAATAAACTGCGCCACAAAAGGCGTTTTGGGGTTCATACAGATCTCCACCGGGGTCCCCACCTGTTCGATGCGCCCTTTATTGGTGACCACGATCTCATCGGCTACTTCGATAGCTTCCTCCTGATCGTGCGTCACAAAAATGCTGGTGACACCCAAGCGGGAAATGGTATGGCGCAGCCAGGCACGCAAATCTTTCCGCACCTTGGCATCAATGGCGGCAAACGGTTCGTCCAGCAACAGCAGGCGCGGACTGGGCGCAATAGCGCGGGCAAAAGCCACCCGCTGACGCTGGCCGCCAGAGAGTTGATTGGGATAGCGCTTTCCAAGCCCCTCCAAGTTGGTCAGGCTGAGCAGTTCCTCTACACGCTTCTGAATATACCGCTTGTCCCGTTTCTGGATCTCCAGCCCGAACGCAATGTTGTCATAGACTGTCATGTATTTGAATAGCGCATAATTCTGAAACACGAATCCGATGCCGCGTTGGCTACCCGGCACATCGTTGACGACCCGCCCATCGATGATAATGTCCCCGGAATCCTGATGTTCCAGCCCTGCAATCATACGCAGAATTGTGGTCTTTCCGCTGCCGGAAGGTCCCAGCAGCGCCACCAGCCGCCCCTCCTCAATAGCCAGATCAATGTGATCCGCCGCCGGATAGGCATCATAAGTTTTTACGACGTTTTTCAGTTCTACATACATCACATGTCACCCCGTTTGTCGCCCTTGTATTCGATCACAGCCCGCACCACCAGAATGACGATAGCGATCACCACCAGGATAGAGGACACGGCAAAGGCCGGCGCATAGCTGTATTCCTGATACAAAGACTCAATATACAGCGGCAGGGTCAGCGTCCGTCCCCGTAAACGCCCTGACAGCACCGACACCGCGCCGAATTCTCCCAGCGCCCGGGCCGCGCACAGCACCACCCCGTACAGCAGCGCCCATTTGATATGAGGAAACGTAATGCGGCGAAAAATCGTGCGCCCGCTGGCGCCCATCAGCGCCGCAGCCTCTTCCTCATCGGTGCCCCGGGCTTCCAAAATGGGAATGATTTCCCGGGAGACATAGGGAAAGGTGACAAAAATCGTGGCCAGCAAGATGCCGGGAATCGCGTAAACCACACGGATGCCGGCCTCCGTCAGCAACGGGTAGATCGGGCTGGAACGCCCGAAGGTCAAAATAAAAATCAATCCCGCAATAACCGGAGACACCGACAGAGGCAGGTCGATAAACGTATTCAAAATACGGCGGCCGAAAAAGCGGTAGCGCGTCAGGCTCCAAGCGGCGAACAGGCCGAAGATCGTGTTCACCGCCACCGCAACCAGCACCGTGATCATCGTCAGCACCAGCGCCTGCAGCGCATACGTGTCGGTACTGGACTCCAGATACACGCTCAAGCCCTTACTGAAAGCCTGCACCAGCACAAAAACCAGTGGCACCACCAAAAACAGCGCCAAAAACGCCACAGTCACACCGATCAGCAGCCGGGGGATCCATTTTCTTTGTTTCTGCATGGTGCTTCCCCTCTCCTTCAGCGTTCACCCGCACGTTTGGCGGCACGGCCCTGAACCAAATTCATCAGAAACAGCACCAGGAACGCGATGATCAGCATCCCCAGCGCAATGGCCGTGGCCGAAGTGTAATCGTATTCCTGAAGCTCCGACATGATCAGCAGCGGCGCAATCTCCGTTTCATAGGGCTTGTTACCCGCGATGAATACTACGCTGCCGTATTCGCCCATACTGCGGGCAAAGGCCAGGCCGAATCCCGTCAGCATGGCGGGCCGGATCTCCGGAAAAATAATGCGACGGAAAATGGTGGCCGGAGTGGCCCCCATGATAAAGGCCGCCTCCTCCATCTGCCGGTCCACTTTCTCCAGCACCGGCTGAATGGAACGCACCACAAAGGGGATGCCCACAAAGATCATGGCAATGACGATGCCCGCGCGGGTATAAGCCGGGGCCGGGATACCGATGGACTCGAAAAAGCCGCCGATCAGGCCCGTATTGGCTGTCAGCGATGTGAGGGCCATGCCGGCCACCACAGTCGGCAGGGCGAAGGGCAGTTCAATCATGCCATCCAGCAGGCGTTTGCCCGGAAATTGATAACGCACCAGTACCCAGGCCATGATCAGGCCCATCACCATGTTGATGAGAGACGCCAGCAGCGCCGTTTCCAGGCTCACGGCAAAGCTCATCAGGACGCGCCGCCGGGTGATCGTGGCAAAAAAATCCGCCATAGTCAGCTCCGCACTGCTCCAGAAAATCGAAGCCAGCGGGATCAGCACGATCAGGCTCAGCATACTCAGCGTGACGCCGATGCTCAGACCAAACCCCGGGATCACCGAGGTGGCCGTGTTGAATTTCCGTGTGCCGTCCGGCGCAACAAACGGCGATTTTGACCACTTCTGCACATCCTGCAACGCCACTCACCTCCCTTTTCCGCTCAATCTTCCCCGGGCTCCATGTTCTCGTAGATCATATCAAACACACCGCCCTCGGCAAAGAACTTTGACTGGGCTTCCGTCCAGCCCCCGAAATCATCAATGGTAACCAACTCCACATTCAGGTCAAAGCGGTCGCCGTACTCAGCCAGAATCGCAGAGTTGCTGGGCCGGTAGTAATACTCCGCCGCCAGACGCTGTGCTTCATCGGAATAAAGGTAATTGAGGTATTCTGTGGCCAGCTTCGCCGTGCCGTTCACCCGCGTCACCTCATCCACCACCGCCACCGAGGGCTGGCAAAGGATACTAACCGAGGGCGTAACCAGTTCATATTCGCCGGGGTATTCCTCCATGGCGAGGTATCCTTCATTTTCCCAGGTCAGCAGCACGTCGCCCTGCCCGTTCTCCACAAAGGACGTGGTTGCTCCCCGGGCGCCGGAATCCAGCACCAACACATTCTGATACAGCGCTTCGATATACTCCTTCACCCGCGCCTCGCTACCGCCGTATTCCTGCTGCGCCCAGGCCCAGGCAGCCAAGAAATTCCACCGAGCGCCGCCGGACGTCTTGGGATTGGGCGTGATCACGCCCACATCCGAGCGCACCAGGTCGTCCCAGTCCTCAATATTCTTGGGATTGCCTTTGCGCACCAGAAAAACAATTGTAGAGGTATAAGGGGAGGAATCGTTGGGGAATTCGTCGATCCAGCCTTCGTCGATGAGTCCTTCGTCAGCAATAGCCTGCACGTCGGCTTCCAGCGCCAGTGTCACCACGTCCGCCGGCAGCCCTTGGGACACGGACAGCGCCTGGGCGCCGCTGCCGCCGTGGGACTGGATGATCTCCAGGTGTTTTCCCGTCTCCTGCCGCCAGTGCTCGGTAAACAGGGCGTTGTATTCCTCATAAAATTCTCTAGTCGGGTCATAAGACACGTTGATCAGCTCCGGCTCGCCCAGCTTGGCGCAGCCTGCCAACAGAGCTAAGCTCAGCAGCAGCGCCACGCAGGCGCCTCTTTTCTCTCTCACTCCCCGTGCCCTCCGTTTCTTTTTCCATTGCTTTTTCTTCGGTGTCTGCTATACTGAAATAAAAGAACCTGCCGCGGGAAACCCACGTTGTTTTTCGTTGGAATTCTTTATATTATACCCGTCTGGCGTCGGAAAGGCAAGTCCCTGTTGCGCCGGATACGGAAGGAGGAACGGAACAAATGTCCATGAATCGCGTGGCGCTGGTAACGGGAGCCGGTCGGGGCATCGGCCGGGCAATCGCCCTGAAGCTGGCCGGAGCAGGCTGGGACGTCGCAGTAAATTACCGCACCAGTGCCGCAGGCGCCGAAGAAATCGCCTCAAACATCATTATTCTGGGCCGAAGGGCCATTGCCGTGCAGGCCGACGTCGCCGATGCACAGGCCGTACGCTCCATGGTGGCCGACGTGGAAGACCGCCTCGGCCCGGTGTCGCTGCTGGTCAACAACGCTGGTCTTTCCTGGACCGGCCTGTTTCAGGACACAGATTATGAAGCCTGGCGCCGCCTGTTCACCGTGAATGTAGACGGAGCCTATCACTGTATCCAAGCTGTGCTCCCCCGGATGCTCCATGAAAAAGAAGGGAACATCATCAATGTCACCTCCATCTGGGGCCTCCACGGCGCCTCCTGCGAAGTGGCTTACGCCGCCACGAAAGCCGCGTTGGTAGGCCTGACCAAATCGCTGGCCGCTGAACTGGCCCCCTCCGGCATCCGGGTCAATGCGGTGGCGCCGGGCTGTATCGATTCGGACATGCTCCGCGCTCTGGGCAAAGAGGCTGTCGCTTCCCTGGCGCAGGAAACGCCCATGGGCCGTATCGGCACTGCGGAGGACATAGCCAAAGTCGTCCGCTTCCTGGCTGTTGCCGATTCCGATTTCATCACCGGCCAGGTTTTGACGGCCGACGGCGGCTTCACCCTGTAACAAATGCCGCATGCACCCGCCAGCCGCGGGTGCATGCGCGTTTTGCACAGTTTTTGGCGCTTCTGCTTACATCCTTTCTTGTTTTATGATATACTGACCGGGAACGAAAAATCGCAAAGCACCTAACCGGTATCCTTGGAAACGACCCGCGCCGGTGCGTGGGAGAACAACACGCATAGGGCACGCCCCCGCGTGTATTTTTTGCGCTCTTTTTCTATTTCCAAAACCATTTTTCAATGTGGTTGACTGGCTCATCCTCGAAAGCGCTGGGGCCGTTCATCAACAGAGCGTTGCAGCGCTGGTTGCACCCCGGGCTGCAGGCCACGTTGCCGCGGTCATATTTCACCTCGAATTCGCCTCCCGGCACGCCCAGCTGATCCAGATGCAGGATGGGCGAGGGGCGCATGCTGGGGTGATTCATGTTCAGGCGCAGGTATTTGAGCTTTTCAAGGTCCGCCGGCGCCACCATGCCGGTGCCGTGGACCGTGACGGCTTTCAGCCCCTTGCTGCCCCACACCGCGCCGAAGCCGCCCTTGGCAAAGGCGCAGTCATTACTGGTGGTGATGGAGGCGATGCGCACCAGATTTTCGCCGGCGGGACCGATGACCATGCTCTTGAACGCATGGCCGTATTTGTCCTCCAGGGCTTTCTGAGTCTGGTGGACACGCATGCCCCACAGGTCGTCGGCAGGCAGAATCTCGATCTTGTCATCCTCAATTTTGATATACACGTGCTCCTTCGACTTACCCTCAATGATAAATCCGTCGTAACCGGCGTATTTCAGCTCCGTGGCAAACCAGCCGCCGATGTTGCCGAAGGTAAACTGCCCGGGCAGCACACTTGGCCCAATGGCGCAGGCGGCACTGCGGCCGCCGGCGGGGATACCGGTGCCGGTGGTGGGACCGTTCATATAAATAAACTTGTTCCCCTCGTCGAACGCGCCGGTGCCCGGGGCCACCTCATCCCAGAAGATGCGGTGGATCAGCATGCGTCCGCCCACATATTTGGGCACATACTGATCGGTGCTCAGAGTGGAAACCTCTTTGGTGGTCAGGTTGATGCGGGCAATTTTCCCGCAGTAGCCATAGAGTTTTTGGGTGTTTTCCGGGTTTTTCGGGAGATCGGCAATCTTATAATTCAGCATATGGTTGTCCCCCTTTCCTTATTCCGCGTCCAGCTCTGCCGGCCGGACGCCGTCCTCGGCGAACAGGGAATCCCGGCTCAGGCCGATACGGCGCACGGGGCACCATTTGATGCACTGCGGGCCTTCGGGATTGCCCCGGCACAGGTCGCATTTGACCGCTTTCCACGCTTTGCGCATCTTGTCCCGCTTCATTGAGATGCGGCTGGGCTGGAATTTGCAGTGCCTGGCGCACAGTCCGCAGCCAATGCAGAATGCCTCGTCGATATAAATGATACCGTTTTCGTCGATTTTTATGGCCTCGTCCTTTTTGGGGCAGGCGTCGTAGCAAGGGTGGTCGTTGCACTGCTGGCAGGCCAGAACCCGGTGAATCATGGAGCGGGTGCCCAAATCGATCCGGATGCGGCAGCTGCCCGACAAGCGCGAGCACGGCGGCCATGGCCAGGGAGGTCCACACCATGGTGGACACCGCCGTAGGCAGCTCCTTTTCCCGGCCGGCACCGAACAGCTGGGACACCACAATGGAAGATCCCATGGAAAGCCCAATGAGCAGCGCGTTGACAAAATGGAAGACCGGCGAGGCTACCCCCACCCCGGCCAGAGATCCCGACCCCACAGAGCGGCCCACGATCATCGTGTCCACCAGGTTATAGGACGCCTGAAACACATTGCCCAGCAGCAGCGGCAGGGCCAGCGCCATGATCTGCCGCCAGGGCGTCCCCTCCGGCAGATTCCTGACCACGCAAAACGCCTTCCTTCTCTCCCACGCGGACGGGGCGCCGCGCCCATCATTCAATCGTACTATAGCGAAGGAACTTCCCTCCGTCAAACGCAGCGGCAGCCCCGTTATTTACAAAACTGTTTACACGAAAACAAATGCTTTTTAATTTACGGTTTTTGAACAAGCAGAGTTTCTGTTGATTTTCATTGCAATTGCTTTTTAATGTCCGTTTTCGGTGAATTCAATGCATTTTCATCTGTTAGATTTGCCAATCTTCGAAATATTGCCTTTTATTTGTTGTTTATGCTACAATAAATTATCATAATAGTTTCTTGTTTTCTGTTTTGATTTCGATCGGCTGCAAAAGGAGGCGCGCTATGGATATTCGAGGACTGAAATACTTTATCAGCGCGGCAGAATGTCTGAACTTTACCCGCGCGGCCAAGGAGTGCTTTATCACCCAGACCGCCATGAGCCAGCACATTGCCAATATGGAAAAGGAGCTTGGCTTCCAGCTCTTCCGGCGCAACAACCGCAACGTGGAGCTGACCACCGCCGGACGGGATTTTTACGAGCAGATGAAAGCCGTGGTCCACAGCTACGACAATGCCGTGCGCCACAGCCAGAACCTCTCCAGCGGCGGCGAAGGCAGCGTGGTAGTGGCCGTGCCCAGCTGCATCGAGGGGCTGATCTTCATGTCCCGCCTGCGCTACTTCAAAACACATTACCCCACTATAAAGCTCACAGTCAACCTGATCTCTCCCCGCTACATGGTGGACCGGCTGCGCCGCGGCGAATGTGATATCGCTATCTGCTGGCCTTACGACATGATGGAGGCCGAGGAACTGACGGTACATAGCCTGGGAGAATTCAAGAGCTACCTGATCTGCTCCACGGAGCATCCCTTGTCCTCCTACAAGCGTGTTCCTCCGGAAAAGCTGGTGGATGAACGCTTCACCATGGTGGATCTGCGCGGCATGCCCGCCACACAGCGGGCTATGCACCGGGATTGGAAACGCTTGGGGCTGATGCCACCGGTGAATCCCTCCTTCGACCAGGTCAACCGCATGGAAGAGCTGCTGTTCGCCGTGGGCATGGACAATATTGCGGCTCTGGTGCCCGAATTCGTGCGCAACAACATCACCGGAAACATGTGCTTTTTGGAACTGGATATGCCCAATCCCCCCATGTTCCGTATGAGCGCCGGATATCTTACCAGCAATACCAACCCCGCCGTGCGTACGGCTCTCAACATCCTGCTCGACAACCGGATTCCCATGGACTATTGATGCGCCGCGCCCCAACAAAACCAAATAAAGCAAAAAGTTTCGAATCTTCCTGAAAATACAGAAAATTCGAAACTTTTTCTTCCTTTTCTGTGCCAATGAACAAAGATTCTTTTTGTTAAATCCATAACAAAACAGATTCGCTCTGACGTTACAATATCTTTTTATTTTACAGCGGCAAAACCATTCCATACACTGAACACGAACACGGCAGACCGGTTCTGCTGCGCTCCGCTGCCGCCAGGCAGAGTGCAGATAGAGAGGGAAAGGCAAATACGATGATCTGCGGCGGTCTGTCTGTAGGCGCGGCACTGTTGCTTAACAGCTACCTTGTTAACGCGTTCCTCGCCAAGGGCATGGCCCCGGCAGCCGCCAGCGGCGTGGCCACGCTGCTCAACGTGTGCCTGCTGATCGGCGGCATCCTCTCAGGTATTGTCGTTTCCAACGTGGGACGGTATAATCTTCCCTATATCGTTATCTGCGTGGGCGGCGCAGTGCTTTTCTACCTGGCCTATATGCTGCCCATCAGCTCTCTGACTTATGTGCTCGTGGCTGCGGGCGGCATCATCGTTTCCGGCTCCATCGGCGTAAACATGGCCCGCATCCCCCTGCTGCCTCTGACCGGCGAATTCGGGCCCGAGGACGTGGGCGCGACCGGCGGCATGAACAACACCGCCGTGGGCATCTGCGGTTTCGTAGTGCCCGTGATTGTGGCCAATTTTGTGGGCGCAAACTATACCATGATCTTCACCCTGATGGCAGTGTTCCTGGTCATTATCGCCATTGTCGGCGGCGTACTGATGCCGGAACTGGGCGAAAAAGGAAAACTGGCCCAGCAAACCCGAGAGCGACACCTATTACTATGGTGCCTTCAAGGCCGCCGTGGATTTGATGACCCGCAACCTGAGCCGAGAATTCTCCCCCCAGGGCGTGCGCCTGAGCGTCATCTGCCTGGGACCGGTCACCACCAACATGACGCCCAAAGACGTACTCGAAAATCCCGAAATCCAGGCAGACATGTGCAAGAACGTGTGCTCCATCGGCCGCTTGGGTGTACCCGATGATATCGCCTACGCCGCCACCTACCTCTGTTCCGGCGAAGCCACCTGGGTCACCGGCGCCCACTTTGTCATCGATGGCGGCGCCTGCATGATGGGCTGAATCCCTGTTTTCCATATTCCTTCCCAATCCCAATCGAAAGGCCCCGGCTTTCTAAAGAAAGCCGGGGCCTTTTCGCGTCTGCTGCGGAAGCTGCTTTATCTGCGTGCGGCTTGGGCCGCCTGATACGCTGCAAGTGTAACATCGTCAAAGCACACCATAGTGACCGTGCGCACAGAGCGGGCCGTTTTCAAAAATGTTTCGATCGCATCCACTGCGATCGCCGCCGCCTGATCCAGCGGATAGCGGTACACTCCGGTGCTGATCGAGGGAAAGGCCACCGTTTCACAGCCATATTCCTCCGCCAGGCGCAGAGAGTTCTCATAGCACGCACGCAGCGCCTGCGCCTCTCCTTTACAGCCGCCGTACCACACCGGTCCCGGCGTGTGGATCACATATCTCGCGCGCAGTCGGTATCCCCTGGTGAGTTTGGCCTGCCCTGTCTGGCAGCCATGCAGCGTCCGGCATTCCGCCAGCAGCTCCGGTCCGGCGGCGCGGTGAATGGCCCCATCCACACCGCCGCCGCCCAGCAGCGTGCAGTTGGCGGCGTTGACGATCGCGTCCACCGCATAGGCGGTGATATCACCCCGTTCCACGTGCAATCCCATAGTTCACATCCTCCTTTTTTCTGCGCTCAGCACGCCCCAGCCGGAAGCGGAAAGCGCTGCTTCAACAGCACCCGGCCAAAACAGGCCAACGTTCGCCCGGAACTGGGAGGCAACGTCACATCTGCGTCTGCACGCACCCGGTTTAGGGAAAAAAGATACACGATTCCCAGTGCGTCCTTGTAATACTGTTTACAGAAAGTATCCCCATCCACGCAGAAAATCCCTACATCCCCGTTTTGCAGCGGTTCCCGGCCTACATAAACAATGGACCCGTCCGGGATATGCGGCTCCATGGAATCTCCCCGGATGCGCACGGCAAATTGGGCGGCTTCCTCCCCGCCATCGTCGATCATTTCGTATTCCTCACCCAGCACCGGAGACGCATAGCCTGCCGCCGCGGGCGAAGCAAACAGCGGAATGCGCCGCACCGATTTTGGGGGCGGCAACACCGTCACCGAACCTCCATGCTTCTCTTCTGCCGCTTCCAGCACCGCGCCTATCGCAGCCTTCCCTTTAGCGCTTAAGGCCCGGTAACGCTGTACCAGCTGCTGTTCGCCGGAGGACAGCGCTCCGCCGCCGGAGTGGAAGCTGTCCTGAAACAGATAGTTCGGCTCTGCATCCAGCGCGGAAAACAGCCGCAGCAACACATCTTCCCGCGGCATGCTGACGCCAGTCTCATAATTGCCCACGGCAGACTTGCTGATGCCCAACTGCTGTGCCAGCTGCTGCTGAGTCATGCCTTTTTCTTCGCGCCTGCGGCGCAGCCGCTCTCCAAAGCTCATGGCCTGCACACCCTTTCCTGCTTCCATTGTACTGGGACTGTTCCTTTCTGTCAACGAAAAAGCACAAGTTTTCTGGATTTATCCCTTGACAATTCCAGAACATTTGTGCTATTATCATTTTACCGCCAGAAAACTTGGACAAACACCGTTCCAATTCCACCTAATAATTGTCTCAATCTTTCAACAGGGTCTCTGATCATTCGTTTTCCCGCAAACAAAAAAGAACCGACCGCTTTGCAGCGATCGGTTCCTGGTGGGGGAAGGTGGATTCGAACCACCGAAGGCGAAGCCAGCAGATTTACAGTCTGTCCCCTTTGGCCACTCGGGAATTCCCCCATATGAATTTGGAGCTGGTGGACGGACTTGAACCCCCGACCTGCTGATTACAAATCAGCTGCTCTACCAACTGAGCTACACCAGCGCATCCAACAGCAGTGATTAGTTTATCAGAAAGCAGCCCCTTTGTCAAGAAAAATATGAAATTTTTACGTTGTTTTTTTCAACCGGAAAGGAAGTGCATTTCTTTGCCCGTTCGAACCTCTGTAAACGCCGATCCGCAGCGCGCCTGTGCGATCGCCCACTGTGACCGCTGCGGCGCGGCGCTTTACGATGGAGACGAATTTTACGCCGTCAACGGCTGTGTTGTGTGCGAAGACTGTCTGCCCGGCTTCGCCCAGGAGGAATACCGTTCCTTCCGCCTCAGCGGCAGAGAATGGAGGATGTTATGACACTACGCGAGTTGTCTTATGAATACAAAGCCCACGCCGACGCCCTGTCGCTGCGCATGAAGCAGCTGCGTCTGGCGGCGCGGGAAACCGAGGATCCGGAGCGCCGGCACCGCCTGGAGCGGCGAATCCTGGAACTGCGCCCCCTGTTGCAGGAGGCCAGGGAGCTCGCCGTACTGACACGGAATTATTACGACAGGAGGTATCACAAGAATGAAAAGTATACCCTATGATCGGCGGCGCAACACACTGAGTAGCGATATGGCCGCCTATATGCGCGCCGTGGCGTCGGACAACGACGAGGCCGTATCCCGTCTCAAGCGCAACCTGCGCATTGCCCGGCGGGAGGAATTGACCGAGCGGCAGGCCCAGGTGCTGCGGCTGTACTTTGAAGAAGAAATGACTATGGAGGCCGTGGGCCACGCCCTGGGCATTTCCAAATCCACAGTGTCGCGCACCATCACCCGGGCGAAACAGCGCCTGAAGCGATGCCTGCGCTATGCACTCTAAGAAAATGGGAGGGACAAGCGTCCCTCCCATTTCTTTTATTGCATCCCCCATCGCTTTTTGCTATAATGCAAACTGGCAAAGGAGGCCTCCATCATGCTTTACAATACCACGCGCCATCGCGGAACCCGCATTGCCCTCGCGGTGCTGGGCAGCCTGATTTATTCTGTCGGCATCAACTATTTTGTCACCCCCGCCGGACTGTATACCGGCGGCTTTCTCGGTGTCGGGCAGATCATCCGCACCCTGCTGATCACCGAAGTGGGACTGGATTTCGGCAGTCTTGATGTGGCCGGCCTGATTTATTTCGCCTTGAATATCCCGGTGTATCTGATCGCGTTCCGCTCCATCTCGGGGCACTTCGGCCTCAAATCACTGCTGTGCACCGTGTGCAACACCGCATTTCTCAGTCTGCTGACCCCACCTGCCGAACCCATTCTTTACGATGTGCTGGCCTCCTCCATCCTCGGCGGCATGATTGCCGGCGCCGGCATCGGCCTGATGCTGTATGACGGCGGCTCGTCCGGTGGTATGGATATCCTGGGCGTGTACCTCATGAAAAAGGCCCCCGGCATGTCCGTGGGACGCATCAATATGACCTTTAATACCACGCTTTATATCATTTGCCTGATTTTGTTCAGCCCCCAGGTGGCCATTTATTCCATTATTTACTCCGTCTTCTGCGGCCTGATTGCAGACCGTCTGCACCAGCAGAATATCGCCGTCATGGTCTGGGTTTTCAGCAAACGCCAGGACGACGCCCTGCGGGACTATGTAACGGGTACCCTGCACCGCTCTGTGACCTACTGGCCCGCCACCGGCGCTTATCAGCACAATGAAACCAACGTAATGTGCATCTGCATGTCCAAATACGAGTTGGAGGACTTCCGGCACGCTATGCTGGAAATTGATCCCGACGCCTTTCTCGTCACTGACGAGGGCGTTCGGGTGCACGGAAACTACCGCGCCAAAATCTGATCTTTCCGAGCTCCCGCCTCATGGCGGGAGCTTTTTTTATATTGCACCGCCTTCTCCGTCTTCTACAGCGCTCTGGCCCTTGGCGTCCACGCCGCTCTTCTGCCGTAGCGGTGGGGGCAACTTTCTTATCAGTGAACTCATACAGGCCCGCATGATCGCCGTCGGAAACCTTGGTGGTCACAGTGCATCCTTTGCGGCTTCAAAACCTGCCACCTGCAAAGCTCCCTTTTCGACTTCAACAGAATCAACTTTGCCTTCGGAGGAAACGCACTGTGCATAGTAGACATCTTCTCCGCCAACAACATCCCTGTAGATAGCAGTGACGTAGCAAATGTCCTCGAGGTTAGCTGCGCAAGCGCCGTCAACGGCAATGACATAGCCCTTAGCAATAGTTGCCGGCGGGTTCGCCTGCATAGTTGTATTTGGCGCCGTCGATAGTGATGTTGCCGTTAATAGCTTCCTTCACGGAAGTGGGCGTCTCGGTGACCACATCGGCCACATAGCTGGCAACAGCCTTCTTGCCGTTCATGGCCACAGCCAGAACGGTGCCTTCCTCATAGATGCTGGTGTCAAAGCCGGGCAGTTCGTTCTTGTCAGAATCGTCATAAGCATCGTAATAGGTGCCGATGTTGTTGCCGTCGCCGCCATTGAAAATACCTGCCACAGTCATAACATCGACCGCCTCTTTGTAAGTGACTTTGGAGTAATCCTTGTAGTCACTTGCGTCCGCGGCGAAGGCGGCGGTCATCAGGCTCAATGCCATGGCCAGCGCCAACACCAGGGACAGAACCTTTTTCAGATTCTTCATGGTTCGGTAGTCCTCCCTTTTGATCGTTTCGCTCCAAAAAGTGATTTGATTTGGCACAAACAGCCCGTTTTCCCTCCAAAATTTCGGGTTATAAATACCGCATAGCTTCCCTTGATTACAACGCAGAATCCCCGGAAAGCCGCACCACAGCGGCCTTTCCGGGGACTACCAAACACAGTGATTTTTAATTTGGTAGACATTTCTCTGACAGACACTTCCGCTGCTCTCTTTCCACCCCCTGCGCTCTAATCACTTCCGCCCCCCATTCTGGTAGACATCCGGTAGACATGAAATGGGAGAAATTGGATATTCAATTTTTACTAAGTAGTTTTTTCTTGCGTCCATAAAAGAAAAAGCCACCCGGAAACATAATAGTTTCCGGATGGCTGAATACATTTTCCGCTTTTTATTCACACAAGACACTGCGCAGAATATCCAGTCCGCGAAGGATCTCTTCCCTGGTAATGGTCAGCGGCGGCAGCAAACGAAGTGTATCTTTTCCTGCCGTCAACACCAAAAGCCCCCGGTCGATACAGCGCTGCGCCAACTCTTTATGGGAGATACCCGTCAGCTGTATGCCGATCATCAGCCCCAGTCCCCGCACGCCGGCAACGTAAGGGCTGTGCATCCCCTCAATATAGTCCCGGATCAGCTCGCCCTTGATTTTCACTTCTTCCAGCACATCGTCACTGAGCTGTTCCAGCACAGCACAGCCACCGGCACAGGAAACCGGATTTCCGCCGAAGGTGGTAGCGTGCATCCCCGGTCCCAGCACAGTGCGGCATTTTTCATTAGCCAGGATACCGCCCAGCGGCAAACCGCCGCCGATGCCCTTGGCAAAGGAGACAACATCTGGCAGAATGCCGTACTGCTGATAGGCGAACAAGGTGCCCGTGCGACCGATGCCGGTCTGCACCTCATCCACCAACAGCAACCAGTCGTTTTCGGCACACAGCACCGCCAGCTGGTGTACAAACTCCTGTTCCATAGGGTATACGCCGCCCTCGCCCTGTACCAACTCCAGCATCACGGCGCACACATCGTCGCCTCCGGCATCGCGGATGGAGTCAATGTCGTTGGCATCGGCATAGCGGAAGCCCTCGGTAAAGGGGAAAAAATACTGGTGGAACACCGCCTGGCCCGTGGCTGACAAGGTGGTGACAGTGCGGCCGTGAAAAGAATTGTTCAGCGTGATGATGGTGCTCCGGCCATGGCTGTACTTATCAAAGCTGTATTTTCTGGCCAGCTTAATCATGCCTTCGTTGGCCTCGCCGCCGCCGTTGGCAAAAAAAGCCGCGCTCAGCCCGGAACGCGCGCACAGCTGCTCGGCCAGCGCAATATACGGTTCACTGTAGAACAAATTGGACACATGAGCCAAGCGCAAAGCCTGTGCGCCCACGGCGCTGGCCCACTGCCAGTTGCCGTAGCCCAGGCAGTTGACACCGATGCCGGAGGTGAAATCCACATATTCCCGGCCCTCCACATCGTACAGCAGCGCGCCTTGGCCGTGATCAATGGCGATGGGGAAGCGGCCGTAGGTCTGCATGACGCATTGCGCATCCCGGGCCATCAGTTCCTGGTTTTCCATTACACATGTTCCTCCTCATTGAGTATCATGGTTCCGATACCTTCGTCGGTCAGCATTTCGATCAAAATGGAATGGGGGATGCGGCCGTCGATGATATGGGTACGCTTGACCCCACCGGCCACCGCTTCGGCACAGCAGTCTGTTTTGGGGATCATGCCGCCGGTGAGAATACCCTGCGTGCGGTAATCCACCAGCTCCCCGGGATGGATCACATGGATCAGGCTTCCCTCATCCTTCGGGTCGCGGAGCACGCCGCGCACATCTGTCAGCAGAATCAGCTTCTCCGCCTGCAGTGCCACGGCCAGCTTAGCCGCTGCGGTGTCGGCGTTGATGTTATATACATAGCCCTCGTCGGTGTTGTCTGCCGCCTGGGCCACCGTGGCTACGATGGGGATAAAGCCGTTGGCCAACGCCGTTTCCAGCACATTGGGGTTCACTTGCGTGATCTCGCCCACCAGGCCGTAATCCTCTCCGTCGCCCCGGTCGAGCTTTTTTGCCTGGATCAGGGCCGAATCCAGCCCCGAAAGGCCTACGGCATGGCCGCCGATCCGGGAGATCCGATCCACCAGATTTTTGTTCACCTTGCCGCACAGCACCATTTGCACCACATGCATGGCCTCTTTTGTGGTATAGCGCAAGCCGTTGATAAACCGGGATTCAATGCCCAGCCGGTCCAGGATTTCGCTGATCTCCGGTCCGCCGCCGTGCACCAGCACCACCTTCACGCCCACCAGGTTCAACAGGACGATATCCTCCATCACCGCAGCAAACAGGTCACCGTTGACCATGGCGTTGCCACCATATTTTACCACGATGGTCTTGCCGTAGAATTTCTGGATATACGGCAGCGCCTGCACCAGTGTTTGCGCCCGCTCATAATTTGTACTGTTCATCGTTACCCCTTCTTTGCTCATATACGGGACTGCTTCCCCGTTCATCTTTTTTGCTCGTACTACAGCAAACACAAGACAGATCGCTCACGTGCGGTAATCTCCGTTAATCTGAACATAGTCATAGGTGAGGTCGCAGCCCCAACAGGTGCAGCATCCCTCGCCCTCACCCATGGCAATGGCGATGACCACCTCGCCGGCAGAAAGGACCCGCTTGGCCGCTTCCTCGTCAAAGGACAGTCCGCGGCCCGCGCGGCAGACGTCTACCGCGCCGTTTTCTGAGGAGAAGGTCACATCCACCCGGTCAGGGTCAAAGGACTCGCCGGAATAGCCCATGGCGCACAGCACCCGACCCCAGTTGGCATCGCAGCCGAACACCGCAGCCTTGGTCAGGCTGGAAGCGATGACGCTTTTGGCAATGGTTTCAGCACTCTGCTCGTCCCGCGCGCCGGACACGGTGCAGGTAATCAGATGTTTGGCTCCTTCGCCGTCTTTGGCCATTTGACGGGCCAATTTGACGCACAGTGCTTTCAACGCTTCCACAAACAGGATATAAGATTCGCCCTTCTCCGTGATTTCCGCATTGCCGGCCATGCCGTTGGCCAGCAGCACGCAGGTGTCGTTGGTGGAGGTATCACCGTCCACGCTGATGCGGTTGAAGCTGCCGCGCACGGCCTCCTGAAGCGCCATCCGGACCAGTCCTTTGGAAATCGCACAGTCAGTGGTCAAAAAGCACAGCATGGTGCCCATATTGGGGTGGATCATACCGCTGCCCTTGGAAATGCCGCCGATCGTCACAGTCTTTCCGCCGATTTCCACCGCCACAGCTTCTTCTTTTTTCACAGTGTCCGTGGTCATGATGGCTTGGGCCGCCGCGTCAGAACCGGTACGGCTCAGCTGCTCCGCGCAGCCGGGCAGCGCCTGCTCAATGGCGGCAATGTTGATGGTCTGACCGATGACGCCGGTGGAACCGACCACCACATCCTCCGGCGCGATTCCCAGCAGTTTGGCCGCCGTCCGGGCCATCCGTTTCGCATTCTCGCCGCTTTGTTCGCAACAGGCGTTGGCGTTGCCGCTGTTGGCCACCACGGCCTGGGCCGTGCCGTTCTGCAGCGCCTGGCGCGTCCACAGCACCGAGGCCGCCTTGACTACGTTTTGCGTATACATACCCCAGGCGGCGCAGGGCTTTTCGGAATAAAGAAGCATCAAATCCTTCTTCTCCGCATTGCTGCCCGCCTTCACACCGGCATGCACGCCGGCCGCCGTAAATCCCTCCGGCGCACATACGCCGCCGGAAATCCAGTTCAACATGTCCATTCCTTCTTCTCTTTTCCTTCCATTTCACATGGGGCAGAGCGGTTTTGTCCGTACCGCCGCGCCGTTCCGCCATACCGGCACGGCCTCCGCTCACAGATTCAGTCCCGTGGTTTCTTCCAGCCCCAGCATCAGGTTCATGTTCTGTACCGCCGCGCCGGAGGCGCCCTTTCCGAGGTTGTCGAACAAGGCCGTAATCAGCACCTGATCCTCGTGGCCGCAAACAATCAGCTGCAGCTTGTCACTGCCGGCCATGGCATTGGCGGCAATCATCTTTTCCGTATAGCCCAGCGGCGCCACGGAAACAAGGGCCGAGCCGGCATAGTGGCTCTCCAACACGTCGTGCAGCTGCGCCGCTGTGGGATGGCCCGGCAGCAGGGCGGTGTGCAGCGCCACAGAGGTGGCCATGCCCTTGTAGTAATCGTCCACAATGGGGCAGAACACCGGTGCGCGCAGCAGGGAACACACCTTTTGCATCTCCGGCAGATGCTTGTGCTCCAGATTCAGGCCGTACAGCCGCGGCGCATACAGTGCCGCGTTCTTGTCCGCAGCCTCATATTCTGCAATCATCTTTTTCCCGCCGCCGCTGTAGCCGGTCAGGGAAAAACAGGTCAGCGGGTAATCCGGCGGCAGCAGGCCGTATTTCACCAGCGGGTATACGGCGGAAATAAAACCCGTAGCATGGCAGCCGGGGTTGGCCACACGTTTCCCTCCGGCAATGGCGGCGCGATGCTCCTTCGACAGCTCAGCAAAGCCGTAGGCCCAGCCTTCCGCCGTGCGGTGGGCCGTGGAAGCGTCAATGATCCGGGTGCGGTCATTTTCCGTCAGGGACACGGCCTCCTTTGCCGCCGCGTCGGGCAGGCACAAAAACACGATGTCCGCCGCGTTGATGCACTTTTTCCGCTCAGCCGCATCTTTTCGCTTGTCCTCGTCGATCAGCAGCAGGTCGATGTCCTGCCGCTGCGCCAGCCGGTCATAAATCTGCAGGCCGGTGGTGCCCTCCTTGCCGTCGATGTATACAATGGGTTTGCTCATGGATTACACACTCTCTCTTGTTTGGATAAAGGCTTCGATCTCGCGGATCTGGCGCTCCGCCTCAGCCTTGGCGGGACCGCCGAAGGAGGCACGGCTCATGGCACAGTTTTCCAGGTTCAGCGCCTCGTACACGTCCTTCTCAAACAGCGGCGACGTCTTCTGCAGTTCTTCCAGCGTCAACTCCTCCAGCGTCTTGCCCCGCTCCTGGCAGTAGTACACCAGATTGCCCACGGCGGTATAGGCGTCGCGGAAGGGCATGCCTTTTTTCGTCAGATAGTCGGCGCAGTCGGTGGCGTTGATAAAGCCCCGGCCCGCGGCGCGGCGCATGTTCTCCGGGTGTACGGTCATGGTTTCGATCATGCCGGCAAACACAGGGATGCACAGTTTCACAGTGTCGATGGCATCGAACACCGGCTCTTTGTCCTCCTGCATGTCCTTGTTATAGGCCAGCGGCAGAGACTTCATCGCCGTCAGGAGGCCCATCAGGGAGCCATACACACGGCCGGTTTTGCCCCGCACCAGCTCCGCCACATCCGGATTCTTCTTCTGGGGCATGATGGACGAGCCGGTGGAATAGGCATCGTCCAGGTCGATGAACTTGAACTCCCAGCTGCACCAGAGGATCGTCTCTTCCGCCAGACGGGAGAGGTGCATCATCAGAATCGAACAGGCCGACAGGAATTCCAGGGCGTAATCCCGATCGCTGACGCCGTCCAGGCTGTTGCCCATGGGCCGGTCAAAGCCCAGCGCTTCGGCGGTGGCAAAGCGGTCGATGGGATAGGTGGTGCCGGCCAGGGCGCCAGAACCGAGGGGACATTCGTTCATGCGCGCGCGGCAGTCCTCCAGCCGCGTCACGTCCCGGCAGAGCATGTGGGCATAGGCCAGTAGATGATGGGCAAAGGTGATGGGCTGCGCCCGCTGCAGATGAGTATAGCCCGGCATCACCGTTTCCGTGTGCTGCTTGGCCTGCTCCAGCAGCACCTGCTGGAAGTGCAGCAGCTGCCCCACAATCTCGCCGATCTGCCGCCTGAGGTACAGCCGGAAATCCAGGGCAACTTGGTCATTGCGGCTGCGGGCGGTGTGCAGGCGTTTGCCCGCGTCGCCGATGCGCGCCGTCAAAATGGTTTCCACATTCATGTGGATATCCTCGTTGTCGGCGGAAAATTCGATCGTCCCCGCCTCCACATCGGCGAGGATACCGCGCAGCCCCGCGCGGATGTTCTCCGCATCAGCGCGGGAAATAATGCCCTGCTCGCCCAGCATGGCGGCATGGGCCACACTGCCCTCTATATCCTCACGGTAAAGCCGCTGGTCAAAGGGGATGGACGAATTAAAATCGTTGACCAGCGCGTCGGTTTCCTTGCGGAATCTCCCGGACCACAGTTTCATAAACGAAATTCCTCTCTTACAGTCGTATCATTTTATAAAAAGAATAAATATGCATCTCGCCGGGCCCATACGGCGCGGGGCGGGGAATCGTCTCCCCGCCCCGGCGCAGTGCCCTCCGATTACTTCTTCTTTCCCGCCGCTTTCTTGGCAGCGGTCTTTTTGGCGGTCTTGGCGGTTTTCACCACAGTCTCGCCCGCCTTGGCGGCCGCGTCGCCCACGGCCTTGGCTGCGGTCATGGCCGCCTTGACGGAGGCTTTCTTCACCGCAGCCTTTTTGGCGGTCTTCTGCTCTTTCACAGCAGCGGCGCGCCGCTCATCCATCAGCGCCTGCACGGTGATAGGCAGGCCGAAGAGCTTGATGAAACCTTCCGAATCCGCCTGATTATAGATGGACTCTTCCTCGCCGAAGGAAGCGATGGCATCGTCATAGAGCGTATAGGGGGACCAAACGCCGGCGTTGATCATGTTGCCCTTGTAAAGCTTCAGCCGCACCGTGCCAGTGACATGCTCCTGGGTGGAGGTGACAAAGGCGCTCAATGCCTCGCGCAGGGGCGTATACCACTGGCCGTCGTACACCAGGTCGGCGAACTTGATGGCCACCTGCTGCTTGTAGTGGGCCGTGTCCTTATCCAGCGTGATGGTTTCCAGCACCTGGTGGGCGCGGTACAGAATGGCGCCGCCGGGCGTCTCATACACGCCGCGGCTCTTCATACCCACCAAACGGTTTTCCACCAGATCCACCAAGCCGATACCGTTTTTGCCGCCGATCTCATTGAGGGCGAGCACAATCTCCTTGGCGCTCATTTCCTTACTGTTGAGGGCCACAGGCACACCCTTTTCAAAGTCCAGCGTGACATATTCCGGCTCGTCGGGCGCCTGCATGGGCGAAACGCCCATCTCCAAAAAGCCCTCTTTCTCATAGGTCGGCTCGTTGCCGGGGTCCTCCAGGTCGAGGCCCTCATGGCTCAAATGCCACAGATTCTTATCCTTGGAATAGTTGGTCTCGCGGTCAATTTTCAACGGGATCTTATGCGCTTCGGCATACTCGATCTCATCCTCACGGGATTTGAACTCCCAGAAGCGCCAGGGCGCGATAATGGTCATCTCCGGGGCAAAGTGACGGATGGCCAGCTCGAAGCGCACCTGATCGTTGCCCTTGCCGGTGCAGCCGTGCACGATGGCGTCGGCCTTTTCCTTTTTCGCGATTTCCACCAGGCGCTTGGCGATCAGCGGGCGGGCAAAGGAGGTGCCCAGCAGATACCCGTCCTCATACACGGCGCCGGCCTGCATGGTGGGGATGATATAGTCGTCCACAAATTCCTCGGTCAGGTCCTCCACATACAGCTTGGACGCGCCGGTGGCCTTGGCTTTTTTCTCCAGGCCCTGCAGTTCGTCCGCCTGGCCCACGTTGCCGGAAACGGCAATGACTTCGCAATTGTTATAATGTTCTTTCAACCAGGGGATCAGGACCGAAGTATCCAGACCGCCGGAATACGCCAAAACGACTTTTTTGATCTCTTTCATCGATGAAACGCCTCCGTATGTAATCAAAATTTCTTTTCCCGTTCTTCCATCAGGTATGCCTATTATACCGCTTTTGAATGATTATGCAATACAAAATCCTCTCCTTTTTCTATTTTTCCTGTTTTACACAATTTTCTTTTGTATTTTGAAACTTCCTTTTGTGGTTTTGCACTTTTGGAATGCATATATTCGCTCATACTCTGTATAATTATTCATTTTATTTTTTCTTGCGCCGCCCGGTCAAGATGCTATAATAAAAATGGAACGCACTCCTGCCCGCAGCGGGCAGTGTCCGGAAGAAAACCGTTATTAAAATAGAAGGAGATTCGATCCTATGTCTATTCTTGTGACCGGCGGCGCCGGCTACATCGGCAGCCATTGCGTGGCCGCCCTCGTTTCCCGCGGCATCGACACCGTGGTGGTGGACAACCTGTCCAAAGGCCACCGCGCATCCCTCAAAGGCGGACGCCTCTATGTGGGCGACGTGGGCGACCGTGTATTTTTGGAGGATGTGTTTCGCCGGGAGCACATCGAAGCGGTGATCCACTTTGCAGCCTTCTCCCTGGTGGGCGAAAGCATGAGCATGCCGGAGCAGTATTTCCGCAACAACTGCATGGCCGGCCTGACCCTGGTGGACACTATGGTGAAATACGGCGTGCCCTACCTCATTTTCTCCTCCACCGCCGCCACCTACGGCGAGCCGGAATACACCCCCATCGACGAAGAGCACCCCAAGAACCCCACCAACGCCTACGGCGAGAGCAAGCTGATCGTGGAGCGCATGCTGCGCTGGAACGACTATGCCCACGGGCTCAAATATGTGGCGCTGCGCTATTTCAATGTGGCTGGCGCATGGAGCGACGGCTCCATCGGCGAGGACCACAGCCCGGAAACCCATCTGATCCCCCTGGTGCTGGCCACTGCCCTGGGCCAGCGGGAGAAGCTGAGCCTGTTCGGCACAGACTACCCCACCCGGGACGGCACCTGCGTGCGCGATTACATCCACGTGGAAGATCTGATCGACGCCCACCTGCTGGCGCTGGAATACCTGAAAGCCGGCCACCCCTCCACCGCGTTCAATCTGGGCAACGGCCAGGGCTTCACCAACCGCGAAATCATTGAAGCGGCCCGGCGCGTCACCGGATGCGAAATCCCCGTGTCGGAAGAAGGCCGCCGCCCCGGCGACCCTGCCACCCTAATCGCCTCCAGCGAAAAAGCCATGCAGGTGCTGCACTGGCAGCCCAAACACGCTTCCATTGAAGACATCATCGGTTCGGCCTGGCGTTGGCACAGCAGCCATCCCTACGGCTACAGCAAACCGTGATCCCAAAAGACGCTGCAAAAAAGCGCGCATTCCATGTTTTGAATGCGCACTTTTTTCTTTTGCATATTTTACAGAGCAACGCGCACAATAAGCCCCGTGGAAAGCCAAACGGTTTTCCAGAAGTTTGACTGCCGGAACAAGAAAACAAAAGGGTATCGTCGTTTTCCTGTTTCGGCAAATATTCAGGAGGTAACGATTATGTCCAATTGTTCCTGCACCCCGAACAAAGCCATCAAGTGCTCTGTCACCCAGTGCGCCCATCACTGCAAGAGCGACAACTACTGCGCACTGAACAGCATCCAGGTGGGCACCCACGAAGCCAACCCCACCGAAGTCAAGTGCACCGACTGCGAGAGCTTCACGCTCTAAAAAGGCCGAAAGGGGGGAGCCTCCCCCCCTTTCCCTTCTCTCCGTCTGCCCTGCCGGATGCGCCGCGCACACGGCTCCCGCGCTTTTGAAACAGAACGTTTCCTTTTTTATCTACATACAGGGACATACAGGGGGGCGGTAACGCAGCATGGAAAAGAAAACGATGTATCGAATCGCCGGAGGGGCGGCGGGATTTGTAAACGGGTTATTCGGCGGAGGCGGCGGCATGGTGCTGGTGCCGCTGCTGCTCAAAAGCGGGGAACTGAAAGCCAAGGAAACCTTTGCCAGCGCGGTGGCAATTATTTTTCCCATCTGCGCGGTGTCCTTCCTGGCCCAGCTCTTCTTTGTGGACTTTCCCTGGCTTCAGTCGGCGCCCTATCTCATCGGCGGCGCGGCGGGCGGGCTGATCGGCGGCAAACTGTTCCGCAAAATGCCGCCGCTGTGGCTCAAGCGCATTTTTGCCGTGTTTATCCTCTACGGCGCATGGCGGTATCTCACATGACGCAGGCCCTGATCGCCGCCGCCGTCGGCTTTGGCACGGGCATCGTCTCCGCTTTCGGCATCGGCGGCGGCACGCTGCTGCTGTTGGTGATGACCCTGTTTTTAGGTGTGGAAGGCCCCGTGGCCCGCTGCATCAATCTGCTGTATTTCCTGCCCACCGCCCTCGGTTCCCTCTACTACCATAAGAAAAACGGATATCTCAAAAAAGAGGCCATCCGAGGCGCGATTCCCCCGGGCGTGGCGCTGGCGGTAGCCGGCGCCGTGGCGGCCGCCTTTGTGGACACGCAGCTGCTGCGTAAAGCCTTCGGACTGTACCTTCTTTGGGCCGGAGTTTCAGTGCTTTGGCCGAAAAAGAAGAAATAGGCGATTTTTCCCTCTTGGCAGAGGGAGGAACGATTGCGCCCCACATTTCTTTTTCTCTTGCAAGAGAAAAAGAAATGTGGAGCGCAGCGGTACAAAGAAAAAGAGAACGTGGAGCGGCTTTCGTTGCGATATGCTCCCTTTAAAGTAGACAGCGGAAAAACAAAACTGTCGAAACGGAGGGAGCAATTATCATGAGCTTAAAAGGCAAAATACCACCGGAGCTAAAGATTCAGGCCGTAGAGGATTATCAGGCA
>JAJCJC010000089.1 GCA_020555605.1 bacterium 210917-SL.2.15 | reverse complement strand
GGGATAACAGCGAGATTTTGGAATTTATTGACAATGGTCATACGGGGACAAACTTTGAGCGTCCGGCGGTGCAGGAACTTTTAACAATGGTTCAGGCCGGAAAAATCAACTGTATTATTGTAAAAGATTATTGTGCGATAATAGGACTAAATCAGAAAGACCTTGAAAACCAAGGCATTCTGGCTTAGTCCCTTCTTTTTTTGACCGAAAACAAAGGACTTTCACAATAATCAAGCAAGCCGGAGTGTGCCG
>JAJCJC010000088.1 GCA_020555605.1 bacterium 210917-SL.2.15 | reverse complement strand
CATCACTTGAGACACTACCAACAATTTTATTTGTGAAACCAATAGCCATCGAGTTAGCATCTGTTTTAGCTGTGATGCTATAGTTAGGTTTACGTTCTACGAGACGTCCTGTATCTTTAGCCCATTGTCCCAAATTAATGTTCATATCTACTTCAATGTCTATACCAGAGGCAATTTGGACTGTATATTGTGCTGTTTTATAATAAATAACCTTGTTCTCACTGTCATAATTCATTGTTTCCGAACTCAACAATGAGCTTTTATCCCATAGGTCCTGTACATTAAAGGTTTTTGTTCCACCCCAGGCACTATCTTTGGTTCTTTTCACCGTACCACTGATATATTTTTGGAAATCTTTTGTATTCAAGATCTCATCTGC
>JAJCJC010000087.1 GCA_020555605.1 bacterium 210917-SL.2.15 | reverse complement strand
GTTCGCTTTATCTCGAGTATTGTATTTCGTTGTGCTGTCTATGCTTCCACGTTTGTTCAAGCTTCGTTTTTATCCAAGCTATGCAGCCTTTACATTTCCGCTTGTTATCTCTGCAACAGCTATATTTACTACTGTTCATTACTTCAACAGTTTAGGTATCTATAGTAGCGTATTGGATTTCTTAAAAGTTGCGGAATGTCTGTTTGCAAGTGTAGTTGTCTTCTACGTTCTTGCTCATTACGTACGTTTCTTAATTAAAGAACATAGCAAACATGGAAAATTTGTTTCTAAAAAAATCGCTTAATAATCGATTCAATAGGTTGTGAAAAAGCTGTTCTGCATCAAGTAATAAGAACGGCCAAACAAAAACAGCTGTTCA
>JAJCJC010000086.1 GCA_020555605.1 bacterium 210917-SL.2.15 | reverse complement strand
AGTCCCGTATGTTCCAGTTTGTGCTATCCCGCCATTAACAGTATAAGAGAATGTTCCAGGTTGGTTTGCATTGACCTGAACCGTCGCTGCTTGATAGGTTGGAACAACTGAAATATTCCCCTTGTTATCAACGATCTGTCCATTTTTGATCGAGTACCCTGTGAATGGAATATCGTTTGCTAACTGTATACCGATTGAAAAAGTACTAATACCCCCTCCGGCAGGAAGCCCTCCCCATGTTGAGGGTGTAAAAGAATAACTTTTATCCGCATTGGGTGTAACGGAATCGATCGTATTTCCAGCGGTAGCCACCCCCATATAGATACTTTTTGGGAAGGTGGTAGTAGTACCATTTACTGTGGAGCCAATAAACAGATTATGG
>JAJCJC010000085.1 GCA_020555605.1 bacterium 210917-SL.2.15 | reverse complement strand
ATACTGGTGGGATCAATGAAGTCGCATTGCTTCTCAAACCTGCATAGAAACGTTCACCTACTGCATTGTTATCTAATGCATAGCCCATGGCTTGACGTAATGATTTATCAGCCATTTTTGAATCTGGATTGTATTCCACACTCTTTGTATCTGAATTCCATTTACCTAACTTGAATCCTAGATAAGTATAAGAAGTTTGTTCACGTCCTAAGTTTGTATAGCCAGCAATTTCTTTATACGTATCATAAGTATCTGTTGGCATTTGGAAAATCATGTCATATAGCTTAGAGTTCAATGCTTCAGTTGCACTAGCCATCGGTACAGATTTCATCGTGATCTTTTTCAATTTAGGCGTACTGTTCCAGTAGAGCTCGTTTGGAAA
>JAJCJC010000084.1 GCA_020555605.1 bacterium 210917-SL.2.15 | reverse complement strand
CGCAACCTTCTATCCCTTACCGTGAAGCTTTAGAACAATCAGCAGTCATAAATTAACAACGAGAGGAAGAAACAAACATGAAAAAAGGAAAAGTCATCAATTCAGATATTTCACGAGTAATCGCACAAATGGGACACTTTGACAAATTAAGTATCGGGGACGCAGGCATGCCTGTTCCCTTTGGTACTGAAAAAATAGATTTAGCTGTTTCAAATGGACTTCCAAGTTTTTTATCTGTTTTAGAAAACGTTTTAGAAGAACTTGAAGTACAATCCATTGAATTGGCGGAAGAAATAAAGACAATGAATCCGGAAATATTGGAAAAAATCAAACTACTGTTACCAGATACACCGATTAGCTTTATCCCACATGAAGAAATGAAA
>JAJCJC010000083.1 GCA_020555605.1 bacterium 210917-SL.2.15 | reverse complement strand
CTTGTCCCCTTCCTTTAGCGAATCCCGAAATGCTGCTATGTCTTTTATTTTGATTAGATTTTGGGGTATCATTTATGCCTCCGAATCTTATTGATTTTTCCCTGTGGATCCCTTATACTGGTATTGCACAGGCATTTGGATGGGTACACCCTCCTATGCTTCCGGCTGGATAGCCCTATACTATTCAGCCGGTTTTTTATTGTGGTAATCCATGGGATGAATCTGCTTTGGAGTGTATCCAGCTCCTTCTATGGATGTATAATTCCGGTTCCGTTGTCTGCGGCAGTCGCATTTCTCTCCCGGATCAAGGGCCCCTCCACAATATTCGCACGTCCTGAAGTATGCCATGGTCATCCTCCGAATTTTAATAGATACATGATCGCGAA
>JAJCJC010000082.1 GCA_020555605.1 bacterium 210917-SL.2.15 | reverse complement strand
AAGGATTTCTCGTTTTTTAAGGTTATAAAGACGAACAAAAAAAGGAGAAGAACTAATTAACGATCATATAAGCCGGAAATGTTGATAAATAAGCATTTTCTTATTGACTTTCGTATGTGATGTTGATATATTATTATTTGTTTAAAAGAACACCAATAACTTAAAATAATAAAAAATAAGTTATTGACATGTTGATAATGACATGATAAGATAACTGAGTTGTTAAAAAAAGAACAGCTTGCGAAGCTTGATTCTATCGAAAAAAACTTCAAAAAAGTTCTTGACAAATAACGAACAATAAGTTATGATAAATGAGTTGCTGAAAGATTTCGAAAAACGAAATCGAAAAAAACTTTTAAAAAAGAGTTGACAATCACTTGTCACTCT
>JAJCJC010000081.1 GCA_020555605.1 bacterium 210917-SL.2.15 | reverse complement strand
AGCAGCTTCGAATAATTGGATTTCTTTTGAATCTTCAGTCATTGTAACGATCGCTTTGCGACGTTTTTTTGTATATCCTGCATATTTGCCCATACGTTTGAATTTCGCACGTACGTTCACGATGTTCACGTTTTTGACTTTAACGTCAAAAGCAGCTTCTACCGCTTGTTTTACTAAAGTTTTGTTTGCGCGAGTGTCCACTTCAAAAGTGTATTTCTTGTCATCCATGGCAAGCATTGATTTTTCAGTGATCACTGGGCGTTTGATTACGTCTAGTAAGTTCATTATGCAAGCACCTCCTCAATTTGAGTAAGAGCAGTTTGTGTTGCTAACACTTTTGTATTTGATACAACGTCTAGCACACTCACATTATCAGAAGTTACTACAGAAA
>JAJCJC010000080.1 GCA_020555605.1 bacterium 210917-SL.2.15 | reverse complement strand
AGGTGACGGACCAGGGGATGTATTTATCCCTGGGACTGGTGGTAAATTATACGGATATCCGTACCCAGTCCTTTGCCACAAGCCAGATCAAGCGGGTGTTTATCGATACCATATGGGAGCCCTATGACACTGCTGTCATAAAGAAGACAGGGCGGGTCCGGGAAAAGGGCGGGGTTAAAAGCCCGATCCTCACAGAACTGTCCCAGGGAGAGTCCGTGGATGTTCTGGAGCCCATGGAAAAATGGTCCAGAGTGAGGACCGGAGACGGTTATATTGGCTATATTGAGAACAGAAAACTGGAGGCGGGAGAGCAGGTGATGCCTGAGAGCCTGTTTGAAGCCCCTGTATATACCAGCATTTCCATGGATGAAAAGGTCCGGTTGGGATTCCATC
>JAJCJC010000008.1 GCA_020555605.1 bacterium 210917-SL.2.15 | reverse complement strand
TTTCAAAAAATCTTAGGGGACAGGGCTTTGGTTGGTGTTGCCTTTTTTCTGCCGACATCCTGCTTTGTGCACTGTTTTACTCAATTTTTTCTTGCATCACCCTCTTGACTTAATACCATTGGACTTACATCAGTTCAAAACCGCCGTCGTAACGGCGGGCATCCCGTTCCAACCAGGCTGACCAATCCGCCATTTCTGCCCCCACCACCGGGCTGCTCAGCTCGTTTTCTTCCGCTGCAGCCGCATGCCTGCCCTGCCGGATCAGCGGTGCACCGCTCCGTTCGATCTGCCGCAGCTCTTCCAGCAGCCGCGCCGCACCGGCATCGGAAGCCAAAACGAATTCATCCCTTCCCTCCGGCGTCCGGTTGCCGAACGTTTCATCCAAACGTCCCGTTCCCATCTGCATGCCGTCCGGCAGCGCCCGTTCTTCCGCATCCTTCGACGGCTTTTTCCGCGCCGCTGCCGGAAGCACCCACGCAGCAGCGGTATCTCTTTGACCGTCCGGCAGCTGCAGCGTTTCTGCCGCTGCGTCTGCCATCCATGCTGTTTCCTCCGGGGCAGGTGGCGTTGCAGCCGCCTGCCCCTCCCCCTCCGCACCCTGCGGTACGGCACGGGTATCTATGTAAACTGACACGCCCCGCTCAATCAAAGCGCTTTGACTGAACAGCGCCTGCCAGAGAATCTTACTACGTTTCTCCAGTGCCCTCCAATATGTCAAACGGATCTTCCCTCTTTCATGTTTTGATAACGTTCCCAGTCAAACGCCGTGTTCTCCGTCCCTTCCGTATCCGCCAGCAGCGCGCCGCAAACGGTGCACCGCCGCTCCATAGCTGCGGCACGGCATACCGGGCAAAGTTCAGAAAGTACCTCTTCACCATCCAGCTGTTGCTGCAAAACGCAGTACAGCAGCTCCCGCCGTGTCATGCGTTTTGCCCGTTTCTCTCCGGGCAAAACGCCGAATTGTTTGAGCACGCGCCAGCGCAGCCGCTCTTCCGGCGCGTGCCTCAAACTTTTTTTAGCACTTCGACGGTCTCTTCACCGCAGTCGAACCCAGGGTCAATCTCCCGGCTCCACGCACTGTAGGCCGCCGCCACAGCGTTGATCTCCTCCGCGCTCAGCGTCTGCAGCACCTCCCGGGTGCTTCGAAAGACCGGTGCACCGCAAACCTTCAAGCAACGGGCCACCAGGGCCGCACAGCCGCGCAGGCCATCGAAAAAAGCGTCGCCGCCTTCCTCTGCGCGCTCTTTGGCGCGCAGCTCCAGCAGCTCCGCGGCGCTCAGCAGTACCATGCGCACATTTTGGCCTCGCAGCGTAAAATCCCGCGCCCGCTCCTCATTGAAAAGCCGATACAGCGCTTTTTCCATCAGGCTGCCACCTCCATGCGCTTGGCCGCCAGCACCGTCACGCTTTCGGCCACCATGGCACCCAGCTGTCCTTCCTCGGCAATGCTGCCCCACTGGCAGCCGCTGTAGATCACTTTGCGGTCCGGCTTGCAGATCACCAGAGAAAAGTCTGCCAAATCGTAAAAGTTGATTCCGTCGCTGATGGCCTCATCCGTGGCGTACAGGCGCTTAAGTGTCAGGCTGTATTGGGTCTGCCCCGGCAGGATCGCCACCGGCTCACTCTCGCCGAAAGCCTCCACGCTCTGGCTGGTCTTGCTGGCCTTGGCTGTATAGCTCTGCACCACGGCCACCTTTTTCCCTTCCACCTCAAGATAAATATCGCTGCTGGTGGGAAATCCCGAAACTTCCATGTCCATCCCCCTCCTTTTCTCAAATCGTGATGTGCGCTGTCAGATAGATCTGATTCAGCCCGTGGGCCACCGCAAAGGAAAACTCCACCTCGCACACCGTGGCATTCTCTTCCGAAGCGCGTACCGTCACATCGCCGTAACTGTCGATAATCTCTGCCTGGCGTTTGTTTTCCAGCTCCACGATCACCCGGGAGCGCACGGCGCTGCGGGTCTGCGCCGTGTTCTTGGCCCGGCTGAAGGTTCTGCGCAGCGTGCTGCGGATCTGGGGAATCACATTGTCCACAATCAGCACTGTGCTCAACTCGCGCCAAGTGTTGTCTCCTGCTCCTCCGGTGGTGGTGCGGGTGGTCACACCGCGCACCGTGCTGACGATCCCCGCATTGCTCTCCAGCGGCGTCACGCCGCCGCGCACCAGCAGATCGATCTCATCGTCGCTGAAATCTGCTGCCACACCGCTCATGCCCTCCAGCGGCGCGCCGTTGAGGGGAAGCGCCGGATCGGCGGTGGCCGCGATTACCCCCGCCACTGCTGCCGCAGCTGCCGGGCCGCTCAGCGTTTTGCCGCCGGTATCCAATGCCCGGCCGCCCAGAAGAACCATACGTTCGCAGTTGAGAGCCTCGGCTTGCTCAATCATGGCGCTCACGGTTTCCTCCTCGCTGCCGGCCACGGCAATACGTTCCCGACGCGCACCAGAAGCCGCTGTCACATTGTCGCGCAGCGCCTGCAAAACCCCTGTATCCGCGCTGTCGCACACCACGATACCCACATCCTCCTGTGCACTCAGCGCGTTAAATGCCGCTTCATAGTCCTCCTTTTCCGCCGAAGCCGCCACTGCCACCGCCGCCACTGCTGCCGCGCCGTTTTGATACAGCAGCCGCAGCAATCCCTCCATGGCACTGCTCTCATTGTCCTCGCCAAAGGCGTTCACACCCGCGGCATAGCTCGTGAGGCGAACGGTTTTGTTTGCCTCTCCTTTCGCAGCCCGTGCTGCCACACCGATCACCTTTTTGGCCGCGCCGCCGCTGATGGCTGAAGAAGCATCATAGGAAGAGTACACCCCCGGCCGCTCATGAATTACTGTGCTGTTCATTGCACCACACCTTTCAAATGAAAATCCGTTAGTGCCGCGCCCTCTTCGGCACGCACCGCTGTGAAATAGGCCCGGCACGCCACGGTGCACCGCCCCTTAAGATATCCGCTTTTGCCGTCAGCGCCAATCTCGCCGCGCTGCACCGCATCTGCCCGCAGCCCTTCCGCCAGGGGCGCGAGCAAAACCTCCTCCAACGCTTCAAAGCCCTTTTCGATCTCTGCCGCGCTTCCGCGCGGCGCATAAAAGTCCACATACAGTTTCAGCTCCAGCGCCCGGCCGTAGCGTTCCACTATTTCGCCCAGCTCCGCCTCCCACTGCTGGCCAAGATAGTTCCAGAGTGCCGCAGCACCGCTTTGCGTCTCCTGCACACCTACCACTGCCGCCGCGCCGGAAAGGGCCGGCAGCGCCGTTCTGTCCCAAGCCCGCGCCGTGGGAATTCCCCGCGCTTCCAATGCCTGCGCCAGCCGGGCGCGCACCGTCTCCGTCCCCGCACTCATGCCAGGGCCTCTCTCTCCGGCCGCAGAATACCCCACCAGTGGGATTTTTCCGCCCCCACATAGATAGCCGCCGCATGCTGCGCCACATACACGGCGTCGCCGGCGCGCACTTTATCTCCCGCCTGCAGCGGCTGCTCCTTCGGCCCGATATACAGCCAGCGCCGCAGGTCCGCCGCGCCGAAATTGGTTTCCTCCCGGGGCTCTTTGGTCTCCTGGCGCCGGATCATCTGCACAAACGCCCTCGTCTGCACGGATGCATTCGCGTGCTCGATCTCCACGCTCGCGCCAAACTGCCGCAGGATGTCAGCAAACGATTCCGTCATCCCCGCACCCCCAAAAAGGCAAAGCCGTCATCACTGCACAGCGGCGCCAACAACCGCTCTGCCGCAGCGCGTAATTCTCTGGCTGCCGCAGCGCAGGATGCTCCATCTCGGTTGTGTACGCTCACATCGCCGGCGCTCCACGAAGCAGTACTCGCCGCGCCCTTGGCATTGAAATAATCCGCCGCGGCCAGGCTTGCCGCCGCGCAGATCAGGCGGCTGCAGCCGCGCTCCGTCTCTTCCGGGAGCATTTGACTAATTCGTTCCCACTGTGCCGCGCACAGTGCCGCAAGATACTCCTGCTCCTCCTGATCTGCGCCGGTCATGCTTCGGGCCAGCGTCTGGATTTCTGTTTCCATATCCATTCCCGTCCCTCCTGTTTCCTCTGCGCTTGTTTACTGCAGCGTCAGCACCTTCGACGCGTCCTGATAAAGCTTGGCAAAGCCGGAAATGCTTGTGATGGCCGCGCGCTGAAGCTGGCGGTCAATCAGCTTGTCGTACTCCACCTGCACCTCCCCGCTGGTGATCCGCTCCAGTGCATAGTTCTTATCCATGCCGATCATCGTACCTGCCGGC
Organism: bacterium 210917-SL.2.15; assembly: GCA_020555605.1. Lineage (GTDB taxonomy): Bacteria > Bacillota > Clostridia > Oscillospirales > Oscillospiraceae > Pseudoscillospira. Next base: position 84,505 of record JAJCJC010000008.1, on the reverse strand, counting down.
ATAGCCGAAGTGCGCAGCAGCGTGGCGCCCAGAGGCGTGGTCAGAGTACCGGTACCCTGGAAATTCAGGCCCGTCAGCGGATTCTGGAATTCCTCCAGCTTCAGAAGACCCAGCATCACATCGCTGCTCACCAGCATGGTATTCATTTCATACGGGTCGAACTGCGCCCAGAAGTCCAGCAGCGCATTGTAGCTCATGGTGCCCGCCGTGCCGGAAATGGGCTTCGTGCCGATCTTATAACTCTGGGCTGCATTGTTGTTTCCGTCGCCCTTCATGATCACATCAATGGCGTCCTCCAGATGCATCCGCGCAATGTGTGCTCCGATCTGGCGCAGCGTCACCGCAAACAGATCCAGCCGCTGAAAACGGATTGCCTCATAGGAAGCGACCAGCATCCGGCCGCGTTTGTGCAGCCGTACCAGGCTGCTTTGCGCTCTCACCGTGGTTTCCGGCAGCGCGGCGCCCTCGGCCACCACACGCAGCGCCTTGTCCTCTTTGGTCGGCACCGAAGCGATAGAGCGGTAATCCATCCCATCAAACTGTGTCACCGCCGCGGTAATATGGGGCAGAAGGTTTTCCTCTTCCATGCCCTGACGCACCGCCCGTGCCACAAATTCCGGAAACAGCACTGCCGATTCCGTAGTGTGGAAAAACTTCTCCACCACATCGCTCAGCGCACCTTTTACCTTGATATCAAAGCGCTTAAGCTGGCGCTGATACGCGTCCAATCCCTCCAGCGCCGTGCCGCGGTACTGCTCGCCGGGATCCAGTTCTTCCAAAACGCAGGAAAAACTCTTGCCGCTCTCGGCGTACATTCCCTTTTCCAGCTTTATCGTGTCAAAATGATATGCCATCGTTTCTTCCTCCTTAAAGCTTGATCACACAGCGTCCGGCGCTTTCATCCACCGCCAGCACCCAGTACGCTGTTCCACTCTCCGCCGTACACACGCCGCCGCTGCCGTCGGCCGTCAAAATAATGCTGCCCACGCCGGGTGCCGTCCCGGTGTAGCTGACCTCCGCCAGGCCGCCCAGCTGTACGCCGCATACGCCGCCGCGCACAGGCCCCGCTACACCGCAGAAAGCATCCCCCGCCGTGCACAGGCTCACCGTGCGCGGCGCACTCAGCTTCACCACCTGGCCCTCTCGGGCATCCGCGGTTTCAAATGTGGCGCTCCACGCGCCGATCCCTTCATACGAAACGTTCATCTCCGCTCCTCCTCAAATCAAAAATGCACTGCCGTCTGCCGTGCTTTGCTCCCGCGCGCCATAGGACAGCTGCGGCTGTGCCGCCGCGCGCTCTTCTTTTGCCTGATACACCCGTTTCAGCTCCAAAAGTTCTCCTTCGCTGAGCTTTTGCAGGGCCGACGCAAAAATCTTTTCGTCCAGCTCCGGCTCCGCCAAGCAGGCATAGTGCAGCGTCTCCCTGCGCAAATGGTTCAAATAGCGTTTGCCCAGCGCCGCCTCCCATTCCAGCTGTTCCAGCTCCGCTAGGGCTTCCTCGCGGCCTTCCGTGCGCAGAAATGCCTTCAGCGTCCGGCGTGTTTGGGGCGAAAACCGTTTCATCACGCCGGCTTCCCGCTGTGCCGGCACCGCCACGAACGACCATTCGTAAGCATCCTCCGCTCCCCGCAGCTCCGTATAGCACAGCCTGCCGTCATATCGCTTCCCATGCACATGCTCGCATTCGCCCCGCGCCGCGCCGCACACCGAGCATACCGCCGCACGCACACGGCATCCCACAGACACCTCTTTTTTGATGCCCGCTTCAATCTCTTCGATCAGCTCCTGGTTTCCCTCGGTGCGCGGCATATAGGCCATTGCTTTCACATAGCAGTAGCCATCCCCCGCCGCCGTGGTACGCCCTTCCTCGCGGCATACCTCCGCGCGGTAAATGCGCGCCGTCTGTCCCCGAGCGGACCAGCAGTGGTCAAAGATACCGCTTTTCCCCACAAACAGCGCCGCCAGCTCCCGCAGCGTCTGTTCATCAAAGCGCTCTCCGTCCCGGTCGATTTCGTTGTCGCACAGCCGCACAGAAAAGGTATATACCTCTTCGGGTGTCATTTCCCTCTTGGCCAGCGCGTTGATCCGCGCCATATCCGCTGCCTGTTCCGCGCACGGCGTTTCCGGGGGCAGGCTTTTCTGAATCTCTCTCATCCGAATTCCTCCTTGTCGTTGGCAAGCCGCAGTTGGCGCGCCTGCTCCAGATAGAGCTGGGCTTTGGCGTCCTCCACCTCGTCCTGCAAATTGATGGTGTCCCACACCACTTCGAAATCACACGCATAGCCCTGCGCGCGCAGCCACATCCGGCACACCTTTTCCACCACCGGCGTCAGCGTACGCCGGATGGCATCCATCTCCGTGGTCAGCATATCCGCCTGCTGGGAACTCATCCGCTCCGTACTCGACCAGTTCAGTCCCAGCATAAACGGCGGAATGCCCGTCCGCGCGATCAGCTGCTCCAAGACCTGCCGCACCGGCACTTCGCTGTCCAGTACCTGATTGTCTGCGCCAATTACCTTGATATCCACATTGCCCGCCGCTACAAAGTCGCGCACATAGCCGCCCTTGGCGCTTTCCATGGCGCTAGCCCATTCCCGGGCAATCTGTTCACTGCGCTCCCTGGCCAGCGTCCGGTCAGTGTCCCCTTCCGGCTTATAAATCACTGCAAAGTGAACGTTTCCCACACGTTCCCAGTTCTGCCCGATCGCGTGATAGATCTTAAGCAAAATCTCCGTCAAAAATGGCATGGAGCGCAGCAGTGACACGCCATAGGGACTGCCGCTTTCCGGGTTAAATGGCGTAAACAGCAATAGATCCTGCCGCGGCGCAGGCCGCAGCGCGCCGGTTTCGTCATGCACACACAGCATAAATTCCAGCGGCGAGGCACCCTCGCGCACCTCCACCGACTCGGCCTCGGAACACAGTACCGCCGCGATGCCGCCGCCTCTTTTGCAGGGCACAATCTCTCCTACAGCCCGCCCACAGGTCAGCATGGAATCCAAATACTGCTCCAGAAAATGATCCAGTCCCCGCTGTGCGCGACCCACCGGCACCGTCCGCAGGAAATGTGTCAGCTCCTCCTGCACAGTCCGGTTCGCGCACCGCACCTCAAAGCCGCCCACCAAACGAATGATCTTCATCAGCGCCGCGTCCACGATCGGCACCGCTTCCCGCACCGCCCGATACAGCGCAATTTCTCCGTTGTGCAGCGGCACATAGGATTCCAGCGCGCCGAAGGGCTGTCGGGATACCGCGCGCAGCTGTACTGTCGCCGACACACCCGGCTCCGGTTTCTTTCTCAATCTCATGCTTGCCCCCTCCTTTTTATCCGGCCCGACGGGCCACAGCAGCGGCATAAAATCCATCTCCCTGCTCCTGCCGTGCAAGATATGCCGCAAAATACCGCATCTCATCCATGGCGTGGTCGTGCTCCTTACGGGGAACGTCCCGCGCCGCACCCTCTTCCCAGCAATACAGTTCCATCTCCCGCAAACAATCAGCGCAGTTGCTGCAAAGGATGAGTTTTTTCTCCTTAAGCATACCCGCCGTCACACGGATGCCCCATAGCACGTCGTTGTCCGCTTTCTGTACCCGCAGTCCCGTGCGCCGCAGCGCTTCAATAAAGCTGGCCGCCGATGGGTCCACGACCACCACCTCCGGCCTGCGTCCATCCAGCAGGCGCCAAAGCTCCTCCACATATTCCGCGTCGGTTTTTTGTCTCCCTTCCCGGCGGGAAGCGTAATAATATTCGCTGATACGGTACCATGCCGCCCCGCGTTTTCCCCACAGTCCGAAGGACGCTGGATTCGCCGTCCCATAATCCACTGACACCGCATACCGCTCGCACGGCTCGTGGATCGGCGGCGCACAATCCTTTGCCCGGTCGAAAAAGTCATACACCAGCCCCTGGGCCTGGGTCCACTCGCCCAGAATAAACCTCCGGTAAAATGCCCCCGAATAGGAATTTCGGTACCGCCGCTTCACCGCTTCGCTCAGCGTCGGGTTATCCTCCATCGTAAAATGCAGGTGCAATGCGTTTTTTTCTTGTGCCTTCAAAATCCATTCCCGGTAAAACCAGTGCTGCGGGCCTTCCGGGTTGCAATTAAACCATAACCGTGCCCCCTCCATGGAACAACGGGCGCAGGCCTGCTCCACAAAAGAGCGCGGCATCAGCGCGGCCTCATCCAGCAGCACGCCGGCAAAGGTGATGCCTTGGATCAGCGCCGCACTTTTCTCATCGTATCCACCGAACAGATAGAAGCGGTTGCTCCTTCCGCAGCAGCCCAGTTCCAGATAATGCTCCGTGCGGTTTTCTGTCCACCGCAGTCCCAGCCGCCGCAGCCACGGTTCCACCGCCGCCACCACATTGCGCCGCACGCCGCTCACGCTTTTGCCGCAGATGCCGAACTGCGCTCCGTCAAAGCACGCCGTGGCCCAGCACAAAAAGCTCAGCGCCATGCACATGGTCTTGCCGCTGCGCACCGCTCCATCGCAGATCAGCGCATCGTAGGTATGGGCTGGCGATGCAGCACACCACCAGGTCAGCACTTGTTTCTGTTTTCTTGAAAAGTTCAATCCACCGTATCGCTCCCCCGTTTTTCCGACGGTCCCGCCGCATCCTCCAGCGCCTGGAAAAATGCCCGGGCCGTGTCATCCCCACCTTCACCGCCGCCCAGCAGCTCACCCAGCGCCTGCAGCGCCCGCACCCGGTCCAGGAATTTGACTTCCGTCTGCCCTTCCCGGTGCTTGAATTCCGCCACCGCCGCCAAATCCATGTTTTCGATGCTGCCGCAGTTCTGGCCGCAGGCCAGCGCCACCGCATCGTTGGGCCTCGAAAACGCAAGGCGGCACAAACAACGCACCACATCTTCCCTCTGGATCGCGTCCCGCGCGCCCTGGCGCGCCTTCATCAGATAGCGCTGCACATCCTTTTGCCGCAGAAGCGCATACCCATCCTCCACCCCAGCCAACTGCGCCGCCCGCTCCACATCCGGCGCCTGCAGATATGCCCGGCAGAAGGCCAGCTTCTCCTGTGTCCATGCCGTTCCTTTCATGTAAAACCTCCTTCCATCCCACCCCCAAAAACGCAAAAAAGTTGCACGCGAACGTGCAACTTTCTGAAAATCTATAAATATTTCCCCTCAGCAATAGTCCCATATTTTCTATCTTTGCGCCGCTTCCCGTTTTGTCAGCCGCCGCTGCGCCGGATACATTCCAATAAATAAACCGCCGTCAGTATGTGGTGCTGGAAACCCCTGTCTGACGCCAGCATGGGGATGCATGCCCAAAAAGGCAATCGGTGTGCCGTTCATATAAACCGTTTTTACCCGCAAAGTATATCCGCTGATATTGTGGATCGTTTCCAGTTCTCCGTTTTTTCTTTTGCAACCTCTTCCAGCCGCAGATGACTTTTGCATACAATGTCATAATAATGATATCCATATCCTTTTCCCAGATAACACCATCACTTATCATCAATCGGTTTCAATCTTTGACTGAAAGCAAACACATTACAATTGGCATCCATCATGCAAAGCGGCTCCCCCACCAGTTCCGCCATCAAATCCATAGTAACGTCATCGACCAGTTGGGAGTTTTGAAAATGTTCTTCAAGTTTTCGTTCCAAGTGTGTATATTTCTGGGAAATTTCCATCAGCATGTTGCTGAACTCAGCGAATTGATGCATATCCACAATCAGAATACTGACGCGCCTGTATTGAGTGAGATCCACTTCACTTGGCATTCCCATGCATACAAGGCATACATCCGAAGGAATCGCAGCCCCTGGCGGCAGTTCATCCGCATGGCAAACATAAGCCTGTGATCTTTTCCAAATCATTTTTTGTTTCTGACAATAAACTGTATAGCCTCCAGTGTCAATGCACGCGCGTATATAATATGACTGTATATAACTTTTTCTCTTTCCAGTTTTTATTCTTCTTGTCCTCACAAAAACCCCTTCATCCGCTCAATGGTGTCCTCCTCCACCTTCAGCAACCTTTCTGCCAGCATCAATGCTTCTTCCCCCGCTGTATAGCGATATGCATTGATGCGTTTGCCCATCTGGATGGCGCCCATGGTGCTACCGCGGATCATCATCTCGGCAATGTGCCGCGGCGGCGGAGAGAGCACCGCGTTCCAATGCAAAACCGTTTTCATCATCGCTTTTTTCATCACCCCAGGGGCCTCCTGGCAGTGTCCGCAACGCCGTAGCGTTTCTTTGGCCGCCCCGCCCACGGCACGATAATCCATCAGGCAGCCGCATAAGACCATGCGCAGATCCGGCCGGGTCACCATGCCGATCACCAGCGGCATCGCCGTCTCTCCCATATCGGCATTTTTATAGATAAAGTTTAGTAATTCTGTCTTTTCGCTCATATTTCGTCACCTCTTTCCTTAGTGTTCCCTGGGCGACAGATGCAAACCGCTCCAATTTTTGTAATGAAGATGTAACATACAAACCATATTTCCCATGCTATAATGAAACCAATCCATTGTAAAAATGAACAGCTTTGCCATACAATGGCACGCCGTGCGTGCCATTACACGCAGGCATTCTCTCCGCCGAAAAGCCCCGGCTTTTTTTGAACTGTGAAAGAGGTGAACCCGTTTGAAGCGCATCCTGACCGCGCTTGTCTCTCTATGCCTTGCAGCGTCGCTCTGCCTCAGCGCGTTTGGGGCGAGTAAAGGCAGCTTTGATTACTTCCAGCCCGTCAACACCTTCTCCGAAGAATCCTTTGCGGATGTTTCCGGCTGGTTTGCCCCCTATGTATCCACGGTTTATTCCATGGGCCTGATGCAGGGTTCCATCAACACCTATGGTGAACGCGCCTTCGATCCCGACGGCGCAATCACACTGGCCGAAATCATTACGCTGGCTGACCGTATCCGCAGCACTTATTACAATGACGGTGAACCCTTCCTGCAGGGCAGCCCTTGGTATCAGACATATGTGGATTATGCCGTCGAGAATGGCATCCTTTCCTCCGCTGACGAATACGGAAATTATTCCGTTTCCGCCACGCGGGTGCAGTGTGCCGGCATTTTGGCCCGCGCCCTGCCAGAAACGGCCTATACTCAAATCAACATGGTGGAGTTGGGTGCCATTCCGGACTTGGATATGGAACAGAAGAATTCCTTGGGCGTTTACACGCTTTACCGCGCCGGTATTTTCACCGGTAGTGCTATGGGTGCTTTCCGCCCGGATGATGAGATTACCCGCAGCGAGGTAGCCGCCGTGGCCGCCCGCATTGTGGATCCGTCCCTGCGGGTATCCTTCTCTTTGTACGCCCCGCTGTACGTCGGCTTCACAATCCCTGCTGATAATGCCGGGAAAGTCGGCATCACCGGCCTGACAATGACGACAGACGGCACTTCCTGCTATCTGACCATGGACTTCAAAAGTCAGGAAAGCCGTTTTCTCTCCATCATGAATGCTTCGGAAAGTCTGTATATTCTTAAAGTCGTCGCCATTGAACAGGATGTGGAGCATTTCACATTTGCCTTTCCCATGGAGACCTTGCAGACGATCTATGAGGCTTCCAAAAATCCTCACAGCGAAAAGCTGACTATGGAATTTTATGCCAGCGGTGATCCCAACTCGGTCACGGACCGGTTTTATATCACCATTGATCAATTTGCCAAATACTTCGAGGACACCGACTCTTCCTGACCGTTTCCTTTCCCTTGCACAGAACAGAGAAAAGCCACCGGAGCATATGCTCCGGTGGCTTTTTGTATCCGCGCCGCACGGTGGTCACGAACACCTTTCATAGGCCCTTGCACTGAGAGCGTCCGACAGTTCCAACAGCACATGATCGAATCCTCCTGCATAGTCGAACGACTCCTGCACACGCTGCATCAGGCTGCGTTCATTGGGCAAAGACACCGTGATCTTTGTACCCTTCCCCAATTTGGATTCCCCAAAAATGCGCCCGCCGTGAGCCTCGGCGATCGCCCGGCAGAGCGGAAGGCCAAGGCCCAGCCCATGGGGCCGCGGATCCATGCGCTCACAGTGAAGGTACCGGTCAAACAGCGCATCCATCATTTCCGGCGTCATGCCGCAGCCTGTGTCCTCCACGCTCAGCAGCACATCGCTCTTGTGCACCTGTACCGTCAGTGTGACCCGCCCGCCAGGGCCGGTGAACTTCAGTGCATTGGAAAACAGGTTCAGCAGCAGCCGTTCCATCAGGGGCGCATCATAAGCAATCACACAGGACTGTGCCGCACAGGAAAACTGCACCGTCACGCCCTGCCCCTTGGCCAACGGTCCCACCTGCTCGGTCAGCTCCCGGCAGAACGCCACAATATCTCCATTCTCCTGTTTGCGCAAATAGTGCTCTCCGCCCAGCAATTCCGCCATGGACAGATTTCCCGCCAGGCGCAGCAGCTGATAGTAACTCTGGTTGAGCAGCGCAGTACCCGGCATATCCGTCTGGATCATTTTCTGGAGACTGGCGTGGAGCACGCTGAGAGGTCCGCGCATCTGTGCCGCCACATTGGGCAGGACCTCATTTAATAGTTTTTTTTCTTCATCGCTCCGTTGTGCCACAATCGTTTCCTCTCTGACTCAATAGGATTTTTCTGCTTTAGCATCGGCAGAAATCACGATTTTACCAGTGCCAAATTTATCTTTTTCAAGCAATCAGCCCAAAAGGACCCCAGCAAACCAGAAAAAGGAACTTCTCAACATTTTATTTATTCTATCAGGTTTTGTCAAAAATACAAGTTTTCTGTCGGTTTTTGTCGATTTTTCTCAACTGTTCCGTTGTTTTGCCAAATAGCAATGGAATTATTTGGTGAAAATAACGTATATTCTTTCTTGCGATTTCGGTATAATAAACCCAGTTAAAATGGTTTGTTCATCGCAGATTTGATAATTTTGATAAGAATGAGGAGGATACGAACAATGTCTATTAAAATTGGTATCAATGGTTTCGGCCGTATCGGCCGCCTGGTGCTGCGCGCTGGCATCAACCGCGAAGGTGTGGAGTTCGTCGGCATCAACGACCCCTTTATTTCCCCTGATTACATGGCCTACATGCTGAAATACGATTCCGTACACGGCCGTTTCCAGGGCACCATCGAGGTCAAGGAGGACGCTATCGTCGTCAACGGCCACGAAATCAAGGTGTTCAATGAAATGGATGCCAAAAACATTCCTTGGGGCACCGTCGGTGCAGAATATATCGTAGAAGCCACTGGCATCAACCTGACCAAAGAAAAGTCCCAAGCTCATCTGGACGCCGGCGCGAAAAAGGTCGTCATGTCCGCCCCCTCCAAGGATGACACTCCCATGTTCGTCATGGGTGTGAACCACAAGACCTACGATTCTTCCATGAACTTCGTCTCCAACGCCTCCTGCACCACCAACTGCCTGGCTCCGCTGACCAAAGTCGTCAACGACGCTTTCGGCGTAGAGATGGGCCTGATGACCACCGTGCACGCCACCACCGCCACGCAGAAAACGGTAGACGGCCCTTCTAAAAAGGACTGGCGCGGCGGCCGCGCGGCCAACGGCAATATCATTCCCTCCTCCACCGGCGCGGCCAAGGCCGTGGGCAAGGTCATCCCCGAACTCAACGGCAAGCTGACTGGTATGTCCATGCGCGTACCCACACTGGATGTCTCCGTGGTGGATCTGACCGTCCAGTTGAAGAACCCCGCCAGCTATGATGAGATCTGCGCCGCCATGAAAAAGGCCTCCGAGGGCGAACTGAAGGGCATCTTGGGTTATACCGACGAGGACGTGGTTTCTACCGATTTCACCGGCGAAACCTGCACTTCTGTGTTTGACGCCAAGGCCGGCATTGCCCTGACGGACAAGTTTGTCAAGCTGGTCGCTTGGTACGACAACGAAGCTGGTTATTCCAACAAGGTTGTGGACCTGATCCAGTATATGTATTCTGTAGATCACAAGGCATAAGAGATTTCATCGAAACCGCACAGGAAAAGCGTTCCGCCCTTAGGGCGGAACGCTTTTCATATGCTATACACCTCACAGCGCTTCCATCACAGGAAGAACAGCAGGGTATCGATCAGGAACACAGGAATCAGAATCCCGACGGACCAAGCCATATAACCGAAGAAGGAAGGCATTTTCACGCCGTTTTCATCGGCAATAGATTTCACCATAAAGTTCGGCGCATTTCCGATGTATGTATTAGCCCCCATAAACACCGCGCCGCAGGAGATGGCAATCAGCATCGGCACGGCGATAGTGCCAACCGTTGTCACCACGCCTTCGGCCGCGCCCAAAGCACCCGCGGTGGTCATAAACACCAGATAGGTTGGCGTGTTATCCAGGAAGGAGGACAGCGCGCCGGTGGCCCAGAACATCTGCCAAGGCTCCGTCAGGCCCAGATCTGCGCCGTGCGCCTTGAGGAACAGCAGCGCCGGGATCATGGTGATGAAAATGCCGATAAACAGCACCGCCACCTCTTCAATGGCGCCCCAAGTAAAGTTGTTCTTAGTGCGCACGTCCTTCCTGGTGGTCTTGAAGGACAAAAATGCCGCCGCCAGAATCATCACAATCTCAATCAGAGTGGGATAACTCAAACTGACACTGCCGAAAATGTGAATTCCCAGCACGTTGCCCGCAGCATCCTGGAACAGAGGCATGCCCGGCAGCACGCCGGAGAGCACCACTGCCAGCACGATCACCAGCATGAAAACAATGTTGTGCCCGCCGCTCAGGTGCAGCTTTGCGCCGCCGCTCAGGGGTTTGCGCCCCGCCGCCAGATCCTTGCGGTACGCCCGCTGATCCATCACGAAATAAATGGCCAACAGCAGCACCACGTTGAGTATCATAATCGGCAGCAAATGCTGCAGTTCCCAGGTAAAAGGCACGCCGCGCATAAAGCCCATCAACAGCGGGGGATCACCGATGGGTGTCAGACAGCCGCCAATATTGGATACCAGGAAAATGAAAAACACCACCGTCTGCACGCATTTGCTGCGCCAGCGATTGGCCCGCAGAATCGGCCGGATCATCACCATGGACGCGCCGGTGGTGCCGATCCAGGAAGCCAGAACCGTGCCAATCAGTAGCAGGATCACATTGGTCTTGGGCGTGCCGGCCAAATCACCTTCCAGACAGATATTACCTGCCACGCAGAACAGTCCGAACAACAGCACGATAAACGTCAGGTAATCGCCCACCAGGGATTCCAGCAGCTGATCCACCATAGTAGGCACATTATAAGTAAGCGCAAAGGGAATCAGAAACAGCAGCGACCAGAACAGGACAAACAGCCAGCGCCATTTTTCCCATTTTTCCGGGATCACCAGCGGGCAGATGGCAATGCACAGCAGCATGCCCACAAACGGTATGGCAAACACCAGCGAAATTCCCGCGCCGAGTTCCGCGCTGTGCATAATTTCAGCGGCAAAGGCACTCGGGCAGCACAGTGCCGCTGCAGCGGCGGTAAGTGCCAGAACAGACAATGTTTTTTTCAATCAACTCACCCTCCATAAAATGCTCTTTGATCTTTGTTTTGCATGTATCATCCCCACGACCGAAGAGCAGGTTTTCACGCAGTATCCCCCGCGTACAGTGTCTATTGTAGACTTCTTGCGCACAAAAAGAGTGAACTATTTTGCGCAATTTTATTTTATTCTCCAAAAACTTTATTGTAAAATTGTGATATATGGATAGAATCGTACGAATTTTTAAAAAATTGTTAAATTTTTATCAAAATTGTCAAAACGAATCCCCTTCGCCTGTTGGACGAAGGGGATTCGACCCAAAACCTTCAGCGTTCCTCCCGGAAATAATTGTTGCCTAGATTTTCCGGAATGTGGCTGCCTTTGGCCCCGCGGATCGAAGCTGCCAGCAGCACAATGGCCGTAATGATAAAGGGCAGCATATTGAAAAACGCAATGGGGATCATGGCCGGCATATAATATTTCAAAATGCGCAGCGCACCGAACACAAAGCTGCCCAAAATCGCCACCTGGGGCCGCCAGGCTGCGAAGATCACCAGCGCCACGGAAATCCAGCCCAAACCGCCCACGCAGTCGGAGATCCAGACGCCGCCGTTGATGACCATGGAGCAGTAAGCTCCACCGATGCCACAGATGCCGCCCCCTAGCAGAATATTGATGTATTTCCACTTGGTCACCTGGATCGAAGCCGCATCCGCCGCGGATGGGTTTTCACCGATCGCCTGCACATTCAATCCCGTCTTGGTACGGAACAGGTACCATCCGCACAGCAGGGCGATGATGATACCCACATAGGTAAAGGGATCGTAGTTGAACAAAAGCTTGCCCAGCACGGGAATATCAGTCAAAACGGGAATGGTCACATTTTTCATCTGCCCAATCAACTCTGCAGGCAGCTGCCAGGTGTTGCTGTCCGTCTTTCCGATCATATACACGCCGATAAAGTTGGCTAGTCCCACGCCGAAAATTGTCAGGGTCAGCCCGATCACGTTCTGGTTGGCCATAAAGCCCACGGTGAGCACCCCGTAGATCAGCGCGGCGAGCATGCCCGCCAAGAAGGCCGCCGCCATGGCCGCTGCCAGGTTGCCCGTGGCATAGCCTGCGGCAAATCCCGCCACAGCCCCAATGGCCATCATGCCCTCCACGCCCAGGTTCAAGTGCCCCACCTTTTCGGACATGATCTCACCCACCGTACCGAAGAGCAGCGGCGTTCCGGCCCCCACGGCGGCTACAATAAATTTCAGAATAAATGCCAGAGAAATCATGCCTGCTCCGCCTCCTTCTCATCCTTTTCCGGGGTGTTCTTCCCCGCGGCAGGCGGCGCTGTCTGCTCGCGGCGTCCGCGGAATACGATCTTATAGCGCACAAAAAATTCCATGGCCATAATAAAGAACAGGATGATTCCCTGCAGCACATCGGCACAGTCCGTGGACAGACCGTAGGCAGACTGTACCACGCTGGACCCCTTGACCAAGATGCTGAAAGCAAAAGAGATGAGCAGCGACACATAGGCATTCAGCTGGGCCAGCCATGCGATGATGATGCCTGTGAAGCCCACGCCGCCGGCTACGCCCATACTCAGCGTAATATCCGACCCGGTGGCCTGTACCATGCCGGCAATACCGGCAATACCGCCGGAGAGGAACATCGTGCGCAGCACCACGCGCCGCACATTGATGCCCGCATAGCGGGCCGTGTCACGGCTCTCGCCCACCACGCCGATCTCATAGCCCTGCTTGGTGCGGTTCATATAGATCGAGAGCGCCACTACCAGCACCAGCATAATGATCCAGCCGGCATGCACGCCCAGCACCTTGTCCAGCATGGCATTGGCATCAAAGCGGGCGATCTTGTTGAAACCAGCCGCCTCCGGATCGCGCCAGGGGCCGTCACGCAGAAACATGACGATATACAGCGCAATATAGTTCAGCATCAGCGTGAACAACGTCTCGTTGGTCCCCCATTTTTCACGGCACACCGCAGGAATCAGCCCCCACAGTCCGCCGCCGATAAAACCGGCGATGAACATGACCACCAGCAGCAATAGATGTGGCATTCCGCTGCAAAACAGCGCAAAGAACGAGGCAAATACCGCACCCATGATGAGTTGCCCCTCGCCGCCGATATTCCAGAATTTCATTTTAAAGGCCAGCGTGACGCCCAGCGCGGAAATGCACATGGGAATGCAGAACTTCACCGTGGCCTGGATCGCCATGGGGGAGCGGAAACAGCCGGCGACCATCGTTACATAAATTTCAAAAGGATTGTAGCCGATGGCCGCGATAAAAATGCCGCCCACGATCAGCGCCAGCACCACAGCTAGGATCCGCAGCCCCACGCTCTGTCCCTTGGACAGCTCCGCGTGTTTGACCACACGCAGCAGAGGCTCTCTTTTTTTAGCTTCCATATTCCAGCACCTCCTGGGCCGATTCGCCGGTCATCATCAGGCCGATCTGCTCTTTGCTCACGCTTTGAGCGGAGACATCGCCGGTCACCCGCCCGTGGCACAAAACGATGATGCGGTCGCACAGCTGCAGCAGCACGTCCAGATCCTCGCCGATGTACACTACAGCCACGCCCTTTTCCTTCTGCTCATTGAGCAGATCGTACACCAGATAGCTTGAATTGATGTCCAAGCCGCGCACCGGATAGGCCGTGATCAGCAGATCGGGGTTCGACTCGATCTCCCGGCCCAGCAGTACCTTCTGTACATTGCCGCCGGACATCATACGCACCGGCGCTTCAATGCCCGCCGTGACAATATCCAGCTTTTCCACCAGCTCCTCAGCCATTTTCCGGGCGGGGGCGCGGTCCACCATGGGGCCTTTCCCGCGGGTATAAGTCTTGAGGAGCATGTTGTCCGTCATACCCATGCCGGCCACCAGGCCCATACCCAAACGATCCTCGGGCACAAAGCTCATAGAAATGCCCATGTCGATCAATTCCCGCGGTGTTTTTCCCGCCAGATTTTCTTTTTTATACAGGATCGCACCCTGCGTCGGCGGCAGCAGGCCCGCAATGGTTTCGCACAACTCCTTCTGGCCGCTGCCGGCAATGCCGGCCACGCCCAGGATCTCCCCGGTGCGGATAGAAAAGGACACGTCGTCCAAAGCGATGCTGCCGTCTCTGCGGCGCACAGTCAGATCCACCAGCTTCAAAATATCCTCAGGGTCCTTCGGTGCCGGGCGGTCGATCTCCAGCGTCACCGCATGGCCCACCATCAATTCGGTCAGCTTGGCCACGTCCACTTCAGCCGTTTTCACCGTGCCGTAGCTCTTGCCCTTGCGCAGGATCGTCACTCGGTCGGAAATGGAAAGCACTTCGTTGAGCTTGTGGGTAATGATGATCACCGCGCAGCCGGCCCTGCGCATCTGGCGCAGGATCGCGAACAGCTTTTCCGTTTCCTGGGGCGTCAGTACCGCCGTCGGCTCGTCCAAAATCAAAATGCGCGCGCCCCGGTACAGCACTTTCAGGATCTCCACCGTCTGCTTTTCCGAAACGCTCATGGCGTGAACCGGCTTCTCCGGATCGGTCTCCAGCCCATAGGTCCGACACAGTTCCATCACCTTTTCCCGCAGCACCTTCGCCGGCAGCTTACGCCCCGGCGTGCCCAGCTCGATATTTTCCATGGCGGAAAAAATATTGACCAGCTTAAAATGCTGGTGGATCATGCCGATGCCCAGGTTTTGGGCGTCCAGCGGACTTTGGATTGACGCCGCCTTTCCGTCCACATAAATCGTGCCGCCGTCCGGGTGATAGATGCCGGAGATCATATTCATCAGCGTAGTCTTGCCGCTGCCGTTTTCCCCCAGCAGAGCCAGGATTTCGCCATAACGGACGTCGAGATCGATCGCATCGTTAGCGACCACACTGCCGAAGGTTTTTCGGATCTTCTCGCACCGGATCGCATACTCGGTTTCAGCCATAGAGTTCCCCCCACCTCTTCGGTATAAAAATCAAAAAACAGCGCGCCGCGTCTGCGCGCACGCCGCGTTCGCTTCTCATGCGGGGCCGGTCGGCGTCCGCATGAGAACCGCAAAAATCGGTTTCTTTGTGCAGCGAAGGCATATTGCCTCGCTACGCAAAACGGAAAGCCCTCTCTCCGCTTTGCGCAGCGGCCGGACTGCTGCCCGGCGCGCTGTGGCGAAAAAGAGGGCGGCCTGCGTTGGGAGCCGCCCTCTTTGCCGCCGGATCGTCTTACTTGACGACGACGTTCTTGTAATATGCAGTGATGGCAGCATAGTTGGCGCCGTCCACTTCCAGAGTGGTACCGTCGTTGCACTCCATCACGCCGTCGCAACCGACGGTGTTGCCGGCAGCGTCGGTATAGGTGCCGGTGAACACGTCAAAAGAACCATCCTCGATGGCAGCCCTAGCCACATCCACAGCTTCCTGGGTGCCCTCGGCCGCTTCTTCGGAAAGATCCGTGATGTTCAGCAGGCCATCGGCCATGGAGCCAAAGTAATCCTCCACATGCACGCCGGGCGTCCAGGTGCCGTCGATCACGTTCTGCACAGCAGCTGTGTAGTAAGCGCCCCAGTTCCAGACCACGCTGGTCAGCACGCTCTCGCCCACTTCAGCAGTCATATCGGAGTTGTAACCCACGCCCCAAACACCGGCGTCACGCGCAGCGATCTGGGGGTTGTTCGTATCGCAGTGCTGAGCGATCACGTCGCAGCCGTCGTCGATCAGGGCCTGCGCCGCCTGGCCTTCGCCCTCGGGATCATACCAGGAGTTGGTGACTTTCACTTCCACGGTGGCCTCGGGATTCACAGACGCCACACCCATGGCAAAAGCGTCGATGCCGGAAGTGCACTCGCCGTTCTCGCTGCCCATGGCGCTGACATAGCCGATCTTATTGGTCTCGGTCTTCATGCCGGCCACGATGCCGGACAGATACCGGGCCTGATAAATGCGGCCGAAATAGTGGTTGAAGTTGGTCTCGTTGGACTTGTAGCCAGTGGCATGGGAGAAGAACACGTTGGGATACTCCGCTGCCAGCGCCTCGCAGGTGTCCATATAGCCCCAGGAGGTAGCAAAGATGATGTTGCAGCCCTCTTCGATGCACTCGTTCATGGCGTTCTCGATGGCGGTGGTATTACCGTCGTCAATGTTGTTCTTGCGCACGATCTGATCGTCGCTCAGGCCCAGGGTCTCCTGCATGGCCACGATGCCCTGGTCGTGGGTGTAACTATAGCCGGAACCGGTGGCAGGATCGCCGATGTGGATCACGCCCACCTTGACGTCTTCCACTGCGATGCCAGTGCCCTCGCCGCCGGAAGGCTGCTCATTGTTGCCGCCGTTGCCGCAGCCGGCTAGCAGCATAGCCGCCAGTGCGATGGAGCAACCCAAAGCGAGAATTCTTTTCATTTCTGAACTTCCTCCAAATTCATTTTTTATTATGACGCCCGCGGGCGTTATAACCGCAACATCGGTCGGGATATCTCCTGCCTCACTGCCGGCGGAACACGATCTCGCCATTTTCGTCCATCGCATCCACAATGGCGAGGGACTCCACGCGCAGCCCACGCTTGCGCAATAATTGACCGCCTTCCTGAAACCCTTTTTCAATGGCGATGCCGGCGCCCACCACGGTGGCGCCGGATTGCTGGCACACGTCCAGCAGTCCCAGCAGGGCGTTGCCCTTGGCCAGGAAGTCGTCGATCAACAGGATGCGGTCGTCTTCACTCAAATATTTTTTGGAGATTCGGATATCATATACCTTATTATGGGTAAAGGAAGCGACGGCGCTGGTATACACGTCGCCGTCCAGATTTTTGCTCTCCGATTTTTTTGCAAATACCACAGGCACACGGAAGTACTGCGCGGCCACGCAGGCAATGCCGATCCCGGAAGCCTCGATGGTAACGATCTTCGTCACATGCTCTTCGCCGAACAGGCGGTAGAATTCTTTTCCCATTTCATTGAAGAGATCAATGTCCATCTGATGGTTCAAAAAGCTGTCCACTTTGAGCACATTCCCGGCCCGGACGATGCCGTTTTTCCGAATTCGCTCTTCCATCAACTGCATAGTTTCGTCCCCTTTTTCTCTCTCGCTTTGCCGGCAGCAGCGCACAGAGGCGTTAAAACCTCTGCCAATAGATAAATTTATTATATCTATCTGTAAAATTTTTTTCAACAGCAAAATTGGAAAAAACCGTCGCTTCCCGGCGCTTTTGGACGCTTTTGCGCAAAGTGCACAAAAGCCGCGGAGTTTCCTCCGCGGCTTTTGATACTCTTTTATGGATTTGCCTGCCTCTTCTGCGGCGTTACGGCGCGGAATCAGTGGTTCCGCCGCCGTCTTCTGTCGGGGTCTGTCCCGTCGTGTCATCCGGGGCCGGGGTTTCCGGCACAGCGTTCTCCCCGCCGCCGCTTTCCGGCACAGACGGCGTCGTCTCGGTTTCCTGGCCTTCCCCTTCGCCGCCGGCACTTTCCTGAGCCGACCCTACCAGAATAATCTGGTTGCGGGATTTGTAGGTGCTGTTTGCCTCCAGTGTGCGGCTGACCAGCTTCCCGTTTTTGTCGTACACGCAGCGGTAGGTAGCCACTTTGTAGCCGGTGTAGCCGTTTTGTTCCTGCTTGCGGGTGCCAGGCGCCAGGCTCTTGTCCTCCTTCTCCACCGTTTCATAGGGCGTCGAAGAAAGGATATCATACTCCATCTTTACACTCTGGCCGGTCAGATTGGTGCCGTAAATAGTGCAGGTGGCCTTGCCGCCGCTGTAAGTTACGGACAACTTGATAGGATAGTCTGTATTGTTGCGGAATTTGAAGTCCGGCCCGCCCCAGCTCACAGTGGCATCCATGCCGTAAGGGATGTACCCGGGATAAAACATATGGTTGGTGCGGGACACAATCTCAAGATTGGAGCGCAGCACGGCCAAATAAAGGGTGGACGAGATCTGGCAGATGCCGCCGCCGTATTCTTCCACGGTCTTTCCGCCCACATATGCGCCGGCCGTGCGGTAGCCGTTGGCTGCCGTGCGCTGGCCCAGCGTGTCGTTGTAGGAAAACGTCTCCCCGGGATTGAGCACCACGCCGTTGCAGGATTTGGCTGCCAGAGACACATTGTACTTGCGGTTGGAACTACCGGAAACGTTGGTGGTGCAGCTGCCCAGCTGATCCCGGAAAAGATACCGGCTCATTTCCTCTTTGCTGATGTTCGGTTCGGTAAGGATGACCGGCACGGTGAACTCCTTGCCGGGCGCTGCTTCATCCATCTGCGCCTGCGCTTGTTCAGCGTCAAAATCCACGCCGCTCTCACCGTCCTTCACTGTGCCGGCCGCCTTGTCGTAATATGCATTGCTGGCTTCCCGGTGTGCGTCGTTATAAACTTCTTTCATGGAAACGGACACCGGTACCTTCTCCTCCAGCGTACAACTGACGCCGCTGAGGTCATATTCGCTCACGGCCGCCTCCACCGCCTCGATCAGCGATCCCTGATCGACAAGATACCCGCTTTTGGGCTTTGTGACATACAGATTCTCGCCGTCGATGCGCCAGGAGCATTCGGTGACCGGGACGTCCGCCGCAGCAGCAATGCGCCCCACCTCGCTCTCCACCGCCGCCTCGTCAAAGGTCAGCGCCGGCGCCACGGTGCGCCCCAAGAGCAAGCCCTGGGCATACGCCACGCCGCTGGTGAAAAAATTCCCGCTGCGGCCCGCGCTCCAGGCCGCTTCCGCCGCCTGCTGCGCGTCGGCGCTGACCCCGATCTCGCCCAGCGCGATCTCGTAGATCCCTCCGGCTTCTTCCCCGGCCTCGCCGCCCGCCACAGTCACGGGCAGTCTCTTGTCGGCATAGGCATGAGGAAGCTCCCGTTCCAGAGTATCCAGCGCCTCGCTGCGGCTCATACCGCCCACGGCAATACCTGCCACGCTGGTGCGGGGATAAACAGTTTGGCTCGCTGCCGCCAAGACGCAAGGCGTCAGCAAAACAACGGCGATCGCCGCCGCCACAGCGACGGCTGCAATCGGTTTGCGGCCGCGCTCGGCGGTGCCGACCGCTTTTTGTTCGGTTTCTTTTTGCATATCGATGCTCCTCTATGGTTCGCCTTCGGCTCCCGTTTCCGGAACGAACCGATGCGGTCTTTTCTCCGAAAGTCAGAGTTATTTTACCATATTTTCCGGCGCAATGCGTTACAAAGCCATTACAATACAATGTCAAAGCCCGGCGTCTCCGGCCTTCGGGAGTGCACGCCAAGGAAGTTGTCGTTCTTTTGCCGAAATTTGGCGCTTTGCCTGTTGACTTGCCCGCACGCAGAAGATAGAATAAAAATGATATTTTCTGCGTGGACGGAAGTCCACTGCAAGGCGCTTTCGGACAATGCTATTGTGGTATATGTGGAGGGAGTACTGATTATGTCTGTTAAGTATATTTTTGTCACCGGCGGCGTAGTTTCCGGCCTGGGCAAGGGGATCACTGCGGCGTCCCTGGGCCGTCTGCTGAAGCAGCGCGGTCTGCGGGTAACGATCCAGAAATTCGATCCCTATCTCAATGTGGACCCGGGCACTATGAGTCCCTATCAGCACGGCGAGGTCTTTGTCACCGACGACGGCGCCGAAACCGATCTGGACCTAGGCCATTACGAGCGCTTTATTGACGAAAGCCTCACCCGCAATTCCTCGGTTTCCTCCGGCCAGATCTACTGGAACGTGCTCAACCGCGAGCGCACCGGCGACTATCTGGGCCGCACCGTGCAGGTCATCCCCCACATCACCAACGAGATCAAAAATCGCGTCTATTCCGTCAGCGAGAACACCGATGTGGTCATCACCGAGATCGGCGGCACCGTGGGCGACATCGAGTCCCAACCCTTCCTGGAGGCTATCCGTCAGGTGGCGGCTGAGGTGGGCCGGCAGGATGTGATGTTCATTCATGTGTCCCTGATCGTCTCCATCCCCGGCAGCGGCGAACTCAAGAGCAAGCCCACCCAGCACAGCTGCAAGGAGTTGCTCTCCATCGGCATTCAGCCCGACGTGATCATGTGCCGCTGCGACGAAGAGATTCCCCAAGATATCATTGACAAAATCGCCCTGTTCTGCAATATCCCCAAAGAGAATGCCATTCCCAACCAGACGGCTCCCATCCTCTACGAAGTGCCCCTGATGCTGGAAAAGGCAGGGCTTGCCAAAGTGGTCTGCAAGCGTCTGGGGTTGACGGACACCGAACCCGATCTCACCGAATGGGAAAACATGGTGCAGCGCGCCAAAAAGGTAGACGGTACCGTTCACATCGCCCTGGTGGGCAAGTATACCGCCCTGCATGACGCCTATCTCAGCGTGGTGGAAGCCCTGACCCACGGCGGTATTGAGAATGATGTCAGCGTGGAGATTCAGTGGGTGGATTCCGAGGGCGTCACCGATGTCAACGCTGCCCAAATCCTGGGCCGTGCGGACGGCATCATTGTCCCCGGCGGTTTCGGTGACCGCGGCATCGAGGGCATGATCGCTTCTGCCCGCTATGCCCGCGAAAACGGCGTGCCTTATTTCGGCATCTGCCTGGGCATGCAAATGGCTGTCATTGAATACGCTCGCCATGTCTGCGCCCTGGAGGGCGCGCACTCCAGCGAACTGGCCCCCGGCACCAAGTATCCCGTCATCGACATCATGCCCGAGCAGGTGGCCGTCACCAGCAAGGGCGGCACCATGCGTCTGGGCGCCTATCCCTGTGTGCTTTCTGAAGAGTCCCGTGTCCGCGCCATTTACGGCATGGAGGAGATCAGCGAGCGTCACCGCCATCGCTACGAATTCAACAATGAATACCGCGATACGCTGACCGGTGCCGGTCTGCGCCTGAGCGGCCTGTCTCCCAACGGCCACCTGGTGGAGATCGTAGAAGTCCCCGACCATCCTTGGTATGTGGGTGTGCAGTTCCATCCGGAACTGAAATCCCGGCCCAACCATGCCCACCCCCTGTTCCGCGATTTCATCCGGGCCGCCAAGGAAGCGAGCGGAAAATAAATACCAAACCGACACCGGCCGGGATGCCGCCTCCGCGCAGTCCCCGGCCGGTGTTTGCCCATTTCCCCCACAACGGACGTTGCGGCTGCCTTCCGGCGCTGCCCAACGGGAAACCGGTATGGTCGTAAAAAGAGCCGCATACAAAAAAAGAGAAAGGATGTGCTGCTGATGCGCAGGCTACCGGCCCTCTCCCTGCTTCCCGCGCTGTTCCTGTGCGCGCTGCTGTGCGCAGGCTGTCAAAGCGCGCCTGAAAATGCTATTCCCTACAGCGAGGAGGCGGTTTACACCTTTCTGGAAGATGCCGTCCTCTCCGGTGAGCCGTCCGTCACCGGTTATTTCACCGGCGATGGTGCAGCATCCGATCCTGCCGTGCTGGATGCGCTGCTGAGCGAAGCCATCGACCAGGACGGCATTTTGTACTACTATGTCTCTGAATACCGCTGGACAAACCGCCCGGCAGGCCCCTCCTGCGTCCGGCTGACAGTAAAATTCACCTATGACAGCACTGCCGACCGCACGGTGGCACCGCTGGTCGTCGCCGGTACACAGGATGCAGTACATACCATAGCAGAGGCATTGAGCCGCGGCACTTTCTGCATCGCGCTGCGGCCCGGGGATGGCGGATGGAGCGAGGCGGATGTGGAACAGCTGGCTTTCTCCGCCATTGACAACGCCGCCCTTCCCTGCACCGTTTCCACCTCCTATCTTCTTTGCCCAGCGGAACACATCGACCGGCAGTTTATTGTCCTGCTGTGCGAGCCAACGCTGGAGGAAGCAGAATATGCCTCCTGCAAATCGGAACTGGACGAGGCGCTTTCCACGCTTTCCGCAGCGATCCGCGCCCAAACGCCTGACAACGATCCCCAGACCCTTTACCGCGCCGTTCACGATGCCGTGATCGAAACGGTGGAGTACGATTATACCCTGTCTGACTATATCGATACAGTGGACACCGCCGAGCGGATGGGACCGGAATATACGGCTTACGGCGCGCTGGTGGAAGGCTCCACCGTATGCTACGGCTATGCCTCCGCCTTCAAGCTCCTGTGTGACCGGCTGGATCTTCCCTGCTGGTCCGTGGGCGGCACCAGCGAAGGCGTGGGCCATCAGTGGAACATCGTATATCTGGACGGTGAAAATTACATTGTCGACTGCACCTGGGACGACACCACCGGTACCGACGACTACTTCCTTTGCCCCGTTGATTCTCCTGACTATCAGATCGACAACGGTTCTCTTTACGGATGGTGACGTTCCGCTCCGCCCGCGCAAAAACCCGCCGCCCCTTCTCAGGGGCAGCGGGTTTTGGTTTTTTATTCTTTTGCCTGGGCGGCATAAGCGAACCAGCCCTCTTCACAGTTGGTTTCCAGCAGTTCCAGTCCCGCTGCACGCAGCTTATCCGCCACCTCTTCAGCCCGGGTGTCGATGATGCCCGAGCACAAAAACACGCCGTCGGGAGCCAGCAGCCCTTTCACCGTCGGGGCCAGGGCAAGAATCACGTCTGCCACAATATTAGCCAGCACCAGATCATATCCTCCGCCGATGGCTGTTTGCAGTTTGGAATCGATCAAAATGTCTCCCGCCAGCACCGTGTAGCGCTCTTTTCCGATGCCATTGAGTGCCGCGTTTTCATAGGCCACATCTGCAGCCTTTTCATCAATGTCGCAGGCAAAAGCCTCCTGTGCGCCCAGGCGCAAGGCAGCGATGGACAAAATGCCGCTACCGCAGCCCAGATCCAGCACCCGTTCGCCGCCGCGCACACGCTTGTCAAGCTGTTTGAGGCACATGCGGGTGGTGGCGTGGCTCCCGGTGCCGAAAGCAAGGCCGGGATCCAATACCAGCGGCACTCGCCCGGCGGACTCCGTTTTCAGCCATTCGGGCACCACCAGCAGCCGTTCTCCGATTTCAATGGGCTGGTAATACTGTTTCCAGTTGTTTTCCCAATCTGCGTCCTGAACTTCCGTTACCGTCAAGATCATGGGACCGAGCGCCGCGCCGGGATGGGCTTTTTTCACATCCTCCATACCCAGGCGCACGCGAGCCAGCTGGGCAGCGGCTTCCTCGTTGTCTTCCAGATAGCACTTAATGCGGCATTTTCCTTTTTTCTGTGCCAGAAGATCGTCGTCCACATAGTCCCAGTATTTTTCATTTCCTGCAAGGAAAGATTGGAAATCCGCCTCGTCCTCAATCTCGATGCCGTCGATCCCCAAGGCTGAAAGCATGGCCTCCAGCTTGTCCAAGCCATCTTGAGCCGTGTCGATGCAAAGCTCCAGCCACTTCATGCCTGCTCATCCTCTCCGTTCTTGTCCGTCCGCTTCCGTTTGCGCCGCTCCTGCTTTTTCTCTCCATGCCCTTCCGTCTCCCGCTCGCGCATGATCTCCGTCAGGCGGCGGCAAGTCAGCCTGAAAGCGTAGCTCAGCAGTGCGAATTTCATGGCGTTCTCACCCAATTCGCTTTCTTCCATCTCCTCTGGCAGCTGATCCGCCGCGCTGTTGAGGGCACTGCTCAGCTCCGCGCAAAAACGGTCGTAATTTTCCTGCACGGACCGATTTGCCATGGCGCTGCCAGTCAGCAGTGCCGCGTCCTTCACCGCCAGCACCTGCTTGAGCACACACACCATGGTGAGGTACGCCAAATGCTCGGCGTGGTAGCGTTTTCCCTCCGCCCGGGGCACCACGCCGTCCTTGATATAATTGTTCACCATGGCCGCTGTCAGCGCATCCTCTTCTCCGAAGCGGATGGTTTGGCGGCTCATCAGGGAAAGCACCTGATCCATATACAGCGGAATGTCCGGCAACGTTTCCCAGGATGCCGGCCGCTGCTCGCGCAGCCGCTCCTTCAAACCGGAAACTTCATTCATCGCCTGTCCCTTCCTTTCGCAAAATCGTATTTATATTATTTGTATTATAGCACATATTTGCGCCAAACGCAATCTGAAATATAATATAATCCGATGTGCAAAACAATGTATAGAGGCAAAAAGGCCCGGCAGATGCCGGGCCTTTTTATTCTTTCGCTATTCTTTTCCAAAGCAGATACAGCGCCGGAGCAATGCCCCAAAGCACCAGATAGAGAATGGACAAATTGACAAACGTCCACAGCAGATTCCAATCAATCATCCGCCCGCCGCTGGCACACCACAGGATTCCAAACCCGATCCAGAGCGCAGCCATTCCCGCTGCCAGCAGCCTGCGGGCAAAACAGCCAGCGCACTGCCGCCCGGCCCAAAAGCGCCTCAACAGGGATATCCAACGCCTGCCCAAGATGCAGCAGCCGCTCCGCTGAAGGAAACCTCTTTCCGCTTTCCCACTTTGCCACCGCTTGGCGGCTCACCTCCAGACGCTCCGCCAGCCGCTCCTGAGAAAGCCCCGTGGCCTGCCGCTTATACCGGATCAGGCTCCCCAGCACCGCTTCCGCCGCTTTTTCATCCGCCATAACGATTCGCCTCCAATGTATAGTTTCCCTGTCAGCATACGGTTTTCCGGCAGTTTTTACAAGCAACCCGCCCCGCAAGAATTGGCTGCATCACATAAAACGGACAATTTTTCCGCCGCTTGCCGGCCATCCAACCCGGATACGGTATCATCCGCAGCAAAAATGGGCCGCCTCAAGCATGAGATGGCCCATCGCCGGTTTCCGTGGCAATCCAAAATCGCCCGCTGCGCCAGGGGTATTTTCACTTTTGCGGCGGCCCGGTCCCGGGCCGCCTGCAAGGCGCGCCCCGGCCGTTCCTCACCCGGATACTGCTCTTCCAGCCGGCGAACGGATTTCCCCGCAAAATCGAACGCCCACAACACTGCCACCCTGTGTTCCCGGCCATTCAGTAGCAGCGCCACCCAAAGCAGCTTAAATCCACGTGGGTTCCGTCCCGCAGCGCAACGCCTTCGGCTTCCCGCACGGCCCCCTCTCCTTTCTCACAGTGCCGTGCCCCGCTTGGGCACAAACAACCCTTCCATAGATACGCCCTCCAATTCCAGCAGCGCTTTCTTTTTGTCCACACCGCCTGCATATCCCGTCAAGCCTCCCCCGGTGCCGACAACCCGGTGGCAGGGCACCAGAATCGAAATTTCATTGTACCCCACCGCGCCGCCCACAGCCTGCGCGGACATTCGTTTCAGCCCCCGCCGCGCCGCAATGGCCACAGCCAGTGCGCCATAGGTCGTGGTTTTTCCGTAGGGGATCTTCTGCAGCAGCGCCCAGACCTCCTGCTGGAACGGCGTGCCGATCAGATGCAGCGGCGGCATAAAGTCCGGCTCCCGTCCGGAAAAATACACATCCAGCCACGCCGCCGTCTGTTCATGCACAGCAGTCCGCCGCATCTCATGTTCCCGCGCCAGATGACGCGCGTAATATTTTTCCCCCTCGAACCAAAGCCCGGTCAATCCCATGTCATCCGCTGCCAAAAGGATATCTCCCAACGGCGATTTATAGTGCGCTGTATACGGCATGTCCTGCTCCTTTCCGCACAAAAACGCCATTGCCCCGATTGTACTTCCTGTTCCCAGACGTATCGCAGCGTCTCACTTTCCCACGCAAAAGCGGGAAAAGATCGTTTCCACCAAGTCTTCGCGGACGGTCTTTCCCGTCAATTCCCCCAGCGCCGTCATGGCCTCTTCCACATCCGTCAGCACTGCATCGGGCGTCAGCCCTGCCTCCAGCGCCTGCCGGGCGCTGCATACCGCCTGCAATGCCCGGCCCACGGCCTCACTCTGCCGGCTGTTGGTCAAAAGCGCCCCCTCTTGCGCCTCCGGCAGGGGAAACTGTTCCGCCACCGCCCGTTGCAGCGCGTCCAGTCCCTGGCCGGTCACCGCAGAAACGCTGACAATAGCGGCGGGCGCATGATAGGGCGCTTTAAAGCTGGCATAGGGCACCGCCCCTTCCGCAGGTAGATCTGCCTTGGACCAGACCAGAATCCACTTTTCATGCCGCGCAGCCCGTTCCAGGATCGCTGTATCCTCCTCCGTCACGCTGCGAGAGCCATCCAGCACCGCCAGCACCAGCTCCGCCTGCTCCATAGCCTGTCGGGAGCGTTCCACACCGATCTTCTCCACTGTGTCCTCCGTCTCCCGGATACCTGCGGTGTCCGTCAGGCGCAGCAGCACACCGCCGCAGAGTACTTTTTCCTCCACCGTGTCCCGGGTGGTGCCCGCCACATCAGTGACAATGGCCCGCTCATACCCCAAAAGCGCGTTGAGCAGAGAGGATTTTCCCACATTAGGCCGGCCCACAATCGCCGTAGGAACGCCTTTTTTCAAAATGCGCCCCCGTTCCGCCGTGGAAAGCAGCGCCCGCAGCGCCGCCTCCCCGTCCCGCAGCGTACAGGCCATCTCTGCCTGCTGCAGCGGCGCAATATCCTCATCCGGATAATCTACCACTGCATAAAACCGGGAAGCGATCTCCATCAGAGCGTCGTACACCTGCCCGGCGGGCCGGGCCACAGCGCCGTTCAGCTGTAGCGCTGCGTTATGGGCCTCCTGAACCGTCTCCGCGTCAATCAGATCGATCACCGCCTCTGCGGCAGTCAGATCCATGCGGCCATTCAAAAAAGCCCGCTTTGTAAACTCGCCAGGCCGCGCCTGCCGTGCCCCGGCGGCGAACAGCGCCCGCAGCCCTTCTTCCAGTACCACCGGCGCGCCGTGGCACTGCAGCTCCACCACCGTTTCCCCAGTGTAGCTGTGGGGCGCGGGAAACACCACAGCCAAGATGTCGTCAATCACTGCGCCGCTCCCATCCAGCAGCGCACAGCGCACCAATGTGCGCGCCGGCGCATCCGCCAGCCGCGCGCCGCCCGCGCGGCGCACCACCCGCTGCGCCGTGGCAACGGCTTCTTCCCCGCTGATGCGGAGCACCCCCACACCCGCGTTTCCCCGGGCCGTGGCAATCGCTGCGATTGTATCCATTTGCTCGCTCCCTTTCCCTCTGTTTACGGCTTCTCCACCTGCCGCGCTTCAATCCTTCTCCAATTGATAAATCCATACAGGTCATTGGCGAAGAAAGCTGCAAAGCATACGGTTACCGAGATATACATGATATTAACCGTCGAGGCCAGCACCCACAATACAACCAGCACCAGATCGTTGGCCGCATACCAGGCCGCATACCAGGGATTACGGCGGAAGGTGAGATAGGCCGCGCCGAAGCTGGTGGTCACGGAAACCGTGCTGGGTAGGAGATTAGCCGTGTTGAAATAGGCAAGGATAAAATAGAACAGCAGCGTCACCGCCGCTGCCAGCACCGCCAGAAAAACGCCTTCTCCGCGGCGCAGATGGTTGACTTCTACCTCTGCGTGGTTGCCCTGATAGGGGTTGCGTATCCAGGTGATCAGGGAGAATACCGCCATGGGCAGCGTCATGCCCAAATATGTAATCATCTCCCCATAATAGGCAAAGGAATATGAAATGATGCCATAGAGCACGCTGAACACAATCACCAGGAACTGGCCGAAGGGGTTGGCCTTGGCCACAAAAATCAGCGCCGTCACACCAATCAAAGACGCCGTCAGTGTCAGATAATTTTCCCGGTCAAACAGCAAAAATGCTGCCAGGATCAGCCCCACCGAGCCACCCCACAGCAGCTTTTCCGAGCGCGAAAAGTAGCGCAGCAGTCTCTTCCATTGTTCCATGCTCATCTCTCCTCCAGATCCGCCGGCCGCACCCGCCGAAGAAAAACGGCGGAACTGCCCACAACCGCTTTCCCCGGCGCCAAAGTGCCGCGTATTTTCTCACTCATTAACCTGTATGATAACAAGTGCCCCAAACCTTGTCAATACACTCCCTGTGCAAAACAGCAGGCGGGACAGGGAGAAATCCGCTGTCCCGCCTGCTGTTTTGCTTTGTCTTTTCATCGCTCTGCGACGAGCCGGGCAGCACACTGCCCAGCATCTTCACAGACTTCCCGGAACCCGCGGATAAAGGTCTGCAGCGCCGCCTCGTCCCGGGCATACACGCTGAACAGATCCTCTTGCGAGTCAAATTCCAGTTTTCCTTTCAGCGCAGGGGCCTGCTCCTCCACATAGCGCTTGGCCAGCGTGTCCCAGTCAAACCCCGTGCCCTGCAGTCCCTGCCCGGTGCAAACGGACTGCAGTTCGGTGTCGGTCCGCAGGCCCACCGACGCGCCCTGTGCCTGTTCCACCCAGAAAAAGGGCGCGATCTCCTCGCACAATTCCTCCAGCGCTTCTTCATCCTCGGCGCAGGCCGCTTCCATGGCGGTGCGGCGGCAGGTCAATTCGGCATTGACCGCCTCCATCAACAGTTCGTTCCACACGCTGCCGTCCCCGCGCGAACGGGTCAGATTCTGCAGCTGCGGGTCCGTCATGCGCTGCACCGTCTTGGCAAGGTAATTCTGGTAGGCTTCCCGGTCGTAGCGCTTGCCGGTTTTTTGATCCAGAAAGCTCTCCTTATTCGAGTCCGCCGGAAGCTCAAACTGCGCCAGCGCCTTGCCGCTACGCGCGTTAGTGAAAATGCGGACGCTGATAAACGTCAGCACCGCCGCAATGATGACCGCTGCGATAAAGATCATGATTTTCCCTCCATAGATTGCGTGATCGGTTTAAAAACAGGGGCGGGACGCTCCAGCCGTCTCCGCCCCCAGTTTTGTTACTCTGCCTGTTCCAAACCGACGGGATCTTTACTTGATCTCCTCGCCGGCAGCCTTCTTGGCCTCGATTTCCTTCATAGCGTCCTTGTGGCTCAGGTTCACGCGGCCCTTTTCGTCGATCTCTGTGACCTTGACCCACATCATGTCGCCGATCTTGCATACGTCTTCCACCTTTTCCACGCGGTGGTTGGCCAGCTTGGAGATGTGCACCAGGCCATCCTTGCCGGGAGCCAGTTCCACGAACGCGCCGAACTGCATCAGGCGCACCACGCGGCCATAGTACAGGCTGCCCACTTCCGGCACGAACACGATGGTGTCGATGGCTTTCTTGGCTGCGTCGCAGCTCTCCGGGTTGGGCGCGGAAATGAAGATGGAGCCGTCGTCCTCGATGTCGATCTTGGCGCCAGTGTCGGCCACGATCTTCTGGATAACCTTACCGCCGGAGCCGATGACCTCGCGGATCTTGTCCGGATCGATGTGCATGGTGAGCATCTTGGGCGCATACTTACTGACCTCGGGCCGCGGCTCGGCGATCACGGGCAGCATGATCTGGTCCAGGATCTGGCAGCGGGCATCATAGGTGATCTCCAGCGCATTTTTGATGATCTCCATGGTCAGCCCGTCATTTTTCAGATCCATCTGAATGGCAGTGATGCCCTTCTTGGTGCCACCCACTTTGAAGTCCATCTCGCCGTGGAAATCCTCCACGCCCTGGATATCGATAAAGGTGGTAAAAGAACCGTCATCATCCTGGATCAGGCCGCAGGAAATGCCGGCCACAGGAGCCTTGATTGGCACGCCGGCATCCATCAGCGCCAGCGTGGAGCCGCAGATGGAGCCCTGGGACGTGGAGCCGTTGGATGAGAGCACTTCGCTCACCACACGGATGGCATAGGGGAATTCCTCCACGCTGGGCAGCACCGGCACCAGAGCACGTTCCGCCAGTGCGCCGTGGCCGATCTCGCGGCGGCCGGGGCTGCGGGCCGGTTTTGCCTCACCCACGCTGTAGCCGGGGAAGTTGTAATGATGCATGTAGCGCTTGGATTCCTCTTCCCAGATGGTATCCAGCTTCTGCGCGGCGGACAGGGTGTCCAGCGTGCACACGCTGAGCACCTGGGTCTGGCCGCGGGTGAACAGGCCCGAACCGTGTACCCGGGGCAGCACGCCCACTTCGGCAGCCAAGGGACGGATTTCGTTCTTGGCCCGGCCGTCTACGCGGTGGCCTTGCAGCAGCCAGGCCTTGACGATCTTCTTCTGGAATTTATAGGTGATCTCGTCGAGATACTTATCCATGTCGGGGTATTCCTCGGCGAACAACTCGTGCCAGTGATCCATCAGCACGTTCCAACGGGCCTCGCGCACGTTCTTGTCGTCGGTATCCATAGCGGCCTTGGCCTCATCCATGGTGGCTTCCACGATCTTGTCGAACAGCTCTTGGTTGAAATCGGCATGAGGATAGTCGAACTTGGGCTTGCCGATCTCGGAAACCATCCGGTTGATCAGCTCCACCTGCTTCTGGTTCTCCTGGTGGGCCAGCTCAATGGCGCGGAACATCGTGTCATTGTCCACTTCATTGGCCCCGGCCTCGATCATAACGACTTTCTTGCCCGTTGACACCACAGTGACATCCAAGTCACTGACTTTGCGCTGTTCACTGTTGGGGTTGAGCACCAGCTCGCCGTCCACCAGGCCCACCTTCAGCGCGCCCACCGGGCCGTTCCAGGGAATATCGGAAATCGCCAGCGCGGCGGAGGTGCCGATCAGGGCCGCAATCTCGGGCGAGCAGTCGTGATCGACGCTCATCACCGTGGCCATGATAGACACGTCGTTGCGGAAGTCGCCAGGAAACAGGGGCCGGATGGGACGGTCGATGACGCGGGAGGTCAGTATGCCCTTTTCGCCGGGACGGCCTTCGCGGCGCAGAAAGCTGCCGGGGATGCGGCCCACGGAATACATCTTCTCCTCAAAGTCCACGCTCAGGGGGAAGAAATCAATGCCGTCGCGGGGCTTGGCCGAAGCGGTGGCGCACACCAGCACCACGGTGTCGCCGTAGCGCACCAGGACAGAAGCGTTGGCCAACTCGGCCAGCTTGCCCACCTCCAGGGTCAGGGGGCGGCCCGCCAGATCCATGCTGTAGGTCTTATAATTACTGAACTCTCTATGCTTGATAATGGTTGACATGTTTGGCTCCTTCTTTCTGTTTGAATTGGACGGGAGCCGGGCTGCCGGTTTAGCGCTTGATCATATCTCCCCGCCGGGGGGGACAGGATCAAAGGCTAAAAAGGCGGCAAAACTCCCAAATGTGGTTTTCCACAGCACTGCTGAAAAAGCGCGGGGAAGGCTGCCCTTCCCCGCGCACGGTTTGACTTACTTGCGGATACCCAGCTTGGCGATCAGGGCGCGATAGCGCTCGATATCCTTTTCCATCAGATAATCCAGCATCTTGCGGCGCTTACCGACCATCTTCAGAAGGCCGCGGTTGGAGTGCTTGTCCTGCGGGTTCTTCTTCATGTGCTCAGTGAGCTGCTGGATGCGGGCGG
The DNA here is from genome assembly GCA_020555605.1 of bacterium 210917-SL.2.15. Taxonomy (GTDB): domain Bacteria; phylum Bacillota; class Clostridia; order Oscillospirales; family Oscillospiraceae; genus Pseudoscillospira. Next base: position 52,968 of record JAJCJC010000008.1, on the reverse strand, counting down.
TGAGAATGGCGATCTGGACTTCGGGCGAGCCGGTGTCCTTCTCGTGGGTGCGGTTTGCTTCGATAACCGCAGTCTTTTCGTCTTTCAGCATCATGGTTTGTTTCCACCTTTCCAAATTGAATTCCCTGCCTCTGAGCCTCGGGCCGGTGAATGCTCCGCAAAGCTAAGCGACGGGATGTTGATTCCGCGCTGTGCGCGGACAGTAGTACTATACCATAAGTTTCCTGGTTTGTAAACCCCAAAAAGTGCGTCCCGTCCTGCAAAAAAGATGCATTACAGGGGGAATCTGTCTGTGCGCCCCGCCGCTCAGTCGATGTGGATGACCGACACAGGGCAGTTTGCCGCGGCCTCCTTGGCCGCCTCTTCACAGTGCGGCGGCACCTCTCCGGAAATGGCCTGCGCTGTGCCGCCCTGCAGCTGAAAGACCTCCGGCGCCGTCTGTTCACACATGCCGCAGCCGATGCAGCCGCTCTGATCTACACTTGCAATCATACAAAATCTCCTCCTTTTGCTACTATAATGCATGGAAAGGATGCCCCATTCGATGTAAATTTATACGTCACAAAGGTGGAAACCGCCGTTCCATTCTGCTATAATGGGAAAAACGACCCAATCCACCTCTTTTTTTAGCGGCGGAATGCTATCAAGCAAGAAAGAACAGGTGTCTCCCTTGGCAGAAAAAAAACGATCGACCCGCAGCAGACGACGCGTCCTGCCGCAAAAGCAGAAGCAGCAGCTGGCCCTGACCGGCCTGGTGGCCCTGGTGCTGGTAGCGGCGGTTTTCGCTTTCGCCCTCCACGCACAGTTGGCCCGACGCACCCTGCCGGAGCGGGTGCAGGCTCATATGCCCGCTTGGGTGACTCAGGAACTGCTGACGCCCAATGAATATTCCCGCCCCCAGACCCCGGTAAAACAGGTCAACGCCATCGTCGTTCACTACGTGGGCAATCCCGGTACTTCCGCCGCGGCCAACCGCAGCTATTTCGAGGGCCTTGCCGCCAGCGGCGAGACATACGCCAGCGCAAACTTTGTCGTGGGGCTGGACGGCGAGATCCTACAGTGTGTCCCCGTCAGCGAAGTGGCTTATTGTTCCAGCGACCGGAACTATGATACCGTTTCCATTGAAGTCTGCCACCCCGACGCAGAGGGACGCTTCAACGACGTCACCATGGACTCCCTGGTGCGCCTCACCGCTTGGCTGTGCCAGGAATTCGGCCTCGATCCCCAGCGGGATGTTATCCGCCATTACGATGTAACCGGCAAGGAATGCCCCGTCTACTATGTCCGCAATCCGGACGCCTGGCAGGCCTTCAAGGAACAGGTACAGTCCGCCGTGGAGGCAACCCGGCAAAGCAATCAATAAGATCAATCACACAGCAGGCCCCGGACAGATCCGGAGCCTGCTTCTTTTTTGTGATTCAGGATATGGGACGTCTGCTGCTCAGTAGGCAACGCCCTGGGCCAGCATGGCATCGCAGACCTTCAGGAAGCCCGCAATGTTGGCACCGGCCATCAGGTCGCCCTCCTCGCCGTACTCCTTGGACGCATCATAGCAGGCGTGGAAAATACCTTCCATAATTTCCTTGAGTTTGGCATCCACTTCCTCGAACGTCCAGGAATAGCGCATAGAGTTCTGACACATCTCTAACGCGGAGGTAGCCACGCCGCCGGCGTTAGCCGCCTTGGCGGGAGCATACAGAACGCCGGCCTTCTGGTACACCGCGATGGCTTCGGGTGTGGAAGGCATGTTAGCACCCTCGGCCACACAGAAGCAGCCGTTCTTCACCAAAATTTCAGCGGACGCGCCGTCGATCTCATTTTGTGTGGCGCTGGGCAGCGCGATGTCGCAGGGGATCGTCCAGATACCGCTGCAGCCTTCGTGATAGGTAGCAGTGGGCACGGCGTCCACATATTCCTTGATGCGGCCGCGGCGCACTTCCTTGATCTCCTTGACCACATCGAGCTTGATGCCGTCCGGATCATGGATATAGCCGTTGGAATCGGACAGGGCCACCACCTTGCCTCCCAGCTCCGTGGCCTTTTCCGTGGCATAGATAGCCACGTTGCCGCTGCCTGAAATCACCACAGTCTTGCCCGCGAAGGAATCGTTTTTCATGCATCTGAGCATTTCGGCGGTCAGATAGCACAAGCCGTAGCCGGTGGCTTCGGTGCGCGCTAGGGAACCGCCCCAGCTCAAGCCCTTTCCGGTAAGCACGCCAGTGAACTCGTTGCGCAGACGCTTATACTGGCCATACATATAACCGATTTCCCGCGCGCCGGTGCCGATATCGCCGGCGGGCACATCGGTGTCGGCACCGATGTGGCGCTGCAGCTCGGTCATAAAGCTCTGGCAAAATCGCATGATCTCCGTGTCGGACTTACCCTTGGGATCAAAGTCGCTGCCACCCTTGCCACCGCCGATGGGCAGCGTGGTCAGAGAGTTCTTGAAGATCTGCTCAAAGCCCAGGAACTTGATGATGGACAGGTTCACCGAGGGATGCAGGCGCAGGCCGCCCTTATAGGGGCCGATGGCGCTGTTGAACTGCACGCGGTAGCCGCGGTTCACATGCACGCCGCCTTGATCGTCCATCCAGGTCACGCGGAACTGAATCGCGCGCTCCGGCTCGGTAATACGCTCCAGAATGGCGTTTTTCTCAATGGAGGGATTCTTTTCCACCACAGGGACCAGGGACTCCAGCACCTCGCCCACAGCCTGCAAAAATTCCGGCTCATTGGGATTGCGCGCGGCAACACTGTCATAGACCCGCTGCACATAATCGTTCTTGAATTTCATAGATGGTTTCCCCTTTCTATTGCGTATGCAGCCCTGCATATACAAATCTGCTCCTATTATAACAGAACTTCACCGGAGCACAACAGTTTTTTACAGCACTGTGTTAAATTTTTTGAATTTTTTGTCACGGATTCTGTAAGTGTCTCCCGGGGGGAAACCGATGCCGTCAAATTGTTTTTTGTCAGTTCTACTAAATAAAGCGCCGCCTATATTACTCATAGAAAAGCACCGCTTTTTTGCATATCTTTTGTGTACAAACCATTCTGTCGCGATCGCTCAGGCCGTCACTGCCGCCGCAGCTGCCGCGCTCTTTTCCGCAAAATACTGCACAATGTCCTCCCGGGGCACGACGCCCACAAACATGCCCCGGTCATCCACGATGGGGATGACCGCACCGCACAGCGCTGCACGCCGCAGTTCATCGTCCGGAGCAGTGATCTTCAGGGCCAGCGGAGCGCCACGGCGCAGCAACTCGGCAATCTTGTGATCCTTTGCCGCCTCGTAACCGCCCCAGTCGATGATATGCCACAGGAAATCGCCCTCGCTGACCGTGCCGAGATACCGCCCGTCCTGATTTACCACGGGAACCTGCACACAGCCGTGGCTGCGCATAAAGCGCAGCGCCTGCTGCACGGTTTTATAATCGTAAAAAAACGGGCACTCCGTCTTTCTCTGTAGGGAGCGAATAATATTCATCCGGTCCGTCCTCCTTTTTTGCTTTAAAGGATGTTGTATTTATAGTATACGAAACAATCATGAAAAAACTGTGAACAGAAGGCAGAGAATGTTATCTAAAAATCCGCGGCAGCTTTTGGTTATTTATGCTAACAATTCCGTATATTCCCAGCACTTTTTGACATTTTATGCAATCACATCCCAAAATAATGCAAAAAGAAGGCCCGAAGGCCTTCTTTCTGCCGTCCCATGAGGCGCACAGAAACGGTCCCATATTTTGTTCTGAACACCCGCTCAGAACGCCACGACCACGCCGCCGTCACCGGCATATACCGTACTGATACCGCCGGTGCGGACGATCTCGACCCGGGTAAAGGGCAGCTTTTTGAACAGGAGATTGCGCACATACACTGCCCGGTCGGGACAGTTACAATGGGAAATCACCAAAGTACGGCCCTCAATGCCGTGTTTTTTTGCCTTTTCCGCTGCCGCATCCGCCAGGCGGGAAAGAGCCTGCTTCACGCTCAGCGCTTGGCCCACTTTGCGGATGGTGCCGGCAGGGGTGCCTTCCATTACCAGCTTGATATGCAGCGTACCAGTGATCAGCGCCTGCACTTCGCTCAGGCGGCCGTTTTTGCGCAGATTGTCAAGGTTTTCCAACACAAACAGCGTGGTTAGGTGGGCGATGAAATGATCCATCTCCTCAATCACCCGCTCAAAGGGCAGCCCGGCGCGGCACAACTCGAACAGCTTGATGAGCAGCGCGCTCTGCCCCGCCGAGGCCGAGTGGGAATTGAACACATGGATTTTTTTCTCCGGATGCTCCTCCAGATAGATGTCCCGCGCCTGAACCGCGCTGTTGTAAGAACCGCTCAGCTCCGCCGACAGCGTAATAACATACACTTCGTCCGCGCCTTCAAAGGCATCCATATACCACTGGGGTGCAGGACATGCCGTGCCGGTCCCCTCCGGCGAAGCAGCCATCCGGGCCACCAGATCCTCCGTGGTTAGCATGCCGTTGTCCACATATTCCTGATTCCCAATGCGGATAATCAGCGGCACCATGGCATATTCCGGCGCGTCCTTCAGTCCCGGCACGGGATCGGTGCAGCTGTCGCCGATAATTTTAAAACTCATAAGCCATCTCCCAAAACAGGTCCTCTAATTTGATATTCATAACCACATTATGTAATACTTTACATTTACAGTATATGCTTTTCCGGCCCGCTTGTCAATCGAAAAGCGGGCCGGAAACAAATTATTTACAGACAAAAACCGACGTTTGTCAATCTTCGGGCCCCATTGAGAGCGAAGCGCCGCCAAAGCCCTCCGCCAGCAGAGCGTGAAGGTCGTACGCTTTCCATATCCCTACGTCGTTAGCACACAGGATACGCAGCTGCGGAGCAAATTCAAACAGGAACTGCCGGCACAGCCCACAGGGCGTGCACAGTTCTTTGGCAGATCCAGCCACCGCCAGCACGCCGAAATCCCGCCGTCCTTCGCTGAGCGCTTTGGCGGCCGCCACCCGTTCGGCACACAGGCCGCAGGGATAGGATGCGCTCTCCAGGTTGCATCCGGTGTAGACTGTTCCGTCGCCGCACAGCAGTGCCGCGCCGACACGAAAGCCCGAATAGGGCGCATACGCGCGTTCCCTCATGTTCAGCGCCAGGACTACCAGTTCATGCTCTGTCATAATGGCCTCTCCCTCCCCGTTCTCAGGCCAGTTCGGCCTGGCCGGTATAAAGCTGATAGTAGCGGCCCTTTTCGGCGATCAGGTCATCGTGGTCGCCGCGCTCGATGATCCGGCCCTGTTCCAGCACCATAATAGCTTGGGAGTTGCGCACGGTGGACAGGCGGTGGGCGATTACGAACACGGTGCGGCCTGCCATCAGGCGGTCCATCCCCTTTTCGATCAGCTTTTCCGTGCGGGTGTCGATACTGGAAGTGGCTTCGTCCAGGATCAGCACCGGCGGGTCCGCCACGGCCGCGCGGGCAATGGCCAGCAGCTGCCGCTGGCCCTGACTCAGGTTGCCGCCGTCGCCGGTCAGCATGGTATCGTAGCCGTGGGGCAGATGGCGGATAAAGGCGTCTGCGTTGGCCAGCTTGGCCGCGGCCACCACCTCTTCATCCGTAGCGTCCAGTTTGCTGTAGCGGATATTGTCCGCAATGGTACCGGTAAACAGGTGCGTATCCTGCAGCACAATACCCAACGAGGCGCGCAGGGAATCCTTCCGGATCTCCCGGATATCAATGCCGTCGTAGGTAATCGTACCGCTCTGGATCTCATAAAACCGGTTGATCAGATTGGTGATCGTGGTCTTGCCTGCGCCGGTGGAGCCGACAAAAGCGATCTTCTGTCCGGCTTTGGCAAACAAACTGATATCGTGCAGGATAATCTTCTCATCGTTGTAGCCGAACACCACATGGTCAAAGCGCACATCGCCCATCAGGGGCACCAGCGTGCCGTCCGCCTTTTTCCAGGCCCAGTCCTCAGTGCGCCGATCGGTTTCCACAATTTCGCCGTTTTCATCGCCGGTAATGTTGACCAGCGTTACGGTGCCTTCGTCAGCCTCCGGCTCCTCTTCCATCACTTCAAACACGCGCTCCGCGCCAGCCACTGCCGCCAAAATCGTGTTCACCTGCTGGGAAATCATGTTCACCGGCTGTGTCAGCTGGCGCACATACTGCAGAAAAGCAACCAGGGTGCCAATGTCAAAGGCGCCGCCGATGGCCAACAGGCCGCCGATGCAGCATGTCAGCGCATAGTTGATGTTGGAAATATTCGCCATAGTCGGCATCATGGCGCCAGCAAAGGCCTGAGCCGCGGTGGCGGATCTGCGGTACGCATCGTTCCGGCTATAAAAACCTTCTTTGGCTTTTTCCTCATGGTTGAACACTTTGATAACCTTCTGGCCTTCGATCATCTCTTCAATATAACCGTTGACCGTACCGATATCCCGCTGCTGTGCTGCAAAGTACAGGCGGCTCCGCTTTCCAATCGCTTTGACGACCAGCACCATCACCACCAGCATGCCCGCTGTAATCAGCAGCAGCTTCCAACTCAGCACAAACATCATGATCAAAATGCCCACAAAAGTCAGCGCACTGGACAGGAGCGTTCCGATGCTGTTGTTGATCATTTCACTGATGGTATCAATATCATTGGTATAGCGGCTCATCAGTTCGCCATGTGTATGTCTGTCGAAATACTTGATGGGCAGCAACTGCATTTTTTCAAACAGATCCCTGCGAATCGCGTATACGGTTTTCTGAGAAACGTGCACCATAATGCGGGAATAGGCAAAGCTGCACAGCGCACCTGTAATATAAATGCCCGCCATCAGTGCCAGCATGCGCGCCAGTCCGGCGAAATCACCCGGAATAATATAATCATTGATCAGAGGCTTGAGCAAGTAGGAACCTGCCACAATGCAGACCGTATTGAGCAACAGGAATACGACAACCAACGCCATCAGCGCTTTATAGCGGCCTACATAATGCATCAGGCTGCGAAGAGTTTTTTTCATATTCTGGGGCTTCGCAAACTTCTGCCCTTTTCCAAAACCGCCTTTAGCCATCGATATTCCCTCCTTCCTTCTGGGATGTGTATACCTCACGGTAAATCGCACTGTTTTGCATCAATTCCTCATGCGTGCCCACAGCAGAGATCTTTCCGTCGTCCATCACAATAATCTGATCCGCATCGCACACCGAAGCGATGCGCTGTGCGATAATGATTTTCGTAGTTTTGGGCAACTCCGTGGCAAAAGCAGTGCGAATCTTGGCGTCGGTCGCCATATCCACAGCGGAGGTGGAATCGTCCAGGATCAGCACCTTTGGATTCTTCAAAAGGGCGCGGGCAATACACAGGCGCTGCTTCTGCCCACCAGACACATTGACGCCGCCCTGACCCAAATCGGTATCGTACCCCTCGGGCATCCGGTCGATGAATTCGTCCACACAGGCAATCCGGCAGGCGCGCTCAATGTCCTCGTCCGTGGCATTTTCATTGCCCCACAGAAGGTTTTCACGAATCGTGCCGGAAAACAGGGTGTTCTTCTGCAGCACCATGGCGCAGCTATCGCGCAGGTGCTCCATGGTGTAGCTTCGCACATTCTGGCCGCCCACCAGCACGCGGCCCGCCGTGGCCTCATACAGGCGGGGGATCAACTGCACCAGTGTCGTTTTGGCGCTGCCGGTGCCTCCGATAATACCGATCGTCTGCCCGGCCTTGATATCCAGGTTGATATCCTCCAGATTCCAGTCCGGGCTTTTCGGATCGTACTTGAAAGAGACGTGCTCAAACCGGATGCTGCCGTCTTTGACGCGCATGGTGGAATCGCAGTGGCTGTCATTGATATCGGGTTTCTCGTCCAGCACTTCGATAATACGCCGGGCGCAGGCCACGGAACGGGTCAACATCATAAACATCATGGACACCATCAGCAGTGACACCATGATCTGTGTCACATAGGTGACAAACGTGGTCAGCAGCCCCACTTCCAGCGCACCGGTCTGCACCATATGGCCGCCAAACCACAGGATTGCGATGATGGTGCCATAGATCACCAGCATCATAATAGGCATGTTGATTACGACACGGCCGTTAGCTTTTTCTGCAATATCCCGCAGATCCTGGTTGTTCCGGTCGAATTTGCTCTTTTCGTAATCCTCCCGCACAAACGCTTTCACTACACGGATCGCCGTCAGATTTTCCTGCACATCCAGGTTCAAGCTATCTGTTTTTTCCTGCATCTGCCGGAACAGCGGCGACACCAGGAACAGCAGCGCTCCAATGGCTACCGCCAGCACGGGAATTGCCACCAGGAACACCTGGGACAGCTGCAGCGAAATCATCATTGCCAGCACCAGCGCCGAAACCAGCATCACCGGGGCGCGCACCAGCAGGCGCATGCCCATCATCATAGTCAGCTGCATGGCATTGACGTCACTGGTCAATCGGGTAATCAAAGATGCCGTGGAAAAGCGCTCAATATTGCTGAACGCAAAGGTTTGAATATTTTCATATTCCGCTGCACGCAGACTGGCGCCGAAGCCCTGGCCGGTTCTGGCCGACAGGTACGCGGACGAAACGCCGATCAACAGCGATATCACCGCCATAACCACCATCAGCGCCCCCATGCGCATGGTATAGGATGCGTCACCATTCTGAATGCCCACATCCACAATCTTAGCCATGACCAGCGGGATCAGCAGCTCGAACACAGCTTCCGCCGCCGAGCAGATAATACCCAGAATAAACCATTTTTTGTATGGCCGCAGATACGGCCAGAGTTTTTGGATCATGCTTTCGTTTCTCCTCCCTTGAGATTCTCAATTGCACGCAGAAGCAGCTTCTTCAGCAGCTCCCGCTCCTGCGGGGTGAACCCTTCAGTGACCTGCGCTTCTACGGCCCGCATGCTCTCGGTCACTTCCCGTTCCAGCAGGCGGCCTTTTTCCGTCACAGTGATACTGCGGCACCGCGCGTCCCGTCTGCCTGGAAGGCGCCGGATAAAACCTTTCTCCTCCATCCGCCCCACAATGCCGTTCACCGTGGGCGCTTTCACATCCAACAACTTTTCGAGATCCCGCTGGTTGGTTTCTGTGCCCTGCTTGACATAAATCAGATACAGCAGTACCCGGGACTGCACGCTGGTCAGACCGTGCCGCTCCACATTCTCATCCACCCGCTGTTTGAACAGCTGTGCCGTTGCGCCCAGCATGGGACCCACATACTCCCATTCACCGCTATGATAGCCCACCGGTTCTCCTTCCTTTCGCTAAATAATTACCATACTAATATTTAGTCTAATAATCATTATAGGAATATAACCAATTTTGTCAAGCCAGATTTGGTGATATTCACAATTTTTTCATATTTGCCCCGGCAAAAAAGGGAGCGGACGCACTTGCCGCGTCCGCTCCCTTTTCTTTTACAGAATGTCATACAGCGCATTGACCACCAGCCAATTTTGTGCAAAGGGCCGGTCCAGATTCCAGTAGCCCACGCCGGCCATGCCGTAGCGCGCCGCCAGCAACAGTTTCTCCTGTATGCTCCGCGCATCTTCAAACCAGACAACGTGCTCCCGCCGTTCCTCATCCCAATAGCGGAACCAGGGCGCACGGGCAGTTTCGTCAAAGGAAATCTCCGCCCCATACCGCCGGGCCAGCGCCACCGCCGCCTCATTGGACAGCGACTGCGCCCGGCTGGCCCCCTGCAGATACGGCAGCGTCCAGTTGTAGCCATAATTGGGCACCCCTAAAATACATTTTTCTGCCGGGATCTCCGAAAGGGCATACTCCACCACCGATTGCACATTGGGCAGCGGCGCCACCGCCATAGGGGGACCGTAAGTATAGCCCCATTCATAAGTCATAAGAAATACGAAATCGGCAGCCGCGCCCAAACGGGCATAGTCGTGACCTTCATAGAGCAGTCCCGGCTGGTCGGCATAGGTCTTTGGCGCCAGCGCCACCGTCACCGTATAGCCATAGGGCTGCAGCATACTGTGCAACAAAGCAATAAATCCGGCGTAGGCTTCGCCTTCCCGCGCCGGAAGATACTCAAAATCCACGTCCACGCCGGCATAGCCCTTAACCTGGATTGTTCTCAGCACCTCTTCGGCCAACTGCCGCTGCAGCGCCACATCGCCCAGCACCCTGCTGGAGCGTTCATTGCTGAACGTTCCCTGCTCCGTCACAGTGGACAGATGCAGCAGCACGCCCACGCCATATTCCGCCGCCGTCTGCCGGATCGCCGCATCCGACAGTTCCAGCAGACGTCCCTCCTGCGTCAGCCCGTAGGTAAAAGGCGTCACGTTGGAGAGATAGGGCAGCACACTGCGCAAAAGCCCCTGTTCAATGGTGCTGTAAGCATATCCGCCCACGGAATACCGACCCAGCGGCTCGTTGAAATATTCAATCACCAGAACCTGCCCCGGCTGAAGAAGGCTGCCCCCTTCCAGCCAGCGGTTGTTGCGCCGCAGTGTAATCACGCTCACACCATACTGCTGCGCCACAGCGGAAAGCGTCTGTCCTTCCCGCACGATATGAACGGTTTTGGGGAACTGAACCACTACCGTTTGCCCCACCACCAGCGGCTCCTCCATGGAAAATCCGTTCTCCGCCGCCATCTGAACCGGATTTACCCCGTAATCCCGGGCGATGGAATAAAGGCTCTCGCCGCGCAGCACCGTATGAATCAACATGTTCGCACTCACCTCGTTCGATCTTATGCCGGAAGCCGTAGCTCTATGCATCGGATGGAAGGGCATCGGATTGTTTACAAAAAAACCGGCAGAAGTTGCATAAAATTGTACAACTTTTGCCCTGCCCTACACGGTAAGTGTAGGGCAGGGCAAAAGCCCCGAAATTCGACTACAAAAGAGAGAAATCGACTTGAAGTATACAGAACACTATCAACTGAACCAGTGGGACGCCGCCGATCGCGTCCTGCGGGAAGACTTTAACCGGAACAATGAAAAAATAGACGCGGCGATCACAGCCCTGCGGTCGGCATGCCCCCGGAATAAACTGGCGGAGATAACCACTGACACAGAAGCAACACAAATCGACACGGATCTGTCCGTCTATGATCTTACCAGCTCCGGATACAGATTTTATCTGTACCGGCTTTGGGGGACACTGAAAGCGGAAATGTACTACCTACGGACATTTCCTGACTACAGCGCCCAGAAAAGGGCTATTGCTGAGTATATCCAATTCTATAATGATTCCCGCTACCAACTCCAACCCAGTAGGTTGGCTCCGATGGAATACCGGATACAGTGAATGGGATGCAACAATGCCTTTAATTAAAATGTTGATCTGGTTCCCCTTGTTAGATGTGGTCTTCGATTCGCTGTTTTAACTCTACGCAAAAGTGCACCTTCTTTCCAGTCACCTGGTGTGTTTTTTCTTTTACAATACATACCCCCAATACACTTGTTCCAATCTAAAAAGGACCGAAGGAATATAAATTCCTCCGGTCCTTTTGGTTTTTCTTTTGTCTACTTGATAGGGAACGGTTCAGTGGGCCGATGGGGGCTTCTCAGAAATCAATCTTCTTTTGCACGCTTTTTCAGCGACAGATAGCGGTTCTTTGCCTGCTTTTCTGCCACAGCCATCAGTTCTTTCGCCCGTTCAGGGAAGGTGATCGTCAGGGAAGAGTAGCGATGCTCGCCCATCACAAAACGGCGGTAGCTCTCGTTCGGCTCCTTGCTGTCAAGCTGGAACGGATTAGTATCACGGCGCGGATCATAGCGGAACAGGTGCCAGTAACCAGCCTTGACCGCATTCTCCATTTCCGTCATAGATTTGCTCATGCCGGCCTTGATGCCATGATTGATGCAGGGAGCATAAGCAATGATCAGAGAGGGGCCATCGTAGTGCTCCGCCTGAATAAAGGCTTTCATGCACTGCTCATAGTCGGCGCCCATGGCCACCTGCGCCACATACACATAGCCATAAGACATGGCAATGGCAGCCAGGTCCTTTTTCTTGATCAGCTTGCCGGATGCCGCGAACTGCGCAGTGGCCGCCGTGGGCGTGGCTTTAGACGCCTGACCGCCGGTATTGGAATACACTTCGGTATCAAATACCAGTACGTTTACGTTCAAACCAGAGGCCAGCACGTGATCCAAACCGCCGTATCCGATATCGTAGGCCCAGCCGTCGCCGCCGAAAATCCAGACGGACTTGTAAGCCAGCATATCCTTGTTGTCCAAAATATACTTGCACTGCTCGGCATAGGCCGGGTCGGTATTCTTTTCGCACTTGGCCACCAGCTTATCGCCCAGTTCACGGGAAGCGGCATAGTCGTCCCGCTCGGCCAGCCAGCGGTTAGCAATCTCGGCAAAAGCCATATTCTTGGCCAATTCTGTGATTACACTGTGCAGCTTGGCCCGACGCTGACGCACAGCCAGCTTCATGCCGTAGCCAAACTCGGCGTTGTCCTCAAAGAGTGAGTTTTCCCAGGCAGGGCCGCGGCCCTGGCTGTCCACCGTGTAAGGCGTGGAGGGTGCGCTGCCGCCCCAAATGGACGAGCAGCCCGTAGCGTTGGCAATATACATATGGTCGCCGAACAGCTGGGTCACCAGCTTGGCATAAGGCGTTTCACCGCAGCCGCCGCAGGCACCGGAGAACTCCAGCAGCGGACGGTGGAACTGGGCTTCCTTGGTCAGATTGTCCGGGAAACGCAGATCCTTGTCGGTAAAGTGTTTGAGGGCATAATCATAAATTTCCTGCTGCTCGGTTTCTTCCTCATAAGGCATCATATCGATAGCCTTATTCTTGGCCGGGCATACATTAGAGCAGGAACCGCAGCCAGTGCAGTCCACCGGTGAAACGGTAATGGCAAACTTATACTTATCCAATCCTTTCCCGATCATAGGCGCAGTCTTCGTTTTTTCGGGGGCACCAGAAAGTTCCTCGGCGCTGACGGCATAAGAGCGGAGTACACCATGAGGGCACACCATCACGCAGCGATTGCACTGGATACAGTGGCGGGGCACCCAAGTGGGGACATCCACCGCAATGCCGCGGCGTTCAAACTGGGACGTACCCTGAGGCAGGGTTCCGCCGGGGCAGACCTCTTTCATGACGGAAACCGGGATAGCGTCACCGCGCATGGCATTGGCAGGGATCATAACCTTTTCTACAAAAGCTGCCAGATCGGGCCGATCCGTATCGATCTGCACCTTAGCCTTTTTGTCCTTCGCAGTTTTCCATTCTTCGGGGATCTCGATTTTGCGCAAAGCGTTGAGGCCCGCATCAATGGCTTCGCAGTTCATATTGACAATGGACTCGCCCTTGTGGCCGTAGGTTTTGGCCACCGCATCCTTCATATACTCCACCGCGTCGCCGATGGGGATAATGTTGGCCAGCTTGAAGAACGCAGACTGGAGCACCATATTGGTGCGCTCGCCCAAGCCGATGTCGCGGGCCAGCTTGATGGCGTCGCAAGTATAAAACTCAATCTTGTTCTTGGCCAGATACCGTTTCACGGCAGCAGGCAGGTGTGCTTCCAGATCCTCAGGCAGCCAGTCGCAGTTGAGCAGGAATGTACCACCTTTCTTGATGTCCTGCACGATGTCGTACTTTTCGATATAGGCCGGGCAGTGGCAGGCCACAAAGTCCGCCTTGGTAACGTAATAGGTGGACTTGATGGGCTTTTTGCCAAAACGCAGGTGGGAGATGGTGACACCGCCGGACTTCTTGGAGTCGTACTGGAAATAGGCCTGCACGTTCATATCCGTGTGATCACCAATAATCTTAATGGAGTTCTTATTGGCGCCGACAGTACCGTCGCTGCCGAGACCCCAGAACTTACAGGCAATGGTGCCCTGGGCCGCCACATCCGGTTCGTCTTCAATAGGCAGGGACAATCCGGTGACATCATCGTTGATGTTGATGGTGAAGCTGTTGACCGGCGTCTCGGCCGCAGCGTTTTTGAACGCTGCCAGGATACCGCCTGGGGTGGTGTCCTTGCTGCCCAGGCCATAGCGGCCGCCCACCACGCGCATACCGGCTTTGGCGCTGCCGCTCAGGGCGCGCACTACGTCAAGGTACAGCGGCTCGCCGGGTGCACCAGGCTCTTTGCAGCGATCCATTACCACAATGTTCTTGCAGGTATCGGGGATCTGCGCCAGGAAATGCTCAATGGAGAAGGGGCGGTACAGGCGCACTTTGATCAGGCCCACCTGGTCCTCTTTGTTTTTAGCATTGAGATAATCAATGACTTCCTCTGCCGCATCGCACACGGAACCCATGGCGATCATCACGGTTTTAGCCGTGGGAGAGCCATAGTAATCGAACAGGTGATAGCTGCTGCCGATCCGCTCGTTGATCGCATCCATGGTTTCCTGCACCACAGCAGGCAGTGCATCATAGTAGCCGTTGGCCGCCTCACGGGCCTGGAAGAAGATGTCCGGATTCTGGGCGCTACCGCGCAGCACAGGGTGATCCGGGTTCAAGGACTTGGCGCGGAAACGCTTCACGAGCGCAGGATCGAGCATATCGTTAAGGTCGTTGTAGTCCCAGGCTGCCACCTTGCGGATCTCATGGGATGTGCGGAATCCGTCAAAGAAGTGCAGGAAGGGGACCTCGCCCTTCAACGTGGCCAGATGGGCCACAGCCGCCAAGTCCATGACCTCCTGGGGATTGTTGGAGCACAGCAGGGCATACCCCGTCTGACGGCAGGCCATCACGTCGGTATGGTCGCCGAAAATGGATAGCGCATGGGTAGCCAGAGCGCGGGCAGATACATGGATCACACTGGGCAGCTGGCTGCCGGCAATCTTGTACATGTTGGGGATCATCAGAAGAAGGCCCTGGGAGGCAGTAAACGTGGTCGTCAGGGCGCCGGCGGTCAGGGATCCATGGACTGCACCGGCCGCGCCGCCTTCGGACTGCATCTCAGCCACGCGGACCGTTTGGCCGAACAGATTCAGCCGGCCGTTGGCGGACCATTTATCCACACATTCCGCCATGACCGAAGACGGTGTGATCGGATAAATCGCGGCGATTTCGGTAAACGCATAAGCGACATGGGCCGCAGCCGTATTGCCATCCATTGTCTTCATCGCTCTTTTAATCAAAACGCTTCACTCTCCTTATAAAAATGCTTGCAAAGCACCAACAAACCGCTATTTCGTGCTTTAACTTGATAGAATACTATCATATACCATATCATAAATTTGAATGAGTGTCTATGACTATTTTTCATTTTCCCCAATTTTTGCTTGGATATTTTTTTGAAAATTGTTAAATTTTTATCATTCTGTCCACCACTGGTGGAATTTCTGTTTCCCGTATAAAAAATGTGTTCTTGCAGGGCCGACCGGATTGTTGTAAAATAAAATTAATATTATTTGCAATACTGTATCTGCTGCAAAGGAGCTGTGTGCATATGGTCGTTTCCATCCGCTCCCTGGGCCTGACAGGCATCGCCGGTTACGAAGTCAGTGTGGAGTGTTTCTTGTCCGGCGGGCTGCCGGCTTTTGACGTAGTCGGCCTGCCGGACGCCGCCGTGCGTGAATCCCGCGAACGGGTACGGGCAGCTGTGAAAAATTGCGGAGCCAAGTTCCCCGTCAGCCGCATCACCATCAATCTGGCCCCCGCCAGCCGCAAAAAGGAAGGCACGCTGTATGACCTGCCTATTTTTTTGGGCCTGATGACCGCCGCAGGCGAACTGGACGCACCGCCCCAAGACGCCGCGTTTTTGGGCGAGCTGTCCCTGACCGGCGCGCTGCGCCCGGTGCGCGGCGTACTGCCCATGGCCATGGCGGCCCGGCGTGCCGGGATAAACACGCTTTATGTGCCCTCAGAAAACGCTGCCGAAGCCACGCTGGCGGAGGGACTGATCGTATACGGTGTGGAGACGGCCGAATCCCTGGTCGCCCATCTGAAGGGTCATGCGCGTCTCTCCCCTGCCACGCCTTGGCAAAGCGGGGAGGACACGGCCCATATGCCGGATCTGCGGGATGTAATGGGCCAGGAAAACTGCCGCCGTGCGCTGGAAGTAGCCGCCGCAGGAAGCCATAACCTGCTGCTGATTGGCAGTCCGGGCGCCGGCAAATCCATGCTGGCCCGCCGCCTGCCCTCCATCCTGCCAGATATGACCCGGCAGGAGGCTCTGGAAGCTACAGAGATCTGGTCTGTCGCAGGCCTGACAGACAGCCGCCATCCGCTGCTCGCCCACCGCCCCTTCCGCGCGCCCCATCACACAGTGTCTGCCGTGGCCCTGTCCGGCGGCGGATCCTTTCCCAGGCCTGGGGAAATCTCTCTGTCCCACAACGGTGTATTGTTCCTCGACGAGCTACCGGAATTCCACAAAGACGCCCTCGAGGTCTTGCGCCAGCCCCTTGAAGACGGCGAAGTGACCATCACCCGGGCCTCGGGCACGCTGCGCTTGCCCAGCCGCTTTATGCTGGTGTGCGCCATGAACCCCTGCCGCTGCGGATGGTACGGCCACCCCTCTGGCCGCTGCACCTGCACCGGTGCCCAGGTGCAAAAGTACGTTTCCCGCATCTCCGGTCCGTTGCTGGACCGCATTGACCTGCACGTCCGTGTGCCCAGTGTAGAATATGAATCCATGCGCCGCAAAGAGGCCCCCGAGGACAGTGCCGCTGTGCGCGCGCGGGTAAACGCCGCCCGCGCACGCCAACGTGCACGCTTTGCCGGCACAAAAGTTTCCTGCAACGCCCATATGCCTCCTTCCATGCTGGCGCAGTTCTGTGCCCTGGACACAGCCGGCGAAACACTGATGAAGCACGCCTTTGAAAAAATGGGTCTCACTGCCCGCTCCCACGACCGCATTCTGCGCGTGGCCCGCACCATCGCCGATCTCGACGGCGCCGAAGCCATTGAGCCCGTCCATCTGGCGGAGGCCATCCAATATCGAAACACAGACATTCTGAAAGGGTGATTTTATGTCTCAGGCTCCACATCTGCACGCCTAGGGCACGCCGGAAGCGCCATCCCTGTATCACATGGCCCCGGACAAACGGGAGATCAAACCCCTAACCGAGATCGCGGGCCTAATCACGACGGCAACGACGCCGTGTGGGAAGCAGCCCGGCATGTGTCCGGCTGGGGCCGTATCCACGCCGTGGCCCAGCTGGAACCCAGCAGTGATGCCATCCGCCGCTGGCTGTTGCTGGAAGGCTGGCACAATGACGTGATGCCGGAATACTCCGCCCTGACCTGCGTAGAAAAATCCGGCCTGGCGGAAGTGCTGCACAGCGGTGCGCTAAACCACGCCGAATTCACCGCCGCCGGCGCGCTGCTGCCCCGCCTGCCGCACCACCGCACAGGACGCTTTGGCCTCAGAAGGCTATTGCGCCGTGCTCCTATGGCTGCTCGAGGGCAACCGCCGCGCCCGGCGTTTCTATGAGGCCTTCGGTTTTCGGTGTATGAACCGCTGTCAGCACGATCTCATCGGCAGCGCTTCGGTGCGTGAGGTGCTGTATTCTTACATATTTAATATCAAACAAAAAGGATGAATCGACCCATGCAAGAATTGATTTTACTGAAACTCGGCGAACTGGTGCTCAAGGGACTCAACCGCCACGTGTTTGAAGAACGCCTGTGCGCCAACATCCGCCGCCGCATCAAGCACTGCGGCAAATTCCAGATCACCTCCAAGCAAAGTACCATTTATATTGAACCGCTCAGCGAGGAGTCTGATCTGGATGCCGCTTTCGAGGCCTGCAAATGCATTTTCGGCATTGTGGCCCTCTCCAAGGCCCACCCCTGCGAAAAAACCAAGGAAGCAATTTTGGAGGCCGCCAAAACGTACCTGCACGGCCAGCTTTCTGCTGCCACAACCTTCAAAGTGGAATCCAAACGGGCCGACAAAAATTTCCCCATGACTTCCATTCAGCTCTCCCAGTGGGTGGGCGGCGAATTGGACGACTGCTTCCCCAACCTGACCGCCGACGTGCACCACCCGGAACTGACGGTGCACGTGGAGGTGCGGGAACAGGCCGCCTATGTGCACGGCAACCCCGAGCCGGGAGCCGGCGGCCTGCCCGTTTCCATCAACGGCGCGGGCGTGTCGCTGCTCTCGGGCGGCATTGACTCCCCCGTATCCTCCTATATGATGGCCAAACGCGGTCTGGCGCTGGACATGGTGCATTTCTTCTCGCCGCCGTACACCTCGGAGCAGGCCAAGGAAAAGGTGATCGAGCTGGCCCGGCTGCTCACGCCCTATACCGGCCATACGATCCTCCACATTGTCCCCTTTACCGAAATCCAGGAGGAGATCCGCAAAAACTGCCCGGAGGAATACTTCACCCTGATCATGCGCCGCTTTATGATGCGCATTGCCAACCGCGTGGCGGAGCGCATCGGCGCAGGCTGTATCGTCACCGGCGAATGTCTGGGACAGGTAGCCAGCCAGACCATGGAGGCTATGCGCTCCACGGAAGACGTGTGTGATTACCCCGTATTCCGTCCTCTGGTAGGCATGGACAAGGAAGAGATCGTATCCATTTCCCGCAAAATCGGCACCTTCGGCACTTCCATCCTTCCTTACGAGGACTGCTGCACCGTGTTTACGCCCCGCCACCCAAAAACGCACCCGAATCTCAGCGAAGTGCGTGAAGCCGAGGCCGCACTGCCCATCAGCGAATTGGTGGAACGCGCTCTGGCCGGAGAAGAAAAACTGAAACTGAGTTGGTAAAAGGAGGGCGGGCAGTATGGCAAAAACACTACAGCAAAAAGTGGTTTCCGCGCTGAGCAAGGCCAATCTGACGCTGTCCTGCGCCGAATCCTGCACCGGAGGACTGATCGCCAAACGCATCACCGATGTCTCCGGCGCCTCCACGGTGTTCCACGGCGGCGTGGTATCCTATGTGAACGCGGTAAAGCAAAACGTTCTGGGTGTGTCCGCCCGGGATCTGGAGCAATACGGCGCCGTGTCCGCCCCAGTGGGGCGGCAGATGGCCTCCGGCGCAGCGCGTCTGCTGGGCACGGATCTGGCCGTATCCACCACAGGCGTAGCCGGTCCCAATCCGGACGACCGCGGCAATACCGTGGGTACCGTATATGTTTCTTTGTCTGCGCAGGGGAAAACGTGGTGCTATCTGTGCCATTTCGACGGCGATCGCGCCCGGATCCGCCGCTCCGCCGCAGAGTTCGCCCTGAGCCTCGTGCTCCGCTACCTCAGCGGCGCAGATATGGCAGAGGGGGCACTGTCATGAGCTATACCCAGGCCGACTACGGCATCCTGCTCGAACGGCTGCGCAGGGAGAGCGATGAGCGCTATCGCGTGTTCAACGAAAGCCTTATCCCCGGCACAGAGCGCACCTACGGCGTGCGTGCTCCCGCGCTGCGTGTGATTGCAAAAGAGCTGCTCCGGGGCGACTGGCGGGGCTTTCTCTCTCTTGTCCGGGCCGACAGCCACGAAGAGCGTCTGCTTCAGGGCATGGTGTGTGCCGGAGCAAAATGCTCCCTCGAAGAAAAGCTCACACTGCTGCGCACCTTTCTCCCCCGCATCAACAATTGGGCCGTATGTGATATGACTGCCGGAGACTGCAAGTGGAAGGAAAAAGATCTGCCCGCTGTATGGGATTTCTTTGCCCCCTGCCTCCAAAGCAAGCAGGAATTTGAAGTGCGCTTTGCCGTGGTGCAACTGATGGACTATTTCTGGCGCGAGGAATGGATCGACCGTTCCCTGACCGCTTACCGCACCGTACAGCACGAGGGCTACTATGTCACCATGGCCCTGGCCTGGGGATTGAGCGTCTTTTTTGTCAAGCAGCGCGCCAAGACGCTGCCCCTTTTGGAACAAGGCGTATTTCCTGCAGCCGTGCACAACAAAGCCATTCAGAAATGCCGGGAAAGCTATCGCGTCAGCGCCGAGGACAAAGCTTATTTGAACACACTGAAAAAGAAATAGGAAAGGGGGACAGATTTACAGTCTGTCCCCTTTTTTCACACAGAAAAGATATTGTTTTAATTCCATGCTTCCCTATTCCGTCATATCACGTCCCGCCGGTCGATGCCCGCCAGGGTGGCCGCCGCGCATATGACGCCGGCCGCGCTGAGCACCAACGGCACCGCAGCGTTATCGGCCAGAGAAAACGGGCCCACCGTTCCGTTCATCAGCACCAGAAGCAGCAGCGAGGCGACAATCGTGGCTTTGGCCGAACGGAACACCTGTCCCGCCAGCATGGCAATCAGACTGACCGTGGCGATCACGACGGCTTTCAGCACAATCTGCAGATAAAGGTCCGGCGCAAAAAGGGTATAGTCCATCGGAAAATCCGGCTCCAGAACCTGCCCTGCGGCAAACAGCATCCCATACAGCAGAAGCTTTGCCAATGCCAGCGCAACGGCCGAGAAAATCCATACCGCCAGGATCTGCGCCAGCATCAGTTTTTTCCGTGGGATGGGATAGGTATACATCACGAGCATTGTTTTGCGCCGCTGCGCCGATGTGACGCAGCCCGCCAGCATAACGCAGGTGAAAACCAAAAACGTCACGTTGCTGACCAGTTCCACCTGCGAGGAGATATTGAAAGTGCCCGGCGCGGCATCCGGCACGCCGGTGACCGGGTCGTTGGCGATGCCCAGGTACACCTGGGCAAACAGGAACAGCGCCAGCGCCGCCGTCAGTATCGCTGCTGCCAGACCATAGCGCCCGGCTCGGTTTTTCTTCCACTCCAGCACAATCAGCTTGCCCATATCAATTTTCCTCCCCTGTCAGGCGCAGATAATAATCCTCCAAGGTGTCGGCATGTTTCTGAAACGAGGCAATGGCCACATTTTGAAGGGCCAGCGCACGGGACAGTTCTTCCGGTGCCATAGACGCCTCGTAAATGCGCACCACACCCTCCTGCAGCACTTTGAACCGGCGCACCCCCAGCTCTTCCAGCACCCGCGCCGCCGCGCGCACGTCGGGCGTCACCAATTCAATATAGGTCAAACTCTGCGCAGCCAGCTCGCTCAAAGAAATCTCCCGCAGCAGCCTTCCCCGGTGCAGAATGCCCACTGTATCGGCTATCTGCTCCACTTCGGAGAGCAGATGACTGGATAAAAACACCGTGGTACCCCAGTCCCGACACAAAGTGCGCAGCAAATCGCGCACCTGCTTCATACCGGCAGCATCCAGGGCGTTGGCCGGTTCGTCCAGCACCAGCAGTTCCGGATGGGTCAGCACCGCCCGGGCCAGCCCCAGCCGCTGGCGCATGCCCAGCGAGTAATGTTTCACCTTTTTGTTCCCGGCCGCGCCCAGGCCCAACCGCTCCAGCGCTTCCTCCGCCGCACCTGGGCGATGATACCCCATATAGGCACAATGCAGGCGCAGATTTTCCAGGCCGCTCAGCATTTCGAAAAAGGCCGGAAATTCAATAATGCTGCCCATGCGCCCCAGCGGCGCGCAATCCCCCGGCCGCAGCGGTGCGCCGAACAGCTCCACCTCCCCGCTGGTGGGTTTCCACAGATTCAGCACCAGGCGCATCAGTGTGGTTTTGCCCGCGCCGTTCGGCCCCAGCAGAGCATAAACCCGCCCCTGAGGCACGTGCACTTCCACATCGCTCAGGAGGTTTTTTTCACCCAGACGTTTGCACAACCGCCGACTCTGAATGAGATACGACATGTTTGTTTCCTCTCCTTTCGTCGTGTTCTGTTTCCCATACTACACCCGCCGTTTTGCAATGGTCTTTCGTAAATCTTACGATTTTCTTTCGGGGCCATCTTGCACCGGCTCCGTCCAGAGCAGCTTCAGCACAAACGTCGTTCCTTTTCCCACCGTGCTCTCAGCCCACAGCGTGCCGCCCATGCCTTCCGCCAGCCCCTTTGCGATGGCCAGTCCCAGACCGCTGCCGCCCAGAGCGCGGCTGCGGGAATCCTCCGGTGTGTAGAGCCGGTCGAAAATATGGCTTAGCGCCTCCGGGGCAATGCCCCGTCCCCGGTCCTGCACGCGCACACAGGCGCCGTCCTCCTGCTGCTCCAGCGCAATGCCCAAATAGCGTCCCGCCGCACCGTAGCGCACGGCATTGGAAATCAGGTTGGATAAAATGCGGCGGATAGATTCCTCGTGCCCCCAAACGGAACACGTCTCCTCCGGGACGTGAATTTCCACCTCAAACCGCTGCTGTGTCAGAAAATCGTAATATTCCAGCGCGGCAGCACGGCACAGCTCACTCAGATCCACCGCAGCACAGGGCAGTTTCGTGTCTCCCGCTTCCAGCTTGGAAAGTGTAAAAAACGCTTCGCTCAAGGCCAGCACCTCTTCGGCTTTGGCCTGCACCCGGCGCAGCGTTTCACTCTCTTCGCCCCGCAGCCGTGCGATTTCCAACTGCCCCAGCAGTACGGTCAGCGGCGTGCGCAGGTCATGGGCCATGTTGGCAAGCATACGCCGCTGCGCCAAACGGGCGCGCCGCTGCTGCACACACAGTTTTTTCTTTTCCAGCAGCAGCCGGTCGATCTGCCCCAACAGCGGCGTCAAAGCGTCATCGCAAAGCGGCACGAGCAGCGCTTCGTCGCTCCCGCCGTCTAAAATAACCTCCAATCGCTGTGCCGCCTGCGAAAGCTGGCGCAGTAGCCGCCGCTGCCGCAGAGCAGAATGGAGCGCTGCAAAGCCCAGTGCGACAGCCAAAAGCAGCAGCACACCGTTACCGCCCATCGCCATCCCCCAGCTTGTAACCAATGCCCCAAACCGTGCAGATGCAGCGGGGCTTTTTTGGATCGTCTTCCACCTTGGAGCGCAGGCGGCTGATGTGGACGTTGACCGCGTTCTCATCGCCCAGATACGCCTCGCCCCACACCGCGGCATAAAGCTGCGCCTTGGTGTAGACCCGTCTGGGATTGCGCAGCAACAGCTCCAAAATCGCGTATTCCTTGGCCGTCAGCTCCACTGGAATACCGTCCTTTTCCACCCGGTGGGCCGCGCAGTCCATAGCCAGCGCTCCGGCGCGCAGCACCTCCGCCGGCGCCTCTGTCCCCTCTGCCCACACGGTGGAGCGGCGCAAGTTTGCCTTGATGCGGGCCAGCACCTGGCTGACGGAAAAGGGTTTAACCACATAATCATCGGCCCCCAGCCCCAGGCCCAGCGTAACATCCGAATCGCTGTCCCGGGCAGACAGGATAATCACCGGAACAGTGCTCCCGTTTTTTCGAATGGCGCGCAGCACATCCAACCCGCTGCGCCGGGGCAGCATCAGATCCAGCAACACCAAATCATACTGCGCTGCGGCAGAGCGGGCGCAGCCCGCCTCCCCGTCGGCGGCCGTATCCACCGAAAAGCCCTCGCCCTCCAAAAAATCCTTGAGCATGGCGCTGATCTCTTCATCGTCTTCCACCAGCAGCAAACGCACACGACATTCCCCTTTCTCCGCCGGAATGGTTTCCGGTCTATTGTAGCACGGCCTGGAGCAAAAAGGAATCCCTGACCACCGCCCCCCGCCGGGCCAAATTTTTGCCGTTTCGGCGTAAAAAAAGATTGTGCCAACACGCAAAAAGCGCTATACTATATTAGTTAAAGTATAATTTGGCAGGATTTGCCTCCCGGTCCTTTCGGCCGGGGAGACAGGAGAATGTTTTTTGAAGCGAGAAGAAGTCGTCGTATCCCCCGAGCAGCTGGCGCGGCAGCGGGAGATCATGCAGGAGATCCGCGCGCATTTGCAGGAGACCCTGGATCACGCGCCCCTGGCCTGTGTGGACACCTTTGGGTGCCAGCAAAACGTGGCCGACAGCGAACATATTATGGGCATGCTCCGCGAAATGGGTTTTGCCTTTACCGACGATGCCCACCGGGCCGATGTGGTCGTTCTCAACACCTGTGCCGTGCGGGAGCACGCCGAGCAGCGGGTCTACGGAAATCTCGGCGCCCTGACTCACACTAAAAAAGCCAATCCCCGGCAGGTGATCTGCCTGTGCGGCTGTATGGCTCAGCAAAAACAGGTGGCCGACAAGGTGCGTGCCTCTTACCGCCATGTAGACCTGGTATTCGGTCCCCACGCCCTGTGGCGTTTTCCGGAGCTGCTGCAGAAGGTCTACCGCCAGCACGGCCGCGTGTTTTCCATTGACGACGCCCACGGCTCCATCGCCGAAGGGCTGCCCATCGTCCGCGAAGGCGGCGCCAAAGCGTGGGTTTCGGTAATGTACGGGTGCAACAATTTCTGCACCTACTGCATCGTCCCCTATGTCCGGGGCCGGGAGCGCAGCCGGGACAAAGCCTGCATTGTTGCCGATGTGAAAAATCTGATCGCCGAGGGTTATAAAGAGATCACCCTGCTGGGACAAAATGTGAACTCCTACGGAAAGGATCTGCCCGAGGCGTGCGACTTTGCCGACCTTCTGGACGAGCTGGCCCGCCTGGACGGCGATTTCCTGCTGCGTTTTATGACCAGCCACCCCAAGGATGCCTCTCACAAGCTCCTCGACACCATGGCCCGTCATGAGAAAATCGCCCGTCATCTCCATCTGCCCTTCCAATCCGGTTCCACCCGCGTCCTCCGCGCCATGAACCGGGGCTACAGCCGCGAGGAATATCTCGCGCTGGTGGACTACGCCCGCACCGTTATGCCGGATATTGTGCTCACCTCCGATGTCATCGTGGGCTTCCCCGGCGAAACGAAGGAAGAATTTGAAGAAACCCTCTCTCTGGTGCAGCAGGTGCGCTTTGACGCGCTGTTCACCTTCATTTATTCCCCCCGCCCCGGCACTCCGGCAGCAAAGCTGCCCGACCCGGTGCCCCGTGCGGAAAAGCAGCAGTGGTTCGACGCCCTGCTGCAGGTTCAGAACGCCAACTCCGCCCAAAAACACGCCGCCTATGTAGGCACGGTGCAGCGGTTGCTGGTGGACGGCAAAAGCGGCGATTCCCGCTGGCCGCTCTCGGCCCGCACAGCAGGCGGGCGCCTGGTCCATCTGGTGGGCGATGAGGAGGCCATCGGGTGCTTTAAAACCGCCAAAATTACCGACAGCAATACCTGGGCGCTCTTTGGCGAGCTGACGGAGTAATGCCCAGGCGCACAGAACACAGCGAAATTTTGTTGCAAAAGGAAAGGAGTCAACCATTATGGAATGTATCAAATGCGGAATGGAAATGAAAAAAGTAAATCTGTTCGGCCTGCCCGGCGTGGATATGACGCTCTCCCAGGGCGTGCCCAACTGGCAGGGCATGGAAATTCGCAGCGCTGTGCGCTGCCATGTCTGCCCCGGCTGCGGCTATGTGGAGCTGCAGGCCGCTGAACCTTACAAATTCCGGTAAACTTCTCCCCGCCGATTAGAAAGAGAACACATACGAGGTGAAAGCATGGCTGAACTCACGCCGATGATGCAGCAATACGTAAAACTGAAAGAGGCCAACCCCGGCGCCCTTCTTTTCTTCCGCCTGGGCGATTTCTACGAGATGTTCGGGGAGGACGCCAAAACCGCCTCCCGGGAACTGGATCTCACTCTGACCACCCGGGACCGGGGAAAGGACAAAGCCGACCAGACTCCCATGTGCGGCGTGCCCTACCATTCCTGCGAGGGCTACATCGCCCGTCTGATCGCCAAGGGCTACAAGGTGGCCATCTGCGAGCAGATGGAGGACCCGGCCACGGCCAAGGGGCTGGTGGAGCGGGACATCATCCGCGTGGTCACTCCCGGCACTGTGACCGACAGCTCCATGCTGGAGGAAGGCCGCAGCAACTATATCAGCGCTGTGTTCCTCAGCGACAACGGCTCCGGCGTGTGCTTTGTAGACGTATCCACCGGCCGCACCCTGGCCACCGCCTTCTCCGGAGCGGAGCAGGTGAGCCACCTCATCAACGAGCTGGGCCGCTTCTCCCCCGCGGAGGTGGTACTGGGCGGCGCGGCCGCGGACAATGCGGCGCTGAACGAATTCCTCCGCGACCGGCTTCACTGCCACCGCGAGCGGGGCAAGGACGCCGCCTTCGATCTCTCCGCCGCTGAACGCACCGTACGCCGGCAGTTCGGCGAAGAGGCGCGCAAAGCCCTTCCCCAGAGCATCCCCCCCGTGACCATGGCCCTGGGCGGCGTGCTCAGTTACCTCTACGAAACGCAAAAAACCGACCTTTCGTACATAAACGACCTGGATTATTACGAGCAGGGCGAATTCATGGAGCTGGACGTGGCCGCCCGGCGCAACCTGGAACTGACGGAAACCCTGCGCAGCAAGGAAAAGCGCGGGAGCCTTTTATGGGTGCTGGATAAAACGAAAACGCCCATGGGCTCGCGCTGCCTGCGCGGTTTTCTCGAACGTCCCCTGCTCTCTCCCACCGCCATCGGAAAGCGCCAACGCGCCGTGGCCGCTCTGGTGGAGGACACCATGGCCCGGGAAGAGCTGATCCTGGCCCTGACCGGCATCGGCGATATGGAGCGGCTCATCGGCCGCATTGTATACGGCACCGCCGGCGGACGGGATATGGCCTCGCTGCGCGGGGCCATGGAACAGCTGCCCGCCGTGGCCGCGCAGCTGCGTCGCTTTTCCTCCGGCCGGCTGGGTGAGCTGGCCCGGGATCTGGACACCCTGTCCGACCTGGCCGCGCGCATCGCGCAGACGTTGGTGGACGAGCCACCCTTCTCCGTGCGCGAGGGAGGCTTCATCCGCCCGGGTTTCCACGCCGAAGTAGACCGGCTCCGGGACATCCTCAGCGGCGGCAAGGGCACCATTGCCGGTATTGAGGCCAGTGAAAAAGAAAAAACCGGCATCCGCACGCTGAAAATCAAATACAACCGGGTATTCGGCTATTATATCGAAGTATCCAATTCCTTTAAAGATCAGGTGCCGGAGCACTACATCCGCAAGCAGACCCTGGCCAATGCCGAGCGCTATGTGACCCAGGAACTGAAAGATTTGGAACACACCATCCTCACCGCCTCCGACCGGGTAGCAGCCCTGGAATACGAACTGTTTTCCGCTCTGCGCCAGGAGATCGCCGCCGCCGCTGGGCGCATTCAGAAAACCGCTGCCGAGGTGGCCGAGCTGGACGCTTACGCCTCTCTGGCCGCTGTGGCCGTGCGCAACGGTTACGCCTGCCCCACCGTGGATGAGAGCGGCGTCATCGAGATCCACGATGGCCGGCATCCGGTGGTGGAAAAAGTGCTCAAAGACACCCTGTTCGTACCCAACGATACTTTCATGGGTGAAAAAGAGGACCGCACCGCCATCATCACCGGCCCCAACATGGCCGGCAAATCCACTTACATGCGCCAGGTGGCCCTGATCGTTTTACTGGCTCAGATCGGTTCCTTCGTACCCGCAAAGTCCGCCCACATCGGCATCGTGGACCGCATTTTCACCCGCATCGGCGCCAGCGACGATCTGTCCTCAGGCCAGTCCACCTTCATGGTGGAGATGAACGAGGTAGCCTCCATCCTGCGTCAGGCCACGCCCCGCTCGCTGCTGATTCTCGACGAGATCGGCCGCGGCACCTCCACCTTCGACGGCATGAGCATCGCCCGGGCTGTGTTGGAATTCTGCGCCGACAAAAAGAAACTGGGCGCAAAAACTCTCTTTGCCACCCATTATCATGAACTGACGGAAATGGAGCAGACCCTGCCCGGCGTAAAAAACTATAACATAGCCGTGAAGGCCCACGGGGACGAAATTTCCTTTCTGCGCAAGATTATCCCCGGCGGAGCCGACCGCAGCTACGGCATCGAGGTAGCCAAACTGGCGGGCCTGCCCGACGGCGTCATCCGCCGCGCCCGTGAGATTTTGTCCGAACTGGAACAGGACGACGGCGCGCCGAAACGCGCTCCCGCCGCCCCCGGCAGCGACCAGATCTCCCTGACAGCCTTGGGCGAAGGCGAAGTTCTGGACACGCTGCGCCGCACCCAGGTGGATATGCTCACTCCGCTGGAGGCTATGAATCTTTTATACGAATTGAAAAAGAAGCTGCAATAACGACCAAAGGACGACATTTTCTATGGCAAAAACAACAAAAAAACAAACTCGCGACTCCCACTTAACAGATCTGGAAAAGCTGGGCGGCGTGATCCTGCTGCTCATCTACCTGGCCCTGATCCCCTTGTGTGGCGCAGCGATCCTGAACTGGGCCGGCGGCCTTCTGGGGCTTTCCATTGGTCCGGCACTGCGGCAGACGATCTGGTTTTATCTGCTCTTCGCCGCCGTGACCCTGGTGTTCCACCGCTTTCTGTTTGCCTGCGCCGGCACGTTCACCGGCTCCGCCGCGCGCAGTTTTCAAACACTGGGCACCGCCCTGATTTTCTTTTACGGGCTGAATGAGATCCTGTTTCGTGTAACGCATCTTCTGTGGGGGCATACCGTCAATCTGAACGACACAGCCCTCATCAGCCTTGATCTTCTGAATGCCGCACCGGCGGCTACCGTACTGGCCCTGGTCGTGCTGGCCCCCTTTGTTGAAGAGGTGCTGCTGCGCGGCTTCCTCTTCGGCTGGCTGCGCCAGCACAGCCGCTCTGCGGCGTATCTTGTCACTTGTGTTCTCTTTGCCCTGCTGCACACCTGGGCCATGGCGGGCGACCATTTTACACTCTACTATCTTCTTATCGCGCTGCAATATGCCATGCCCGGCTTGATTTTCGCCTGGGCCTACGACCGTTCGGACAGCATTTGGGTCCCCATCGCCGCCCACGCCGCAGTCAATGCTTTGGCTGTGTGGACGTTTTACGCCTGAACGGGCGTACTGGCCGCACGGAGAAAATGGATCTGATATTTGAAAAGGAATTGGAACGCTGCCAAAACGAGGAAAAAACTATGCCTTTGATTCAACAATTACCATCTCATCTTGCCGATATGATCGCAGCCGGCGAGGTCGTGGAGCGGCCCGCCAGCGTGGTCAAGGAGCTGCTTGAAAACGCCATCGACGCGGGGGCGAGTGCAGTCAGCGCAGAGCTGCGCGGCGGCGGCATGAGCCTGATCCGCATCAGCGACAATGGCTGCGGTATCGCTCCTGCGGAATTGCCCACCGCCTTTTTGCGCCATGCCACCTCCAAATTGCGCACCGAAGAGGATCTTTCCTGCATTGGCACCTTGGGCTTTCGCGGCGAGGCTCTGGCCGCTATTGCCGCAGTGAGCCGGATTGAGATCACTTCCCGCCGCCGCGGTGCGGCGCGGGGCGCGTGCATGACGCTGGAGGGCGGCGCGGCCGGCGCCGTGGAGGAATGCGGTTGCCCCGAGGGCACCACGATTTCCGTCCACAACCTGTTTTTCAACACCCCCGCCCGTATGAAATTCATGAAAAAGGACAGTGCGGAGGCTTCTGCCGCCGCTGCGGTAGTGCAGCACGAGGCCCTTTCCCACGCCCGCATCTCTTTCAAGCTAACCCGCGACGGCGCCGAGCAACTCTACACCCCCGGAGACGGAAAGCTGCTTTCCGCCATCTATTCCGCCCTGGGACGGGAGTTCGCCCTATCGCTTCTCCCGGTGGAGGGCAGCGGCGGCTCCGTGGCAGTGGAAGGCTTTGTCACCCGCAGCCTGCAGGGCCGCGGCACCCGCGCCATGCAGCACTTTTTCGTCAACGGGCGCTATGTAAAGTCCCCCTTGCTTTCTGCCGCTCTGGAAGAGGCTTACCGCAACCAGATTATGAAGGGAAAATTCCCCGGCTGCGTCCTGCATCTGTCGCTGCCGCTGGATACAGTGGACGTCAACGTCCACCCAGCAAAAACCGTAGTCAAATTCTTAAATGAGCGTGCAGTGTTCGACGCGGTGTATTACGCCGTGAAGTCCGCTCTGGAACAGGGCCGCGAGTATCCGGTCGCACCGGCTCCCTCCGTCCGTCCAACGCCGCCTCCCCCCACGGATCCCACTGCGCCGCCGAAGCAGAATACGCCTTGTTACCAAACCATGACAGCCCAGGAATTCCGCGCCCAGGCGGCGCCCGGCAAACCGCTGACCAGCTTTTCCGTCCGGCAAAGCGCGGCCGCCCCCGTTTCGGAATGGGGCGGCGCGGTCACGGTGTCCGATTCCATTCAGCCCGTGCTAAAAAACATTCCGCCTCCCCCTGCCGCAACGGAGC
Organism: bacterium 210917-SL.2.15; assembly: GCA_020555605.1. Classification (GTDB taxonomy): domain Bacteria; phylum Bacillota; class Clostridia; order Oscillospirales; family Oscillospiraceae; genus Pseudoscillospira. The sequence goes on along the minus strand of JAJCJC010000008.1, from coordinate 23,043 downwards.
GCATGCCGGTTCCCGCGCCGCAGGAAGCGCCTGCGCCAGAGAATGCCGCCGTCCGCCCGCTTGTTCCAACGCCCCGGGAAACCCTGGCACATCCCACGCCCTCTCCGGCGGCGGATACACCGCAAACCGATCCGCTGGCCGGGCAGGAACGGCTGGAACCGGCCGCCGAGCCACCTTGGCGTATCGCCGGGGAGGTGCTGCGCACTTACATCATCGCCGAAGACAGCCAGGGCACCGTATGGCTCATCGATAAGCATGCCGCCCATGAACGGGTGAATTTTGACCGCATGAAGCGCAACGCTGAACCGATCATGGGGCAGCAGCTGCTGACGCCTGAAGCCGTCACTCTGAGCGCCGACGAGTGCGCCGTGCTTCTGGAACATCTGGACCTTCTGAACCAGTTTGGATTTGAAGCCGAGGATTTCGGCGACAGCACGATCCTGTGCCGCACTTGTCCGGCGGAGATCGACGCCGGCGATATCGCTCCGGCACTGGAAGAGATCGCCGGCCAGCTGCTGGGCGCCGGCCGCGCCGATCCCGCGAGCGCCCGCGATGTCATGCTCCACACCATGGCCTGCAAAGCTGCCATCAAAGCCGGCATGGTCAGCGACGAACGGGAACTGCGGGTGCTGGTGGACAAGGTGCAGAAGGGAGAGATCCAGTTCTGCCCCCATGGGCGGCCCGTAAAAGTCAAACTGAGCCGATACGAACTGGAAAAAATGTTTAAGCGGGCATAACAGTCCCTGCGCGAAAGGAGAACCCACGCTATGAAACTTCTGTATGTCGATTGCTGCATCACCGTCCACGGCAGCGCGTCCCGCACGGCGGCGCTGGCGGAAACATTTTTATCCGCCTGGCGCGCCGCGCACCCGGAGGCCGACCTCGAAACACTGGACTTGAAAACACTTACGCTGAATCCTCTGCTGGGCAATGCATTGTGCCTGCGCGAAACGCTGCAGAGCGAAGGGCGGACGGAAGGCGCTTCTTTTGCCCTGGCCCGCCAGTTCGCCGCGGCGGAGCGTATCGTCATTGCCGCTCCCTACTGGGAGCTGTCCTTCCCCGCCCAGCTGCGGCTGTACATCGAGCACATCGCCGCCCAGGGCATCACCTTCGACTATACGTCCCAAGGCCAGGTGGGCCTGTGCCGGGCGGAAAAGCTGTTGTTCCTCACCACCGCCGGCGGTTCACTGGAAGCCAACTGCGGCAGCGAGCACTGGCGCGCCCTGTGCCCCTTCTTCGGCATTGGAGAATACCACTTTATCGGCGCGCCCATGCAGGATGTGAGGGAAATCGATCACGAAACGCTCCTGCAGGATGCTCTGGCCCAGGCTAAGGCGCTGGCGGAATCCTTCTGACCCTTCGCCCCACACACTTGTTTTGGATATTTGCATTTGAAAAGGAAACTGCTTATGAAATCCAAAGGCGAGATCCTCGGGATCGCCCTGCTGCTTTCTATCGGCGCGCTGCTGCTCGGCTGCACCATTCGGCCGCCTCATTCTCTGGTCGCCCTGTGCGGCCATGCATGGCGCATCGGCGCGGAATCGTGGGTGTCTTTTTTCTGCTCGCAGGCATTTTGAACCTGTTTCACAGAAGAAAATAAGCCCCCGCAAAACGCCTTACAGGGCCGGAAAGGAGTCCCCCCAGTCTATGAAACACACAAACAAAATCGCCTGTGTGGTCGGTCCCACGGCCTGCGGCAAAACAACGCTGGGCATTCTTCTGGCCCAGCGCTTTGGCGGCGAGATTGTCTCCGCCGACTCCATGCAGATCTACCAGGGCATGGCCATCGGCACTGCCGCGCCCACGGCGGAGGAACGGGCCCTGGTACCCCACCACATGGTGGGCGTGGCTGACCCGCGGGAAGCATATTCCGCCGCCCGGTTCGTGGAAGAAGCCTCCGCCTGCGTGGACGACATTCTCGCCCGGGGCAAAGTGCCCATCGTCGTGGGCGGCACAGGGCTGTACCTCGACGCGCTGGTGGCAGGCCGCAGCTTCGCCGCCGGCGGCAGCGAAACACAGAGTCGCCAGCGGCTGCGCGAACGACTGGCTCGGGAAGGCATCGAACCCCTGTACCGGGAACTTTCCGCCATCGACCCCGCTGCGGCCGCGCGGCTGCACCTACGGGATGAAAGACGTATCCTCCGCGCCTTGGAGATCTACTACGAAACCGGCCAGACTATCACCGAGCACGACGCCCAAAGCAAGCTCCTCCCTCCGCGCTATGACGCCGCCTACATCGGCCTGACTTTTGAAGACCGCGCCGACCTGCGCACCCTGATCGATGAACGGGTGGACGCCATGCTCGCCCAGGGGCTGGCAGACGAGGTGCGTGCATTGCTCGCCAATGGCGTTCCGCCCTCCTCCACCGCCCTGCAGGCCATCGGCTACAAAGAGCTGCTCAGCGCCCTGCGCGGCGAAAGGAGCTTTGCCGAGGCGGTCGAGGAAATCAAACTCCGCTCCCGCCAGTATGCCAAGCGCCAGCTCACCTGGTTACGGCGAAACAAAGCAATTCACTGGATCTTTTGGAAAAAAGAGCGGGATTTTCCCCGTGCCCTTCAGCTTTCGACAGAAATCCTCTCCGCCCATGGATTAGGATAAACCTGACGGGCGAGGGACGCGCACGCACATCGCCTGTACATAGAAAATGCCCTTTGCGGCAAAAGGAGACAGAGCGATATGCAAAAAGCACCCATCAATTTTCAGGATACCTTCCTGGCCAAAACCCGCCGCGCCGGCATCCTCGTCACCGTTTTTCTGATGAACGGCTTTCAGATGCACGGCGTGATCAGCGGTTACGACAGCTTCGTCGTCGTACTCGACAGCGATGGCAAACAGCAAATGATTTACAAGCACGCCATTTCCACCATCATCCCCATGCGCCCCATCGACTTTAACGCCGCCGGCGACTGAGCCGGCCCGGGGGGTGCGGACGGGAGAACACAAAAGAGGATCCTTCTATGAGCAATTCGATCAAGCCCCCCCAAACCGGCCCGTCCGCTGCCACCACGCTGATTCTGGCCCTGCTGAGCATTATGGTGCTCTGTTATGCGCTCTTCTGCGTATTCAGCGGCCTGAACGCAGCCTACGAGCTTTCCAGCGCCTACACCTACGAGGCCGACGACGAGACCACCGTTTCCGGCTATGTCGTCCGTGATGAATCGTTGCTGCCCAGCCAGAACGACGGCGTGCTGGACATCACCCTGGCCGAGGGAGAGCGCGTGGCCGTGGGAGAGCGCGTGGCCACCGTATACACCGACAGCGCCGCCATGGAAACCGAGGATCAGCTCGACACCTTGCGCGCCCAGCTGGATCAGCTGACCTACGCCATGGGCGAGAGCGAGAGCCCCACCGCCGGCGTCAAACTGGACAGCAGCATCCAGTCCGCCATATTCGCCATGCAGAAAAACCTGCATACACGGCAGTACACCGCTCTGGAAGGCAGCGTTTCCGAGCTGCGCTCCCTGGTGATCCGCCGAGATTATTCCTCCGGCGGCGAAAGCACGGCGGAACTGGAGGCCCAAGCGGAAGCCCTGCGCGCGCAGATCAAAACGCTGGAAGCCCAGCAGCAGCGCAGCGCCCGCGCCGTCACCGCCCCCTCCTCGGGGCTGTTTTCCGCCGTAGTAGACGGGTACGAAGCTGTGCTGTCTCCCGCAGCCTTGAAAACCATGACGCCCTCCCAGCTGTCTGCCGTATCCCCCGATTCCTCCCTCACCTCTAGCGTGGGTAAACTGATTTACGGCAGCACCTGGTATTATGCGGCCAATATGAGCGAAAAAGACGCCGCTTCCTACAAAGTGGGTCACACCGTGCAGCTGCGCTTTGTCAAAGAGCTGGACCGGAATCTGACCATGACGATTGAGCGCATCAGCGACACAGAAAACGGCCAGAAGCTGGTGGTATTCTCCAGCGACGAATATCTCCCCGAGGTCACGCTGCTGCGCCGCCAGAGCGCCAATCTGATCCACGAATCCTATTCCGGCATCCGGGTGCCCACGGAAGCGCTGCGCGTGGAAGATGGCATCACCGGCGTCTATTGCCTGGTAGGCATGCAGGCGATGTTCAAGCCTGTGGATGTAGTGTACCAGGGCAGCGGCTATTACCTAGTCGAACCCTCCAAGAAGGAAGATGACACGGAAAACACCTCCTCTTCCCGTCTGCGCGTGGGAGACAGCATTATCACCACCGCCGAAGAACTCTACAACGGAAAAGTCATTAACTAAAGAAGGGGCTGCTCCTTCTTTACAGAGAAAGAGAGGATGCACAACATGTCTACGATTGCAGGAAATATTGCCTCCGTGCGCGCCCGGATCACCGAAGCCGCCCGGGCCGCGGGGCGTGACCCTCAGGAAATTCTCCTGTGCGGGGCCAGCAAAATGAATGATGCTGCAGCCTGCCGGGAAGCCGTTGCCGCAGGCATCGACTGCCTGGGGGAAAACCGGGTCCAGGAAATGGCGCAAAAGCTTTCCGAGCACGCCTACGACGGCGCGCCGCTGCACTTCATCGGCGTGCTTCAGAAGAACAAGGTGCGCCAGGTAGTGGGACAGGTGGACCTGATCCACTCTGTGGACTCCATGGGCCTGCTTGACGAGATCGACAAACGCGCCGCCATGAACGGACTCACCCAGAATATCCTGCTGGAAGTGAACATTGGCGGCGAAGACAGCAAGAGCGGGTTCCGGCCCGAAGAGGTGGAATATGTCATCAAAACCGTCCTCGCCCGGCCGGGGCGCCATGTGCGCATCCAGGGACTGATGGCCATTCCCCCTATCGCAGGAAAAAAAGGAGAAAATATGCCGTATTTCTTAGAAATGCACCACTTATTTGTTGACAGTACCCCGCTTTTGCTTCATAATAGTGATAAATTATACCTTTCCATGGGGATGAGCGGCGACTTTGAAGATGCTATTGCTGCCGGCTCCACTATGGTCCGCGTGGGCACCGCCATTTTCGGCGCGCGCCACTACGGCGCCCCGGCGGAAAATTTATCATAAAACGGAGGCTGTGTTATGGGATTGTTCGATGAGCTGAAAAAGCTGACCCATACGTATGAAGATGAAGACGAGGAATACGAAGACGATTACCCGGACGTGAAAAAGCCCGACAACACGGCTGCCCTGTTTGACGACCGGCGCAGCGCCCGCACCGAGGAGCGGCGCAGCAATAAGGTAGTCAATATTCACGCCACCACCCAGCTCAAGGTCGTCTTGGTCAGCCCTCAGCATTTTGAGGACGCTTCCGAGATCGCCGACCAGCTCAAGAGCAAGCGCACCGTGGTCATGAACCTCGAAGCTACCAATAAAGACGTGGCCCGCCGCCTGGTGGACTTCCTCTCTGGCGTGGCTTATGCCGGAGAAGGCAAGATCAAGCGCGTGGCCAACAGCACCTATATCATCACCCCCTATCATGTGGATATCGAGGGCGATCTAATCAACGAACTGGAAAACAACGGGCTTTATTTCTAAGGAAAGGCGGACGAAATACATATGCTGACACCGCAGGAAGTTTCCACCCATGTGTTCTCCAAAGCGCGCATGGGCGGCTATAATATGGCCATGGTGGACGAGTTCCTGGACACCCTGACCGAGGACTACACCACGCTTTACAAGGAAAACGCCGCGCTGAAGGCAAAACTGAAGGTGCTGGTGGACAAGGTGGAGGAATACCGTGCCACTGAGGACTCCATGCGCGCAACGCTCCTGACCGCCCAGAAGATGGCCAGTCAGATGGTGCAGGAGGCCGAAAAGGAAAAGGCCGACCTGCTCGCCGCCGCCGAAAGCGAAATGGGCGCACGCAAAGCCGCTCTGGAAGCGGAGATTGCCGCCGAAAGCGAGCGGCTGCGTCTTGCAAAGGAAGAGAGCGCCGCGTTTATCGCCAACATGCGCCGCCTGTGCAGCAGCGAACTGGAATTTCTCGACGGCGTGCCCGAGATCCAGGTGAACGCTCCCTCTGCCCAAGCCGCGCAGGAAACCAGTGTGGACGAGCAGGTGCACTCCATTGAGTCCTCCGTCCTTTCCTCTTTTGCCGAACCTGAGACGCCGGCGGAGGCAGAGGCGGAGGCAGAAGCCGTGCCAGAGGAGGGCGCTCCCGCAGAGGAAGCTGCGCCGGTGGAAGCGGAAGGGGCCCGTCAGGATGCTTCCGAGGATCTGGAAGCTACACGCCGCATTGATTTCGGCGACTTGAAATTCGGTCGCAATTACAAATCCAATTCTTAATGCGTAAGACGGCGGCGCCTGCCGCCGTCTTATCTGTTTCATTGTCCGGAAAGGAGTGGTTCCCGTGGCGCCGCAGCCCATTATCGCCCTGATGTATGACTTCGACAATACCCTCAGCACCGAGGACATGCAGGATTATTCTTTTATCCCCTCCCTCGGCCTGTCTGTGCCGGCGTTCTGGCAGCTGGCCAACGAGTTTGGCCGCCGGGAGCGCATGGACGGTATCTTGGCCTACATGTTCACCATGATCCGCGAGGCGCGCCGCTGCGGCCGTCCGCTGACTCGGCAGCAGCTCACGGAAGCGGGCCGGGACATCCGGCTCTTCCCCGGCGTGGATGGATGGTTTGGGCGCATCAACGCCTTTGGCGCCTCCCTCGGCGTCACGGTGGAGCATTATATCATTTCCTCCGGACTCAAGGAGATTCTGGAAGGATGCTCCATCGGCTCTGAATTCAAGGAAATCTTTGCCAGTGAGTTTTATTACGGCGAGGACGGCGAGGCCGCCTGGCCCAAGTTGGCCGTCAACTACACCTCGAAAACCCAGTTCGTCTACCGCATCAACAAAGGCGTGCTGGACGTGTCCGATGACAAAACCCTCAACGACTCCATGCCCGACGACAGCAAACGCGTTCCCTTCACCAATATGATCTATCTGGGCGACGGGCTTTCCGACGTACCCTGCATGAAAATGATGCAGTCCTATGGCGGCGCCAGCATCGCCGTCTATAAGGAGATGGGCCAGAGTGTCAAGGACCTGCTTGAGCGCGGGCGAGTGGATTACATCTACCCTGCCGACTACCGCGAAGGCAGCGGCTTGGATCGGACGGTCAAAAACATTATCCGAAAAATGGCCACCGCCGACGCGCTCAGCGAAGAAAACGCCCGCCAGCTGCAGATGATTCGGCGCTCCGAGGAGCTTTCCGGGCAGATCACATTGGAGCAGATGGACCGCTGAACATAAAGCGCGCCCCCGAAAAAGGTTGAAGTGGTAAAAAGATGATAGGCACTTTCGTGCCTATCATCTTTTTACCACTTCAACGTATAGTGCGGGGCGGGGAAAAAGTTGTACGTTTCGGTGCAACTTTTTTCAAATTTTACTTATGTTCTTCCACGCTCGTTTTCCCCGAATTTCAGATAAAAGACCGTATTTTTTCATATCACATAATCATAATGGCTACCCCTGGATACCCCAAAAAATATACACATGACGGATACCGGATACTCTTCCTGGTAATGATAAATTACTGGATACTTGATCTTCGGCCTCATTTCCTTCCCATGAGCAAAACAAAATCCCGCAATAGTGCATTTCCCATTTTCAGACGTTTGTTTTCATACTTGTATTCTTGTAGGGGCCTGACCGGTTTCCTCCCTCTCTGTTTGGGTATGACCTGCATTGTTTTCTTTCGCTCTCGCTTCAGCAAGGCATGGATTGGCCTGTCTCCCTCCATCCCCAGGCTTTGCGCAACTTCCCGCTGGCTCATACCGCTTTCTAACATTTTCTTGATTTCCGGCAGAGGCCCCTGCATTTTTTGATATCTTCTTGGCATATGAAATCCCCCCTGATGTAGTTTTATTTTCCTACATCAAGGGGGACTTTGTCTATTGTCCGTTTTTAATGCACCGGTTCACAATTGTCCGGGGATACTTTACAATAAAAATTCACCGATCCATCTGTTTGCGGCGGGACAGATTCATGGTGCCGTCCTGCATAGAAGCAATCATTTCCAAACTCTGGCCAGTTCCCATCGCCACACACTGGATTGCATTTTCCGCAACAGTAGTAGCAATGCCGGTGCGGCTGGACACCAGTTCTGCAAAGCCGGCCACCAGACTGCCTCCTCCAGTCATCACAATGCCATTGGTGGAAATGTCCGCCACCAATTCGGGAGGCGTGCGCTCCAGAACAGAGTGAACCGCTTCCAGAATCCGTTCCGCCGGCTCTTCAAACGCCTCAATCATTTCACTGGAGGACACAGAAAACACTTTGGGCAGTCCTGTCATCAGGCAACGGCCCTTCACCTCCACCGTCTGCTCCTCTTCCTGGGGATATACACAGCCGATCTGGATTTTCAGCTCTTCCGCTGTGCGTTCGCCGATCAGTACATTGTGCTTGCGGCGGATATACTTGACCACCGCTTCGTTGAACATGTCGCCAGCCACCTTAATCGAAGCAGACTCCACCACGCCAGACAGAGAAATCACCGCAATATCAGTGGTGCCGCCGCCGATATCGATAATCAGATGTCCGTCGGGCTTGGCGATATCAATCCCCGCGCCGATGGCAGCTGCCACAGGTTCCTCGATCAGATACACGCTGCGCGCACCGGCCTGGATCCCTGCGTCGATCACCGCGCGCTCTTCCACTTCGGTGATACCAGAAGGTACGCAGATAATGACCCGGGGCTTGAACAACTGAAAACCATTCACTTTATGAATGAACTCCTTGAGCATACGCTCGGTCATATCGTAATCGGAGATTACACCGTCACGCAGAGGCCGGATCGCCACAATGTTGCCCGGGGTACGGCCCAGCATCGCCTGCGCATCCGCGCCCACCTTCAGAAGCTTACCGGTGTTTTTGTCCATTGCCACTACGGAAGGCTCATTGAGAACGATGCCCTGCCCTTTAATGTATATCAGGACCGATGCGGTGCCCAAATCAATGCCGATGTCTTTTGCTAATGCGCACATGTGTCCACCTCATTTTCACTTTCTATATCAGTTTATTTATTCCTGTAATGTGCAGGTTTTATTCCAATTGTCCATTATACCGGGTTTACTCTTCATTTGCAAGAGTTTCGTCGTTTTTTGCCTCCCGGCCCTCTCTTCCCACCGCCTGTACCACCGCCGCGCAGTGGATTTCCGCCGCCCCGGCCAGCGTCAGCATGCGGCAGCACTCTTCAATGGTGCTTCCTGTGGTGATGACATCGTCCACCACCAGAATGCGCCGTCCCTGCACCGAGGCGTGCTTTTTCACGCCATAGGCGCCCAGGACATTGGCTCTGCGTTGCTCGGGCCGCTCCAGACGGGATTGCTGCTGGGTGTCGCGCACCTTTTCCAGCAACCTCTCGCAGGGCAGATCCAATCGTCGGGCCAGCCCCTTTGCCACCAGCTCCGACTGATCGTAGCCCCGGTCTTTCTGGCTGCGCCGCCCCAGCGGCACCCAGGTCACCACATCCAGCGCAGGGAACTCCTCCCGAACATACGGCTCCAGAAATGCGGCGTACGTCGCGGCACGCCAGGTTTTTTGATGAAATTTATAATCGAGGAAGGACTCGCGCACCATATCCTGATACAGCAACGGGGCCACGCACCGGTCGAAATAGACACCGGTACGGATCCGCTCCCTCCCCTCCGCCATTGGGATCTTTTCGCCGCAGCTTTGGCAAAAATAGAGTTCTCCCTCCTGCAACAGTGTATCGCAGAAAACGCATCTGGGCGGATACAGCAGATCCAAACAGCGATCCAACAGTTTCACTTGGCTCTCCTTCCTTCCCGCAGCCGAACTTTCAAACCGCTGTACCGGCGGCTGCGCCGGTCTGTGGCCGCCATCTGCACGATGGCCTGATCGTCTCCCACCAGAATCAGCAGATCTCTGGCCCGGGTGATGGCGGTGTAAAGCACATTGCGCACCATCAGCGTAGGAGCGCAGGGCGCAGCAGCCAGGATCACCGCCTTGTATTCGCTGCCTTGGGCCTTATGTACCGTAACAGCATACGCCAGTTCCAGCTCAGAGAGCATTTCCGTGGTATATGCGGCAATGCGATCATCAAAAAGCACGGTCACCAATTCGCCGGACGGGTCGATCTCCGTGACCGTTCCCACATCCCCGTTAAAAACGCCCGTGCCCACTGCACCGTCTTCTTTCTGCCAGATAATATCGTAATCGTTTTTGATCTGCATCACCCGGTCGCCCTGGCGCAGCAGCAGATCGCCGTAAATTTTCTCCCGCTTGCCGGACACAGCCGGATTCAGCACCGCCTGCAGGACCCGATTCAAAGCCGCCGTGCCCGCCGCGCCCTTGCGCGTGGGCGAAAGCACCTGAATCTGTCCCGGGTCGATCCCCATCTTCTGAGGTAGACGGCTCTTACACAGCTCCACAATTGTTTGGGCCACCTGTTCAGGCGCACGGCGCCGGAGGAAAAAGTAGTCTCCCTGATTCGGCGTGAGCACCGGCGTTTCACCGGCGTTGATGGCGTGGGCATTGCGCACGATGGCGGACTGCCGGGCCTGACGGAAGATCTCCGTCAACTCCACCACATTCAGGCGGCGGCTGCGAATCAGGTCGGAAAACACATTTCCCGGCCCCACTGAGGGAAGCTGGTCGGCGTCACCCACCAAAATCAGCCGGCACATGGGCCGCAACGCCGCCAGAAGCGCCCGCATCAGACTCAGATCTACCATAGATGTCTCGTCCACAATGACAGCGTCGGCATCCAGCGGATCCTTTTCATTTTTCGTGAACGCCACCTTGTCCAGCGCCTCATTGTAGCTCATGCCCAGCATACGGTGAATCGTCTGGGCCTCTCGCTCGCAGGCTTCCCCCAAGCGCTTGGCCGCCCGGCCTGTAGGCGCTGTTAACGCCACACGCAGCCCCATGCGCTCCAGCAGCGCCACGATGCCGCGCACACAGGTGGTTTTTCCCGTTCCGGGGCCGCCCGTCAGCACAAATACGCCGGAGCACGCCGCCGTTTCCACCGCCTGGCGCTGCTCGGGAGCATAGACGATCCCCTGCCGGGCCTGGATCTCCTCCAAAATCGCCTCCACATTGCGTCCCTGATCGGCGTTTTCCTCACACATCTGCAGTATGCGGCGGCTGACAAACACTTCATCCTCGTACAGCCCCGCCAGATAACAGGCCCGCACGTTGGCCACGGTTTCCTCCACCAGCTTGCCTGCCTCCGTCAGCGCATCGACGGCCCGCTCCACACACTCCTCCGACAGATTCAGCATGGTGGCAGTGGCCGTCGTCAGCTTGGGCCGCGGGAGGAATACATGGCCGTTTCCGCAGTTGTGCCGCAAGGTAAACAGCACCGCCGCTTCCACGCGCGCGCCGCTGTCTGCCTCAGCGCCGCCGGAGAGGGCGATCTGATCCGCCGCAGCAAACGACACGCCGAAAAACTCGTCGCACAAAAGATACGGATTGGTGCGCACCGCTTCGGAGGCCTGGTCGCCGAAACGTTTGAACAGCTTGACGGCCAACGCCGCACTCAATCCGCTCTCCGCCAGAAATTCCATCAGGCGGCGCATGCCCGCCTGGGCGCGGAAACTGGCGGCGATCTCCTGCGCTTTCCGTGCAGTGATGCCCTTCAAAAGCGTCATCCGCTCCGGCTCCAGTTCCAGCACATCCAGCGTTTCCCCGCCAAAGCGCTGCACCAGCAGCTGCGCCGTGGCCGGACCGACGCCCTTCACCGCGCCGGAGGAAAGATAGCTCAAAATCCCGCTCTCGGAGCGGGGCATATAGCGCTCTACGGTATCCGCCTGAATCTGCATGCCGTGGGTCGGATGGTGCTTCCATTCGCCGGTGATAATCAGTTCCTCCCCCGGCGCGGCGCAGGGGATGCAGCCCACCACGGTAATCTGCTCACCATCGGTGGTATCCAGTCGGAGCACGGTATAGCCATTGTCCTCGTTTTGAAAGATCAGGCTGTTTACCGTTCCATCCACTGTGCAGCGTTCCGCTGCCATGCCGCATCCCCCCTCTTTGAATGTCCTATCCGTTCCGGACGTATGCCTCCGCATTCTCCATGGTGCACAGGCGCACCGCCGCGTACTGCCGCTCCAGCTGCCGGGCCAGCGCCCGGCCCCGTTCATCCAGGCCACAGTCGGCAATCAAAATGCGTTCAAAGGGCGCGCCGCCCGCACCGGCCCAGGAAAGCTGCGCCACCGTGCGCTCCAGCGCGGGCGCGTCCTGTGCCGCAGGGATCAACACCAGGCACCGCTCCAGTTTCTCCCGCCTGGATAAAAACAGCGCTTCTGCCAACGACCATGCAGCCCAGGCAATGCCCACCGCTGCAAAAAAAGCCACAACGCTCTGCTCAAAAAGTTCCATCGTCGCTCCCCCTTTCTTCCTTATCCTATGAGAAAAGAGAGCGTTTCGTACCCTGCTCTTATACTTCGTTCAGGATCTTCTTCAAATACCGGCCGGTATAGGATCGGTCACACTGCGCCACTTCCTCCGGCGTGCCGGCAACCACGATTTCGCCGCCGCCGCTGCCACCCTCCGGGCCGAGGTCGATGATATAATCGGCTGTCTTGATTACATCCAGATTGTGTTCAATGACCACCATGGTGTTGCCCGCGTCCACCAGACGCTGCAGCACCTCGATCAGGCGGCGCACATCGTCGGTATGCAGCCCCGTCGTCGGCTCGTCGAGGATATAGATCGTCTTGCCAGTGAAGCGCTTGCTCAGCTCCGTAGCCAGCTTGACGCGCTGGGCCTCACCGCCGGAGAGGGTGGTGGACGCCTGCCCCAGACGGATATATCCCAGTCCCACTTCCTGCAGCGTCTGGATCTTCCGGGCGATGCGGGGCAGGTTCTCAAAGAACGGCACTGCCTCGTCCACGGTCATATCCAGCACTTCATAAATGTTCTTGCCCTTGTACTGCACTTCCAGCGTTTCACGGTTGTAGCGCTTGCCCTTGCACACCTCGCAGGGAACGTAGATGTCGGGCAGGAAATGCATTTCAATCTTCACCAGCCCGTCGCCCTGGCAAGCCTCGCACCGGCCGCCGCGGACGTTGAAGGAAAACCGCCCCGGCCCATAGCCCCGGGCCTTAGCATCCTGAGTGGCGGCAAACAGGTCGCGGATATCGTTGAACACGCCGGTATAGGTGGCCGGATTCGACCGGGGCGTGCGCCCGATGGGGCTTTGGTCGATGTCGATCACCTTGTCGAGATACTCCTCGCCCTCAATCCCCATATGCTTACCCGGACGGGTCTTCATCCGCATCAGGTCCGCTCCCAAACGCTTGAAGAGAATCTCATTGACGAGGGAGGACTTGCCGGAACCGGACACGCCGGTGACGCAGGTAAAGGCCCCCAGCGGAATGGACACATCAATGTTTTTCAAATTGTTCTCCGCCGCTCCCCGCACTGTCAGCCAGTTTCCTTTCCCGCTGCGGCGTGCCGGAGGCACCGGAACCTTCTTCTTGCGGGCCAGATACAGTCCCGTCAGGGACTTGGGGTTGGCCGCCACCTCCTCTGGGGTGCCGGCGGCCACAATCTCACCGCCGTGGATGCCGGCGCCGGGTCCCACGTCGATGATATAGTCCGCCGCGCGCATGGTGTCCTCGTCGTGCTCCACCACAATCAGGGTGTTGCCCAGATCCCGCAGGTGCTTGAGGGTGTCCAGCAGTTTATCATTGTCCCGCTGGTGCAGCCCGATGGACGGCTCATCGAGGATATAGAGCACTCCCATGAGAGAAGAACCGATCTGCGTGGCCAAGCGGATGCGCTGGCTTTCGCCGCCGGACAAGGTGGCAGCGCTGCGCTGCAGCGTCAGGTATTCCAGCCCCACCGAGCGCAGGAACCCCAGTCGGCTGCGAATCTCCTTCAAAATCCGGTCGGCGATCATGGCCTTGGAGCCGGTCAGTTCCAGCCTTTCCATAAACCGCAGCGCATCGTTGATGGGCAGGCGGGTATAGCGGTCGATGTCCATGTCCCCCACCGTAACGGCCAGCACCTCTTTTTTCAGCCGCTTTCCGCCGCATTCGGGGCAGGGGCGCTCGCTCATGCACTCTTCCAGCTCTTTGCGGGAATAATCGCTCTGGGTGTCGCGGTAGCGGCGCTCGATGTTATTGGCAATACCCTCAAAAGCCTGCATCAGCGTGCCGCCGCCCCGGGCCTGATCGTAGTGCAGCTTCAGCTTTTCCCCACCGGTGCCGTAGAAAATGATGTTCCGCACTTCTTTGGAAAGTTCCCCAAAGGGTGCGGTCAGGGAGAAATGGTACTGCTTGGCCAGCGCCTCGAAATACATGCGGGAGATTCCGTCGCCCCGGATGTTGTTCCAGCCGGGGGCGGTGATGGCGCCGCCCAGAATGGAAAGGCTCTTGTCCGGCACGATGAGGTCCGGATCTGCCCGCAGCTGGAAGCCCAGCCCTGTGCAGGTAGGACAGGCGCCGTAGGGATTGTTGAACGAAAACATGCGGGGCGTCAGCTCTTCGATGGAAATGCCGCAGTCCTCGCAGGCATAGTTCTGGGAAAACAGAAAATCCTGTTCCTCTTCCCCGAGCACATTGACAATGATGAGGCCGCCGGAGAGCGCCGCAGCAGTTTCGATGCTATCCGTCAAGCGCTGGTTAATCTCCTGCTTGACCACCAGGCGGTCCACGATGATTTCGATATTGTGCTTTTTATTTTTCTCCAGCTTGATTTCCTCGCCCAGATCGTACAGGCTTCCGTCCACCCGCACGCGGGCATAACCGCTGCGCCGCGCGTCCTCAAACACTTTGGCGTATTCGCCCTTACGGGCCCGCACCACGGGCGCCAGGATCCGGATCTTGCTGCCCTCAGGCAGCGTAAGCACCTGATCCACGATCTGATCCACGGTCTGCTGGCGAATCTCCTTGCCGCATTTGGGGCAGTGCGGCGTACCCACCCGCGCCCAAAGCAGGCGCAGGTAGTCGTAAATCTCCGTCACCGTGCCAACCGTGGAGCGCGGGTTTTTGCTGGTGGTCTTTTGGTCGATGGAAATGGCGGGAGACAGACCGTCGATATAGTCCACGTCCGGCTTTTCCATCTGCCCGAGGAACATCCGGGCGTAGGAAGAAAGGCTCTCCACATACCGCCGCTGGCCCTCGGCGTAAATGGTGTCAAACGCCAGGGAGGATTTGCCCGAGCCGCTCAGGCCCGTCATGACTACCAGTTTGTCCCTGGGGATCTCCACATCCACATTTTTCAGGTTATTCGCCCGCGCGCCTTTGATGATGATTTTATCCTGCATAAATTTCTGCTTCCTTGTCTAATTGTGTCAAAAGTTTATGCCTCTGCGATGACATCCGCCGCTGCGGCCCGCAGCAGGGTGATCAGCGCCTGGGGCTGCAGCTCCACCTGAACACCAATGCGTCCGCCGGAAACGACGATCGTCTCCTGCTCCAAAGCCGACGCGTGCAGCACCGTGGGAAACTGTTTTTTCATACCCACAGGGCTGCAGCCGCCATGGACATATCCGGTCAGGGGCAGTAGATCCCGGCCGGACAGCATGGCGACGGATTTTTCCCCCACCGCCCGGGCCGCTTTTTTAAGATCCAGCGTTTCCTTCACCGGGATATCGAACACATAGTATGCCCCGGACGCGCCCTTTGTCACCAGCGTTTTGAACACCCGCTCCGGCGCCATACCCAAAAGGGACGCCACCGTTGCGCCGTCCACCGCCCGCCCTTCCGCATGCGGATAGCTGTGGGCCGTATAAGCGATGCGTTTTTTGTCCAAAATACGCATAACGTTGGTTTTGGTTTCAGCCGTCTTTGCCATCGTTCTCCTCACTTCCGCATATGCTCCGTCGCCGCGTCCAGGAATCCCCCGGAGGCAATGGAGACAAAATCGTTGTCCGCCACCACAAAATGATCCAGCAGTTCCACACCCACGGTGCGCAGGCTTTCCCGCACGGTCAAAGTGGCGGCATAATCCTGCTCCGAGGGCACCGCATAACCGCTGGGATGATTATGGGCCAGATACACCGATACCGCATTGTCAGCAAGCGCATAGCGCACGGCATCGCGCACATTGAACGCCGCAGCGCTGGAACCGCCCTGGCTGAGCCGGTGACAGCCCAGCATCCGGCCCTTGCCGTCCACGCACAGCTCCAGCACAATCTCGGTGCGCTCTCCCCAGAAATATTTGAGAAAAAAGCTGCCTGCGGATTCATAATCCCTGATGATAGTCCCCGGTCGGTCCAATTCGATCAGGCTGCGCTGATACAGTTGCGGCACCAGGCGGATCAGCAGCGCGGCGTTTTCGCCGATGCCCTCCACCTGCATCAATTCCTCCACCGGTGCGCGGAACACGCCATCAAGGCTGCCGAAACGGCGCAGCAACGCATGGGCCATGCCGTTGGTATCCACCCTCGGAATGGCGTAATACAGCAGCAGTTCCAATGCCTCGTGAGGCGCAAAGGCATCCAGCCCATGCCTGCGGAACTGTTCTTTCTTCCGCTGGCGGTGCCCCGCGTGGGGGTTCTCTTTTTTCTCCACCCGCTGTGCCACTCCTTACGCTCTTTTGTTCGGGCCTGTGCCCGCCGCCCCCTCCGGCTACGGGCCGCCCTTCCCAGGCGCTGTGCGCCCAGAAAGGACCTGCAGCAACTTATTTCCCGCCGTACTGTTTAAGATAATCCTCCATGCGCCCACGCATCGTGTCGTCGATCAGCACACGGCCGTCAACGGCCTGATTGTGCAGCGTGTCGATCACTTGGCGCACCGTGACAATGGGGAACACCCGGATGCCGTACTGCTCGCGCAGTTCGTTGAGGGTAGTCTGCTCGCCGGTGCCCTTTTCCATGCGGTCCACGGAAACAAACAGCGCCACAATCTTCACATCAGCCACACTTTTGAAAAACTCGATGCTCTCACGCACCGCGGTGCCCGCTGTGACCACATCCTCCACAATAGCAATACGGTCGCCATCTTTGGGCTTGTAGCCCACCATGCTGCCGCCCTCGCCGTGATCCTTGGCCTCCTTGCGGTTAAAACAGTAAGGCAGGTCGCGGCCATAGTTGCGGTACAGCGAAGCCGACGCGGTAGTCACCAGGGGAATGCCCTTGTAGGCCGGGCCAAACAGTGCGTCGATACCCTCGCTCATGTTTTCCTGGATGCACGCGGCATAGTAGTCGCCCAGACGGGCGGCCTGCGCGCCGGTTTTGTAGTTTCCGGTGTTTACAAAATACGGGGTCTTTCTGCCGCTTTTGGTGACGAAGTCGCCGAAGGTCAGCACACCGGAGTCAACCATGAAACGAATAAATTCTTCCTGATACGTCATAAGGGGGTCCCTCCTCTGTTTTTCTTCTTCGGAGCGCCCGAAAGCCTCCGTTTTCCACATTATACAAATTCAAGTATACAGTATAGCATATCTTGCCGTCTGGACGCAAATGGAACAAAAAATTTTTTGAAAATTTTTGCCCGGATTTTACTGTCTCCAAACCCAGTTTTTACCCTGCCGAAAATCCCTCGGGCAAGCGGCGCGAAGTTTGCCGAAACCCCTTGACAGTGCGCACCGATTGACATACTATAAACAAGAAGCCGCCGCTGTAGCCAGCTTCAAAAATCAAATTGGTTCCGGTAGGCAAGGCTACCTCAGGGATACGGATTGTTGCCGCGCAACAGTGGAGACACTGTCAGATGGTCAGCAGGGGATGTCGAATCCAAGGCATTCCTTAATACAATACCACCGCCCTGAGATGCTAAAGCTTGAACGGTGGACGCTTTTTCCGCACGGCGGGCGGCTGTGCAGGCGTTAAAAACATCCCCCCTCCAGCCGCCGGATTTTTTCTGGCCCGCAGGAGGTTTTTTTGCGCATTTCTCCGGCCGGCCAAAAAAACAGTCATCTTAGGCCATGCGCATCGGAAGAGGAGGTTTTGCCCATGCAGAAGGAACATTTGTCCCTGGCCGTTGATTTTATTGAAGAGTTGTTGTCCCAGAGTAAATATGCCATCGTACGCGAACAGCTGGTGGATATGGAACCGGCGGACGTCGCACTGCTGCTTTCCGAATTTTCGGAAGATCAGCTGCCCATTCTTTTCCGTCTGCTGCCCAAGGAACTGGCGGCCGAAACCTTTGTGGAAATGGACAACGATCAGCAGGAACTGCTGATCCGCTCCTTCAGCGATACCGAGCTGCAGGAAGTGTTGGAGGAAATGTACCTCGACGATACCGTGGACGTGATCGAGGAAATGCCCGCCAGCGTAGTGCACCGTATCCTCCGCCACTGCGACCCCGAAAGCCGGAAAACCATCAATGAACTGATGAAATATCCTGAAGACAGCGCCGGCAGCATTATGACCACGGAATTTGTCAGCCTGACGGCTGATATGACCGTGGAGGACGCTTTCAAACGCATCCGCCGCACTGGGGTGGACAAGGAGACGATCTATCTGTGTTATGTGGTCAACGACAGCCGCGTACTCATCGGTCTGGTTTCCGTGCGCACCTTGCTGCTCAGTGAGGAAGACGACATCATCAGCGACATTATGGAAAGCTCTATCGTCAGCATCAACACTCTGGACGATCAGGAAACCGTTTCCCATATGTTCAACAAATACAACTTTCTCGCCATGCCTGTTGTGGATCAGGAGCACCGGCTGGTGGGCATTGTCACCATCGATGACGCCATGACCGTTATGGAGGCCGAAGCCACCGAGGATATGGAAAAGATGGCCGCCATCATGCCCTCTGACAAGCCCTATCTCAAAACCAGCGTGCTGGAAACGTTCAAAGCCCGTGAGCCGTGGCTGATGATCCTGATGCTTTCGGCCACTTTCACCGGACTCATCATGACCCATTTTGAAAACGCCCTGGTGGCCTGTACCATTTTGACGTCCTTCACCCCCATGCTCTCAGGTACTGGCGGCAACTCCGGCACACAGGCTTCCACCGCTGTCATTCGCGCCCTGTCTCTGGGCGAGGTACGTTTCCGTGACACCTTCCGCGTCATCTGGAAAGAGGCGCGGGTGGCCCTGCTGTGCGGCCTGATGCTGGCGGGCGCCAACTTTATCAAAATGATGCTGGTGGATCGCTGGATGATGCACAATCCCGCGGTTACTGTGGCGGTGGCCGCCGTCGTCTGCGCCACGCTGATCTGCACCGTGCTGTGCGCCAAAGTGGTGGGCTGCAGCCTGCCTATTCTGGCCGAAAAGCTGGGCCTTGACCCCGCCGTCATGGCCAGTCCTTTTATCTCCACCGTGGTGGATGCCATTTCCCTGCTGGTCTATTTCCGGATCGCCACCGCTATACTGCACATATAACCGGAATCCATAGGTTTTCTTTGGTAAAACCTTACAATTTTTTATGTAAAGCCGCCAGCCAAAGCAGGCGGCTTTTCTCTTTTTTTCCACAGATTCCACCCTTTTTTCCACAAAAACGTCATTGTTCACAGAATGTTCATGTTTTTTTTAAAATTCGTTCAACATTTTCCCCCCTCAGCATGGTATCTTATGGTTGCAGGCAAGAAGTAACCAAAAATTCTTTCTTTTCCTTACTCTCTCTTAAAGGCAACACCCGCTGTTCGGAAGGCAGAACCGAACAGCGGGTGTTGCTTTTTCTTCTTTTTGGTCCGTCTCCGGAGCCTCTGCACAGGCCATCCCCAGCCTGCAGCCACCGGGAAGGAATTTTTCGAATGATTGCACTCTTTCGTACAACTTTTGCCCTGCCCTACACGGTAAGTGTAGGGCCTTTTTTCGGAAAAGCCCCAAATTCGACTACATAAAGGAGAAATCGACTTGAAGTATACAGAACACTATCAATTGAATCAATGGGATGCGGCTGACCGTGTCCTGCGGGAAGATTTCAATGCAGACAATCAGAAACTGGACGCGGCATTGACAGACATCAAAATGCAGCGCAGCCTGACATTGCTGCACGAATGCAACGTAACGAAAAGCAGCCAGGAAATTGAGTTTCCTTTGTCCATCGACTGGAACGCCTGGAAAGCGGTGCACATTCAGTGCGAGGCCTTCACGGCAGAGGACCGCACGGAAGTATATGTGGATCTGGGCGGCAAAACCATCATCAGGGCCTGGGGCAATGTGGCCGGCAGCGGCACGTCTTCCTACCTGGGCTACACCATCCTCCTTCCCCTCTACGATGCCCGCCGCCAGTTGTTCTACTGCAACACCAACGGCTACACCGGCATCGGCTGGGTCGTGGGCGACGGCACCTTTGCCGCCTTATCTCCGCGCCTGACGCTGACCGCTTACCGCAAAGCAAATGTGAATACTGGTACCACCGTTACCATCTGGGGCGAGCGTTAACTGTATAAAACACACAAAAGCAACACCCCCGCTCTTTTGAGCGGGGGTGTTGCTGAATTACAACGCGGAATGCGCTTTGTTCCATTGGGTAAGCGATCAGCCGCCGATAACAGTGCTGGTCGTCAGGGTTTCGCCGCCAACAGTAACACTCACCTTATAAGTAGAGGTGCTGTTCGTTGCAAAGTTAAAGGTGTAGTTTGTACCCTTCTTAACGGTACCCTTAGTGATGTCGAACGTAGCAACAGAGCCAGAGTTGGTATTGGTCATGGTCACAGTTCCCTCAACATCAACCTGAGTCTCACTGTTGCTGGTCACAGTCAGGGTAGCGGTACCAGCATTATTGGTCAACGTAGCGGTATAAGTATCGCTCTGGCCTTCGCCGGGATCGCCTGCATCTGTATCAACCGTCTGAACGAAGACATAGGTCAGCTCGCCGTCGTCAACCACATAGTAGACGATGTCATCCTCATCGGTAGCAATGCCGGAAACGGAACCTTCGGTAATCACGCCGTCTTCATCAGCATAGAACACCTTGCAGTCGTTAGCAGCAGTGAAATACTTGATGCCGCTGCCCGTGCCGAAGCCCAGCGTATTGTCGCCGGAGACTTTCACGGTGCCCTTTACATTGTTAACAACATAAGGATCAGAACCCACACTGGTGTTGTAAGCGGACAGACCGGTGATGATATCATCGCTGGTAGTAACATTGCTGAACAATGCGTTCGTCACAACGAGCTTACCATCCCGCATATTGCCGGGAACCAAAGTCTTATTATCTACCATGACAGTGGTGATTTCACCATTGACCACTGCATTGTAGGTATAATACTGATCGTTGTCAGCGTTAGTGATCAGGCCAGAGATGGACTTGCCAGCCAGGAAGGTCACATCCTTGGAGGAGGTGGACACGCTCTTGGCGTTGGTCGCATCAATGTACATCATGGTCACGATGGAACCGGACTTAATGTAGTAGTGAGCAGTCACCTTGTGGGTGCCATCTGCCGTAATAGAAGGCACATTGGCAATGCCAGTGTATGCCTTGTAGACTTCATCACTGCCGCTCATAGTTTTAACAATGAAGACAGTCTTGCTGTTTGCATACAGGGTTGCAGGAGTTTTACCAGTGGCGATAGCTGCGGTGCCCTTGGTCAGCGCAAAGCTGGTGCTGTCCGTGATATTCTGAGTGGTAGAAACCGCACGCAGAACATAATCTTTGTTATCGTTGATCTTGTAGGTAACGATCTTTCCAGTCAGATTTGCATAACCTTCCTTGGTATCAACCGTCTTAACCGTACCATCGGTAAAGGCCAGCTTTGCACGGTCTGCCTTCACCAAGTCAGCATCCGTCTCATTTTCAGCCTTGATGACATAAGCATAGTCGCTGGAAACAAATTCTTCCTCATCCACATAGATGGCATAGCCGTATGCATCCAGATAAACAACATAGTCGTTCTTGGTTGCGGGAGCAGTCTCACCGGCAATGTTCTTGGAATAATCATACTTGGTGCCGCCAACCGTGATGTTCTTGCCAGTGGTATAAGTGGTCACTTCGCCGGAAACGGACTCGGCCACAGCCACGGACTGGACTTCGTTGTTGGCATAAGTATACAGCACATAAGCGTCATCGTCAAAAGATTCATTGGTCTCATAGTTGACCGTGCCGCCAGTGACAGGCTTCTGGCTCATCGTGTTGATTACGATGTAAGCATCCTTAGAAGAAGTAGCAGCCACAGAACGGTTGACCTGGCCCACATAGGTGTTGATTCTGACAATGGTCACATTGTCGTCATCGTCCACATAAGCTTCGGTCAGAACGCCGTTTGCGCCGATCTTCGTGCTGTTGCCCTTGTACAGAACCTCAGCATTGGTGTTCTTCAGATCCTTACCATCTTCAAAGACGGTGGGAACCGTACGGGTGCTCAGGCCCAGGTCGGCATAAATATCGCCCAGCTTGACTTCCTTGGTGTAGGAAGCGTCGGCCTTGTCAGCATAGTTGCCGATCTCATCGGTCTTCATCTTCCACTGAGTGGAGGGACGGCCGAAATCGTCGGTCGTTTCGACCTTCTTCAGATCCTCGCAGTACTTTTCAGCGAACTGCAGGCCGTTGGCCTTCATGTTGTTGTCATAGTTGCCCTGTGCCATGGTCTCGGCCTTGGAAGCGTTGACAATCACGCTGCTGCCGTCGGGCAGCTTGACCTCGGTGCCGCGGTTCTCATAATCGACCATGTCGGCCTTCATGGCGTTGAACGCCATCTGAGCGGCCTGCTCACGGGTCAGAGCAGCGGACAGGCTGATATCCAGGCCTTTGTCCAGACCAGCAGAAGCTGCCAGCTTGGCCGTGTTGATAGCCCAGCTGTTGCCCACCAGTTTTTCGATCTGGGGATCATAGCCCAGAGCTACCAGCAGCATCTTGGCAAACTGCAGGCCCAGTACGCTTTCAGTGGGAGCAAATTTGCCGTTGCCGTCACCGGCGATAATGCCCTCGTTGGTGCAGTAGGCAATAGAGCCTGCGCTCCAGCGGTTAGCCGCCACATCGCTGTAAGGAGCAATGGTAGTCACCAGCTTGTCAGCAGCCTCCTGGCCCACCAGCATGTAGGTGATGATCTTCGCAGCCTGCTCACGGTTCAGGTTTGCGTCGGGGTTGAAGTTATTGCCGTCGCCGCCATTGAAAATGCCGGCAGCAGTCATAACGTCGACCGCCTCTTTGTAAGTGACTTTGGAGTAATCCTTGTAGTCACTCGCGTCCGCGGCGAAGGCGGCGGTCATCAGGCTCAATGCCATGGCCAGCGCCAACACCAGGGACAGAACCTTTTTCAGATTCTTCATGGTTCGGTAGTCCTCCTTTTTTGATCGTTTCGCTTCAAAAA
>JAJCJC010000079.1 GCA_020555605.1 bacterium 210917-SL.2.15 | reverse complement strand
TAAGAGCATTGATACCACTTTGTTTCTTTTCATTATAAAACTTTCTCCTTTAAAAGATATATTCTTTGCAACTGTCCATGTATTTAGAGCATAAGAAAAGACATAAAAAACCGTGCATTTACAGATCCTGCAAACGGTTTTTCATGCCTAGTACTATCCAGTCACATGAAACAATTATTTGATTACGAATTCATTATAACTTAATTTGTAAACGCTGTCAATAGTATTACTGAATATTTCTTGTTCATTTTCAAGTTTCTTTTTATTTACTTTTGGATTACAATAGAGAGATGGTTATTCTCTGCTTATGATTGTCATGGTCACAAGATAAGTCACCATCTTTTTAAACTTTAAAACTCATAAAGTTAGGTTTTTTGAGTTTTAAAGTTTAAAA
>JAJCJC010000078.1 GCA_020555605.1 bacterium 210917-SL.2.15 | reverse complement strand
AAAAAGAGGTGTACTATTTGATTGAGAAAGAATGAATGAAGATGTACAAAAAAGCAGAGGGAACAGACTAAATGAAAAAAGAGAGAAGCTGACGAAATGGACGTGTAAACTGCTATTTTTGGTTTACTATCTGGAACGCCAGCTTCTATTTTTTTATGTTTCAGAAGAATTTTATTATTATAGTATAACTTTTGAATTAGTTTCCATAACATTTGGAGCAAGGGGTTAAACCACGAGCTTGAGCTTCGCTTAAAGTGGCAGGGGTATACGTACCATTTCCACATTTATGTGTATGGTATTTTGAACCGGTCGGTGTGACATAGACAGTTTGTTCATTATTTTGCTCAGGAGCTGCGGCTTGTGCCTGCTGAGAGGCCTGTTCAGCTGCTGCTTGCTG
>JAJCJC010000077.1 GCA_020555605.1 bacterium 210917-SL.2.15 | reverse complement strand
CCGGTATGAAAGGTTATGGCTGTGTTCACTGTATAATCTTTCAATTCATAATTCACCATCCCTCTTGATGTATTGACTGTGTGGATTCCGATTAATTAACCACCTATTCACTGCTTCATCGACATCCCGCCCAGACCAGCTTCCTCGCCTTCCCATGCAGAATGAGATGGGTGTTCACCCGGCTGCTGAATCTCCTTTGTCTTTTGTGCAGGCGCCTCGTCCAGAAAACCTCCCAACCGGTTCGAAACATAAGCAGACAGCCAAGTTCCTCCAAACGTCTCATTCCTTTTAATTCTCCATATCGCCAGCTTTCCAAGATCGAGTTTCACATCCTCAAACGGAAACAGCAGGTTGGTCAATCCCTCATGGCAAAATGACTTTACATGTTTAAACTCTGTCC
>JAJCJC010000076.1 GCA_020555605.1 bacterium 210917-SL.2.15 | reverse complement strand
CTTCCCTGATCTTTCCCGCGATCCGCATGCAGATGCTGGCTGTGATGACCATTAATTTTGGTACGGCTCTCACGGCCTTGGCCGGATATTCCTTTCTGGGTTTCGGGGCCTCCCCTCCAAGCCCGGAATGGGGGATGATGATTCAGGACGGGCGTTCGTTCATCAGTACCAGCCCCTCCATGATGTTTTGGCCGGGACTGTGTATCCTGGCAGTTGTGATCATCACCAATTGTCTGGGAGACAGGATCCAGGAGATTGCCGGAAGGATGAGGAGATAAAGAAAAGATGAAATTACAAAACAGGGCAGAACTGCTGCGGCTGGATCATGTGAGGGTGGGGCTAAAGGAGGGAAAACGCTGTTTCTGGGCAGTGAAGGGTGTGTCTTTTTCCGTTCATGAGGGGAA
>JAJCJC010000075.1 GCA_020555605.1 bacterium 210917-SL.2.15 | reverse complement strand
AAATTACAACTCGGGCACCGAAGGTACCAGATTTCAAATTTGAGCTTTTGCCGCTTCACTCGCCGTTACTAAGGCAATCCCGGTTGGTTTCTTTTCCTCCGCTTATTGATATGCTTAAGTTCAGCGGGTACTCCTACCTGATTTGAGGTCAAACTTTAAGAACATTGTTCGCCTAGACGCTCTCTTCTTATCGATAACGTTCCAATACGCTCAGTATAAAAAAGATTAGCCGCAGTTGGTAAAACCTAAAACGACCGTACTTGCATTATACCTCAAGCACGCAGAGAAACCTCTCTTTGGAAAAAAAAAACATCCAATGAAAAGGCCAGCAATTTCAAGTTAACTCCAAAGAGTATCACTCACTACCAAACAGAATGTTTGAGAAGGAAATGACGCTCAAACAGGC
>JAJCJC010000074.1 GCA_020555605.1 bacterium 210917-SL.2.15 | reverse complement strand
GATAGTTTAACGGAAACGCAGGTGATATGAGGGCAGGGTCCAGACATGTTCAGTAGGTGGGAGTGAGAGGTGTTATGGGTGGAGGACAATTTTTATTATATTTCATCTAATAGCAATAGGATATGAGAGGTGAAAAAGCAAAAGCAATAGTGCATTGTGATGTGGAGAATAAGGTGCATACGATGAAAAAGGTGATTTGTCATTTACAAGAGGTAGGTCGAAACAGAACATGAAAGTTGGTCGGTAGGTGGCATGCAGAGGTAGTTTCAAGGTGACAGGTTATGAAGATATGGTGCAAAAGACAAATGGATGGTGGCAGGCATAGTAAAATGATGGTGTGGAAGACATAGATGGTATTTGTTTTGCATTTACGGCACCGGATGCGGGCGATAATGACGGGAAGAGA
>JAJCJC010000073.1 GCA_020555605.1 bacterium 210917-SL.2.15 | reverse complement strand
AAAGCGCACAGGAAATGCCATCCTAACAGAGCTGAAGAGACAGGATAGTCAAATAAAACCATTAATAGAAAGTGTTGATCAGATGCAATCTATTTACAATGAACGATCCTTTCGAACGCTTAAACAATTGCCAACGAATGAATACAAATATAGTTACGAAGAATTCATGAAGCGCAGGAAACAATTCCAACAAAGAGTTGTCACACAGCGGAGTTTATGTCAATTAAATCGAACGATTAATGCCCATGAAGAAAAATACCACGCAAGTAAAGCATACGAAGAGCAACAACGAAGAATTCAAATGGAACAAGAAAGACAGTAGGAGGAAGAGAAATGAAACGATATTTGAATCAATGGAAAGTCATAGAAGGATCACTAAAAAAAGAACGAATCGAACAACTTCCCG
>JAJCJC010000072.1 GCA_020555605.1 bacterium 210917-SL.2.15 | reverse complement strand
CCTTACTAGACGGCTTCAAACAAGGAGCAAGCGTAACTATTGATTACAATACAATGAACGGTTACAACCCGAGTCCTATGGGACAAAAGACTTACAACTTCGCAACAAAAGGACGCGGAACAGTTGCGGCAATCTTTGCGGGGCATTGGCACTATGAAACAGTGAAATATCTAGGTACAACGCCAATCATTGTAGGAACAAAAGCTTTTCCTTCCGAAGAGGAATACAACACAGCGAATGAAGCGGGGTTCGCAAACGTACAAATTGATACGGCAAAACGTACGATCAAAGTACAAGGTGTGGGCCACTACACTAATCGCAATTTCACGTATTAGGAGGTTTAATCAGTGGAAAAAGAAATTAAAAAATTGCAAGAATCTGTCAAGTGGATTTTACAACAATTAGCA
>JAJCJC010000071.1 GCA_020555605.1 bacterium 210917-SL.2.15 | reverse complement strand
GTAATGAATACCATTCATCTGTGGCAAAAAAAATCGTGGCAGAAACATTAGCTCCGTTAACGACTAAAAAAATCGATACATTGATTTTGGGATGCACCCATTATCCATTATTACGCCCTATCATTCAAAATGTAGTGGGTGAAAATGTTCAACTGATCGATTCTGGAGCAGAAACAGTAGGTGAAGTATCTATGCTACTCGATTATTTCCATTTGAGCAATTCACCGCAAAATGGACGGACATTATGTCAGTTTTATACAACAGGATCTGCTAAACTTTTCCAAGAAATAGCCGAAGACTGGCTTGGAATCGGACACCTAAATGTAGACCATATTGAATTGGGAGGAAAATAAGGATGCGTCATGACGGGAGAAAAGCCCAAGAGCTTCGTAAACTGGAGCTTCAAAC
>JAJCJC010000070.1 GCA_020555605.1 bacterium 210917-SL.2.15 | reverse complement strand
AGAGAGACGACCATGCGTGTAGCAATCGGCGCAATTGCCAAGAAAATTCTGGAAGAACTTGACATCATCGTAGCCGGACACGTGATTTGTCTTGGTGGAATCCAAGCAGAAATACCTGGAAATATCTCCATTCAAGAAATCAAAGAAATTTCTGAAGCATCAGAAGTACGGGTTGTTGATTCAGCAGTCGAGCAAAGAATAAAAGAACTGATCGATCAGACAAAGAAAAATGGAGACACGATCGGAGGAATTGTAGAAGTGCTCGTTGGAGGCGTTCCAGCTGGATTAGGAAGCTATGTACAATGGGACACGAAGCTAGATGCCAAAATCGCGCAAGCTGTGGTTAGTATCAATGCCTTTAAAGGAGTAGAATTTGGCGTCGGATTCACTGCTGGATCATTACCAGGA
>JAJCJC010000007.1 GCA_020555605.1 bacterium 210917-SL.2.15 | reverse complement strand
CCGAATAACCGCCCGACCTATCCGACACAAGAGCTAAGTGCCGGATAGGAACGGCAAAATTTTTTACGCTTCTATTACTTCTTTATCACACATAAGCAAAGAGCCAGGGCATGAAGCAGCTCATGGCCGGTGCTGGTGTAGCCGTGGTAGGCATGGTCCTTGTACCTCTGCTCTCCGGGCTTTTCTCTGTCTAAGCGTCTCCGTATGAAATCCTTGCCGCTCCCGCAGTTTTGCGGGGGCGGCGGAAAGGAGGTTGACACCGTATGGATTTCTTACTTGAAGCCCTGACAAATTGGCTGAAAGAAATGCTGGTGGGCGGCATTATGAGCAACCTTTCGGGGATGTTTGACAGTGTAAACCAGCAGGTCGCGGATATATCCGTACAGGTAGGCCAGACCCCACAGGGATGGAATGGCAGTATTTTCAGCATGATTGAGAATCTGTCCAACTCCATCATGGTGCCGATTGCAGGCGTGATCCTGGCTATCGTGATGACCGTAGACCTGATCCAGATGATCGCAGACAAGAACAACCTGCATGATGTGGACACCTGGATGATTTTCAAGTGGGTGTTCAAATCAGCCGCTGCCATCCTCATTGTCACAAATACATGGAATATCGTGATGGGCGTCTTTGATATGGCGCAGAGCGTAGTGGCGCAGGCGGCAGGGGTTATCAATTCGGATGCGTCCATTGACATTTCCTCAGTTATGACCGATCTGGAACCGAGGCTGATGGAAATGGATCTGGGACCGCTGTTCGGACTGTGGTTCCAATCCCTCTTTATTGGCATTACTATGTGGGCGTTATATATCTGTATCTTTATCGTTATTTATGGCCGTATGATCGAAATCTACCTTGTGACTTCGGTGGCTCCCGTTCCAATGGCTGCAATGATGGGTAAAGAATGGGGCGGTATGGGACAGAATTACCTCCGATCCCTGCTGGCGCTGGGCTTTCAGGCGTTTCTCATTATCGTCTGCGTGGCAATTTATGCTGTGCTGGTGCAGAACATCGCTCTGGAAGATGACATCATCATGGCAATCTGGAGCTGCGTGGGCTACACCGTACTGCTGTGCTTTACGCTGTTCAAAACCGGCAGTCTCGCAAAATCAGTCTTTCAGGCGCACTAAAGGAGGGTTCTGTATGAAAAAATATCAAATCATTTACGCAGACCCGCCATGGAACTACAAAGTATATTCCAAGAAAGGATTGGGACGCAGTGCAGAAAGTCACTATCCGACCATGAGTATCGAGGATATTTGTGCGCTGCCAGTAGGCAACTTGGCGGATAAAGACTGTGCCTTGTTTTTATGGGTCACGATTCCATGTTTACTGGAAGGTCTCTCAGTTCTGAAGGCATGGGGATTTACCTATAAAACCGTCGGCTTTGTTTGGGTAAAGCAAAATCGAAAGGCAGATAGCTTGTTCTGGGGAATGGGATATTGGACGCGCTCCAATGTGGAACTTTGTATCCTCGCAACGAAAGGACATCCCAAGCGTATAAACGCAGCTGTTCATCAGGTCATTGTCTCTCACATTGAAGAACATTCAAAAAAACCGCAGGAAGCCAGAGAACGCATTGTCTCATTGATGGGTGATCTCCCGCGCATAGAACTGTTTGCTCGTCAATCCACACCCGGTTGGGATGTGTGGGGAAATGAAGTGGACAGCTCTATTTCATTCCCATAAAGGAGGTGGATAATATGGCTTATGTACCCGTACCCAAAGATTTAACCAAAGTCGAAACCAAGGTCATGTTCAATCTGACACGAAGGCAGCTGGTCTGCTTTACCGCCGGGGCGCTTGTAGGTGTACCGCTGTTCTTGTGGCTCCGTGAGCCTGCGGGAAACAGCATGGCTGCCATGTGTATGATGCTGGTCATGA
Organism: bacterium 210917-SL.2.15; assembly: GCA_020555605.1. GTDB lineage: Bacteria > Bacillota > Clostridia > Oscillospirales > Oscillospiraceae > Pseudoscillospira. The sequence continues at coordinate 89,456 of JAJCJC010000007.1, read as the reverse complement.
TGCCCTTCTTCCTGCTGGCAATGTATGAAAAGCATGGACAGCCCCTGGAAAAGATCGTGGGCAACATCCTCAAAGTAGCTGTGATCCGTCCCAAGCAGCGTCCCTACCAGACCAATAACTTTTATGCCGTATTAAAGCGGCAGGAAATGCTCGATAAGGAGGTGTATGACATTGTTCACCGCAATGAAAAGCTGGCTGCGCCGTCTGCTGGGAAAACCGGAAGAAAAGACCGTGCATCCGGTAAAGACAAAGAAAAAGCTGTCCCGCGCCGATAAGAAGCAGATCGAAGCGGCCATTGCCCGCGCCAACCGCACGGACAAAAAAGGAAAATCGGCACAGGACAGTATCCCCTATGAACGAATGTGGCCGGACGGGATCTGCCGCGTATCGGACAGCCACTACACAAAGACCATTCAGTTTCAGGACATCAACTATCAGCTCTCCCAAAATGAAGATAAGACCGCGATCTTTGAGGGCTGGTGTGATTTCCTCAATTATTTCGACAGCTCGATTCACTTCCAGCTGTCTTTTTTGAACCTTGCGGCATCGGAGGAGACCTTTGCCAACTCCATTTCCATTCCGCCCCAGGGGGATGCCTTTGACAGTATCCGTGAGGAATATACCACGATGCTGCAAAATCAGCTGGTCAGAGGCAACAACGGTCTCATCAAGACCAAATACCTGACCTTTGGTATCAACGCTGACAGCATCAAAGCCGCCAAGCCCCGTCTGGAGCGTATTGAGACCGATATACTCAATAACTTCAAGCGTCTTGGTGTAGCCGCCAGAACATTGGACGGTAAGGAAAGGCTTTCCCAGCTTCATGCGGTATTCCACATGGATGAACAGTTCCCGTTTCAGTTTGAATGGGACTGGCTGGCTCCTTCCGGCCTGTCCACGAAAGATTTTATTGCACCAAGCTCCTTTGAGTTCCGCACCGGCAAGCAGTTCCGTATGGGCAAGAAATACGGGGCTGTTTCTTTTTTGCAGATTTTAGCCCCAGAGCTGAATGACCGTCTGCTGGCTGATTTTCTGGATATGGAAAGCTCGCTCATTGTGAGTATGCACATTCAGTCGGTGGATCAGGTGAAAGCCATCAAAACGGTAAAGCGTAAGATTACCGATCTGGACCGCAGTAAGATTGAGGAACAGAAAAAAGCAGTCCGCGCCGGATACGACATGGACATCATTCCTTCTGACCTTGCCACCTACGGCAGCGAAGCGAAAAAGCTGTTGCAGGATTTGCAGAGCCGAAACGAGAGAATGTTCCTGGTCTCCTTTTTGGTGCTGAACACAGCGGACACCCCCCGTCAGCTTGGAAACAACATCTTTCAGGCAGGCTCTATTGCCCAGAAGTATAACTGCCAGCTGACCAGACTGGACTTCCAGCAGGAAGAAGGGCTGATGAGCTGTCTGCCCCTGGGACTCAATCAGATCGAGATTCAGCGAGGGCTGACCACCAGTTCTACGGCTATCTTTGTACCATTCACCACACAGGAATTATTCCAGAACGGCAAGGAAGCCCTGTACTACGGCATCAATGCCCTGTCCAACAACCTCATCATGGTGGATAGAAAGCTGCTGAAAAACCCCAACGGCTTGATTTTGGGTACGCCGGGTTCCGGTAAGTCTTTCAGCGCCAAGCGTGAGATTGCCAACTGCTTTTTGCTTACCAATGATGATGTCATCATCTGTGACCCGGAAGCGGAGTACGCACCTCTGGTGGATCGTCTGCATGGGCAGGTCATCAAGATCTCGCCTACCTCAACCAACTACATCAATCCGATGGATCTGAACCTGGACTATTCGGATGATGAAAGCCCGCTGTCCCTCAAGTCTGACTTTATCCTCAGCTTGTGTGAGCTGATCGTGGGCGGTAAGGACGGATTGCAGCCGGTGCAGAAAACCATCATCGACCGTTGTGTGCGTCTGGTCTATCAGACCTACCTCAATGACCCGCGCCCGGAGAATATGCCCATACTGGAGGACCTATATAACCTGCTCCGTTCACAGGAGGAAAAGGAAGCCCAGTATATCGCCACGGCCCTTGAAATCTATGTAACCGGCTCCCTCAATGTGTTCAATCACCAGAGCAATGTGGACATCAATAACCGCATTGTCTGCTATGACATTAAGGAGCTGGGCAAGCAACTCAAGAAAATCGGTATGTTGGTGGTCCAGGATCAGGTGTGGAACCGCGTTACCATTAACCGCGCTGCCCACAAGTCCACCCGTTATTACATCGACGAGATGCACCTGCTTTTGAAGGAGGAGCAGACCGCCGCTTATACGGTGGAAATCTGGAAGCGATTCCGCAAATGGGGCGGTATTCCGACAGGTATCACCCAGAATGTCAAAGACCTTTTGAGCAGCCGCGAGGTGGAGAACATCTTTGAAAACTCCGACTTCGTGTATATGCTCAACCAGGCAGGCGGAGACCGTCAGATTCTCGCCAAGCAGCTGGGCATTTCCACGCACCAGCTTAGCTATGTGACCCACTCCGGTGAGGGCGAGGGCCTGCTGTTCTATGGCTCCACCATCCTGCCCTTCGTTGACCACTTCCCGAAGAATACTGAGCTTTACCGCATTATGACCACCAAACCCCAGGAACTGAAAAAGGAGGATGAATAACTATGAAACAGAATATTTGCGAACTTGATACCATGATTTTTTTCCGTGAGGCATTGGAGGCTCACGAATTCATGTTGCTTCCGGTAATGGCCTCCGCTGTTGTTGAGTGTCGTACCGCTGACAAAGAACTCAAAACCTTGAATGAGGATGGCGAAATTGGTCTTGCCCGTCTCTTTTCGATTTGGGCGAATATGATGTGTGCCCCTGGTGCAGCAACCATTGTAGGGTGCAGACCTATCACAATGCTCTCTGAGATTCTGGCGCAAGTCCATGCGTATCTCACCGTGCATCCGCTATATGATCCGGAAGGTTTGGCCCTCTATGTGGAGCTGCACCACATGATGGATGCTATCCTAATGGGTGATTGGTTTGAATAAAGAGCCGCGCCTGCGCTTTACTGATGAGGAACGGGCTGACCCTGCACTGGAAAAGCCGATCCGCAAAACGGAGAAAGCTACGGCCAGAGCAGATAAGGCGCAGGCCAATATTCCAAAGAAAAAAGTCAGACAGACGGTCATTGACCCGGACACCGGGAAAAAGACCTCGAAGCTGACCTTTGAGGACAAGAAAAAACCACCTTCCAAACTTTCTCAAGGGGTTAAGGAAGCTCCCGTCCATCTGGTCGCGGGCAAGTTTCACAAAGAGATCCGGGAAACAGAACAGGACAATGTGGGCGTGGAAAGCGCCCACAAGTCCGAGGAGGCGGTGGAGACCAGCGCTTATCTGGTGCGGGAGGGCTATCGCAGCCACAAGCTGAAGCCGTACCGCAAAGCAGCCCAGGCCGAGCAGAAGCTGGAAAAGGCAAATGTAAATGCCCTGTACCAGAAGTCCCTACGGGAAAATCCTCAGTTTACCAGCAACCCTCTCTCCCGCTGGCAGCAAAAACAGAGTATCAAAAAGCAGTATGCCGTCGCCAAGCGCACCGGTCAGACTGCCGGAAATACCGCCCAGGCTGCGTCCAAAACCGGAAAAGCCGCAAGGACGGTAAAAGAAAAGGCACAGCAGGCAGGGGCATTCGTCATGCGCCACAAGAAGGGCTTCCTGACGGCAGGGGTTTTTTTCCTCATCGCCTGTATGCTGATGAATACCATGTCCTCCTGCTCTATGATGGCACAGAGTATTGGTTCTGTAATTTCCGGCACTACCTATCCATCGGATGACCCGGAAATGCTGGCGGTGGAGGCAGATTATGCAGACAGAGAAGCTCGGTTGCAGGAGAAAATCGACAACATCGAAAGCAGCCACCCAGGGTATGACGAGTATCGCTATAACCTGGATATGATTGGCCATGACCCCCATGAGCTGGCGGCAGTTCTCTCTGCTGTCTTGCAAGGCTATACACGCCACAGCGCACAGGCAGAGCTGGATCGTGTGTTTGATGCACAGTATCAGCTTACGCTGAGAGAAGAAATTCAGATTCGCACTTACACTGACGAAGATGGTGATGAGCATGAATATGAATATCGTATTCTCCATGTAACTTTAACAAGCCGTTCCATTGCCTCTCTTGCGCCAGAACTACTGACTCCGGAGCAGATGGAGATGTACCAGGTCTACCGACAGACTATGGGCAATAAGCCGCTGTTATTTGGTGGCGGTTCTCCCGATACAGGTGTTTCTGAAGATTTGACTGGTGTTGAATTTATCAATGGCACCCGCCCCGGCAATCCGCAGCTGGTGGAACTGGCGAAAAGTCAGGTGGGCAATGTGGGAGGACAACCTTATTGGAGCTGGTACGGCTTTGACTCCCGTGTGGAATGGTGTGCCTGCTTTGTATCATGGTGCTATGGTCAATCCGGTCGAACGGAACCACGCTTTGCTGGTTGTCAGTCTCAGGGTGTTCCGTGGTTCCAGTCTCATGGACAGTGGGGCGCACGAGGATATGAAAACATCGCCCCCGGTGATGCCATTTTCTTCGATTGGGATCTGGATGGTTCCGCAGACCATGTGGGAATTGTTGTCGGCACCGATGGCAGCCGTGTTTATACCGTGGAGGGAAATTCCGGCGATGCCTGCAAGATCAAAAGTTATGACCTGAATTATCAGAGTATCAAGGGCTACGGCCTGATGAACTGGTAACAGAGATTTTTTAGAAGGAGTGATAGACGATGGCAAAGAACAAAATTGAACGCATTGACCAGGAGATTGCTAAGGTCCGCGAGAAGATCGCAGAGTATCAGGAAAAGCTCAAGGCGCTGGAGGTACAGAAAACCGAGGCAGAAAATCTGGAGATCGTCCAGATGGTGCGCGCACTGCGTATGACCCCGGCTCAGCTGAGCGCCATGCTGTCCGGAGGCACAGTTCCCGGCAGTTTTGCTGATGACAACAACGAACAGGAGGAAAACAGCTATGAGGAATAAACGATTGCTCCGAACACTTTCCGCCCTTTGCCTGACGCTGGTGCTGGCATCGGGCTTTACTGTTCCCGCTTTTGCCCAGGGCGCAGCGCCGCCCCCGGCAGAGGATACCACCAATGACAGCAATGTGGTGGTGGAAGAAACGGAAAAAGCACCTCCGCTGACCCCGGATGGCAACGCCGCTCTGGTGGATGATTTTGGTGGCAACAAGCAGCTCATTACCGTTACCACCAAGGCAGGCAACTATTTTTATATCCTGATCGACAGGGCCAATGAGGATAAAAAGACTGCTGTTCACTTTCTGAACCAGGTGGATGAAGCGGACCTGATGGCGCTGATGGAGGATGGAAAACCCAAAGAGGAGCCGCCTGCGGTGTGCAGTTGCACGAAGAAATGTGAAGCAGGGGCAGTCAATACGGCCTGTCCGGTCTGTGTAACTGATAAGAGTAAATGTACGGGAAAAGCACCGGAACCTCCGGCAGAAACATCGGAGCCGGAAAAAGAGAAGCCTGCCGGACTGAACCCGGCTGCGCTGATCCTTCTGCTGGCTCTGCTGGGCGGCGGTGGCGTATTTGCCTACTTGAAGCTCGTTAAGAATAAGCCTAAGACCAAGGGCAATGACAGTCTGGACGATTATGATTATGGTGAGGAAGATTCCGAGGAATGGGAAACCGAAGATGAGGAAGTCCTTGAGGATGGTTTTGAGGGTTCTGACCCTAATGAGGAACGCGATAGAGCAGATTGAACCATTTGAGCGTAGCGTATTTCAAATCATTGCGGGATAAGGGACAGAGGACAGGGAGAAATTCCTGTCCTCTGCTGCTCTACTCACTCTCTTACTGTAAATCCACACCCAAAATCAGCACATGGTCAAAGAAAGGAGGACCTCACAATGAACACCTGGAACTGGTTATTACACTTTCTGATTATTTTTGATCTGGTCGCCTTCGGAATTTACTTTGGAGGAGACATTCTTTTCACTGCTATAAGCAAAGTTCAAAAAAAGTCAAAGAAGAACGATGACTTGGATCTTTATGATTTTGAAATTGAGACCGCACCCCAAAAACGCTCTTTATGTGTGGACTCAATCCGAATGCTTTATTCTGGTGAGATAGATGAATTTGTGGAAAAGGAACTGTTGCCTGATGCAGCGGAGACCATGAACGCTTTATCTGAAGCTGAAAAAACAGCAGTTAGCCTGTTACTAAAAGCTTATATCGGTTTTTTGAGCGAAGAAGCAACGGTAGATGAACAAAGTTTTCCCATGGTTAAGGAACTGTTGTCTTATACACAGGGCAGCAAAGAAGATGGTGAAAAAGATGCCATAGATTGTCTGATGGAAGATACGGTCAGCAGAACCCACAGACATCGAGAATATTACAACAATTATCAACGCTATCAACTGATGCAGGTGGATAAAGAGCGTGTGATTATGGCCTGCAATATCATAATCAATGATTTGATTGGCAGGTTGTACCGATATGATTATCGCTTTGGCTATGACATTACACTTGCCTCAGAACACAGCATTGCAAAAAAACTGTCTGATAATTGGCAGAATGAATGGGAGGTTGAAGATTATGAAGCTGGTGATTGCTGAAAAACCATCGGTTGCACAAAGTCTGGCTGCGGTAATCGGTGCAACTGCTCGTAAGGACGGGTATTTGGAGGGTAACGGTTGGCGTGTCAGCTGGTGCGTAGGCCATCTGGCCGGTCTTGCGGATGCAGACAGCTATGACCCCAAGTATGCCAAGTGGCGATATGATGACCTGCCTATCCTGCCGGAGCATTGGCAGATGGTGGTGGGAAAGGACAAGAAAAAGCAGTTTGATATTCTCAAAAAGCTGATGAACGCCCCGGATGTTTCGGAGGTGGTAAATGCCTGCGATGCCGGACGCGAGGGCGAGCTGATCTTCCGCAGCGTCTATGAGCTGGCAGGCTGCCAAAAGCCGATGAAAAGGCTCTGGATTTCTTCGATGGAGGACTCCGCCATAAGGGAGGGCTTTGCAAACCTGCGCCCAGGTGTAGATTATGATGGACTTCGGGATGCTGCTCTCTGCCGTGCCAAGGCCGACTGGCTGGTGGGGATCAATGCCACAAGGCTTTTTTCCGTGCTGTATCACCGCACCCTCAACATCGGGCGCGTGATGTCCCCAACGCTGGCACTCATTGTCCAGCGAGAAGCTGAGATCGACACCTTTAAGCCGGTTCCTTTTTATACCGTGGTGCTGGAGCTGCCCGGTCTTACCATATCCGGGGAGCGCATAAGTGACCGAGCAAGCGCAGAGCAGCTGAAAGAAGCCTGCCAGGGTGCAGCTGTCACAATCAAAAAGGTGGAGCGCAAGGAAAAGTCCGAAAAGCCGCCTGCTCTCTATGACCTAACTACCCTGCAAAGAGATGCCAACCGCCTGCTTGGATTTACGGCCCAGCAGACCCTGGACTATCTGCAAAGCCTGTATGAAAAGAAGCTCTGCACCTATCCCCGTACTGACAGCCGCTATCTGACCGGTGATATGGCAGACAGCCTGCCGGTGCTGGTGAATCTGGTTGCCAATGCTATGCCGTTTCGCAAAGGAATCGCCATTACCTGTGATCCGCAGACGGTCATCAACGATAAGAAAGTAACCGACCACCACGCAGTAATCCCTACCAGAAATCTCAAGGATGCAGACCTTTCTGCCCTTCCTGCGGGAGAAAAAGCGGTGTTGGAGCTGGTGGCCCTGCGTCTGCTGTGTGCCGTGGCCCAGCCCCATATCTATTCGGAAACCGTTGTGATTGCAGCGTGTGCCGGTAGGGAGTTTACCGCCAAAGGAAAAACGGTGAAGCACCCCGGATGGAAAGCACTGGAGGACGCCTACCGTGCCAAAATGAAGGATGCGGAGCCGAAAAAAGAGGGCGCAGAGAAAGCCCTGCCGGAGCTGACCGAAGGACAGACCCTTTCGGTTGTTGCTGCAATCGTCAAAGAAGGCAAAAGCAGTCCGCCCCTGCACTTTACGGAGGACACCCTATTGTCCGCGATGGAGACTGCCGGAAAAGAGGATATGCCGGAGGATGCCGAGCGAAAAGGTCTGGGGACACCGGCCACCCGTGCCGGTATTTTGGAAAAGCTGGTATCTGCCGGTTTTCTGGAACGAAAAAAGAGCAGGAAAACGGTGCAGCTTCTCCCTTCCCACGATGCAGTTTCCCTGATTACCGTTCTGCCGGAACAGCTGCAATCTCCGCTTTTGACTGCCGAGTGGGAGTACCGCCTGGGGGAAATCGAGCACGGGCAGCTTGCCCCGGAGGAGTTTCTGGACGGGATCAGCACCATGCTGAAAGATCTGGTGGGAACTTATCAGGTCATTAAGGGAACTGAGTACCTGTTCACTCCGCCCCGTGAGGTGGTGGGCAAATGCCCTCGCTGCGGCGGGGAAGTTGCAGAACTGCAAAAAGGTTTCTTCTGTCAGAATGATTCTTGCAGATTTGCAATCTGGAAAAACAACAAATGGTGGGCCGCCAAGAAAAAACAGCCGACCAAGGCTGTGGTGTCTGCACTGCTTAACGATGGCCGTGTCCGTGTGACGGGCCTATATTCGGAGAAAACCGGAAAGACCTACGATGCCGCTGTGGTTTTGGAGGATGATGGACAGTACGCCAACTTCAAGCTGGAATTTGACCAGCGGAAAGGAGGCAGCCGATGAAGCTCTCTTTAGTGGAACGGGAAACCATTCTCCTCTATAACCAGGCAGAACCAATGGCTGAGATCTATACTCATGATCCCCGTCTGATGGAGAAGCTGGATCTGCTGGCAAAAAAGCACCCCGACCAGATCATCCGAAAGGACGCCCATAACTTTACCGTCCCCAAGCGGTGTGTATCAGTCCGGGAGCCATATAGCGCAGAACGCCGCAAAGCCGCCAGTGAGCGTGCGAAAGCCGCCGGATACCAGCCTCCTATGCGAAAGTCCGGCAGTTAAAGGCACATGACAGAGAATGTATTTGAAGCAGTCAAGCAGTCGGTCAGCACCAGAGATGCGGCAGCGTTTTATGGGATCGAGGTCAAACGAAATGGCATGGCCTGCTGTCCCTTTCACGATGATAAGAACCCAAGCATGAAGGTAGACCAGCGGTTCCACTGCTTTGGCTGCGGTGAAGATGGGGATGTGATCGACTTTACCGCAAAGCTCTTTGACCTCTCCTCAAAAGAAGCGGCGGAGAAACTGGCACAGGACTTTGGCCTGATCTATGACAGTCAGGCCCCTCCCCGCAGGAGATATGTCCGGCAGAAAACCGAGGCACAGCAGTTTCGTGAGGATCGGCAGCGGTGTTATCGCGTACTGTCCGATTACTACCATCTGCTGAAAAAATGGGGGATTGACCATTCTCCCCGGACACCGGAGGAAGAACCGCACCCCCGCTTTGTGGAAGCAATCCAGAAGAAAACCTATGTAGAGTACCTGCTGGACCTTTTTCTTTATGAAAGTGAAGAAGAACAAAAGGCATGGATTGCAGAACACACAGCAGAAATCACACACTTGGAAAGGAGATTGAAAATCATGGCTGAGAATAAACCCACCAACCGAGAACGGCTAAGGGAAATCACAGATGGCATCGAGCAGGGGATCAAGGAACTGTTTGAGAGTGAAAAGTATATGCGCTATCTGTCCGTCATGTCCCGCTTCCACCGCTATTCGGTAAACAACACCATGCTCATCTATATGCAGAAGCCGGACGCTACATTGGTAGCCGGATACAATAAGTGGAAAGACCAGTTTGAGCGTCATGTAAAAAAGGGCGAGCATGGCATTACCATCATCGCCCCCACACCGTATAAGAAGAAAATCGAGGAGCAGAAGCTGGACCCGGATACCAAGGCTCCGATTCTGGATAAAGACGGAAAGATCGTCACAGAGGAAAAAGAAATCGAGATCCCTATGTTCCGTCCGGTCAAGGTTTTTGATGTGAGCCAGACCGACGGGAAACCTTTGCCGGAGCTTGCTTCCTCCCTTTCCGGCAATGTGCCAAATTATGAGGTATTCATGGAGGCTCTGCGCCGCAGTGCGCCGGTGCCGATCACTTTTGAAGCAATGGCCGCCGATACGGACGGCTATTTTTCTGCCGATCATCAGAAAATCGCCATTCGTCAGGGCATGAGTGAGGTGCAGACGGTTTCGGCCACGGTTCATGAGATTGCCCACAGCAAGCTCCACAATCAGAAAAAGATTCAGATTGCCAATGACGAGCAATATCAGGAGATCGAGCTGTTTGATAAACCCGGTCTGTTCTCCAATGGGCGGATTGTCCGTGATAATCTGCCGGAGGGCGTTTATTGCTATGACCTGCGCGGTTCTGACTACGACCCCGGAGAGCCGGTCTGTGTAGAAGAACAAGTGGTTGTAAACCATGCAGGTTCCGTTCTGCTGACAGAGCCGCTGGAGCTGGCGGAAAATGGACGCCTGATGCTGACCGAGGAAGAAGGACTGAATTTTGTTGGCGGCTTTTCTACTCTCGCCCAGTTTTTGCAGGAACAGAAGAAAGACCGTCACACGGAAGAAGTAGAGGCTGAAAGCATCTCCTATGCAGTCTGCAAATATTTTGGCATTGAAACCGGAGAAAACAGCTTCGGCTATATTGCCAGCTGGAGTCAGGGCAAGGAACTGAAAGAGCTGAGAGCCAGTTTGGAGACCATCAATAAGACCTCCGGCACTTTGATCTCTGACATTGAGCGCCACTATAAGGAAATCTGCAAAGAGCGTGGAATTGACCCCAATGCAAAAAAAGAGCCGGAAATGGCGGTTCTTGATGCGGAGGCAAACCAGCAGGAGGCTTTGTTTCTGATCAACGATGCCACCTATCTTCATATCCAGTCCTGTGACAGCGGATGGGACTATACCCTTTACGATGCCGCATCCATGAAAGAGCTGGATGGTGGTCAGCTGGATATGCCGGAGCTTTCCCGCAAAAATGCAGTTCTCCAGATTTGTGATGACAACAATCTGGACAGCACTTCGCTCAGACACGCTCCTATGTCCATGATTGAGACCTTGCAGGAAGCGGCCTATCAGCAAATGCAGGCAGAGACCAGTCAGATGATTGCTTCTTCCCAGTTGCCGGAAGCACAGGAGCAGGCACTGGATGAATACCCCATGCCTGATGAGCAGGTATCCACACCGGATATGCAGGAATACGGCTACTTCTATGATGGGATGCTCCCTGTCACCAGAGAACGGGCGCTGGAACTGGATGCCGCTGGTTTGACTGTCTATGTGCTGCATGAGGACAATACGGAGAGTATGGTATTTGACTCGCAGGAAATCATGGATCATGGCGGTCTTTTTGGCGTGGACCGTGAGGAATGGGAGAAAAGCCCTCAGTTCCACGAAAAGGTCATGGAGCGTCAGGAACATCAGCAGGAACGCGAACAGGCATTTCTATCCCAGAACAGAAATTGCTTTGCCATCTATCAGGTGAGCCGTGACGATCCGCAGAATGTGCGCTTTATGAATCTGGATTGGTTAAAGTCCCATGACATTTCCATAGACCGCAGCAATTATGACCTCATTTACACAGCTCCTCTGAGGGAGTCTGGCACGATACCGGAGCAGTTGGAAAAACTATATGAGCAGTTTAATCTGCAAAAACCGACGGATTTTCACAGTCCTTCTATGAGTGTCAGTGACATCGTTGCGATCAAGCAGGATGGTAAGGTATCCTGTCATTACTGTGACAGTGTTGGTTTTACCCAGATCCCCGGATTCCTGCCGGAAAATTCGCTGAAAAATGCGGAGATGGCCGTGGAGGACGATTACGGCATGATCGACGGTATCATCAACAATGGCGCAAAAGAGCCTACGGTGGCAGAGCTGGAACAGCAGGCCCGCAGCGGTCAGCCCATTTCCCTGATGGATCTGGCTGCCGCTGCCCATCGGGAGGAACGGGAAAAGAAAAAGTCCGTCATGGAGCAGCTGAAAAGCCAGCCCAAGGCAGAACACAAAAAGACAGCGCCAAAAAAGAGTGCGGAAAGGGAGATTTGATATGGGAAACTTCACTTTTGAGGAAATGAACCTGATGTGCATTTACAATACCGGTAGCCGCACCGGATTGATCGACAGCCTGCGTGAGATGCGCGGCGAGCTGGCCACAGAGGAAACCGAGCTGCGGGAGTTGACAGACAGCGCACTGGGCAAGCTCCAGGCCATGAGTGATGCCGAGTTTGCCGAGCTGGAGTTGTACCCGGATTTTGACCAGTAAACAACATAACCGCAGGGATGGGGTGGCAATATGCCACCCCACCTTTTTACCCCAAAACTGAAAGGAGGACAGAACACTATGCCAACCAAAGCTGAACTATATGCACAGATGGCGGAGAAGGTAACAACACAGCTCACGGGAAGCTGGCAGGAATGGGCAGGGTTTCTCACTACTGCTTCCCGCCTTTACAAGTACCCGTTCCATGAGCAGCTGATGATCTATGCCCAGCGACCGGACGCCACCGCCTGTGCAGAGTACGATTTGTGGAATGAAAAGATGGGCCGTTATGTAAGGCGCGGTTCCAAGGGAATCGCTCTGGTGGATGATTCCGGGGACAGACCCCGCCTGCGTTATGTCTTTGACATTTCCGACACCGGAACCCGTGAACATTCCCGCACTCCCTGGCTGTGGCAGTTGGAGGAGCGCCATCTGGATTCCGTGCAGGCCATGCTGGAGCGCACCTATGATGTTTCCGGTGATGATCTTGCCGGACAGCTCACGGAGGTAGCTGGAAAACTGGCCGAGGAATATTGGACGGAGCATCAGCAGGACTTCTTCTATATCGTTGACGGTTCCTTTTTGGAGGAATATGATGAGTATAACATCGGAGTGCAGTTCAAGGCAGCCGCCACCGTCAGCATCACTTACGCTTTGATGTCCCGCTGTGGACTGGAGCCGGAACGCTACTTCGACCACGAAGATTTCATGGCGATCTTTGATTTCAACACCCCGTCCACCATCGGGGCGCTGGGAACAGCGGTCAGCCAGATCAACCAGCAGGTGCTGCGGCAGATCGGCGTTACCGTCCGAAATGCAGAGCGCGAAGCCAACCAAGAAAGGAGCAAGCAAGATGAACAATCCCATGACCTACATCCAGAACGGAGACTATCAGATTCCCGACCTGAAGCTGAGCCAGCAGCCGGAGAAACCCCTGGGCAAGTACGGCAGGATGAGGAAAACCTACCTGAAAGAACACCGTCCCATCCTCTACAACCAGATGTTGCTGAGCGAGAAGCTGTACCCGCACCTCATCGAGATCGACGAGACCGCCCAGAGCAGACTGGAACAGATGATGCCCCAGCTGGCGAAGGAAGCGGGAGCCACCGAGGAACTGAAAGCCAGCGATCCCATGAAGTGGGTGGGCCTGATGAACACCTGCAAAGCCCAGGCAGAGGAGATCCTGATGGCGGAGCTTATCAACAGCTGACCCTAAACCTGTTCCTCTCCGAAGCGGAACAGATCCAATCCATAGATGAAGCAGAGAATGTAGCGCATACATCCTCTGCTTTTTCTTTTGCCCAAAATGACATCGACCATGTGCTGCGTTTGGGCGGCAATACAGACCGTCAAAGGGAGCGTGTGGTTGCAGCCTTTGAAAAGCAGAAAACCACCGCTGAGATTTCCGAGATACTGAAAACGCTGTACCACGGCGGCAATGGCCTTGGCAGTGTGAGCGCATGGTATGCCGAGGATGGTATCCATCTTTCCCATGGGAAGTCTGTCCGTTATGACAGGTCTGCCCAGGTCATTTCCTGGGAGAGCGCCGCAGAGCGTATCGGGGAGCTTTTGGAAAGTGGTCAGTTTGCCTCCAATGTGGAGCTTGCAGAAGCGGCAGGCTATGAACGCTCCCTCCTCTCGGAAAAGCTCTGGCATCTGTATCACGATCTCAGTGAGGACGCCAGAAAAGCCGGATATTTGTCCTGCCTGTCAGAGATCAAAGGCAATGGTTTCCCAGAGGAGACCCGCCGCCTGACGGAGCAGCTGAGTGACCCGGCTTTCCGCCAGACACTCAAGGAAGAATACGCCGCCTTCTTGACTGCCTATCAGCAGGACCGTGACCTGTCGCGTTTTCACTATCATAGACCGAGGGAGATCTGGGAGAACCTGAAGGACCTTGACCTGCCCCGCAGGACCTTTTCTTCAGAGCTTTCCAAAGTGCCAACCGTCCAGCACTTTATTACCGAGGATGAGATCGACGCCGCCATGACCGGCGGAAGCAGTTTTGCCGGAGGAAAAGGCCGTATCTATGCGTTCTTCATGGCAAACCATACGGATAAGGAGAAAGTGAGATTCCTCAAAGACGAGTATGGCATTGGCGGACGCTCTCATGCCCTGTCCGGCGCAACACACAGCGGCGAAGATCACGATGGGAAAGGACTGCACTATAAAAAGCAGGACTGCCCGGATGTTCACTTGAACTGGGAAAAGGTTGCCAAGCGCATTACCTCACTTGTCCAGAAAGACCGCTATCTTACCGAACAGGAACAGGCGCAGTATGACAAAATCCAGGCTGAAAAGGAACTGGCAGAAGAAGATGCCATTCAAGCACAGCAGCCGGAGGTGGAGAAAGAAACGCCAAAGCCTACCCTTGGGGAGCAGTTTGAGCAGTATAAGCCTGTGGTGACTGCCGCCATTTCCGAGGATACCGCATATCGCAATGCCTGCGGTCATTCTGACCGTGAAAATGCTGTCATCGAGGGTAATGCCGCTGTGCGCCGTGCAGTCCTTGGTTCTAAGGATATGGAGCTGATCCGACTCTATTCGGATGTGCCGGAGTTCCGTCAGCGTTTACACCGGGAAGTGATCGACGAGACCTATCCAAAGCTCCATGAGCTTCTGCGCCCTCTTTCTCAGGAAGATATTGATACTGCCCTTTGTGCATGGAACGGCAATATCGAGAGTAAACACGCTGTTGTCCGCTATATGAAAGACCATGCAAGAGAAAAAGATACCGCCGCATGGCTGGCTCAGGAATACGGCGGCAGTAACAGCAACAGCCTGTTCGTTGTCCGTGCCGGCAGCCCGGAGGAAACGCAGCTGCCCTGGCCGAAGGTACAGCGCCGAATCGCCCAGCTCATTCAGGAGGACCGGTTCTATACCGAAGAAGAACAGGACCGTTTTGACAATATCGACCCCATCGCCATCCGGGAAGCCCTGGAGGAAAGGGGCATCGTCAACGGCCAGGTGGCAGACTCGGAAAAACTGGACAATGACCCATTTATCCAACAGGTGATGTCAGATGCAGAGCAGATCGCAGCTGCCGAGGCAGAGCAGACTTCCGAGATTTCCATTTCCGATGAGGAATATGATGCCGTTCGCAGTCCAATTCCGCAAAGGACTTCCTATGACCCTGCCGCCCCGGTTTATGCTGTGGGCGATACCGTGTATATCGAGGATGACGCCTATCAGATCACCGAGCTGCGGGAGGACACCGTACAGCTTCTGCCCACCGGCATGGTATATCCCATCTATCGGGCAGAGCGCAAAGAACAGTTCGAGCAGTTGCTTCGGGCAGACCGCCGCAATGCTTACTATACCGAGCTTCTTCCCATTGACCCGGACAAGGCAGATCAGGACTTGCGGGATGTATTGTCCCATGGACTGATGGATGAAGCAGATAAAAAACAGGTTTCCACGCTGCTGCAATCCGGCAGGAGCAACAGTGAGATTGCCTACTGGCTGAGCAGAGCCTACCCTCATGAGATTGAGACCCTGAATCTGGAGACCGGCGATATTGCCGATTACCGTACCACGGCACAGGGCATGGAGCTGGAAGTCCTGGACGCAGAGGAAAAGCGTTTGGCTGTGCTGTATTTCCGCTGGGATGAAGTTGCGCCTTTGCTGCGTGGGATGTATGCCCGTCAGCTGGATGGCTTTGGACAGGAACAGCCCGAACCGGCTGCCGAATCCCCGGCCTTCCATTCCGAGACCGTGGCCGTCTATCCGGGCGACAAGAACCATCTGCCTTATGATGTGGTGGTGGAACGGCTGCATATCGAGGAGCCGGAGCCGCCAGCCCCTGTGACAGAGCCGGAGAAAACCTTTGAGGAAATGCTGGACGAACACCCGGTTTCCATTCAGGTCAATGGCCAGTGGCAGACCTTCCCCAATGCCAAAGCCGCCGAGGAAGCCTCCTATGAGGAATACAAGGCCAACCTGCGCCGCAATGCACAGAACTTCCGTATTACCGATGAGCATTTGGGTGAAGGCGGTCCGAAAGCCAAGTTCCAGGCAAATATCAATGCCATTCGTTTGCTGAAAGAGCTGGAAGTTGTCGGACAGCAGGCAAGCCCTGAACAGCAGGAAGTCCTATCCCGCTATGTGGGCTGGGGCGGTCTTTCTGATGCCTTTGACCCGGAGAAACCGGCATGGGCTTCCGAGTATGCCCAGCTGAAAGAGCTGCTGACCCCGGAGGAATATGCCGCCGCCAGAAGCTCCACCCTCAACGCCCATTACACCAGCCCTACGGTCATTCAGGCCATCTATGAAGCGGTGGGCCGTATGGGATTTGAGACCGGAAATATTCTGGAGCCATCTATGGGTGTGGGCAATTTCTTCGGTATGCTGCCGGAGGAAATGCGAAACAGTCGTCTGTACGGTGTGGAGCTGGACCCGGTTTCCGGGCGCATTGCAAAGCAGCTCTATCCCAAGGCGGACATCACAGTAGGCGGCTTTGAGACCACCGACAGGCGTGACTTCTTTGACCTTGCCATCGGCAATGTGCCTTTCGGTCAGTATCAGGTCAATGACAAAGCCTACAACAAGCTGAATTTTAGTATTCACAACTACTTTTTCGCCAAATCACTGGACCAGGTGCGTCCCGGCGGCGTGGTGGCCTTTGTCACCAGCCGCTATACGATGGACGCCAAGGATTCCACCGTGCGCCGGTATCTTGCTCAACGTGCCGAGCTGCTGGGAGCCATCCGTCTGCCCAATGACGCTTTCAAGAAAAACGCTGGTGCAGAGGTCGTTTCGGACATCATTTTCCTGCAAAAGCGGGACCGCCCGCTGGACATCGTGCCGGAATGGACTCAAACCGGACAGACGGAGGACGGATTTGCCATCAACCGGTATTTTATCGACCACCCGGAAATGGTGCTGGGCAGACAGGAGCCGGTAAGCACTGCTCATGGTATGGACTACACCGTGAACCCTATCGAGGGACTGGAGCTTTCCGACCAGCTGCATGATGCGGTGAAGTGTATTCATGGCACTTATCAGGAGGCAGAGCTGCCGGAGCTGGGCGAAGGCGAAGCTATTGACACCTCCATTCCTGCCGACCCCAATGTGAAGAACTATTCCTATGCCATTGTAGACGGGCAGGTGTACTACCGGGAAAACAGCCGTATGGTGCGCCCTGACCTCAACGCCACCGCCGAAGCCCGTGTAAAAGGTCTTGTGGGACTGCGTGATTGTGTGCAGGAACTGATCGACCTTCAGATGGATGCAGCGGTTCCGGACAGCACCATTCGGGAGAAGCAGGCGGAACTGAACAGCCTCTATGACAGCTTTTCTTCCAAATACGGTCTCATCAATGACCGTGCAAACCGTCTGGCCTATGCAGACGATTCTTCCTATTACCTGCTCTGTGCGTTGGAAGTCATCGACGAGGACGGAAAGCTGGAACGCAAGGCAGATATGTTCACCAAGCGGACCATCAAGCCCCATCAGGCGGTGGCTGTGGTGGATACGGCAAGTGAAGCACTGGCGGTGTCTATCTCGGAAAAAGCCTGCGTGGATATGGACTATATGAGCCAGCTTACCGGAAAAACAAAAGAAGAACTGGCGGGAGAACTGCAAAGTGTGATCTTCCGTGTACCGGGACAGCTGGAGAAAGACGGCACACCCCATTATGTGACTGCTGATGAATACCTCTCCGGCAATGTACGCCGCAAACTGCGTCAGGCGCAGCGGGCCGCACAGCAGGACCCGGTTTATGCAGTCAATGTGGAAGCCCTTACCGCCGCCCAGCCCAAAGACCTGGATGCGTCGGAGATCGAGGTGCGTCTGGGCGCTACCTGGATTGACAAGGAATATATCCAGCAGTTTATGTATGAGACCTTTAATACCCCGTTTTATCTCCAGCGCAGTATCGGGGTCAACTATTCGTCCTTTACCGCTGAATGGCAGATCAAGGGGAAATCTTCTGTATCCTACAACGATGTGGCAGCTTATACCACCTACGGAACCAGCCGTGCCAATGCCTACAAGATTTTGGAGGACAGCCTGAACCTGCGGGATGTCCGTATCTATGACACCATAGAGGACGCAGACGGAAAAGAGCGCCGCGTACTGAACGCCAAGGAGACCACCCTGGCGGCTCAAAAACAGCAGGCGATCCGGGAAGCCTTTAGGGACTGGATCTGGAGAGACCCGGAGCGCCGCCAGACTTTGGTGCGCCAGTACAACGAAGAAATGAACTCTACCCGTCCCCGCGAATATGATGGCAGCCATATCACTTTTGGGGGCATGAACCCGGCCATTACCCTGCGGGAACACCAGAAAAGCGCCATTGCCCATGTGCTGTATGGAGGAAATACCCTGTTGGCACATGAAGTAGGCGCAGGCAAAACTTTTGAGATGGTAGCTGCTTCGATGGAAGCCAAACGCCTGGGCTTGTGCCAGAAATCTCTCTTTGTGGTTCCAAACCATCTGACCGAGCAGTGGGCGTCGGAGTTTCTGCGTCTCTATCCTTCCGCCAATATCTTAGTCACCACAAAAAAGGACTTTGAAACCCATAACCGAAAGAAGTTCTGCGCTCGTATTGCGACGGGTGATTATGATGCCATTATCATGGGACACAGCCAGTTTGAGCGTATCCCCATCAGCCGGGAGCGTCAGGAACGGCTTCTCTATGAACAGATCGACGAGATCACTGAGGGGATTGCAGAGGTACAGGCCAGTGGCGGCGAGCGTTTCACGGTCAAGCAGCTGGAACGGACCCGCAAATCCCTGGAGGCGCGGCTGGAAAAGCTCCAGGCCGAGGGCCGCAAGGATGATGTGGTGACTTTTGAGCAGTTGGGCGTGGATCGGCTGTTCGTGGACGAGGCACACAACTACAAAAACCTGTTTTTATACACCAAAATGCGGAATGTGGCAGGTCTCTCCACCAGCGATGCCCAAAAGTCCAGCGATATGTTCGCCAAGTGCCGCTATATGGACGAGATTACCGGAAACCGTGGCGTTATCTTTGCAACCGGAACCCCGGTCAGCAACTCCATGACCGAGCTTTACACCATGCAACGGTATCTCCAGTATGACCGCCTGCAAGAACTGAACATGACCCATTTCGACTGTTGGGCCAGTCGCTTTGGTGAGACAGTGACCGCTTTGGAGCTTGCCCCGGAAGGGACCGGCTATCGGGCGCGCACTCGATTCTCCAAGTTTTTCAACTTGCCGGAGCTGATGAACCTGTTCAAAGAAGTGGCGGACATCAAGACTGCCGACCAACTGAATCTGCCTACCCCGGAAGTGGAATACCACAACATCGTGGCACAGCCCACCGAACATCAGCAGGAAATGGTCAAGACCCTTTCGGAGCGCGCATCGCTGGTACACAGCGGAACCGTTGACCCGTCCCAAGACAATATGCTCAAGATTACCTCGGATGGTCGTAAGTTGGGGCTTGACCAGAGAATCGTCAACCAGATGCTGCCGGATGAACCTGGCACAAAGGTCAATCAGTGCGTGGACAACATCATGCAGATCTGGCGGGACGGCGAAGTTGACAAGCTGACCCAGCTGGTGTTCTGCGATATTTCTACACCGCAGGCAAAAGCTCCTGCAAGCAAGGCGGCGAAAACGCTGGATAATCCACTGCTTCACGCATTGGAAGGCTCTGTGCCTCTGCCGGAGCAGGAATCGGTCTTTACGGTATATGACGATATTCGTCAGAAACTCATTGCTCAGGGAATGCCTGCCGACCAGATCGCTTTTATTCATGAAGCCAACACCGAAGTGCGGAAAAAGGAGTTGTTCTCTAAAGTCCGTACCGGGCAGGTGCGTGTCCTTTTGGGCAGCACCGCCAAGATGGGCGCAGGCACCAATGTGCAGGACCGTCTGGTGGCACTTCATGACCTGGACTGTCCGTGGAGACCGGGAGACCTTGCCCAGCGCAAGGGCCGTATCGAGCGCCAGGGTAATCAGAATCCTCTTGTCCATGTGTACCGCTATGTGACTGAAGGAACCTTTGACGCATACCTCTGGGTGCGACACGAAGTCGCTTAATTTAACTGTTTGGCGGTAACTCCGACCAAACCATCCATTCCGTTGGATGAAGCCAATATCCCCGGCTTTGCCAGTAATGGCATTGTTCGGAAGCGGATATAAACGGAACCCTATTTGGAGCAAATCCCGTGAGGGAGAAGCGAAACTGCCAGCTACAAGGCGGTTAGGGTGCAGGCTTTCTGATAGCAAGGTTAATTAACTGAATCACCGTAAGCTTCGTTAAGGCTGAACAAGCCAAAGTAGCTGATAGGCTTGAACCAAAAGGTGTGCAGTTGGATATTCCTTTCCACAGTAGGAATACACGGACATAGGACTGCCGGAGTAGAGGTGGAACCTAAACTATCAATAATTGTTGATTAAGTGGAACGTGTCAAGCCCGTATTCTCGCCTGCAAAGGCAAGCGGACCGTAAGGAAAGCCGTTGGGAATGCGGGTAAAGGATTGCGGAGGAAGCGAATGCCGACCCTGTAATGGGGACGGATAGGGGTTCAAAATTTGCCCCACCCGAAAAGGGAGCAGAATTCCGCAGGGTGCTTAATTACGAGAGAGTTTATAGAATTTTTGAAAGGAGTAAGGCAAATGAACATGAAAATGTGTGCGACTTCTGACGTAGCAAAAGCATGGAACAGCATTGACTGGAACAAAGCTAATGCATACGTTAAAAAACTGCAAATGCGTATCGTAAAGGCTCATCAACAGGGCAGAACCGGCAAAGTAAAGTCTTTGCAATGGCTGCTCACACACTCTTTCTACGGACGTGCTTTAGCTGTAAAAAGAGTAACGAGTAACAAAGGCAAAAAGACAGCAGGTGTAGACAAAATTTTATGGTCTACTCCCAAACTGAAATATGAAGCAATTCTCAGTTTAAAACGCAGAGGCTATAAACCATTACCGTTAAAGAGGGTATATATCCCAAAAAAGAACGGAAAAATGAGGCCGCTCAGTATTCCATGTATGAAGGATAGAGCGATGCAGACATTATATAAATTTGCACTGGAACCGATTGCGGAAATCACTGCTGACCCTAACTCCTATGGATTTAGAGCAAAGAGATGTGTACAGGATGCAATAGAGCAGTGTTTTACCTGTCTGAATAAAGCAAAATCCCCTAAATGGGTGCTGGAGGGAGACATTAAAGGCTGTTTTGATAACATCAGTCACGAATGGATATTGAACCATATCCCAATGGATAAAGATATTCTGCGAAAATGGTTAAAGAGTGGGTATGTCGAGACCGGAAGATTATTTCCGACAGACCTCGGTAGCCCACAGGGTTCGGCTATCTCACCAACTATCTGCAACATGGTACTGGATGGTCTGGAAATCCAGATTAAGAAGAAATACCACAAAACTAAGAGGGATGGAAAAGCATACTTTCCAAAAGTGAACTTTATACGTTATGCTGACGATTTCATCGTCACAGGCGAAAGCAGAGAGCTTTTGGAAGCAGGTATCCTCCCGATTATCCGGGAATTTTTATCAGAGAGAGGGTTGGAACTGTCAGAAGAAAAGACAGTGATTACCCATATCGAAGATGGTTTTGATTTTCTCGGATGTAATATACGCTGGTATAAAGACAAGCTTCTTACAAAACCATCCAAAAAGAACTATAAAGCCATCGTGAGCAAGGTACGGGAGATTATAAAGCAAAATCCATCTATGAAGCAGGAAGATTTGATAAGAAAGTTAAATCCGGTTATCAGAGGGTGGGTAAATTTCCAAAAGTATAATGTTTCCTCGCAGGCGTTTGAACGGTTTGATTTTGATGTATGGAGATGTCTGTGGAGATGGTGCAAACGTAGGCACCCGAAGAAAGGACACAAATGGATCGCTAAGAAATATTTCAGAAGAGTTGGCACAAGATACTGGACATTCAGTGTAAATATGGCAGACTCGTTTGAATTACATCTGATATACGCTACTGATACTAAAATAGTAAGGTGGCTGAAAACAAAATCAGAAGCGACACCATTTGATGAGCGTTTCACAGAATATTTTGAGGACAGAGACACAAAGAGAATGTTTCGGGAAATCAATGGAAGAAGGAAATTAAATGCACTGTACAAAATGCAGAAAGGCATTTGTCCGCATTGTGGTGAACCTATCACAGTGGAACGGGGATTCCGAATCCATACGGAAATGGGAGCCGACTTTAAAGAAAAGAAAGTCTTATTACATGCTGATTGTCATAGAGAGCTTCATTACTCGAAAAATGTTGATGAACTGGTTCTGCTAACGCAGGGCTTATAAGTGCTTGAGCCGTGTGAGGGGAAACTCTCATGCACGGTTCTTAGAGGGGAAAGCGGTAGTAATACCGCTGACCTACTCGACCAGACGGTGGAGAATAAGCAAAAATTCATCAGTCAGATCATGACTTCTAAATCACCAGTGCGTTCCTGCGATGATGTGGACGAAACGGCGCTTTCCTTTGCCGAGATCAAAGCCCTGTGCGCCGGAGATCCCCGCATCAAGGAGCGTATGGATTTGGATGTGGAGGTATCCCGCCTGAAGCTGATGAAAGCCGACCACCAGAGCAAGCAATATCGTCTGGAGGACCAGTTGCTCAAATACTTCCCGGAGGAGATTGAAAAGCACAAAGGCTTTATCAAGGGATTTGAATCCGATCTGGAAGTTTTGGCAGCGCACCCGCACCCGGAGGACGGTTTTGCTGGTATGGAAATCCGTGGCGATCTGCTGACCGATAAGGAGAACGCCGGTGCAGCCCTTTTGGATGCCTGCAAGGAGGTCAAAACCTCCGATCCGGTGCAGATCGGCAGCTACCGGGGCTATGCCATATCCGTGGAATTTTCCGCATGGAAACAGGAGTATACGCTCCTGCTGAAAGGACAGATGACCCACCGGGCAACCCTTGGTATAGACCCTCGCGGAAATCTTACCCGTATCGACAATGCCCTCGCCCAGATGCCCCAGCGTCTGGAGGCGGCAAAGGCCCAGCTGGATAACCTCTATCAGCAGCAGGCTGCCGCAAAGGAGGAAGTCGGAAAGCCATTCCTTTATGAAGAAGAACTGCGAAGCAAAAATGCCCGTCTGGTGGAGCTGGATACTTTGCTCAACATCGACGGAAAGGGACAGGCACACGCAGAGGCTGTTGTTGCCAAAAGCACACGGACTTCGGTGCTGGACAGCCTGAAGCGTCCGGCGACGCCCCGCAGTACAGACAAGAAACCAAAACAGCATGAGGAGGTGCGATAACATGAATACCAATAATCTGAATACGGCCCTTTATGAAAAGATGGCCACTGAGCAGGAAAAATATAGGGACTGGTTGAAAAGCCAGCCCCCGGAAGAAATCCTGCACCACACCTATGAATATACTGTCCGTGAGGATATTGTGATGGCGATGGAGGAGCTGGAGCTGACCGACGCCCAGGCCCAGGCACTTTTGGAATCTTCTTCGCCGCTGGCGGATGTGTACCGCTATTTTGAAAAGCTGGAGACCGGTCACATGGATGTGATCCGGGACAGTATTGAGAACCGTGCCGACGATGTGTGCAGAGCTAAAGAGGAACTGCGAACAACACCGGTCTATCCCCATTCTGCTGCCTATGCGAGAGAACATGGGGAGTTGGAGCAGTACCGGGCTTCCAACAATGCAAATCTCCAATGCAAGGAGTCCATTGAAGCGGCGGTGCGGGAACACTTCGACGGAATGTATCTCAGTCACGATGCGGCAAAGGGTGTGATCGAGATCTATGGCATGGAGCGTGTGGCTATGGTTCTGGCTAACACCGTCCAGCTTCAGGACTGGGATGGGCGCTACTCCCGACGCAACAAAGAATGGGCTAAGACCATTCCCAACGATAATCCCGAAACTGTCCGTTGTGGTTATGCCTTAAACAGCCACCCTGCTGTGCTGGATGGCTTTATTGATCTGGTGCGTGTAGAACAGCAGCGCAGCCGTACTCAGGGAGAAAAACTGCAACCGTCCCGCCCCTCAGTACGGGATAAGCTCAAACAGGAGCTGCCTGCCCATAAGCCTGCCGCCCCGAAGAAACGGGAGCCGGAGCGATAACTATGGCAAAGCGTAAGCGGGATATGCAATTAAACTTTAGAGTTTCAGCGGAGGAGCTTGCTGTGATTGAGCAAAAAATGTCTCAGTTTGGAACCTCCAACCGTGAAGCCTATCTAAGAAAAATGGCGCTGGATGGGTATGTAGTCAAGCTGGAGCTGCCGGAGTTGAAGGAGCTTGTTTCCCTGATGCGCCGAAGCAGCAACAACTTAAACCAGCTGACCCGTAAAGTGCATGAGACTGGACGGGTTTATGATGCTGACTTGGAGGATATATCCCAGCGGCAGGAACAGTTATGGGAGGGCGTAGAGGAAATCCTTACCCAGCTTTCCAAACTTTTATAACGGGGATAGATACTCCATTTGCGGAGGGAGGAACGGCATTACTTCGCTGCTCCTCTCTCCGCTTTTTCTTTTTATCGGTATCCTTGTCTTTTGCCTGCCCATGCCGGATAATATGATTAGAAAAGATACCAAGAACGCTGCAAGGAGGAAATGACATGAAGATTTTGAAAGGGCTTTTGATGATTATAACTGCACCGGTCATTTTGGTTCTGACACTTTTTGTCTGGCTCTGCACAGGGCTGATCTACATATCCGGTCTGGTGCTCGGCCTGTTCAGTACCGTGATTGCTCTGCTTGGTGTGGCTGTGCTGCTTACCTATTCCCCGCAGAATGGTGTGATTTTGCTGGTTATGGCATTTTTGATTAGCCCTATGGGGCTGCCGTTGGCTGCAATCTGGCTGATGGGTAAGGTGCAGAGTTTGAAATTTGCAATTCAGGAGTTGGTTTATGGATAAAAATACGCAAAACCATAAAAATGCCAGACACCGTCTGTTAAATTTGGAAAGAGAAACTATATATCCACGACTTTACTTTTGAACTAATATCGCGTATAATATTAGTGCGAAAGGAAGTGATATGATGGGACAATTTGAACAGCTGGATCAGATGCTAACAGAACAAGAAGGAATGCTGCGAACATCGCAGGTCGTATCTTCTGGAATTTCAAAGCCGGTATTTTATGATTATGTGCGTTCACGAGATTTGGATAGAGTCGCACATGGGATTTATCTGTCCAAAGATTCCTGGGTGGATGCCATGTATCTGCTTCATTTGCGATTTGAACAAGCAGTATTTTCACATGAAACAGCTTTATTTTTTCACGATCTGACAGACCGTGAACCAATAGAATATACAGTTACGGTCAAAACTGGATGCAATCCAAGCAAAATGAAAGCAGAAGGCATTCAAGTTTTTACGATTAAAGCAGACTTACATGATGTAGGACTTACAACAGCGAAAACTCCGTTCGGGCATACTGTGCCGGTTTATGATATGGAGCGAACGATCTGTGATTTGCTCAGAAGCCGTAGCAGAATTGAAATTCAGACCTTTCAGGGAGCACTGAAAGCGTATGCCCGTAGAAAAGATAAGAACCTGCGAGCTTTAATGCAATATGCTGGGATGTTCAAGGTGGAAAAAATTTTACGACAGTATTTGGAGGTACTTTTATGATAAAAACAGCAAGGCAGCTTAAAGATTTAATACGAAACCTTTCCAGAGAAAAATCCGCAGATGCTCAGATTTTAATGAGGAACTACATGATGGAGCGTTTTTTGGAGCGTATTTCTCTTTCTGAGTATCGTGATAAGTTTATCTTGAAGGGTGGTATGTTGGTAGCGGCTATGGTTGGATTGGATGCCCGCTCTACGATGGATTTGGATGCAACCATAAAAGGAGCTAATGTTAATGTGGAGGATATTGAGAATCTAATTTCATCAATCGTAACTGTTCCGATTGATGATGGTGTTAAATTTCAGCTGAAAAGTATTTCGGAGATTATGGATGAAGCAGAGTATCCGGGGATTCGTGTCAGCATGAGTACAACATTCGATGGTGTAGTGACCCCTTTGAAAATTGATATTTCTACGGGAGATGCAATCACTCCAAGAGAGGTTCGGTATTCATTCAAACTTATGCTGGAAGATCGCTCCATTGATATTTGGGCTTATAATTTAGAAACTGTGCTGGCAGAAAAACTGGAAACCATTATTACCAGAACCACAACCAATACCCGCATGAGAGATTTCTACGATATTTACATTTTAGAACAGCTGCATGGAACCACGCTGAACCCGAAAATTTTACATGATGCGCTTCTGGCAACTGCTCATAAACGGGGATCGGAGAAGTATCTTAACCGGGCTGAAGAAGTTTTTGACGAAGTGGAAAATGATTCGGTTATGCAAAAACTTTGGGAGGCATACCGCAAAAAGTTTTCTTATGCTTCTGATTTGGAATGGAATGTGATTATGAAAGCAATTCGCAGGTTATATGTTCTTTGCGAGAAGGGCATCAGCTTATGAAAAAGCATGGACACTATTGTAAAGTTTGTGGTGAATACAAAGCCAACGAAAAATTTTCAGGCAAAGGTCATGCATCCCACATTTGTAAATCCTGTGCTTCGCTACCAGCAGAAAAGCAGGCTGAACTGATGACACTGAATCGTCTTTTGAATCTTCCATGGAGGCTATCGAAAGAACAGTTGCCCTGGCTGAAAAATCGACTAAAGGATAGGCGGCCTGATGTCCGTGCATTGGCGCAAGAGCAATATGAAATGAGATTTCCACCAAGACACTTAGAAGATGATGAGTTCAATTTTTTCGATGAAGAAAGTTTTATAGAATAGTGAAAGCGGTCTGCTATGGCAGGCCGTTTTCTTTTCGGGAAGGAGGTCTGACCTATGGCAACCACGAGAATCATGCCGCTTCATGTCGGCAAGGGCCGCACAGAAAGTCGGGCGATCAGTGACATCATCGACTATGTGGCCAACCCAAAGAAAACAGATGACGGCAGACTCATTACCGGCTATGCGTGTGACAGCCGGACTGTGGATGCGGAGTTCCTTCTGGCAAAGCGGCAGTACATTGCCGCCACAGGACGAGTGCGCGGCGCGGATGATGTGATTGCCTATCATGTGCGCCAGTCCTTCCGCCCCGGCGAGATTACCCCGGAAGAAGCTAACCGGCTGGGTGTGGAATTTGCCAAGCGATTCACCAAGGGCAATCATGCCTTTGTGGTCTGCACCCACATAGACAAGTCGCACATTCACAATCACATTATCTGGTCATCGGTCAGCTTAGAATATGACCGGAAATTCCGAAACTTTTGGGGCAGCACCAAGGCGGTCCGTCAGTTGAGCGACACCATCTGCATTGAAAACGGACTGTCTATTGTAGAGAACCCGAAACCTCACGGAAAGAGCTATAACAAATGGCTGGGCGATCAGGCAAAGCCCTCTCACCGAGAGCTGCTTCGTGTGGCGATTGACAATGCATTATCACAAAGTCCTGCTGACTTTGAGGAGCTGCTGAGGCTGCTGCAAGAGTCCGACTGTGAGGTATCAAAGCGCGGAAAATCATATCGCCTGAAGCTCCCCGGTTGGGAGAAAGCCGCCCGAATGGACAGCCTGGGCGAAGGATATGGATTAGATGATTTGCAGGCGGTTCTCTCCGGGAAGAAAGCGCATACCCCACGAAAGAAAATAGTTACACAGGCAGAGACGCAGAAGGTCAATCTGCTGGTGGACATTCAGGCAAAATTGCAGGCTGGAAAAGGTGCTGGCTATGCTCGATGGGCCAAGGTGTTCAACCTCAAGCAGATGGCGCAGACCATAAACTACCTATCAGAGCATAACCTGCTGGAGTATGCGGCTTTGGAAGAAAAGGCTGCGGCTGCCACGGCACATCACAATGAGCTTTCGGCACAGATCAAAGCAGCTGAAAAGCGCATGGCAGAGATCGCTGTTCTGCGTACTCACATCGTAAATTATGCCAAGACCCGTGAGGTCTATGTGGCATACCGCAAGGCCGGCTACTCTAAGAAATTCCGGGAAGAACATGAGGAAGAAATTCTGCTCCACCAGGCTGCCAAGAATGCCTTTGATGAAATGGGCGTCAAGAAACTGCCCAAGGTCAAAGAGTTGCAGACGGAGTACGCAAAATTGCTGGAAGAAAAGAAAAAGACCTATGCCGAGTACCGGCGTTCCCGTGAGGAAATGCGGGAGCTTTTGACGGCAAAGGCCAATGTGGATCGAGTGCTGAAAATGGAGGTAGAACAGGATGTTGAAAAAGAAAAAGACCACGGTCAGAGATAAGCTGGTCCTGGTCAAAAGCGTTCGCAGAACGCGCAGCCACAGAATGAAATTCTGTGTTCAAAGGGGCTTGGGGGCGCTGCCCTCAACAAGCAGCTTGTGGCGAAATGGATAGCCACAAGCATTGCTTGCCACAATATGCTGCGCATAAAATGAAAAAACTAACGACGGGACGCTTACTGCCTCCTATCGTTAGTTTTCTGTGTTTAAGCGACTTATAAAACCAATCAGCATAATCAGATCGTCATCTGACATCTTTCTCATTCCGTCCAAAGCCTTCTTGATAAGCTGAGGGTTATTCTCCTGTGCATCAAAAAATTGAAGCGGCGTGATTTCAAAATACTCACAGATGTTGAGAAACTGCTTCATAGACGGCATAGAACGCCCGGAAGAAATTGCCTGAATATAGCTTCTGTTCTGCCCTAACTCCATGCTCATCTGATATTCTGAAACGCCTTTTTTCAATCGTAATTCTGTGATTCGATTGCGGATAAATTCTTCGTCCATACGCTCACCTCTCTGCTCTTTTAGCATAGCAGAAAGCAATTCTTGATACTTCGTATGTGTTGTGTTATAATTTTGTAATATAGCCTTTATACGCATTATTATTTGCGTTATTTTATGCTTTATATGCGTAATCAAGGCAGTTATCAAGGGTGATTTGTATGAATCAGTATGCCTGTGCCATTACCGGCCACAGACCAACAAGATTTTGCTTTGGATATAATGAGGAAGATCCTCTATGCCAAAAGCTGAAAGAATGTCTCCTGGAGCAGTTTCGCATACTCCATGACGAGAAATTTGTCCGTACTTTTTTTGTCGGCGGTGCTCTTGGTGTGGATATGTGGGCTGGAGAACAGCTTCTAACATTGAGAGCACAAACAGGATACGAGGATATTAAAATTATCGTTGTAATTCCCTTCATCGGCTATGACTCTAAATGGCGGGATCAGAGTAGACATAGATTGAAAAAGCTGATCCAAAACGCAAACGATTCTATTGTTATTTCACATTCTGCGGATGTTTCCAGTTATAAAAAAAGAAATTATTATATGGTCGATCATGCAGAGTACATCATCGGTGTGTTTGATAATCAGAAAAAACTACGCTCAGGCACAGCACAGACAGTCAACTATGCCTTGCATAAGGGAAAAGTAATCACTCTGATCCATCCAGATACTATGGAGATAACAGCCCCTGCGCCTTAACAAATTCACAAAAATTTTTCATTGGCATTTCCAACAAAATATTTTCATTGAAGGAGTGCTGTGATATAATAAGATATAAAACTACGCTCAGAACAAATGGTGCCGCTATGAACAAATATATTGGACAGCAATTTGCTGCTTTAAGATACGAAAAAAATATTTTGGTTGTTGAAGAAACTACATCCGCTGGTGGATGCGGCTCCTTCAACGCGGCTTCTTCATGTCCTGCGTCAGCCTGTCTTTATGACAGTGCGGCGTGGGGCTTTTTTATTGTCTGAAAAGAGGTGATCAAGCATGAGTTTGCCAAAACGCGACGGCGTACATGACCGCTACTATCTGATTCATAAACCGGACACTTCCCCGGAGGTGCTGGCGGAGGCGGATCTCTGCATTCAGGATGTGCTGAACGGAACCGCTCGTGAAAATCACTCCGCCTACCCGACCGTGGTGCGAAATCACAACGGGACACCGTTTCTTCCCGATCAACTGCTGGAGCGGTATTTGGCCGGACTGCTGCTGAAGAAATTTCCCTGTGAGGATGCTGTTTCCGTCTGCGATGCCATGCGGCAGCTGGTTGGCTGGGAAGAGATCCGCTATACATTGGAGAAGTATATAGAACAGCAGGTGCAGGAGCGGTTCTTCCTTGTGGGAGAGCGGGACGATGGGTTTACAGTCTTTCCCCCCTGTACGGTGTGGCCGGAGTTGCGGCCGGAGGATGTGGACGAAGGGCTGCTGCGCTTTGCCTGCTATGTGGCTGTCTGCTGCACGATGTATGGACAGAGCTTTGAATCTCTTAAAACCGAACACATCCTCGGTCTGGTTTCCCAGCTCCGTCCCGACATGGTGAAGGAACTGAAAACCAATGGCAGCGGCAAATTGCC
This sequence comes from bacterium 210917-SL.2.15, assembly GCA_020555605.1. Lineage (GTDB taxonomy): Bacteria > Bacillota > Clostridia > Oscillospirales > Oscillospiraceae > Pseudoscillospira. The sequence goes on along the minus strand of JAJCJC010000007.1, from coordinate 58,959 downwards.
AAAGGACATCCAGCGGCGTAAGACGGAGCATTTTACCGCATCGGCCAACGATGCTTTCGCCACCATCCGCATTACCGCCAGGGACTCCACCGAGGAGTGCTATGCTGAAATCCTGGACTACCTGTGTGCGGTGCTGGAGCAGCCGGAGTTTCCCCGTAGCTACTCCATCGAGTTCCGTGGGAAGGAAAAACTCTATCTGCCCATTCCCGGCTTGCCCAAGAAGGGAATCAATCAGCTCTTTGCCTGCGCTGTGCAGTACCCCAGTCTGCATCCAGCTATGGAGCGATACGCTCGTCTGGCTATGCGGGAGTTTGAGTGGTACCAAAACCTCGCGGATGAAGCCTGTGCAATGCCCGGCACCTTTGCTGTGTTCGCCCTGGGACTGGAGGGAGAACGATGGGCACCGCTGGTAACGGAGTATCTGGATTTCTGCGACGACGAGCACTCCTCACTGCAAGGAAAATTTCTTCATGCATTGATCCGGAAGTTTGGTTTTCAACCATGGACGCTGGGGGTATTGGTGCGGGGCGCATTGTCTATGCAGTGGTTGGAGCCTGCCAAGGAATTTCGCAGCCTGATTGCCAATGCGGAAAGCCTGGATGCGCTGCTGACAGTCAAGCGCCGCTTTTCCGCTTATCTCCTGCCGGAAGAAAACAAAGACCCGAAATTCCGTGCCATCGCTTGGCAGAGCCTGCTCTGGGCCATCTGGGGAAAGAATTCCGAAAATGGTGGTAGCAAGGTCATCAAGACAGCACCGAAGGAACTGAAAGAGAAATATCAGCAGGTATTTGCGTAAGGAGGGCTCTGTATGTGCGAGCACTGCCGAAACATTCAAACATGGAGAAAATTTGACGCCCCAAAGGACTATCTGGCCTGTATTGCTTACATTCAGCAGTTGGTGTCGGAGGGGGAATTTGAACTGATGCAAGAGGAATCCACCTGCCCGCTGGAGAAGGTAAAGACAGAGGATGGCTGGGCGGATGAGATTATGGCCCACATGATCCGGTGCAAGCACTGTGGTCAGATCTTCACCTGTGTGGTCAACACCTGGCGAGGCAGCGGACACTTCAAAAAAGGCAAAGGATGACACAGAAAAGGCGGTGAAACGATGAATCAGACAGAAGAAACAAAACTGCTGGAGCAGATTGAGAAGTGGAATGATGCGGACGAGTTCTCACGATGTATTGAGGCCATCGAGGCTATCCCGGAACAGGAGCGGGGCTATTTGCTGACCGTCAAGCTGAGTCGGGCTTACAGCAATCTGGCGGCTCTGGGAGATCATGGAGAGCATGGGACCGACGGTGAAGTGGACGGGGATCTCATCCGACACGCCATTGAGCTGCTGGAGTCCGTCCGCACCCAGGGTGAGAACGATCCCTACTGGAACGCCCGGATGGGCTACTCCTGCCTGATGGCATACGGCTCCGCAACCACCGCTTATGAATACGCAAAATGCTGGCTGTCCCTGGCCCCGGATGACCCGGATGCCCAAGAGCTGGTGCGGGATTGTGAGAAATATCTGGAGGAGGAAAATTCCTTGGAACTGGATTGGAAAGAGCGGGAGGAGATCATCCGGTGGGAGACCATCCCCCCTGCCGACGATGACATCCTCGGCCATGTGAAAGTACATATCGACCAGTATTTCGGTGTCTATACCCAACTCCTCACGGACGACAGCGATCCGGATCACCCTCTGGAGATCGCCGTCATCCTGCCTCGACCGGAACATGACTACTACACCCTGGTCACTGTGGGTCTGAGCCGGCATCGGATGGATTTCTCGGAGGAGCGTCGGGAGGAAAAACTGGAACGGGCGGAGCTACTCATCAATCTGCCCCGAGACTGGAAGCTGACAAAGGCGGACTGCCGGGAGGAGCGGTGGAGCTGGCCCATCCGGATGATGCTGGCCACCGCCCACTTCGCCATGGAGGACCCGGAGGTAGGGCTGGAATCCAGGACTACACTGGATGAGGGTGAGGATGGCATCCCCTTCGCGGAGAACACGGAGCTGCGGGGTGAGATCCTGCTCTATCCCGGTGTGTTTGGGACGGACTCCTTTTTCTGCCGCCTACCGGACGGGGACGAAGTCAACTTCTATCAGGTGATCCCCCTCTATCGGGAGGAGATCCAATACAAGTTGGAGCACGGCTCGGATTCCCTGCTGGACCTCTGCCCAGACGAGAGCCTGGAGGTCATCAATCCACACCGGCTGAATGTGGTCACCGACCGAGAGAAAATCAGCTACGACCCAGCGGAGATGGACAACGCCGCAGACCAGATCAAGAAGATCCAGGAGCTTCACCTGCCAGTGGACGAATTGGACGCCTGCAATCTGATGGCTTTCTATCTGGGGTGGGCTATCAAACGGGGCCAGATGAGTAACCCGTTCCTCTCCCAGTATCGGGAGATAGTGGAGGCGGTCCGGGCCGGAAAGGGGCCGGATCTGCGGGTGTTCATCCTGGACAAGCTGGATGGGAAAATGTCTACTCAGTTCTTTGACCGGAGAGGCTCAGGCTTTGCCCAGTGGTACGCCCAGGACAACCGCTCTAACCCCTATATCTACCGCCGGGACTGCCGGAATATCGTCTTGGCTGGGCTCAAAGACCGCGTCTGGAACAGCTCTACGGAAGAAGAAGCGGCCTACCTGCTTCTTCCATATACCGAAAAGAACCGTCAGAGTGTGGAGCATCTGCTGGATGAGCGGTTTCAGCAGTATCTGGAAGCGGAATTTGTAGATGACCCCGAGGAGCGGGTGGCGCGGGCAGCGGAAGGAAAACCGGCTGTCATTCCTGACTGGGACGGTCCCCTGTTCTGCTACGCTTCCGACCGCGTCGCCCAGGATGGGTGCAAGGTGCAGATTATGGACCGGCTGTTCCCTGAGCGTGAGGATATGGGTTGGGAGAGCGGTTGGGCCTTCTACTCCGGGGACGAGGGCGATGTGTACGGTGAAGGGGATGAATACTACGAGTCACACTGCGGCTTCTATGATATTCGGGACATCTGCCGCATCGATCCAGACATTATCCCGCTCCTGAACCTGCCCTATGGTACCATGCAGATGCGTGGAGAAGATGGAGCGTGGTATGAGGTGATACGCGACGACGAAGGCGAGGAGGAAACCTAAATGAACAGCGAACAGATCACAGCATTTTTGCAAGAGCATTGGTACATTGCTTCGGTGCTCATCGGAGCCGTGATTTTAATTGGGGCGATCCGCAACTGGAACTGGCTCTGCGACCCCACTGGTACGCGGGATGCCCACCGCCACAGCAGAGGATACCGGCGTGTGGTTTTCTTCCTGCTGGGCGTTCTTCTGATTGTAGTGAGTATCTGGGGATTTGTGCTGAAATTGAAATAGAAGGAGAAAGATTATGATGACTGAGAAATATCCCACCTGGCTCACCGGCCATGTGAAGGAGTGGGCGCAGAAACGCCTGTCCACCGTGACATTGTGTTCTACCACTGGCAATGAACTGCTGGAGGTTTGGTATTACGGAGATCTGCTCACAGTAAAGGGAGAACCCCAATCCTATATTGTAGATGGCGATGCGGCTCCCGGACTGGTGGCAGCCCGTGACCCGGAGAGCGGCGAGGAGTTCGTCATCTTCGACGGCGGGCGACATGGCTATGACAATATGTTCTGCGATGAATATAATCCAGCCGAACTGGAGGATCGTCCCCTCAAACGGTACGAAATCCCTGCTTCCAAGCTGGTGCTGGAGCTGGGTTACAGTATCGACTATGAGGACGAAAAAGAGGACTTCGAACCGGATGAAGCGGATACCGTGGAACTGCTCAACGGTGAACGGATGCTGTGGGAACAGGTCAAGCGGGACGGTATCGACTACATTGCGCTTTACTATGTGAATGAGAAAGGAATACAAGTCCAGATTTTGGACGCGGAATTGGCATGAGTTTTGTGCTGGCTCAGGAGGTGGAACTGCAATGTCAATCACTGCTTATAAAATAGAAGCCATCGGTCATGACCGAACCGGCGAAGACTATGGCTATGTAAATATTATGTACCGCTATGGCAACAAGCAGTCCTGTCCTCGGCCAGATCAATGTGAAAAGATGGAGGTCATGTGGGCGGATGAGAGCGTCTACGGGCCGCCCTGCTCCTGGCAGCAAGGTGGGCGACTTTATACAGACATGGCTGATGGGCTCCTGGGACTGTGGAGTATTTACCCACCGGGAGATTGCCCAGCGGCTGATGGATACCTTCACCGGTCTGAAGATCAAGGAACTGGCGTGGTTTGAGAACCCCAGGGAAAAGACTCTGAAAAATGGTAAACCGCGTGCGCGCCGGGCCAAGTGGCTGCCGGAGCGGGAGGTGGATCTGGTGTATCTCTACTCCGACCACTATCTTGACGCAAGAAATCCGACTCCCGTCCAAACCGACTTTTTCACCGTTACAAGGACGGACGCCTGGGGCGTGAGCACCTGGTTCATGTGTACCCCAGAGGCCGCCGGGAAGCTGATCGTCATGGATTACGACAATCTGGCCATCAAGGAGACTACCATTGTGGGATAGAGGTGATACAGCATGATTGGAACAGATGAAAACTGGGCGGTTCTCCATGTGGAGGTCATTTTCTGGAGTGGCAAACGAAAAACACCTCCCAGCCTGGTCAGTGGAAAATATTGTCCCCATTTTGCGGTCACCGGAACCACGGAATATCTGGGTGTGTGCTTTCTGGATGGAACGGAGCGTTGTGCATTTGGTGAACCGGCTTTTGGAAATGCCCAGCCCCTCTATCCAGATACCATTGACTATGCTCCGCTGGAAAACAATGCGGAATTTTTGATCTATGAGGGAGCTAATGCCGTTGGTAAGGGCCGGGTGCTGGGCCGGACGATACCATATAAAGTAAAGCCACAACGAAAGTAGGTGCCTTATGTACCAAATTGCATATATTGGCCGCTGGGAGACCCTCCCAGAGACGGCTGTCGCTATTTATGAACACGATATTCCCAAACTGGAGGCGCTGCTCCAAGGCGGTCTGGATCTGGGTGCTCCCATCCAACTCAGCGAATACATCAAGCTGATGCCGCTGGAGATCGCAGTTTTTCGGAACGATGTGCCCATGATTCACTTCCTGCTGGAGCATGGAGCTGATCCCGGTCGGGCAGAGGAACAGCCCCTGCTGCTCACCGCCGCCCGCTGTTGTGGGCCGGAGGTGGTGGCGCTCTTTGCTGAACAGACCGCAATACTCTCCCCGAAGCAGAAAGAGCGGGCCATCCAGGAAGTACGCTGGGGCAAGCGCCCGGAGAATATCCAGGTGCTGGAGCAAGCTGGGATCACAGTGGACAAGTTTGGCGGCGAGGCATTCCGGGCCGCTGTGTCCGAGGGCAACACCAAACTTGCCCGACTGCTTCTGGAAAAAGGGGCAGACATCAATTACCACAAGCCAGACATGGTGTTTCCGAACGCCCCCACCGCTGTCACCGAAGCGGCTCGGCATAAGAATCTCCCCATGGTGCGCTGGCTCATTGAGCAAGGAGCCGACATCACCATTGCTGACAAATACGGCGACCGGCCTTACACCGTGGCGGTGCAGAACAAGAATCAGGAGCTGGCCGACTACCTGAAAGCCTTGGAACCGGCGGAATGGCACAACGAGCAGGAGAAGCTCCGGCAGCTTATGCCCTACAAGCTGCCTGCCAAGCTGGTGGAATACTTGAAGACCGGCCCCCTGCGGCTGGAGTTCCCGGATCAGGAATGGGTGAAGTGGGCGGAGCTCTACTCCTTCATGGATGTGCAGGAGATGACCTGGAAACGGAAGAAGCTGCTCTCCCTGATGGTGCAGATGGACAACTACAGCGACTATCTGCTGCTGTGGAGCCCCAGGGACAAAAAGCTGTGGTATCTGGACATCGAGCACGAGGAGTTCCACCCTCTGGCTAAATGGGACGACTTCATCGCAGACCCTGGCCGGTATTTGAACGGAATGATCGAGGGCGAGTTTGAGGAATAAGGAGTAAAGCTATGACAGAAGAAAACAGAACTTACATCACCCATCTCAAAGCTGCCAACATTGAGGGGGTAAGAGTTGTCTATGGAAAAAGCGACTGCTGTTAATACCTGTTTAGGTGTTTTGAAGGGACGGGACTGCATCTATCTGGATCAGGTGAAACAGGATGATCTGAACAATCTGACCTTTATAGGGGACATCAATGGCCATCTGATTTCTCAGCACAGGGACGAAAAAGACTGGTTTCCCTACACACTCACCTTCCGGCGGGTACTGGCCTATTTTGCCTGTGAATTGGACACCTATGAAAATCTGGCTGAAACGGGGCATCTGAACCGTAGCTCCTTTGATTTGATCGAGGACAGCACCTGGCTGAAGTCTTTGCCGGTGCGGGAGGACTTTAACAAAGGCATCTATCAACACTACCGGCTGTTTACATACGATGATGTTTATAACATCATTGCGGTTTCTTATGAATTTGCAGCAGAGTTGTAAATGTCTGAAATCTTGTAATGGAGGTAACCAACATGATCAAAGAACGCATCCCTATCTCTGGCGACCTGAAAAGCAAGGTCAAGCAGCTGATGGAGTACGCCGGATGGTACGAAGGCCGCAGTGTGGATATTTCCATTGCGGAGCAGTATTACGCCGACCATGGCGTCCCGATGATGAAGACCACCCAGCGGTTTTACCGCAAGTATTTCGGCCTGTGCTGTGAGTGGTACCTGGAGCAGAAAAAACTGAACTGGGCGGCTGACTTTGAGTTTGCTCTGTTTCCTTACCTGGTCAATGGGATCAAAAACCATTTGGAAGAAGCCTATTTTCGGGATATGTCCGGCTGTGAACTGGCAGAGATCGAACAGGCTGCCGGCGAAAAATGCCAGCCCATCGGTCATATCGGCTACTACTACCCGGCGGAGGTTTGGATCTCCGAGTACGGGAAATTGTATGCGAAATATGAGTATCAGGACGAGATCGAGTGCTTCCCCGATGTGTTTGCCCTGATCGAACGGGAACTGCGGCAGTGTAAATTTGATTCCGCTGCCATGAAAACGGTTGAGGCACTGGATGGGAAGATATGACGAAACAATAAGGAGAAAATGTTATGAATATGAAAGAAAAACTGGAGTTGTTGGGCAAAAACAGCATTGTGTTGAAAATTGCTAAGAAAGAAAAATATAAGCTGGGCGCCACCCGCTTCGGCGGAAAGCCGGATGTGCCGCCGGACTTCGTTTGGCCCACCTATGAGGGCGAGAGCTATGACCATGTGGTGAAGGATCGTCCCCTCACTTTCCTGGCGCAGTTCAACTGTGAGGAGCTGGCCCAGTTTGACAAAGAGCATCTTCTGCCCGATCACGGCCTGCTCTCCTTCTTCTATGAAACGGACACCCAGTGCTGGGGCTATGACCCCAAGGATCAGGGCTGTGCCCGCGTCTACTGGTTCGAGGACATGTCCGCGCTGTCCGCCGCTGACTTTCCGGCAGATATAGCGGAAGACTTCAAGTTCCCAATGGTCAAGATCAGGATGGAATCGAAATGTTCCTATCCTTCCTGGGAGGACTTCAGCGAGGTGTTCCCGGATGAAAAGGATGACGACGCTTTCAACGATGCTTTGGATGAACTGACTGGCGAGGACCCCGAGAACCCAGATGATCGCTCCCAGCTGCTGGGCTGGCCCGATGTGATCCAGACCAGTATGTTCGACGAGTGCGACCTGGTATCCCAGGGCTATCGCCTGGGGAATCCCGAAAACTGGAATAGAATCCCGAAGGATATCCGCCAACAGGCGGAAGAAACGGCCCGTGACCGCTGGATGCTGCTGTTCCAGCTGGATACCGTGGAGCAGGGTGACTTCGAGTTGATGTTCGGAGACTGCGGGCACATCTATTTCTATATCACCAAAGAGGATCTGGCAGCCCGCCGCTTTGACCGGATCTGGCTGATCCTCCAGTGCTATTAAAAATATGAAACAGGACTTTACGATTTGGCGCAATCAAATATTGCAGAATCCGTGGGACATTTCACCGCTGAAATTCGGAATATCGCAGGATGAGGTCATAGAAATCTTCGGGAATCCTGATGCCGTTTCCACCATGAGAAGCGACGGGAAACCTTTGATCCTCAAATATCATGACATTGAACTGCATTTCGATAGAAAGGCCCCTCATGGCCTCTACTTAGTTTACAGCGACGACGAGATCGAGTTGAGCATGACTGCCAAGCACGAAGAAAGGAGCAATCCCTATGAAAGCATTTGACCCGAATTACAAACTGCTGGACGAGATGTATCAGGACAATTACTATCCCACTTTTCTGGTGGACAAGGTAAAGGACGAGCTTCAGAAGGTCATCGACCTGCTGGAGAACGGCGAAACCGATACCGAAGTGGTGCAGGAAACGCTGGACGAGGCGGTCTGCGGCATCAATGATCTCCAGGAGGAGTTTGACGAGCACGACAGCGAGATCGAAACGGTGGCACGGGAATGTATCGCGGCAACCGTGGCCTACATTCTGGAGTGGTTCAACATTCCTATTGACACCGAGGAGGCCATCCGGGAACGGGACTGGTGAGCCCTATGGCAGAAAAAGAACTGGCCCTTTGTGATGAGTGCGGCAGCCTGTTTTTCAAAGGCTCCTCACAGATGATGGGGCTGTGCCCGGAATGTGCCCATATTCTCTATGGCTACCCGAATTGTGACCATCATTTTCAGGATGGCCGGTGTGTGAACTGCTACTGGGACGGCTCAAAGAGTGTGTACATCAAGAAACTGAATCAACAGGAGGAAACTGATATGCCTACAACTGAATGGCTGAACAAATACGAAGCAATCAAGGATAGACTGACCTGTAAAGATGACTTAGAGGCCCATTTCACAGAGAAAGTGATTGGGAACATGGCGGTGGATGTACTGGACATCGGTGCCGTCCATTTCCCTACCGGGCAGATCTTCGCCTGTGATCCGCTGGTGGAGCTGGAGGACACTCTGCCCTTCCTTCAAACGATCCCCGCCGGAACTTATCCCGTGAAAATCTGCGTGGTGCCCAGCGAACAATACGGCGACCGCTACGCCTGCGTCAAGGTGGAGGTCAGCCGGGAAAAGCCTGTCCGCTATGAACTGGGCATGGTGGGCAACGAGAATCTGGACGCGGCGCTGGGAGATGACGACTACTTCGGTTTCGGCGTAGACGCCGGAATGGGCTGTATTGCGGACATCCAGACCCAGGCGGCCTTCAGGACCTACTGGGCCAAGCGTTTGGAAGAAGACCCGGACATCGACCCCTACAACGACCTGTTCTGCGATCTCCTGGAGGAAAACGCCAAAGCCCACCCCAAATATCAGGGAGACTGCGGCGACTGGCTCAACTGGACAGTGCCGGACACGGACTGCAACCTGCCCATCTTCTCCTCTGGCTGGGGTGACGGTTACTATCCCGTCTACTTAGGCTATGATGCAAAGGGCGAAGTCTGCGCCGTGTATGTGCGGTTCATTGACATTGAAGCCAGTTATCGAGAGCAGGATTAAAAATATGACAGAACAAAGGAGAACACTATGAAAGACCTTTGCCAATACGGAAACCGACCGGAGGACGAATGGGAAATCTTGCCCTGGATACCTGACCCGCGCCCGCCCTTCAAAATTTGGGAGAAGCCGGAGCAGATCGCGCCATTCTTTCTCATTCCCCACCACCCCTATGCGATCTCCCTTCTGCTGAAAATCAGTGACGGATTCCGGACAGAGGAATTCCGACGGCTGGGACTGATCGGCAGCAGCGAGGACTGGGAGCGGCTTGCCCGGGGCGTGATCCAGGAGTTCGAGGAAAACAACAGCGGCGTGGATCTGTTTCACTTCGACTCCGACGAAGATGTGTTCTGCGTGTACTCCCAATACATCGATGATTTGATGCTGCTGTCCAAAATGATCCGGGCGGCCTGTGACAATGAAAAAACGATGGGGATGTATCTGAACATGAGCGAGGTTGCGAAAGCATGAAAGAGTTGACCGCTCAAACAGGGATTATAGTAAAATGCAAGAAAACAGCCATTGAATTTTTCCAAAATGCTCAATCAGTGGATTTCTTCTCTGCACTGGAGATTCCGAAGGAATTCCAAGACATAGCGGTTGAGTTTTATGATTTGATTCTGGAAAACGACCATCCTACAGCTTTGCTGGGCTGTCGCGGCAATTATGATATTGCGGTACAGATAGATGAAGTAACCGGCACCATGACGGGGTGGCATTGGTTCAAATGAGGGAAATGGAATGATCGAGTACATCAAACTCTTTTGGGAGGGCGCACCGGAGGGAGAACCGTCGGTGATCCTCTATGAAGTGGATACAGGAAATGAGCGGCTGGCTCTCCGCTCCATTGACATCTTTGCAGATGGCCGCACCCACAACATACCCGACCTTTACGATGGAGCTATTGAAATCGCGCCCATCCCCACCATGGAGGAATTGAATACCCATGTCTGGGGCGAGGAATTCCACGCCTGCGTCATAGAGAAAGCGGAATTTGAGGCCATCTGGGAAAACCACACTTATGATGGAGCATTAAAAGAATCAGGAGGGTTCTGATGAAACAGACAGATATTTATACCGAAGCTCTGACCTGTCTGCGCTCCATCCTTCTGGCAGACCATCCAGAATTCCAAAACTGGATCGACTGGCTGGAACGGGATATTGAGGATTGGACCCAGCGCCGTGAGGTCGCCCACCACCTTCGGGCATACGGAGGCATGGGTTCCTTCAACGACCTACCCGGTATGCGTGGAAATCATGACTATATTTTCGGCTTTCTCAAGTCCGTGTGCTATGCCTTCGGCCATCTTTATGGCAAACGGGAGGGCATTTCTCCGGAGGCATTGATGGAGGAGTGCCTGCACGATGTAGAGCAGGCAGCCTATCACCCCCATAAGCCACTGAACCAAGCCATTGCCCAGCACTTGATGCAGGGCGATTTACAGGAAAACCTGGATGCTCTGTGAGGGAAATACAATGCATGACATGAATTTGGAAAAAAACCGCAGTAAAATTCAAACTGCTTATAAAGTAAGCCCCTTCACAAAGGGTACCTGCCCAGAACCGGAGGATGCTGTGAAACGATTTGAAAACAGGTATACTCCCATCCCCGCAGAGTACCGCTGGCTACTTTTGAACTTCGGCGGCTGCTATTTGGCGGAGCCGTGGATCTTCACACTGAAAGAGTTGGAAGAAGCCTACCCGATTTTTCAAGAGGCTTATGAGGATTACATGAGCGAATATGACCACGGCCCCGCCTTTCCAATCGGAGGATTGGGTGACGGGAGTATCGTATTTATCGACTTGGAAAGCGGCAGAGTCCGGGGCTATAACTGTGACTATGCCGATCTGGAGGAGATTGCCGAGAATTTTTCCAGCCTGCTCCTGGACCTTGTGGAACAGGCATTGGAACTGGGAAACCTGTGCAAAGAATTGTGAGGTAAGCGTATGGCAAAGGCCATCAGGGAGTGCCTGCTGGAGCAGGCAGGAAAATTTCATCAGTGGCAGGAAATCACTTATCCCGGAAAAACCACCGAGGAGATTGGCGGTGCGTGGGAGATCGATTACCCTGCGTGGAATGATATATTTGATGCCTTTTGCCATGTGTTGACCCAAATGAATGCAGAAATGGCAGACAGCATTCTGCTGGATGAGATGGTCTATTTAATTGCCAGGGCCAACGAAGCGGAGGGATTTATACAGGAAACCACTTCCCATCCCAAATGGTTTGAGTGCCTCTGCCGCAGGGCCGCAGCCTCCAATGAGAATGAGGCCAAGTGGCAGTTTGCCGCCTATCTGCCGGAATGTCCATGCAGCCAGGAAGTCAAAGACATGATCCTGGACTTCGCAAAGGACACCAATGAATATGTGAGCCGTCGGGCGCTTTTGGCGATGCCCGCTCTGCGTCCTGACTGTGTGGAGCAGTTCGCTCCGCTGTTCTGGGAGCGGAACTGTTATTCCCTCGAATTACAGGAATACCAGCGGATCGCCGTTCTGGTCTCACTGGATGCCATCCATTCCGACCTGCTTCCTCAATACTTGGAGCAGGCCAAGCAGGATGGCCGGCGCTATCTGCTGGAACACGCAAAAAGGATTGAAGGAGAACTTACTATGAACGAAAAACTGTCCCGTCCCCAATTCAATCAAATGGATACAACCGAGAAGCAGACACTGATGGAAAGCCTGGCTGCCCGTTATGATATGACCTTTCTCGGTCTACATACTTTTGACCGCTGGGGCCAGAGCTGCACCACCGGCATCTTCAAGAAAGATGGTCGGGAGTTCGTCTTTGTCCCCGGCGATACCGTCACCCTGGGCTGGGAGCAGTTTGCCGTGGGATTGAATCAGGAGAGCCGGGAGGAATTGGAGTATCTGTTCCGAGAATGGGAAATGGAGCGGGACCCGGAGGAGATGATTCGGGAAAGCATGGCTCCTGTTCGGCAGGCGGCCATTGAACCCATGCTGGTGGGCCGGGAGCTGGAGGAAATTAACTGGGAGCCAGTCAAAATGGATGATCCCAGACTGACTGTCCACCCTGACTGGCTGAAGGAATTCCGTGATTTTGCCTGGAGTGACAGCAGCAGTCTTACCTTGCATCAGTCGGCCCGCATTGAGCGGACGGAAAAGGGCTTTCAGATCTGTATCTATAACCACACAGACTACGATGCGCTTCTTGCCATGCTGGAAAACAGGGGCTTCTCCCTGCCCACGGCGGACGAGTGGGCCTACCTGTGTGGCGGCGGGTGTCGGACCCTGTTTCCATGGGGAGATGGGTTAGACTACTCCATGCGTCTGCACTGGTTTGAGAACATGGATGAGGATGAGAACCGGCCCTATGACATGGAGGAGCCCAACTTCTTCGGCCTGTCCATCGCCTACGATCCCTATATGCGGGAAGTGGTGTGGGCTGATAGGCTTACCACCTGCGGCGGTGACGGCGGATGCAATATCTGCGGTGGGCTGGGCCCATTTCTCGGTTTCCTACCCTTTTCGCCCCACTGTAAGCCAGAAGTGCAGGAGGACAATGAACTAAACGGAGATTATGACTTTTATCGGCCTATCATTCGGTTGGAGAACTATGATTGACAATAGAAGCTTGATACGAAATAAAGAAAGAGAGGTGCCGACATGGGAGCATGGGGCATAAAAGCATTAGAGCGTGACGAAGGGTTGGATGTACTGGACATCCTCAAAAATGAATATGTACCGGAGCATCCGGTAATGGATCTGGGCGAGATGATCGAACTGATGAAAGAGGAAGTCATGCTGGGATCTGACTTCTCACAAATCGACTTCCTCTTTGACAATACTGCGATGGCTCTGGCGGAGCTGTATTTCCAATGGAAGGATAACAGCAAACTGGACTACGATCATGAAGAAGCTATATGGGATAAAGTCACCGGTTTCACAGCATCCAAAGAAGCCCTTGCTTTCCTGCTGCGGCAGCTCACCGACATCAAAAACGAGGTGCCGGACGAGGACGGCATCCGTGAGATTGTGGATCTTTGGAAGAACGAGGACAGCGGTGAGATCGCTCCTGCGTGGTTGGAACACTTGAATCAGCTCATTGATCGACTGGATTCAGAACAGGAGGCACGACAAATGTATATCAAAAAATACTGGGGCAACTTTATTGGCGGTTCCGATGACAGTCTGAACCTTGTGGCATTTTTGGAAGACCAGAAGAAAGAGGAGATCCCCCTCAGCGAGATATTTGCCAAGATTGGTCTGGACAAGCAGAACTGGGACTTTCGCCAAACCGTGGAGTACCTGGAGTTTACACATTCCGATGGTGTTGAGATGGACTTTCACTTCGCCATTGATGTGGTCACCGACCTGGCCGCCATCCTGCTGGAGTGCAGCGTCAGTGGCAGTGTAAACCTTCAGGATCTGGACGAGTACAACACCCCCGCCCGCCGTATCCGCATCACTGCCACGCCAGAGGAGCACGACGCCATGAACAAGGCCCTCGCGGATTTTGCCCAGAACCCGATGGAATATGACCTCAGTGAGATGATGGACGACGAGGAGATCCACGAAATGGCTCGGGATGTGGAGGCGCTGCGGAAGGAACTGTACGAGGCCGCTGGCCGCAACCGGGACTACCATGTGAAAGCGGCGGATGTGAAACCTCTACTCTCTGACTGGAAGGGTGCCGATGGCTGCATTGCCACCAACCGTATCACGGTGGAGGGCTACAAGGTGGGCTACTGCTACAGGGAGGAGCCGGACGGCGGCTGGGACAGTGGCTGGCGCTTCACCGCTGGTGACGAGAGCGAGGCGTACATGGACGACCCCAACAACGCCGGGATTTACAAGCTGAACACAATTTGCAACGACGATCCCGACATTATCCCGCTGCTGAACACACCCGCCCCCTGCGCCTTTGAGCGGGATGAGAACGGTGTGTTCCAGCAGATCAAAGACTGGAAACCGGATGAGGACGAGGAGGACCCTGATATGGACATTTTGAAGCAGTGCCAGAAGTGGCATGAGGAGAGCAAACAACATAAAATTATTGATGCGCTGGAGGCCATCCCCGCCGAGGAGCGTACCCCTGAGATGGACAGTGAGTTAGCCCGTGCCTATAACAATCTGGCAGACCCACATAAGCCAACTTGCAAAGAAATGCTCAAAAAGGCCCTCGCTCTGCTAAAGCCCCATGAGGAATACTTCGAGGACGATTATTACTGGAACTTCCGCATGGGTTACTCCTACTTTTATCTGGATCAGGAGGGCCGGGCTCTGCGATATTTTGAAAAGGCATTGGAAGTCCGCCCTGGTGACGATGACACCAAAGAGTTTATCGAACGGTGCAAGAAGGGTATTTCTCTGCCGCAGTTCTGGGAGTGCTTCCGGGAGCGGACAGAGGACTGGTGGGAAACCTTTGCGGAAATGGAAGCAGAATTGCGCCAGATGATGGATGAGGACAAAGATCACACCCGCGGTGCCGAACTCGTGGCCCAAATGGAGGAAACCCTGAATCTGGTCTTTGATGAGATCTCTTTCGAGATGGGCTTCAACGGCAAAAAGCATGAGCTGATCCTCACCCCGGAGGGTGACAAGGTCAAGCTGTTTGAGCTGGTCTACTTCCAGAAGCACGCCCCCAAGGAGGTGCTGGAGCACTGGAACATCCTGGTGGGCCGTCAGCCCCTCCAGAACATCGGCCTGCGCACCGAGGACGGCTGGGACATCTCCGGGGATGATGTGCAGATCTGGCTGGAGGAGCAGGGTGAAAACAGCTTCGCCATCTCCGCCTACTGTGAAAAGCTGCTGCCTATGCTCCGGGATGAGGAAGGCCGGGCCTGGTGGATGCTCACCACCCTCACCGACCAAGTGCTGGGCGAGATCTCCCACATGAGATGCATAGACAGCTTTGATGTGCTGGAGGAACCCAAGGCAGAGCCGTCCTTCCTCCTGTCCCAGCTGCCCGACAAACTGCGGGAGCAGGGCCTGGAGCTCTCCACCGACCCGGAAGCCTATCTGGAGAGCTACCTTGGTTACAAAATGGAACCCAAACAGGACCCGGACGCCGATTGGCGGCTGGATGTAATGGCCGGTTCCACCTGCTGTGTGCCGCTCATCAACGGCTATCTGAATGCCGACAATGATTTTATGGACGATCTCCATGCCGACGGCGCGGTGGCGGGCTTCTTCTGCTATCCCCTGGATACCCTGCGGGAGGAGGAAGGCAGTCAGAAAATTTTCGACTTCCGGGACAAACTGGAGGAAGTGCTCACCGGCGGGGATGGTTCGGAAGTGCTCACTCTCACCGGCGGGGCTACCGGCCTCTACTGTGGCTATGTGGACTTCATCGCCTGGGACATCCAAGAGGCGCTGAACATGGCGAAAGAGTTCTTTGAAGGCACGGACATCCCATGGGCCATCTTCCACACCTTCCGCCGTGAAGCCGGTTCTGTATCCCTAAAGCAACAAGATGATGGGACAGAAACTGAGAATCAGGATGACGAGTTGGACGAAACGCTGACGGGCATGGACTATATTCCTTACACCCAACAGAACGCCGAAGCATTCTTCGCTCAGCTGGAGCAGTGGAACGACGAAGACGAGTACACCCGCTGTATCCAGGCACTGAATGCCATCCCGGAGAACTGGAGGAACTACCGCACCGCCTACGCCCTGGCCCGTGCACTAGAGAACTACGCCATCATCGGGGACCATGACGAAGGTACTTTGAAATCCAAGGGAGACAAAGCCCTTCTGAGGGCCATTGAGGTGCTGGAGTCCGTCCGGGAGGAAGGCCAGGACAAGGCGGAGTGGAATATGCGGATGGCCTATGGCTATCAGTATCTCTACGGCCAGGAGGAAAAGGCCATTCCCTACGCCCAGCGTTGGGCAGAACTGGACCCAGAAGACGAAAATGCCCCGTCGGTAATTCGGGAGTGTAAGGCGGAGATTCGGAAACGCCAGCGCAGCCGGAAGAAGAAGGCAAAATTCGTGCCCGGTGATACCCCATTTGAGGGTTTCGACCTCACCAACTTCTGGGATGATAATTGGTATGCACTGAAAGAATATGTCAGTGATCCGCCTTCCGATGAGCTGATTGCCAGCGTGGAGGAGGAACTGGGCTACAAGCTGCCTGCCGCTTACATCTGGCTGATGAAGCAGCACAACGGCGGCATTCCGGTGAACACCTGCTATCCCTGCGATGAGCCTACCTGTTGGTCAGATGATCATGTGGCCATCACCGGCATTTTCGGAATCGGACGGGAAAAGAGCTGCTCCCTCTGTGGAGAGCTGGGCAGTCAGTTTATGATCGATGAGTGGGAGTATCCTGCCATCGGTGTGGCCATCTGCGACTGTCCAAGCGCCGGACACGATATGATTTTCCTGGACTACCGGGCTTGCGGCCCTCAGGGAGAGCCTGCGGTAGTCCATGTGGATCAGGAAAATGACTATAAAATTACCCATCTGGCAGACAGCTTTGAGGAATTTATCCGCGGACTGGAGCATGAATCCCTCTATGATCCGGATGAAGATGCAGAGGATCTTGAGGATGACGCCGACGAGGAGGAAACCGACCATAAGGGTTCCTTTGCCGGATCTGTGCTCCTCTCCAAAGCAGAGTGGGACAAGGAGCAGTTGATTCGAGATCTGCGGGAAGAATGGGGCATCGTAGATGAGGAGCCGGATGAGGGCGACGAAGATGTTGAGAACAGCGATGACGCTGTGGTAATGCGGGTCGGCAATATGATGCTGATTGTGACACTATTCCACGGTCACATCCCGGACAATGAAGCAGAGATCAACGCCGAAAACAACTATATGTGGCCAGAGGCCGTAGAAGTGGCCAAAGCACACAAGGCCCATATCGTGGTGGCTGTGTTGAGCGAGGAGGAAAAACTGCTGGAACGGGGTAAGCTGTTCACCAAGGCGATGGCAGTGTGCTGCAAGCAGAAATACGCCACCGGTGTCTACACCAGCGGCGTGGTATTTGAGCCTCGTTTCTATGAGGGCCTTGCCGATATGCTCAAAAAGGACGAACTGCCCATCTTCAACTGGGTTTGGTTCGGACTGTACCGGAGCGAGGGGGGCCTAAACGGCTACACCTACGGCATGGATGTGTTTGGCAAGGAGGAAATGGAGGTGTTGAACACCGACGCTGAGCCGGAGGAACTACGGGACTTTTTGGCAAGCCTTGCCTCCTATGTGCTGGCGTGTGATGTGACGCTGCAAGACGGCGAGACCATCGGTTTTTCTGCGGACGATAAACACACCATCACCCGCAGCCCCGGTGTCTCTCTGCCAGAGGAACAGATGACCCTGAAGATTGGTTACGAGCCTATAAAGGGAGATCCAGAGGATGACAGCTGCGACCACTCGGACAATGATGACAAGCAGGATGAGGAAGAATTCAGTAATCCCGAAGTCTACACCGAGAAGGAGATGGAGGCCGTCGAGGGGCACATCCAGCAGTATTTCGGCGAGATTGAGAATGTGTTCCACGAGCTGGTTTCTCCAGACATCCATGTGGACATCTGCATGGTGCCGCCCACTGAGGAGCGGGACTATTACACCCTGGTCACCATGGGTATGGGTGCTCACCGGATGAATGTGCCGGAGGAACTGGCGGAATACAAGCTGGAGCGGGCGGAGCTGGCTATCGCGCTGCCTGCGGACTGGAAGCTGGATCAGGAGTCCATGAAAGACGAAAAGTGGTACTGGCCCATCCGCCTGCTGAAGGTTCTGGCCCGCCTGCCCATTGCCAGCGACACCTGGCTGGGCTTCGGTCATACCATGAACAATGAGGAAGACTTTGCGGAAAATACGAAGCTGTGTGCCGCCATTCTCACCGGCCCCCAAAGTACAGAGGAGGGCGGCGAGGTCTGCACCCTGCCGGGCGGCGAGGAGGTCAACTTCTATCAGGTGATCCCCCTCTACCGGGATGAATTGGACTATAAAATGGAGCATGATGCAGATGCTCTGTTGGACAAAATGAACGGCATCAGCTTTGTCGTAACCCCCACCCGTCAGGATGCTATCACCCGTGGCACTCTTTCCAATGATGATTTTGACGGCGAGATGGACGACGCTTCCTATCACCTTGAGAGCATTGAGGAGAAGGAACTGCCTATTGACCCCATCAATGCTTATAACCACATGGCCATCTACCTGCGCTGGTGCATGGAACACGACCTGATGGGTGAAGAATTCCTCGTGGAGTACGGAGAGGTCGTAGAAAAGGTCAAGGCTGATCCTGCCAGCGTGGATCTGCGGGAGTTTATCCGGGATGAGCTGGACGGCTGTCTGTTCTCTGTGCTATTCAATCAGCAAGGCCGTGCCTTTGCAGGCTATTACTACGGAGAGGGCGACAGCCCCTACTATCCTGCCGATGTTGACGACAACGCCCTCCGCTTCTTCGGCCCGGAGCGGTATCACTCCGATGAGTTCCAAGATGAAGCCTACCTGTTCATCCCCTTTGACGAGGACTACTATCAGGCTATGGCAGAGGTGATCGAAGAACGCTTTGCCAACTGGCAGGGACAGGACTTCGACGAGGACACGCTGGAACCTTCCGAGGTGGCTCATGCCATCATGGAGTATTTGGACTGCGAGTGTACCTATTTCCCATCCATGGCAGATGATGACCCCATCATGTCGGCATACAGCTACGCCCAGCGGCTGGGGGTACGGGAGGGCTTTGTTCCCGTGCTTATCCAGGCGGATGATGAAACGCTGTTGGAGTGTCTGGTAATGAACGCCGATTCGGAGCATGATGCGGACTTCTATGAATTTGACCTCAAAACCGTAACGGAGTACCGGAAGAAGGCGCTCTCCGCTCCCGTCAAGGACGGAAAGGCGATTTTGGAGGAATTGACTGGCCAGCGCAAGGAAGAAGCCGAGGACGATGATCTGGACTGGGATGAGGAAGTCCTGGGCGAGATGGAGGGCGGAGAACCCAACGACCGCTTCGCAAACTATTGGAACGATGATACCGGAATGACATATCCGCTCATTCTGGCTAAAATTCCGGTAAAGAACCCCTGGGAGATCTTCGCCTACCTGCCCTTTGGAAATTGGAATGAGTGTCCCGACACACCGGACCTGATGGCAGTGGCGAAATACTGGTTCGAGCAACATGGTGCCATCCCTGCCGCCATGAGCCACGATGAATTGGAGTTTGAACTTCCAACTCCGATCTCCAAGGAAAGAGCTATGGAGGTGGCTGTGGAGCAATATGGTTTCTGCCCAGATCTGGATCAGAATGAGGATGGAAGCATTGGCTCCTTGGCAGATGTTCTGTGGCAGTCCACCGTCTGGTATTTCTGGTGGGATTGATGGGAGGTGCGACCAATGACAGAATATCAAAAAACCTATATCGAACTAAAAAAACAGTTTGTTGCGACCAATGAAGGTCCGGACAGTGTCCGCGCTCTATATACCTTCAAGGAAGAACTTGAGCAGAGTGAGGATCAGCAGGCCAAGGAAGTGCTGGTGGATGTGTATGATCTGCTGGACTTCAAGAAGGATGCCTATGAACTGCTCTGCCAAATCGGAAATCGTTCCGATAAAAAGACCCTCAAGCGGCTGGGCACGCTGAAGGACTATGCGGAAAACTGGGGCAATCATTATGCTCTCCGCAAGCCCAAAACGCCGGAGGAAAAGCAGAAAGAGAAGGAACGGCAGGCCCAGCTGGGCCTGCCCGCCTTCCGGTATCACCCAAACCCTCTGGAAACTGGGGCTTTTGAGGAATCCGCAGACGGCGTTGTCTGCGACTGCTGTGGCAAGACGACCCATATTTTCTATACCAATCCGTTCTTTTCAGTGGAGGATATTGCATATCTGTGCCCAGAGTGCATCGCCAACGGCGAAGCAGCCCGGAAATATGACGGTAGTTTTCAAGATGATTTCTCTGTGGACGATGGTGTAGACGATCCGGAGAAGCTGGACGAGCTGATCCACCGCACCCCCGGCTACTCCGGCTGGCAGCAGGAATACTGGCGCGCCCATTGTGGTGACTATTGCGCCTATTTGGGTAATGTGGGAGCCAGAGAACTGCGGGCACTGGGTGTGCTGGAGGAGGTGCTGGACGACCCCATGTGGGACGAGGAGCAGAAGGGAATGATCCGGGAATCCGTCAATGGCGGGCATCTGCAATGCTATCTGTTCCAGTGCCTCCACTGTGGAAAGCACCTGGTCTGGATGGATTTTGATTGAGGTGGCAACATGGAGAAGAAGGATTTTCCCAAGGGAACCAAGCCCCGTGAGATCTTCGTCTATACCTGTGAGCGGATCGCGGAGCCTTTGATCCCGCTGGGCTACAAATACCGCAAGAGCAAAAATGACATCTACAAAAAAGACGGCATCTTTGTGTTCTCCTTTTACTTTTCCCCCTCCATCCGCTTTGGCTCCACCACTTTTACTGCCTTCTTCGATGTGAGTTCCCAGGTGATTGCCCAGTGGCGCAGTGAGCAGGAAGGGACGGAGGAAACCTATGATGGTATCGTGGGTACCTCCATCGCCCGGCTGACCCACCGGTATGATGACTTCCCCCGCTATGAGGTATCTACTCTGCTGGAGCGGGAACGCTCTATCCAGGAAATTTCCGGGCAGATCCAGGACTATGCACTACCATTCTTTGCCCGGTTTTCCAATCTGCCCAAGCTGCTGGACGATGTGGAACAGGAGGGGTTCTTCCCCCATCGGAAGGGGTTCGATGTCCCTAAGCGGAATCGGGAGTTCATCGAATGCTTCCGGGAGTATCTCCAAAAGCAGTAGGAATCAGCAGAAAGGAAACAACACCTATGTCAAACAGTAGAGTATCCACTTGGAGTGGAATCCGGAACAAATTGGAGAATGACTACCTGTGCCCGGCACTCCGGGGCCACATCCAGTATTTTGCCACCAGTTACAGCAAAAGCGCCGACCATGAGGGGCGTGCAGCCATCCGCATGGACGGTGTGGAAGTGCTCCGGAGCAACTACTACACCTATTTTGAGAATGTGTGGACGAAATTTCATCATTTGCGGTCTACAACGCTGAAAGATTGTGACTCCGCAAAAGAGGCCATCAACCAGGCCCATGCCTTTGCGCTGGAGCAGGGCACCTTTGACCAAAAGGTGTTCTATGAGGCGTTTGAGATCTTTAACAACCAGAGCATTGAGAAAAGCCTTGTCAGCGAGAATCCTCTTGTTCGTATCTTTGCCCTCCTGGACCGCAGGCTGGGAAAGCGCCGCCTGCTGGCTTTGGAGGAATCCATGGAGCAGGAACTGGACTGGGTGCGGGCTTTCTATGTGATTCGGATGCAGGCCGAAGGACTGATGGAAGCGAATAACATTTAGGAGGAATTGCCATGTCGCAGATCGCATCCTTTTATCTACTCAAAGACGGCCGGCGGCAGGAGCTGTCCGACGGCGGCCGCCCCGGCGCGGTCTACATGGCCATCTGGGACTGGTGCGAGAGCGAGCTGGATCTGGATGTCCGTTTTTCAGCGCCCCAGACGGAGGACACCCTGGACTGCGCGCTGCTGAAGGGAGAGCTGGCGACTCATCTGCTGGCCGCTGAAATTGCCCCAGACTGGGATCTGCCCACCGAGGCGGTGCAAAGCGGGCTTGAAACGCTGCGCTCCCATCTGGAACTGGTGCAGGGCGACGCTGCCCTGCTGTATGAAATGATATAGACAAAAAAGGAGTGAAACTTATGGGACTTGACATTTACGCCGGGACGCTGACCCGGTACTATTCTCACAACTGGAAAACTGTTGTTCAGCAGTGGGCGGAGGAAAACGGATACACCTTTAGCCGGATCACCCCGGATGGAGAACCCGCCGACAACGAGGAGGAGCTGTCCCCGGCTGAGATCCAGGCGGCAGTGGAGGACTGGCGGGATCAGATCTTAGCCGCCATTTCCCAGCCGAACCAACCGCCCTACACTCCATGGCCGGAGGACAACGAGCGGCCCTATTACACCGATAAGCCAGATTGGGATGCCTTTGGCGCTATGCTGCTGGTGGCCGCCTGTCATACATACGAGGAACCGGTGCCTCTCACCGTGGAGAAGGACTGGGACTTCGGGGAGCATCCCCTGATTGCCCGCCTTGCATCGGACGAGGAGCGGGTGTGGTCCCTGCTTCGGGGCGCGACTTGGTGGTTTCCCCTCACCGACAGCTTTCTATTCCAAGGCCCTCTGCCCACCGATGATCAGACGATGATCGCCACCTTGGGCGGACTGCGGAAGGAGCTGGAAAAGCTGAACCAGCTGGCGTGGCAGGCCGATGAGGATACCATCCTTGGCTGGGCAGACACCGAGGGATACCCGGTAGACGGGACCCTGGGCCCGGATGGACAGTACAGCAAGGCGGACATCCCGGAACACACCCAGTATGACACCCAATCCCTTGCCAAGTTTGCCTTCTCCATGTTCTGGCGTGCCATGCGGTTTGCCGAGGAACAGCAGGTGCCCATCTTGCTTGATTACTAAGGAGGAAACCAAATGAGCAATAAAGCTTTCCAGCAAAATCTGGACGACAAAAAAGGCCCCCAGCCCGGTGGCCCCTATCTCATTCAGATGCTGTTCAAAGAGCCGGTAGAAATGCCGGATAAAGAAAAAATGACTGCCGTAATGGAGAAGCACATCGGATCAACAGAGTGCTTCTGTTATGATAAGAAAATGGCTGGCTTTGCCGCACAGGAGCATATTGCAGAGTTCAAGGACGGAAAATGCCCGGTGCAGCTGATGGTGATGAAATGCGACAAGTTCAAGGGCAAAGGCTTTGATGCCTTCCTGATGAGCCAGATGTGGGACTGCCAGGAGGACCGGGAGCGGATCTTCCGGGAGTGTAAATATCAGGTGGTAGCCACCGATATGCTGGCTGCGGCACTTCCGGCGCTGGAACGGGCCAACCTGGACGCCGACTTTCTGGAGGCTCTGGCGGAGCTGTACCCCACCTGTGAGGCATTCTATTTCCAGAACTGCGGCAAGCTGTTTCTGGCAGAGGATGTGCGCTCCCATCAGATTGAGGGGCCAGATCGGTTTATCCGCTTTGGCGTCAATGTCCGTTTCTTCAACATTGAGGGTACGGAGGATATGCTCATCGACACGGTGGGTATGAGCACCCTGCTCCTGCCCGACCTCCAGTACCACTTCCACGGCATGGACCCCAACTGGGTGGTAAACCACGCCTACAATGTGGCATCGTACATATTGGAGCATGATAACCCCATTCAGGATGGGGAAACCATAGGCGGCGTGGCGGATGGCCAGATGTGCCGGGAGATTCAGTGGAAGTGCCAGTATGAGGACGCCCTGATCCAGCCGCCCAGAGAGGTGCTGGACATCCACATGGGGAACTATGCCTCGGGAGGACGCTGAATGAACGGCGTTGTGCTCCTGGTGGGCGGACTGCTGCTTGTGGCGGTAATCAAGCTGATTATGGATCGAAATTGGACTGGCCTACTTCTCTGTGCTGTCGCCCTGCTTCTGGTCTTTGGAGCTGGACACCACACAAAATAGGCCATTTTAAGAATCGAGGAGTCCTGCAAACAAAAGTCAATAGCTGAAATGAAAAAAGTCCCGCAAAATTTGCACAGCTGAAAAAGGGCATGACAAAACAGGCTGGAGAAAAAGCTTCGCCAGCCGGGATAAAGTAGCAATCTGATTTATCTTTGTGAGGTGTCCTGCTGTGCGTCAAAAGCCTCCAGGCACTCTTTCACACGGGCATAGTAGATGCGCAGGAACTTGTTCTGCGCGGCTGTCATGTAGACAAAATAAGGCTTGCCCTCGCTGCGTTTCTTGTCGAGGAACTGGTACACAGGCTCATCTACAGGAGACTTCTTTAGGTAAGTGCAGACGATTTGGTACAGCGTTTTCCGAAGATGCGGAGAGCCGCGCTTGGTCGTAGGGACGCTCTTGGCGCTGTGCTTGCCGGACTGGTCTACAGCCGGATCAACACCCGCGAAACCGACGATGGAGCTGCGGCGCGGAAAACGGCGCACGTCGCCGATCTCCGCCATGAGCTGCACGGCAGTCGTCTCGCCCACACCGTACATGGCACGCACGATATCATACTCCGGCAATTGCTTGGCAAGGCGTGTCATTTCAGTGCGCAAGGCGGCCAGCGTCATCTTGCCTGCAAGCAGTTGCTGGGCAGCAGTCGTAATGAGCAATTTCGTGTTGTCGTTCTTCGGCAGCGTGGTGAAATGACCGCAGCTCCCGAGATAAACATCCTGCGCCTTTTCCGCGCTGAAATGGTAGCCCTTGCGCTTGCACCACTTCTGGTAGCGCTCGGCAAACGCATTCTCACTGACGCGGCAGATGCAGTCGCAGTGATAGAAGGTCATGACAAAGTCCACCCATTTCTGGTGACCGTCGGCGCGTTCTGGGCTGGAGAACAGTTCGTTCACACCGGGAAAGGTCTTGTCGGTCAATGAAATGAGATTGTTTTGCAGCGATACCACCGTTTTCATGTAGAGGTTATACTGGCGGCTGCACAGCTTCAGTTGTTGCCTTACCGTGTCCATGGGAGTATATTCCCGCAGATCCACCCAGTTGTCAAGACCGTACTTGGCGATTTTCATGGCGTCTGCCTTATCGGTTTTGACCTTGCGAATGGAACCGCCCCCGCTCTGCTTGATGAACAGCGGATTCAGGACGCAGACATAAATGCCGTACTCATGCAACGCCGCCGCGACCGGCTCGTGGTAGCGTCCGGTGGCCTCCATGATGACGCGGGTATCTTCCCCCAGCGCAATGATGGCGTAGGCCATCTGCTCCAGACCGACCTCGGTGTGGAGAAATTCCTGTGGCAGCAACGCCACTTCACCCATTGGCCGCAGGGCAGCCACCATGCTTTTCCCTTTGGAAACATCGATCCCAACTGCGTTCATTTTGTTCCTCCTTCTGATTGGATATGGCTTTCCGCTCTTTCCTCATTGCCTGTTCAATCTCCTGAGTGACGCGAGCGCACAAGGTGGCTCTACCTGCGCAAATCGAATGCTGCGAATGAGAGAGGCGGCTGACGGACTCCTCGACGGGCGGGTTGGCCCAAGGTGATATGGGTCAGGCCATTTACTCTCCCATTCTAACAGCTTCGGCTTTGAGATGGAAAAAGACGCGGCTGGCTGCCGCGCCTTTAACCGCAATTATTATTGTAGGAGGTGAAGTATGCAGAATTCAACAAATATGCGGATACTGGAATTACTCCGGTTTCTCTATGCGCGGACCGATGAAAACCATCCCGCCACAGTATCTGAAATCATTTCCCATCTGAATGGAAAAGGAATTCAGGCAGTGCGGCAGACTGTTTACGCGGATACCAATACTCTGATCGATGCAGGAATTGATATTGTGGTGGTCAAGAGTACCCAAAACCAATATTTTATGGGAAGCCGCCTGTTTGAGTATCCAGAACTGAAAATGCTGACAGACGCAGTAGCATCCTCGAAGATCATTTCTGCCAAGAAATCCGAGGAACTGGTACAGAAATTATGCCGTCTGACCAGCACACATCAGGCAGAGCAGCTTCAAAAATTTGCTGCTTTATCCAGCCGTGTCAAACCGCATAATGAAAAGGTTTACTATATCATTGATAATATCCAAACAGCGATTGGAAACCATCAGCAAATTCGGTTCCAATACTATGAATATACTCAGGAAAAAAAGAAAATCTTGAAGCATGATGGATATTATTATGTCGTAAATCCCTATGCGCTTGAATGGAAAAATGACCATTACTATTTGATTGGATTTTCTCTGAAGCATCAGAAGATTGCTCACTTCCGTGTAGATCGGCTAACAGGCGTAGAAACCCTTGAAACTTGCTTTATACCGATAGAGGGATTTGATGTAGCCTCCTATACAAACACAATGGTGGATATGTTTACCTCAGAGTCATCGAAAGAAGTAACCCTGGTATGTGAAAACGAACTGATGCGTGTAATCATAGATCATTATGGAGAAGATGTACCTGTTGAGAAATATGATGACGCACACTTCACAGCAAGAATTGAAGTAAACCCCAGTGGAACCTTTTATGGCTGGATATTCAAATTCAAGGGGAAAATAAAGATTCTATCCCCCAAAGAGTGCATTACAGAAATGCAGCAAATCGCTCAGGAATTTATATAGCGCAAAAGAGGTGTTATTGATTTTTAACACCTCTTTTCAAATTCAATTTTTACCCTTGAACTGAACAGTTGTTCGATATACAATATAAGCAAGATGTTCGCAGTTCGTCGAACAAATGAGAGGTGAATGCTGTGGGCAATATAACTTTTGGATCATTTATAGCCGAGAAACGCAAGGCGCACAAATTCAATTTACGCGATACAGCCAAGCATTTGAATATTGCTTACGGTTATCTGTGTGATATTGAACAAAGCCGCCGTCCTGCACCCAATGGAGATTTTGTGGAACGCATCTCCGCCTTTCTGAATTTGGATAAATCAGAACATGAGTTGCTTTTGGATCTGGCCGCAAAATCACGCAATACAGTATCTGCTGATTTGCCAGACTATATCATGGAAAAAGATATTGTTCGGGCAGCCTTGCGTGTGGCAAAAGAAGTAGACGCTACCGATGAAGAATGGCAGACATTTATGAAAATGCTAAAGGAGCGTAAACGATAGGGGGGGAGAGCTTTGTCAATTCCACAAATCCGTACAGAAGCAATCGAAGCGGTAGGGCGAAAAATCTTGATGGAATATGATCCCTCTCTGCTATCCGGGCAACCATGTCCTGTGCCAATCGAAACCATCATCGAGACAAAGTTTGACCTAATCCTGGAGTTTCATACACTAAGAAAAAAACCAAATATATTAGGGGAAACCATTTTCGATGACGGTGCTGTTGTCTTATATGACCAGATACAGAGACAGTATCGAATGATTGCAGTAAGAGCCGGTACAATCTTAATTGATGAACGGCTTTGTGATCCGTCAAAATTGGGACGGCTCCGTTTTACCTGTGCCCATGAGTTGGCTCATTGGGTACTGCATAAGAAGTTATACTCCGGTACAGGAGATGTTGCTGCGTATAACGGAAATGTTTCTTCCGACGAAAGTCATGGCATAATTGAGCGTCAGGCGGATACTCTGGCCTCTGCTCTGCTGATGCCTTTACCGCAGATCAAAAAATGTTTTTACCGGATTAGAATAGGCCGGACAGATGAACAGCTCATTGCAGAAATGGCAAATATTTTTGAGGTTTCCAAGCAAGCAATGCAGATTCGTCTAAAATCCAGGAACCTGATATAACCAAAGGGGGGAATAGAGGGAGGCACTGCCCTCTCTCACTCTCCTCTGCTATGCTATTTTGTACCTAATATGTTCGCAATATTGCGAACAAGGAGGGATGTTCTATGAGAAAAGAAAGTACAACAATCCAAAAATGTAACAGCAGGCTAACAGCTTTGGGGCTTAACAGCGACGCTGCGTTTCATAGAAGTAAGCTGATTCTAAAGATTTACCGTGATGTAGTCTGGGTTCTGAGTGAACGGGCAGAAGAATTACAAGAAACTGCTTGGATTATGGGAGAACAAGATATAGAGTCTGGCCTCTGCTATCTTGAAAATTTTGCACCAGATATTGAACTGCAATCCTTTGAAGAAAAAGTTTGCTGCCTTGTTCAAAATCAAATGCTGGTCAATATTATTGACCGTGCACTCCTTCGTCTGAAACGGTATCCAGATCGAGGAGAACTTTACTATGAAATTTTGACTAAGCAATTCATCTATCGGTTCAACAGTACAGAGAAAGAATTGCTGGAAGAACTAAATATAGAGCGCAGTGTCTTTTATGACCGAAAACGAGAAGCCATCTATTTATTTTCTGTTTGCTTGTTTGGATATTCTATTCCAGAAGTCCTGGAGGAGCTGCCCCGACTAAATCCCGACTAAATCCCGACTAAATCCCGACAAATCCCCGACCTAATCCCTACTCCCTTCCGACTTCCGACCTGCTATACTTGGTATAGTGGCAGGAATGCGCTAAATTGAATACTTTTCTACATAAGGCCCGGCATTAACCGGGCTTTTTTCATTCCTGCTGCAATATGGCGGCAGGAACATGGCTGGAGGTGAAAACACTTCCGGCCTTTTTCTTTGCCCGGTATTAGGAGGCCGGTATGCGCTGGGAGGCGTACATAGCAAAATATCCATGACACCGTTCAAATTCGCTGACTACCAAGAATTTGAACGGAGGAAAGGATATGACGAGAGTATTCATTTGGAAAAATAACAGCCCACAGGAATGGGAGGAAATCAGTTTTTCAGCGTTCAGTAAGGCACGCCGCAATGGTTGCTTTACTGGGCGCTTTTTTGTTGAAACAGTCAAAATGTTCCGTGATGAAGATGACCGCATTATCATGGAATGTTCTCGCAAAGATTTTGAAAAATACCAACAGGAGGACCGCCACAGCCGCTATCTCCAGGAACATGAGAAAAGTCGCTCTATATTCCCAGTTTCCCATGTGGGAGATCGTGACGGCACAGAGGAAGGTTATCAGGATACAGATTTGTTTGTGGATGAATCTGTTGATACTGCGGAACAAGCTATTCAGAATTTACTTCTTGAGGATTTACACCAAGCTCTATTGAAACTGAGTCCAGCAGAACGAGATTTTATATTGTCCTATTATGAAATGAAGATACCAAATGCAACTTGTTTAGCCCAACGATATGGTATTACTCGGCAAGCCGCAGATAAGCGATTGAAAAAAATTGAAGAAAAAATAAAAAAGTTGGTTGCGATTTTCTAAAAAAGTGGCAGTAGCAAGTGAGAGGGAAATCCTTTCACTTGCACCTTGACAACCTCATATACGAATCATTAAGTTTGATCCTCTTTGGGCGTAATTGCCGCTACATCAGCGGTATATTTTCTGAGAGCTGCCACTCACATAACAGGCCAACCCATTTTTGCTGTATAGATGAGTTTGCGGTTTATCAGAAATATATCAGGCTGGAATACATCGGATGGCATCCGGTCATGGCATAACAAGGAGGAAAGCTCTCTTACAGCCATAGTCCGAGCGTGATAACAACCGTCGCAGGCCATGGGTAAGACCAAACGAAGTGGAGGTGAAATTCCTGAGAAGCAGGCCAGCCACCTGCGGCTTAATGATTACCCAAATCCCTGGGGTGTCGTGGACAAGTAAGGGATAAAACAGGCGCTAAATTGAAGGAGACTCTGTAATTTGCAGAGCCTCCTTCTTACATAATCAAATCTCAAAACATAGGAGGATGAACATGAAAGAAGATTGGATTTATAAGCGTGGGGATTTATATTATGCCAATTTGAACCCTTATTTTGGATCAGAGCAAGGCGGCACCCGTCCTGTCCTGGTTCTTCAAAACAATGTGGGGAATTTTTTCTGCCCCACTTTGATCGTAGCTCCGCTCACCAGTAAATGGATCAAGAAAAAGGAGCTGCCCACACACTATGCACTGGAGAGCGTTCCAGAGCTTGGACTGAAATCTGTTGTTCTGCTGGAGCAAATTAAAACGATTGATAAAAGGCGTGTTTTATCGTACATTGGGCGCGTATCTCGCGAAGAAATGAGAGCGATTGATGATGCCCTGCAAGTTAGTTTAGATATTCATATTCCGGAGGAAATGGAGGCTCCGTAAGGCCACTTACCGGATAAAGGAGGCGTTTTTATGTTTGAAGCAAGAATTGCGGAATTGAACCGCTTTAATGAACAAAATCCTGTCAGCTATGACAAAAGGACCTATACGGTCGATGAGATTCAGGACATTCTGGGTATCAGTCGTCCCACAGCATATAATCTGGTAAAACAAGGTGTATTCCACAGCGTCAGAGTCGGCGGTCATATCCGCATTTCCAAAAAGAGCTTTGATGACTGGCTGGATCACACAGATGAATGATTTGTCAAGGATGCCGATCTCCAAATCGACATCCTTAACTTTTTTTCTGCTTTCTCTTACAATGAGGCCATAGCAAGAAAAACTTTATAGAGGAGGCAAAAGCCATGCAGAAACAAAGAGTAAAGACCAGTATGTCTGTACCAGAGATGGGCAAAATGCTTGGGCTTGGTAAAGTAGAATCCTACTGGTTGGTTAAAAAGAACTATTTCAAAACAATTCAAGTGGCCGGACGAATGAGAGTTATGCTGGATAGCTTTGAAGATTGGTATGCCGGCCAGTTCCACTATAAAAAAGTGGATGGTACACCGCCCGGAGAGAAATGGCGGCATACTACGATGTCAGTACCGGAAATGGCGGATCTTTTGGGGCTGAAATCTGGCACAGCTTATGACCTTGTTAAAAGGGGCTATTTTGAGACGACCTTGATTGATCGAAGAATTCGTATCATTACCAGCAGTTTTGAAGCCTGGTATCAAAAGCAAACTCATTATGTGAAAATCTCAGAAAGGAGCAATGAAAATGGCATCTATCGTGAAGCGTAAAAGCAAATATTCTGTGGTGTATGATTACACAGATGAAAACGGAAAACGCAGACAGCGTTGGGAAACCTTCAGCACAAATGCAGAAGCAAAAAAACGAAAAAAGCAAATTGAGTATGAGCAGGACTCTGGAACCTTCTTTATTCCTACGGCAAAGACCCTGAACGATCTGCTCGATGAATATATGTCCATCTATGGTGTAAATACCTGGGCAATGTCAACATATGAAAGCCGCCGTGGCCTGGCGAGAAACTACATAACTCCTATTATCGGAGATATGTTACTATCCGACATCACTCCAAGGATGATGGATAAGTATTACCGCGATCTGCTCTCTGTGAAAACGGTAAGCGTCAACAACCGCAAACCCACAAGCGAATATCTGACCCCGCATACAGTAAGAGAAATTCACAAGCTACTTCGCAGTGCCTTTAATCAGGCGGTGCGTTGGGAACTAATCAGCCGTAACCCTGTCCTGAATGCGACACTTCCCAAAGAAGAACATAAAGAACGGGATATATGGACTGCCGAAACTCTGAGCAAGGCTATGGAAGTCTGTGATGATCCTATCCTCTCCCTTGCCTTAAATCTGGCGTTCTCCTGCTCCTTACGCATTGGCGAAATGCTGGGCCTTACCTGGGACTGTATTGATATTGCACCACAGAGCATAGAAAATGGTTCAGCTTATATATTCGTCAACAAAGAGCTGCAACGGGTTACACGAGGTGCATTAGACGATTTGAGCGACAAAGGTGTTATTAAGAAGTTTCCACCTTGCATAGCCAGTACCCATACTGCTCTGGTCCTGAAAGAGCCTAAAACCAAAACCAGTATTCGCCGTGTGTACCTGCCGAAAACAGTTGCCTATATGCTGGTAGAGAGAAAAAAAGAAATCGACGAGCTGATGGATCTGTTTGGAGACGAATACATCGACAATAACCTGGTCTTTTGCTCCAGCAATGGCCGTCCGATGGAAAGCCAGGTGATTAACCGTGCTTTCAATAAACTTATCAAAGAAAACGGACTGCCTCATGTTGTATTCCATTCTCTCCGCCACTCCAGCATCACCTACAAGCTGAAACTCAATGGCGGCGATATGAAATCCGTCCAGGGCGACTCCGGTCATGCTCAGGTAAAAATGGTTGCAGATGTCTATTCTCACATCATCGACGAGGATCGCTGCATAAACGCTCAGCGATTGGAGGAAGCATTTTATTCCTCTAAGACTCCTGATCCCGTTGAAGATACAGAGCCAGAAACTGCGGATACTGCCGTCACTGAAAGTGATGAAAGCGATGCAGCGAAGATACTGGAACTGCTTAAAAATCCCGAAACTGCCGCACTGCTCAAGCAGCTGGCAAAAGCTTTATAAAGTCCCTCCCACAGAAGAACGCCTCTCACTTTGTGAGAGGTTTTCTTCGTTTGAACCACTTTGCACAGTGACCAAACACTTTTTTTGTTAGCAAGGTTCTGAAAGCATTTTTGAGCGATGTTAGCAAATTCGCGATTTTGTTTGCAACTTCCTCTAATTTCTGCTAACAAATGTTTGCAAGTTCCTTTGGTAAAAATCGAACCTCTGACTTACCGCCTTTCTTAGCAAAAGGCCAAATCTCGTTAGCAAATGTTAGCAAACCAAGGTTTTTTGCAAAAAAGCCACAAAAGCCGCAGAAATAAGAAAAGCCGAAAACCCTGATAAATCAAAGGTTTTCGGCGTGTTTGCTGGCGTCCCTGGCGGGATTCGAACCCACGGCCTTTCGCTTAGGAGGCGAACGCTCTATCCTGCTGAGCTACAGAGACATCTATTCAATTAAAAATGGTAACAGTCACTTTTCATCGTAAGGCGGCTGGTAGAGCATAACCTTAGGAGGCGGACCCTCTATCCTGGTGAGGTACGGGGGCTTATACAGAAAATATTCAATTTTGAAGGGCTCCGGGATTCGAACGGTTGGATTGTTAGGAGGCGACCGCTCTATCCAACTGAGCTACGGAGGCATATTCAAATTCTGCCCGGCCGCAGACGCCGTGATCGGTTAGCTTCCGTCGGAAGATCATGGCACATCCCTTCCGGCAAAATGAAAAATCTGCGCCTTGTGCTCACCAGGAAGTCCTGCTATAATACAGGACACAGACAAACCCGACCGCGCTTTTGCGCCGCAGCATATGGATCATTGTACCCAATGCAGCAATCTTTGTCAACGCAGAAAGGGGCAACTTTGCAATGAAAAAAATTTCCGTGCTGGGGGATTCCATCAGCACCTTTTCCGGTTACACCACTCCCGACGGCGTATTTTATGACCTGTTCGCCATGGCTATGGCAGAAATGCGCGGCGTGGAAGACACTTGGTGGATGCGGGTCATCCGGGGGCTGGACGGCGTGCTGGAAGTCAACGATTCCTTTTCCAGCACAACAGTGTCGGACAGCGACCTGTACACTCCCGACGGCACCGCTGCAGCCATCACCGACCGCTTTCACCGCTCCCCGAACTATTTGAGCGGCTGCAGCGATCAGCGCACCTCCCACTTGGGCAATCCGGACATGATCCTCATTTATATGGGCACCAACGACGCCGGCTACGGCATCCCCCTGCACGAATTTGACCGAGATTATCGCCTGATGCTGCAAAAGCTGCGGCGCAATTATCCCGGCGCTGCAATCTGGTGCGGCACGCTACTGTGGAGCTATTGCGTGAAGGACGAGGAAATCACCTACTATAACGCAGAAGTCAGCGCCCCTCTGGACGGATACAATGAGATCATCCGCGCCGCAGCAAAAGCCGAAGGCTGCCATGTGGCCGATCTGGCCAAAAGCGGTATGGAATACGCCGCCATCGACGTAGCGCATCCCCATGCTGACGGCATGAAAACCATCGCCGACCTTTGGCTGAACGCCATGCGTAAAACACACTGACCGCGCCTCCCGGCCGTGGGCCGGGAGTTTTTTCAATTTTCGCGGGAAAGGTCTTGCGCAATGCTCCCACAATCCCTATAATAACACTATGTTTCATTCTATTCAAGCCAAGGAGGCTGATGTAAATGTCCCTGCTGCGAAGCAAACAGGAATTACTGGAACACTACGAAGAAATTTCCGCATATGTTCATGAACACAACGAGCCGGTGTATATCGCCGACGAAAACGGCGTAGGCGACACGGTTATCCTGTCGGCAGAAACCTACAACCAGCTGACAAGTACCTTTACGCTCAACCAGTTGTTAAACAGCGCCGCCATCGGCGAGCAGCCGGGCGAAAAGCATCCGGAGGTGGATGTGCTCGCCGAACTGGCCAAACTGAACTGAGGGGGCGCAGCATGAAACTGACCGAACTGCTGCAGTCCAACCGGCCCACGGTGTCCTGCGAACTGTTCCCGCCCAAACCTGGTACCGCTCTGCTGGATGCTTCCAGCGTAGTGCGCCGCATGGCGGCGCTGCACCCGGCCTATATGTCCGTCACCTGCAGCGCCGGCGGCAGCGGCAACGGCCGCGCCACTACCGCCGACATGGCGAACGAGGTGCAGAACATCAACGGCATCACGGCTCTGGCCCACCTGACCTGTGTGGCCGCCACCCGGGATGAGGTGCGCGCATCGCTGGAGGATTTGAAAAAGCTGGGCATCGAAAACATCCTGGCCCTGCGGGGTGATTTACCCAGGAACGGCACCTTTCCGCACCCGGACGGATACCGCCATGCCAGCGAACTGATGGAGGAAATCCGCGCTTTCGGCGGCTTCTGCATCGGCGGCGCCTGCTACCCGGAGGGACATCCGGAATCGGCTACGTTATATGAGGACATCGAAAACCTGAAATACAAAATGGACGCCGGCTGCGAATTTTTGACCACCCAAATGTTTTTCGACAACAACGAGCTGTACAGCTACCTCTACAAGCTCCGTCGCGCCGGCATCAACCTGCCGGTAACAGCTGGCATCATGCCCGTGACCAACGCCTCCCAGATCAAGCGCATCATGAGCCTGTCGGGCAGCCAACTGCCGGCCCGTTTCCGCGCCATCATCGACCGCTTTGCGGACAACCCTGCCGCCGTGAAGCAGGCAGGCATCGCCTATGCCACCGAGCAGATCATCGACCTGCTGGCCAACGGCGTGGACCATGTGCACATTTACACCATGAACAAGCCCGAGATTGCCGGGAGCATCATGGCCAACCTTTCGGAGATCCTGCAATGACCGCCATTCCGGAGAACGAAGCCCTGCGCTATCTGAGCGCGCCCCAGGCAGACGAGTCCCTGCGCGCCGAAGTGCGCGGTGTATGCCGGAGCATGGAGCAGCGCGTGACACCGCGGTCCGTATGGCAGGAATATCCCTGCTCTGTGACGGACGCCTCCGTTTCCTTCGGCGGCATAACGTTCGACGGCGCAGACCTTGCCCGGCATCTGAAGGGGTGCTCGGCGTTGCTGCTGTTCGCCGCCACGCTGGGCGTAGAGGCCGACCGCATGGCCCGTACGGAAAGCCTGCGCTCCATGGCCCGCAGTTCTATGGTGCACGCCGCCGGTGCGGCCATGATCGAACAATACTGCGATGATGTGCAGGAGACCCTCGGCACAGAGTACGAAGCGCGGGGGTTGTATCTGCGCCCCCGTTATTCGCCGGGCTACGGCGACCTGCCCCTTTCCCGGCAGGCGGATTTTTTCCGCCTGCTGGAACTGTCCAAACGGCTGGGGCTGAGTTTGAATGAGCATTTCATCATGACCCCCAGCAAATCCGTCACCGCGGTGATCGGAATCTCCGCCGAACCAACGAAAAGTTTTCGCAAGTGCCGGAACTGCGGCAGGACGGACTGCCCCTTCCGGCGGGAAGGATAACGCCATGCAGTCATTTTTGGAAGCGCTGGGCACGCGCCCTGTATTCATCGACGGCGCTATGGGCACGCTGCTGCAAAGCCGGGGCCTCAGTCCGGGCGAATTACCGGAAAGTTGGAATGTCACCCATCCGGAAGTACTTCTTGACATCCACCGCGCCTATTGCGCCGCCGGAGCCGACATTCTCCTGTCCAACACCTTCGGTGCCAACCGCTACAAGCTGGAAGGTTGGGCGGCCCGCTCTGCCGAGCTGATCACCGCCGGTGTGCGTCTGGCCAAAGAGGCGGCGGAAAGTCGCGCCTGGGTGGCACTGGACGTCGGCTCCACGGGAAAACTTCTGAAACCCTACGGTGATTTGGACTTTGAGGACGCCTATACCGCCTATGCCGAACAGATCGAGGCCGGCACGGCTGCCGGGGCTGACCTGATCGTCATCGAAACCATGAGCGATATTTACGAAACCAAAGCGGCGCTACTGGCGGCCAAAGAGCATTCCACGCTGCCGGTATTGGTGTCGTTGACGTTCGACGAGAGTGGAAAGCTGCTTACCGGCGCGGATATTCCCGCCGCAGCAGCCGTAGTGGAAGGACTGGGAGCCGACGTGATCGGCCTGAACTGCGGCCTGGGCCCCAAGCAGATGCTCGCCCTTCTGCCACAGCTGCGCGCGGCGTGCTCCCTGCCCATTGCAGTCAGCGCCAATGCCGGGCTGCCTGTGGTGGTGGAAGGGCAAACCTGTTATTTGGTGAAGCCGGAGGAATTCGCCGCGGACTGCCGCGCCCTGCTGGAGGCCGGCGCAGCCATCGTGGGCGGCTGCTGCGGCACCACGCCGGAGCACATTGCCGCCATGGTGCGCACCTGCCGCGGCTGCACTGTCGCACCACCGCCCGCGCACCGGCGCACCCTGGCCGCCTCTTACACCCATACCGCAGAACTGGGCCATGCGCCGCTCATCATCGGCGAACGGCTGAACCCCACCGGCAAAAAAGCGCTGAAAGAAGCGCTGCGCCGGAGCGATATGGATTATTTGTGCCGCGAAGCCCTGGCCCAGGCCGATGCCGGGGCGCAGATCCTGGACCTCAACGTGGGCCTGCCCGAGATCGACGAGCCGGACATGCTCTGCCAGGCCGTGCAGGCCGTGCAGGCTGTGTGCGACCTGCCGCTGCAGCTGGACACCTCGGATCCCGCGGCCCTGGAGCGCGCGCTGCGCATCTACAACGGCCGTCCCCTGATCAACTCCGTCAACGGCGGCAAAGAGAGCATGTCCGCCGTGTTTCCGCTGGCCAGAAAATACGGCGCAGCCGTGGTGGCCCTGACGCTGGATGAGGGCGGCATCCCTCCCACTGCCGCAGGGCGCATTGCCATCGCCGAAAAAATACTGGCCACCG
The DNA here is from genome assembly GCA_020555605.1 of bacterium 210917-SL.2.15. Taxonomy (GTDB): domain Bacteria; phylum Bacillota; class Clostridia; order Oscillospirales; family Oscillospiraceae; genus Pseudoscillospira. Next base: position 21,890 of record JAJCJC010000007.1, on the reverse strand, counting down.
CCAGAACCTACGGCCTTTCTGAGCAGGATCTGATTGTGGACGCACTGGCTATGACCGTCAGCACCGGGCCGGACAATGCCGCTGTGGCGCTGGAAACACTGGAGTATGTGCGCCACCGGCTCGGCATACAGACGGTGCTGGGCGTGTCCAATATCTCTTTTGGCCTGCCCCGCCGGGAAAAGATCACCGCGGCGTTTTTCACGCTGGCTATGGGCCGGGGTCTGTCCGCCGGCATCGTCAACCCCGGCGAGGCCGCCATCATGGATGCCTACCGCTCCTATTGCGCCCTGATGGGCTTTGATGACCGCTGCGCAGCCTATGTGGCCCACTACAGTGCCGCAGCGGAGGATGCCGCACTGCCGAGCACCTGCGCAGGAGCAGAGCGATCGCTGCGCCAGGCCGTTTTGAAAGGCCTGGCCCACGAGGCGGAAGAGGAAACCAAAGCTCTGCTTGCCGCTGGCGGCGTACCCCTTTCGATCATTGACGACGAACTGATCCCCGCTCTGGACAAGGTGGGCGCGGGGTTCGAGGCAAAAACCGTATTCCTCCCCCAATTGCTGATGAGCGCCGATGCGGCCAAAGCCTCCTTTGACGTGCTCAAAGCACATCTGAGCGCCTCCGGCACAGCCCAGGAAACCAAGGGGCGGTTGATTCTGGCCACCGTGAAAGGCGACGTGCACGACATCGGCAAGAATATCGTGAAAACACTGTTGGAGAACTACGGCTTTGACGTGCTGGATCTGGGCAAGGACGTAGCCCCGGAAACCATTGTGGAAACCGCCCAGCGGGAAAGCATTGATTTCGTAGGGCTAAGCGCTTTGATGACCACCACAGTGCCTTACATGGAAGAGACCATCCACCTGCTGCGGCAAGAGCGGCCCGGCTGCCGCGTGGCCGTGGGCGGTGCAGTGCTCACGGCCAGCTATGCCCGCCAGATCGGCGCAGATTTTTACGGCCGGGATGCTATGAGCACAGTGCGCTATGCCGAAGAGTTCTTTTCCCAGAAGGGAGCCGGCGGGGAAACGCAATGCTGAGCGAATGGGCAGCGGCAAAGGCCCCCATAACGTTCCGGACAGCCGCTTTGCAGGATCTGCCGCAGATCAAAACGGTTTACCAGAAGATCGTACGCCACATGAACGCCCATCACATCGGGATATGGGACGAGCACTATCCCTTTGATTTTCTGGAAGAAGACATCCAAACGGGCCGGCTGTACCTTCTGCTGCACCGATCTGAGATAATATCCGCCTTTGCCCTGTGCGGCGAGAACGCAGGTGAAACGAGCATCGATTGGGAGCATCCCGGAGCAAAGGCCTTGTATCTGGATCGTTTCGCCGTGAATGCCCGATATATGGGCAAGGGGGTCGGCGGCTATATGCTCGCACAGGCACGCCGGACGGCTCGGTGCCGCGGTGCAGAATACCTGCGGCTTTTCGTGGTGGACAGCAATACGCCGGCCCTGCGTCTTTATGAAAAAAGTGGCTTTCTGCGCAGGCCCGGTGTTTACGACGAAATAATTGACGACACCCTTATGCTGCACGAATACGGCTATGAAGTAAACGGTTGCACAGAACGCCTTCTTCGACCGGCACAGCAAAAAATTTAGCGGAATGCAACTGAAAAAGCTTTAATTTTTGAAAAAAGAATGTGTTAAAATAATTTTGTTGCGTAGCAGAAAATGCGTAAGTCCAAACATGGACTTACGCATTTTTTATGCCATGCACAGTGAGCCCGGCTGTTTTCTCCCGCCGGGCACAGGTTTTATCCAGAAAGGAATCGGTTTTTTGACGGCAAAAAAACACACAAAAAGCGCTTGACAGGGAGCATCCTTTCCCTGTCATTGCTCACCGTAATGGCCTGCGCGGCAGTGGCCCCGGCCCTGGGTGTCATTCAGGCGTATTTTTCTGCCAGTAGCCAGAGGCTGGTGCAGATGATCATCAGCACGCCGGCGCTGCTGATCGTGATCACCAATTTATTTTTCCCCGGCTGTGCCGGCTGCTCAACGTCCGCGCGCTGGTGCTGCTGGGCGCCGTTACGGCGGTGTGCGGCACGGACCATCGGGCGGCAGGCTGCCCAGGCGCTGCACATTCCCTGCTATGACCAGGAGCTGATCGACCAGATCGCCAGGGAAAGCGGCTTTGGCAGCGATTACATTGCGCGTAAAAGCGAAGAGCTGCCCGGCGGCGGCCACTGGCTGGCCGATGCCCTGACCAGCCAGGCCGAATATATGGCCCAAGATATTTTGTGGGATATCCAGAAATAGGTGACCCTGAAACTGGCAGACAAGGGACCCTGTGTGATCGTAGGCCGCTGCGCCGACTTTGTGCTGCGCGAACGCAGCGATCTTCTGCGCGTGTTCGTGCATGCACCTCTTGCCATGCGGGCCGAGCGCATCGTGGCACTCTACGGCGAGCGTGATGACAGCCCGGAAAAGCGCGCGGGACAAGGACAAACGCCGCGCCGCCTACTATCGTCTCCACACCGAGCGCCGCTGGAGCGCAGCGGAACGGCATGACCTGTGCCTCAACAGCGGCACCATCGGCATCGATCGCTGTGCGTATCTGATCACGGAACTGTATTAAAAATGCTCCCTTCCGGCGTTTTGGCCGGAAGGGAGCATTTTTTCTGGGAACAACAATTCAATTTCCGCATTCAATGGAAATCTGGTTGAACGTATGCAGCAGATCTTCGATCTTGTAGTCTGCTTTTCCGTCGGGTCCGGAATCAATAACGCAGGCACCTTTGTCCATCATCAACAGGCGGGTGCCGTATTCCACGGCAAAGCGCAGATTGTGAGTAACCATAATGGCCGAGAGCTGCTTTTCGCGCACGATGCGATCCGTCAGTTCCATGACGTTTTCGCTGCTTTTGGGGTCCAGGGCAGCAGTGTGCTCGTCGAGCACCAGCAGTTCTATAGGCGTCATGGTGGAGATCAGCAGCGCCAAAGCCTGGCGCTGGCCGCCGGAGAGCACCCCCACAGGCAGGTCGATCTTATCCTCCAGACCCAGGTGCAGCAGCTCCAGCTGCTGTTTGTACTCGTCCAGCTTTTTCCGGTTCACGCCGCGACCCAGGCCAAAGGGCTTTCCTTTATTATCCGCCAGGGACATGTTCTCCAGAATGGTCATGGTCGGACAAGTGCCCTTGGCCGGATCCTGAAACACCCGGCCAAAAAAGGCCGCGCGTTTGTATTCCAGCATTTTGGTGATGTCTTTTCCATGGAGCAGAATCTGCCCCGCATCCGGCGTCAGGGAGCCGCAGAGCAGGTTCAGTGTGGTGGTTTTGCCCGATCCGTTGGAACCCACCACGGAAATAAATTCACCCTTGTGAATGGTCAGGGAAAAATCATGAAAGACTTCCATTTCGCTGACGGTGCCGGCGTTGAACACCTTGCGGATATGGCGCAGCTCCAGCAGCTTTTCCTGCGGCACACCGCCGCGTTTGGTTTCCTCAGCCACGAACAACGCCCCCCTTCTTTTTCCCAATGCGGTCGGTCAGCAGCGCCGCCACAAACAGCGCCGCCATAGTCAGCTTCAGGAACACCGCCGGCAGCCACAGCATGGCGATCAGCAGCACCGCCTTGTAGAGGATTGTGCCCAACAGCACCGCCGAAGTGGGCTTGAGGCGGCGGATGCGTCCAAAGACGCTGGCGCCGATAATGACCGAGGCCAGCGCCTGCACCACCATGCCGGTGCCGATGGACACCGTGGCACTTTCGGCCTGCTGGGCCAGAACGGAGCCGGCCAAAGCCGTGCAGCCGTTGCCAATGGCAAGGCCTAGAATTTTCATATTCCCCTGATCACGGCCCAGAGACGTGACGAACTGGGGATTATCCCCCGCCGCCCGCAACAGCATGCCGCTCTTGGTGCGCAAAAACGCATCCATCAGCATTTTGACCACAATGGCCAGCACAGCGGCCAGGATCAGCACCCGGCAGCGGTACAGCCCTTCGGGCAGCAGCGTCATGGGGAACGACGTAAAAATAGTGGGCTGATTGTAAAACTGCAGCAGAGAGTTGCCTGCGAGAGGATTAGGCTGGTTGGCACCCAAAATAATCAGATTCACGGACCAGCAGGCCGTCATCACAATAATGCCCGAGAGCAAATCGGTGACGCGCAGCCGCACATGGAGCAGCCCCGTGACGCAGCCGGCCAGCGCGCCGGCCACAAAAGAAGCAATGCAGGCCAGCCAGGGATTGACGCCGGCCACGATCATCGCCGCCGTGACGGCACAGCCCAGCGGGAAGGTACCGTCCACCGACAGATCCGGGAAATCCAGAATCTTATATGTAATATACACACCCATGGCCACGATGCCGTAGATGAGGCCCTCCTCCAGGACGTTTTGGAGCAGAGAAAGGATGACGTCCATATCGTTCTACCTCCTGTTTTCCTTTTTCCGCCCTTGCGGAGAAAAGGGAGAACTGCCGGGAAAGGAGCCTTTCCCGGCAGACAAATGTGCGGTTTTTCGGTTTATTCGGCTTCGTCGAGATTTATAGCGGAGCTGTATTCCTCGGGCAGCGTGATGCCGAACTTGGCACAGTTGGCCGCAGAATAGACCGGAGTAGAATCGGCCACCACGGAAACGGGCAGCGTCATAATATCCGCCTCGCCGTTGAGGACAGCGGCGGCCATGGCACCGGTTTCCGCGCCCAGGGCCACATAATCCAGCGATTCCGAGGCCACGCAGCCGTTGCGCACCTGCTCCTCCTCCGAGCCAAACACGGGGATGCCGGCCTCGTCGGTGGCATGGAGCAGCGTGGAGAGGTTGTTGACTACATTGTTGTCGGTGAAATTATTCACACAGTCCACACCTTTGGCCACCAAGGTCGCCGCACCGGAGGCCACTTCAGATTCATTGGTAATGCCCACCGCTTCGATGGTGAAACCATATTCCGGAGCCAGCTCCTGGAAGGTTTTCAGATGCGCCACGGAATTGGGTTCGCTGGTGGTATACAGGATGCCGATGGTGTCCGCCTCGGGTAAAAACGCGCGGATCATTTTCATCTGTCCCTCCAGATTCAGCGCATCCTTGGTACCGGAAGCGCCGGTTTCCGGATCGTTGAGATCTTTGGCAAGACCGGAACCGATAGGATCGGAAGCAGCAGTGTAAATTACGGGTACGCCCGCATCTTTGGCTGCGGCATAGGCGCTCATGGCAGCAGGCGTGGCGACGGCGATAATCATATCACAACCGGTGGACACCATGGTTTTCGCCATCAGGTCGGCGTCGGAAGTACTGCCGTTGGCATTCTGGAACTCAATACTCACACCGTTTTCGCCATCCGTGTAACCGGCCTCGGCCAGCCCCTGCAGAACGCCTTCATAACAGTTATCCAGCGAAGGATGCTGGGCATACTGCAAAATACCGATCTTAACGCCTTCTGCACCGCCGTTTTCGCCGGAAGAAGAGGGGACCGGATCGCCGCCGTTTCCGCAGGCCGCCAGGGACAGGGACATTACGCCGGCGCAGGCCAGAGCTGTCAGCTTTTTCATCGTGTTCTTTTTCATGGTTTTTTTCTCCTTAAAATAGAAATTTGGGATGGCAGATGGAGAAATGCTGTTGCCGGCAGCCCTTTCGGATAAAAGAAAAACAGCCTCCGCCCCAACCATGGGACAAAAGCCGCTTCGCTTCTGCGATACCACCCAAATTGACGCCTCGCGGCGTCCGCTCGCACCACATACCATCATATGTGTCCCGATGGATAACGGGTGGGAACCCGTCGGCATCTACTGCGGGAACAGTCCCGGTTCAAGCCGCCCTCAAAAGTCCATTCAGCAGAATGTTCAGGCCTTGCTTCCACCGCCCAAGGCTCGCTTTGCATCCCATGGCTCTGCTTACTTCTCTTTCTCAAAGGTTTGGTTTGTTGCTTTGTGTGCTTTAGTATACTAAACCACTTGTCGTTTGTCAAGAGGCTTTTTCACTTTTTTCAAAAAAGAACCCAGCCTTATTTGGAGCGCTCTGTGTATGGATCGTCCGTCAGCCCCAGAATATAGTCCGTACTGGTGTGGTAGTATTCTGCTAATTTGATCAAAGCCCATACAGGAAGCTCATAAATCCCCTTCTCGTATCTACGGTAAACTTCGCGTTTGCAGTTCAAGTAGTCCGCCACTTCCTGCTGTGTTTTGTCTGCATCAATTCTCAAATCTTCCAGCCTTCGAAAATACATAGCATCACCTTGATTTGATGCTACTATTTTGTTGCACCAAGACCCCTTTTATGCTACAATATTGTTGCATAAAACTTGGATTGGAGATGTATAATATGCCGCCACACAGCGATGGATCATTTTATCAGGAACTTCTTATGAAACTTCTTTCGCAATATCCCATGCAGATTTCCTTTCCCACGCTGCAGCAAAATCCCGCACAGCTGGTGGAGCTGCGCTGTTTTCAGGCGCTCCGGCAGATCAAAGAAATGATATCCGATCCCACTCTCTCCGATACAGAGTGTTTTCAGCGCATCGAAGCCATCGTCTGTGTACTGGAAGAGCTGGGCAGCGACGGCGGGGCGCGGCACGATTTTTTATAAGTCCGCCGCACCATTCCAAAAAAACAAAGAAGGGGGCTTTGGCCCCCTTCTTTTCATTTCATCCAAAGCAGTCCGCAGCTTCCGCGCTGCAAGTCCCGCTCCTGCATCACTTCATCAGCTTGCACACCAGGTCGGCATACTCCGACGGGTTTTCCAGCGGCAGTCCCGCAATCAGCTGAGCCTGGGCGAAAAAGATGCGGACATAGTCAGCCGCCTTGTCCTTGTCGCCGGCATCCAGAGCCGCTTCCAGCGCCTTGAAGGCACTGTGGGACGCGTTCAGTTCCAGCACGCGCTCAGCCTTGACGCCCATTTCCGGCTGAACGGCCTGCATGTATTTCTCCATTTCAAAGCTGACGCCGCCCTCAGCCGTCAGGCACACGGGGTGGTTGACCAGCTTCTTGGACAGCCGCGCCTCTTTGATCTGATCGCCCAGGGTTTCCTTGACAAAGTCCAGCACAGCGCTGTGGTCGCTCTCGCCGCTCTCCTCGGCCTCCTTGTTCTCCAGGCCCAGATCGTCGTTGAGCACGCTGCGGAAAGGCTTTTCGCCATAGGTGCGCAGCGCCTCAGTCAAAAATTCGTCAGCCTGCTCGGTAAAATACAGAATCTCCATGTGGTTGGCTTTTACCAACTCCGTCTGGGGCAGGGAATCGATCGCGGTCAGGCTGGCGCCGGCCGCGTAATAAATATATTTCTGGCTTTCCGGCATGCGGGAAGTATATTCGGACAGCGTGGTCAGTTTTTCCTCGGTGGAGGAATGGAACAGCAGCAGATCCTGCAGCTCGTCCTTATTGGCGCCGTAGTTCTGAAGCACGCCGTACTTCAGATCGAGGCCGAAGTTCTTGAAGAAGGTTTCGTATCCCTCCCGGTCCTCGCGCAGCATTTTGGCCAGCTCCGCCAGGATCTTCTTTTTCAGATTGGCGGCGATGACCTTCAGCTGCCGGTCATGCTGGAGCATTTCACGGGAAATGTTCAGCGACACATCCGGCGTATCCACCACGCCCTTGACAAAACGCAGGTAATCCGGCAGCAGATCGGCGCAGTTCTCCATGATGAGCACACCGCCGGAATAGAGCTGCAGTCCCTTCTTATAGTCTTTGGTGTAGAAATCGTAGGGGGTCTTGCCGGGAATGAACAGCAAGGCCTTGTAGGTCACGGTGCCCTCCACAGAGACAGGGATGGTGCGCTGGGGCGCCACATAGTCGAAGAATTTTTCCTGATAGAATTTGTTGTATTCTTCGTCCGTCACCTCACCTTTGCGGCGCTGCCACAAGGGCACCATGCTGTTGATGGTTTCAACCTCTTTTACATCCTCGTATTCGGGCTTGTCGTCGGGGGAGCCTTCCTTGCGCTGATGCTTGGTCACTGCCATCCGAATGGGGTAGCGGATATAGTCGGAGTATTTGCGGATCAGTTCCGTGAGCTTATACTCCTTCAAAAACACAGAATAATCCTCGCCCTCGGCGTCTTCCTTGATGTGCATGACAATATCGGTACCCACACCATCGCGCTCGGCCTCGGTGATGGTGTAACCGTCCACACCGGAGGATTTCCACTGCCAGGCCTGTTCTTCGCCGTATTTTTTTGTGGTTACAGTAATGGTGTCCGCCACCATGAACGCCGAATAAAAGCCCACGCCGAACTGGCCAATAATGTCCACATCCTCGGTCTTTTCATCCTTTTCGGCCATTTCCTGACGGAAACGGTAAGAACCGGAAGATGCAATCACGCCCAGATTGTTTTCCAGGTCCTCCTTGCTCATGCCGATACCGTTGTCGGTGATAGTCAGTGTCCGCGCCTCGGGATCAGCCTTGATCTCGATCTTGAAATCTCCCCGGCTCAGTCCCACCTGATCATCGGTCAGCGCCAGATAGCACAGCTTGTCCTCGGCGTCGCTGGCATTGGAGATCAGTTCCCGCAGAAAAATTTCCTTGTGGGTGTAGATCGAGTTGATCATCAGGTCCAGCAGGCGCTTGGATTCGGCCTTGAATTGTTTCTTTGCCATTGCGTTTCAACCTCCACACGACCGCGCCCGTATGCCGAAAGGGCAGGCGGCGCGTTTATAATGTAAATAAATTTTGAACAATGCAGGAAAAATTTGAACTTTGCGTGCATTGTGATTATAATAGGAACGATAAGAACGCGTTTTAGCACTCTCGCCCTTCGATTGCTAATTATCATAGCACAATTGAAATGTCCATGCAATGGACAAAGGGGTAAAAAATGTAAACAAACTTTGAATTTTACATGGAAGGATTTCTGTTCTGCGAGGTATGTCCCTATGAAAAAATGGCTGCAAAACATTATGGCCGGCCGCTACGGCAGCGACGAACTCGGCTTTACCCTGCTGCTGATCTATCTCGGCATCTGTATCTTCGGCATTTTCTGTGATCTGCCTCTGGTGCAGCTGCTGGGCCTGGCTATCATTTTGTGGGCCTTTTTCCGCATCCTTTCGCGCAATATTCCGGCCCGGCAAGCAGAAAACGCCGCCTATCGCCGCTTCCTTTCCAAGTGCAGCGCGGCGCGCCAGGCCCGGCGCAGCCGCCGTCAGGACCGGGAACACCGCTACTACCGCTGCCGGGGCTGTGGCGCCATCATGCGTGTGCCCAGAGGCGCGGGCAAAATTGAGATCACCTGCCCCAAGTGCGGCCGGAAGATCACCAAAAAGGCCTGAGCAAACAGGGCGGAAGTGCATCTGCCAAATTATCAAACGAGAAGAGAAACCAATGGAAAAGAGGGGATCGCCATGATCAATTACGACTTTCCCTACGCCTATGAAAACAAACTTTACCACACCCTGGCCTTCGAAAACCAGGCTCGGGGATACAAGCTCTATAAAGCCTCTTTGGACGCCGGTTTCACCTGCCCCAATCTCGATGGGAGCAAGGGCACCGGCGGCTGCATTTTCTGCAGCAGCGGCAGCGGCTATTTCACCGCCGCGCCGGAGGTGCCGCTGGAGAATCAGCTTGCCACGGAAATGGCCCGGCTGCGTCAAAAAGATCCGGAGGCTAGAGCCGTGGCCTATTTTCAGGCTCACACCAACACCTATGCTCCTCTGCCCCGCCTGCAGGAACTCTACGAGCGGGCACTGCGGTGTGAAGGCATCTGTGGTCTGGCGATCGGCACCCGCCCCGATGCGCTAAACGCGGAAACGATGGACTATTTAAAGGAATTAAAAGAGTGCACGCTGCTCACCGTGGAGCTTGGCCTGCAGACGATCCACGAACGCACGGCCCGCATTATCAATCGCGGCTACAATCTGCAGGAATTTATGGAGGCATATAAGGCCCTGAAAATCCGGGGCATCCGCATCTGCGTCCATCTGATCAACGGACTGCCCGGGGAAACAAAACAGATGATGCTGGAATCCGCCGCCTATATCGGCCAGCTGAGGCCTGAGGCTGTGAAGATCCACATGCTCCATGTGCTCCGGGGCACCCCCATGGAAACGCTGTACCGGGAAAAAAAGTACCGTCCCCTGTCCCGCGATGAATATATCCGGCTGGTATGCTGCCAATTGGAAGTGCTTCCGCCGGAAACCGTAATCGAACGGCTCACCGGAGACGGGAAAAAAGAGGATCTTGTCGCCCCGCTGTGGACAGCGGACAAACTGCGTGTTCTCGGTGGTATCGACCAGACGCTGGACCGTTGGGAAACTTGGCAGGGCCGCTATTTTGCCGGCCGTGAAACCCGCATCCGCGATTTTCTCAACCGCGAGAAACGAGGCAGCGTATGAGCACACAAAGTACGCCCCCTTCTTTTTCTCTGACAAAGCTTCCTATAGTATGCCTGCTGGCCGGTATCTGCTGCGCCCTGTGGGGCAGCGCCTTTCCCTGCGTCAAAATCGGCTATATGCTTTTTTCCGTGGATACGGCCCATGTCCCCTCCATATTGCTGTTCGCCGGCATGCGCTTTTTTCTGGCGGGCGTTCTGGCCGTGCTCATCGGCTCCGCAGCCGCGCGGCGGCCCCTGCTGCCCCGCAGCCGACGCACCTGGCGCCACATCGCACATCTGAGCCTGCTGCAGACCATCCTACAATACATCTTCTTTTATATCGGCCTGGCCCATACCACCGGTGTGAAAGGTTCCATCATCGGCGCTTCCAACGCCTTTGCAGCACTGCTGATTGCCGCGCTCCTTTTCCGGCAGGAAACGCTGACGGGACGCAAGCTCCTGGGCTGCGTGCTGGGCTTTGCCGGCGTGGTGCTGGTTAATCTGGGTCAGGGCGGTCTGGGCGGCGCCTTTCAGATCACAGGAGAAGGCTTTGTATTCCTCTCCAGCGTCTCTTACGCCTTTTCTTCTGTTTTTCTGAAACGCTATAGTGCCGAGGACGATCCGGTACTGCTTTCCGGCTGGCAGTTCCTGTTGGGCGGCGTGGTGATGATGGCCGTCGGCTTTGCCTGGGGCGGACGAGTCGGCCCCCCCGCGCCCGCAGCGGGACTGATGCTGCTGTATCTGGCCTGTATCAGCGCCGTGGCCTACTCGTTGTGGGGCGTGTTACTGAAATACAATCCCGTGTCCCGTGTCACCGTGTTCAGCTTTATGACACCGGTGTTCGGCGCGGCGCTTTCGGCGCTGCTGCTACGGGAAGGCGCACAGCTTCTGGGCCGGAGCACACTGGCCGCCCTGGCGCTGGTATGCGCAGGGATCTGGGCCGTCAACACCGCGCCCAAAGAAAATCTGTCCTCCGGGGGAAACGAGCATGACCAGTGAAGAACTTCTGCAAATCGCCTCACGCATCGGCTGCGGCCTGCTGGAATCCGGCGCGGAAGCGTACCGGGTGGAAAATTCCATACACTATGTAATTGAAGCCTACGACCTGGGCAGCTGCCAAGTATTCTCGATTCCAAATTACCTGCATATCGACCTGACGGACCGGGACGGCAGAACCCATTCCTGTATGTCCCGCGCCTCCAGCATGAAAAGCGTCGATCTCGAAAAACTCAACGCCCTCAATGCCCTGTGCCGCTCTATTTCGCAGGAATGCCCCACGGCAGAGGAAATCCTGCGCCAGCTCGATGAGATCGAAAGCGCCCCGCAGTATTCCCTCCCCTTCCAGATGCTTTCCTATGCGGTAGGTTCGGCGGGTTTTGCCTTGTTCTGGGGTGGAAACGCGCTGGACAGCGCCGCCGCAGCCGTCATCGGCTGCGCGGTGGCCGTAGCCATGTACGGCATGGGCAGGTTGGATACGAACCTCTTTTATAAAAGTATCCTGGCCAGCGCATTGAGCGCGCTGCTGGCATGCTTTTTCGTCTTTCTCGGCTTTGGCGTGCACCGCAGCGAGATCATCATCGGCGTGTTCATGACGCTGCTGCCCGGCGTAATGATCACCAATTTCATGCGCGAAATCATTGTGGGCGACTGGCTGACAGGTATCACGAAACTGGTGGAAGCGCTGCTGATTGCCACGGGCATCGCCCTGGGCACCGGCATCGTGCTGGCGCTGATTTAAGGAGGGTGGGGCGATGGATTTGACTTATTTCCTGCCGGTGCTGTACGCCTTTATTGCCAGCCTCGGCTTCGGAGGACTCTACAACCTCCACGGGCGCGCACCCCTGTTCTGGGCCGCCGTGGGCGGCGCGCTGGGCTGGCTTGCCTATCTGATTACCCTGCTGGCGTTCCCGGACGTGTTTGCCGGCTTTGTCAGCGCTGCTGTGGTGGCCGCCTATGCCGAAGTGCTGGCCCGGATGCAAAAGCGCACCGTGACCACATACCTCCTCATCGGCATCATCCCCATGGTGCCCGGCGCTGGCATCTATCACACGATGGAATACTGCATCCAGGGCAACACCGGGGCTTTCATCACCGAGGGCCTGCACACCCTGGCCATGGCGGGCGCTCTCGCCATCGGCATTTTGGTGATCGACTCCACCTGGCGCATGATCCGCCTGATACAAAAGCGGAATTGATCGGGATCGCCTGCACACGGTTGTTCCACACAATACAGCGGAGGCATGGATTGGATGCCTCCGCTGTGTTTCTTTTCAAAATTTGTTTGTAAAATATGCATAAATTCTTCACACTTTAGACACAAATGCGCGATACAATACCATCATCGCAGGGCGGTAAGAAACGCAGCGCGCAGCACTTGCGCCGCCCCCCCTGCATCGAACGGAATTTGAAGGAGGCCCGGATCATGTACGATGAACATAACAATGAGAGCAAAGCGCAAAACAACGAAACAAGCGGCAGCCGGAATACAAACGAGGCTTACCATTGGAATACCCCCGCGCCGGAAAGCGGCGCGTACCACAGCGGCGCCGGCACACGGGAAACCTTCCCCCAGAACGGCCCGCAGCAGCCCAGCCAGGACACCCAAAACACCCAGCAGGCTCAATACGTACATGCCGATCCGATGCATACGCCCGAGCACGGAACCCCCCTTTACGAGCGGGAGCACAAGCGTTTCGGCTCCGGGTTCCATGGCGGCAGCGGCGGCGGCGGCGCGAAGAAAAACGGTGCAGGCAAGATCGTAGCCCTGGCGCTGGTGTGCGCCTTGGGCGGCGGCCTGGTGGGCGGCGTGGCCGGCAGCGCCGCAGGAAACAGCTTTTTGCGCCCCTCCACTACGGTGCAGGTCAGCAACCGCACGGTGAACGAAGTGAAGAAAATGAAAGTGGACGGCAAAACGGAAATGACCAATGCCGAAAATTACGCCGCCAACGTCGATTCCGTCGTCAGCATCAACGTGGGCACCCAGACCAACTACTTTGGTCAAACCGTGGAGCAGGCTTCTTCCGGCTCTGGATTCGTATTGACCCAGGACGGCTACATCCTGACCAATTACCACGTGGTGGAAAATGCCGACAGCATCAAGGTGACCACATACAGCGGCGATACTTACGACGCAGCGTACATCGGTGGCGATCAGGACTATGATATCGCCGTGATCAAAGTGGACGTGACCGGCCTGTCCCCCGTTACTATCGGTGATTCCGACAAGGTCAACGTAGGCGACAATGTCATCGCCATCGGCAACCCCCTGGGCGAGCTGACTTTCTCGCTGTCCTCCGGCTCCGTGTCCTCGGCCAACCGCGCCATTACCGTAGACGGCACGCCCTTCAACATGATTCAGGTGGACTGCGCCATCAATCCCGGCAACTCCGGCGGTCCCCTGCTCAACAGCTACGGCGAAGTAATCGGCATTGTCTCGGCGAAATATTCCACTTATTCCAACACCACGGTGGAGGGTCTGGGCTTCGCCATTCCCATCAATGATGTGTACGCCATGGTGCAGGACATCATGCAGAACGGCTATGTCACCGACAAAGCCTATCTCGGCATCACCGGCGGCACTGTAACGCAGCAGATGCAGATGCAGTACAACCTCCCTACCTCCAGCGGCGTTTATGTGTACAGCGTCGAGCAGAACGGCGCGGCAGCCAAAAGCGATCTGCACGCCGGCGACATCATTGTCAAACTGGGCGACGCCGACATCACCTCCATGACCGATCTGATGACGGCCAAGAAGAGCTATAAGGCCGGTGACACCGCGAAGATGACCGTCAACCGCAGCGGAGAGGAAGTCACGCTGGACTTCACCTTCGGCACCCAGCCCCAGCAGAGCCAGGATGCCTCCCAAAGTTCCAGCAGTTCGGGCGCTTCCATTCCTTATTATTATTACGGCAACCCCTTCGGTGAAAGCTACAACGGCTGATCTCTCCCTTTTCATAAGCAGCTCCGGCAGTGTAAAAAGCATTGCCGGAGCTGCTTTTTCCTTTCGCCCACGCTCAGTTGACAAGTTCCCCGCCCCGGTGCTATAGTTTTTTCAGTTTCTGAAAATGGCTTCATTGCGGAGGTGTTTTTTTATGAATCCCCTCTCCCGTCTTTTCTGCCGCGGCTATCAGCTCTGCTTGCGTCTGACGCTGCCCATCCTGCCATACCGGCAACCGGAACTGCTGGCGGCAGTGACGGATATCCCCTCCCTGCTGCAGCGGGAGCACGTCACCCATGTGCTGCTCATCACCGACGCCCCACTGCATACTCTGGGCCTCACGCAGAGCCTGGAAAAAGCCCTTGCCGAAGCTGGGATTGTCTGTGCCGTTTACGTCGGCGTAGTGCCTAACCCCACCGTGGACAACGTGGAGCAGTGCCGCGCACTGTATCTGGAGAGCGGCGCGCAGGCCATGATCGCCTTCGGCGGCGGCAGCCCCGTGGACTGCGCCAAAGCCGCCGGCGCGCGCATCGCCCGTCCGCAAAAACCGGTACAGGCCATGGGCGGCCTGCTGAAGGTTCTGCGCAAAACGCCGCTGCTGATCGCTGTTCCCACCACCGCGGGCACAGGCAGCGAAACCACCCTGGCCGCTGTAATCACCGATCCCGCCACCCATTACAAATACCCCATCAACGATTTTGCGCTGATTCCGGACGCAGCGGTGCTGGATTACCATGTGACGCTGGGCCTTCCGAAGCAGATCACCGCCACCACCGGCATGGATGCCCTGACCCACGCAGTGGAAGCCTATATCGGCCGCTCCACCACCAAGCTGACCCGCGCTATGGCGGAGGAGGCCGTAACGCTGATTGCAAAGTATCTTCTCCGGGCCTATCGCGACGGCCAGGATTCCGAAGCACGCACCCAGATGCTCCGCGCCGCCCACGACGCCGGTATCGCTTTTACCCGTTCCTATGTGGGCTATGTCCACGGCGTGGCCCACTCCCTGGGCGGACAATACGGCGTGCCCCACGGCCTGGCCAACGCGGTGATCCTGCCCTATTTTCTGGAGGAATACGGTCCAAGCTGCCACAAAGCACTGGCGCGTCTGGCCCGCAAAGCCGGCATCGCAGAGGAAACCGCCGCGGACGAACCTGCGGCCAAAGCCTTCATCGCCTGGGTGTGGGAGATGAACCGGGCCATGGAGATCCCTTCCTGCATCCCGGAGATCCGCACCGCAGACATTCCCACCCTGGCCGCCCACGCCGCAAAAGAGTCCAATCCCCTCTACCCCGTGCCCAAACTGATGAACGCGCGGGAACTGGAAACCATGTATTACAAGCTGATGCCGAAGGAGGACACGCCATGACCATTGAAGACACCGTCACCCGGGAACGGGCCTTTTTTTGCACGGGCAAGACCCTGCCTTATGCCTGTCGCCGGGACGCGCTGGCCCGTCTGCGCCTGTCGATCCTTGCTCACGAAGAGGACATCAATGCAGCGCTGCACGCGGACCTGAACAAATCTCCCGCCGAAGGCTACATGTGCGAGATCGGCATGACTCTCTCCGAACTGAGCCATATCCAGAAGCACCTGTCCCACTGGATGAAAAAGCGCCGTGCTCCCACGCCGCTGGCCCAATTCCATGCCAAAAGCTTTACTGTCGCCAACCCCTACGGCGTCGTGCTGATCATGTCCCCCTGGAATTATCCTTTCATGCTGACCATGGACCCGCTGATCGGCGCCATCGCCGCGGGCAACTGCTGCGTCGTCAAGCCCTCGGCATACTCTCCCGCCGTATCCGCTGTGATCCGCACCATTGTGAGCGAATGCTTCCCGCCGGAATATGTCACCGTGGTGGAAGGCGGCCGCGCGGAAAACAACGCCCTGCTGGATCAGGTGTTTGACTACATCTTTTTCACCGGGGGCGTGACGGTGGGCAAAGAAGTGATGGAAAAAGCGGCCCGGAACCTGACCCCGGTGACGCTGGAACTGGGCGGCAAAAGCCCCTGCATCGTGGAGCGCAGCGCCAAACTGGATCTGGCCGCCAAACGGCTGGTATTCGGCAAACTCCTCAACTGCGGACAAACCTGCGTGGCGCCGGACTACCTGCTCATCGACCGGACGGTGAAAGACGCCTTTTTGGCCCATGTGCGCAAATGGATCGCCAAAATGTACGGCGAGAATGCCCTGAGCAACGACGGTTATGTGAAAATGATCAACCAGAAGCATTTCGAGCGCGTGTGCGGCCTGATCGACCCGAAAAAGGTGGTCATCGGCGGCGGCAGCGACCCGGCAACCCTGAAAATCCAGCCCACGGTTCTGGACAACGTGACGCCGGACGATGCGGTGATGCAGGAAGAGATCTTTGGCCCCGTGCTCCCGGTGCTGACCTTCGACACCATTGACGAAGCCGAGGATTTCGTCCGCGACCGCCCCCATCCCCTGGCGCTGTATCTGTTCACGGAAAACAAGGCCGTCAAAGAGCGCTTTTTGCAGCGCGTCGCATTCGGCGGCGGCTGCATCAACGACACGATCATCCACCTGGCCACCAGCGCCATGGGCTTTGGCGGCGTGGGCCAGAGCGGCATGGGGGCCTACCACGGCAAGCGGAGCTTTGACACCTTCTCCCATGAGAAGAGCATTGTGGACAAATCCACCTGGATGGATCTGCCGATGCGCTATGCGCCTTACAGCGAGCTGGGGAACAAGCTGATCCGCCTGTTTATGAAATGACAGCTGCGCCCCGCAGCGGGGGTTTTGCTCCTCTTGAAAGAGGGGGAACGGCTGCGCCCCACATTTCTTTTTCTCTTGGAAGAGAAAAAGAAACGTGCCGCGCCCGGTACAAAGAAAAAGAGAACGCGGAGCGGCTTTCGTGGCGAAAGCTGCTCCTTTTTCGTTCGTGCTCTGCGTCCTGACGGTAGTGGCTTGGTGCTATGCGGACTGGTTTTACCACTTGCGCCGCTGCCGCTAACGAACGGACAAACGACTGGATTTATGTTGATTTATAATAAAAGCACGCTGTAAAACGGATCTTTTACAGCGCGCTTGTGTTATCATTTGGTTTTCTTTTTTGATGTCAAATGAGTATTGAGTAAATCGCCGGGTTCCATGCCAAGTGCGTTTGCAATATTAAACAGCACTTCTAAAGAGAAGGGATATACGGAATTGGGGGCTTCAATGGAACTCAGATGAGAACGACTGATTTTTGCTTTTTCAGCAAAACTTTCCTGAGAATCACCCTGCAGTTTTCGCAACATACTGATGGTGATACCAAGTTCAATAAAACGGTCTCGATTTTCTGGTGAAATGTCTCTGCTCATTCTGGAAAGCCCCTCATTCATCAGGTTACAAACAGTATATAAATTCTTACCTTGGTTTACTGTATTAATTATTGTGCGATTGACTAAAATATTGAGTAATAGTATAATAATATGAAAATATGCTTTGTAATGAGGTGTAAAAAATGGCTGGGCGGAGATTTTATAAGACAGAGGAAGTGGCAGAAGAATTTGAAGAAGAACGGGCAAAATTTTTAATGAACACCGTATATAATACCGAAAAAGAACGTGTATTTTATAATACCGCAACACTTACGTTATTGTTGGCAAGGCGAGTAGATGCGAAAATTGATATTCACTATAAAATGAAAGTTGGTATCATTGAATTTCTATTTGAGCATTTTGGGGCAGATGAATCAATCTATCCACAAGACTGCATAGACCTTAAAACAGTAATCGAAAGAGCAAATGCTTTTGGTTTTTTGACACAGAAGCAAGGTATTCGACTTTCCCTATTCTATCTTATGGTGGAAGAATAACATATTCATTCCGGAAACAGAAAAGAAAGGACCATTAGTCTGCCTTCTTGGCCAAAACTATGTCAAGTTTCCTTTTTTCAAACCAGGACAAAAAAGCACAGACGTTTCATATAAATAGAAGCGTCTGTGCTTAAAGAGAGTCATCCATTTTGCGAGGATAGGGGCGGGGGGCGTCGGTCAATCCTGCCAAATAATCCATACTGGTGCCCAAAGCTAATGCTATGCGGCGACATTGGTCGAAAGTATAATAGCGTTTTCCGGTTTCGATTTTTGAATAATCGCTTTGTTCGATACCAGTTAGCATTTGCATCTTTGTTTGTGTGTATCCTTTTGCCTTGCGTAAAGCTTTTAATCGATTCATAGATATCACCACTCAAATTATGGCAAATATACCTATTGATTTTAGGGTGATATTGACCTAAAATAACTATACGGTGATGATATGGAACTTTACACAGAACTATTAAAGCAAATTTTGTCAAATACGGAAATACAGGTTACGTTTCCAAATTTGCATTTGGATGCGAATGAAATTGTGGATTCTGTATCTTATCAGGCATTAGTTAAAATCAAACATATTCTTGAAGATGATACGTTGCAAGATCAGGAATGTTTTCAAAAAATTGAAGAAATTGTATGTGTTTTTGAAGAATTGGGCAGTGATGGCGGAAACCGCCATGATTTTGCTTAAAATACAGAAAGGAAAAGCGTCAGAGAACCTATCTCTGGCGCATTTTTTTGAAAGAGACAATTATTTTGTACTACTTAGCGTCAGCGGCGCAAGCGGTAAAACCAGTCCGCACAGCACCAGGGAACCCGTTTTCAGGATGTAGAGCACAAAGGAAACAGGAGCAGCTTTCGTCACGAAAGCCGCTCCAAGCTCTCTTTTTCTTTGTACCGGGCGCGGCACGTTTCTTTTTCTCTCGCGAGAGAAAAAGAAATGTGGGGCGCAACCGTTCCCCCTTCTTCCAAGAAGGAAACCTAAAAAGCCGGCGCCTGCGCGCCGGCTTTTCCTTTATTCCTGCTCCATGGCCCGCAGCAGCGCTCCCGCCGCGGTGACAAAGGACGGCATCCCCGCCTTGACAAATTTCACACCGCAGAGCTGTTCAAACAGTGCAAACACCGCATCCGAGCCGGGCAGGTCCGCCAGTGTGCCCACCACGATGGCCGTATCGCAGTTTTTGGCGCGGCAGGCCAGCATAGCCTCGGTGCCAATGACCTCCAAAATGAGATTCACCAGCGCTGCCGCCGCGTCCTTGTCCTCCACGCCGTCCTCGGGGCGGAGTTTGCCGAAATTGGACAGCGTCAGGCGCTCATCCAGGCTTTCCACATCCGCAAAATCCATGTCTGCAATGGAAAGATCCGCCCGCCGGCGATCGCCCTTCCCGGCCAGGAACAGCAGTTCCGTGTAGTTGCTTGTGCCCGCCAGACGGGAGCCGAGGCCCAGCAGTGTCCCGCCGCCCACGGCGCTGCCGAATATGTGCTCCGGCTGTTTGCCCTCCTCGGCATACACCAGCGTGGTACCCGTGCCCATATTGACCACCACGCCTTTTTTCTGCTGGCTGAAGCGCAGCGCGCCCGCCGCCATGGCTTCAATTTCATTCATGCGGCGCACGGGGACGCCCAGAATCTCCTCCCCCACATGGGTCGCCCGCCCACCGGTAGCGGCGATCCAGGCAAAATCTTCTTCAGTCATGGCGTTGTCCGCGGCAAACCGGCTCAGCGCCGCGCAGAAGGATTTATGGCTGTTCATCGGTCCCATGCGCATGGGCGTGATAAAGCGTTTTCCGTCCTCCGTCATAGCCATCAGCTTTGTGGACGAGGTGCCCGCGTCCAGTCCCAAAATCAGTTTCATGCCTGCTGCTCCTCTCTCAGATAATCCTCCACCGCCTGAAGCTGGGCCGGGGTGTTCACCCCCAGCATTTCCTCTGCAGTGCATGCCGCGCACACGCCGACCCGGCCGCCCGCGTCCTGCAGCAGCTTCGGCACGTCCGTCAGGTAGTATTCCCCCTGGGCGTTGTTGTTGTTCAGCTGCCCCAGTGCGGCAAACAGTTTTTTGCAGTCAAACACGTACACGCCCGCGTTCAGTTCGCGGATTTTTTTCTGCTCGCTCGTGCAGTCCTTGTCCTCCACCACCCGGTCAAAGGTACCGTCGTCGCGGCGCAGAATGCGGCCATAGGGCAGATCCTCCGTGCAGACGGCCGCCAGAATGGTGCATACGTTGCCCTCTTTCTCCTGCGCCTCAAACATGGCGCGGTACGTCTGCTCGCGCATCAGCGGCATATCGCCGCAGCACACCAGCATCGGACCGTCATAATCGCCCACGGCTTTCCTGGCGCAGGCCACGGCATGCCCCGTGCCCAGCTGTTCGGCCTGCACGGCAAAGGGATAGCCGGCAAAAGCCTGCTCCACCTTCTCGCGCTGATAGCCCGCCACGATAATGATATCCTCCCTGTCCAAAAACCGCAGGCCGTCCAACACATAGCCCAGCAGGGGCTTTCCCAGCGCCGTGCGCAGCACCTTGGGCAGATCGCAGCCTTCCGACTGCAGGCGGGTGCCCTTTCCCGCCGCCAAAACGATCGCTTTCATTTCCGAATGCTCCTCATTGCAAAAATTTTCCAGCCGAAAAAATACGCGTTTGATTTTCCCGCGCCGCTTCGGAAGTTGTTTTTTCATCGGTATCGGCAAAAACAGCCGCCTCTCGGTTATTTTACCATAGAAAAACCTTCTTGTCACAAAAATTTATGAAATTCCGCCCTTCGACAAATACTATGAGCGAACGACCAAAACAAGCAAAAAACAGACGACACAGAAAGGCGGAATGAATACTATGTCACGCATTGTGATTGCGCTGGGCGGCAACGCATTGGGCAACACCGCGCAGGAACAGCAGGAAAGAATTGAGCAGGCTGCGCCCTCCCTGATCGGACTGATCAAGCAGGGCAATGAAATCCTCGTCAGCCACGGCAACGGTCCTCAGGTGGGTATGATCAACCTGGCCTTTGACGAAGCTGCCAAAAACGACAACCGGGTGGCGCGCATGGATCTGCCCGAATGCACGGCCATGAGCCAGGGCTATATCGGCTACCACCTGCAAAAAGGCATTACCAAGGAAGTGCGCAAAGAAGGAAAACCGTGGAAAACCGCCACGGTAGTGACGCAGGTAATTGTAGACGAAAAGGACCCAGCGTTCTCCAAGCCCACCAAACCCATCGGCGGATTTTATGACGGCAAAACCGCCGCCAAGCTGATGAAGGAAAATCCGGGCGTCACTTTCGTCGAGGACGCGGGCCGCGGCTGGCGGCAGGTAGTGGCCTCGCCCAAACCGGTCGACATTGTCGAGAAGGATTCGATCCGCTCCCTGCTGGATGATGATTTCATTGTCATCGCCTGCGGCGGCGGCGGCGTGCCCGTGACGAAAGACAGCCACGGCGATTTCCACGGCGTATCCGCCGTGGTGGACAAGGATTTTTCCGCCGCCAAGCTGGCCGAGTTGGTCGATGCGGAATACCTGTTCATCCTCACCGCCGTAGACCATGTGGCGATCAACTATGGCAAGCCCAACCAGAAAGAACTGCAAGAAATGACTCTGGCTGAAGCGGAGCGCTACTGTGCCGAGGGCCAGTTCGCCCCCGGCAGCATGCTGCCCAAGGTACAGGCTGCCATGAACTTTGTGAAAAGCGGAAAGGGCCGCAAGGCCATCATCGCTTCCCTGGAAAAGGCCCCTGAGGCCATTGAAGGGAAAAGCGGCACAGTGATCCACATGTAGTCAGGACCCCCGGCAAAGCCGGGGGGCTTGAGTAAGCCCTAGAAGGGCATAATACGGACAACGCCCCTCAAGGGGCCTCGAATGGGTCGGCCAACTGCATTGCTGACTCATGGCGGCCCCTTAAG
>JAJCJC010000069.1 GCA_020555605.1 bacterium 210917-SL.2.15 | reverse complement strand
GGTCTAAATCAGATGACGAAGCAAAAGCAACAATGATCGAACGGTTCGATTTATCCGATCGCCAATCACAAGCTATCTTAGATATGCGTTTGCGTCGATTGACCGGTTTGGAACGGGAAAAAATCGAAAATGAATATCAAGAACTATTGAAACTGATTGAAGATTTGACTGACATTCTGGCAAGACCCGAACGTGTCACAGAAATCATCAAGAATGAATTAGCAGGCTTGAATCAACGATTTGGTGATAAACGACGCACAGAATTACTAGTCGGTGAGGTCTTAAGTCTAGAAGATGAAGATTTGATTGAAGAAGAAGAAATCGTTATTACATTGACAAACAATGGTTATATCAAACGCTTGGCAAATAATGAATTCAGAGCTCAACGAAGAGGCGGGCGTGGTGTCCAA
>JAJCJC010000068.1 GCA_020555605.1 bacterium 210917-SL.2.15 | reverse complement strand
AAAAATAACAAAAAATGCTAACGGTTTCTTCTAGAATATAGTAAAAAAATTCAAAAAAAGTATTGCGTTATTTGAAAGAAATTGATATTATATTCATGTACTTGATTCCGGCATAGCTCAGTTGGTAGTAGCGCATGACTGTTAATCATGATGTCGTAGGTTCGAGTCCTACTGCCGGAGTAAAAGTAGATGTAAGAAATGTCTTGTGATATTTCTTACATCTTTTTATTTTGAGCAGAACTTTAGATAATTTTATTAATATATGCTAGCATGCTTTTGTAAATAAAAGAAAGAGGGCGTTTGAATATGTATCTTAAAATTACGGATCAAGCACAAGAAAGATTACAAAAATATATTGATGAAGGCGCAACAATTATTTTAGATTTAGATGATGGCGTGGGTGAATATTC
>JAJCJC010000067.1 GCA_020555605.1 bacterium 210917-SL.2.15 | reverse complement strand
TATGTTCCCGCGCGTTTCCGTATTTTCCGCTTCCGTATTTTCCGCTTCCGTATTTTCCGCTTCCGTATTTTCCGCTTCCGCTTCCGCAGTAAAAAAAAGTGAGGAACTGGGTTACCCGGGGCACCTGTCACTTTGGAAAAAAAATATACGCTAAGATTTTTGGAGAATAGCTTAAATTGAAGTTTTTCTCGGCGAGAAATACGTAGTTAAGGCAGAGCGACAGAGAGGGCAAAAGAAAATAAAAGTAAGATTTTAGTTTGTAATGGGAGGGGGGGTTTAGTCATGGAGTACAAGTGTGAGGAAAAGTAGTTGGGAGGTACTTCATGCGAAAGCAGTTGAAGACAAGTTCGAAAAGAGTTTGGAAACGAATTCGAGTAGGCTTGTCGTTCGTTATGTTTTTGTAAATGGCCTC
>JAJCJC010000066.1 GCA_020555605.1 bacterium 210917-SL.2.15 | reverse complement strand
ATGGCATCGATGCCTAATGCAACAAGGATTCGATTCTCATCAGTCAATGAAACTAAATCGGCGATCGTTCCTATCGCTACTAAATCCAAAAATTCTGTAGGTGGTTCTTCCAACAATGCAGAAGCTACTTTGAATGCTACTCCGACTCCTGCCAGATCTGGAAATGGATATTGCCCCGCTGGATGACGAGGATGAACAATCGCATAGGCGTCTGGTAATTTCTCAGGTAGCTCGTGATGGTCTGTAATGATCACGTCTACACCAGCTTGCTGAGCATATGCTACCGCATCATTTCCTGCTACCCCGTTATCAACAGTGATGATCAGCTGGATGCCTTCTTGGATCTTTTCTTGGTATACCGATTGGTTCGGTCCATACCCATGCACAAATCGATTTGGCAAAAATACTTCTACTTCTGC
>JAJCJC010000065.1 GCA_020555605.1 bacterium 210917-SL.2.15 | reverse complement strand
CAAAAAGGAAAAATCAAGAAATGAAGCTGACTTATTAAAACAGGCAATGGAAAGCAAGTACACACGATTATTGATTGAAAACTTTCTCTTATCCCCTCTTGAAATGACGGACACGGCACTTATGGCAGGTTTGCAAAAAAATGTTTATCCAAAGTATGACGAACTCAAAACATTACGAGGACTTGAGGGGGTCAAAAAGCACCTCTCATACGTTCGTGAGAAGCAAGAACCTTATTCAAAAGGGAACATTGCAAAGTATCTTAAAAAGGCAATTGAACAATACTTACCAACTGTAAAATTACAAGACCTTGAACAACCAGAACGTGTAAGTGTTCGAGGTAAAGGATAAATCCATGAGTGAAAATTTAAAAACCATAAAAGAAATTGCGGATGAAATAGGTGTTTCAAAGCAACAAGTTC
>JAJCJC010000064.1 GCA_020555605.1 bacterium 210917-SL.2.15 | reverse complement strand
CAAGAAACTTAAAAAAATCCAAGACAAAAAAAGTGCACCTAAAAAATTTAAAGTAAATCCCATAAAAAAATCAATGTTAACGCTTTCTTTATTAGCTATACTCGGTGTATCAATCGGAATGGGGGATAAAAAATGAAAAACAAATTTAGAAAGATTCTTGGGAGTATCGCTATTTTGACCGCAAGCATTCTATTAAGTGCGTGTGGCAATTCAGGATCTGCAGATGATAGTACGGGGTATGTAGGAATCGCTATGCCGACCAAATCAGCAGAAAGATGGATCGCTGATGGGAACAACATGGTCTCGGAATTAGAAAAACTGGGTTATAAAACAGATCTTCAATATGGAGAAGATAAAGTAGAAAATCAAGTAGCACAAATCGAAAATATGATTACAAAAGGGGTAGATAAACTTGTGATTGC
>JAJCJC010000063.1 GCA_020555605.1 bacterium 210917-SL.2.15 | reverse complement strand
AAAAAAACAGGTTTTAGATGCATAATAAAAACAGGATTAGGAAAACACATTTATTGGCCATTACATAATGTATATTATGATCTGGTCTTTTTATATTAGAAGGCACATCCTTGATAAAACACGGGCATGTTCTTCTTCACTGGTAAATGTATAGATCCTGGTATACTCAATATTGGAATGTCCTAATATATCGGCCAGATGCACGATATCCTTCTGCATCCGGTAATATGTGACTGCAAACAGGTGGCGCAGATTGTGGGGAAAGACTTTTTCAGGGCTGACTCTTGCGGTTTTGCACAATGCTTTCATTTCCGACCATACATTGCACCGGTTGACCGGAGTCCCATTTTTAGTAATAAAAGCAGGCCCTGAATGGATCCCATTCTAGCGGCAGTATTGGATCAGGCTTTTTTTCAGCTTCTTT
>JAJCJC010000062.1 GCA_020555605.1 bacterium 210917-SL.2.15 | reverse complement strand
CGGCCGACAAAGCGGTTTCCTCCACCCAGATGCGGTAAAACTCCACGTGAAAATGCCCCTGCCCGACTACTGCGTAGGATACGTTCCATAAAAAGATCAGGAAGAAAACGCATATCAGCGGCTGGAGCAGTGCGCTGACATACTGTTTTCTAAGGGGTTTTAGTGTATCTGCCTGCTTCCGCGGCTGGGGATATAATGCAGTGACCCCGCGGCTTTTTGGAACACAAAAGATATGGATGCAGCCGTGGCCGGTCACATATTCCCATCCCTGTTCCTTAAATCCGGCTTTTCTTTTTTCCAGTTCTTTTGGGGACGCTGTATCGACCCTGTACTGCATGGCGCAGTTACTGTCAGGGGAAAAGCGGCTGAGGATCGCCCCGCGCTTTGTAAGCCGCCATCCCTTGGCCGCCATATCTGTATAGAATTGTTCAG
>JAJCJC010000061.1 GCA_020555605.1 bacterium 210917-SL.2.15 | reverse complement strand
CCTGGCTTCCCTGGGAAGCATTGCCGCCAATGCTTCCAACTGGCTTTTGCCGGCGCGTTTCCACGCCTCCACATCATAGGCAAAAGATTCAAAACTGCCGTACTCCCGGGTATCTACTACATCATAGTGGCCTGTGAGTATAATGGTCCTCCCCGTGCTCCCCTTTATCAGCCCATAGGGTGTGGTCCGTTTCAGGTGATCCCCCTTAAGCGCATAGCTTCCCGCCATCTGGGGATGGGCTGCAAAATAGGGCTGGGCATTCAGCTCCGCCTCTATGTAATCCGCTGCCGCCCTCTCATATTCCGTATCAGACACGCTGGGAATCGCCACCAGTTCTTTCATATACCGGTAAATTCTGTCCTTTATTTCCACCACATCCGCCTCCATGTCACCTAAACCAAAACAACTGTTTTACACCGGATCTTCACATCCGGTC
>JAJCJC010000060.1 GCA_020555605.1 bacterium 210917-SL.2.15 | reverse complement strand
CTTCAAGGTCGCTGGTAGATGTCTGCATGTTCTCGTTTGATATAGCCTTCATTCAATAATTCCTCCACGGTAGGGATTCTTCCATTGTTTTGAAGCGCGTAGAGCTCTTTTTGTGTGTCTACCAACTGAATGATTCCTTCACGACTTTCTTGGTCTACATGATTCCTATAACGTGACAAATTGAGGACAAACAACAGTACTAGTACACTGATGATCAGTAAAACGATCAGCATTTCGATTAATGTAAAACCGCTATAATAAGGTGTTCTTTTCTTTTTCATGGCAAGACCTCCTCGATACTTCCATAAACAGGTAATAAAACAGCAGCATAAACCAGTAAAATCAAAACCGCTACGCCCAAAAAAATGATTGGCTGAATAAAATGCAGCCAGTGCTGAAGTCGTTTGAAAAGCTGTTTTCTTGTCCATTCGCTGTAAAATATC
>JAJCJC010000006.1 GCA_020555605.1 bacterium 210917-SL.2.15 | reverse complement strand
TGCCTGATAATCCTCTACGGCCTGAATCTTTAGCTCCGGTGGTATTTTGCCTTTTAAGCTCATGATAATTGCTCCCTCCGTTTCGACAGTTTTGTTTTTCCGCTGTCTACTTTAAAGGGAGCATATCATTCTTAAAGGCCGCCGCTTCACAGGTGCGTGAAAATCTCTCTGCTGTACGACGGCTTTTTTCTTTTGCTGTCGAGCGGCAGTTTGCGTTTCAATATGAATTCTGGTATAGTGCCGACGTGATGCAATCAAGCCTTTTTCGGCTCGTCTGTTTTTGTCTTTTTCGGCTTCATTCCCCAAAACACAATGTTCATTACAATTACGATTAGTACAACCGCAGCCATGGATACCCAAAAGCCGATATTAAGACCCAGCCATTGGGTTGTTCCGAAAAGAGTCATCCAAATTTCTTTCCAGTTCATCATCACACCTCCTTAGAGCAGCTCGCCATAGTGACGGACATAGGCTTTTTTCAAACTGGTTGCCAACACCATATACAGCAGGATGCAGGGGATCAGATACGCAAAATACGCTGCGGGCAGGGCAACAAAACCAAGCGCCCTTCCGAACACCGTAAAAGGAATCACAGTCAGGACTGCAATACCGGTCATGGTAAGCAGCGTCACTGGGGCAGATGCGTGGCTCTGGATAAAGGGCAGCTTCGGAGTACGGATCATGTGAATGACCAGTGTCTGGCTCCACATGGATTCCACGAACCATCCGGCTTGGAACATCCCGATATACTGCGCCTGAATTGTCGCAAGCTCCGCACCGCTGTAATGGGCGGCCAAATCGTTGAACAGAACACCGCCGGACACGAATATGGGGCAGAATACAAAATACATGAAAATGTAGGTTGTAAAGTCGAAGATGGAACTGGTAGGCCCAATCCAAATCATAAAACTACCCACACTGGAAGCATCCCATTTCCGCGGTTCTGCAATAAATTCCTCGTCCACGTTATCCCAGGGAATCGCGGTACAGGACAGGTCGTAGATCAAGTTCAGGAAAATCAGATGCGCGCTCATCATCGGCAGGAATGGCAGCAGTGCGGAGGCCGCCAGTACCGAGAACATATTGCCGAAGTTGGAGGATGCAGTCATCTTGATATACTTGATCATGTTGGCATAGGTCTTACGGCCTTCAATAATACCCTGCTCCAAAACCATCAGGTCTTTTTCCAACAGGATAATGTCAGCCGATTCCTTTGCCACGTCCACAGCAGTATCTACCGAAATGCCGATGTCGGCAGCTTTCATGGCGGCGGCATCATTGATTCCATCGCCCATGAAACCAACGGTATGACCGTTTTCCCGTAGAACCGAAACCACACGCGCTTTCTGGTCGGGCGTCAGCTTGGCAAATACGTCGGTGGATTCCGCGGCTCTGGCCAATTCAATATCACTCATTTTTTCCAAATCAGAGCCAAGAAGCATATTGCGAACCTTCAGCCCTACCTGCTTACAGATGGTGCGGGTCACCTTGTCATTATCGCCGGTCAGGATTTTGGTGGTCACACCGTGGTCTTTCAGCGCCCTGATTGCATCTGCCGTGGATTCTTTGGGGGGATCAAGGAACGCAAGATATCCGATCAGAACCATATCACATTCGTCCTTCACGCCGAAAGCGCCCACCGGGGAGGGGTTGCTTTTCTGTGCAATGCCAAGAACACGGAAGCCCTTGTCATTGAGATCATCCACTGTTTCCAGAATACGGCGGCGGATATCATCGGTCAGCGGCTGCACGCCGCCGTCACACTCCGCATAGGTGCAGATGGAGAGCATTTCTTCCACAGCGCCTTTTGTCACCATCTGGGTCTTGCCGGTTTTGTCCTGCACCACCGTGGTCAGACGGCGGCGAGTGAAGTCAAACGGAATTTCATCTACCTTCACATAGTTTTCGGACAGGTCAAGCAACCTAGAATCTTCCGCCTCTTCTTCCTCTGTCTTATGGATGATCGCCAGATCCATCAGATTCTTGTAGCCGGTCTGAAAATAGCTGTTGAGATAAGCGTGGCGCAGCACCCGCATATCGTCCTCACCGTTTATGTTGAGGTGGTATTCCAGAACGACTCTATCCTGTGTGAGCGTTCCCGTTTTGTCGGTGCAGAGGATATCAATGGCGCCGAAGTTCTGGATGGAATTCAGGTTCTTGACGATAGTCTGCTTTTTGCTCATGGAAACTGCCCCTTTGGCAAGGCAGGTCGTTACGATCATGGGAAGCATCTCCGGAGTTAAGCCAACGGCAATGGAGATGCCGAACAGAAATGCCTCCAACCAGTCGTTCTTCGTGATGCCGTTAATGAAAAACACTAACGGAACCATGACCAGCATGAAGCGAATCAGCACCCAAGAGACGGCGTTGACGCCCTTGGTGAAGCTGGTCTCTACCGCTTCTCCGGCAATAGCGGACGCCATAGAGCCAAACAGAGTCTGGTCGCCGACACAGACGACAACAGCGGTTGCACTGCCGGAAACCACATTGCTGCCCATGAAGGCAATGTTTGTGTAATCGGTCACGCTCTCCTTCTGTGCGCTCATATTGGGCGTTTTTTCGATGGGTTCGCTCTCGCCGGTGAGACTTGCCTGGCTGACAAACAAATCTTTTGCATCCAAAATGCGGACGTCGGCGGGAATCATATCCCCGGCGGACAGATGCACAATATCGCCCACCACCAGATCGTCCATCGGAATTTCGGCTTTTTCCTGCTCCCTGCGGGTAACCGTACAGGTAGTCGTGATCATGGCCAGCAGTTTTTCCGCCGCGTTTCCGCTTCTGGATTCCTGTACAAAGCGAAGTGTGCCGGAAATCATAACCATGGTCAGAATAATCACCACAGTCAGAGGATCAAAATCCTCCGGCGCACTGCCTAAAAGAGAAAAATAGGGAAACACCATATCCGTCATGGTGGACACCAGCGCCAGACAAAACAGGATAGCGGTAAATGGATTAATAAATGCCCCGGCCAGCCGTTTTGCCAGAGATTTCTTTTTTTCATGGGTTACTTTGTTGGAGCCGTATTTGGTACGGCTTACGGCTACGGTCTCTGCATCAAGGCCGCGAAGTGTGGTATGCAGATTTTTCAAAACTTCCTTGATAGGATTGGTCGCCGCAAACTGAATGCGGCGATCCTGCTCGTCACGGATGACTGCCTTTTCCGCAACCCGACGAACAGTTGTGCGATTTTTTTTCTTGTTCATTGGTCTTACCTCCTTGCGTTTTAGTAGAGGCAAACAGGGTCACATGAGGGACACAGAACTCTCGTTTCCCATGTGCTGTGCTATGCCTTGGCGGACTGCCGTCAGAGTCCATGTCATTCACCTCACTGTTTTATGGAATATCTATCTGAAACCGCGATGCGGATTATTGATTGCGATAGCGGTTACTCTTTGAGATGTACCAGACATCCAAACCGGCAACGATCAGCCACGCGATCATAGCGCCCACAAACCAGTGATTCGAAAAGCCCGCCCAAAACCCTTTCATCAGAAAAATGATTCCATTGAGGACAATCACTTCTCCGATGTTACGGCAAAGCGGTACGATTCTAATTTTCTCTTTTTCTTCCTGCGGCATATTCTTCCACGCAGAAAGATGAATATGCCCTTTCCCAAAGGCAAATACAACGCCTGCTATGGTAAAAAGAACTCCAAAAAAGATGCAGGTGTAATCCATGGCTGCTCACTCCTTCCGGTGATTGATTTCATTTCTTAGTTTTTTTAATTTCAGAAGTCTGATGGGCAACATCACTGCCGTAACTGCTAGAACAAGCCAAATGACAGCGGTTACTTGATACCAAATCTGAACCGTCAAAATTCTGTATTCTGAAAATATCCAGCTTAAACAGCCGCTTATTGTGAACACCGCGTAAAGCGCAAAGAAAACTGTCAGGCTATGATCTTTGATTTTCTTCTTTACTCACAGCACTTCCCAACCGGCGCTTATCACTTCCGGGATTGCCAATGCCTGTCCAACGATTCCCTCTAAAACATTGCTTTTTGGTTTTCCTGAAGAACAGTATTCAGCAACGATTTCGACCTTATCGCCAACAACATCGCCGCTTTCCAAATGATTCAGATACAGTGTTTTACAGGGATTGCTGTTAATCAGCAGCAGACGGATTTCCTGCTCTGCAGCCTCCTGACAAATGACCGAAATACGATATTGCTTTTCAGACTCATCCCCGACAATGATTGGATTCAGCTTTCTCGCAAGGGGGCGCAAAATCAAATTGGAGCCAATCAGAATACCGGCGGCGGTAATGGCCATTGCATACATTCCCGTGCTCGCAAGAATACCAATGGCAGCTGTGCACCAAAGCGTGGCTGCCGTATTCATTCCTCGCACCGAACCGCTGTCCTTGAAGATCACGCCGCTGCATAAAAAGCCCACGCCGGATATAATGCTGCTCCCGACACGGAACACCTGATTTGAGCCATAGAGCATGGGAAACAACGTGAAGAAACTGGTTCCCATGCAGATCAGAACGTTGATACGGATGCCTGCCGGATGTCCGGTGAGCTGCCGCTCCAATCCAATCAGGAAGCCAAGCGCCAGGGAGAGAGAAATTCTTAAAACAAAATCGGTGTAAATCACGCGAATCGTCTCCCTTCGACCACTAACAGAATACAAAAATCGCAAGGAAAATCACATGGCTAAAACCTTGCGATTTCCTTGCGATTTTGCAAGAATTTAGGCGGGATGAGTTTGGCCCGCCTGTGTTACGGTTGGTCATTAAATTTGTATCCGATGCCCCAGATGGTCAGAATGTACTTCGGCGCGTCCGGGTCAGGCTCAATTTTCTTCCGTAGTTTTCGGATAAACGCCATGATGTTGCTGTCGTCCAAAAGGTAATCCTCAGACCACACCGCCCGATAAATCTGTTCCTTAGTAAAAACCTCACCCCGGTTCTGCGCAAGAAAATACAGGATGTCAAACTCCTTTGGCGTCAGGCTGACTTCAGCGCCTCCCATGACAACCCTCCTGCTTTTGGGACTAATTTCCAGTTCTCCAATCCGCATTCCGTCCGGCGGGACGAGCACGGGAGCTTCCGCCTCGCCGGATGCGCTCAGCAGCAGGGAGGCCACCTCTCCGCTGAGCATATCCCGGATGCCGGAAAGTAAATCTTTTGCGCAGTCACTTTCCGGCGGTTCTTTCATCAGCTTTTCCAGCAGCCACTCTTCAAGGGCGGAATCCATTGGGATGAAGCCGATATTCTTTTTCACGATGGATTCCTCCTTTCAAATCAACTCATGGTACTTTTTCTGATAGAAGGTTTTGACTACCGTAGTCAGCAGCATATACAACAGCGCTACAATCAGCAGAAACACGAAATACCAAAGCGGCAATTTTGTCAGGCCGAACAACGACGCACTCTTGGTAAAGGTAATCGCGGTAAAGGCGACGATTCCCGCAAGGGTAATACAAATAACCGGCGCAGACGGCCTGCTTTGCACAAAGGGTATCCTGCGGGTTCGCACAAAGTGCAGAATCAGCACTTGCGTCCACATGGATTCCAAAAACCATCCTGTCTGAAAAAAAGACACATACTGAAGCCGCAGGGCGGGATCGGTAAGATTCAGATAGGTCGCTCCTCCACACAGCATAGGACACAGGAAGTAATACAGAAACAGGAATGTCACTATGTCGAACACAGAACTGATTGGTCCAAAGGACAGCATAAACCGCCCCAGCGTCCTGCCCGACCAGTCCCTGGGAGACAGGGTCTCTTCTTCATCCACATTGTCCCAGGGCAAAATGATGCACAAAACATCGTACAGCAGGTTCAGCAGCAATATCTGTACGGAAGTCATAGGCAAAAAGGGCAAGAAGGCGCTGGCGCAGACAATAGAGAGGATGTTGCCGAAGTTGGAGCTGGCGGTAATTTTAATGTATTTGAGCATATTGGTAAAGGTCTTCCGCCCTTCTAAAATGCCCTGTTCCAGCACGCCAAGATCCTTTTGGAGCAGTACCACATCCGCCGCGTCTTTTGCCGCATCCACCGCCGTATCCACCGAGATGCCCACATTGGCCTCGCAAAGCGCCGGGATATCGTTGATTCCGTCGCCCAAGAAGCCCACCGTATGCCCGTTTTGGCCCAGGGCGGAAACCAGACGAACCTTTTGACCCGGCGTAAGCTCCGCAAAAACATGAATTTTTTCAACCGCGGCGCTAAGTTCGCTGTCTGTCATTTCATCCAGATTGGCGCCGGTCAGCACGGTTTCGGAAGAAATCCCCACCCGGCGGCATACAGAGACCACCACGTCCGCCTGATCCCCCGTCAGAATTTTGGGAGTCACCTTCAGTCTTTTGAGCGCAGCCACGGACGCTTTTGCGGTTTTTTGGGGCGCGTCAAAGAAAGCGAGATACCCCATCAAAATCATATCCCCTTCATCGGCAGGGATAATCTGGTTTTGCTGTCCTACATTTTTTCGAGCAACGGCGATGACCTTCATACCGTCCTGGAGCATCTCATCTACCACAGAGGATACGCTCTGCATCCCGCCTTTCTCTATCGGCAGAATTTCACCCCGATACTCCACATGGCTGCAACGGGCAACGGTGTGGGAGATATCCCCTTTCATAATGAGTTGACTTTCTCCGTTTTTGTCTGTCACAAGAGTGCTGACAAACTTGCGGGTATAGTCAAAGGGAATCTCGTCTGTTTTTTGATACTGAGTGAGCAAATCAGTGTAATGCGTCTCGCGTCCCGGCATAGTCTGACAGGCAAGAATCGCGTTATCAATTGGATTGCGTACGCCGGAATGGTAGAAGCTGTTTAAGAAAGCCAAATCCAGCACCTCGCTGCTTTCGTTGCCGAGCACGTCCGTGTAATATTCCAGCAGGATGCTTTCATTGGTCAGTGTTCCGGTCTTATCCATGCAAAGCACATCCATGCTGCCAAAACCCTGCATGGCATTGATGTCTTTGATGATAGTCTGCTTGCGGCTCATGGTAAGGCTGCCCCTTGCAAGACAAGCGGTAATAACCATGGGCAGCATCTCCGGCATCAGTCCTACAGCTACCGACAGCGCAAAAGCAAAGGATTCCAGCCATTTCCCGCCTGTGATACCGAGAAGCACGAACACAATGGGAATCAGCACCGCCATAAAGCGGAGCATGACCCAGGCGATGGAATTGGCGCCCTTTTGAAAGGATTTTTTATCATCAGAATCAGGTTTTGCAAAGCTACCGTAGAGCGTGTCCTTTCCCACCGCCAGCACAATACCCTCGCCTTTACCGCTGATGACTGTTGTTGCCATAAAAGCAAGGTTTTCAAGCTGGGTCAGCGTTTCCAAACTGCTGTAACTGAGGGCGTGGCAGTTCTTTTCCAAAATGGCGCTTTCGCCCGTTATGGCTGCCTGTGAGATGAACAGGTCGGTGACCTCTGTCAGCCGAATATCTGCCGGAACACGGTCACCCGCAGAGAGCAGAACAATATCCCCCACTACCAATTCTTCCGCAGGTATTTCTATGAGTTCTCCTTCTCGCTTTACAGTGATACTTTCATGAATCAGCCGGTCAAGCTGCTGCGCCGCGTTCTTTGCCCGGAGCTCCTGAATCAGCCGGATCGCACCACTAATTAGGATCATGGAAAAGATAATGATGGCAGTGGTGGCATTTCTGGCGAAGTTGGAGACGAGAAAAACGTCCGTCACCAACGAAATAATACCCAGGATAAAGAGAATTATATTGAACGGATTGATAAAAGCCCGCCGCAACCGGCGCATCGTCGTATCATTTTTTCGCTCCGCAAAGCTGTTTTCACCATATTTTTCCCTCATTGCCTCGACCTGTTCATGAGACAGGCCATCCGGTGATGCTCCAATGTCTTGATATATTTGTGATGCCTCACGGTAAGCGTATTTTTTGATACGACTGTCAAACAGTGTTGTTTTTGACACGGGACAGTCCCTCCTTTAGCAATACAGGTAAAATTATTTTAACATTGTACCGTGAAAACACCATGTCTATATTCTTGCTTTTTTCTTGCATTTTCATCAGTTGTTTGTTCTGTACGTTTTCACCTTTCTGTTTCCCAAGGCTTAAGCAATTTAATTATTTGCGGGAAGCTGTATAATAGCAAGGCCGGAATTATGAATTATTTAGGCTGATAGAGGGAACTATATAAGCATATCCAAAAAGAAAAGTGAACTGTAATTGGATGAATGAATATGGCAAAGAGACCAGTGCAAAAAATTGACTTTGGTCCTTATGGGGCGGCAATCAAATCCGCGAGGAAGGCGCGCAAAGAGTCCCGCAATTATGTGGGTGACGAGATGTATCTTTCGCCCCGTTATCTTACTAATATTGAAAACAAAGGACAGCATCCAAGCCTCCAGATATTCCTTGAGCTGATTACACGCTATCGTATCTCCGTGGATCAGTTTCTCTATAAGGATACGGTGGAGGGAAAAAGCGCCGCACGCAGACAGCTTGATTCTCTGCTCGACGGTCTGGATGAAAGAGAAATCAGTATTGTTGCCGCCACAGCTCAGGCCATCATTGACGCCAGAACGGAGGGCGGGGAACGGCTGCGCCCCACATTTCTTTTTCTCTTGGAAGAGAAAAAGAAATGTGGGGCGCAACCGTTCCCCCTTCTTCCAAGAAGGGCAAAAACCGCCCCGCAGCGGGGCGCAGTCCCCCTCGTTCAAGAGGGGAAAAAGCCTGCCCCGCCGGGGGCAAAAAAAGAAGGGGTCTGGCCCCTTCTTTCTCTCACACCCCGCCCAGGGCGCGCAGCAGCTCCTCCGGCGTGTGGGAAATCGAAACCGCCCCGTGGGCTTCCAGCACCGCCCGCGTCCGGGTGCCCCAGTCCACGGAGAAGCAGGGCAGGTGCGCGTTGCGCGCCGTGGCGATGTCCACTTCGCTGTCGCCCACATAGGCGGCGGTCTGCGCGGGCATCCCCAGCTCCTGCAGGGCGGTCAGGGCGCTGTCCGGAGCGGGTTTGCGGGATACGTCGGGCCGCTCGCCGATGGCCACGGCGATGCGTTCACCGAAGAACTGCCGGCACAGGGCCTTCACCGCACCGTCGCGCTTGTTGGATACCACGGCCAGGCGGCAGCCCCTGCCGCGCAGTGTGTCCAGCAGATCCAGAATGCCGGGATAGGGCGCCGAGCCGGTGAACATGTCGCTCCGATACGCTTCCTGAAAGGCGTCGAAGCAGGCGGCAAAGCGGGGGTCCTCCGCCCCGCCGGGCAGCGAGCGGGCGATAAGATCGGCCATGCCGTTGCCCATGGCGGCGGTAATCTGCGCCAGGCTGCGCGGCGGGCAGCCGCAGCGGGCCAGGGCCGTATTGGTGCTCGTCATCAGGCCCGGGGCGGAGTCAAGCAGCGTGCCGTCCAGGTCGAATAAAATGGTTTGCAATGTCATAAACCGCACCTCCCATATATCATTTTGTGGAGCCTTATCATACTCCTTTCCCAACTCCTTGTCAATTTTTGGTGACCGGAAAACGCCGGGGCGCATAGGCTGAACTGAGGGTCCGCGCACAGCGGGCCGCAAATTCAAAATACGCAAACGTGGGAGAAAGGATCGCTATGCAATCGGTATGTTTTGGCCTGCTGGTGCCGTTTTTGGGAACGAGCCTCGGCGCGGCCTGTGTGTTTTTTCTCAGAACTTTGAATGAAACGGTGGAAAAGATCCTGCTGGGCTTTGCCGCCGGGGTGATGGTGGCCGCGTCGGTGTGGTCGCTGCTGCTGCCGGCCATTGACGGCGCGGCAGCCCTGGGCCGGCTGGCATTTTTACCGGCGGCGAGCGGCTTTGCTGTGGGCTTTGCGGGCCTGCTGCTGCTGGACCGCTACCTGCCCGAGCCGGCGATCACCGGGGGCGGCGGCGCGAAAACGGGCATGATGGCCCTGGCCATCACACTACATAATATCCCCGAGGGGATGGCCGTGGGCGCGGCGTTCGCGGGGGTGCTCTCGGGCAACGTGGGCGGCGCGGCGGCCGCGGCGCTGGCGGCGGGCATCGCCATTCAGAACATTCCCGAGGGAGCCATCATTTCCCTGCCCCTGGCGGGCTGCGGAATGAAAAAGCGCCGGGCCTTTGCTGTGGGCGTCGGCTCCGGCGCGGTGGAGCCGGTGGGCGCGGCGGTGATGCTGGCCCTGACCGGCCTGCTGCAGCCGCTTCTGCCCTGGTGTCTGGCCTTTGCTGCGGGGGCGATGCTCTTTGTGGTGGCCGACCAGCTGCTGCCGGAGATCGGTGGGCGCAAAAGCGCCCTGGGCGTGGCGGCGTTTGCCGTGGGATTTCTCGTGATGATGGTGCTGGATGTGGCGCTGGGATAAAGCCGCGGCGCCGCGCACGGTTTTTCTCCGGCAAAAACCGTTTCTGCTCTTACGTCCAAAGTGGGAAGCAGATGCAATACAGGCGGGAGAACCCCGCTGCAGGGAAAACGTGTGTTTAGAACAACAGAAAAGGAAGATGAGGGACTGTGGCCCTGATGACCGGCGAAGAGTACGTTGTATCCATCCGCAAGCTGCACATGAAGGTATACATGTTCGGGAAGCAGGTGGAATGTCCGGCGGATGACCCCATCCTGCGCCCCGCCCTCAACTCGGTGCGCGCCACGCTGACAGCGGCGCTGCCGCAGGTGCGCGACGCCGTGCCGGTGCAGACGGTGGACGAAGCGCTGCTTGCTCCGTGAAAAAACCATGGGAGCACGTAAGGAATTTCTGTGCTCCCTTTTGCCGCCCTTGGGGCGGCGCACATCCGGCTGCAAAAAGAACGCGCCCCGGTTTCTCAGAAACCGGGGCGCGTTGGATTTGGTTGAACGCGGGCGCAGAGATTAGCCCTCTTCGATCGCTGCCTGCGCTGCAGCCAACCGCGCGATGGGCACGCGGAAGGGCGAACAGGACACATAGGTCAGGCCCACCTTGTGGCAGAAGCGCACGGAGGAGGGATCACCGCCATGCTCGCCGCAGATACCCAGCTTGATGTCTGGGCGGGTCTGGCGGCCCAAGTCGGCGGCCATCTTCACCAGTTTGCCCACGCCGGTCTGATCCAGGCGGGCAAAGGGATCGCTCTCGTAGATCTTCTTGGCGTAGTAGTCACCCAGGAACTTGCCTGCGTCGTCGCGGCTGAAGCCGAAGGTCATCTGAGTCAGGTCGTTGGTGCCGAAGGAGAAGAACTCGGCCTCGGTGGCCACCTGGTCGGCGGTGAGCGCGGCGCGGGGGATCTCGATCATAGTGCCCACCTTGTAGTGCATGCTGCTGCCGGCAGCGGCAATCAGCTCATCGGCGGTTTTGCACACTACGTCCTTGACGTATTTCAGCTCCTTGACCTCGCCCACCAGGGGGATCATGATTTCGGGAGCCACGGTCCAGCCGGGATGCTTGGCCTGTACGTTCAGCGCGGCCTGAATGACGGCCTTGGTCTGCATTACGGCGATTTCCGGGAATGTGACGGCCAGACGGCAGCCGCGGTGGCCCATCATGGGGTTGAACTCATGCAGGGAAGCGATGATGGCCTTGATGTCCGCTACGGTCTTGCCCATGTCGGCGGCCAGCTTGGCGATGTCTTCCTCATCGGTGGGCACGAACTCATGCAGCGGGGGATCCAGGAAGCGGATGGTGACCGGGTCGCCCTCCATAGCCTCGTACAGGGCTTCGAAGTCGTTTTGCTGATAAGGCAGGATCTTGGCCAAGGCGGCTTCGCGCTGCTCCACGGTATCCGAGCAGATCATTTCGCGGAAGGCGGCAATGCGCTCGGGGTCGAAGAACATATGCTCCGTGCGGCACAGGCCGATGCCCTGCGCGCCCAGTTCGCGGGCCTTCTTGGCGTCGCGGGGGGTGTCGGCATTAGTGCGCACCTGCAGCTTGCGGTATTTGTCGGCCAGAGCCATGATGCGGCCGAATTCACCCGCAATGGCGGCGTCCACAGTGGGGATCAGCCCGTCGTAAATATTGCCGGTGGAGCCGTCGATAGAGATGTAGTCGCCCTCGTGGAAGGTCTTGCCGCCCAGGGTGAACTGTTTGTTTTCCTCGTCCATGTGGATCTCGCCGCAGCCGGACACGCAACAGGTGCCCATGCCGCGGGCCACCACGGCGGCGTGGGAGGTCATGCCGCCGCGCACGGTGAGGATGCCCTGAGAGGCTTTCATGCCGGTGATGTCCTCGGGCGAGGTTTCCAGACGCACCAAGACGACTTTCTCGCCCCGGTCGTGCCAGCTTTCAGCATCGTCAGCAGTGAAAACGACCTTGCCGCAGGCGGCGCCGGGCGAAGCGCCCAGA
This sequence comes from bacterium 210917-SL.2.15, assembly GCA_020555605.1. Lineage (GTDB taxonomy): Bacteria > Bacillota > Clostridia > Oscillospirales > Oscillospiraceae > Pseudoscillospira. Next base: position 104,439 of record JAJCJC010000006.1, on the reverse strand, counting down.
CCGCGGCCGATGGGTGTGGCGGCCTTCAGCGCGTCGTTGTCAAACTGGGGATGAAGCAGGGTGTCGAGGTTTCTCGGGTCGATCATGCACACGGCCTTCTTTTCGTCGATCATGCCCTCGTCGATCAGATCGCAGGCGATCTTCAGCGCGGCCTTGGCGGTGCGCTTGCCGCTGCGGCACTGGAGCATATAGAGCTTGCCGTTCTCCACGGTGAACTCCATGTCCTGCATGTCGCGATAATGGTTTTCCAGGGTAGAGCAGACGTTGATGAAGTCATTGTACGCCTGGGGGAACTTTTCGGCCATTTCGGAAATGGGCATGGGGGTGCGCACGCCGGCCACCACGTCCTCACCCTGGGCGTTCACCAGGAATTCGCCCATGAGTTTCTTCTCGCCGGTGGCGGGGTCGCGGGTGAAGGCCACGCCGGTGCCGGAATTGTCGTTCAGGTTGCCGAATACCATGGGCATCACGTTGACGGCGGTGCCCCAGGAATAGGGGATGTCGTTGTCGCGGCGGTAGACGTTGGCGCGGGGGTTGTCCCAGGAGCGGAACACGGCGCGCACGGCTTCATAGAGCTGCGTCTTGGGATCGGAGGGGAAGTCCTCGCCGATCTGCTTTTTATACTCGGCCTTGAACTGCTCTGCAAGTTCCTTGAGGTCGGCGGCGGTCAGCTCCACGTCGAAGTGAACGCCTTTCTTCGCCTTCATCTCATCGATGAGCTGCTCGAAATATTTCTTGCCCACTTCCATGACCACATCCGAGAACATCTGGATAAAACGGCGGTAGGAATCGTAGACAAAGCGCTCAAAATTGGGGTCAGGGTTACCGGCGATCATGGCGGCCACCACGTCGTCGTTGAGGCCCAGGTTCAGGATGGTGTCCATCATACCGGGCATGGAAGCACGGGCGCCGGAGCGCACGGAAACCAGCAGCGGGTTTTTCAAGTCGCCGAATTTTTTGCCGTTCAGCTCCTCCATCTTGCCCACATATTCCATGATCTGGGCCATAATCTCGTCGTTGATTTTGCGGCCGTCCTCATAGTACTGGGTGCAGGCCTCGGTGGTGATGGTGAAGCCCTGGGGAACGGGAAGCCCGATGTTGGTCATCTCGGCCAGGTTTGCACCTTTGCCGCCCAGCAGTTCACGCATGGAAGCGTTTCCCTCGCTGAACAAATAGACATACTTTTGAGACATCTGTGGTTGCTCCTTCCTGATACTTGAAAAATTCTGATCAAAAGAAAATAATGATGGTCATAGTACACTCATTATAATATAAATCTTTTCCGCAGGCAATCGTTTTACACGAGTTTCTTCAAGGTTTTTCCAGCAAAGTTCGTTCTTTTGCACAAAAATCTGTGCGTTTTGTGGGCATTCCGGCAAAAGAGGGTTCGCGATTCCTGGCTGGAGGGACAGGCTGCTGCCGATCCAGAATCCCGCCGTGATAACAAATGTAGCGGCGGTATTGGAACTACGCAATTCTTTCCAGCGGATGCTGTGCTTCTTTCTGGTCCAGGCAGAACTCCGGATTGGCGATGGCCGGCTGCCGCCCCTCAAGCACTGCGGCGTCCCCGGTGATCATGTATTCATTGTCCAGGGATCGGATGGAAATGTGGCTCGGCGTGTGGCCCGGTGTGGCGATGATTTCACAACCGTCACCCCAATCAAAACGGTCGCCGTCGCGGAGCAGGAAAGCCACAGAAATCGTGTTGAGGTTTCTGTATCGTTCGCAAGACTGCTCGCCAAAGGTTCTCTGCTCCTCCGGAAGCTGCGGCTGCAGGGCTTCCCCCTGCTGCAGCCGGAGATCTTTCCTGTCTCCGGAAGGATACGGCGCTTCTGCGCAGGAAGCGAGAATCTGAAGATCCGGACAGCGTTCCTTCCATTCGGCGGCGGCGCCGATATGGTCGTCATCCTGATGGGTCAGCACCAGCTTTGTCAGGGCGCCGGGGTCAATCGCATGCGCGCAAAGCTGTTCTTCGAGCAGAAATAGCGAACCGGGATAACCGCAGTCCACAAGAACGATATCGTTTTTTCCAAAAAGAACGGTCGGAAAGAGATGCTGCTCCGTTTCGCCGAACTGATAGTGCAAATCAGGAATTTCATATGGTGTATTCATTTTTTCTCTCCAAACGCCGGTTGTCTGCGCCATTTTGCAGGAAAAGTATACCACAGGTCCGGGAACCAATCCATGGCGTTTCGCCTTCCGGCGGGCCGGACGCCGCGCAGTTCCGCACCGCGTTGCGCCGCCGGGCTGTTTTGCCCATATTCCGCCCCTTGCTGTCATGTGCGGCATCTCATCTATACAGATTCTGAAGCCGTCCGGCACATCGTTTCCGTTGCATTGGCTGTGGGAGCTGTGGTACAATAAACCATTCAGACAAAACACGAGGGGAGGGACAGCCATGGACGCACCGCTCTACAATGCCCTGTGCGCGCTGCGCGGGCAAAAAGGGCTGCGCATGCACATGCCGGGGCACAAGGGAAAAGGAACGGCCGCGGAATTCGCCGCAGCCGCCGGGCTGGATTATACGGAGATCGGCCCCACCGGGAATCTGTATACCGGTGAAGGACCCATTGCCGCCGCCGAAGCGCTGGCGGCTCGGGACTGGGGGGCGGCACAGGCTTTTTTCCTCACCGGCGGCTCCACTCAGGGGGTGCTGGCGGGCCTGTCGCTGTGCGCCGGGCCGGGGAGCAGGATTTTGCTGGACCGCAATGCCCACCGTGCCTTTTACAGCGCTATGGCTCTGCTGGATCTGACGCCGGTGTATCTGGACAGGCCTACAGCGGAACAGGTTTCCGCAGCCCTTTCGAAATATGAAACCATCCAGGCGGTATGCATCACCTCCCCCACCTATTACGGTGTGATCGCGGATGTGGAAGAAATTGCGGCCGTGTGCCGCGCCCACGGCGCACGCCTTCTGGTGGATGAGGCTCACGGCGCCCACTTCCCCTTTGTGGGCCGCGGATCCTGCGCCGCAGCCCGGGGAGCCAGCGTGTCCGTTTCCTCCGCCCACAAAACGCTGCCCGTCCTGGGGAGCACAGCGCTGCTGTTCACCGACGGCTCCTTCTCTCCTGCCGCTGTACGGGAGAAGACCGCCCTGTTCGGCACGTCCAGCCCTTCTTATCTCCTCATGGCCTCTATCGACTGGGCGCGGGCCTATCTCACAGAGGGCGCGGGCGGCGCCGCGTACCGTACCGTGGCGGCGGAGGCGGCGCGGCTGCGCGCGCAGATCAACAAAAGAGGGGTGTTCCACGCCCTGTGCGAAACGGACGGACTCTCCCTCGATCCCACCCGGCTGACGGTGGACACGGGCCGCGGCGGATTATCCGGCCATCAGGCCGGGGAACGCCTGGAACAGGAATACAACATCTGGCCCGAGATGACCGACCGGGACCGGGTGGTGTGCATTCTCACCTGTGCCGATACGGCGGAGGAGTTGGAGCGGCTGGGGGCGGCCTTTGCGGCGCTGGAGCAGTTTGCAGACGCCGCGCCCTTCCCCCCCTGTCCGCCGCCGCCGCCGCCTCAGGTGCGCCGGAGTATCCGGGAGGCCGTGTTTGCGCCCCGGCGCATGCTGTCCCTGGCGGAAGCCGCAGGCTGTATCAGCGCATCGTCCATCGCGCCCTACCCTCCCGGCGTCAGCGTGGTGGCCCCGGGAGAAGAGATTACCCGGGAAATCGTGGAATATCTGGCGGTAGTCGGATACGATGTGTCCGCTCCGGTTCCTGTGCTGGACGAAACTGGTTTTGTTGGAAAGGAAACGCTATGAGTATAGAATGGAACCGTAACCTGTATGAACGCATCCGCGCCGCAGCTGACCGTGGGGCGGTACACCACGCCCTGCTGCTCACCGGGCCGAAGGGCAGCGGCAAGGGAGAGCTGGCCCGCTTTATCGCTGCGGCCATGGAGTGCCAGGCCCCACAGGGCCGCCCCTGCGGCGTGTGCCCGGCCTGCCGGAAGGTATTCGCCGGTATTCATCCGGATGTGATTGCCGTGCGGGACGAGGAGCGGAAACTGCTCAGTGTGGACACGGTGCGCCAGGTGTGTGCCGACGCTTATATCCGCCCCAACGAGGGCACGCGGAAAGTGTATGTATTTGAGGACTGCGGCCAGCTGGACGGCCGCTGCCAGGACATTCTGCTGAAAACCGTGGAGGAAGGCCCCCGCTATGCGGCTTTTTTATTCCTGTCGGAAAACGCGGCGGCCATTCTGCCCACCATCCGCTCCCGCTGTGTGGAGTTGAAGCTGCGCGGCAGCGAAGAAGCGGAAGAAAACAGCGAAATGGTGGATCGGGCCGTGGAACTGGGAGACTATCTGTGCCAGAAGCGGGAGGATATGCTGGTAAGCTATCTGTGCTCCCTGGAAGGGGCCAAGCTCAAGCGCACAGATCTGACGGCGTTCCTTTCCGCCGCCCGGGAGTTGTGCGCTCAGGCCCTTTTGTGCCAATATGGCCGCCGTCCGGCCCAAATCTATGAAGAAATGGCCGAAAAGTTGGCAAAAAGTTTGACAAAGGGGCAGCTTGTGGGCATAATAGAGATACTGCGGAGCGATCTGGATGAGAGCGCGTTCAACGTGGGCGTGGGCCATATGCTGGGCGCACTGGCGGCGCGGCTGTCCGCCTTTCTCTCCACATCCAGCCGCGCCTGAAAACGGCTCGGTATACCGCTGTTGACTATATTAAAAATTTGAGGGAGGTATCCCATTGATCGAAGTAATCAGCGTCCGCTTCCGCGGCGGCTGCAAATCCTATTTTTTTGATCCCCAGGGCCTGTCGGTGCCGGAGGGCGAGCAGGTGGTGGTGGAAACGGCCCAGGGTGCTGAACTCGGCACCTGCGTGCGTGCCAATCACATGGTGGAGGATCACGCGGTGATCCAGCCCCTGCGCCCGGTGCGCCGCATCGCCGGCGAAGAGGACAAGCGCACGGTGGAGAAAAACCGTCAGCGGGAAAAAGAAGCCATGGCTGTGTGTGAAAAGAAGATTGCGGCCCACAAGCTGGAAATGAAGCTGGTAGATGTGGAATGCAGCTTTGAGGGCAATAAGATCATCTTTTTCTTTACTGCCGACGGACGGGTGGATTTCCGCGAACTGGTCAAAGATCTGGCCGGCGTGTTCCACGCCCGCATCGAGCTGCGCCAGATCGGTGTGCGCGACGAGGCGAAAATGCTGGGCGGCCTCGGCATCTGCGGCCAGCCCTTCTGCTGCAAGCGCTTTTTGGAGGATTTCCAGCCTGTGTCCATCAAGATGGCCAAGACGCAGAACCTCAGTTTGAACCCCACCAAGATCTCCGGCTCCTGCGGCCGCCTCATGTGCTGTCTCAAGTACGAACAGCACGCCTATGAGAACGCCCAGACCCGGATGCCGAAAAACGATTCTTTTGTCCAGACGCCTGATGGTCCGGGCAACATCAGCGCCGTGAATCTGGTCAAAGAGACGGTTACCGTCCGTCTGGACGATGCACCGGAAGCCCCCAAGACCTATCAGGTGGGCGAGATCATTGTGCTGCGCAGCGGCAAGGGCGGCCGTGAAGGAATTGATATCCCGCCCCGCCCTGCGCGCATTGAAAAAGAGGCTGCGCTGGACGAGTTCGGCATGGAGATTGTGGAGCGGGATCCGTTTGTACGTCAATTCCGCAACAGCCCTCCTGCCCGGCGGGAAAGCGCCGAGCGCAGCGAAACCAAAGAGGGAAAAGACAGCAAGGAAAACCGGCGCGAACCCAAAGCCCCGGCCAGAGACGCCGGGGAGAAGGAGCGTACCCGCGAAAAAGCCCCCTCCCGCCGGTCCCATCGTGGCGGCCGCGGCCGCCACGGGGGTGAGGAGCGCGGCGAGAAGAAACAGCCCCAGGAGGCCAAGCCGGTGTTTGCACCCCAGTCCGGCGCGCCCCGTCCGGTGCGCTTTGGCTCCAGCATGCCCATTGCGGGCAATGCCGCTGTGCCCGCCGGCGAGGAGCGTGCCAAGGAGGGGAATCGTTCCCGCCGCCGCAGCCGCCGGAGCGGCCGCCGTGGACGCGGCAGCGGAGATGCGCCCGCCAAGGAGAACTGAACATCCAATCCCACCGGGAGGGCTGACGGGAAACTTGCCGGCATGCAGAAGAAGAGAGGACCGAACGCATTGCGTTCGGTCCTCTCTTTGGCTGTTCCGGGTGCGCAGCGTCTCACCATCTGCCGCCGAAGCTGCAGATGGTGTCTGTCAGGAGTTGCTGCGTTTGCGCCCGGTTTCTCTTTTTTAAATGCTCCTGAAAAAATACGCTTTGAATTTTATGAAGGGGCTGAATAAAAATCGGGCGGTTCGATTGATATGGAACGAAATAATTCCCGAAAAAGGTATTGCTCTTGTGAAAATGTAATTCTGCAGTTTTTTTCGGTGAAGATATAAGGCGCGGTATTGGGGTGTCTACAGTCCTCAGGAGAGAGCAGCGGAAGAGTAGCAAAACTTTGTGGTTCTTGAGAAAATCACGAAAAATCTCCCCTTGCTTGCGTGCTTTTTTCTGCAAAAAAGGCAAATCTTCGAAGCACTGTGTGCAGAGGCTTAAAAGCTGTGGCGGCAAAAAGGGGAGAAAAAGCTGCATGCCCGTGTAATAAAGCGTTTCCCGATCGTCATAAAAGTTCGACAGCGCATGGTACATATCCTGCAAAGTGAAGCGGATGTTTGGCTGCAAAGCAATTTGGGCGGAATCAAAATGAATATCGAAATCATTGGTTAATTCATGGACAAAAGATTCGTCCATGTGTACACAGGAACTGGTATACCGGCTGCCGTAAAGCCCGTAGGAACAGATAACCATTTGATTATCGTAAATTCCGAGGGAGTGCTGAAAGATGCTGACTTCTTTCTGCTCGATAAAAGCGATGCTTACCGTGGCAGTATTCATAAACGAGCCGGCAAACTGTAACGCGCGCAGCCGCTCCTGCTCGGCGGCGGTGATGGGCTGAAGTATCTTTACGATACGGAATTTTTCAGCATAAGCATTTTCGCGAAACCGGTTTTCGTAATGGCTGCAATCAATATCCAGATATTCAAAAGGCTGGTCGGTGTAAAAGCGCAGCGTCCCGCTGCCCGCAGTCCAGTATTCCACAAAACTCAGAATCCAGGAAAGGGTCTGCTTCCGGTCTGTCCTCTGCCCAGGTGATGGCGGGCAACGCTGCGCTGATGGCCGGCTATGCCATCGGCAGCTTCCTTGAAGGGCGCATGCTGATGCGCTTCGGCTGGCGGAAAACGTTTTTGTTCGCCATGGGCCTGCTCTGGCCCATCAAAGCCGATCTGTATCCCTCCATCATCACAAAGAGCCACGAGCAGCGCGCCGCCAGCAATTTTCAGTGGATCTACAAGCATCGCGGTGCATCCTATCCTGAAGTGGCCGGCGTGGGCCGCGGCCTGGAGGAGTATCATAACAAGGACTGAGCGGGTGCTGTTTCACTCAGGCATCAACAGAAATCGAGGATCGGATAAGGAGGATTATTCATCATGATCATGAAAAAATACTACATGGGTGCAGTGCATAATACGGTTCGTGCTTTGGAAAAGGTCGGCGAGTATACGGTACAGACGGATTTCGATAAAGTGATCACTATGAACGAATACTGCAAGAATATCAAAATCGATTCCTTTGTGAACAAGGCGCAGTTCTTCAACGCTCTGTTTAGGGCTAACTTAGTCTGAGTACATATGCGAGCGCACGGCCGGTGCAGCGGCCGGGAAGGGGCACAAAGCGACAGCTTTGTGCCCTTTCTTCGTATGTGCGGGAAAAAGATTTGAAAAAATCCGCTCATTTTACGGTGGATTCCTTGCAAAGCGGCCCGGCGTTTTATATAATAATGTGGTTCAATGAGCGCCTTTTGGAAAATACTTCGTTTGGAGGTTTCAGGAATATGAAAAACAGCGAAAAGACCCTGGATATGATCGTCAACCTGTGTAAAAACCGCGGCTTTGTTTACGCGGGCAGCGAGATCTACGGGGGTCTTGCCAACAGCTGGGACTACGGCCCTCTGGGCGTGGAGTTCAAAAACAATGTGAAAAAAGCGTGGCTGAAGAAATTCGTGCAGGAAAGCCCGTACAATGTGGGCTTGGACGCGGCCATTTTGATGAATCCCCAGACTTGGGTCACCACGGGCCATGTGGCGGGCTTTTCCGATCCGCTGCTGGACTGCAAGGCTTGCAAGGCCCGCCATCGGGCGGACAAGCTGATCGGGGCGGAGCACCCGGAGGTCAATGTGGACGCGCTGACCTTCGACGAAATGGACGCCTTTATTGCCTCTCATGAGGACGTGGTGTGCCCTGTGTGCGGCAAGCACGATTTCACCCCCATCCGTAAGTTCAATCTGATGTTTAAAACCGCCATCGGCGTCACCGAGGATTCCTCTTCCACCTGCTACCTGCGCCCGGAGACGGCTCAGGGTATTTTTGTCAACTTCTCCAACATCCAGCGCACCACCCGGAAAAAGCTCCCCTTCGGCGTGTGCCAGGTGGGCAAAGCGTTCCGCAATGAGATCACCCCCGGCAACTTCACCTTCCGCACCCGGGAGTTCGAGCAAATGGAGTGCGAGTTCTTCTGCAAGCCCGGCACCGATTTGGAGTGGTTCGCCTATTGGAAGGATTTCTGCTTCCAGTGGCTGCTGTCCCTGGGCATCAAGAAGGAAAACCTGCGCCTGCGTGACCACGAGGCGGCGGAGCTGGCCTTCTATTCCCGCGCCACTACCGACATTGAATACGCCTTCCCCTTCACTGACTGGGGCGAGCTGTGGGGTATCGCTGACCGCACGGACTACGACCTGGGCCGCCATCAGGAGGCCAGCGGCAAGGACCTCACCTATTTCGACCAGGAGACGGGCGAGCACTACATCCCCTATGTCATCGAGCCGTCCCTGGGCTGCGACCGTGTGGCGCTGGCCTTTTTGTGCGAGGCCTACGACGAGGAGGTTGTGGGCCAGGACAAGAACGGCAGGGACGATGTGCGCACCGTGCTGCGCCTGCACCCAGCGCTGGCGCCCTTCAAGTGTGCCGTGCTGCCGCTGAGTAAAAAAGAAGTTCTGGCCGGCCCGGCCCGGGAGTTGCGCCAGCAGCTGGCGAAGGAGTTTATGGTGGACTACGACGACACCGGCTCCATCGGCAAGCGCTACCGCCGCCAGGACGAGATCGGCACACCCTTCTGCATCACGCTGGACTTCCAGACCGTGGGCGACGATTCGACGCCGGCCGACCACTGTGTCACCATCCGCGAGCGCGACAGCATGGAGCAGGTGCGCATCCCCATGGATCAGGTGGCGGACTATATCCGCGCGCGCGTGGCCTTTTAAGGAGCCGCGTCCGCGGCCGTTGCCATGGGAAACAAGAAAAAAAGAGAAGCACGGACACATACTCCCGCGTCTGCGCGCCGGCGCCGGGGACTGGCGGTCCTCGGCGCGGTGTGGATGCTGCTGTCCTACTGCTGCGTGGAGTGGTATGCCTCCCTGTGGCTGGAGCCGGAATACACCACTGCTCACATGTTCGGTTTTTTGTGGGCCGTGGCGCTCACCGGTGTGTCCCTGGCCCTGCCCCGCTGGACTGGCAAGGTGGTTTATGGACTCAGCTTTTATTTCTTCGCCATCTTTGCCGCTGTGCAGAGCGGGTATTACGCAGTGTTCGGCCGCATGATGTGGCTGGGCGACCTGCGCTACGCCGGAGAGGGCGGCGCTTTTATGAACGATGTGCTACGGGGCTTTTCCACGCAGTGGTGGATCGCCACTGTGGCGCTGATGGTGCTGGGCTGCATCGGCTGTTTTCTGGTGCCCCGGGGCGGCCGGCCCGGCCGGCTGCGCGCGGCATGTCTGATGGCGGCGCTGGCTGCGGCAGTGGGGCTGTTTGCCTATCCCCAAGCGATGTTCCGCGCCGATGCCAATGGTTGGGGTTATCAGAGCGAATACCGCCGTGCCATGTCCCGCGAGGGAGCGTATACCGCCCTGTACGACGCCCACAAACTCTATGAGGTCTGCGGCATCTATCAAACCACGGTCAAGGATCTCTGGGAACACAGTCTCTATCCTAAAACGCCCATGTACCGCCGGCAGGTGGAGCACCGCGCGGCGGAACTGGAGGAGTGGTTCCAGAGCCGTCCGGCTCATGAAGACAATGAGATGACCGGCCTGTTTGAAGGCAAAAATGTGGTGCTGGTGCTGATGGAGAGCATGGATGACTGGCTCATCAACAAAACGGACACGCCCACCATTTACCGCCTGATGAACGAAGGCATCAACTTTACAAACTTTTACACCGCCGATTTCGGCAGCGTGCGCACCTTCAATTCCGAATTCTGCGCCAACACCGGCCTGTATCTGCCCACCAACGGGCAATACGCCTTTGATTACTGCACCAACGACTTTTCCGAAAGCCTGCCCAGCCGCTTCCGCGCCTTGGGCTACAGCGCCCAGGCGTTCCACTACAACGATGTGACGTTTTATAACCGCGGTGTGATGGAGCCGGCCATGGGCTACGAGGCGTACAACTGCTATAAGAACTTCGGCATGGTGGGCGACGCCCTGCTCTCGGACACAGGGCTGTTTGAAAACGGGGCGCTAATGCAGAAATTCTACGGCGGCGAGAGCGGGAAGGCGGAGAATTACACCGGCTTTTTCAACTTCATCATCTCCCGCAGCGCCCACATGACCTATACCTACGACGAAGAGCTGAGCCGGTTTGCCCTGGGGCAGTATCCATGGTATCAGGGCTCCTCGGGCCATGAAGAAGTGGACTGCCTGCGGGCCAAAGCCCGCTGCTGCGACGATCTGTTCACCTATCTCCTGCGCTCCCTCGCCGAGAACGGGCATCTGGAGGACACTGTGATCGTCGGCGTTGCCGACCATTATGCCTACGGCATGCAGGATCAGCAGCGATTGATGGAGGAGAGCGGCGTGAGCGAAAAGCTGCTGCGGGAAAAGACGCCCTGCTTTATCTGGTCCTACGGCGGGCCGGATGTGACCGTGGACAAGACGCTCAACACCTCGGACCTCCTGCCCACGCTGATCAACCTGTTCGGTTTGGACGGCGATTACCATTACCTGGGACAGGACGCCTTTGACGAAGGCTACCCCGGCTATGCCATTTTCCAGGAACGTTCCTGGATCACCGCTTCCGGCGCCTATGAAGACGGCCGGGTCATTGCCGCTTTTACCGACGAAGGCCCCACCGATGAGGAGATCAAGGCTATGAACGACCTCACCGATACCTATCTGCGCATGAACAATCTCCTGCTGGAATTGGATTATTATGGCCGTAGAAACGCCGGGACGTAACCGCGCCGCCGGCTCGGACTACCGTATCATTCCATATCGTATCCGCCGCCCGAAGCGGCGTGCCATCACTGAAAAGGAAAGGAAGATATCATGGATTGCAAAGAAGTAAAAACATTGGCCATCACCGCGGCAAAAGCGCGGCTGCTGGCTGTGGAGGCAGTGCACCGCTGCGCCTCCGGCCATCCGGGCGGTTCCCTGTCCGTGCTGGACGTGCTCACGGTGCTCTATTTCCACACCATGCGCGTCGATCCCCAGAACCCCGCCGATCCCGACCGGGACCGCTTCGTGCTCTCCAAGGGGCACTGCACTCCGGCCCTCTATTCCACCCTGGCCCTGCGCGGCTATTATGACGTGGAGGAGTTGGAACTGTTCCGCTCCATCAAGGGCCACATGTCCGGCCATCCCGACATGGTGAACGTCAAGGGCGTGGATATGTCCACCGGTTCCCTGGGTCAGGGCATTTCCGCCGCCGTGGGCATGGCCATCGCCGGCAAGCTGGATGGGAAGGACTACCGTGTGTACGCCGCCCTGGGCGACGGCGAGATCGAAGAGGGCCAGGTGTGGGAGGCGGCCATGGCCGCGGCCAAGTACAAGCTGGATAACCTGTGCGCCGTGGTGGACGTGAACGGACTGCAGATCGACGGAAAGACCGCCGACGTGATGCCCTCCGAACCCCTGGACGCCAAATTCGCGGCGTTCAACTGGAACGTGATCCATGTGGACGGGCACGACTATGAGGCGCTGGCCGCGGCCTTTGACGTGGCCAAAACCGTGAAGGGCAAGCCCACGGTGATCCTGGCCAAAACCACCAAGGGAAAGGGCGTTTCTTTCATGGAGAACGATGCCGGCTGGCACGGCAAAGCGCCCAATGACGAGCAGATGGCACAGGCAAAGGCAGAATTGGAAGCCAAGATCAAAGAATTGGAGGCGATGTGACCATGGCAGAAAAGATCGCGACCCGCGAGGCCTTCGGCAAGGCCATCGCGGCATTGAGCGCCGAGTACCCCGAGCTGGTGGTTCTGGACGCCGACCTGGCCGGGGCGACGAAATCCGGCGAATTCAAAAAAGCCTGCCCCGAGCATTTTCTCGATATGGGCATTGCCGAAGCGGATATGGTGGGCGTGGCCGCGGGCCTTGCCACCTGCGGCAAAAAGCCCTTCTGCTGCTCCTTCGCCATGTTCACCGCCGGGCGTGCCTATGAGCAGGTGCGAAACTCCGTGGCTTATCCCCACCTGAATGTGAAGGTGGTCGGTTCCCACGGCGGACTCAGCGTGGGTGAGGACGGCGCTACCCACCAGTGCGTGGAGGATCTGGCCCTGATGCGGGTCATCCCCGGCATGACGGTGGTCAATCCCTGCGACGGTGCGGAAATGCGCGCGGCGGTGCAGGCCCTCATCGACTATGACGGTCCCGCTTATCTGCGTCTGGGCCGCAGCGCGGTGGAGACCGTAACGGAGTATGAAAGCGGAAAACACACCTTCGAGCTGGGCAAGGGACTGACCCTGCGCGAAGGCAAGGATGTGACCCTGGTGGCCACCGGCATGATGGTGCAGCTGGCGCTGCAGGCGGCGGAAATCCTTTCCGCTGAGGGCATCGAGGCCCGGGTGCTGGATATCCACACCATCAAGCCTCTGGACACGGAGCTGATTCTGAAGGCTGCCAAAGAGACCGGCGCCATCGTCACCAGCGAAGAGCACAGCGTCATCGGCGGCCTGGGCGGCGCGGTGGCGGAGTTTCTCTCCAACCATTATCCTGTTTCCGTCATCCGCCACGGCGTGCAGGATATGTTCGGTCGCAGCGGCAAGGCCGCCGAGGTGCTGGAGGCCTATGGACTCACCGCCGAAGTGCTGGCAAAGTGCGCCCGACACGCGGTGGAAAAGAAAAACGGATCGAGGGATTAAGCGGTATCCGGCAAAGAAAACAGTAAAGCGCTCCCCCTGCGCCTCGGCGCAGGGGGAGCGCTTTTTTGCGGTGACATGCCGCTGCCACCAGGCGGATGCCGGATAGCCTTTTTAGCGCACTCTTCTACTATTTTGATTTTATTTTAAAATTGCGGCGCGGAACGGATTGGATTATCGTGACATCTGAAAAATGTTTGTGAAGATTTTGACTAAAATGTTGCAATAAAAACAGCGCATTATGTGGTATGATGCAAATGTAAAAATGCATCCATTTGCGCTGGGAGCCGCTCATCCTGCGCAAAGAAAAGAAGCAATGCAGCTGATAATTTTGTTATGGGAAAGGATGTGGCACGAAAATGTATTGTGTCCGAAAAGTTACCGATGATCTGACCTGGATCGGCGCCAACGACCGGCGTCTGGCTCTGTTTGAGGGCGTCTATAAGATCCCCATGGGCGTATCCTACAACTCCTATGTCCTGCTGGATGAGAAGACCGTGGTGTTCGATACCGTGGACGCTTCCGCTTCCAAACAGTATCTGGAGAATCTGGATCATGTGCTCGGCGGCCGCAAGCTGGACTATGTCATCGTCCAGCACATGGAGATGGATCATGCCGCCACTCTGGGCGAGCTGGTGGTGCACCATCCCGAGGTGACTATCGTGTGCAACGAGCTGGTAGCCCAGATGATGGAGCAGTTCTTTGACTTCAGCGTCCGCAGCCGCCTGCATCTGGTGGCCGAGGGCGACACCTTCTGCACCGGCAAGCACACCTTCACCTTTGTGGCTGCGCCCATGGTGCACTGGCCTGAGGTCATGGTCACCTATGATATCGGCGAGAAGATCCTCTTCTCTGCGGATGCCTTCGGCACCTTCGGCGCCCTTAACGGCGCGCTGTTTGCCGACGAGGTGGATTTCTTCCACGACTACATCGACGAGGCCCGCCGCTACTATACCAACATCGTGGGCAAATACGGCCCCCAGGTGCAGGCGGTGCTGAAGAAGGCCGCCGGCATCGAGATCAAGATGGTCTGCCCCCTGCATGGCTTTGTCTGGCGCAAGAAGTTCAACCAGTTCCTGGAGAAGTATATCCAGTGGGCCACCTACACCCCGGAAGAGACCGGCGTGGTGATTGCCTACGCTTCCGTGTACGGCAACACTGCCAACACTGCCGACGTCCTCGCGGCCAAGCTGCGGGATCTGGGGATCAAGACCGAGGTGTATGACGCTTCCTACACAGCCGCCGATGAAATTCTGGCCGCAGCATTCCGCTACAGCCATCTGGTCTTTGCGTCCACAACTTATAACGCCGGTATTTACATAGCTATGGAGAACCTGCTCCACGACATTGTGAACCACAACCTGCAGAACCGTACCGTGGCCCTGATCGAAAACGGCTCTTGGGCGCCTGCCGCAGGCGGACTGATGCACGACCTGCTCGCTCAGCTGCCCGGCACCAAGTTCATCGACCAGACCGTCACCGTCCGCTCTTCCCTGAAAGAGTGCCAGATGGGCGAGATCGACGCCATGGTTCAGGCTATCGCCGCCACCATGCCCGGCGTCTGCGCGGCGCAGGCCAAAAAGCCCGACGCACGCGCCATCCTGCGCACCAGTCCCGCGGAAATGGCTTCGGCCGGCGGCGCGGAGGCCGTCGATCCCAACGCCATGTTCAAATTCTCCTATGGCCTGTTTGTGCTCACGGCCAAGGACGGCGCCAAGGACAACGGCTGCATCATCAACACCGCTTCTCAGCTGACCGATACACCCAAGCGTATCACCGTTGCTGTGAACAAGGCAAACTACACTCACGACATGATCCTCAAAACAGGCGTGTTCAACGTGTCCGTTCTCAGTGAGGACGTGGGTATGGATACCTTTAAGCGCTTTGGCTTCCAGAGCGGCCGCAGCGCCGACAAGTTCGACGGCTGCGAGGGTCTGCAGCGCAGCGCCAACGGTCTGTATTACCTCACCGGCTGCACCAACGCGGTGCTTTCGGGCAAGGTGATCCAGTCCATCGACTGCGGCACCCACACCCTGTTCATTGCCGACGTGACCGAGGCCAAGGTCCTGTCCAAGGAGCCGTCCGTTACCTATGCCTACTACTTCGCCCACATCAAGCCCAAGCCCCTGCCCGCTGCTATGAGCGAGGTCAAGAAGGGCTGGATCTGCAAAATCTGCGGCTACGTTTACGAAGGCGAAGAGCTTCCGCCCGACTACATCTGCCCCATCTGCAAGCACGGGGCCTCCGATTTCGAGAAACTGGGCTGAGACCGCCGCCGCGAACGGCAAGCGCGGCGCTGATCCCAACAGCCGGCCTGTTTTCAAACGGTATTGCCCTGCCCCGGCGGCAGCGGCAAAAAGGGGGGACGCGAAGAACATAGCTTTGACTCAGCGCACAACAAATTCTTTTTGTACTTTGGTGCCACAGATATTTGCAGGCGCCCAAGTGTGCCTGCGCAAGAAAGAGGAGATTTGCTATGATCGATGTGATGAAGCTCTGTACCTGCGACAATCCGGAATGCGAAAACAATCCCAGACGCTGTGCCGATGCCTGCGGCGCGCGGGCGGAAACGCACGAGTTGAGCTGCACGTCCTGCGTTGCCACGAATCTGGAGTGCAACTCTCTCCCCCGTTGCTTTTTCCACAAGCTCGGGTTCAAATCCGAAGAGATCAACACTTGGACCTTTGAGGAATTCGCCATGAAGGTCATGGAGTCCACTCTGCGGGAAAAGGGGCTGGCCTGAGGGCCGGGACCTTCCGGCTGCTGCTGCAGCCGTTCTCCATCCCAACGTAAAAAAACTGCCGGGAAGCATAGGTTTCCCGGCAGTTTTTTTGCCGCAATTTCCCATAGAAGCAACCGGAATACCGGCCCTTTTTTTGGTTGCTGACTCCTGCCAGAAAGCGCATCAGGGACGCTGTGCTTTCCCGGCAGGAAGAAATCCGCACAGTTTCCATGGTGGGGGCAGGGACAGAGTTTACTCTGCCTCTTCCCCGGTGCGCCAGTGTTTGAGCCGGGGCAGTTGTTCGCGCATCATGGCGCGCACAGCCTCTTCGCTCCAGCCCTCGCTCTCCGCCGCCATCCTGGGGGCGCAGAAATCGATCAGGGTGTCCATGGAATCGTAGACGAACCGCCCGTCGTGATAGCACCATTTGCAGTAATCCCGGTTCGGCGTGCCGTCCGGCTCGCTGCTGAGCATGTCCGCTTCCTGCAGGGGCATCCCGCAGCACTGGCACTGCAGCGGAGCGTCCGCCCCCAGCAGCGTGTCGACGGATACGGAAAACACCTGGGAGATCAACTGCAGGGTGTCCACGCTGGGCAGTGTTTCGCCGGTTTCCCAGCGGCTGACGGCCTGGCGCGAAAGGTGGAGCCGCTGCGCCATAGCCTCCTGGGTCAGGCCGTGCTCTTCGCGCAGGCGGCGCAAAATTTCTTTCGTTTCCATCGCTCTTTCCTCCTGTTGTCGTTTTGGTTGTCTCCATCATAGCACAGGGCGCGGGCGAAGGAAAGCAACGCGCGGTTGCGTCAGTCCTTCAGCACCAGGGCTACCGGGCAGTGGTCGCTGCCGTAGACGTCGTTCAGAATCCGCGCGTCCGCCACCCGATCCATCAGGCGCGCGGAAACGATAAAATAGTCGATGCGCCAGCCGGCGTTCTTTTCCCGGGCGCGGAAGCGGTAGCTCCACCAGGAGTATTTCACCGTGTCGGGATAGAGGGTGCGGAACGTATCGCAGAAACCGCTTTGCAGCAGGGTGGTCATTTTGGCGCGCTCCTGGTCGGAAAAACCGGCGTGGCCACGATTGGGGCCGGGATTTTTCAGATCGATTTCTTCATGCGCTACGTTCAGGTCGCCGCAGTAAATCACGGGCTTTTCCCGGTCGAGAGTCAAGAGGTACTCCCGCAGATCATCCTCCCACTGCATCCGGTAGTCGATGCGCTTGAGTTCGTCTTGGGCGTTGGGCGTGTAGCAGCACACGAGGAAAAAGGCCGGGTATTCGGCGGTGATCAATCGTCCTTCGTGGCGGTGCAGGTCCCCGCCGAAATCATAGCGCACTTGCAGCGGTTCCCGCCTGGTGAAAATGGCGGTGCCGGAGTAGCCTTTTTTGTCGGCGCTGTTCCAGAAGCGGTGATAGCCGGGCAGGTCGAACTCTGCCTGCTCGGGCTGCATTTTGGTTTCCTGCAGGCAGAGCACGTCCGCATCTTCCGCTGCAGCAAAATCGAGAAACCCCTTGCCCAGGCATGCGCGCAGGCCGTTTACGTTCCAGGAGATCAGTTTCATAGACAAATGCGTCCTTTCTGTTAAAAAATAGAGAGTAATTTTGTAGCATCCGTGTCAATAGAGAGAATTATAAAATTTGAAACGGAAAGTTTGGTGAGTTTTTCACTTTTTGCACACAGTTTTCCACCGAGGAGGAAAACCGGGGGATCCCACGGGGATGTGAGAGCAGTGTATCATATTCTGCCCCGCAGGGCAATCGCTCGTGTGCAAGTACGCCTTGACAGAATCATTTTCCAGAATACAATGAAAGTACACGCCTTTGGCGAAAGAGAGAACCTGGAGAAAGAAAGGGGGAGCGCAAGTGAACGCCAACGCAAAGATGCGGGATATGACCCAGGGCAGTCCGGCCAAGCATATTTTCCTCTTTTCCCTGCCGCTGCTGTTGGGCAATGTGCTCCAGCAGCTCTATAATATGGTGGACAGTTGGACCGTGGGCAATTTCACCGGCGACACGGCGCTGGCCGCGGTGGGCATCGCCTTTCCGGTGGTGTTTTTGTTTGTGTCGCTGTTCATCGGCCTGGGCATCGGTTCCACAGTGGTCATCGCCCAGTTTTACGGTGCCGGGGAGACCGAGCGGGTCCGCGCCGCCATCGACACGGCCTATGCCGCGTTTCTGATTATAGCCATTCCGATTTCCCTGGCGGCCTTTTTCCTGACGGACCCGATTCTTCATCTGCTGCAGGTGGAGGCGGCGGCGTTCCCCGAGGCTCGGCTGTATCTGCAGATTGTCAGCCTGGGTCTGGTGGGCAGCATCGGTTACAATACCAACGCGGGTATCCTGCAGGGACTGGGCAACAGCAAAACGCCCCTGATGTTTTTGAGCATTGCCATGGGGATCAACATTGTTCTGGATCTCCTCTTTGTGGCGGTGTTCCGCTGGGGCGTGGCGGGCGTGGCCTTTGCCACCATCATTGCCCAGTGGTTTTCCTGGATTTTCGGCATTTTCTACATCAACCGCATGTATTCGGAATTTCATCTGCATCTGCGGGGACTGCGCATCGACCGGAATCTGCTGCGGCAGATCGTGCGCATTGGGCTGCCCGCGGGTATTCAGAACGGGCTGATCGCTGCGGCCATCATGGCCTTGATGGCCCGGGTGAATTTATACGGCACCGATTTCACCGCCGGGTTCAATGTGGGCAACAAGGTGGACTGCTTTGCCTTCCTGCCGGTGCAGAGCCTGGCCAACGCCGCCACTACCTATGTGGGGCAGAACGTGGGTGCCGGGCGCATGGACCGGGTGCGCCAGGGTACGCGGGTGACACTGGGGATGGGCGTGGCCTGGTGCTTTGCCATTGCGGCGGTGCTGTTGCCGGTGAGCCGGCCCGTTATGCTGCTCTTTTCCAAAACGCCTGCCGTGGTGGACGCGGGCGTGTTGTATCTGTGGTGGGTGCTGCCGTTTTACGCGCTGTTTGCCGTACAGTTTGTGCTCAACAATGTGATGCGCGGCGCGGGGGACGCGGTGTTTCCCATGATCAGCAGCCTGATTTCCGTGGTAGTGGTCCGTGTGGTGCTCTGCTATGTGATTTCGGACGCGTTCGGCCAGCAATATATGTTTGCCTGCTACGCCGGGGCCTGGCTGGTGGGCGTGATCCTCAGCGGCGGCTATTTCCTGCTGGGCCGTTGGAAACGGTTCGGCTCCATGGCTGCGGCGGAGAACCGGATGCGGGAAAAAGAACCATGAGCAAGGAAACCGCCTGCTGTCGGCAGGCGGTTTTTTTATGGTGTAAAAAAGTAATCCGTTTCTGTAACGAAAAAGGCGCAGATGGGATATAACAAGTAGAAAGGGGGCGATGGAACGTGGAAGAGGCAATGGAGATGGAGGACATTTACCGCCGCTATGCTCAAACCGTATATAAATTCCTGCTGGCCCAGTGCCGGGATGCGGATCTGGCCGAAGAGCTAACGGCGGAGACCTTTTATCAGGCGGTGCGCTCCATCGGCCGCTATGACGGCTCGTGCCGTCTGTCCGTCTGGCTCTGCCAGATCGCCAAGCATCTGTGGTACCAGCATCTGCGCAAAACCAGGCGGCAGAGCGAAACGCTGACAGAGGACATCACGCTTCCCGTTCCCTCGGCAGAGGATGACGTGCTCAGGCGTGCGGAGCATCTCGATCTGCTGCGCGCTGTTCACACCCTGCCGGAGCCGGCACGCGAAGTGGTATACCTGCGCCTGTTCGGCGATCTGTCCTTCAAGGAGATCGCTGCCGTAATGGGCAAAACAGAAAACTGGTCCCGTGTGACGTTTTACCGCGGGAAAGAGCGGCTGAAAGGAGCGATGGAACATGACGGAGAAGTATGAATTGCCCTGCGGCATTGTGGAGGACCTGCTGCCCTCCTATGTGGATGGGCTGACCGGCCCGGAAAGCAACGAAGCGCTGTGTGCCCACATGGAAACCTGTGCACACTGCCGAGAGAAATATGAAGCCATGAAGCGGCCTCCCTCTGCGCAGCCGACAGAGGAAACACGGGAACTAAATTATCTCAAAGTTGTCCGCCGCAAGCGGCATACCGCGGTGTTGACGGCAGTCATTTGCACGGTGCTGGTGCTGGCGGCGGTTTGGCCGGTGAAACTCTATATCATCGGCACACCGGCAGAACAGGGCGAGTTCAGTTATTCCGTTTCTGCGGTGGAAAACACGCTGGAATTAACGGCGCGGCCGGCGGTCTACGGACGCTTCCGCATCGGTTTGGCGCAAAGCAATGTGCGTATAGAAGACGGCGCGGCCTATATCACCGTTCGCAAAATCGACACGGGACGGTGGATTACCGACGTTACACCGGACATGATAAAAACCGTGACGGTGGATTTGACACAGGTAGATGAAGTGTATCTTTGCGGCGCTCTCATCTGGCAGGATGGGTTGACAATTTCGCAAGCTACGAACCAGCTCTATCGCAATCAGGTGGATTATGTGGGCAATGCATCGGCGGTAACGGCCCTTTGGGGGCAGATGGATCCCGGGTTTGGTGCCTATACGGTCTCCCTGCAGACAGAGGCAGCGCCCTATGGCTTCACCGTGGTTTTTCAGGAGCCTCTGGACAACCGGCAGAGCGTTATGGTTCATGCACAGATGCGGAAAGCGGGCGAAGAAATGCTGGCTCTGACAGGCAATTTGGGCGTCTTTTCCTGGACGTATGAAGACGCCGGCGGTGAAACTTACAGCGAAAGCATCACCTTGGAAGAGGTAAACGCATCGCTGCCCGGTCTGGTGAAACTGTACAATCAGATTTACGGCACCGACTGGGAGGCGCTGCCCAGCGTGAAAGACTATGCTGCCTCCCCGGCTTCCCTACAGCAGCTGCGGGAAATTTTGGATATGCCGCATTGAGCGGCACCATGCAGTCAAACAAAAAGGGTCCGGCAGAGCAGTTGCTCCGCCGGACCCTTTTGTATAGATTGAAAAAAATATTACGATTCGGAATTGGGTGTATCGCTGGATTCAGAATCTGATTCCGGCGCTGGGCGCCTCCTCGGGCTGGTTCAGAATATCCCCGGACTCCAGAAGGCGCATGAGGATGGTGGCCAGCTGCGCCCGGTTGGCGGAGCCGCCGGGAGCGAGGTTTTTCTGGTTGCTGCCGGTGATCAGGCCTTCGGCCACAGCCCAGGACATGGCGTCTTTCGCCCAGGAGGACACCTTTGCGCCGTCTTTGTAGGCGCCCAGATCCGCCCGCCGGCTTACATCCCGGCCCTCATACTGCGCATAGCGGTACAGGATCACGGCGAGTTGTTCCCGCGTCAGTTTTCCGGTAGGGTTGAAGTTGCCGCTGCCTGAGCCGGTAACGATGCCCGCCCCGGCCGCCCAGGCCACGGCGTCAGAATAATATTTCCCTTTGGGTACATCGGCAAAGGACGCGCCGCCATCGGCGGCGGGCTTGCCCGCTGTGCGGTGGAGGATCGTGACCAGCATGGCGCGGTCGGCGGCGCTGTTGGGGGAAAATTTGGTGGAGGAAACGCCGCTCATGAGTTGGTTTTGGTACGCGTAGACCACACCTCCGTAATACCAGGCGGTACGGGAGACGTCCGTGAAGGGCGGCTTTTTCAGGATCAGCAAGGTAGCCTGGGTGCCGGGCAGCATGGTGGACACGGTGCTCTCGCCGCGGACGGCGTCCTCGGCGGCTTCGTAGAGGCCCTGTTCATCCACAAGCAGGAGATCGGTATCGGAGGCTTTGCCGTTGATGGGGATCTCTACCGCCGCACCTGCGATGGGTGCGTTGATTACAATGCGGTCGGCCTCCTGCCCCGGCGCAGCCGGCGTGACGGCGGGGATGGTAAGCAGCACGGGGATTTCCCCGGCAGCTTCCTCCGTAGTCAGTGTGACGGAATAGGTAGAGGCCAGGGCTGTACCGGTGAGCGACAGGGCCACCGAAAAAGCGCACAGGGCGCTGAAAAGACGTTTTTTCATAGCGGTCAAGCTTCCTTTCCGGCGCTGCGGCAAAAAGGGCCGCAGGCAATAGAAGAGTTACAATAGTAACAAAAGTATAACAAAACAATTTCAATTTGTCCACTGGCAAGGTCTTCCAGAGGGCGGCTGCCCCGTATTTTTGGCAGATGGGACAGGAAATGTGATATTTCTCTGTTAAAATAAACCAAAGCATGGTATACTACTTTTAACTATACCTTTGCGGCACAAAGGAGATTCTGCCCTCTTTCATTCGGAGCGGCGAGAAGGAGAGAAAACAATTATGGAAAAAGAGAAGTTTTACATCACCACGCCGATCTATTATCCCAGCGATAAGCTGCACATCGGCCATACCTACTGCACCGTGGCCACCGACGCCATCGCCCGCTACAAGCGCCTGAAGGGCTTTGACGTGATGTTCCTCACCGGGACTGACGAGCATGGCCAGAAGATTGAAGACAAGGCCCGCGAGGCCGGCGTCAGCCCGCAGGAATTCGTGGACCACATCGTCTGCGGAGAGCGGGGCGTGAAAGATCTGTGGAAGCTGATGAACATTTCCAATGACCGCTTCATCCGCACCACGGACGACTACCATGTGGGGAGCATTCAGAAAATCTTTCGCAAAATGTACGACAAAGGCGACATCTACAAAGGCGCCTACAAGGGAAAATACTGCAAGCCCTGCGAATCTTTCTGGACGGAAAGCCAGCTGGTGGACGGCAAGTGTCCTGACTGCGGCCGCGATGTAACCGACGCTGAGGAGGAGGCTTATTTCTTTCGCCTGAGCAAATACGCCGGCCGGGTGCGCGATCTCCTGGTCAACACCGATTTCCTGGAGCCGCGCAGCCGTGTGCACGAAATGGTGAACAACTTTATTGATCCGGGCCTGGAGGATCTGTGCGTGTCCCGCACCAGCTTCACTTGGGGTATCCCGGTGGATTTCGACCCCGGCCATGTGGTCTATGTGTGGGTGGACGCCCTGTTCAACTATATGACGGCCCTGGGCTACCTCAATGAGCGCTACGACGACTGCGAAAAATACTGGCCCGCGGATGTGCACATTGTGGGCAAGGAGATTGTGCGCTTCCACTCCATCATCTGGCCCGCCATGTTGATGAGCATGGAGCTGCCCCTGCCCAAAAAGGTATTCGGTCATGGCTGGCTGCTGCTGGACGGCGGAAAGATGAGCAAGAGCAAGGGCAACGTGGTGGATCCCTATCTGCTCAGCGAAAAGTTCGGCGTGGACGCTTTGCGCTTTTTCCTGCTGCGGACCTTCCCCTTCGGCTCCGACGGCAATTTCTCCAACGAACTGCTGATCCAGACCATCAATACCGACCTGGCCAACGATCTGGGCAACCTGCTCTCCCGTACCACCGCCATGGTGAACAAATACTTCGGCGGCACGCTGCCGGAAGGCAGCGGCGCCACGGAGGACGAGCAGTATCTCAACGGATTGTACGCGGATGCCCGCAAGAGTCGGAGTGAGGTCAACCTGGCCTTCAACTTCCCCGAGGGAGATCCGGTCAAGTTCGATGTGGAACTGATCTCTGCCGCCCTGGTGCTGCGCGAGAAATACGAGGACGCGATGGAGCGCTTCGCGCCCCACACTGCCCTGGCGGAGGTGTTTAAGGTCATCGACCGGGCTAACAAGTATATCGATGAGAATGCGCCCTGGACCCTGGCCAAAAATATGGGGCAGAACGGAGCGCGGCTGGCCCACGTGCTGTATAACCTGTTGGAAGTCACCCGCATCTGCGGCGTGCTGCTGACGCCCTTCATCCCCGACAGCTGCGAAAAGCTCTTTGCACAGATCGGCGCCGCCGAAGATGGGCGCACATGGGACAGCGCCGCCCACTGGGGTACGCTGGCCGAGAGCAGCGCCGTGACCAAGGGTGAGAACCTGTTCCCCCGCATCGACATGGACAAGGCCCTGGCCGAGCTGGAGGAGGCCGAGGCGGAGGCCCGCAAGGCCGCCCTGCCCCCCATTGAGCTGGAACCGCAGCTGACCGAGCCGGTGGATTTCGACACCTTCTGCAAAAGCGACTTCCGGGCCGTGAAGGTGAAGGCCTGTGAAGCGGTGAAAAAGAGCGCAAAACTACTCCGATTCACCCTGGATGACGGCACCGGCACAGACCGCCAGATCCTCTCGGGGATTCATGCGTATTATGAGCCGGAGGAGCTGGTGGGTAAAACCCTGGTGGCTATCGTCAACCTGCCGCCCCGGAAAATGATGGGACTGGAAAGCCAGGGCATGCTGCTCTCCGCCGTGCATACGGAAAAGGGCGAGGAAAAACTGAACCTGATCATGGTGGATGACGCTATTCCGGCGGGTGCGAAGCTCTGCTGACACGCAAAGGCGCCCGCCTGCCCGTGGATAACATTGAAAAGGAGCACGAAAGTATCTGCTTTCGTGCTCCTTTTTGACTGAAAAAGGGTGGTATAGTTGCATCGTGCGCTTCGTACAGTAGAGAGAAAGGGGCGGACGTGCTGTGGAAATCCTGTTATCGCCGCTGGTGCTGCTGACGCTGGCGGTCATTTTTGTCAACGGCTGGACCGACGCGCCCAACGCCATCGCCACGGCAGTGGGCACCGGGGCGCTGCGCATGGGTCGGGCCATTGCCCTGGCGGCGGTGTGCAATCTGCTGGGAGCCGTTCTCTCGGCGGCGCTGTGTCCGGCGGTGGTGGCCACGGTGCTGGAGATCGGCGATTTCAGCGCCCGGGCACAGGCCCAGACGGCGCTGTGTGCGGCGCTGCTGAGTATTGTACTCTGGGCGGTGGCGGCCTGGGCTTTTGGAATTCCCACCAGCGAGAGCCACGCTCTGCTGGCAGCACTGTCTGGTGCGGCAGTGGCCCTGCAGGGGACGCTGAGCGGCGTCAGTATGGCGGCCTGGGGAAAGGTGTTGTGGGGGCTGCTCCTTTCGGCGCTCTTGGGGCTGATGTTGGGAGGTGGTCTGTGTGTTCTGATGCGTTTGCTTTTGGGACGTGGCTGCCTGGAGCGGGCCGCGCAGCGGTTCCGGCGCTGGCAGATCGCCGGCGCAGCAGCCATGGCCTTTTGCCACGGCGCCCAGGACGGACAGAAATTCCTCGGCGTTCTGCTGTTAGCAGCGGCCTTGCGGACGGGGCGGCCGCCGCAGCTGGAAAGCGCGCCGTTGTGGGAAGCGCTGCTGTGCGCGCTGGTCATGGGAGCGGGCACCGCCGTGGGCGGGCGGCGTATTATCCGCGCCGTGGGCCAGGACATGACGCCCCTTATGCCCTATCAGGGCTTTGCCGCGGATGCGGCGGCGGTGGCGTGCCTGCTGCTGGCAACGGCCGGGGGTCTGCCGGTATCCACGACACACACCAAAACCTGCGCGGTGATGGGCGCGGGCGCGGCAGGCGGCGGAAAGGTGGACCGCCGCATCGCGGGACGGATGGTCCTGGCTTGGCTGCTCACCTTTCCCGCCTGCGCCCTGCTGGGGTATGTGCTTTCCAAGTGGATGCTCCATATGGTGTGAAAAAGAGCGCATGCTCCCGCTTTCAGTCGAAAGCGGGAGCATGCGTTTGCTTTGCTGTTTCCATGAAGTGGATCACTGGACCCGCAGCCCGGCGTCGGCAAAGAGTTTGCGGGCCTTGTCCATTTCTTCATTCGTGGGGGTGCGCTTGTCCTGCAGTGCGTAGTGCATATGTTCGGCGGCCCATTTATAGCTGCCCATCTGATGAAAGGGCAGAAGCTCCACCCGCTCGATGCAGGAAAACCCTTTGAGATAGTCCGCCAGATCGGCCAGCTTATCGTAGTTGAGCGTATAATCCGGCACCACCACATGGCGCAGCCAGACGGGCTTTTTTGTGTCCTCGCAATATTGGAGCAGCGCTTTGGCCTGTTCGCCGCCGCTGCCGGAAATTATGCGGCAGAGTTTCGGCTCCAGCGCTTTGATGTCCAGCAACAGCATGTCCGCTTCGTCCACGGCCTCCCGGCAGGTTTCCAGAGGAATGGAGCCGGCGGTGTCGATGGCGGTGTGGAACCCCTCTGCGTGCAGGGCGCGGATCAGTTCATAGACAAACGCGCTCTGCAGCAGCGGCTCGCCGCCGGTCAGCGTGACGCCGCCGGTGCGCAGGAAGGGGCGGTAAGGCAGCAGGCCCTCCACCAGTTCCCGCACCGTGACCTCCCGGCCGCCCTTGAGCGGCCAGGTGTCCGGATTGTGGCAGTAGATGCAGCGCAGCGGGCAGCCCTGAAAAAAGATCACATAGCGTACGCCCGGCCCGTCCACGGCGCCGAAGCTCTCCAGAGAGTGGATACGTCCTGTCAGAGCCATGGCTCAGAACTTTTCGTGGAAGGTGCGGCTGATCACGTCCAGCTGCTGCTCGCGGGTCAGCTTGATGAAGTTGACGGCGTAGCCGGACACGCGGATGGTCAGCTGAGGATATTTTTCGGGGTGATCCATGGCGTCGAGCAGCGTTTCGCGGTTGAGGACGTTCACGTTGATATGGTGGCCGCCCTTTTCGGCGTAGCCGTCCAGCAGGGCGTACAGGTTGGACTCCTGGTCCTCCTTGGTCTTGCCCAGAGCCTGGGGAACAATGGTAAACGTGTAGGAGATGCCGTCCTGAGCGTCTTCAAAAGGAATCTTGGCCACGGAGGACAGCGAAGCAATGGCGCCGTTGCAGTCGCGGCCGTGCATGGGGTTGGCGCCGGGGGCCAGCGGCTCGCCGCGCTTGCGTCCATCGGGCGTGGAGCCGGTATTTTTGCCGTACACCACATTAGAGGTGATGGTCAGCACCGACTGTGTGGCGATGGAGCGGCGGTAGGTCTGTTGCTGGCGCAGTGTGTCCATAAAATAGCTCACCGTCCACTGAGCCAGTTCGTCCACCCGGTCGTCGTTGTTGCCATATTTGGGGAAATCGCCTTCGATTTCAAAATCCACGGCCATGCCGTTCTCGTCGCGGATGGGCTTGACCCTGGCATACTTGATGGCGGACAGGCTGTCGGCTACCACGCTCAGGCCCGCGATGCCGCAGGCGGTGGTGCGCTTCATTTCCTCGTCCATCAGGGCCATTTCGATGCGCTCGTAGTCGTATTTATCATGCATATAGTGGATGCAGTACAGGGCGTTCATATACACGCGGGCCAGATGGCGCATGGTGACCTGGAATTTTTCCATGACCTCATCGAAATCAAGGTACTCGCTGGTAATGGGTTCGTAGCGGTCGGTGACCTGCTCTCCGGTCAGCTCATCGCGGCCGCCGTTGATGGCGTACATCAGCGCCTTGGCCAGATTGGCGCGGGCGCCGAAGAACTGCATCTGCTTGCCGATGCGCATGGGGGAAACGCAGCAGGCAATGCCGTAGTCGTCGCCCAGGTCGGGGCGCATCAGGTCGTCGTTCTCATACTGGATGGCGGAGGTGGTAATGGAAATATGGGCAGCGTAGTGCTTGAAGTGTTCCGGAAGGCGGGTGCTCCACAGCACGGTCAGGTTCGGTTCCGGCGCCGGACCCAGGTTTTCCAGGGTGTGCAGATACCGGTAGGTCATCTTGGTGACCATATGGCGGCCGTCCATGCCCATGCCGGCCAGGGATTCGGTGACCCAGGTGGGGTCGCCGGAGAACAGGGAATCGTAGACTTTGGTGCGCAGGAAGCGGACCATACGCAGTTTCATGATGAAATGATCCACAAATTCCTGAATCTGTTCCTCGGTGTATTTGCCGCTCTTGAGGTCGCGCTCGGCATAGATATCCAAGAAGGTGGAGGTGCGGCCCAGGCTCATGGCTGCGCCGTTCTGCTCCTTGACGGCGGCCAGATAGCCGAAATAGAGCCACTGGATGGCTTCCTTCGTGTCCTGGGCGGGCTTGGAGATGTCGCAGCCGTAGCTGGCGGCCATTTCCTTCAGCTCCTTCAGGGCGCGGATCTGCTCGGCCAACTCTTCGCGCTTGCGCATCAGGTCGTCGCTCATATCGGCGTGGACGTAGCGCTGCACGGCCTCTTTCTTCTGCTCAATCAAAAAGTCCACGCCGTACAGAGCCACGCGGCGGTAGTCGCCGATGATGCGGCCGCGGCCATAGGCATCGGGCAGGCCGGTGAGGAGCTTGTTGCTGCGGGCGATCTTGATCTCGTCGGTGTACACGTCAAACACGCCGTCGTTGTGGGTCTTGCGGTATTTGAAGATGCGCTCCACTTCCGGGTCGAGCTTGCCGCCGTGCTCTTCCACGCTGGTGCGCACCACACGGATACCGCCGAAGGGCATGATGCCGCGCTTGAGGGGTTTGTCGGTCTGCAGTCCCACGATCTGCTCAAGCTCTTTGTCGATGTAGCCGGCCGCGTGAGAGGTAATATCGGAAATGATTTTAGTGTCGAAGTCCAGCACGCCGCCGGCGGAGCGCTCCTGCTTCATCAGCTCCAGCACTTCGTTCCACAGCTTGGTGGTGCGCTCGGTGGGGCCGGCGAGGAAGCTGGCGTCGCCGTCGTAGGGCGTGTAGTTTTCCTGAATGAATTTGCGGACATTGATTGCGTTCATAGTAGAGAACCTCCTATTCCTTCCTGGTGGTCATGATCGTATCGGGCTGCGGCCCGAAGCTTCCGTGCAGAAGCGGTTTGATAAGGATAAACGGGACCCGGCGGAGCGAAAAAAGATAAGGCGCACCCCTTGGGGTGCGCCGTGTGCGTTGCTTGTTTGCGGATTTGAGATTCCACATTCGTTGCCGCAGGTGCACCGCTTGCGGGAAAGCGATAAATCGCCGGGTTGGGAACGCTTCGCCCTTTTTCGAGAAAAGAACCGTTACAAAGAAAGCCTACCACAATATCTTGTGCATGTCAAGAAACATGATTGGTATATAGTGTGCTTCTAAGTCGTCCACAGAAAAGCATATGGTGTGCAGGATCAAACAAATATCCACACTATGGAAAAAATGATCTACACAGAGAGAATGCCCTGAAAGGAACTTCATTATGCTTGATTGGCTGTCTGCTGTCAATGATTTTTCCCGTGATTTTGCAAAAAAGTCGGGCGGTTTTGAAAGTTTATGAAAAAGGGCAAGAAAGCGAAAAAGAATTCGGTGTTTTCTGTGCAAAAATCATTGCAAAATAAATTGTTTTCCGCTAAAATAATGCTATAGTGGAGAGTGTTTCCCTGTCCTTTCGGCGGGGAACACTCTTTCTTCTGCTTCCGCGGCGGACCTGGAGCCGCACAGCGCGGAAATGCTGCGCAAGACAAGGAGGTTATGCGCAATGTTCTTTGATACGCACGCTCATTATGACGATGAACAGTTTGACAGCGACCGGGATGCGGTGCTGCAGTCCCTGCCGGAAGCGGGTGTAGGGGCCGTGGTAAATCCGGGTTGCACAGTGGACTCTTCCCGCGCGGCCATTGCCTTGGCGGAGCGGTATGATTTTGTGTATGCCGCCGTGGGACTGCACCCGGAGAACTGTGCCGGGGCGGGTGAGGCGGACTTTGCAGCCATTGAAGCCCTGGCGGCCCACCCGAAGGCAGTGGCCATTGGAGAGATCGGCCTGGACTACTATTGGGAGGAAAATCCCCCCCGGGCCTTTCAAAAAGAAGTGCTGGCCCGGCAGATGGCCCTGGCGGAGCAATTGGGCCTGCCCGTGGTGATTCATGACCGGGACGCCCACGGCGACTGCATGGACATGGCGCGCGCCTTTCCGAAGGTGCGCGGCGAGTTCCATTGCTATTCTGGTTCGGTGGAGGACGCAAAGGTGCTGCTGGATCTGGGCTGGTATCTGGGCTTCGGCGGGGCACTGACTTTCAAAAACGCTCGAAAGGCCCCGGATGTGGTGGCTTATGCGCCCCTCGACCGGCTGCTGTTGGAAACGGATAGCCCCTACCTTGCTCCGGTTCCTTTCCGGGGCAAGCGCAACGATTCGCGCTATCTGCCCTATGTGGCGGAACGGATTGCGGCCATCAAAGGGATTCGTGCAGAAGAAGCGGAGCGGATTACCTGGGAAAACGCCCTGCGCTTTTTTGCTCTGGAAGGGACATGGTAAAAGACTTGCAGCGTCTATATTGGAAAACTGAAAAGCAGAAGGGGCAGTTTGGATGGAAACAATAGAGCGCACACAAAGCCCGGCAGTGGAAGAACCGGCGGCCGCGGAAGAGCCGGCGGCACAGAAGCAGGGGCTTTCTCCGCAGAAAAAAGGATATTTGTGCTGTTTGCTGGCGGGCGCGGCCTGGGGATTGGCCGGTGTGTGCGGCCAGTTTTTATTCGATCAGCGCGGCTGGAGCGTTGACTTTATCATCCCGCTGCGCATCCTGTTGGCGGGAGTGCTGATGCTGTTGCTGGCCGCCCGTCTGGAGGGGCGGCAGGGCCTGCTGCGCGTGTTCGCCGCCGGGCGGGACCGGGCCGACGTACTGGTGTTCGGCATTTTGGGCATCGGACTGTGTCAGTACTCCTATTATACGACCATCCGGGCCGCCAACGCCACGACCGCTACCATCCTGTGCTATCTCGGCCCGGTGCTGATTGTGCTGTGGGTGGCTCTGCGCGCCCGGCGGCTGCCGGAAACAAATGAAGCGATAGCCGTGGCGTTGGCGGCGCTGGGTACGTTTTTGCTGACGACCCACGGCGATCCCTCCACGTTGGTACTGTCAAAGGAGGCGTTGTTCTGGGGATTGGTATCCGCTTTTGCCACAGCGCTCTATTCTGTGCAGCCCCGGCGCCTGACGGCTGAATGCGGCACGCTGACGTCCACTGGCTGGGGGATGGTGCTTGCCGGCGCATTTCTATGTCTGCTGCGCCGGCCCTGGAGCCACGTGGAGGGTGTCTTTGACCCGGCGGCCTGGGGGGCGTTTGCCGTGATTGTGCTGGTGGGCAGCGTACTGTGCTTCGGGCTGTATTTTACCGGTGTGGCGCTGGTGGGGCCGGCCAAAGCGGGAATTCTCAGCGCTACGGAGCCGCTGGTGTCCACGCTGCTCTCGGTGTTTTGGCTCCATGTCTCTTTCCTTCCCATGGATTATGCGGGCTTTGCCCTGGTGGTGTCCACGATCTTCCTCCTGGCCCTGTCGGGAAAGCGGACTATGGAGATGGATTCCTGAAAAGAGCTTCAAAAAAGGCCTCCCGGCAGCTGTCGGGAGGCCTTTTTTTTACGGTTTGTCTTTTTCAGAGGAAACGCTGTCTGTATCTTCCAAAACGCGGGGGATGAAGCGGCGGGCAAATTTGCCCTGTCCGCGGCGTTTGATATAGAAATAGCCCACCAGGGAAAACACTGTGGCGCCGATGAAATTGACGAACAGATCCTCCATGGTGTCCAGAAGGCCGATGTCAAGATAGCCGCCCACGCCCAGGGCCTGCTGCGTGCCGTCGCTGTGGACGATGATTACATCCCGGATGCCGTCGATCAGCTGGGGATGATTGCCGCCGGCAGGATCCAGCAGCACGGAGCTGATGGCGTTGACCACAGTGTCTTTCTGCATATCCAGGAAGAAGAACTGATCCATGGCGCATTCAAAAAACTCCCACAGCACGCCCACCGTCATGGAAAAGCAGAAGGACACTACCGCTACATAGAGCGGAGAGAGGGAAAACGTAAATTTTTTGCTTCGGTTCAGAAGATCAATCAACGAAAAGCCGATGGCCGCGCACAAAAAGCCGTTCATGGTGTGTAGCACCGTGTCCCAGAAGGGGAAAATGACATAAAATGCCCGGATCTCACCGAGGATCTCCGCAGCATAAATAAACAGCAGGATGATGATCTCCAGCGTGTCGGGCAGGTCGATCTTCAGGCGGCGCTCGATGAGGGAGGGCAGCGTGAACAAAATCAGCGTCAGCACGCAGAGCATCACGTTTTCAAAGTTTCCGTTGAGCACCTGGGCGATGAGTACCATCACCACGGAAACGCGCAGCAGAATATACAGTGCGGAGATCAGGCGCTTGTTTTCCACGGTCCGGAACTGTGCGCCGGGTTTTTCCTTCTTTTTCATGGACACCTCCAAAAAACGATGCCGGGCCGCTGGAACGCCCGGCAGAACGATCTGTATCGTTTTTTAATAGTTTACCATATTTGCCGCAATATTACAAGGCGGTATAGATTGCCTTTGCCGTGCATAGGATGGTGCATCACGATTGAGGCAAAGGAAGTGCTTACACCAATGAAGCGACAAAAAAAGGGACAGGCCGGCCCCCGGCGCTTCGCGGCGCTGGCCATGGCGCTGTTTGCGTTTCTGCTGGCCGCCGGCGCCGCTGGCGGCGGCCGGGGAGAGATTACGGCCGGCAGCATCGGTGCCGCGGTGCTGCGTGCGGAACTGGCCGCTTGGAACAGCGGTCATACGGAGGAACGTTCGCCCCTGGGCGTGCTGACCGCGCTGGCCATGCAGGACAGCGCCGTGCTTCAGAGCAACCGCGCGGCGGCGGAGGCCGCTGCCAAGGAGGACAGCGCGACGGGAGAGGACAGCGCGGCCAGCCGCGATGAAACCCACGAGGGCACTGTGATCGACCCGGAGGACAATGAAGCCGCAGAGGTGAATGATGAAAACGACAACGGCGTGCCTGCAAAAACCATCCATCCCACCAACGGCGCAGGATATCTGGTGTGGAAAGATGTGTATATCACCAATACAACCAGTCACAACGTGGATCTGGACGCGCTGATGAAAACGCGCCCCGCGGCGGTGTTCACCGACGAAATGCCTCAAATCCTGATCCTCCACACCCATGCCACAGAGTCCTACACCATGCCTGAGGGACAGGAGTACAACGACGACGGAGCCACCCGCACCGAGAACACGGATTACAACGTAGTCCGGGTGGGCGATGAGATTGCCGACGTGTTTGAAGAAGCGGGCATCTCGGTGCTCCATGATCGCACGCTTTACGATGCGGCAGGCTACAACGACGCCTATGACCGGGCGGAAATGTCTATCCAGGCCTACCTTGAAAAGTATCCCTCCATCCACTTTGTGCTGGATATCCACCGGGACGCTATTGAGGACAGCGACGGCAATGCCTACAAGGTGATTTCCAATGTGGATGGGAAGAACGCGGCTCAGCTCTCCATTGTGGTGGGCAGCGACGGCAGCGGCCTGCCCCACGACCACTGGCAGGAAAACCTCAAGCTGGCCGTGCTCCTTCAGCAGAACCTGCTGGAGGACTATCCCACCCTGATGCGTCCCATGTATTTGCGCAATTCCCGCTACAACGAACACGCCACCACCGGTTCGCTTCTGGTGGAGGTGGGGGCCGCCGGAAATTCGCTGGACGAAGCCCTCTATGCCTCGCGCCTGTTTGCCGAAGAAATGGTGGAAGTGCTGCAAACACTGCGCTGACGCCGCCGTTCGAGCGCTTTTTCTTGCCAAATACCGGAATATCCTGTACAATCGTTCCTAGATCGCCGATACGAAAGAGAAGGAGAAAAGAGCCATGAAGATGCGCAAGCTGACGGCGCTGGCCCTGTCTGCGGCGCTGGCACTGAGCCTGTGCGCCGCGGTGCCGGCGGCCGAGCATATGAGCAATTTTCAAAAGACCGCTTCCTATGCAGGCAATTTCAAGGACGTGTGGAGTGGCGCGTGGTATGCCGAAAGCGCAAAGATCTGCTATGAATACGGCCTGATGCAGGGGACGTACGGGAAGTTCAATCCGCGGGGGACGGTCAGCGTGGCCGAGGCCTTGACGCTGTCCTGCCGAATCCACGAGGTGTACAACAACGGGAAAAGCATCGTGAAAAGCGGCTCCGGCGCAAACTGGTACCGGCCCTATGTGGATTATGCCGTGAAAGAAGGGCTGATCCAAGCGGAGGATTTTGACGACTACACCCGCGCCGCTACCCGGGCGGAGGTGGCGTACCTCTTTGCCGACGCACTTTCCCCGGCGGAGCTGCACGCCGTCAACCGCATCGATCATCTGACCGATGTGCCCCAGGGGAAATACTATCATTCCATTTTGCTGCTCTACAACGCAGGGGTGCTCACCGGCAGCGGGCCGGAGTGCGCCTTTCGCCCCGAGGAGACCATCACCCGCGCAGAGCTGTCTGCACTGGCTGCGCGGATGATCCTGCCAAAAGAGCGCAAACGCTTTGTGGTGCTGGACCGGCAGGATCTGCCCGACCTGATCGGTGGCCTGACAGTGTATCTGCCCGGCAGCCGGGACGCACAGAGCACGGAGGGCCGCGCGGGGCTGACCAGCGCCTCCGGGGCGTACCGCTGTGAAGCGGCGGTGCGGACGGTGGAAGGATTGAATCCGGCCAAACCCGTGGTGCAGTATACCAAGGGCGAGGTAAAGGAGCTGTTGGCGCAGGATCTGCAGACGCTGGGCTATGTGGTTAATATTGCCAGCGTTTCGGCGAAGGACGTGGCTTTCGGCAGCGTGCCGGCTTACCGCTATGAATTCCGCGCTGCCGACAGCAGCGGGAACAACCGGCTGTGCTTTGCCTACGCTTTTGTGCGCGGCGGAAAGCTGTGCACCGTCTCTTACCTCACCGTGCGTGATTCCGCGGAATTTCGCGCCGCCATCGATGCCCTGACTCTGGACGGGGCGGCCCATACCTGAGGTGCGAGCCATGGAGATCATCGATCTTTGCACTGCGCCGCGCGGCGCGGTGGAGCAGGACATGGTGCGCATCGACCCTATGACGGCCATTCCGCGATGGGAAGAGCGCACGATCCTGCAGGAAAACCATATGAAGATTTTCCTCAACGGTGTGCCGGAGGAAACGCTGGTGTGCACGCCCGCGGAGCTTTCTGCTCTGGTGCTGGGCCATCTGTATACCGAAGGGCGCATTGCCGGGGTGGAGGATGTGTGCTCCATTGCGGTCAGCGCCGAAGGCGCACAGGCGGAGGCGGTCACCCAAGGCCCGGCGAACACACCCGCTCCGCTGGCGGCGGATGGTGCGGAAAAGGCACTTCGGCGGCGGGGCGACTTCCGCTGGGAGCCGCGCTGGATCTATGAGTTGGGCCGGGCCTTTCACGCCGGCGCCCCGCTGTACCGCGCCACCCACGGGATTCACAGCTGCTTTTTGATGAAGGACGGGGAGATTTTATACTGCTGCGAGGACATCGGCCGCCACAACGCGCTGGACAAGGCTGTGGGCCGCGCCCTGATCGACGGAGTGGATCTGCGGCAGTGCGTGCTCTTTTCCTCCGGCCGTATCCCGGCGGATATGATGGAAAAAGCCATCCGCGCCGGCGTACCTCTGCTGGCCAGCAATGCGGTCCCCACCGACCGTGCTGTGGCGTTGGCCCGGGCCTATCGTGTGGTCCTGATCTGCACGGCCCGGAGCGACAGCATGAATATTTTCGCGGACAAGTACCTTTGGGGAACGTAACGCGGGACAAAGGAAAAAGAAGGAGCACGGGATCGACAGATCCCGTGCTCCTTCTTTGGTTTCATTCGCTCTCCGACAGCGGTGTATCGTAAAAGGTTACTGTAACGGCATAGCCGGCGCTGCAGGGATACGAGCGGAAGGATTCGGTGGAAATTGGAAGGGAGTCTGCCCCTTCGGGGGCGCGCAGGCGGACGTACAGGCAGATTTCCTGGCCGGGTACGATCTCCTGTTCGTTCAAATCGGCGGCGGAGCCGGACATTGCGCCCTCCTCAAAAATGGGCAGGGCTTCTTCATAGCGGTACGTCACATGCCCGTCCTCCTGGACTTCATAGCCGGTGTAAAGTCCGTTTTTGTCCAGGCGGAAGCCGAACTGGCCCTGCTGTGCGCGCAGGTTGCCGGCGGACTGGGCCTTACTGACCCATGCGCCGTCCTCATAGACCCAAAACGCGGTGCGGCAGCTCAGAATGCTCTCGTCCACGTCGTAGTCGTAAAAATAGAAAGCTTCCTGCCCCTCCGTCAGCAGGTCGATCATGGTTTCCGTTTCCTCCGAAAAGACGTGAGGCTTCAGGGTGCTGGCCGGTTCTTCGGCCTGCCGGCCGCAGGCAGCCAGAGAGAGCAGCAGTCCGGCTGCGCAGAACAGGGTGAACAGTCGTTTCATGATGGGCCTCCCTTTTTCCGGTGTGCGTGATTCTTTTTTACAGCGTTGCTTCCGCGTGCCGCAGCACATGGCAGCTCATATTCAGCCCGCATGGCAGGCCGGCAATGTGAGTAGGGGCGGTTTCGATGTGGACGGCCAGAGCCGTGGTTACGCCGCCCAGGCCCTGGGGGCCGATACCCAGGCGGTTAATCTTCTCCAGCAGCCGCTGCTCCATGTCGGCGTAAAACGCATCGGCGTGGGGCTGGCCTACCGGGCGCAGCAGGGCGCGCTTAGCCAGTTCCATCACCTGCTCCGATGTGCCGCCCAGCCCCACGCCCAGCACGATGGGGGGGCAGGGATTGGAGCCGGCCCGGTCCACGGCGGAGACGATAAAGTCCTCGATCTCCTCCACAGTGGCGGCGGGCTTGAACATTTTCAGCACACTCATGTTTTCGCTGCCAAATCCCTTGGGAGCCACGGTGATTTTCAGCTGATCGCCCTTCACCAGGCGCAGGTGGATCACGGCGGGCGTATTGTCGTCGGTGTTGCCCCGGCGGATGGGATCGGCTACCACGCTCAGGCGCAGCAGTCCGTCCACATAGCCCCGGCGTACGCCCTCATTCAGGGCGTCCTCCAGCAGACCACCGGTGATGTGTACCTCCTGCCCCAGCTCCACAAAGAGTACGGCCATGCCGGTGTCCTGGCAGATGGGCAGGTGTTCGGCGTCGGCCAGGCGGTAGTTCTCCGACAGATCGCCCAAAATAGCGCGGCCCACCTCGGATTGTTCGGTTTCCCGGGCCGTTTCGAGGGCGCGGCGCACGTCGGCGGGCAGAAAGCAGTTGGCGTTGATGCAAAGGTTTTTTACAGCCAGTATGATTTGTTCACAGTCGATTTCGCGCATGACGCACTCACACTCCTATCTGTTTTCCGTCGATAAAGACGGCCTGAATGGTGCAGTCCATGGAAAAGGGATGGGCCGAGCAGAGCACGATGTCCGCGTCTTTGCCCGATTCCAGTGAACCGACGCGGTCCGCCACGCCGGCCAGCCGCGCCGCGTCAATGGTAATGGCACGCAGTGCCGCCGTCTTGTCCAGTCCTGCACGCACCGCCATGGCGGCGGACAGAGGCAGATACTGGATCGGAAGCTCCGGATGGTCGGTGCAGATGGCCACCGGAATGCCTGCGCGGGCCAGGCGGGCCGGGTTCTCAATGGTTTGATGGGACAATTCCGGTTTGCTGCGGTCGGTGAGCAGCGGGCCGCAGATAACGCGGGCGCCCTCGGCAGCGAGGATATCGGCGATGAGGTGCCCCTCCGTGCCGTGCACCAGGACGTAGTCCAGATCAAATTCCCGGGCAATGCGGATGGCGGTGAGCATGTCGTCGGCCCGGTGGGCATGGAAATGGGCGGGCGCCTCCCGCCGCAGCACCGGGACCAGAGCTTCCAGCTTGGCGTCGTAATCCGGCGCATCGGCGTCAGGGTCGGTTTCTGCCCGGGCGCGCTTGTCCATATACTCCCGGGCTTTGTACAGCTCTTCCCGGATCAGGGCGGCGGTAGCCATACGGGTCATGGGCGTTTCACGCTTTTCGCCGTAGGTCATTTTGGGGTTTTCGCCCAGGGCGAATTTCATGCAGCCCGGAAAGCGCACACAGAGATCGTCGATGCGGCGGCCCGCCGTTTTCATGGCAATGAACTGCCCGCCGATGGCATTGGCGCTGCCCGGACCGGTGAGTACACAGGTGACGCCCGCGGCGGCGGCTTCGGCAAAGCAGCGGTCCATGGGGTTCACGCCGTCGATGGCCCGCAGCTGGGGCGTGACGGGATCGCTCATTTCGTTGCACTCGTCGGCCTCTATGCCCAGGCCGTCGCCGCATACGCCCAGGTGGCAATGGGCATCGATAAAGCCGGGCAGGGCCAGCGCGCCGGCGGCGTCGTACCGCTCCCCGTCTGCCGGGACCTCTGCCATCGGCCCGAGGGAGACGATCTTTCCGTTTTCGATTTGCAGGAATCCCTGCGCGATTTCTTCTCCCACCATGGGGAGGATATGCGCATTTATGATCAACAACTCGTTCACACCCTTTCGCGGGTTTTCAAAGTATCCGCGTTTTTTGTATTCGCCGCAGTGCGGCGGGAATCTGAAATATAGGATTTCCGGGGATCTGCGCTCCGGGAAGCATGCCTTGCAGCGCGCCGCGCGGCCGCCGGCCGCAGTGCGGATGCGGCGTGTTTCCGGCACAGCGCTTTATCCCGCGCCCGTGAATGCCGCAATCTTTCTGCTTTCTGCAATTTACCCGCTTAACTGTACAATTCTATTGAAATATGTTCAAGATTTATATGCATTTCGCCTGTGCTGAAAAACCGGGGACTGATATACCGCTCTCAGCGGGGAGGCCCACCCGTTCATTTTGTCATCGAAAAAAATGCACAGCGCTTGCGCTGTGCATTTTTGCTTATCTGCGCCGTCCGCGCTTGTCCATGGAGTGGTTCAGATCGGAGATTTTTCCCTCCGACTCGGTCATGAAAGCTTTCAGCTTTGCCTCGAAGGATTCCTCTGCCGTCATGGGGGCAGCGGGCGCTGCGGCGCGGGCGCCGCCCCTTGCGCCGAAGCTCTGGCGCGGTGCGTTGCCGGCGCTGCGGTGCGCAGCGCGGCCGCCCTGGGCACCGCGGGCGCTTCCCTGCCCCTGCCCCGGACTGGACAGGGCGCGCTTGATGGACAGATTGATGCGGCCGTTTTCGTCGATGGCCAGCACCTTGACCTTTACGGCCTGCCCTTCCTGCAGGTGCTCATGAATATCGTTGACATATGTGTTTGCGATCTCCGAAATGTGCACTAGGCCGGACTTGTTTTCCCCCAGGGACACAAATGCCCCGAATTTTGTGATGCCGGTGACTTTGCCTTCCAAAATGCTCCCTACGCCAAGCTCCATATTGTTTGTTGTTACTCCCTTCGCCAGGTGACCCTGTCTTTCTCTTTTTGATGTTCTCTACTCTCTTAAGAACCGGTTTCGTAAAATACCTTTTCGCCGCTCTCCACCATGCCCAGCTCGCTGCGGGCCACTTCCTCCAGCTTATCCGGATCGCCGGAGGCGGCGATGTCCGAACGGAGGGCGTTATTCCTGTCCTGCAGCTCCTGCACCTGGGCGGTGAGCTGTGTTTCCTGTTCCCGGGCGGTCTGCAGCTGATCCTGCAGGTGCAGCAGCGTGACGCCTGCGTACGCCAGTACGGCCACCAGCACGACCTTTGCCAAGATGCCGGCGGCGCCGGATTTTGGCTTGCGCGGATGATCCTGTGCTTCTTTCATGGTTCCGGCTCCTTTCCCGATTGCGGCGGACAACAATGAACTCCCACTTATAATTTAGTATTTTAACCCATTTATGCCAAAAATGAAAGAGTTTTTTCATGCGGCGGGCCACTTTTTGTAAAAAAATTTTGCCCAGCTGCAGCGGAAGCGTGCAAAGATGCAGAAAGGATGCCGCCACATCGATCCAGAAGTCCCACAGCGGGCGCAGCAGCGCGCTGAAGGCCAGGAAGTACAGTCCCGCCCCCAGTACCGTGCCCACCGCAAGATAGAGCCGCAGCTCACCCCCTG
The DNA here is from genome assembly GCA_020555605.1 of bacterium 210917-SL.2.15. Classification (GTDB taxonomy): domain Bacteria; phylum Bacillota; class Clostridia; order Oscillospirales; family Oscillospiraceae; genus Pseudoscillospira. The sequence continues at coordinate 65,150 of JAJCJC010000006.1, read as the reverse complement.
CGGCGCGCAGCGTGTAGCCGATAGAGCCGGCCGCTACGGCCAGACAGAACAGCACGTCGCACACGGCCAGCAGACGCTGCCAGCGCCGACGCACGGAGCGCAGCAGGTCGTAGGCCAGTCCCAGAACCGCGCCCAAGAGGGCGGCGCCGGAGAAGAGCGCGAGCTGCTGGGAAATATAAATCTCCATCTTCCCTCACCCGAACAGGCGGGAGAAGAAGCCGCCGCCCTGGCGCCGGTCGTCCTCATAGGCAAGCGAGTCGATCTGTCCGTCCACATGCAGCTCACCGCCCTCCAGGCTCAGCTTGCCAATGTGCAGGTTGCTGCCGGTGATGATCAGCACGCCGGCACTGGTGGTCATCACGATGCCGGTTTCGTCAAAGCGGTCCACGTCCTCCACCCCGGCCACGGTGAGCTGTTCGCGGCCCTCCATGTGCAGATAATGATGCGCGCGGGAGAGCGCGCCCTCGTCATAGGCCATAAAAAGATCCCTCCATAAACTTGAGCTTATCCTCAGTTTATGAAGGGATCGTTTCGGATATGAATCATTCGCCCGCCACTTCGCGGTACAAAGTAGGGGCGTCGGCTTTGCCGGCGGTCTCGCTGATGGAGAGCACCTCCACCGTGACGGTTTTTTCACCGAAGCGGATGGAGATCCGGTCGCCCACCTTCACCTCGTAGGACGCCCGCTGGGGGCGGCCGTTGACGCTGACGCGCTCGGCATCGCAAGCCTCATTGGCCACGGTGCGCCGCTTAATCAGGCGGGAAACTTTCAGGTATTTATCCAGCCGCATGACACAGGCTCCTTACTTGGCCAGAACGTCCTTGAGCGCCTTGCTGGGCTTGAAGACGGGGGCCTTGGAAGCGGGGATCTCAATGGCTTCCTTGGTTTTGGGGTTGCGGCCGATGCGGGCGGCGCGCTCTTTCACTTCAAAGGAGCCGAAGCCCACCAGCTGGACCTTCTCATTGTCCTCCAGGGCGGAGATGATGGTCTCCAGCACGGCGGTGACGGTGGCTTCGGTGTCTTTCTTGGAAAAGCCGGTCTTTTCGGCGGCTGCGCTGATCAGTTCCTGTTTATTCATTGTTTTTGTCCTCCTGTGTATCTTGTTGTAGTTCCTGTTTTGCGTTGTTCCAAGCCTGGATCATTTCATCCAGGCGCATGCTGGTGATGGAGCGGCCCTGTTCGGCCGCGCTGCGTTCCACGCGCTCGAAGCGGGAAATATACTTGTCGGTGGCTTCCTGCAGGGCCTGCTCGGGGTCGATCCCGGCATAGCGGGCCACGGCGGCGGCGGCAAAGAGCACGTCGCCCAGCTCCTCACGGATGTTTGTGTGTTCGGCCACGGCTTGGCGCAATTCCTCCTGCTCTTCAGCCAGCTTGTCCATGGCGCCGGAGATATCCGGCCAGGCAAAGCCGGCCTTGGCGGCTTTTTTCAGCACTTTCTCCGCGCGCCACAGGGCGGGCAGCGTCCGCGCTACGGCGCGCAGCGCGTCGGTGTCGCTTTCAATGCCCTTTTCCGCGCGCTTGAGGGCGTCCCAGTTGGAGAGCACCTCCTCCGCGGTTTCCGCTGAAGCGGAGCCGAACACATGGGGATGACGGAAGATCATCTTTTTGCAGATGCCGTCGGCCACTGCATCCAGGTCGAACCGGCCCGCGTCCTCGGCCAGGGAGGCATGGAACACCACCTGCAGCAGCACGTCGCCCAGTTCTTCGCACAGCAGGGTGTCATCCTTGCGGTCGATGGCCTCCAGCACCTCGCAGCATTCCTCCGTCAGACAGCGGCGCAGACTTTCGTGGGTCTGTACGGCGTCCCAGGGGCAGCCGCCGGGGTGGCGCAGGATGGCGACGATCTTGCGCAGATCATCCATAGTATACTGTTCCCGGAATTCAAAATCTACCATAATTTTTCTCTCTTTGCAATCATTTTTTCCAATTTTGAACGGCTTATACCGTCTTTTGACACCCCCAGATGGATAAAAACCGACGCAAATATCATCGGGCGGGGCGTTTTTCAGCGAATGTGCAGGATTTTTGCAATTTTTTCTCCTTTTGGGATCAGCGCAAGATCATCCCGCGTGACCATGCGCAAAAGAAGGGCCAGAAAAGCGTAAAAAGCGGCGGCGAGCACGATTGCGGCCAAGACGGCTCCCTGCGGGGAAAGGTCTGCCGCCGTATGCAGGAAACGAAAGGCGAAGTGAGCGCAAACGCCCATCAGCGCCGCGGCCAGCGCGGGTTTGCACAGCAGGGGCAGATAGCGGGGACGGCTCTTGCCCAGCACGGCGGCCAGGACGCACAGGTTCAGCACGGCAATCACGGCATAGCATGCCGTTGTGCTGACGGGAGCACCTTTGATGCCGAAAGCGGGGTTACCGCACAGGGTATAGGTGGTGGAGATCTTCACCGCGCCGCCGATCAGGGCGGTGACAATGGGAACATACACTCGTCCGCAGGCCTGCAGGATGGCGTTGGTCAGGATCATCAGGCAGACGAACACCACTGCCGCGCCGAGGATCTGCAGATGGTACGCCGCGGCAGCGGCGGTGTCCGGCACGGCCGGGTACAGCAGCTGCAGGATCGGCCTGGCCAGCACCGACAGTCCCACGCCCGCCGGCAGCGAAAACAGCGCGATGAGCCGGAAAGAAGAGGAGATGATGCGGTTGGCCTGAAGCATGTTCCGGCGCGTCAGCGCCGCGCTGACGGCGGGGATAAGGCTGACGGTGACCGGATAGACGAAAGTGGCCGGCAGGTTGAACAGCGTCATGCCGAAGGTATACTGCCCGTACAGGGCGGCGGCCGCCTGCTCGGTCAGGCCGAGCCCGTTCTGCAGCCGGGCCATGACCACCGTCTGGTCCACCAGCGTGATGATGCTCATCACACTGGAGCCAAGGGTGATGGGTACGCCGATGAGCAACAGCTTTTTGAAGATCGGCCCGGCGCCCTCGGCCCGCTCACCGCTTTTACCGGTCAACCGGTGGCGCAGCAGCCAGGTGATGAGAAAGAGCGCCGCAGCCGCGGAGCCGACGGTCACGCCGAAGATGGCGGCCGCCGCGCCGATCTCCACGCTGACGTGGAGCGTATCCAGCACATACCAGGCCAGTCCCAGGCCGATGAAGAGCTTGAAGGTGGCCTCCAGCACTTGGGAGGCGGCTGTGGGCACCATGTTGCCCCTGCCCTGGGTGTAGCCCCGGAAGCATCCAATCAGGCACACGAAGAACACTGCCGGGGAAAGGACTTTGATGGGATAATAGGCCAGAGAGTCGTTCATCAGCTCCGCCAGAGGGCCGGCGCAGAAAAACATAACGGCGGAAGCCGATGCGCCCAGCACAAAGAACAGGGCCGCCGCCACACGGAACTGACGGCGCACCTGGTTGCAGTACCCCAGAGCCATGGCCTCGCTAGTCATTTTGCTCAGCGCCAGGGGAAAGCCCGCGGTGGATAACTGCAGGAGGAAATTGTACACGTTGTAGGCGATGTTGAAATGGCCCATGCCCTCGTCGTCGAGAAGATTGCCCAGAGGGATTTTATACACGGCGGAGATCAGTTTTACCACCACCACCGCCATGGTCAGCACAGCCACACCGCCGAGAAAATTCTGTTTCTGAGAAAAGTGCCCCATCAGCTCCGACGTCCTCCCGATCTGTCCAGGACGGCCCAGCGCAGCGCCGGGGCGGGCCTGTCAGGAAAATAGTTTGGGAACGGCATAGTGTTCCACTTCCCGCAGAATCTCGTCGAGGTCCAGTGTCAGGAAGTTCCCATTTTCATATATGATCGTTCCCCGCGCCATATTCATGCACACATTGGAGGCGTTGGCGGCATAGATCAGATTCGACTTCACGTCGTGACAGGGCTGCAGATTCGGCGCGCGCAGATCCACAAGAATCAAATCTGCCTGATAGCCCGCGGCCACCACGCCGGCGTGGCGGCCCTGGGCCTTGGCGCCGTTCACGGTGGCCATTTTCAGCACCGTGTCGTCGCGCAGCGCCAGGGGGTCGAGACTCGTTACCCGGGCCAGGAGGGCGGCGAGCTTCATTTCCTCGAACATGCTGTGGTTGTCGTTGGAGCTCATGCCGTCGGTGCCCAATGCCACATTGACGCCGGCGGCGAGCAGCTGCGCCACCGGCGCGGCGCCGGAGGCCAGCTTCATATTGGAAGCCGGGTTGTGCACGGCGGTGACGCCGTGGCGGCGGAGGATTTCCCAGTCCTCGGGGGTGGTCCACACGCAATGGGCCGCGATGGCCGGAGTGTCCCATAATCCATAGCGTTCGAACACGGCGGCGGGAGTCATGCCGTGGCGCTGCAGGCATCCCTCCTGCTCGGCTTTGGTTTCGGACAGGTGGACGTGTATCTGCAGGCCGTGGCTGCGCGCAAAGTCGGCCATCCAGGTCCACAGCTTGGGATTGGAGGTGTACTCGCCGTGGATGCAGGCGTCAATTTTGATCTGTCCGTCGTTGTAGTTGTGCCACTTTTCGGTGAGCTGGCGGGTCTCGGCGCAGGCGGGGTAGGCCTGGGGGAAGAAATCTTCGGTGAACACCGTGGCGCCCCGGGCGATGTTGGCGCTGATACCGCTTTTTACCACTTCGGCGATAATATCGTCGCAGAAGTAGTACATATCGGACACGGAGGTGACGCCGCCGGCGATGGCCTCGGCCAGGGAAAGGGCGGTGCCGGCGCGCACGGCACGGCTGTCCAGCTTGGCTTCCACGGGGAAAATGTAGTCGTTGAGCCAGGTCTGCAGGTCGTGGCCGCCGCCGTAGCCCCGCATCAGGGACATGGTGAGGTGGGTGTGGGTGTCCACAAAACCGGGCATGAGTACTTTCCCGGTGGCGTTCACCTCACGGTCGGCGCGCTCCTGGGGCCGGATGGGACCGACGTAGGCGATCTCCCGGCCGCGGACGAGGACATAGCCGTCCTGCAGTACGGTGCCCGCCTCGTCCATGCACAAAACCGTTGCGTGGGAGAAGAGAGTGGTCATGTTGTTTGCCTTCCTTTCGTTTCAAATCGGAGCGCTCCGGGCGCTCCGCATCGCGTCACAGTTTTTCCAGTGTCGCGCGGATCAGGTTGGAGAAGGGTTCCTTGGCGGCCTCGGCGGCATCGAACACCTCTTGTTCGGTCAGGGGGCGGGCGAGGATGCCGGCGGCCATGTTGGTGCACAGGCTCAGGCCCAGCACCTGCATGCCGCAGTGAGCGGCGGCGATGACCTCGGGCACCGTGCTCATGCCCACGGCGTCCGCGCCCAGAATACGGGCGGCGCGGATCTCCGCCGGCGTTTCATACTGAGGCCCGGGGAAGAACATGTAGACGCCTTCGCGCAGCGTGAGTCCCAGTTCTGCGGCGCTCCGGCGGGCGACCTCCTGCAGCGCCGGGGTGTAGGCATGGGTCATGTCCGGGAAACGGGGGCCGAGTGCGTCCGGGTTCGGCCCGGTCAGAGGGCTGCCGCCAAAGAGCTTGATGTGGTCGCGGATCAGCATGATGTCGCCGGCATGAAACGCCGTGTTCACCGCGCCGGCGGCATTGGTGACAATCAGCGACTGTGCGCCGAGAAGGCGCAGAACGCGCACGCCCTGGGCTGCGTCGGCCATGGACCAGCCTTCATAAGTGTGCATCCGGCCCTGCATCACGGCCACGCGTTTGCCACGGAGGGTACCGAATACAAAGCGGCCCCGGTGGCCCGGCGCGGTGGAATGTTTGAAATAGGGGATGGCGCTGTACTCTGCGAAAGCGGGATGCTCCACCTCATCGCCCAGAAAACCCAGGCCGGAGCCGAGAATCAGCAGAACCTCGGGGCGGAAGTTTCCCAGCTGTTTTTGCAGGTATTCCGCTCCGGCGCGGCAGCGCTCGTAGAGATCGGCGTCCCGGGCGGCGGCGGACAGGGCGTCCAGCGCCTCGCCGGCGGACTGCCCGGCCCTCTGTGCGGCCTCGCGGGCTGCGTCCAGTGTTTTCCAAAAGGCTTCGTGTTCCATGTTATGAGTCGCTCCCTTCCGTGTTTTCCTCCGGAAGCAGGCCGTAATCGCGGAGCAGCGCGCGCTCAAAGGCGAGGAACTGCGCGCGGTTCTGGGTCCATTTTTCCGGTTTTTCCATGTATTCTTTGGCATATTTGCAGTTGAAGTGCCGCACAATGTGCCCGGTGCGCGGGTCCACCAGCTTGGTGGAGCCGCCCGCGCCCACGGAGAGGATCGAGTGCAGCTCTTCCATAATATAGATATTATACAGCCCCTCGGCGCCGGGTTTGCTCCAGCCCACGTTTTCGAAATTGCCGGACATGTATTTCTGCCGGTACAGGTAGTAGGGCGCATAGCCCGCCTTGCTCAGGTGCGCGGCGGAGTAGTTCAGCATCTGCCCCACCTCGGCTGCGCCGGGAACGGGCAGACCATCCAGCAGGATGCGCGAGCCTTTTTTCAGGGCCAGGGTGTGCACGGTCAGGTTGTCCGGCGCTAGGGCCAGGCATTTGTCCAGCGTGCGGGAAAAGCCCTCGGGCGTATCTGTGGGCAGGCCCGCAATCAGATCCATATTGATGTGGGGAATGCCGGAGGCTTTGGCCAGCTCCATGGCCTGGTACACGTCCGCAGCGCTGTGGCGGCGGCCGATGGCATCCAGCACACGGTCCTCCATGGTCTGGGGATTGATACTGACGCGGGTGACGCCGCTTTCGGCCAGCACAGCAAGCTTTTCCGTCGTCACGGTGTCGGGCCGGCCGGCTTCTACCGTGTATTCACTCAGGCGGGACAGGTCGAAGTGCTGCGCCAGAGCGCGCAGCAGAGTCTGCAGCTGTGCGGGGGACAGAGTGGTGGGCGTGCCGCCGCCGATGTAGAGGGATTTGACCTTCAGCCCCAGCTCCGCCGCCGCGCTGCCCATCAGGGCGATCTCGCGGCACAGGGCGTCGAGATACGGCCCGATCATGGCAAACGTTTTTTCCACCGACGCGCTGACAAAGGAGCAGTAGGCGCAGCGGGTGGGACAAAAGGGGATGCCCACATACAGGGAGAATTCGTCGCCCCGCAGCGCCGCTTGGGCTTTGCGGCTGGCCCGGGCGGTGGACAGGCATAGCTTTGCCCGCTCGGGGGAGACAAAGTATTCCGCGCACAGGGCCGCCAGAGCCTCTTTTTCGCCCATGCCCTGCTCCATCATGCGGGTGAGCATGCGGGCCGGACGAATCCCTGTCAGCGCGCCCCAGGGGGGAATCTCCCCGGTGAGGGTGACGGCGGCTTTGAAAAAGCTCAGCTTCAAGATGCGCTGGCACACCCGGTCCCGGGACAGTTCATCAGTTTCCAGCGCAGACCGCAGGGCACGGCTGACGCCTATGGCACGCTTTCCATTCCGGTTGAGCCGGGTGGTGGCTGTGACCCACACCAGGCCCTCGGACAGCTCCACCACGGCGCAGTTTTCCTCTCTGCGGTCCCACTGGCCGTAGTCCGGTTTTTCGCCGGGGAAAAGCACGGTCATGATCTGTTCTACGGCGTATTTGTAGCCGTGGCCGGTCAGGGTGAGCTTCATGCGTTCCCCAGCTGCCGGGCCGAGCGGATATAGGGGTTGCCGGCGCGCTCCCGGGAGAGGGTGGTGCTCCACTCATGGCCGGGATAGACGGTATAGTCTCCCTCCAGCGCATCCAGGCGGCGCAGGGAGGCGCACATCTGGCCCCAGTCGCTGCCGGGGAAATCCACGCGGCCGCAGCTGCCGGCAAACAGGGTGTCGCCGGTGAACAGCGCGCCGGCGGTTTTGAACACCGCGCCGCCGGGGGTGTGTCCCGGCGTTTCGATCACGGTGAAGATCAGGTTGCCCACGGCAATGGTGTCGCCGTCTTTGACATAGTGCATGCCGCTCACGTGGGCGCACTGCCAGAATTCCGGCCGGCCGCTCTCGCACACGTCTTCGCGGCGGATGTAGACCGGGACATTGGGAAAGGCCGCGGCCACAGCGGCCAGGGCGGTGGTGTGGTCAAAGTGGCCGTGGGTTACCAGAATGGCGGAAAGCTCATAGCTGAAAGCGCCCCACAGGCGGATCAGGTTCTCCGCCTCGTCGCCGGGATCGATCATACAGCCTTTCTTTGAGGCCTCGTCACCCACGAAATAACAGTTGGTGCCGATCTGGCCCACTTGGTAGGTTTTTACTTCCATTGTTGGTTCCTCCTTTTTTGCAGGGTCATTTCTGTATTGTCTTAAAAGGACCGCTCTGTATCAAACAAAATGGTTACCGGGCCGTCGTTGACCGATTCGACTTGCATATCCGCGCCGAATTCGCCGTGTTCGACGGTGAAACCCTGCGCCTGGCAGGCTTCCATAAAACACTCATACAGCGCTGCGGCGATGTCCGGCTTGGCCGCGCCGGTGAAGCCCGGCCGGCGGGACTTGGTATCGGCGTACAGCGTGAACTGGGACACCACCAGAAGTGCTCCGCCCACGGCGGCCAGATCCCGGTTCATTTTCCCGTTTTCATCGGAAAAGACCCGCAAACGGCAGATTTTTTCCGCGAGTTTGACGGCGGTTTCCTCGGTGTCGTTGGGACCGACGCCCAGCAGCACGAGGAAGCCCTGTTCGATTTGTCCCCGCACCTGTCCGCCGATGGCGACGGAGGCGGAGGATACTCTTGTGACGACTGCGCGCATGGTTGGATTCTCCTTTCGCCGCGAAGGGCGGTGATTTTGCCCCTGGCAGGGGCGGGATGGGGGTTCCCTCTTGGCAGAGGGGGCGGTTATGCCCCATACATGGGGCGGGGGGGCCTTCTTGGAAGAAGGGGGAACGGTTGCGCCCCACATTTCTTTTTCTCTCGCGAGAGAAAAAGAAACGTGCCGCGCCCGGTACAAAGAAAAAGAGCGCTTGGGGCGGCTTTCGTGACGAAAGCTGCTCCTTTTTCTTTTGTGTCTATGTCCTGGGCTTGGTTTGCTTGGTGCTGTGCGGATTGGTTTACCCGCTTGCGCCGCTGCCGCTGACGGGTGCGGGCGGGGAAGTGATGCGGCGGCTTACTGGTTGACGGCGCGGTTTTCGGTGCGGCCGGTGAGGTAGTCGATGGATACGCCGAAATGGTCGGCAATGGCGATCAATACGTCAAAGCCGGGTTTCTGTTTTCCCGCTTCAAAGCGCTGGTATTGCCGATCGGTTATGCCAATATCCTGCGCTGCCTGTACTTGGGTTTCACCGCGCTCTTTGCGCAGTGCACGCATACGTTTGCAAAATTCGATCATGCTTTTCAACCTTTTCACCCACAAGCTTTCCATCAATTTCCCGTCGATCACTGCGGCCGGTCAAGTAATCCAGCGATACTTCAAAATGGTCAGCGATAGGGATCAATACATCAAAGCCAGGTTTCTGCTCCCCACTTTCAAAACGCTGCCACTGGCGCAGTGTGATCCCTGCTCCGTTGGCGGTTTGCGTTTGGGTTTCACCCCGTTCTTTGCGGAGTAGATAAATTTTTTCATGAAAGTTCATACAAATCCCCCAGACAAAATCTGACATGCGCCTTGCAGTATTTCCTTTTTGTTGGCCGCAAAACATGGTCAGGTGGAATGCCTATCCCGGGGAATAAACGTAATTTGTAGGTCGCAGTCCAATTGTTCTGCGATCTGCTGCAGCTCCCGTTCGGAGAAATTATCACGGGCAAGTTTGTTGCTCAAATTGTTTCCGCTATAGCCCAGCTGTTCGGCCAGCTCTTTAATGGTCATGTTGCGTTGCTTCAGTAATTGTCGGATTTGAGCAGAAAGCGCCATATAAAGGCCTCCTTCGTCAAAATATTTTAAATATTATGAAATTGCTACACAATAAAAAACCACACTAAAAACTGTGAAAATACTTGATACAGCATATCCTTTACGCTATTATCACACTATAAAGTGTTTTTGCGGAGTTCAATTCACAGAAAAAGTTTTCAGGGAGGTATTTACCATGAACCCATCTTACGAATGGCTTTTTTATCATTATGCCGCGCCGTTTCTGGAGCGGCAGGCGGCTTTTGACGATGGCTGGCTCACGGAGGCGCTCCGATCTCTGCCGGCGCCGAAAAAGATGCGCCTGGGGATGTTTGATGCGGTGCTTCTGTTCCGGGATCAATGCTGCTGCGAGGCATTTGCCCACGGGGTCTATCTGGGGATGGAGCTGGCGCGGCCGGAGGATTTCCGGGAGATCGCAGCAGATTTCCGCCCGGCCGTCAGCTCCGAACCTCCGGTCCGCCCAGCGGGCCTTCTACAGTAAAAATATCCGTTCAACGCCGCCCTCAGCCCGTGGGCCGCTTGACGTCCATGACGCCCTGAATGCCCTTGAGCTTTTTCATCAGCAGTTCCAGCTGTTCCGAGCCGGTGACCTCCAGCACGATGGAGGTGATGGCGAAGCCGTCCGGCATACCCCGGGAGGAAAAGGACAGCACCCGCACCTTGGCCGTGGAAAGCATAGCGGAAATGTCCAGCACCAGCCCGTCGCGGTCCTTGGACACCAGTTCGAGGCTGGTCTGATAGCTTTCCCGGGTGTCGCTGCCCCAGGCGACCTTGACCCAGCGGGCAGCTTCTTCGGGGTCCCTGCTGTTGTGGCGGGCGTTGGGGCAGTCCACGCGGTGGACGGACACGCCGTACCCCCGGGTGACAAAGCCCACGATGGGGTCTCCGGGCACCGGGGCGCAGCACTTGGCGAATTTGACCAGGCAGTTGCCCAAGCCCTCCACGATGACACCGTTTTCGCTGTGGCGCTTGGCGGGTACCGGCGGAGGCGGCGCCGCGGCGCTGCGGGACAGCTCTTCCATCTCGGCGGCTTTCTGGGCCGCCTGGGCGGTGCGGCGCTCGCGCCACAGCTCATCCCGAATGCGGTTGACGGCTTTCAGGGACGAAAGTCCGCCGTAGCCGATGGCGGCGTACATATCGTCGATCGAGCCATAGGACATTTTTTTGAGCACCGCCGGGAGATTTTCCCAGGAGGTGATTTCCGACAGGGTCAGCCCGGCGTGCTTGAGTTCGGAATCGAAGCTCAGCTTGCCCCGGGCCACGTTTTCTTCCCGCTTTTCTTTCTTGAACCACTGGCGGATCTTGTTGCGGGCCTCGCTGCTCTTGGCGATGTTCATCCAGTCGCGGCTGGGGCCGTGGGCGGCCTTGGAGGTGACCACCTCCACAATGTCGCCGTTCTGCAGCGGGTAGTCAAAGGTGACGATGCGGTTGTTCACCTTGCAGGACACCATCGAGTTGCCCACGGCGGAGTGGATGGAGTAGGCAAAGTCGATGGGGGTGGCGCCGGCGGGCAGGTTTACCACGTCGCCGCTGGGGGTGAACACGAACACCTCGTCGGAGAACATATCCACTTTCAAATTGTGGATAAACTCCTCGGCGTCGGAGCTTTCCTGATTTTCAAGGAGCTTGCGCACCCATTCGTAGGTGCGCTCGCTGCCGGCGCCCTGGCCGTTCTGCTTGTATTTCCAGTGGGCGGCGATACCGTATTCGGCGATCTGGTGCATTTCCTCGGTGCGGATCTGCACCTCGAAGGGGATACCCTCGTCGCCGATAACCGTGGTGTGCAGGGACTGGTACATGTTGGGCTTGGGGGTGCCGATATAGTCCTTGAAACGGCCCAGCACGGGTTTGTAGAGATCGTGCATCACGCCGAGAACGTTGTAGCAGTCGGGAATGGTTTTCACGATGACGCGGAAGGCGAACAGGTCGTAAATCTGCTCGAGGGTTTTTCCCTGGGAATACATTTTGCGGTAAATGCTGTAAGTGTGCTTGATGCGACCGTAAACCTTGGTGTAATCTACGCTGATCTCTTTGAGGCGCTCCTCGATCTGGCTCTGGATGTGGGCCATGAAAGCCTCGTGCTGGGCGCGGTGGACTTCCAGCTTGTCGTTGATATCCCGGTAGCCCACGGGGTCGAGGTAGCGCAGCGACCGGTCTTCCAGCTCCCATTTCACCTTTTGCATACCGAGGCGGTGGGCCAGGGGCGCGTAAATCTCCATGGTTTCGAGGGACTTCTGCTTCTGCTTTTCCGCGGTCTGGTAGTCCATGGTGCGCATATTGTGCAGCCGGTCGGCGATCTTCACCAGAATCACGCGGATGTCCTTGCTCATGGCCATCAGCATTTTGCGCAGATTTTCCATCTGCTCTTCTTCCTTGCTGATATACTGCACCCGTGTCAGCTTGGTCACGCCCTCCACCAACTCCGCCACCGCCGGGGAAAACAGCTTGGCGATTTCCTCATGGGTGGCGTCGGTGTCCTCGATGCAGTCGTGGAGCAGGGCGGCCATGATGGACTCGCTGTCCAGATGCATGTCGGACACCACCTGGGCCACGGCCAGGGGGTGGGTGATGTAGGGCGAGCCGTCCTTGCGGCGCTGGTGGATGTGTTTGTCCCGGGCGTATTCAAAGGCGCGGCGAATCTTGTCAAAGTCCGCATTGGGATTATAGGCGCGAATGGACGCCTCCAGGGCTTCATAGCGTTCGTTGACGCTGCCGAGTTCTTCTGCCGTCATGGTCTCTCACCTCCTGCCGAGTATGGCGCGCAAGGTCTGCACATAGGGCGAGGCTTCCAGATCCGCCTTGCCCGAAATGGGGACGCGTGCGAAGCTGCGCTCGTCCCCCGCCCCTTCCATCTGCAAAAGCCCGCGCTCGCAGAACACCTGCAGGCACACGGCAGCGCGTGCGAAGGGGTTCACGCCGCCCAGGCCCTTTTCCAGCTTGCGCAGCAGCGGAAGATAGGCCGCCTGCAGCGCCCCCTCCGGGGGCAGGAAACGGTCCAGCGCGCGCCAGCAGGCGGCGAACTGGGCGCGCTCGGGCAGCAGGTGCACGGCTTCCTGGGGCGTGAGTCCCTCGCCGCCGAAGAAGCGGCGCAGCCGTTCCAGATCCTCCCGTTCCCGCACGCTGGGTTCCCGGGACAGGCGCAGATCCGCCAGCTGCAGCTGTACGGTGCACCGGGAGCGGAATTCGTTCACGTTCAGGTAGAACGCCGCGTCCACCCGGTCTCCCTGCCCCGCTCCGCAGGTTTCGGCGGTGGCGGAAAAGAAGATGCCGTCCAGCTGCACGCTGCCTTTGGAAAAGCGCAGCTTCAGGTGCTTGTTCTGGCCCACGTTCTGCAGGCTTTCCACCGTCAGCCCCTGGATGCAGAACAGGGGGCGGGGATTATCCGCGCCGTAGGGTTCCAGGGCGGAAAGGGCTTCCACCTCGCCCAGGCTCAGAAGGGACGGGCGGGTGATCAGGGCGTCCACCTCCAGGCAGGAGACGGGCCGCTCCGTGCCGAAGCTGCGGCGCACACATTCATTCATTTTTTCCCGGAAGGCCGGGATGTTTTCTTTTTCAATGGTAAAGCCCGCGGCCAGTTCGTGGCCGCCGAAGCCCAGCAGCAACTCCTGGCACTGCTCGAGGGCGGCGAACAGGTTGAAGCCGCCGAAGCTGCGGCAGGAACCTTTGCCCACCTCCCCGCTCAAATGGATCATAAAGCTGGGGCAGGAATATTTCTCGCTCAGGCGGGAGGCCACGATGCCCACCACGCCCTGATGCCAGGTATCGCTTTCCAGCACCAGCGCGCTGCGCTCGCACTCCGGCAGGGCGGCGATGCGCGCTTCGGCCTCGGCGAAAATCTGCTGCTCCACCTGCTGGCGCTCCCGGTTCAGCTCACACAGCTCCCGGGCCAGCGCTTCGGCCCGGCCGCTGTCGCCGGTGAGGAACAGCTCCGCCGCCGTGTCCGCCTGGCCCATGCGCCCGGCGGCGTTGATGCGGGGCGAGAGCACGAAGCCGATGGAGGTGGAGGTGACGGCCTTGCCCTCCAGCCCTGCCTGGCGCAGCAGGGCGTGCAGCCCGATGCAGGGGGACTGGGGCAGGGCCTGCAGGCCGCAGTGGACGATGGTGCGGTTTTCCCCGGTCATGCTCATCACGTCGGCCACGGTGCCGATGGCGGCCAGGGTGCAGTAGCGCCGGAAGGCGTCCTCCGCCCCCTCCGGCCCCGCCAGGGCCATGGCCAGCTTCAGCGCCACGCCCACGCCGGCCAGGTTTTTGAAGGGATAGGGGCAGTCCGGCCGGCGGGGATCCACCACGGCGGCGGCCTGGGGCAGTTCGTCCCGGCACTCGTGGTGGTCGGTGACGACCAGATCCAGGCCGATGTCCCGGGCGAAAGCGGCCTCGGCCACACCGGTGATACCGCAGTCCACCGTGACCACCAGGGACGCGCCCTCGCGGCGCAGCCGCTCCAAGGCCGGGGAGTTGAGGCCGTAGCCGTCGTCCAGGCGGTGGGGAATATAATAGGTCACGTCCGCCCCGGCACGGCGCAGGGCGTCGGTCATCAGGCAGGTGGCGGTGATGCCGTCCACGTCGTAGTCGCCGAACACAGCGATTTTTTCGCCCCCGGCCACGGCGGCGCGGATGCGCGCGACGGCCTTGTCCATGTCGCGCAGCAGGAGCGGGTCCAGCGTCAGGCCTTCGCCGCGGTGCAGCAGGGCCTCCGCCTCCTCCGGCGCGCACACGCCCCTGGGCGCGAGCACGGTGGAAATGAGATAGGGATAGCCCGCGTCCATCAGGGCGCGCACGGCGCCCTCGTCCGAGGCGTGGATATGCCACTGCTGAAATTTCACTGCCGAGCGCTCCTTTCCTGTTTGGGTTTGGTATCGCTGCCGCTGTTCGGGCAACGATACCAAGACACTTTATTATACTACCCTTTTGCCCCGCTGTCACGAATAAATTCGTCCAAAAAGCGGGAAAAACCGCCCGCACCGGGGGGTGCGGGCGGCAAGGTTTCGTTTTAACGGCGGCGCAGGTCCGTGGACGGACCCAGGCGGCGTTTTCACTTTTTCCGCCGGGAGGCGGACGGGACGGCGCTTTAAAGCGCATCCTGAAGAATGTCGCGCAAATGGAGCGGCGCGGGCTGCAGTTTTGTGAACAACTGCGCCAGGTGCATAACAAACGAGCGGTCGGTGGAGATATCGGGGACGAGCAGCAGCTCTTCCGCGCGACCCTCCTGCACCAGAACGACGCGGAGGCCAAAGGAGTCATAAACGCCGGTGTCGGGCGAAACGAACTCTCCCTCAACGAGTAGATAGAGGTACATGAATCACAAATCCTTTCCTGTAATGTTTGATGTCCAGTTCAAATAAATAGACCAACTTCAGGAAGGTATCGGTATGAGGAGTGCATCTGCCGCTTTCAATGTTCTGGTATTGGCGCAGTGTGATGGAAATCGAATCGGCAACATAAGGCTGCGTCCATTTTCTGGCCTCGCGGGCAGAAAGCACATCGCGGGAGAATTGTGCCCGAAATGACATTAGGATTCCCTCCTTTCGAAAGGAAGAATATCCCAATTTTCTCCGGCAAACGACGCAATGAATTTCACCTTGTGGAATGTGTCGAAAAATGTCGAAATGTTTTGGTGGAAATGCCTTGAGATGCCGGCGATTTTTTGAAACGGTCTATTAGAGCGGCGGAACGCGCGCCAAACAGTCTCCGTTCGACAGCGAAGCTACCGCAGGGAACCGGTCAGGGCGTGCCGTTTGCAGGGGGCGCCCCCGCGTACTGGGACTCCATTCGCCCGCCGGCGGACGATCGGTTCTCCTTTCAAAAACCGTACATGGATGGTCTTGTGGGGACGGGAGTGGCGCTCCCGCCCCCGGTTTGTCTGGCTCCGTTTGCTTGCGCAGAGTCATTGCGGGGGAATTGGTTGGCAGTTGACCGCGTAAAATACCGATTTACCTTCGGTTGATCAGGTTTTTGCGGTGATTGTAGCATCTGCATCATGCCATGCGCCATCGTAATATACTTGAGCGGAAACCTCAATTATGTAAGTTTTGCCGGATGCGATTGTAGCGCTTTTGCTACTAAAACATTTGTAGCTGTTAGAACTGGCTGACATAGTGCTGATTTCCTTGCGTCCAATGAGTTGCTTCTGGTACAAAGTTGCATCAAACTTCGTCTTAGTGATATCGGTGGGGCCCAATACCGAAACAGTGTAAAGCTGGTTGGAGACATCTACACTACCACTTATTGATATTTCCGTGTCATAGTATGGCTGCATTTCGCTGGCAAAGGCACTGACGGTCACGGTCAGCAGCATGGCGGCCGCCATTACAATGGCGAACAATTTGGATGCAGCGAGTTTTCTTGTGTACATGGGTAATCGATCCTTTCTTTTACTACAAATATTGGAGTGTCGCGACACATTCCGAATATCTATACGCAGCCAGCCAAAATTACTGGACAAGTTTTTAGAAAAAATTTTTTGGTTTTCTAAAGATTTGTAAATTATGACAATTTAAAGAAATAATATTTATGAAAAAAGCTGACACATGGCAGGAATATACCATGTGTCAGCTTAAACGGGTTTGCCGCTATATACTTTACTTATTATGATATTTGATATATTAGTAGATGTTTTCTGCAATATGGTACACTTCGGACAGCGGTATAGTGGAACTTTCCAGATAGATCTGATGCGCAATGTTGTCTTTTGTCCATAGCAGTACGTATCCATTATGCTGGCGGAATGTACCAAGATAGGCAGTTATATCATTGAATGGTACTGGGACATAGTCAATATGCTCGTTATCCATTACGTAGCCAGAGGTAGCCAGTGCAATACCTACCTCGATATTTAGCATAGATGATCTATCTGCTGATTCGTAGGTATAAGACAATCTGTTGCTGTACGAATAGGATAGTTCCTCCTGATACACAAATCCGTCTGGAATATAATGCGGCCCGTAATCCTCTGGCAGAACGGCAGGCCCTTTGCCCCCGACTTCGTATTGAATCCGGACAAAGTTCTCCGTCCACTCGATCAGGGTGTTGACCACTGCAGCCCGCATTTCGGCATTGGTCATCAGTGTGGCAAACAGCACAGAGAGCACAATGACAGCCGCCACCAGCGTCTTGCGGATCACATGCAGCGATCTGCGGCGCGCGCGCAGCAGCGCCTTGCGTTCGACCCCCAGCGCCTCGAACGTCCGCCTGGTCACTTCGGATGTGTCGGGATACTTTTCTTTCAATTCCTTCGGCGTCGGGTAGGCGTCCACCTCCCGCTGCATGCTCTCTTCGCAGGCTGCTTTCAGCAGATCCCGCAGCAATACCATTTCGGGTTTATGTTTCATCGTCTTTCGCCATCCTTTCCCGCGCCATGCGATAGGCGCGCTGAAGCCGTTTGTATACGGTGGTTTTGTTGAGATGAAGAATGTCGCAGATCTCGTCGTCCCCATAACCGATCATTTTCAGCCGAAGCGTGTCACGGTAAATCTCGGGCAAACTGTCCACGACGGCCACGGCACGTTCGAGCCGGTCGGCGGTCATCACCACTCTTTCCGTGTCCAGCGCCGCGTCGGCGAAAACTCCGTCGGTATCTTCGTCCGGCGGTTCGCCCGCGGGATGGCCGGCTTGTTTCGCTTCCCGGCGCAGATAGTCCAAAGCCCTGCGCCGGGCGCAAAGTGCGGCGAGATGCGCAACTTTCTTGCTGCTCCCGCTGCGGAATGTGGAAAAGTGTTTGGCAATGTACAAGAACGTATTCTGCATCACATCCTCCGCGGCCAAAGGACCAACGATCTTCTCTGCTTCGTAGAGGACCAGGCGGTGATACCGTTCGTAGTACAGAAGAAAAGCCTCTTCATCTTTCTCGTTTTCCAGAAATGCCAGACATGCTGTCAGTGAAAACATCATATGCTCCCCCCTTGGATTGAAGTTGTTGCATTATAAAAATACTGAAAAGCAACAGTGCTGTCCACGCCTGCGGGAAAAGCTTTATACTTAGAAGATGTAAAATGAAACGCAGGATCTTTCAACGACTGGACCGCTGCAGCGGAACTTTTTAGGGAAGCGCGGGCGGACAAATGTCCGCCAAAGAGAAAAACTGCGCATTGAAAAGCGCGCTGCGGCGTGGTATAATACAACCAGCACAAGTCCCCTGCTGCCGCAGACGAAAGGAGTAAATCGTATGAAGTTCACATTTACCTGCAAGAAAGTTGACCTGAACGATTCCGTCAAAGAGTACGCGGAGAAAAAAATCTCCAAGCTGGATCGCTACTTCAAGAATGAAGCGGAGGCCAACGTCACCTTCTCTGTGGAGAAAAACAACCGCTGCGTGGTCGAAGTGACCATCCGGGGCGGGAACACGCTTTTCCGTGCCCAGGAGGAAAACAAGGAAGGAAATATGCGCGCCGCCATCGACGCGGCGCAGGAATACATCGACCGCCAGATCCGCAAAAACAAAACGCGCCTGGAGAAGCGTCTGCGCCAGGGCGCTTTCGATCCCTCCGCCCTGGCCGCCGAGCCGGAGGTCAGCGAGGAGAGTGAGTTCAAGATCGTGCGCGAGAAGCATTTCTCCATCAAGCCCATGAGCGCTGAGGAGGCGATCCTGCAAATGAATTTGCTCGACCACAGCTTCTTCATGTTCCGCCGGGAGAGCGACAATGCCCTGTGCATCGTCTACGCCCGCAAAAACGGCGGATACGGCCTGATTGAGGCGGAGGAAGCCGCCGAGGCGGACGAAGAGTGAGCGAAGCGCTGATTTACCCAGATTATAAAAAACGGGAGTACGGATGATTCCGTACTCCCGTTTTTTGTCTGTATGTCTCCCATCAATCCCCGGCGCCAAACACGGTCAGGTCACGAATGTTGTCATAGTGGCTGCCGCCGGAGGCGGTGAAGCCGGTATAGCCGCAGCTTTCCCAGATGGCGCGGGCATCGCTGTCCTTTTCCAGAGCGTCCATGGCCCCCAGCAGGGCGGACTGGAAATCGGCGTCGCCGAAGGGTTCCTCGTCGGCGCGCAGCACCATCACGTCGCCCCAGATAGGCGCAGTGACGCCCAGCACCTGGATTTCGTTGAAAATGCTGTCGTTGTGGCCGAAGCCCATTTTCCCGGTGGAGTCGATATCATCTGTAGAAAGCTGCCAGGCCTCGGCGTAGTCGATGCGCAGATCCGCAGGGATGACGATCACGTCCGCTTCTTCGGCAGAGGCTTCAGAAACGAGCGCGCCGTAGCCGTCAATGGCCTGCAGGTTCGGCAGATCATTGAGGGTTTTCCCGAACTGCTCGCGCAGCCACAGATCGGGGTAGAAAAAGTCCGAAGAGGATGCGGCTTTGGCATACATCCATTTGGCCGCGGACAGTTCTTCCCAGGTCAGCGTGCCGTTTTTAGCAGACTGGGCCAGGGCACGGCCGGTTTCGGAGTTGGTGGCGCAGATCAGGGTGCGGCTGTAAGGGCAGTCCTCATCGGTATAGGTGGGGTGCTCGGCGCTGCCGTTCCAGTCGGCGGCGTTGAGGGAGTTGACACTGACGCCGGGCTTTGTGGCGGTCATCAGCAGATCCACGTCGTCGCTGTAGGTGAAATACTGGCTGGCAGGCAGGATGGCCAGATCTGTGGTGCTGTCGTCCAGCGCCTTGCCGCTGGCGGCGGCGGTAGAGGCCACGCTGAGGGTGATGTCCTCCATGGCCCAGCCCCGATCGGCCAGCTCCTGGCGCAGGGAGGTAATGAAGCCGTCCGCGTGTTGCTCCACCACGGCGGAGTTGGCGGTGTAAGGCAGCAGGATGTTCAAATGGGTTGCTGTGCCGGTAATGGGCACGGTTTCGTTGGCGGAGGAAGGTTCCGCCTGCGGCGTGCCGCAGCCTGTCAGCGCCAGGGCAGCCAGGGCGGCGCTCAGCAGGAGGGAAAGAAATTTTTTCATGGAAACGGGTTCCTTTCTGGAGCATTTGTTGGGGCTATTATAGCGTATTTCCCGGGAAATGTGTCAATAAACTGTGAACAGCGCGGGAAATCCCGCCTTTTTTGTCACACCGGCGCGGCGTCCACCGTGTTGCCGCACAGCGTGGCGGCGCGGCCGCCGTCGGTCAGGGCTTCGCTCATCAGGGCGTTCACGGTCAGGCCGTTCAGGGACTGCTCCGCGCTATACACCCCCTCGGCCACTACGGCGCCGGGGGCGACGCTGCTGCGTACCTCGGCATAGAAGTGCACATGGGCCAGGTCGTTCCACACGTCGATCACTGCGCCGTCAGCGATGCCGCGGGCTGCAGCGTCGGCTTCGTTTATCACCAGCCGCATGGGGCCGCGGGCCTTCACCAGCTCGTCACGCTCGGAAAAAGAGGAGTTCAGCGTGGCTTGGTGAGGAGCTACCACCAGGCGCAGCGGATAGCTGCCACTGGGGTCGGGGAGATAACAGGGCAGCGGATGGGGCAGCTCCGGGCGCAGGAATTCCAGTTTGCCGCTGCTGGTCGCAAAGGCGCAGGGGCCGTCCTGGGGCAGCAGTACGGCGCGGCCTTGGGCAAACTGTTCTTTTGCCTCGTCACTCAGGCGGTCCCGCCAGGGGGTAGGGGCTGCCAAAACGGCATTTTTCAGTTCTTCGTTGGTTTGATGGAAATAGTCCTCGGTAAAGCCCATGGCCCGGCCCAGCAGGGCGAAAGTCTCAAAATTGGATTTGCTCTCGCCCAGAGGCGCGATCACCGGATCGGTTTTCTGGATGCAGAGGTTGCCGTAGGAGGCGGCCAGGTCGCCGTGCTCCAT
The DNA here is from genome assembly GCA_020555605.1 of bacterium 210917-SL.2.15. Lineage (GTDB taxonomy): Bacteria > Bacillota > Clostridia > Oscillospirales > Oscillospiraceae > Pseudoscillospira. The sequence continues at coordinate 44,735 of JAJCJC010000006.1, read as the reverse complement.
GGCAGTATCTGCTGGGAGCACAATGTCGGCGTATTTGGCGGTATCGGTGAGGAAACGCTCATGCACCACGGTGAACAGGTTTTCCCGCCGGAGGCCCCGGAGCACGGCACTTTGGTTGGGGGCGATGGAGGCGGGGTTGGAGCTGTAGACATACAGGCTCAGGATGGGTGGGTCGTTCAATTCCGTCAGGGCCGAACCGATCTGCCCCATGTTGATACTGCGTACGCGGCGCTGCTGGAAATCGGGCCGGGTGATGAGGTCGCTCCGGTACGCCGCGCCGCTGGAGGCGTTGCCGATGATGCCGCCAAAGGGCTTGGCGAACGCTCCCGTCACCGCTGCCAGGGTGGTGACGCAGCGGATGGTCATGGCGCCGTTGCCGTGGCGGGACATGCCTGCGCCAAACAGGATCACCGGAGAATGCGCTGCGGCAAAGCCCCGCGCCACAGAGGCGATTTGCTGCCGGGGCACGGCGGTGGTCTGCTCGGCTGCCTCCAAAGTATACGGGGCCAGCGTGGCGAGAAATTCTTTGGCGCCCAGAGTATGCCGGTCCAAAAACGCGCGGTCCAGCCGGGCCTCCTGCTGCAGCAGGCGGTCCATAGCCAGGGCCAGAAAGGCGTCCGTTCCCGGACGCACCAGCAGCACTTCGTCGGCCAGGGATGCGGCGGGGGTGGCATATACATCGATCAATACCACATGGGCGCCTTTCTTTTTGGCCGCAAGGATCTCTGAGTGGGCATGGATCCAGGTGGCCGTCACGTTGCTGCCCCAGATAATAATGTAGTCGCAGTGGGACAGGTCCCGGGGATTCTGCCCCGGTGTGGCGCCGATGATCTGTTCAAATCCTGCGTCCTTGGCTTTGGCGCAGATGGTGCGCTCCAGCCGGCTGGCCCCCAGACGGCCGAAAAAGGCCTCGCCGCAGCCGTATTGAATCTGATGCTCAGTGCCGGCATAGGAATACGGCAGAATGGACTCGGCGCCGTAGGCGGCAATGAGCGCTTTCCAGCGCGTGGTGATTTCGTCCACAGCTTCCTCCCAGGAAATGGGGACGAATTCTCCTTTCCCCTTCTCCCCCACCCGGCGCAGCGGCGTGGGGATGCGCCGGGGGCTGTGGACGGTGCGCTCGTAATGCTGCATTTTGCGGCACACAAAGCCGCGCGTCACAGGATGCTCGGGGTCACCCTTGACACGGTAGACGCATTTTCCGTCGGTTTCCACCAGCAGGCCGCAGCCGTCGGGGCAGTCATAGGGGCAGGCCGAGCGCTTCCAGGTTGTTTGTGCCATAAGAAGGGCCTCCTTCTGTGTTGTCGGGAATTTTTCCTCAGTATAGCATGGGCGCTGCCAAAAGAAAAGAGGCACGCCGCCGCCCGGCGATACATATTCCCGCCCGGCCCTGCATAGATTGGAGCAGAAACAGGCAGGGAGTGTTGTTGCTTGAAGGGAAACATCGAGGAGCGTGCCGTCACGCTCGCTCAATACATCATAGAGAACCGGACCACTGTCCGCGCCGCCGCTCAGAAATTCGGCATCAGCAAATCCACTGTACATAAAGATCTGAGCGAACGTCTGCCGAAATTCAACCGCGCGCTGTACGATCAGGTAAAAGCGGTACTGGACGTGAACAAGGCCCAGCGCCATATCCGCGGCGGCATGGCCACCCGGAAAAAATACAAAGGCATCTGAAAAAGCCAAAAGCGGAGGCGCTCCGATCCGGGGCGCCTCCGCTTTTGGCCGGCGCACTTTTTCGCGCGCCGGGGCTTGCATTTTGGCGGGAAAACGGTAAAATAAGGAATGCGCCCTGTGCGCAGAATTCTTTCCGGGAAGTGTGAGAACCTTGAACCGCCATGTCTGGGCCGCGGCCTTCCGCGTCACGGTGCCGGTGCTGATCGGGTATCTGGCCATCGGCATTGCGTTCGGCCTGATGCTGGAGGCCATCGGCTATAATTTTATCTGGTCCTTTTTTATGAGCCTGACCATCTATGCCGGTTCGGGTCAATATCTGGGCGTTTCGCTGCTGCAGCTGGGGGCCGCGCTGTCCGAGGTGGCGCTGATGACGCTGCTGCTGAATTTCCGCCATATTGTATACGGCCTGTCCATGTTGGAAAAATTTCAGACGATCCACGGCCCGCGCAAATTTTATCTGATTTTTGCACTGACCGACGAAACCTATGCCCTGCTTTCTTCCGTGCGGGTGCCCTCGGGCATGAAGCCGGCGGATTTTTACTTTGCCATCGCGCTGCTGGATCATATCTATTGGATCGCGGGCAGTGTCATCGGCTCCGTGGCCGGGGCGCTGCTGGCCTTCGATACCACCGGCGTGGACTTTGCCATGACGGCGCTGTTTGTGGTCATTGCCGTGGGCCAGTGGAAGGAAAACAAGCGGCACCTCCCGGCTGTTTTGGGCGGCGTGTGCACCTTTGTGTCGCTTTCGCTCATTGGGCCGGACAATTTCCTGCTGCCGGCGCTGGGAGCCATTGTAGTACTGCTGCTGAGCCTGCGCGGCACGCTGGATGAAGAAAAAAAGAATGCTGCCTGCGCAGCGGAAGCATCGTCCCGGGAGGTGGAGAAGGAATGGCACTGACGCCTATTCAGGCGATTCTCAGCATTGCGGTGATGGCCGGCGTGACGTTTCTGACCCGCTTTCTCCCCTTTCTGCTCTTCGACCGCGGGGGAAAACCGCCCAGGATTGTGCTGTATCTGGGCCGCGTGCTGCCGCCGGCGATCATTATGATGCTGATTATCTATTGCCTGCGTAATGTCTCTCTCACCAGCGGGAGCCACGGCATTCCGGAGTTTGTGTGCGTGGCGGTGGCCGCGGCGCTGCACTGGTGGAAGGGGAACAATCTGCTGTCGATTTTTACGGCCACGGTGCTGTATATGTTTTTGCGGCAAGTGGTATTTTGAGGGAAAGAAGGGGCATGCCCCCTTCTTTTTTGCCCCTCGGGTGGGGGTGTTTTTTCCTTTTGGCAGAGGGGGCGCGTTTGCGCCCCTGGGGCCCACCGCCCTTTCCAGGCCGGAAAAAAGAAATATAGGGGCGCAAGCCGCCCTGCGCGCGCATACACTGGACTGATCGAGAGAAAAGGAGGTCGTGTCCGTTATGGAACAAAGCAGAAACGGCAGGCCGGTCCCTGCCTCCGCGCGCGGCGGACCCTGTACGCCGGAGCTGCGGCGCTACTCCCACCCCATCGAGCGCCGGCGGGAGGGGCAGTGTGAGCCGGTACAATCCATCCTGTGTGCCCTGGCGGGGCAGAATCAGGTCCTGTGCGCCATGAAGGCGGAGCTGGATGAGATCCTGGCCCTGTTAGAGCAGCAGACTGGAACGGCCGACAGCGGCGATTGCTGTCAATGAAAGCCGGGCGGCCCTTTCGGGAAGGCATCCTGAAAGGGCCGCTTTGTTTTTAACCGAAGACGGTTTTGGCCAGCAAAGAAAAAGATGCCGGACAACTGGTAAATCCGTTGTCCGGCATCTTCCCTATTCAGGCTTCTTTCATGGTCATCAGCAGCTCACCGTGCTTAACGGTATCGCCGGCGCTGATGCGGATATCGTCGATCACACCGTCGGCCAAGGCCAGGACGGAAGTCTCCATTTTCATGGCCTCGATCACGGCCAGCACTTCGCCGGCGGTGACATTGTCGCCCTTTTTGACAAAGATCTTGCTGACGGCGCCGGGGATCTGGGCGCCGATCTGCATCTTGTCCTCGGGGTCGGCCATGGGGGCCTTTTTCACCTGATCGGCGGCGGACTGGTCCACCACGGTGACTTCGCGGCGCACGCCGTTGAGTTCAAAGAGCACGGCGCGCTCGCCGTCGCTGTTCAGTTCGCCCAAGCCGATGTATTTAATCACCAGGGTCTTGCCGTCCTCGATCTCCACGAGGCTGGTTTCGCCGGGAGCCATGCCGTGGAAGAAAATGTGGCTGCCCAGGCGGCTAATGTAGCCGTACTCGCGGCGCTTCTGCAGGAATTCCTCATACACCTTGGGATACAGGCACCAGGAGATGACTGCGCGGTCGGTGGGATCGACGGCGCTGTTTTCCTTGATTGCTTCGCCCAGCTTTTCCTGATCCTTGCGGCTGATTTTGATCATGTCGCCCATCATGCCCTTCAAATGGGCGCGGGCGGCATCGAAGTCCGCTGGCGGCAGCAGCTCGCCGGGGCGGCAGGTGATGGGTGTTTCGCCCTTGAGCACAATCTTCTGCAACGCTTCAGGGAAGCCCCAGGCGGGCTGGCCCATCATGCCCTTGAAATAACTGACGACTGAGTCAGGATAGCTCAGATCGGCGCCTTTTTCCAGGATATTTTCCGGCGTCAGGTCATGCTGCACCATGAAAATGGCCATATCGCCAACCATTTTGGACGAGGGCGTCACTTTCACCAGGTCGCCCAGCATATCGTTGACCTTTTTGTACATTTCCTTGACATCCACAAAACGGTCGCCCAGGCCCAGGCTTTCCACCTGGGGTTTCAGGTTGGTGTACTGGCCGCCGGGGATCTCGTAGCGGTAAATGTCGGTGACAGGCGTTTTGAGGTCGGATTCAAATTCGGCATAGCGCTGGCGGACGTCGGACCAGTAATCGGTCAGCTTCTGCAGGCTCATCAGGTCGATGCCGGTGTCTCGCTCCTGGCCCGCCAGGGCGGCCACAATGGCGTTGAGAGAGGGCTGGCTCGTCAGCGACGACATGGAGGCGATGGCCAGGTCCACGATATCCACGCCCTCTTCGGCGGCCATAAGGATGGTGCTGTTCTGGTTGCCGGAGGTGTCATGGGTATGCAGCTGAATCGGGATCTGCAGAGCATCCTTAAGGGCCTTGACCAGCTCCCGGGCGGCATAGGGCTTCAGCAGGCCCGCCATATCTTTGATGGCGATGGCATGGCAGCCGCGCTTTTGCAGCTCTTTGGCCATATCCACATAGTATTTCAAGGTGTACTTTTCCCGTGTGGTGTCGGACACGTCGCCGGTGTAGCAGATGGTGCCCTCAGCGAATTTACCCTGCTTGACAACCTCGTCCAGGGCCACCTCCATACCGGGCAGCCAGTTCAGCGAGTCGAATACACGGAATACGTCAATGCCGCCCTCGGCCGCCAAGCGGACGAATTCGCGGATGACATTGTCGGGGTAGTTGGTGTAGCCCACAGCGTTGGCGCCGCGCAGCAACATCTGGAAGGGAATGTTGGGGATGGCCTTGCGCAGTGCATCCAGCCGCTCCCAGGGGGATTCGTGCAGGAAACGGTAGGCCACATCGAAAGTGGCGCCGCCCCACATTTCCAGGGAGAAGCAGTCCTTCAGGATCTTGGCGGTGCCGTCGGCGGCGCGGACCATATCCCGGGTGCGCACCCGGGTGGCCAGCAGGGACTGGTGGGCGTCGCGCATGGTGGTATCACACACCAGCAGCTTCTTCTCGCCCAGCACCAGCTTGGACAGCGCTTCGGGACCATGCTGGTCGAGATACTGCTTGTAGCCTGCGGAAATATCGCCCTCTACCTCAGGCACGCGGGAGGGTTCATACATTTTGGCGCCGGCTTTGGGATCGTTGACCACGATGTTGCCGATGTATTCCAACAGCTTGTTGCCGCGGTTGCGGGACTCGGAGATGTCAAACAGCTCCGGCGTTTCGTCAATGAATTTGGTGTAGCACTGTCCCTTGCGGAAGGTCTCGTTGGTCAGAATATTGGTGATGAAGGAGATATTGGTTTTCACGCCGCGTACGCGGGTTTCGCTCAGGGCGCGCAGGGCTTTGTGGCAGGCGCCGGCGAAGGTGTTGTCGCAGCAGGTGACTTTCACCAGCAGAGAGTCGTAATAGGGAGAGATCTCCGCGCCGGAATAGCCGTTGCCGCCGTCCAGACGGATGCCGAAGCCGCCGGAGGAGCGGTAGGCGGTGATCTTGCCGGTGTCGGGGGCGAAATTGTTAGCCGGGTCCTCGGTGGTCACGCGGCACTGGATGGCATAGCCCCGAGGCTGGATGTCCTCTTGGCAGGTGATGCCGATTTCAGGGTCGCTCAGAGGCTTGCCCGCGGCGATCAGCAGCTGGGCGCGCACCAGATCCACACCCGTGACCATTTCGGTGACGGTGTGCTCCACCTGGATGCGGGGGTTCATTTCGATGAAATAGTGGTGGCCCTGGCGGTCCACCAGGAATTCCACGGTGCCGGCGTTGACAAACCCCACCGCTTTGGCGATCTTCACCGCGTCGGCGCACAGGGCGTCGCGCACCTTCTGATCCACAGAAAAGGCAGGAGTAAACTCCACAACCTTCTGGAAGCGGCGCTGCAGGGAGCAGTCGCGCTCGTGGAGGTGGACGACGTTGCCGTACTGGTCGGCCAGGATCTGCACTTCGATGTGCTTAGGCCGCTCGAGAAATTTTTCAATGAAGATGCTGTCGTCGCCGAAGGCTTTGGCGGCTTCGCCCTTCACCAGATTGAAGGCGGGGATCACCTCCTCCTCGCTGTCGCAGCGGCGCATACCGCGGCCGCCGCCGCCGGCCGCCGCCTTGAGCATGATGGGAAAGCCGTATTCTTTGGCCTTTTCCAGGGCCTCCTCGCCGCTCTTGAGCGGCTCAGTGCCGCCGGGGATAATGGGCACGCCGCAGCCAATGGCGGTCTCTTTGGCGGAGAGCTTGTCGCCCATCTGGGAGAGCACATGGGACGGCGGGCCGACGAACACGATGCCGTTTTCTTCGCAGGCTTTGGCAAACGCGGCGTTTTCCGACAAAAAGCCGTAGCCGGGGTGGATGGCGTCCACATTGCGGCGTTTGGCCAGATCGATAATGGCGGGAATGTTCAGATAGGAACCCAGGGGTCCCAGGCTCTCGTTCATCTGATAGGACTCGTCCGCCTTGGTGCGGAAGAGACTGTAGGTATCCTCTTTGGAATACATGGCCACGGTGCGGATGTCAAGATCCGCGCAGGCGCGGAACACGCGGATGGCGATCTCGCCGCGGTTGGCCACCAGAACCTTCTTGATCAGGTGTTCGGTCATATCATCTTCTCCTTTATCATAGAGTTACAGCCGCGCCCGTTTCTGCGGCGCGGCCAGCGGAAGCGGCCCGCGCGCAGAAATGGGCGCGGCTGCCCCGGTGCAAAATTTTGTAGTGTACAGTATATCACAGGATTGCTTGTTTTGCAATACAAACTATAAAAAGTTGCAAATCTGTCCGGGCGCAGCGGATCAGAACCGCCATATTTGACAGGCTTAACGGTTTTTTGACGGATTTGGCTGCAGGAGAAATATAGAGGCGATGCAAAATGTTTTTCTATTGTGGACTTTTGTGAGCTACATGCGGTCGGCTATTTGGCGCCCGGCTCCCATTCGAGGGCCTGCTGCGGGCAGGCTTCCACGCAGACCGGGAGCAGCCCCTGCCGCACGCGGTCGATGCAGCCGTCGCATTTCTGGATGATGTGGTCGGTGTTGAAGAAGATGGCGCCGAAGGGGCAGGCCGTGGCGCATTTGCCGCAGCCGATACAGGGGGCGTTGTCGTGAATGACGATGCCCGTTTCGGTGTCGCGCAGAATACTGCCCGTCGGGCAGACGGTGGCGCAGCGGGTGGTGACGCAGTGGAAGCAGCTCTGGGAATTGAAGGTGAGCTGCAACTCGCCGCCCTCCATGCGCTCTTTGCGCACGATCTTGCGCAGCAGCGGCGGCTGAATGTCCTTTTCGTCCATGCACGCCACTGCGCACACGCCGCAGCCGGTGCATTTGCGCACTTCGCAGTGGATACCCAAATCAAACCCTCCTCTTTTTTCCGCCGCAGCGGCGGAATTTGGCAGATACGGGGGCCTGCCGATACAGGCCCGGCTTACGGAACGAAAATCCCAAACGGTTTTGGCGGAAGAGACCGGGGCTGGCGGCCCGTTTTGCTGGATGGAGCGCGGTTTATTCCTGCGCCGGGTGCAGGCTGCAGCTCATCATGCGGAAGGCCGGGACGCCCGAGCAGGGGTCGACGCAGTCATCGGGCAGAATGGAGCCGATGTCGGCCTCCTCATAGTCGGGCAGGACGCTCACCATCCCACGCTGGATGCTGCGGGTCAGTTGTGCCAGCATGGTGACGCTGCCCAGCGCCGTACGGATCTCCACCCGGTCGCCGTCGGCGATCCCCAGCAGCAGCGCGTCTTCCGGATGCATCTCCACTGCGGGGGCGCTCTGCATGGCCCGGATCCAGCCGATGCGGTGGGTGCGGGAATGGAAACCGAAGGTCTGCCGGTTTCCCACAGAGAGAACAAAAGGAAATTCCCGGATTTCTTCGTCACTGCGGGGCGGTTCGTATTCCGGCAGCGCAGAATAACCCATTTGAAGCATGAGGCTCGAACGCAGTTCGTAGCGCCCGCTGGGGGTGCGGTAGCCTGCGGCGGTATAACTTCCGGGGTGATAAGGCTCCTGGGCCAGCTGGATCGGTTCAGCGGCATGGCGCAGAATATCCAGAGACAGGTCCATCTGGGAAAGCCAATAATCGTACAGTGCTTCGGTGCCGCTGCCCAGCAGCGTATCCTCCGGCGCCAGGCGGCGGGCCAGGGCGCAGATGACGTCCAGATCGGCACGGGACTGGCCCAGGGGGGCGATGACCGGGGGCGTGTAGTAAATGCGGTGTTCCGGCGTAGTATGCAGCATTTCCCGTTCAAAGGAAGAGCAGGCCGGCAGCACGATGTCGGCGTATTTCGCCGTGGGGGTCAGGAACAGGTCTGTGTCCACGAAAAAGTCCAGGGATTCCAGCGCGGCCGCCCAGTTTTTGTCGTTGGGGTAGCCGCTGATGTTCAGTCCGAACGAGCACAGCGCCCGGATGGGATAGGGCGAACTGTGCCGGATTTGGCGGTTCAGATCCGAGAGCTGGCACTGGCGGGAAAAATGGGCAAACAGGGGATAACGCCGGCTGCCTGCACTTTCGTGGGGGGCATTGCATTGGGCTGCGGCGACGAACTCGTGCAGCACGCGCGCTTCCACGCTCGGCTGCGCCTGGGGCAGCATGCCGCCGCGGACGTCATAGTTGCCCGTGATGGCGCACAGCGCCTCGATGGCCCGCAGCGTCTGCACGCCGCTGCGCATCTGGGAAAACGCCTCTTCGCTGATGAGCATGGACATGGGGCCGCTGCGCATAATCATATGGGCGGCGGCCTCCAGATCCCGGGCGCTGACGCCGGTCAGCGCCTCCACCCGTTCGGGTGTGAAATCGCTGACGTAGGCGCGATAGTCGAAAAAGCCCTGCACATGCTGCTCGATGTATCGCCTGTCGATCCAGCCCTTTTCGACGAAGATACGGCCCAGGCCGTGGGCCAGGGCGGCGTCGGTTCCCGGGTGGGGGCGCAGGTGCAGGTCCGCCAGGCGGTAGGTGCTCACCGTGGTGCGGGGGTCCACGGCGATGACTTTGGCGCCGCGCTTCTGCGTCAGCGCATCGTCCACCACGGTGTTGCCTTTGTTGTATTGGTTGCAGCCCCACATGACCACCACGCCGGCGTGCTGGATGTCCGGCCGGCTCATGCAGCCTGCGGCCACGCCGGCGGCGATGGCGGCGCCGCTGCGTTCCAGGCTCCAGGAGCTGCCATAGTTCACGCTGCCGAAGGAGTAGGCCAGGCGCTGCAGTGCGGCGCGGTTCCAAGGACTGAAGCCGCCGGTGAAGGCCACGGCGCTGGCGTCATATTTGCGCCGGCAGTCGCCCAACCGCTTACCCACCTCATCCAGAGCTTCATCCCAGGACACTGGCTCAAAGGCGCCCTCACCCCGGTTTCCGATGCGGCGCAGGGGCGTTTGGATGCGGTCCTTGTGGTATATGTACGGACGGTTGGCATGGCCCCGGGCGCAGAGGTAACCGTTGCCGTAGGCACTGTTGCGGCAGCCTGTGACCTTGATGACAGCCCCGTTTTCCACATAGGCGTCAATGTTGCAGCCCGCGGCGCAGATGTCACATACGGTGCGGCGCACGCGGATTTCGTTGTCCGCTGCCGGGACCTTGGCCCGGCGGTAGGGCCTTCGCTCATCCATAAGAGTGCCTCCTTCTGATTTTCTTCTTTCTCGGTCCGCCGTCCGTCAGGTCAGGAGGCGGATGCCTTTCCAGGTGCACTCCGGCAGGAAGGCGATGTCCACCAAAGCCTGGGAGCGGATCTGCTCTACGGGGATATAGGGGGTGAGCCAGGCCCGGCTGTCGTAGGAGCCGGTGCGGTTGTCTCCCATCACGAAAATGCAGCCCTCCGGAACCTCGAACACTTCGGTTTCGCCGGTGGGATAGGTGATATGTTGTTCGGGGAGATAGTTTTCCTCCAGCACTTCGCCGTTGACATATACGTCGCCGTCGGCAAAGGTGATGGTATCGCCGCCCAAGCCGATGACACGCTTGACCAGCAGTTCATCCAGTTCCTCGCTGCGGAACATGACGATGTCGCCCCGCGCCGGGGTGGGATCGCCGAAGAAATAGGGCAGCCGCCAGCCCAGAAAATAAGATTTGGTGGGCAGCGTCGGCTCCATGGAACCGGAAGGCACCCAGGCCAGGGAGAAAATCACGCCCAGCAGAAGAAATACCGATACCAGCGGTACCAGAAGGTAGCCGGTAGAGTCCCACAATCTGCGCAGGGCCGATTTCTGGGCGGATTCTTCCGCGGCTTCGGACGGTACCGTTTCCGGCGCGGCATCCGGGCTGAGGTCCGTGGTGTGTGGATCGTTTAACTGATGTTCATCCATTGTTTTCAAAGTCCTTTCCGGAAAAACTACCCATTTGGGGAAAACGGCCGGGCCGCTTGCTTCAGGTTTCTGCACGGGGCAGGGTACTCCCGCCATAGGGCATGGCGATAACAGTCGCGGAGCTGCCGCACCGCTGCACTGCCGCATCAAAGGCGGACTGGGCATTGGGGAAGGGGGTCATGAACAGGCCCCGTACGGCCTCGTCCGGCCAGTCGGACACCAGATAGATATCCGCACGCTCTTCCACCAGGGCGATGGCGGCTGCTTTGTGGCCGCCCAGAACGAAATCCTTCCGCAGCCGCTCAATGATGGCGCGAGGGCTTTGCGCCTGGCGGAACCACTGCTCGAAAGTGGCTTCTCCAAAGCCTTCCTTGGCGCAGCCCACCAATACGATCACGCCGCCGTCCTTCACGGCATGCTTGGCGTTGTCCAAGGCTTTTTGCAGCTGGTAGAGGTTGGCGTCCTTGGGTGCGCCGCCCTGGCTCACCAGTACAATGTCGGCCCGGGCGGGAATGGGCTTGAGGTAGAATTGTTCTAAGTAAGCGCAGCCGGCCCGGTGAGCGGCGGTGACGTCCCCCGCCACGGCGTGGACGATGTTTTTGTGTGCGTCCAGCACTACGTTGACAATATAATCCACGCCGACCAGGGCGGCGGCTTCTTCGATGTCCTCCCGGACAGGGTTGCCGGCCAGGGCCGCGGCATGGGACCCCGGCTCCACCATGTGGCTGTGGTTGGCGCGAATGGCGGCCCGGGTGGAAACGCCGGGCATGATGGCCTTGGCGCCGCCGCTGTAGCCGGCAAAGTAATGAAATTCAATATTGCCCAGGCAGATGCGCCGGTCTGCTTCGGCCACGGCGCGCATGATCTCCACCGGCGTGCCGCGCCGCGTTGTGCCCAGGCAAAGACAGTCCTCCGGGTCGCTGTCGATGCAGGTGATTTCGGAAAAGGCCCGCTCTCCGGCCAGATGGCGGCGCTCCGCATCGGTGTGGGCGCGGTGGACGCCTCGGGCAAAGACCAAGGTGATATCTTCCGGCCTCGCACCGGCGGCATAGAGTTCATCTAGCACGGCGGGCATCACCTTCCAGGTGGGCATGGGGCGGGAAATATCCGAGGTGACGAGGACAATTTTTTCGCCTGCATTTACCACTTCGCGCAGCGGCGGCGCGCCGATGGGGGCGACCAGTGCTGCGCGGATGAGATCCTCTTCGCTTCCGGCTGTCGGCGGAAAGGCGCTTGGCTCCAAAACGGCCAGGAGACGGTCCTCCGGCACGGTGACGGTCTGTATGCGCGTATCATATCCAAGTTCAATGTTCATAGGTTCTCCCAAGCATTTCGCGGCGCGCGTTCCTGGCTTCGGTGCGCACCGGGGTATAAATATACAAGATTCAGTATAGCACAAATAAATTTCCGCTGTCTATAAATTTTGGAGATTCCGGGCTGGATTTCCCGACGGGGGCGGGGCTTTACTCTTTCCCGGCGTCGTGCTATAATCGGGGGTACTTTCGGAAAAACAACGAGGTGCTTTCAATGACTATCACCTATTCCTATGGGAAAAATCTCTATGTCAACACCACCAATCGCTGCGATATGCACTGCGATTTCTGCCTGCGTCAGAGCGGCGACGGCGTGGGAGAAGCGGACAGCCTGTGGCTCGAGCGGGAACCGACGCGCGAGGAGATCTGGGAGGATATCCAAAAGCGCGACCTGAACGCTTTTTCCGAGCTGGTGTTCTGCGGCTACGGTGAGCCGACGTACCGTCTGCACGACATTTTGTGGGTGTGCGACCGGGTGCGGGAGGTTTCCTCCATCCCCATCCGCATGGATACCAACGGCCACGGCAATCTTATCTGGGGCGAGGATGTGGCGCCGCTGTTCCGGGGGCGCTTCGATACGGTTTCCATTTCTCTCAACGCCCGGGATCGAGCGACCTATGACCGCCGCTGTGATCCGGACTATGAGAATGGCTACGAGGCCATGCTTTCTTTTGCAAAGGAAATCCAAACCTATGTGCCTCATGTGGTTCTCTCTGTGGTGGACTGTATTCCGGCGGAGGAGATCGAGGCCTGCCGAAAGGTCTGTGAAGACATTGGGGCAGAATACCGAGTGCGTGTGTTCGGCAGTTGAGCAAACAGGACAGCCGCGCAGCCGTTTTCAAAACGGCTGCGCGGCTGTTTTAGGATTTGGGAACGGAGGGATCGCTCTTTTTGCAGGAGTCCTGCCCAGTGCATCCGCATCCGCCGCATCTGCCGCATCCGTCGGACGCCTTTGCGCCGCAGGAACAGCCGCCCTTTCCGCGGAAGGAGCGGACGACGCGGGCAATGATATAGTAGAAGGACCACAGGATCAGCGCGGCCAGAGCGAGGTACAGCAATGTCAGCAGCATGACGGAATTCCCCCTTCAAAACAGCAGCGAGCCGATCTGGTAGACCAGCATGGACGCCAGGTACGCTATGCCCAGCTGCCAGCCGAGACAGGCAAGCGTCCACTTGATGTCGCCCATCTCCCGCCGGATGGTGGCAATGGCGGCCACACAGGGGGTGTAGAGCGCGCAGAACACCAAAAAGGCGTACGCGGCCACGGGAGTGAACGTGCCGCCCAGGGCCAGGGCCACGGCGGCGCCGGAGGCGGTGAGGGAAAAGCCGTAAAACAGGCTCATGGAAGATACCACGGCCTCTTTGGCGATCAGGCCGGTCAGCAAGGCCACGGCGGCCTGCCATACGCCGAAGCCGCAGGGAAGGAACAGCGGCGCAATCGTGCTGCCCAAGGCAGCCAACAGGGACTGGGACACGTCGGTGGTGTACTGCCCGTGAAGCGTGAAGCTCTGCAGCAGCCAGAGCACTACGCTCATGGCCAGGATCAGCGTGGCCGCCCGGCTTAAAAAGTCCTTCACCTTTTCCCACACATGAGTGCCCACGTTGCGCACGGTGGGCATGCGGTAGGGCGGAAGCTCCAGCAGAAACGGGGCGGCCTCGCCCCGAAAGACGGAGCGTTTGAGAATCAGCCCCGACAAAATGGCGAGGCAGATGCCGATCAGGTAGAGGGAGATGACGATCAGCGCCCGGTTTCCGGGGAAAAAGGCGCTCACCAGCAATCCGTAGATCGGCAGGCGGGCCGAACAGGACATAAAGGGTATCAGCATGATGGTCATACGGCGGTCCTTTTCGTTTTCCATGGTGCGCGCGCCCATGACGGCGGGCACCGTGCAACCAAAGCCCATCAGGAGAGGAATGAAAGCTTTGCCGGACAGGCCGAAGTGGCGCAGGGTGCGGTCCATCACAAAAGCGGCCCGGGCCATATAACCTGAGTCCTCGAGAATGCTCAGGAACAGGAAGAGAATGGCGATCATGGGCAGGAACGTGACGACGCCGCCCACACCGGCGATGACGCCGTCGCACACCAGGGACACGGCCCAGGGCGCTGCGCCGATGCCCTCCAGGGCGCTGCGCACGGCTGGCTCCACGCCGTTTTCAATGGCGGCGGCCAGCAGATCGCTCAGCCCGCTGCCAATGGGACCGAAGGTGAACCAGAACATGACGGCCAGCATGGCCAGAAACACCGGGAAGGCCCAGAATTTATGGGTGACCACGGCGTCAATGCGATCGGTCCAGGTCTTTTCCCCCTGCCGGCGGGCTTTTTTCACCGAGGTCTGCACGACCGCTTCAATGAACCGGTAGCGGCTGTCGGCGATCAGGGTTTCCCGGTCGCCCAGGGGCGAGGAGGCTTCATATTCCTCGGCGATCTGCTCAATTTTAGCTGCTTCCCGGCCGGAAAGGTGCAGGTGTTTTGCCACGTCTGCGTCCCCTTCAATCAGCTTGATGGCGGCCCAGTGAGCGGGAATGCCGGCTTCATAGGCTTTGTCGTGGATCACCTCGCCCACGCGGTGGTGGATCTCATGGGTATAGTCGTCGTACAGGTCGTCCGGCTCCACGGTGAGCCCCGTGTGCATCTGGCGGTGAGCCACTTCCAGCAGGGTATCCAACCCCGTGCCGTCCCGGGCAGAAATGGGGATCACCGGAACGCCCAGATGCTGGGACAGGCGTTCCACGTCGATGCGGTCGCCGGCCTTTTCCACTTCATCCATAAAGTTCAGGGCCAGCACCATGGGCCGCTCCAGTTCCAGCAGCTGCATGGTGAGGTAGAGATTGCGTTCGAGGTTTGTGGCGTCCACGATGTTCAAAATGGCGTCCGGATGCTCGCCAATGATGAATTGACGGGCTACGATCTCTTCCATGGAATACGGCGAAAGGGAGTAAATGCCCGGCAGATCCACCACGGTCATCTCCTGCGCGCCCAAGCGCGCCGTACCCTCTTTCTTTTCCACGGTCACGCCGGGCCAGTTGCCCACATACTGGTTGGAGCCGGTCAGGGCGTTGAACAGGGTGGTTTTGCCGCAGTTGGGATTGCCCGCCAAGGCAATTTTCCACTGGCGGGTGTCATGGACGACGGCATCGTAGGTCCTGGGGTGGGAGGCGGCTTCATGGCTGTGGGCGAGGCGCATGCGCTCGCGCTGGGCGCGGTCCACGTGAGGCAGCGGACGTTCCCGGAGCAATTCTCCCTCACGCAGCAGGCGCACGGTGATTTGGGCGGCATCAGCTTTGCGCAGGGACATTTCATAGCCACGCAGCGAAACTTCCATGGGGTCGCCGAAAGGGGCGATCTTCACCAGGGTGACGCGGGTGCCGGGGGTCAGGCCCATGTCGATCAGGCGGCGCTTCACCGCGCCGGACCGGTTGGACAGGGACAGGATTTCACAGCTTTTTCCGCTGGGCAGATGATCCAGGGTGTCCACCTTGCGCTTGGCTGGGGCAGTTTCATACATCATAACAATCGTTTCTCCATCCTGTGGGGCGGCCCAGGGCCACCCAAAACTTCCATACGGGTTTTATTATACCGTGCCGCACCGCTGCGGACAATGGCGGAATGCTACAAAAAGAGAACGCCTGCGGCGAAATTTTGTGAATCGTCCCCCGCTCGACAGCGTATGCGTGGTTTCACCGCCGGGAAAGTGTATGATCGAAGCAGTAGTTTCAAGAGAGGGGCGAGGCGCATGAAGGCGATCGTTTTGGGAAAGGCGGAGCGGCAGATCCTGGTGGGGGTTCCGGTGCTGTTTCTGGCGGGGACATTGCTCCACTTTTTATACGGACTGAGCGGAGAATTCTTTTTGGTGGGGCTGCTGGCGCCGGTGAATGAAAGCGTGTGGGAGCACCTCAAGCTGGCGCTGTGGCCCACAACGCTGTGGTGGACGGCGGGGTATCTTTGGGCCCAGCGCCGCGGTAGGGAACTTGATGCGCCGGCCTGGTTTGCGGCGGCGCTGGGCGCGCTGCTGACGACGGGAATCACCATTGTGCTGCTGTTTTATTTTTATACCGGAGCCTTCGGGGTGGAATCCCTAGCAGCGGATGTGCTGCTGTTTTTCCTGGCGGTGCTGCTGGGGCAGATTGTGGGCGGGAAAATTTATCAGCGGGGCAGCAGCGTATCCTGGGTGCTGCCGTTGGCACTTCTGGCACTGCTGCTGGCCCTGTTCGCGGCCTTTACGCTGGCGCCGCCGAACCTGCCGCTGTTCACCGATCCCAATAGCGGGGTGCGCGGCATTTTCCGGGTGTAAGGGCCGGCACGGCAAAGATGCGCCGCCGCAGCGGGCGCCGAGGGAACAAAAAACGAGTTCTGAAAAATTCACAGTTTCCATATCGGGAACTGTGAATTTTATTTTATATATTTTCTTATTGACATAAATAATATTTATGATATACTAAAAATAGTTAAAATAAAAAATGAGGAGATGAAAATATGGAGCTGGATAAAATACCACAGTGGATGCTGGCACTGGAGGAAGAAGACGCTGCTTTTTTAAAAAATTTTCTGATGAAGTCGGGATCGCTGAAAGACATTGCAAAGCTGTATGGCGTCTCCTATCCCACCGTACGTTTGCGGCTGGATAAGCTGATTCAGAAGGTTTCACTGAGCGAGCAAAAGGAAGAAGAACCGTTTCTGGCGTTTATCAAGGGGCTTGCGGTGGATGCGCGGATTGATCTGGAAACGGCAAAGATGATTATGGAAAAATATAAAAAAGAAAAGGGGAATTTGTCGTGTTGAATACAGTGTTGGAGCTTTTGTGTACCATTGCGCTCACGGTGGCGATCGTTGGCGCGCAGAAATATCTGAGTACGCGGCAGGCGTGGCAGCTGGGAGCTGTCGTTCCGCTGCTTTCGCTGGCGGTGCTGGTTGGAGCAACAGTAATATGGTCCTTGCCGCTGTCGGCAAAGCTGGTGGTTCCGGGGCTTTTGATTCTGGGGTTGGAATTGCTGCTCTGGGTGGACGGCCGTGCGCAGCGGCGCCGGCGGGAGCTGGACAAGATGAAGGCAAAAGATCTGTAAGCTGCCGGGGAGATGCTCTTGCGGTGGTGCTGTGCGGTACGCTGCGGCCCGTGCGCGCTTTTTGGCGCGCGCGGGCATTTTTGGGGAGCGGAGCCTTCCGGAGACATGGAAAAGGACGGTTCGTGTATTTTCTGGACACTAGAGCCGTAATTATTACCAAAAACAGGCGGCATATTCTTGCGGTTTTTGTCGAATTGGGGTATACTATAACAACGTGAAAGAGAGAAAAAACGCCGCCGCCCGGGCGGCGCGTTTCTGGGGAAAGGAGCACACGTGGTTATGGAGGCGTCCCAGAGCATACAGCTGAAAACAGAACAGAAATTGGTGATCAGCCAGCGGCTCCAGCAGCAGCTGGCCATCCTGCACATGACGCTGCAGGAGGTGGCGGCCTTGGCCAATGAACAGCTGCAGTCAAATCCGATGCTGGATGTAGCGGAGGGGGCGGAGGCAGTGGACTCGCCCTTTTCCGACCTGTCGCTGGACGCACTGGAGGGAAGGCTGGCGCGCAGCGAACCATTTGATGACGGCGCACTGCCGGTTTCCGGCGGGGCGACCTTTTACAGCGCCGGGCGCAGTGAAGAAAAGACGGCGGATTTTCTGGATTATACCTACAAGCCTGAGTCGTTGGAGGATTATCTGGTGTTCCAGCTTGCGGATTATCCTCTGAGCGAAACGCAGAAACAAATTTGCCGGCACCTGATTGCCATGTTGGACGAACATGGTTTTTTCCGGGAGCCGCTGGCGGAAGCTGCGCAGCTGCTGGGGATCGACAAATTTGAGCTGGCACAGATGCTCTATGTCATTCAGAGCCTGGATCCGCCGGGTATTGGCGCGCGGGATCTACAGGAATGCCTGATTCTGCAGCTGGCGGCCGGAGACTGCTTTAACGGTTACACAGTACGCATTGTGAAAGAAGGGCTGGGACTGCTGTCTCAGAACCGGATCGGCGCCATTGCGAAGCTTTTAGGCGTGGATACGGCCCAGGCTAAAGCCTGCTGCGACGCGGTCCGCGCTCTTTCGCCTATTCCCACCCGCGGTTTTTATACCGGTGAGGACAGCGCCTATGTGGTGCCCGATGCCGTTGTCACCCGCCAGGGGGCGGAGTTTTTTGTGCAGATGAATGACAGTATGATCCCCCATCTGGTGGTAAACAAAGACTATGAAGCACTGCTCGCCGAAAGCAAGGATGAGGGTTTGTGCAGCTATCTCCGGAGCAACCTGGCCTCGGCCAAAGGGCTGATTTCCGATATTTCCGCCCGGCAGAGCACGCTGCAGCGCCTGATCTGTGCGGTCGTGGATCGCCAGCGCCCGTTTTTTACCGACGGCAAAAGCCTGCAGCCCATGATGATGTCTGAGGTGGCCGAGGCGCTGGGCGTGCATGTGTCTACAGTCAGCCGCGCCATTGCGGGGAAATACATTGTCTGCGCGGCGGGCACGGTGAGCCTCAAGTCGCTGTTCACGTCCGGGTATGCTTCCGGGGGCCTTTCCGGCGCGGTGTCTGCAGCGGTCATCAAGCGCAGGTTGGTGGAACTGATCGCGGCGGAGGATCACGCCGCCCCGCTGTCAGACGACGCCCTGTGCAGGATGTTTGAGGAAATGGGGATCCATATTTCCCGCCGCACGGTGGCGAAATACCGCGAGGAGCAGGGAATTCCCTCATCCAAATGCAGGAAGGGCGCATGGGCCTAAACGTGGAGCGGCGCTCTGGCGTCCGGGATAAAGAGCAACCGGGAGCACGGAAAATGATATTCCGTGCTCCCGGTTGCTCTTTGGTGTGATGCGCGCATCAGGCTCAGGATGCGGCGCTGGTCAGCTCAAAGATGATGCCATTGGGGTCGGTGACGCAGCACCACTGGATGGTCTGGCCGAATTCGTCGTAGGACAGAGGCTGGCTCATGGTTGTGCAGCCGTGCTCTTCCGGCTTTTTTACCGAGCTGTCAATGTCGTCCACCATGAAGGTAAGGTAGTGCGCGCCCCGGGTATTCAGCGGCACATCGGGCTGTATGGCGCTGAATTCCATAAACTGGATGCTGATACCGCCGGGAGCCTAGACCGTGGCGCAGCGGTATTCGGTCCCTCCGGCACCTGCATGGCCGCGCATTCTTCCGCAGAACCGGCCCAGGGCGTGATCTCGCCTGTGAGCGCAAAGCCCATAACGTCGGTATAAAACCGGACGGCCTTTTCCATGTCTTTTACGATCAGCCCGATGTGGTCGATGCTTTTGATTTCCATGGTATCTCCTTTTGCAATCGCGTTTTTCCCGGGGGCGTGCCACGGGAGCATGCTTTGCAAAAACCCGGACAGTGGCACACTGTCCGGGTTTTGTAACAGAAAGAGGGGCGTGCCGCTCAAAAGAACTTGCTGATGCCGTCCGTGGCCAGAGCCTGGTCGGCGCTGATGGTGACGACAAACTTGATGCCGTGCTTTTCGGAGAAGTTCTCCAGCCAGTCCAAGAATTTTTCGACCTCGGGGGTGATGTCGCTGGGAACGATCTTGCACAGAGAGTCGATAAAGATCTGGGAAATGTCGTAGTTGCCGGCATACAGGCCGCTGATAAAACCCTTGAGGGAATCGAAGGTATCGATATTGTATTCGCTGGCTTCCACCAGACGGATGCTGTTATGAATATCGTAGGTCAATTTGGAACCGCGCTCGATGCACACCACATTGCCGGCTTCGGTTTTGGCGGCTTCGTTGATCAGGTCGATCATCTGCTTTGTTTTGCCGGTGCCCTTGACGCCCATAATTACTCTTACCATAATTGTTCAACTCCTTTAGATAATAAAAGATGGAGGTGTTTTCTTTTGTGCGTTTAGCATATCATATTTCAAAAGAAATGACAACCGCAAAATGTGCTTATTTCCCGAGTTTCTCCAACAGCTCTGTGCGCATGTCCTCATAGCCGGGCTTGCCGAGCAGGGCGAACATGTTTTTCTTGTAGGATTCCACGCCGGGCTGGTTGAAAGGATTCACACCCAAGAGATATCCGCTCAGACCGCAGGCGTATTCAAAGAAATAGATCAGCTCGCCCATCGTCTGCGCGTCGTTGCGCGCGGCGCGGACGATCAGGTTGGGAACACCGCCCTCCACGTGGGCCAGGAGCGTGCCGTCCATGGCTTGTTCATTCACAAAAGACAGGTCCTTTCCGGCAAGGAAATTGAGTCCGTCGCCGTCGCTCTCATCGAAGGGGACCGTCAGAGTTGTCCGGGGTTGATCGTAACGCACTACGGTTTCAAACATCAGCCGCTCGCCCTGCTGTATGTACTGCCCCATGGAGTGCAGGTCAGCTGTGAACTCCACGCTGGCGGGGAAAAGCCCCTTGCCGTCCTTGCCTTCGCTTTCTCCGTAAAGCTGTTTCCACCACTCGGCCATAAAGCGGAAGGATGGTTCGTAGCAGGCCAGGATCTCCACTTTTTTGCCACTTTCATACAGCGCACTGCGGGCCGCGGCATACTGCCAGGCGGGGCACTGCGCTCCGCCAGCGGCGCAGTTTTCCATCATATCGACCGCGCCGGCCATCAGCGCGTCGATGTCTACGCCGCACACGGCGATGGGCAACAGGCCCACGGCGGTGAGCACGCTGTAGCGGCCGCCCACATCGTCGGGCACGACAAAGGTTTCGTATCCTTCGGCATCGGCAAGGGTCTTGAGCACGCCGCGTTTGGCGTCGGTGGTGGCATAAATGCGCTCCCGGGCGCCGTCCTTGCCATATTTTTTCTCACACAGCTCCCGGAAAAAGCGAAAGGAGAGGGCCGGCTCCGTGGTGGTGCCGGATTTGGAGATGACGTTGATGGAAAAATCCTGATCGCCGATCAGATCCAAGATCTCCTGCAGCGCGTCGGAGCTGAGGGTATTGCCGGCAAAATAAATGTTCGGCGTTTCTTTTTTCTTCTGGTTGTAGTTGGGGGAACACAGGGCTTCGATGACACCCCGGGCGCCGAGGTAGGACCCGCCGATGCCGATGACCACCAGAGCGGTGGACTGGGCTTGGATCTTTCGGGCGGCGGCTTTGATACGCGCGAATTCCTCGCGGTCATAATCCTGGGGCAGATGCACCCAGCCGACAAAATCATTGCCCGCGCCGGTGGCGTCCTGGAGCCATGCCTGAGCCTCGGCCAGGGCGTTTTCCCGGGCGGAACCAAAATCTGCGGGGACAAATGCAGAGCAGTTTTTCGTATTGACTTGAATCATGTGGTTATCCTCCCCCTGAGCGGCACCGCTGCGGCTGCCGCCTGTTCTTTCTTTGAGTGTATCATAGGCAGAGGCAAAGTCAAGGGAAAATCGCCGAAAAGGAGGTGATTTTATACAACAAATAGAGATTGCTTCAACAATTTTTGTACAACATCCCAATAAGAGAGGCGCTCTACGGACTCGCCGGCCACCAGCGGAATGGTGACGAGCGTTTCGCCTTCGGAGGTGACGGTCAGGGTACCCAGCTCCTGCCCTTCTTTTACTGGGGCCGCGATACCGGGGAGAAGATCCATGGTTTTTTCCACGGTGGACACTTTTGTTTTTTCCACCAGGAGCTTGTCGCGGCTGGCAAAGATGGGCTGCACGGCGTCCTTCTTTCCCATGCTGACAGGGATAGTGGGCAGGGCTTCGCTAGGGTACACATCCACGAGCGTGTAGTTGGCGAAGCCGTAGGAAAGCAGATTTTTGGCGGTCTCAAAGCGTTCGGCGGAGGTGGGGGCTTTCATCACGACGGCGATCAGCTCCATGCCGTCGCGCTCGGCGGTGCCGGAAAGACAGTAGAGGGCTGAATCGGTGGAGCCGGTTTTCAGGCCCGTGGCGCCGTCATAATAGCGGATCAGTTTATTGGTGTTGGCCAGCTGGAATTCCCCGCCCCGCAGGGAGTCCATCCAGAGCGTGGTGAACCGGCGGATATCCGGATGCTTCAGAATCAGCTCCCGGGACATGAGGGCGATATCGTAGGCCGAGGTCAGATGCCCCTCCGCAGGCAGGCCGGTGCAGTTGCGGAAAGTGGTGTCGGCCATGCCCAGATCCTTGGCACGCTGGTTCATACGCTCGACAAAACTCTCTTCGCTGCCGGCCACGGCCTCGGCCAGGCAGACGGCGGCATCGTTGCCTGAGGCCATGCAGACGGCTTTCAGGAGATCCTCCACGCTCATTTGTTCTCCGGCTTTGAGATATACCTGGCTTCCGCCCATGGAAGCGGCGTGGTCGCTGGCGGAAAGCATGTCTTCATAATGAAGCCTTCCGTCGTCAATCGCCTCCATCACCAGCAGCAGTGTCATTACTTTGGTGACCGAAGCCGGCTCCAACCGCTCGTGTTCGTTCTCTGCATATATGAGCGTTCCGGTTTCCTTTTCCATCAGGGACACGCTCTGGGCGCCGGAGGTGATGGGCGCGGCCTGCGCTGCCGGCACGAGGACGCCCAGTGCCAGCAGGATGCACAGGCACAATGATAGAAGCTTTTTTGGCATAAAAATCTCCCCCTAAGTGTTCCGTTTTCTGATAAAAAGCGTATGCCGGGGGAAAAAACTTATGCCTGTCCCGGCCAGGTGAGGGGACAAAAAGTTCGCCGGAAGATGCACGGGAGAGGGGACTGCAAGGCCAAAAAGGAAATCTTCGACAGAAAACCTGTTGCAAAACCGCGGTGCTTCTGCTATAATAAGCACACTGAACTTTGCAGGGTTGGTATATCGGTATTACAGCGGCTTCCCAAGCCGTTAAGGCGGGTCCGACTCCCGTACCCTGCTCCATAAAAAAGAAGGGCATCCGTATGGATGCCCTTCTTTTTTTGTTTGGGGTACTGAAACTTTCATTTAGGTGGACTGCCGCCGTGGGGCTTCAGCGCCTGAGGCGATGGTTCAGTTCATAATCTTTTAGGGATTTCATGGCCCGACCGGAAAGCGGGAAAAGGATGGCGATATTGAAGACCGTCATCAGCCCCACGCCCACATCGCCCAAATCCCAGACAAAGGTGTAGGTTGCCAGACCGCCGGCAAAGAGCATGACCAGAGCCAGGATTTTATAAGCTGTCTGGGACAGCCAGTTGTCGCCGAAGAGATAGGCCACATTGGAGCGGGCGTAAAACAGGATGCCGATGAAGGTGGAGAAGCTGAACAGCCACAGGATCGCTGCGATGAATACCACGCCGAACTCACCCAGATGATAGGCCATGGCCGCCTGGAGCAGGTCCATACCCGCCAGGCCGTCCACTACCTCGGCGGGAGCCAGGAGCATGATCATGGCAGTGCACGAGCAGATGATGATCGTATCGATGAACACGCCCAGCGCCTGCATCAGACCCACTTTTGCGGGGTGATCGGTCTCTGCCGCCGCCGCGGCGCAGGGCGCGGAGCCGGAACCGGCTTCATTGGAGAACAGGCCGCGCTTAACACCGTTCATCAGCACAGCGCCAAAGCTGCCTGCCGCCATTTGGCGCAAGCCGAAGGCCTCGGCAAAAATGCGTTCAAACACGGCCGGCAGTTGATTGATGTTCAGGAGAATCAGGGTAATGGTGATGAAGAAATAGCAGCCTGCCATAATAGGAACCAGTACGTCGAGTACCTTCACGGTGGCATGTTTGCGCAGTACGATCACAGCGGCCAGGGCCACCAGCACAATGGTGGTGTAAAGCGGAGGAATGTGAAAGGCATTTTGGAACGCCGAAGCCACGGAATTGCTGATGACCTGGCTGATGCCGCACCAGCAGATCAGCCCGGAGACGGCGAAGAGCACCGCCAGAATGCAGTAGCGCCGGGGCTTTCCACCGCGCCGGGCGGAAAGGAATTTGTGAATGTAGTAGGCCGGGCCGCCGCGCCAGCCGCCGTAAAGCGGATCTTTTTCCTTGTAAAGCTGGGCCAGTGTGGCTTCCACAAAAGCGGTGGAGGAGCCAATCAGTGCAGTAATCCACATCCAGAACACTGCGCCGGCGCCACCGGCAGAAATGGCGGCCACTACACCCACAAGATTGCCCATGCCCACTCGGGTGGCAGTGGAAACAATGAGTGCCTGCAGGGCGGACAGCCCGCCGTTTTTGTGGCTGCGCTTTTCCAGAGTGGCCCGGATCATATCCGGAAACAGGCGCAGGGGCAGAAAACGGGTACGGAATGTGAAATAAAGTCCGGTGGGGATCAACAGTAGCACCAGAAGCGGCAGACCCAATGTGCCGCCGCCGGGCAGCGGAAGCGTAATCAGATCGCCCCATAAAAAGGTGTATACGGTTTCAATCAGTGCAATGACCGGTGTGAGCATGGCGGTGTCCTCCGAATGCAGGTTGTATTTGTTCGCGCTTTAGTATATAGTAGGGAACAGGATTTGTAAAACAGATAAAAAATATGAATCAAATCGAAAAATTCGATGTTTATGTGAGGAGGTACAGCCGTATGGATACACGCCTGCTGACAACGTTCGTCTATGTGGCGGAGTTGGCGGGGTTTACCCGGGCCGCTGCCGCCCTGGGTTATGCTCAGTCCACGGTGTCTTTTCAGATCAAACAGCTGGAGGACGAATTGGGCGCTAAGCTGTTTGAGCGCATCAACCACACTGTGGTGCTGACCGACAGCGGACGAGAAGTGCTGCAGTATGCCCACCGCATCAATCAGCTGTCTGAGGAGATGCTGCGTTCGGTGCGCCAGGAAAAGCGTCCGGCAGGCCATATCCGTCTGGCCGCGGCGGACTCTCTGTGCCCGTTGCTTCTGGGTGCGCCGTTTCTGGACTTCCGCCGCCGGTATCCTGCTGTTTCGGTGAAAGTGATCGCGGCGGAAACCTCAGAGATGTACCGGATGCTGGATCACAACGAGGCGGACTTGGTGCTGACGCTGGACAGCCATATTTATAAAGCAGAGTATGTGATTGCCGGGGAGAAGAAGGTGCGCGCCCGGTTTGTGGCTGCGCCGAACCATCCTTTGGTGCGGCGGCAGGGGGTGGATGTGCGCGATCTGCTGAAAGAGCCGTTTTTGCTGACGGAGCGGGGGATGAGTTACCGCCGTCTTCTGGAAGAACATCTGGCGGAGCAGTCGCTGGAGATCCGGCCCGTGCTGGAAATCGGCGACGTGTACCGCATCTGTCGTTTGGTGGAGCAGGGGGCGGGGCTTTCTTTCCTGCCGGATTATGCCACCGCCGAAGCGGAGCGGGCCGGGAGGCTGGCGTATCTGTCGGTGAAAGGGTTTGGCGTCGATGTGTGGAAGCAACTGTTGTATCACCGGGACAAATGGGTTTCCCCGCCGATGCAGGCCGTGATGGAATACTGCCAAGCGTGCGAAATGGAATCATAAAGCAGCGGCCCCCGGCTTTGGTCCAAAGCCGGGGGCCGCTTTTCTGCATGAGGGCAGGCTCAGACGGACAGGGCATCCTCGATTTCCAGTCCGGGGTTGTGCTTGGTAAGAAAGCTGACAGCCCATTCGCCGCCGAAGGCCACCAGCAGGCGGCCCTTAAAATCTTCCAGCAGCGCTGCGCCGGTGCACAGCACCAGATCTTTAGCCGGCATGGGGCAGGCGGTGATGTGGCGCAGGTGTTCATAGGGCAGGCCGGAGGTGTACAGCTCTACGCCGTACTCGTTTTTCATGCGGTACTCAAATACATCGAACTGCAGTGTGCCCACCACGCCCACGATGACTTCTTCAAGACCGGAGTCGGGCACTTTGAAGATCTGGATGGCGCCTTCCTGAGCGATCTGTTCGGTGCCCTTGATAAACTGCTTACGTTTCATGGTGTTCTTGGGGGACACGCGCATAAAATGCTCCGGTTCGAAGGTGGGGATACCGGAGTATTTGAATTTTTTGCCGGGCACGGTGATGGTATCGCCGATGGAGAACAGGCCCGGGTCAAACACGCTGATGATGTCGCCGGCATAGGCCTCTTCCACGATTTCGCGCTCGGCGGCCATCATGGTCTGCGGTTGGCTCAGGCGCATTTTTTTGCCGCTCTGCATGTGGTAATATTCCTTGTCGCGCTGGAAGTGGCCCGAGCAGATGCGCATAAAGGCCAGCCGGTCGCGGTGGGCCTTGTTCATGTTGGCTTGGATTTTGAACACGAAGGCGGAGAAGTCTTCGGAGAACACGTCGATCTCGCCGCAGTCCGCCGTGCGGGACAGAGGGGGCGTGGTCATGCGCAGAAATTCCTCGAGAAACGGCTCCACACCGAAGGTGGTGAGGGCCGAGCCGAAAAACACGGGAGACAGAGAGCCGTTGCGTACGGACTCCATATCGAATTCCCGGCCCGCGCCCAGCAGTTCCACATCGTCGCGCAATGTGGCGGCTTTTTTCTCGCCCAGGATTTCCTCCAGTGCCGGGTCGTCCAGAGCCACCTCCATGGCGTTGACTTTCTTGCCCTTTTCCTCGCCGGAAAAAAACAGAATACGGCTCTTTTCCCGGTCATACACGCCGCGGAACTCCTTGCCGCAGCCGATGGGCCAGTTCATGGCGTAGGTGTCGATGCCAAGCTCTTTTTCCACCTCTTCGCACAGCTCCAAGGGATCTCTGGTTTCCCGATCCATCTTGTTGATAAAGGTGAAAATGGGAATGTGGCGCAGGGCGCACACCTTGAAGAGCTTGCGGGTCTGGGGTTCCACGCCTTTGGCGCCATCGATGACCATGACGGCGCTGTCGGCAGCCATCAGGGTGCGGTAGGTGTCCTCGGAAAAGTCCTGGTGGCCGGGGGTGTCCAGAATGTTGATGCAGTAGCCGTTGTGCTGAAACTGCATCACCGAGCTGGTGACGGAGATGCCGCGCTGCTTTTCGATCTCCATCCAGTCGGAGGTGGCGGCCCGGGCGCGCTTGCCCTTCACCTCGCCCGCCTGGGCGATGGCTCCGCCGTACAGCAGGAATTTTTCCGTCAAGGTCGTTTTACCGGCGTCGGGGTGGGAGATGATGGCGAACGTCCGCCGCCGAGAAATTTCTTCTTGCAGTGTAGACATATACGAATATCCTCCAATAGATGGTATCGGGGTTTTCCGGAATCTGGTTTCCAATATACCAAGTATCATGTATATACAACCATTTAAACTAACATATTTTCGTATAGTTTGCAATCATTTTGCGCTGAAATCAGTGTAGAGAAAAAATTTTTTAAAAAGTTTCAAAAATTTTGTCCAAAATTAGATTTTTTGTTGTTGTTACTATATAGAAGGCCATATAACCTATGATACAATACCCCGGAGAACAAATAAAGGGGGGATTATCTTGCTTTTGCTTGCGCCGTGTTTAGCGCTTTTGGAAACGGAAGAGGAGGAACAGTCTTTTTCTGCGTTTTTTGAACGGTATCATCGGCTTGTGCTGAAAAAAGCGCGGGATGTGGTAAAGACACAGGAAGCGGCGGAGGATGTGGGACAGGAGGTGTTTCTCTATGCAGCAGAACATTTTAAAAAATTCAATGGCCGGAAAGGAAGGGACATTGTGCATTATCTGAGACTTTGTACGCAGTCCAGAGCCATTAATTATTTAAACAAAAACCGGCTGGAAGAGCCGCTGGACGAAGAACAGATCGCAGCGGGCGGTATCTGTGTGGAAAACGCGGAACAAATCCTGCTGCGCCACGACACGGCAGCACGCATTTTAACAGCGGTGGAGAAACTGCCGGAGCGCTATCGCGCTCCGCTGGATCTGAGATTGAACGGAGAGTCCTACAGCGATATTGCAGAATTGTTGGGTATCCGCAAAGACGCTGCCTATAAACGCGTTCAGCGCGGCTATGAAATGATTCGGGAGGAGGTGCTGAAATCCGATGGCGAATGAACGGGAAACGGTGTCTCTGCAGGGTATGATCCGTTGGGCACTGGCCGAATGCGCGGCGCGGGAAATTGACGCCCTGCCGGATATTCAAGAATTAAATGCACTCTATCCGGATACCGCTGCGTTCCGCCGCAGGGTCTTTTCTGCGATCGGGAAATGGAAGAAACAGGA
Source organism: bacterium 210917-SL.2.15 (assembly GCA_020555605.1). GTDB lineage: Bacteria > Bacillota > Clostridia > Oscillospirales > Oscillospiraceae > Pseudoscillospira. The sequence goes on along the minus strand of JAJCJC010000006.1, from coordinate 16,838 downwards.
AAAGCACCGCCCGCTGCGTGTGCTGAAGCATGTCATTGTGGCGGCGGCAGTTCTGGTCAGCGTGCTGTTTGGCACGCTGATGGTCAACGCGTCGGTCCGTACTGCGGTGGTCAATACGATTATAGAATGGACGGAACGATCGATCGGGATTCAATTTCAAGTGGAGGGCGCGACGTTGGCGGCTCTGCCCGAGGGGTATGGGCCACATTATATTCCGGAAGGGTTGATGTATCAGGAGGAATTGTCCTGGCGGACAGAAGCCGGTTTTTCTTATGGCTATGAATCAGAAAACGGAGACAGCATTTTAAATATTGAGGTATGTATTGCAGAAAATGGTTCCGGTTATTATTTGGACGACGAGCATGCAGAGCATGAACGCATCACATTTCATGGCGTGACAGCGTACTACGGCCATGGAACTTCCGTGGGTGGAGATGAAATCTGCACGCTGCTTTGGGTGGAACATGGAATCGAGCATTATATTTATACCAATGTGCCCGTATCCGAGCTGTTTACAATTGCGGAACAGATTTATTAAAGAACAGAAACCGAGAAGTGCCCGGCACAGCATGCTGGGCACTTCTTTTTTGCACAAAAGAAAAAGGAAGTTTTTGACAATTTCGACAAATATAAAAAAGTTTTGAAAATTTTGTCCAAAAATCGATTTTATGTTGTTGTTAGTCTATAGAAGGGCAATCAAGATTGTCCCATTATGAAAGGAGAGAATTCCAATGTACATGAAAAAAACCATCGCATCCAGAATCCTGGCCTTCACCATGGCAATTGCCATGGCACTGACCCTGGGGGTCAGTGCATTTGCGGTTGAGTATCAGCCTTATAATGCCGATGACACGACTATTAAAGGGAATGTCAGCGCTACGGCACAAACTTATTCCGTTACGGTGACGGCGCCTAGTGATACAACTCAGATTAAAATGGAGGCGACCCTTTATCAAAAGCAGCTCATCGGCCGCAAAGAGATCAGTTCCATGACTGGCAGCACTTATACCTGGAAATGTACCAAGAGCCAGAGTGCAGCGATCGAAAAGGGCAAGACCTATGTGATTGAGGTAACCGCGCAGGTGTATTCCGGCGGCGCATGGGATACCATTGAGGAAACGATCACCGTGAAAACCTGACGCCTGCCCCGGCGCGCGAAGGGGGTGAGAGCCGAATCAAACTGTTCCGATGTCCGTAAAACATACAAGAACAGAAAGGAAGGTTGATTGCAATGTTCAAAAAACTGGCGTCGATGATGCTGGCCGCAGCCATGTGCCTGACTTTGGGGGTATCTGCGTTCGCAGCAGATACCGGCGCAAAGACGTTGCGGCAGGTTTACGACTTGGGCAACGGTGTGACCGCCGTCGTGGTGGTGGATCAGATCGGGAAAACAGCGATGTCGGCCCGTGACGGGAATTCCATGACGTTCTCCGACGTGGCTAGCCCCAAGAAAACCCAGCATTATAATTTCCTGGAGAATTATGGAAATTCCTGTGATCTGCGTGTGTGGAACGATGCCACCAAGAGCGAGGGCACGCAGATGAAGGTCACCTTCAAAGCCACGGTCAACGGCAAGACGACGAGCTTTTCCCCGGTGCTCGTCGATCCCCAGTGGAGAGCTTATATCCAGCTGAACTCCAATCAGCCGGACAAGGGCATAAACGGCGGCGTGGATGCGACCATGGAAGCGGTGGACGCCCCCTCCGTCCCCTATACCTTTGTGGCCAGCCAGGATTGGCTGTAAAGGTTTCTCCATCCTGCGGCGGGCGGGGGACTTCCGCCCCGCCCGTTCCGGGGAAGACCTGTTTGGGAACGAAAAGGATAGACAACGATTCGAAAGAGAGGTATTATAAAAATGACAAGGACAAAGAGATTGATTTCTGCTGCATTGGCGATAGCCATGATATTGAGCATGACAGTGCCGGCATTTGCAAGTGTGGAAAGTGAATCTGTGAACGTGATGCAGTTAAAAAATACTCCGGGCTTCTCAGAGGATAATCCAATTCAGATGGAAAAAATTTCCGATGACGGCAATGTGGCGACATATGCTGCGGATTTTGGGGTTGTGTGGATTCCGATGAGTAGTGGTGTCACGAAAGCGAGCACGTTGGAGCCTTTTTATCCTGAAGCTATTGTGCATGTAGACAGAGCTGTGGGAACGGCGTCTGTTGAATTGCAGGTAACTTATATTGGAAAGTTGCGCACAACGATTAAGTCTGGTCAATGCCAGTTTATTAAAACATATGGAGCTATGGGTGATCAGAGCAAGCAAAATCTGTCTGTGACAAATGCTATGCCGCCGTCCATGATGATTATATTTAGATCTATTTTTATTTTGAAGCCTGCGGCGGCCGGTGAAAAACAGCATTTTGGCTGTGGTGAGTGTGCATTAACTCTGAGAAGCGGTGATAGTGGTACAGCACCTCCTATCTATATGACAATTACGCTTGAATAATTGCTTTCTGTGGAGAGATTACAGAGGAATGCTTGTTTCACTGCTTATGTTTTTGCGCAACTTGGGCTGTTGGAAGTGATGTCTGCGCGATAAAGCGGAGGAGAGACGAATGAACGGATGTATCAGGCACACGGTCAATATGATGGCCGTTTTGATCTTTGCCATGGTGTTGACGGGTTGCGCGGCGGAACCGCCGGCTGCAGAAAGCGAAAAAAGCGCGTCGTTTTATGCGAATATGTATGCGGGCAACTATATCACCCAATGCGGCGACACGGTGTTTTACATGCAAGATGAAGGAATGGGGACGGCGCTGTATGTACGTGCGGCGGGAAGCGGGAGCGGCACGCGGATCGCTGAAGACGTGATGCGATATTTTGTGACAGATCACTATGTCTTCTATGAAACAGCGGCGGACGACGGTTTCTATCGCATGGATCATAACGGGAGGCACAAAAAGAACGTGAGCGGGCAAACACCCGTTGAGCTGGTGGCTGTGGGCGATGAGATCTACTTTACTACCTATGACGGAAGGCAGGCCGGGAACGGCGGGGGCCTGTACAGGGCGGCCGGGGATGGTACTGGCGCGCAGGTGGTGGAACATGCCGGGAATGCCTACAATCTGTTTCCTTATGAGGGCGTGCTGTATTTTTGCATTGCAGCGGATAGGGAGGATGGTATGGATACCATGGTTGATTTGGGCAATGACTGGTTTGGTATCTCCAGCAACGGCAGCTATCCCATGGACGGCGCCATTTATGCGTATGATGTTGGCGCGGGAGCGGCTGCTCCGGAAAAGGTGGTTGGCGCCGAACATGTGAAGCGCTTCCTGATCATTGATGGGGAGATTTTCTGGGTGGGGCTGCAGCTGTGGCATATGAATCTGTCTGGCGGTGCTGCACTGTGCGTGACGCCCGATGCGGTAGTGGACAGCACAGCATTGAATTCCTGCGGCGGCGCGCTGTATTGCAGCACGAACTATGAGTGGGTGATGCGTTACGATCGGGCGGACGAAGGCGTGACTGTCGCGTTGAAACAGCCTGTCTCTGCCATCTGGGTGGCGGAAGAAACGATTTATTGCGCCCATGGGCAAACTGGTACGGTGATGACAATTTCCTGAAGGTTCAGTAAACGAGATTGTTGGCATCCTTGTGGATTGGAACAGAGCCGCCCGCACCTTTTTGGTGCGGGCGGCTTTTTCCGTTTTGCTTGCGTTTTTTTGCACAGTTTCTGCATTGCTAAATTGTCTGATCCTACAAAGTTTGCGTTTTTTGAAAAAACTTTTGAAAATCGTGTCCAAAAATCGAAAAATAATTGTTCTTATATATAGAAAGGTTTTTCGAAACACGCGGCCCCGGCCGAAAGGAGAGAGAACAATGAAGGAGACGAAACGGCTGTATCTGGCGCTGCTTGTCCTGGCAGCGGGGTTCTTCTGGTGTATGTGCGCGGGCCTGTTTTGGCCGGCGCAGGCGGCGGAGGATCCGGAAAAGGGGGCGCGGGAGGCCGTGCGCGCAGCCGTGGCCGCAGAAGGCGGCCGGGACTGGGACGCTTTTCTGGATTTGCAGTGCGCCGCCGCCCGGGGGCGCTCCCATCCCATTCTTTAAGGCACCTGCTTTTTCTACAATTTTCCCCAGATATACTTACGCATTCCGATGAAAATTGGTAAAACTAAAAAATTTTTGCAAAATTCTGTCCCATTTTGCCCGTTTTCGTGTTTTTACAGATAAAGAGGTTCTTATCTCACGGTATGAAATAATGGAACAAGATGAAGGAGGGCTGCTTTATGACAAAACGAATCCGGCCGGCATTGGTGGTATATGCTATCTTGCTGGTGATCGCTGCTGCGTGCATCCTGTATTACCAATTCGCCGGTGCGCGGCAAACAGCGGTCCATTATGACTACACACTCTATTTTTGGAATTTGCTTTGCATGCGTCCGCTGCTTTATGGAAGCTTAGCGGCTCTGATTGCGGAGCTTTTGCAGCAGGCGGGAATTTTGCGTCTGCCGCACAAGGCAAAAGGCATCTGCCTCGCCCTTGCTGTCCTTTTGATTGCGCTGTACGCCATTGTGGTCGCTCTGAATATGGCGGGCACTGCGATGCTGATAAAATATACACTGTGGCTGATCGACTGGCCGCAGATTTTTCTGGTTCCCGGTTTTCTAATTGCCCTGGCGCTGTATAGAAGCGCCACAGCATAGGACAGAGTCTGTGAAATCAATTTCCAATTGCTGATACTGGCAGTTTTAAGATTTAATTGATCGCTACTGTATTAAATGTAAAAGGAGTTGTGCGGATGAGACGTTCTGTTTTGCTGATGCTTCTGCTGGCGCTGGTATTGGCGGGCTGCGGGCAGCCGTCCGTCCACAGCAGCGACGAGCTGCAGGAGGACACCCACTTGGCGCAGCAGTTATTTCTTGCGGATTTCAGCCGCAATTATGAAGTGCTGTATGTTCTGACCGGAGACATTCTGGAGGCAGCCGGAGATTTGTCCGTTGTCCGGAAGGAAACGGAACTGATGGAGAATACCTCGACCAGACGTTTTTTCTCCTACCATCTGTGCGAGATCCAGAACGATTTCTTGCCGGAAGGCCCGCAGGAGGCGCTGGATGCTTATTATGAAGCGTTTTGGCAGTACACGGATGCGCTGGCCTGCTACACGCAGGAGCATTCGACCCTGTCGCCGGAAATGGAGCAGGCATTGCAGGGACTGGCAGACTTTCTTCCGCAGCAAGTGCCCTATGTCATAAAACATGAATGGTTCGACTTGGACGAAGCAGAAACCGGCCAGGCGGCCTCTTGGCTGCAGGATTGCACGGAGCATTTGCGTTCCGTTGTTCGTCAGGCGGAAGCGGAAGATACGGCATCCGGATGAAAAACAGCGTTAGCCAAACAGTGAGGGCAGCTGCCCTCACTGTTTTTTGCGTTTTTTCGCACAATTTCTGCGCTGCTAAACTGTCACATCTTACAAAGTTTGCGATTTTTGAAAAAACTTTTGAAAATCATGTCCAAAAATCGAAAAATAATTGTTCTTATATAGAAAGGTTTTTCGAAACACGCGGCCCCGGGAAAAGAAGGGGGTGAGAAGAAACAAATTCACGATTTGGATGCGGGATGGAAAGACGATGGACAATGATTTGAAAGAGAGGTAACATAAAAATGACAAGGATGAAGAAATTGATTTCCACTACATTGGCGGTGGCTATAGCCGTTGGCCTGATGGTTCCTGTGTGGGCGACAGAGCCTTTGGAGGAAGTAAATCAAGAGCCTAAATATACCTATGAACTTATTTCTTTAATGGATATAGACAAATATCCGGAGATAGAAACGTTGCTGACTCAAAGCAATGCTGAACTGGTTGATTATGATGCTGCATTAGAAAATGAGAAAGAGCAGTATGTTAAAACGGTAAATCAGTATTTGAACGAGGCGGGAATTGCAGAGGTTAGTGCAGAGGAAATCGAATCTGTACAGCAGGCATATGGCCTTGCGGAATCGGCACAACAATATTTGGAAAACGCAGTCGCAGAGAATTATCAATTGCTAATTCAGTATGACTCAAAAACCAAAGATATAAGCAACGCATGGAGGATTCAACCTAATACAACAAAAACTGGCTTTTCTTTTAAGCTTACTAACATTGGTGTAGATAGCATTGACAACATTTCGGGAAAAGTCACTTTATATAGATTGTCTGGAAATAGCTGGTTGACTGGGGCGGGCAATACAAGTAGTTTTACCAAGACAAATGTAAAAAATGAAATATTTTATACATGGAGCACGCCCGTATATTATGTTGCGGAAAAATTTGAATATGCCTACACTGTAAAAGAAGATGCAGCTGTTCGGAGTTATTCTAATGCGGGTAAAGATAATGAAATCCGCTATAATTTTGCTGCAGGTGCATATCAACCTATGGCAGCGCTTGGCGGAGAACGGCATCATTTTATATCACAAAACACATTGTCCACATATAATTATGATGTGAATAAAGCGTATGCAATTCGTATGACTCATGCAGATCATGTATTGACGAGCAATTGGGGTAGTTCTACGGCTGCAAAAAATTTCCGTGCACTTGAAAGCCAGTATTTGGCAAACAAGCAGTATAAAGAGTTGATTATGCTTGAAGTAGAAGATTTTACGAGTAAACAAGATTCGTATGGCAGAGAAAATCTGGGTACAAAATATAGCCCGGAAATTGCAGCTTGTGCAATTTACTATCAAGACTTGTTTGGCATTACACTATAAGGTTTAAGGAGTGATTGATATAGAGCGCATGGAAATTATCCCATTTCAAAGCTGTGGAAAGCTGTTCTTTGGTATGACACGGGAACAGGTGGAGACTATTCTGGGCGATGCGGGGCGCGACGAGGGCGCGGACGGCTGCCTGCCCAATGCCCAACTGGTTTGGTACTGCAATATGCGTTATCATATCTGCTATCTGGACGGGCGAATGGAATGGGTGGAAGTGCCAAATCCGGAGGATGAAAACGGCGATGTATACCTGTATGGGATCCGCCTGTTTCAGAGCAGGGCGGAGGATGTGGTGCGTGCGTTGGAACAGCACGGCGCATGCATCCATGATTGCCCCGATCAGGAATTGAGTTACACTTGCTGGTTTGAGAAACTGGGAGTGACCTTGTGGCGGGATCGGATCTATCATCCGAAGCTGATGAAGGATGATGCTTATGCTGCAGATTTCCGGGCGATGCCACGGGAAAATCAGCAGGATGAGCTGCGCTTCTGGCATTTTCAGTCTGTGGCAGTGGAATCTAAAGCCTATCAAACCCTGTGTGGGGCATTGGGGATCCCGCGGGTTTGACCATTAGGTCGCCTGATGCGCTTTGTGTTTGGAACGGCCATTCTGTTGATGTTGGTCGCAAGGGGCAAACGCCCCCGCTGCGTCCTGTGTTGTAGCAGGTGCTCCCCGGTGCTGCCGCCCGCACCTTTTTGGTGCGGGCGGTTTTGGCGCCTTTTTGCACAGTTTCTGCATTGCTAAATTGTCCGATCCTACAAAGTTTGCGTTTTTTGAAAAAACTTTTGAAAATCGTGTCCAAAAATCGAAAAATAATTGTTCTTATATATAGAAGGGTTTTTCGAAACACGCGACCCCGGCCGAAAGGAGAGAGAACAATGAAGGAGACGAAACGGCTGTATCTGGCGCTGCTTGTCCTGGCAGTGGGGTTCTTCTGGTGTATGTGCGCGGGCCTGTTTTGGCCGGCGCAGGCGGCGGAGGATCCGGAAAAGGGGGCGCGGGAGGCCGTGCGCGCAGCCGTGGCCGCAGAAGGCGGCCGGGACTGGGACGCTTTTCTGGATTTGCAGTGCGCCGCCGCCCGGGGGCGCTGGGGCACCCAGATCGGAGCGCATTATCGGGACAAACGCCCGACGGGGGTGGACTGCCTGCCCGCTGTGCGGGTGACGGCGTTGACGACGCTGTCCGACGCCCACAGCACGGCAATCTGTGCTGCGTATGAAGGGCGGTACGACGCGATGGCGGTGTATCTGGCGCGGGTGGAGTATGCCCATGGACCAGATTTTTCCGCCTCCGGCCGCAGCATCCGCATCCGCCGCTTTATCCTGGGGCTGGAGCATGGGCGCTGGCGGGTGCTGGAGCCGGTACTGCCCTAAGCGCAGGAGCGGCCCGCGCCTATGCGGGCGCAGCAATGCCGCGCTGAACCTAAATGAAATCATTGTACGGTTTCTATTTGCCGTCTGCACCAAAACGGTGTGGACGGCTTTTTCTTTTTTCGGCCGGCGGCAGGCATAAAGCGGGAATTTTCGCAAATCATAGGAAAGACTTGAAACAAAGGAGTTGATCGACTATGGAGCAACATTTGCCGCTGCACAATACATGCGAGATCGGTCCGCTGCGCAAGGTGCTGCTGCACCGGCCCGGGCGGGAGCTGGAAAACCTGATGCCGGACTATCTGGAACGGCTTTTGTTTGACGACATTCCCTACCTGAAGCTGGCCCAGGAAGAACACGACCAGTTTGCCGACACACTGCGCCAGTGCGGCGTAGAGGTGCTTTACCTGACAGATCTGACGGCCGAAGCGGTGGCCGATGAAGCTGTGCGCCGCCAGTTTATCCGGGATTATCTCTGCGAAGCGGGGATCGAGCACCGGCGCACCCACGATTTGCTGGAAGAGTATTTTGCCTCGCTCCCGGTGAAAGAACTGGTGGAACAGATGGAAGCGGGCGTGCGCAAGAACGATCTGCAGCGCTTTGAGCGCACCCGCCTAGCGGACCTGACGGCCCTGGGCGAAGAAGAGTATCCTTTCCTGGTGGACCCCATGCCAAATCTGTACTTTACCCGGGACCCCTTTGCTGTGGTGGGCGGCGGCGTGACGATCCATCGGATGCACACAAAAACCCGCAACCGGGAAACGCTGTTTGGCAAGTATATTTTTGAGCATCACCCTCGCTACAAGCAGGTGCCCAAATGGTACGACCGGGCGGAAACGTCCTCTCTGGAGGGCGGCGACATCCTGGTGCTCAGCCCCGAGGTGCTGGCGGTGGGTATTTCCGAGCGCACCGAAGAGGACTCCATCGATAAGTTTGCCCAGACAGTGCTGGAAAACAGTCCTACCTTCAAAAAAGTGCTGGCGATCAACATTCCCAAGACCCGCGCGCTGATGCATCTGGACACGGTGTTCACCATGGTAGATGTGGGAGTGTTTACCGTACACCCGGCCATTTTGCGGGATCTGGATGTGTATGTGCTGGAGCTGGGAAAAGGCGGAGCGCTGCACATCCGCGAGGAACAGGGCCGGCTTTCTGACATTTTGCGGCGCCATTTGCAGTTGGACAAGGTGGAGCTGATTCCCTGCGGCGGCGGCAACCCTATCGACGCGGCCCGAGAGCAGTGGAGCGACGCCAGCAACACCCTGGCCATCGCCCCCGGCGAGGTGGTGGTGTATTCACGCAACTATGTGACCAATCACCTGCTGGAAGAGCACGGCATCACGGTGCACTGTATCCCCTCCAGCGAACTGTCGCGGGGGCGCGGCGGCCCGCGGTGCATGAGCATGCCTTTTGTCAGGGATTAAAGGAGAATGCAGTTTCTCTTTTTCGCCGCGCGGGCCTTGCGCGGCAGCAATGGTATGCGCTGCGTGCAGGCTGCAGCAAAAATACTGCAGCCTGCGGCCAAAGGGAATAAAGCCCGCGTCGGGGAAAAGAAAAAACAACAAAAAGGAGAATAACGATCATGGCAGTGAATTTGAAAGGCAGAAGTTTTTTGACGTTGATGGATTTTAACCCGGAGGAAATCCGCTATATGCTGGACCTGGGCCACGACCTGAAGGCCAAGCGCCGGGCGGGCGTGTGCGGGAACACGCTCGGGGGCAAGCATATCGTACTGCTGTTTGAAAAGACCAGCACCCGCACCCGTTGCGCCTTTGAGGTGGCGATGACTCAGGAGGGCGGCAGCGTGACGTATCTGGACGCCAACTCTTCCCAGATGGGGAAAAAGGAGTCTCTGGAGGACAGCGCGAAGGTGCTGGGCCGTTTTTTCGATGGTATCGAATACCGCGGCTATGCCCAGGAGAACGTGGAGCTGCTGGCGAAGCATTCCGGTGTCCCGGTATTCAACGGCCTGACCGATGTGGACCACCCCACCCAGATCCTGGCGGATATGATGACCATCGAGGAGCACTGCGCCAAGCCCCTGCGGGAGGTGAAGGTGGTGTTCCCTGGCGATATCCGCAATAACATGTGCTATGCCTGGATGTATGGGTGCGCAAAAATGGGCATGCACTTTGTGGGTTATGGTCCGGCGTCCTTGGAAGTGGACAAAGCCGTGCTTGCCCAGGTACAGGATGTGGCCCGGCGTACCGGGGCGACCATTGAGATCAGCCACGATGAGCGGTGCCTGGCTGGGGCGGACGTGATTTACTGTGATATCTGGGCCTCTATGGGCGAGGAAGATCTGATTCCCGAGCGGGCAAAGCTGCTCTCTCCCTATCGTGTGACCGAGGAAATGCTGGAGAAGACAGGCAATAAAAATGTGCTCTTTATGCATTGCCTGCCGTCGTTCCACGATTTGAACACCAGGCTGGCCAAGGAGTGGGAGGAAAAGGGCGTGGACATCCGGGAAGTGACCGACGAGGTGTTCCGCGGCCCCCACAGCGTGGTGTTTGACGAGGCGGAAAACCGGATGCACTCCATTAAAGCCGTTCTGGTGGCCACGCTGGGGGCTTGAAAGAGAGCATGCCCCGAAGGGCTTTCCGAGAGGTATCGCTCCCCTTCGGGGGAACGAGAAAATGAGGTGAATCATTTTGAAGCAGTTTAAGATGCCCACGGCGTATGCTATTTTGGCGGGCCTGATCGTGGCGGTGGCGATTGCCACCTGGATTATTCCCGCCGGGCAGTACGACTATGTGGACGGCCTTCCCATTGCAGGCAGTTATCACGCGGTGGCAGCCAACCCCCAGGGGATCGGCGCGATCCTTCTGGCGCCGCTGCAGGGTTTTTTTGACGCTGTGGATGTGGAACTGTTCATTTTAATGGTGGGCGGCTTTCTGGGCGTTGTGATGGAGACCGGCGCCATCAACAACGGCGTGGCGGCGGTGGTGCGCAAAATGCGCGGACGGGAAAAGTGGATGATCCCGATTTTAATGATTCTGTTTGGCATCGGTGGCACCACGTTTGGTATGTGGGAAGAGACGATGGCCTTTTACCCCATTTTGCTGCCGGTGTTTCTGGCTGCAGGATATGATGCGGCGGTCAGCATTTCTGTCGTGCTTTTAGGCGCGGGAACGGGCGTGCTGTGCTCTACGGTGAATCCCTTTGCCACGGGCATTGCCTCGGGCTTTGCGGGCGTGTCTTTGGGACAGGGCATTGTGCTGCGCGTGGTGATGCTGATCGCGTATGAGGCGGTGGCGATTCTCTTCGTTATGCGCTATGCGGCCAGAATCAAAGCCGACCCGGAAAAATCTGTTATGGCGCATAACCGCTGGTCAGCGCAGGAGATTCCCAACATGGATGAGGCCGAGCCGCTGACAGGACGGCAGAAGCTGGTGCTGGCGCTGTTTGCGGCAGTGTTTCTCATTATGGTCTACAGTGTGATCCCCTTTGAAGACGTGGGTATCACGGCGCTGCCGACGCTGGGATGGTGGTTCCCGGAACTGGGCGCGCTGTTTCTGGCCGGCGGGCTGGTGATCGGGCTGGTGTACGGCATGGGTGAAGCCAAGGTGGCGGAGCGCTTTACGCTGGGCGCGGCGGATCTTTTGAGCGTTGCGTTTATCATCGGTCTGAGCCGGGGCATCACTACGCTGATGAATCAGGGACTGATTACCGACACGGTGCTTTCCTGGGGAGAGAATCTGCTGACGGGGACGGGCAGCGTGATGTTCGTTGTGCTGACGTATCTGCTCTATCTTCCTCTGTCGATCCTGATTCCCTCCTCTTCGGGACTGGCGACGCTGTCCATTCCCATTATGGCGCCGCTGGGGCAGTTCGCCGGAGTGAACAGCGAATTGGTGATCACGGCTTTTCAGTCGGCTTCCGGACTGATCAACCTAGTCACACCTACCTCGGCGGTCGTCATGGGCGCGCTGGTATTCGGCCGCATTCCCTATGACCGGTGGCTGCGGTATATCTGGAAGCTTCTGGCCATCTTCTTTGTGATGACGCTTGTGTTCCTAGTGGCCGGAGCCATGCTGACTTGAGGAAAAGGAACCGGACAAGGCAAAAAGGGGCGCACTGCGCCCCTTTTTGCCTTGCCTGGAACACGATGGAAGTTTTTTCTTGCGCACCGAAAAATGAAGCGCTATACTGAACAACGCAGAACAAACGAAAGGAAGCGGTTTTGGGATGGAGCTTCGGACAGGATGCGCATCGGACGCAGCGGCTTTGGCGGACATTGAGACGGCCTGCTTTCCCGCGGCGGAGGCTGCTGCGGCGGCGCAGATCGCCGCGCGGCTGAATGTGTATGCAAATCACTTTTATGTGCTGTGGGACGGTGCGCGGCCGGTGGCTTTTATCAACGGGATGACCACAGATGAACCGGACCTGCGGGATGAAATGTATGCCGATGCATCGCTGCATGATGAGCGGGGAGCCTGGCAGATGATCTTCGGGCTGAATACCCTGCCGGAGTACCGGCACCGGGGCTGTGCCGGGCGGCTGATTGAGGCGCTGTGCGCGGCGGCGCAGGAACAGGAGCGCCGGGGTGTGGTGCTCACCTGTAAGGAAAAACTGGTGCCCTATTATGCGAAATTCGGTTTTGTGGATGAAGGAGTGTCCCAGTCCGCCCACGGCGGCGTCGTGTGGCATCAGATGCGCAGGACGTTCTGAAAAGACAGAAAAAACGGCCCGGATCCGATGGCCCGGGCCGTGCTCTACGTTGCGCAGGTTGCGCAAAGCGCGGGCAGATGCTATGCTGAAGGGCAAAAGGAGGCGCGAAACCGATGCCAAACCATTATGTGACGGGCAGCGCCATCCGGCGGCTGCGGGAAAAGCGCCGGCTCACCCAAGCGCAGCTGGCTGCCGCGCTGTCTGTCAGTGACAAAACAGTTTCCAAATGGGAGACGGCCCGGGGGTGCCCGACACAGGCTGCGCTGCGAGTTGGTGGAGGGTGAGCTTTATGTCACGCTGGAGCATCCGATGACAAAGGAACATTTTATTTCGTTCCTGGCCCGGAGCACGTCAGATTGCTTTGCGCTGGTGAAGCTCTATCCTAAAGGGGGTGCCCGGGAGCGTTTTCCCTTGCCCAGCGGCGGGATGCTTTACTGTACTGCAACCGCCACGGGCTGTTTGCGCAAAAGCTTCTGCGAAAGATCGAGGGGAAACAAACCTTTCCTGCATTGTAAAAGCTGCGCTTTCCAGCTGGAAAGCGCAGCTTTTCTCAATTAAATATTATTTCTCGAAAACTTTATTGGGCAGTTTTTCCACTGCATCGGCGACAGCTGTCATCCAGTCGCCCTCAAAGTCCTCGATTTTACCGGCGTCCACCAAAGAAGCAAGCTTGGGATCGATGGGCATTTCTGCCAGCAGGTCCAGTCCGTGGCGGGCGGCGGCTTCCTGGCTGCGGCTTTCGCCGAATAGGGAGATCTTCTTACCGCAGTCGGGACAGACGATATAGCTCATGTTTTCCACGATGCCGAGGATGGGCACGTTCATCATTTCAGCCATACGGACGGCCTTTTCCACCACCATGCCCACCAACTCCTGAGGAGAGGCGACGATGACGATGCCGTCCACCGGCAGGGACTGGAAGGTGCTCAGAGCTACGTCGCCGGTGCCGGGGGGCATGTCCACAAACATATAGTCCACGTTATCCCACAGCACATCGGTCCAGAACTGGGTGACAACGCTACCGATGATGGGGCCGCGCCACAGTACGGGATCCTCTTCATTTTCCAGCAGCAGATTGATGGACATGACCTGGATGCCGGTTTTGGTCTGTACAGGGAAGATGGCGGACTCCGTGCCGGAAGCCTTTTCCTTCAGACCGAAGGATTTGGGGATGGACGGACCGGTAATATCTGCGTCCAGCACGGCGGTGCGGTATCCGCGGCGCTGCATGGTGACGGCCAGCTGGCTGGTAACCATGGATTTCCCCACGCCGCCCTTACCGGACACCACGCCGATTACTTTTTTCACGGTGCTGCCTTCGTGCAATTTGGCCAGCATGCTGCCCGGGGTACGCTCGGAACAGCTTTCGCCGCAGCTGCCGCAGTCGTGATTGCATTCGCTCATAGTAAAAAACCTCCTTGCGCCGCCAAAAGAGCGGCGTCACTTCATCCTGGCTGGCACCAACGGCCCATTTCCATTCAGCGCCAGCCTGTTTCGCGTAATGTTATTATATGCACATTTTCTCGATTTTGTAAATAGACAGCTTCACGGCTTTGACAGGTGAAAAGCAAAATTTGCCGTCGGGCGGCTTCGGCACTTAGGAAGTCCAGCGCAGCGGCGCAGCGCTCGTCGTCGAAATTGGTGAAGGTATCGTCCAGAATCAGAGGAACCTGTTTGTCGGCGGGCAGCACTAGTTCCGAGATAGCCAGGCGCAGGGCCAGGTAAAGCTGGTCGGCGGCGCCCTGGCTCAACAGAGCGGCGCTGCGGGGGATGGCAGCCGCGTCCTCTGCTGCTGGGTGCAGCGCGCGGTCCAGGAGAACGTGCTGATAGCGTCCTCTAGTGAGGGCATGTAAGATTTCGCCGGCCCGGCGGCCCAGTGCGGGAGAGAACCGGGTCTGCAGGTCGGTGTTGGCCCGGTCAAGCTCTTCCAGGGCCAGGGCCAGGGCATCGTATTCCTCTTGCGCCCGGCTGCGGGAGGCTTCCAGCGTTTCCAACTGTGCGGTCAGTTCCAGGCGGTCTCCGATGGCGGTCATTTCGCCCTCGCAGCGGTCATAGCGACTGCGTGCTTGCTGCTGTTGATCCCGGCTTTCTGCCAGAAGGGCTTCCAGGTCGATGCGGCTTTCGGGGGGGCGTTGCAGGGCTTCTTCTGTTTTGCTCAACGGTGCATCGTTTGGCAGGCGGCTGCGCAGGGCGTTGCAGCGCTCCCGGAGCTGCCCGGCCCGGGTCTCCAGTGCCTGCAGTTGGCGCCACCGGCGCAGCCCGGCCTCGAGGAGAGGCGACACTTGGTGAACGTTTTCGATATTGGGGCAGAAAGAGCTGGTTTCTTCTAGAATTTCGGCGGAAAGCTTTTTGTAGGTCTGGTAAAAAGACTGCCAGGAGGCGTTGATCTGCGCTTCGTTTTGCTGCTGGCGCACCCATACATTATATATAGTATGGTAATCCGTCAAGAGCGGCTCAAGTTCTTCCGGTGTCTTTACGTCGTATGGAATGAGCAGCGCGTCGGCCTGTTCTCGGGCGCGCCGCCGACTGCCGGCCCGGAGAAAACCACAGATGATCGGGAGAACGGCGGCGACCAGAGTAATCCAATAGGGCTGCCCCAGTCCGTACGCAGCGCCGGCCAAGGCGGCCGCTGCGGCTGCGGTGAGAACGGCAATCAGAGGAAGGGAAGGAACGGCGCGCTTTTGCAGGGCATGGTAGCGTTCCGACACGGCGCGCACCTGTGCGGCAGCCTCTTCCGGCGCGACGGCGGCAAAGGGGACGGCATCTACTGCGGAGCGGGCGGCAGCGGCCTGTTTTTTTGCCTCTTCAGCCTGGGATTGCACATGGTTCATGGATACCTGAGTGGTAAGCAGGTTGGCTGCATTGAATTTGATACGCATCAGTTGTTGGGCCGGAGGGACATGCTCGGTTTCCAGTTGCGCTTTCAGGGCCGCGGCCGCCTTCTCTGTTTGGGCCAGCTCCGCTTTGGCGGCAAAGAAAGCGCGCTTGGCGTCGATTTCGTCCATGCGGTCGTGCAGCGCCAGTTTCTGTGCAGCCGTTTCGGCCGCCTCGCCAGCGCAGCGGGCCTGCAAACGGGCATGATCGCTCTCCTGCTGCAGCATATGCAGCTGTATTAGCGACTGCCTCAATTCCGCGATCTCTGCTTCCGTGCGGGGCAGCAGGCCTGTCTGGTTGTGTCGCCGCCGGTTCAGTGCAGTGCGCAGGCGCTTTTCCGTTTCCAGATAAGATGTAGTTTCGTCGCCGGAGGAAATCAGCGCGGCAATGCGTTTTTCCAGTTCCGCGTCCTGGTCGATGGGCAGGGCGTTTTGCCGGATGAACGCGCTGCGCTCGAACACGGCGCGGGGCACGCCGGTCAGCCGCTCGCCGGCATTCTGGCCGGTCATGCCCTCAACCTGCACGGCAGTGCCGGCGTAAGCGGCGTAAAACCGCCCCATGGGAACGCCGCCGTGTACCGTATCGCGGACCAGCACCAGTTCCTGTGTTCCGTCGGCTAATTCCATGCGACCGCTCATGGCGGCGCCGTTCCAAGGAGCATAACGGTTTTTATCGGCCAGCAGGCCCCGTTCGCGGGTGGACAGACCATAGAGCATGGAGCGGAGAAACGCCAGCCAAGTGGATTTGCCAGACTCATTGGGAGCCTGGATCAGGTTCAGTCCTTCCTGCAGCTCCAGCGTGTTGTTGTTCAAACAGCCAAATGTAGCTGTGAGCGCATGTAAAATCATCCAAATCAACTCCTATATATAGGGGGGTATAGCTTATTTTACCATTATATCATGTAGTATGAAAAGTGTCTAAGAGAAAGTAAAATGGGACATGCTAAAAAAACGCAAAAAAGGCTTGACAAAGGGGGAAAGGTTTGATATTATAAGCAAGCTTTCCCGCGAGGGAGGGCGGAACGGAAGAGAGCCATGAAAAAAGTTTGGAGTTAAGAAAAAAAGTTCTTGACAAAGGCTTGAGGATGTGGTAATCTAACAAAGCTGTCCGCGAGGGCGGCGGCCGGAAACGGTGAAAAAGAGAGGACTGCGACGAAAAAGTTTGAAAAAACTTGAAAAAAGTTCTTGACAAACGAAAAGAGTTGTGGTAATCTA
>JAJCJC010000059.1 GCA_020555605.1 bacterium 210917-SL.2.15 | reverse complement strand
CTTCAGGCGTGTATTTCGCTTCTTGTCGCTTCTGATTAATTAATTCTTCAGCAGACTTAGCTTGACCGTGCATAGCATTTTTGCGTTCTTCAATATCTTGTTGAACTTTTTGCTGAATTGCACTTGTAGGATTATTATTCGATTCAGCATTATTTTTCATTGCTTCACGCATACGTTCAGAACTAGACATAATTCTATCAGCATTTTCAACCTTAGCACCATCTTTTCTATCCGAAAGACGTGTTGGCATGGAATCAGCATATTTTCCAGTTTCATCTTCTTTATTTTTAGCCAACATAGATTTGCTATTTTTATTAATAGCGGACACGGTACCATCATCTAAACCTTCTTTGAACTTGTTCTTGGTATCGTTAGCCATATCACGCATACTCTTAAATGGTTTCGTTGCTCTTTCACTAGCCATTGTAGCTCCATCTGAAGCTA
>JAJCJC010000058.1 GCA_020555605.1 bacterium 210917-SL.2.15 | reverse complement strand
CTAATGATAAATTAAAAAGACCTGCTCAGCCAATCGACGTGATCACGGATGAAACGATTGCTTTGTTAGACAACTTATATGAGACGATGATTGCGAATGACGGAATAGGGATTGCTGCTCCTCAAGTAGGACAAAACAAGAGAATCGCTTTGATCGAAGTAGATGAAGGCGAAAAATTCGAACTGATAAACCCAGAAATCATTGAAGCAAAAGGTGAAAGCATGGACGTAGAAGGCTGTCTCAGTATTCCGCATGTCTATGGAACAGTCAAGCGAGCAGATGAAGTGACTGTACGCTATTATGACCGCGATGGAGAAGAGATAGAAGTGACAGCTTTCGGCTATTTAGCCCGTGCCTTCCAGCATGAAATCGATCACTTAGACGGTATTCTGTTCATTGAGAAAATGGTACAGCAGATCCCGGAAGAAGAACTTGAAGAATATATGGAGGAACA
>JAJCJC010000057.1 GCA_020555605.1 bacterium 210917-SL.2.15 | reverse complement strand
AGGGATAAACGCTGAAAGCATCTAAGTGTGAAGCCCACCTCAAGATGAGATTTCCCATTTCTTTAAGAAAGTAAGATCCCTGAGAGATGATCAGGTAGATAGGTCAGGAGTGGAAGTACAGTGATGTATGGAGCGGACTGATACTAATCGATCGAGGACTTAACCAATTGGTTAAAAGAAAAGAACTCGGGAAAAAACTTATATGACTTCAAATCCAGTTTTGAGTGAACAAAATTTACTCAATAAAAGATAACACCACAGTGTGGTGGCGATAGCGAGAAGGATACACCTGTAACTATGCCGAACACAGAAGTTAAGCTTCTTAGCGCCGATTGTAGTGAGGGGTTGCCCCTTGTGAGAGTAGGACGTCGCCACGCTTAAGTTATCCATGGAGGTTTAGCTCAGCTGGGAGAGCATCTGCCTTACAAGCAGAGGGTCAGCGGTTCGATCCCGTTAACCTC
>JAJCJC010000056.1 GCA_020555605.1 bacterium 210917-SL.2.15 | reverse complement strand
ATGAGAGTAGCAAACGTAAGTCTAAAGGTTGTTTTATAGTAGTTAGGATGTAGGAAATGTATTCCGATAGGCCATTTTACATTTGGAGGGACGGTTGAAAGTGGACAGAGGAAAAGGTGCGGAAATGGCTGATTTTGATTGTTTATGTTTTGTGTGATAATTTTACATTTTTGCATAGTATTAGGTAGTTAGATGAAAGATGAATAGACATAGGAGTAAGAAAACATAGAATAGTTACCATTATTGGTAGGAGTGTGGTGGGGTGGTATAGTCCGCATTGGGATGTTACTTTCCTGTTATGGCATGGATTTCCCTTTAGGGTCTCTGAAGCGTATTTCCGTCACCGAAAAAGGCAGAAAAAGGGAAACTGAAGGGAGGATAGTAGTAAAGTTTGAATGGTGGTAGTGTAATGTATGATATCCGTTGGTTTTGGTTTCGGTTGTGAAAAGTTTTTTGGTATGATATTTTGCAAG
>JAJCJC010000055.1 GCA_020555605.1 bacterium 210917-SL.2.15 | reverse complement strand
ATTTTGGACAGCTCAATGAATTACTCCCGTTTGGCTTTGCTGGAATGATTGCTTCATTTCCTATGGTTTTATTCAGTTTTGCTGGAATTGAAATGATCGGATTAACAGTTGGTGAGACGAGTGACCCACAAAAGAATTTGAAAAATGCAATCAACTGTCTGCCTTGGCGTATCCTCTTTTTCTATGTAGGAACGATTCTGTCGATTTTATTCGTTGTTCCATGGCATTGTTTAGATTTAAAAGAAAGTCCTTTAGTCACTATGTTGCAAATGATCCATTGCCAAAGCGGGGCAGCAATCGTCAATCTGATGATTCTGGTTGCTTCTTTGTCTTCGGCAAATAGTGCGGTTTACAGTACTAGCAGGATCTTATATCAAACAGCAAAAGAAAAAAGTCTGCCCCCTTGGTTTTGTGCGCTTTCTAAGAAAGGCGTACCTTTACACGGTATTTTGATTACAGGAACGTTATTTCTTG
>JAJCJC010000054.1 GCA_020555605.1 bacterium 210917-SL.2.15 | reverse complement strand
CTCTTGTCTATATCAGGTTGCTTATAGCTTTTAGGAATATCTAGCAACTCATGAAAATCTTCTTTGGAAAAATAGGCATATCCTTTGGTTCGGAATTGTTTTAACAAGCGGAACATCGTTTTAGAGTAGCTGCTTTGCAGCTCGTTGAATTGTTGGAGAGAATAACGTACCCAAGAATCTAAACCATTTAGCAAAGGCAAAGCATCTTCAAAAATTTGAATATCTACGTAGGGTTCAGGAGTATCGCCATTGATTTTGAATTTAGTAAACATTACAAACATTTCGTAGGAAAGTCCAGATTCACTTCTACGACCAAAACGCAAAGATAAGATTTTCTCGTAGGTTGTTTTTAAATCATCTACAAACCGAACGTTAGCAGTCGCTTTATAGTTACTTAAATCTTTCAGTTGGTCAAACGTAAATCGAACGGTTTTATCGCCTTTTTCACGCATTCTAGAAACAATAGAGAAGAACAG
>JAJCJC010000053.1 GCA_020555605.1 bacterium 210917-SL.2.15 | reverse complement strand
AACAGACAAAATGACCTTCATAAACAGACAAAATGACCTTCATAAAGCCCTGAACCCCTTGAGGGGCGTGGGATACAGCCGACGGTAAAGAGGTTTAAAAGAGGTTTAAAAAGAGATTATAAAAGAGGGGGGCAAAATTTCCCGCCTAAAAAAGCTCATTTTTTTAGATAAACAGGTTCGCGAATTTTGCAAAACTGCAAATAAAAAACCAAAAGACAAAAAAGGAGTGATCGCTACGCTCTCACATTTTACTTGCAGCGTTCACTTCGTTCACTCGCTAAGGGCAAAATCAAAACCGTTGTTCAAAGGCGAATTGGTTTAGTCTTAGAACGCCATATAAGGCTCTCTAAGACGGTTTTAGTGGTTTCAGGTAATTCTTGTTCATTAGGCGCCTTTCAGGCGGTCAGGGCAAGCCCTAACAACCCAAAAGCAGATTTTAGATAGCAATACAAACTAAAATACCATTTAAACGTCATATTTTGTGTTTTAAGAGGTTTTAGT
>JAJCJC010000052.1 GCA_020555605.1 bacterium 210917-SL.2.15 | reverse complement strand
CGCTGACTAGCTTGAAATTTTTGATTTGGCAGCAAAAAACAGATGAAGCAGTTCAAGGAATCGATAGTTTCATTACTTTACTAAGAAGCACGATTGGGAAAAAAGAAGAAGTGATTCCAGTCAAGGAAGAAATCAAAAGCGTACAAAGTTACATCGATCTTTTGAGTATGCGATATGGCGAAAGAATCTCGGCTAAAATAATGATTCCTGATGAACTGCAGACATTATCTATGCCGAATATGATCCTTCAACCAATTATCGAAAACGCCTATCTTCATGCTTTTCACAATAAAACGCAAGGATTCATCACGGTGTACGGCAAAACAAAAAATCAGCTTCTTTTATTCGAAGTGATTGATAACGGCGATGGCTTCGATACTGAAAATACCAAACAAAAAAATGATCATTTTTCAGGAATCGGCATCAGCCATGTAGATGAGCGGATACGCCTAATGTATGGAGATGCATATGGCTTAACGATCCAATCAGTGATTGGGACAGGAACG
>JAJCJC010000051.1 GCA_020555605.1 bacterium 210917-SL.2.15 | reverse complement strand
GTTGGGAAGTCTCTTAGAACACACAACCTAAAACCGAAGAAAGGAGCGCAAGTTATGAGAAAAAACGAGAAAATCACAGCTCTGTACGAACGACTGAGCCGTGATGACTTTGGCAAAGATGATGACCAACAGCGTGAGAGCAATTCCATTTCCAATCAAAAGGCTATGTTGGAGGAGTTCGCCGCACGGCAGGGCTTTACAAACATTGTCCATTTCACGGACGATGGCATTAGCGGCACCTGCTTTGACCGTCCCGGATTTTTAGCAATGATGAAAGAAGTGGAAGCCGGGAATGTGGAGTACCTGTGTATCAAGGACATGAGTCGCATGGGTCGTGACTATCTGAAAGTCGGTCAGATTATGGAAATCCTGCGTCAGCGTGGCGTTCGCCTTATCGCCATCAATGACGGCGTGGACAGTGCCAGAGGGGACGATGATTTTACCCCTTTCCGCAACATTATGAACGAGTATTACGCCAGAGACACCAGCCGTAAAATCCGTTCCACTTTCCAGTC
>JAJCJC010000050.1 GCA_020555605.1 bacterium 210917-SL.2.15 | reverse complement strand
GCGTATATCTTGGAAGGTTCAAAAGCAGGGGCAACAGCAGCCAGCGTTTGGGCAGCACATCATGTCTTACCTTTGAATGTCACAGGATACGGTAAATTGATGGGTGCATCAATCGAAGGGGCACATCGTTTCTACAACTTCTTGAATGACTTGTCATTCAAAGTAGGTGACAAAGAAATCGAAGTTCATCCATTAACTTATCCAGATTTCAACATGGTAGACTACGTATTCAAAGAAAAAGGCAACGACGATTTAGTTGCGATGAATAAATTGAACCATGACGTATACGATTATTCTTCATACGTGAAAGGAAGCATTTACGGTAATGAATTCTTAACTTCACATACTGACTTTGCTATCCCAGACTATGGCAACAGCCCATTGCAATTCGTGAACCAACTAGGATTCTCAGATGAAGAATGGAACCGTGCCGGAAAAGTAACTGTATTGCGTGCCAGCGTAATGACACCATACATGAACAAAGAAGAACACTTTGAAGAATATGCTGAAAAAATCAAA
>JAJCJC010000005.1 GCA_020555605.1 bacterium 210917-SL.2.15 | reverse complement strand
TAGTTTGTTTTCCGGCAAAACCGGATAACATAGAGTTGGTGCTGATTAGAGTGAGGGTCCACCTGTTCCCATTCCGAACACAGTAGTTAAGCTCACTTCTGCTCACAATACTTGGCTGGAGACGGCCTGGGAAGATAGGTAGCGCCAACACATTAAAAGGACTCTGGTCCCGGCTGGGGTTTGAGTCCTTTATTTGCCTCTTTAGCTCAGTCGGTAGAGCAACGGACTGTTAATCCGTGTGTCGTTGGTTCGAGTCCAACAAGAGGCGCCAGCGGTGCCGCCACAATGGTGGCGGCACCTTTTCTGCTTTGATTGACCAGTTGGTCATGGGCCTTTAGCTCAGTTGGTTAGAGCGGCCGGCTCATAACCGGTTGGTCCTGGGTTCGAGTCCCCGAAGGCCCACCACATAGGGGTATAGCTCAGTTGGTAGAGCAGCGGTCTCCAAAACCGCGTGCCGAGGGTTCAAGTCCTTCTGCCCCTGCCAGGAAACAATACTGGACAAGCCTGTTCAGTTGTGCTATAATAATTACCGCTTGATGCGTACGGCCGAGTAGTTCAGTTGGTTAGAACGCCAGCCTGTCACGCTGGAGGTCGAGGGTTCGAGCCCCTTCTCGGTCGCCATTATGCTGCTGTAGCTCAGTCGGTAGAGCGCATCCTTGGTAAGGATGAGGTCACCAGTTCAAATCTGGTCAGCAGCTCCAGAAATCCCCAAAAGCCATGGCTTTTGGGGATTTTTTGTTTCAGAAGGAAGGGCGGTTGCCTGCCTTGCATAGGGAGAGATGCGAAAGAATTTAAGTGCGCTGGAATGGAAGTTCTGCTTCTTGGCCGGTGCACTTTTCTCTTTTGTTTTTAACTGCTCCGTTCCGTTTGGCGTGTGGGGTCCGGTATACGAGGAGCTGCCCGCCCCGGCCAGAGTCATCGAGGGCGTATTGAGCTCTTTTTTCACACGCTCAAAGGTCGGATCCCATAGGTCTGTGCCGTGTGCCTGCGGGGTTTAACAGATAGTTTTCCGCTCCGGAAGGCATGAGCACGGGATGCCTGCCGGCATTCTGCTGTTTTGTGGTGTCTCGCTGGACATATGATATCAACAGGTTTCATGCGTCAACAGCGTCGCAAAAGCAGGGGAGGCAGGGGTTCCTGTGCATGTTCTGATGATGCGACTATGATGTAATTTTGCGCTAAGTTCTCAATATCCTGCAATGTTATAAGTTTGTGTGTGATAAAGCAGTAAGAGGGATTTTATGAAGCGTATTTTTATCTTTTGGCGGGGCGCCATGCTGCTGGCCGTAAATGCAGGGGCCGCAGTTTAGCCTGCGTGGGGAAACGATGCGCTGGTTTGGGCGCAGCAGGCCTCTATTGATAAAACGTTTTTAGAGGCACTGCAAGCCTATGAAACCCGAGGGATGGCGGCACGTCTGTTGTATGAGGTAGCGGGGGGGGCCTGGAGTATCTGCAGCGTCCCCTTTTTCTGATGTGTCGGGCACGGAAGCGGACGCTGTGGCGTGGGCGGTGGATACTATGGCCCGGATTGAACGGTCATGCGGCAGGAACTTTCTGCCATTCTGTACCGCCAGGCGGGTTTGCCGGCTGCGGTTGGCTAAAATCTGGGCAAGTACCAGGATCGGAAGGAAATCGCATCTTGGGCTGTTTTTGTCCTATGCTCTGGTGCGTACAGACGGAGAGTATCCGTGGGAAAAGTGCGGATCGGATTGCGCCGGAGGATCCTATTACGGTGACGGAAGCGCTGACGATGCTGCAACGTGCTGCCGCCCTGCCGGACGTTTCCGGGATCCAGGCAGATTTAAATGCCCTTGCCGCGGTGCATCGCCCTGCTGGTTCACAGGGGGAGAAACAGGCTGTTCAATATTTGAAAAAACGCTTTACCGAAATGGGTTATGAGGTTACCCTGCAGTCTTATGAAGATGAACAGGGCGGAAAGGGAACCAATGTTGTGGCAGTGAAAGCGGCGCCATCACCTGATGCGAATATTTTGGTGCGCTCTGCCCACCATGATAGTGTGCCTACGGCTTATGATGCGAACGACAACGCCTCGGGCGTAACAGCTCTGCTGCCTGCGGCGGAGCAGAAGCTGAAGTTCTCCTGGGACGACACGAAGATGACGGCGCTGCGGAATACCATTCGGCAGCAGTTGGGGCTGGAAGTATTTGACTGAGGTGCTGCGGCTTTTGCGGCGTGTTCCGTTGAACGGAACAGGAAAAACCGGGGGCAGGCCCGGTCCCATGCAGGGACCGGGCCTGCTTTGCGCTTGTTTGTGAACAGAATGCGGATCAGTAGCCGGGAGCAACGGCGTTCCGAATCGGGGAGAAGGGGATTTTTGCGCGGCCTCTCTTGACGAAGCGAGGCGATTGGGATAAACTGAACACGTTTATTAGAATTTGCCGTCCCCAAATGGGGGAGCATAACAGGAGGAAATCGAACATGCTGCTCAAACAAGTTTTGGATCTTTTTGAAGTGCTGGACACGCCCCAGGCCAGCGGTGAAATCGTGAAAAAAATGCTGCTGGAAGCAGGTGCGGACGAAGTGAAGGTACAGACCGTCACCGGCGACCAGGGATCTACGGACTGCATCAAAGTGTGGATCTATGGCCGCAACGGTAAGCACGCCGGCGGCACGGTGCCGACGCTGGGTATTATCGGCCGCTTGGGCGGCCTGGGCGCACGTCCTGAGGTGGTGGGATTCACCTCCGACGGCGATGGCGCGTTGGCGGCCATGGCCGCGGCGCTGAAGCTGGCGCAGATGCATAAAAACGGCGATGTGCTGGAGGGTGACGTGATCCTGTCCACCCATATCTGCCCCGATGCGCCCACCCAGGAGCATTTCCCCGTGCCCTTCATGGATTCCCCCATCGACATGGAGCTGTGCAACCGCATGGATGTGGACGAGGGCATGGACGCCATTTTGTCCATTGACACCACCAAGGGCAACCGGGTGATCAATCTCAACGGCATCGCCATTTCCAACACTATTAAGGAAGGTTATATCCTGGAAGTCAGCAATGACCTGATGGATGTAATGACCCGCGTCACCGGCCAGCTGCCGGCTATTTTCCCCTGCGCCCAGCAGGACATCACGCCCTATGGCAATGATCTGCACCACCTCAACAGCATTCTGCAGCCGGCGACCGCCACCAACGCGCCGGTGGTGGGCGTGGCTATCACCACCACCCAGCCCGTGGCAGGCTGCGCCACCGGCGCCAGCCACGCCATGGACGTGGAAACCGCGGCCCGCTTTGCCGTGGAAGTGGCTAAGGATTACGGCGAGGGCAAGCTGTCCTTCTACGACCAGAAGGAGTTCGACCACCTGATCGAACTGTACGGCACTATGAACCAGTTCCAGACCTTCGGCAAAGGCAAGTAAGGCCGTGAAAGGAAAAATCCTGGCGGCCATCACCATTGGCCAGGCGCCCCGGGTGGATATCACCGCGGATATTCTGCCTCTGCTCCCGCAGCATGTGACGCTGCGGGAGTACGGCGCGCTGGACGATTTCACACTGGAGGAGATCGAGAGGCGCTTTGCTCCGGCAGAGGGGGATGAAGTGCTGGTGTCCCGTATGCGGGATGGCCGGCAGGCGCGTTTTGCCGAGCGTTTTGTCACGCCCCTGGTGCAGCAGAAGATCGACCAGGCGGAGGCTGAAGGGGCCGACGCGACGATCCTGTTTTGTACGGGCGTGTTCCCCCAATTCCGCCACAAGAAGCTCTTTCTGGAGCCGCAGCCCCTGTTCCACGCCGCGGTGCAGAAGCTGGCTGATGGACAGAAGGTGGGGGTGCTGGTGCCGATGGAAGAACAAATCGCCCAGGGCTATCAGTTCTGGGGGGAGAGCGGTGTGGATGTGGAAATTGCCTGCGCCTCGCCCTATGGCGCATTTGATCGGGTCGTAGAAGCGGCGAAGGCTTTCAAGGGCCGGGAGCTGGCCTTTCTCTGCGCGGACTGCATGGGGTACTCTGTTGCCATGAAACGCGCTGTTGAGACCGAAACCGGGCTGAGCGTCCTGCTGCCGCGCACGCTGGCGGTGCGGATTTTGTGCGAATTTTTGGCTTGACGGAAAGCAAAGGAACAGGAGCGATGCAATGATGGAAGAAAGCATGAAACTTTCCAACGAACTGTTGGATTTTATCCAGAAAAGCCCCAGCTGTTATCATGCAGTGGAGAATCTGGCACAGGCGCTGTGTGATGCGGGCTTCTCGGAGCTGAGTGAAGGAGAGCCGTGGCGCCTGCAGCGCGGCGGGTGCTATTTTGTCCGGCGCAATCTGTCCTCCCTTCTGGCATTCAAGATTCCTGAGGGGGAAATCAAGGGATTCCAGATTGCTGCCTCCCACAGCGACTCGCCCACCTTCAAGATCAAGGAAAACATGGACATTGTCGTGGACGGCGCCTATACGGAGCTGAACGTGGAGAAATACGGCGGAATGCTTTGCGCTCCCTGGTTCGATCGCCCGTTGTCTGTGGCGGGTAAGATTGTGGTGCGCCGGGGCGAAGGGCTGGAATCCAGGTTGGTGAATGTGGATCGGGATTTGCTGATGCTCCCGAGTCTTGCAATCCATATGAACCGCTCCGTCAATGACGGTTACAAATACAGCATCCAGAAGGATATGCTCCCACTGCTGGGCGATGAGCGCGCAGTGGGGACGTTTTTGGACATTGTGGCCGGTGCGGCGGGGGTGGACAAAGAGAATATCCTCGGCACGGATCTCTATTTATACTGCCGTGGCCGCGGCGTCATCTGGGGGGCCGGCGGGGAGTATCTCTCTTCGCCCAAGCTAGACGATCTGCAGTGCACGTTCGCCAATTTGCAGGGCTTTTTGGCAGGCGGCCACCCCAACACGATTTCCGTATACGCGGTGTTTGACAATGAAGAAGTGGGCAGCGGCACCAAACAGGGCGCGGCGGGTACCGTGCTGCTGGACACGCTGCTGCGTGTGAATGAGGCTTTGGGCCGCAGCCATGAGGATTATCTGCGCGCGCTGGCTTCGGGCTTTATGGTGTCGGCGGACAACGCCCATGCGGTGCACCCCAATCATCTGTCTCTGGCCGATCCTACGAACCATCCGCATATGAATCAGGGTGTTGTGCTCAAATTCAGTGCCAATCAGAAATATGGCACGGACTCTGTGTCGGCGGCGTTGTTCCGCGCCATCTGCGGCCGCGCCGGCGTGCCCACCCAGGCGTTCCACAACCATTCAGACGTTCTGGGCGGCAGCACCTTGGGCAATCTTTCCAACGCTCAGGTGTCGCTGAACATGGTGGACGTGGGCCTGCCTCAGCTGGCCATGCACTCGGCGGTGGAAACCGCCGGCGTGCTGGATACATTCTATCTGGTGCGCGCCATGCAGGAGTTTTATTCCACCTTTGTGGAGGACGGAGGCCAAGGCAGGTATACGCTGCACCGGGCCTGAAATGAACGGGAAGAAGAGGCGTTTATGTATTATTATCTCAATCAAACCAACTATCCCCATGTGGCCTATCCCACGCTGACGGACATCCCCGAGCTGATGCGGACGGACAGTACCGTGCGCAGCGCCGGCTGCGGACTGTGTTCGGCCTCCATGGTGGTGACTAATCTGACCGGACGGGAATTTTCCCTGATCGACTGCTTGGAGCTGTCTTTGGCGGTGAATGCCAACCACAGCCCTGGCACGGACATGGATTTGCTGGCCCCCTATGTGGCCGAGCGGTTCGATCTGGACATGGTGGCCACCGACGACCCTGAGCTGCTCCGGGAACACCTCAAGCGCGGCGGCATGGCTGTGGCGAATGTAACCGGCGACCGGCCGGAGGACGGCCATGTGGGCCTGTTTTCCCACGGCGGTCATTATGTGGCCGTGGTGGGCATTGAAGAGGATGGGGAGACCGTGATTGTGCTCGATCCCTCCCAGCTGCCCGACAAGTTCCATGAAGAGGGCCGCGAGGGCAAGGTCATTGAA
Organism: bacterium 210917-SL.2.15; assembly: GCA_020555605.1. Taxonomy (GTDB): domain Bacteria; phylum Bacillota; class Clostridia; order Oscillospirales; family Oscillospiraceae; genus Pseudoscillospira. Next base: position 133,428 of record JAJCJC010000005.1, on the reverse strand, counting down.
AACGGCTGTATCTTGCGCACCTCTCTGGCTACGCTGGCGGAGGACTGCAAATATCGCGCTATGGAACACTACCCCGAAGGGGAGTTCAAAGCGTGGATGCAGTTTGCCCAGAAGAAGAGTTATGATCGGTATTACCTGTTCAGCCTGAAAGGCGAAGAGACGTAAATCTGCAGAAATGGCGCACTGACGCGCTCTGCCGGCCGCTGCTGCGGTCCGGCGGGGCGCGCCGGTTTTTATGGGAAAAGTAAAGCTCTGGGGAAATTTGTGAGAATTGATAATAATTTTTATGGAACTGTTTTGCATTTCAGACAGGATACGTCTTGCAAAGAAGAGAAATTTGTATTATTATGCTGAATGTGAAATTACAATGATGTAAACTGGTCGTATTATAAATAAAAAATGTATTTTTATAAAAACTCCGCAGGCAGTGCAGCTTTTGCAGCCTGTACGTGGGCGGGGGATTATCCAGGAAAGCAGGAAGCGAATTTCAATGGAACATAAGACATATGCGCGCATGCTGGAATTGAAGGATGAGTTGGTGAGTTGGCGCCGCCATCTGCATCAATGCCCGGAGCTGAGCTTCGATCTGCCCCAGACCAGGGCCTTTGTGCTGGAAAAGCTCAAAGAATTTGGTTATGAACCGCAGGCAGTGGGCCGCGCAGGCATTACCTGTACCGTGGGGTGCGGCGGCGGGAAAACGCTGCTGCTGCGCGGCGACATGGACGCGCTGCCCATGGCCGAGGAAACGGGGCTGCCTTTTGCCTCGCAAAATGGCTGTATGCACGCCTGCGGTCACGATTTTCACACCACCAGCCTGCTGGGTGCTGCCAAGGTGCTCAAAGAGCGGGAGGACGAGTTGGAAGGTACGGTGAAGCTGCTCTTCCAGCCTGCCGAGGAAACCATGGACGGTGCGGTAGATGTCTACAACGCTGGGATTTTGGAAAACCCACGTGTGGATGCCGCGCTGGCGCTTCATGTGGTGCATGCTCCCTTGGGCACTGCCGGCTACACGCCGGGCCACGCTTGCGGTTCCAGCGATGTGTTCACTGTGACGATTCACGGCAAGGGCGGCCACGGTGCAGCGCCCCATGAGAATGTCGATCCCATCAACGCGGCGGCGCACGTCGTACTGGCCCTGCAGGAGATTAACAGCCGCGAAATTAATCCCAATCAGATGATTGTGCTGACCGTTTGTTCGCTGCACGCCGGCTCGGCGGCCAACGTGATGCCCGGAGAGGCTGTGCTCAAAGGCACCATCCGCACCATGGATCTGCAGGTGAAGGAATTTGCCCGCCGGCGCATGAGCGAGATCTGCGAGGGTGTGTGCAGGACGTTCCGTACCACCTGTGACATCGATTTCATCGGCGGCGGCATCCCGCCCATGGTAAACGACAACGCCCTGGCCGAAGAAATCGGCGGGTATATCGACGATATGCTGGGCAAGGGCACTACCTATCACATCGAGCGTATGACCGGATCGGAGGATTTCTCCGTTTTTTCTCAAAAGGTTCCCAGCGCGCTGTTCTGGTTCGGCACCGGCAGCACGGAACAAGGATATGCTTATGGCGTTCACGATCCCCGGGTCACATTCAATGAGGATGCGATTCCGATGATGGCGGCGGTCTATGCTGAGAGCGCATTCCGCTGGCTGCGGAAACGCCATTGCGTATAAAACCAAAATCAAAAAGAATAGGAGAGAAACGAACGATGAAAAAGATTCTCGCACTGTCCCTCGCCTGCGTGATGGCGGTCGGACTGCTGGCTGGCTGCGGCGGCAACGGCGGCAACGACAGCACCAACGAGAGCGCCGGCGGCGAAAGCGGCACTCTGACCGTGTCGCTGGCATCTTCTCCCAGCAAACTCGATCCCATTCACTACAGCGGCAGCTATGAGGGCCAGATCATCAATCAGGTCTGTGACCGTCTGGTGGCGTACAACGATACGCTGACGGAGTATGCCCCCGCCCTGGCCACCAACTGGACGGTTTCCGATGACGGCGTGACCTATGTGTTCCAGATTCGCCAAGGTGTTCACTTCCAGAACACCCAGTATGCCAAGGGTCGTGAAATGACGGCTGAGGATGTGGCCTACTCCCTGAACCGCAGTGCTCAGCATTCCGACAACAACCGGCTGGCCATGCTGGATAAGGCGGAAGTCACCGGCGACTGGGAAGTCACCTGCACCTTGAAGAATCCGGATGCTTCCTTCCTGACGGCGCTGACCGATGCGGGCAACTCCATCGTGGCCAAGGAAGAAGTGGAAGGCTGGGGCGAAGACTTCGGCTATCATCTGAGCGGCACCGGCGCTTTCTGTATGGATAAGTTTGAATTGGACGAACAAGCTGTCCTGTCGGCCAACCCCGATTACTGGCTGGGCGCTCCCGCGCTGCAGAAGCTGGTCTTCAAGTTCATCTCCGACCCCAACCAGGCGGCCAATGCCCTGCAGACTGGTGCGGTCGATCTGGCCACTCAGCTCTCCGGCGAAGCGATCAATACCGTGCAGAATGCCGGCAATGGCATTGAACTGCTGAAAACGGAAGCGCTGAAGATCAACTATGTCCGCTTCAATGCGCAGAAGGGTCCGACGGCGGATCCGATGGTCCGCAAAGCCCTGATCGAGGCTGTGGATCTGGACGCTGTCCGTACGGCTCTGTATCAGTATGACGAAGTGGAAGCCGCTTATCTGCCCCTGCCCTACGGTTCCTGGGGTTATGACGCTTCTCTGGAATCCATGGTTCCCGGCTATGATCCTGAGGACGCCAAGGCCCTGCTGGAACAGGCCGGTTACGGCAACGGCTTTGAGATCACCATCAATGTTTCCAACTCTGAAGAGCGCAAGACGCTGGCTACCATGCTGCAGGCATACTGGCAGCAGATCGGTGTGAAGGCCAATATCAGCGTCAATGAGTGGGGCACCTTCTCCGATACTGTCTGCTCTGGCAATTCCGATGTGTATGCCATGAGCTGGAGCTGGTATCCCGATCCCTACTTCTTCCTGGATAAGCTGTTCTCCTCCACGGAGACCACTGCCATCGGCAATGGCGCCGGCTATGTGAACGAGTATGTGGAGCAGGAGCTGTCCGCGGCAAGACAGACAACCGATCAGGAAGAGCGCAAGGCCCACTACGGCAATGCCATGAAGCAGATCATGCAGGACTACACCGGCATCTATTATGCCAATCCCTATGAGCTGACTGGCATCAATGACCGCGTGCAGGACTTCGTGCCCAGAGCGGACGGCCAGCTGTTCTTCATTACTTCCGATGACGGCGAGACCATTACCCGTAATACTTCCGTGACGGACTGATCTGCTGTTCGGAAAACCATAAACTGTTCGTGGCTCCGGGGGCGCGCACAGCGCGCTCCCGGGGCCGTCTGAAAACGGTGTTTTCGGATCTTTATTCGAAAGCGCCGCCGGACCTGATGGCATGACCTATGCGCCGCGCCACCAGGTCTGGCGGCGCCGCCGCTGTAATCGGCGGTGAACCCCAGAGAGTCCCGTCTCTGCCTGGCAGGAGAGAGGCTTGTGTGATTATAAAAATGGCGGTGAGATTGAGTTGTTAAAAACCATTTTAAAGCGAGTGCTCCAATGTATTCCCACGCTCTTTATCGTGGTGACGTTCACGTTTGTACTGACCCGTATGATTCCGGGCAACCCTGCGGCAACGATCCTGGGTCCCCAGGCGTCGGCGTCGGACATTGCGGCCATGGAGGTCAAGCTGGGCTTGGATCAGCCGAAGCTGACGCAGTTTATCGATTATATCGGCAATGTGCTGCACGGTGATTTCGGCACCTCTTATATGTATAACCAGCCGGTGCTGGATCTGATTGCCGAGCGCATCCCCAGCACCCTGCAGATTACCGTAACGGCTTTGGTGATTGCGCTGATTCTCGGTGTGACCATCGGCATGTTTTCCGCATTGCACCAGTATTCCGTGATGGACTACGTGTTCATGGTGCTGGCCCTGGTGGGCGTGTCCATGCCCATTTTCTGGCTGGGCATGATGCTGGTGAATCAGTTCTCCGTGCAGTGGGGGCTGCTGCCTGCTTTGGGTCGCGGATCGCTGGATGTGGGGCTGTGGGACTTTGTCTCGCATATGATCTTGCCCTGTACCTGTTTGGCTACCATACCAATGGCGACTTTTGCGCGTATCACGCGTTCCAGTATGCTGGAGGTCATTCACAATGACTCCATTAAGGCTCTGCGGGCCAGAGGCATCAGTGAGCGCAGCGTAATCTGGAAGCACGCGCTGAAAAACGCGCTGCCCCCCATCGTCACCGTACTGGGCCTGCAAATTGCCAGCTGTTTTACCGGCGCTATTCTGACGGAGAGTATTTTTTCCTGGCCGGGCATGGGTACTATGATCGTCAACGCGATCAACAACCGTGATTATATGCTTATTCAGGGCGTGGTACTGTTCTTTGCACTGGTGTTCGTTATTGTGAACCTGCTGGTGGATATTGCATACATGCTCATCAATCCGCGTGTCAGCTATGAAGGAGGAAGCAAGTAATGAAAAAGAAGAACGCAGCACAGACCACTGCATCCGATCTTCTGGGCGTTGCTTCCAACGAGGAACTGCTGCGCTGTGAACGCCGGGCCAACAGCGCCTGGAGCAAACTGAGAAGAAACAAGACTGCCATGGTCGGTCTGATTATTGTATGTGTCATGGTGTTCATCGCCGTGTTTGCCCCGCTGCTGGCTCCGTATGATCCTACTGCGGTGAATCCGGTGGGCGCCTTCCTGAAACCCGGTGTGGACGGGCACCTGCTCGGAACCGATAACGTGGGGCGCGATTTGCTTTCCCGCATCCTATACGGCGCACGTGTATCGCTGCTGGTGGCCTTTGGCGGCACGGTGGTGGCCGGCATCATCGGTATTATTCTCGGGCTGATCGCCGGCTATTTCGGCGGTATTGTGGACAGTGTGATTATGCGTATTATGGACGGCATGCTGGCGTTCCCCTATATCCTGTTGGCCATCATTTTGATGACGGTGCTGGGTAGCGGTATCTTCAACGTAATTTTGGCCATCGGCATCGGCAACGTGCCAAGCTTTGCCCGCGTTGTGCGCGGTGAAGTGCACATTATCAAGAATGAGGAATACTGTAATGCGGCGCGAGTCATTGGCGTATCCAATACACGAATGCTGCTGACCCATATTCTGCCCAATACCATTTCGCCTTTGATTGTTTATGCCACGCTGGGCATCGCCGGCGCGATCATTTCCGAGGCGGCGTTGAGTTTCCTGGGCCTGGGCATTAGCGAGCCGACAGCTTCCTGGGGCAGTATTTTGCAAACCGGCAAAAACTGGTTGAACAACTATCCTTACATTGCTACGTATTCCGGCCTGTTTATTTTGGTCACCGTGCTGGGCTTTAACCTGCTGGGCGATGGTGTGCGCGATGTGCTGGATCCCAAGATGAAGAAGTGACGGGGGCAGAGATGGAGACATATCAGGAGAGAATCCGCCGCCGGGTGGATGAGATTTTGCCGGAACTGAGCCGGCTGTCCGACGATTTATGGAACAACCCCGAGTACAATTTCAAGGAATATTTTGCCTGCAAGTCCATGAGCACGCTGCTGGAGAAATACGGCTTTGCGGTGGAGACGGGAATCGGCGGACTGGAAACCAGTGTGAAAGGTGTGTACGACACCGGAAAGGACGGCCCGAATATTGCCATTTTCGGCGAATTTGACGCTGTGGAAGGCATGGGCCATTCCTGCGGCCACAACGTTATGTGTGCCATTTCTGTGGGCGCTGGCGCTGCGCTGCGCAGTGTGATTGACGAGCTGGGCGGCAAAGTGACGGTGTTTGGCTGCCCTGCCGAAGAAGGCGGCGGCGGCAAGATCATTATGGCTGAGCACGGCGCCTTTGACGCCGTGGACGTGGGTATGCTGATCCACTCTTCCTGCGATACGGTAGTCAACGATATTTCCTATTCCAAAACCGACCTGCGCGTGCATTTTTACGGAAAAACCTCCCACGCGGCCACCTGGCCCGAAGAGGGGATCAGCGCACTGACGCCGGTGCTGGAACTGTTCAATATCCTTAACGCCCTGCGTCTGGAAATCGGCGATCGGGGTAAGATTCTGGGTATCATCCGCGACGGCGGCGATCAGGCGATTTATATCCCGGATCACTGCTCGGCGGAGTTCACCATCCGCTCGTTCAGCATGAAATACAAGCTGGAGCTGGTGGAGCGCTTTCTGGAGATCTGCCGCCACCTGGCGGAGTTGACCCACACACGCTTTGAGTATGAACACACCGCCCTGTCCTATGAGGACATCCGAAACAATCCCGTGCTGGAAGATCTTCTGGCCAAAAACTTCACGGCTCTGGGCGAAACTGTAAAGCCGCGGGACAAGGAAATGGGTATCGGCTGCACCGATATGGGCAATCTGACACACCTGTTCCCGGGACTGCAGTCCTATGTGCGCGTCGGCCCGGGCCGCGCCCATTCGCCGGAGTTCCTGGCATCCACAGGCAGCCCGGAGAGCCATCGGGCCATTGCCGTGGGCGCCTGTGCCCTGGCAATGACGGCGGTGGATATTCTTCAGGATCCGGCTCTGCTGCAGCGCATCCGCGCAGCTTTCGCGGAGATGAAGGCGCGCTACGAAGGCTAAGGAGGATTCTATGAGTGAAACATTGCTGAGAGTCAGCGGACTCAAGACCTATTTTTATACTGCCAGCGGCGTGGCCAAGGCTGTGGACGGCGTCAGCTTTTCCCTGGATCGGGGAGAGGTGTTGGGCATCGTGGGCGAATCCGGCAGCGGCAAGAGCGTCACGTCCAACTCCATTATCCGCCTCCTGCCGCCGCAGACGGGCCGTATTGTGGCCGGAGAAATTCTGTTTGAAGACCGGGATATTTTGAAAATGAGCCATAAGGAGTTGCTGGAATTCCGCGGCAAGGAGATTGCCACTATTTTCCAGGATCCTATGACCTCGCTCGACCCGGTGTTCAAGATCGGTAAGCAGATGGTGGAAATGATTTGCGCCCACCAGAAGGTGAGCAAGGCTGAGGCGCGGCAGATGGCGGTGGATGCTCTGAACCGTGTGGGCATCCCCGAGCCGGAAAAGCGTATGGAATCTTATCCCTATGAGCTTTCCGGCGGCATGTGCCAGCGCGTGATCATCGCCATGGCCGTGTGCTGCAAGCCCAAATTTATCCTGGCTGATGAACCGACCACGGCCCTTGACGTGACTGTGCAGGCGCAGGTACTGGATCTTTTGAAGGATCTGCAGAAGGAGATGAATACCTCCATCCTGCTTATCACCCATAACTTGGGCGTGGTGTGGGAAATGTGCGACAAGGTGATGGTGATGTACGCGGGCAACACCGTGGAGAGCGCCGACACCAAGACCCTCTATTCCAATCCCCTGCACCCCTATACCTGGGGCCTGCTGGACTCTATTCCCCGCCTGTCGGACAAGGCGAAAGAAGACTTGCGCGCCATTCCCGGAACGCCGCCGGATCTGCGCCTGACGGGCCAGTGCTGCAATTTCTACAACCGCTGCCCTTACATGACAGAGGAGTGCCGGGCCTCTGTGCCGCCTCTGGTGGAGGTGGAGCCGGGCCATTTTGTGGCCTGCCATCGTCAGAATGGCGAAAAGAAACTGGTGAGAGGGGAGGGCGTCACGAACCATGAGTGAAGCAACGACGGTACAACCGGAGCGCCGGGAACCGCTGATGAAGCTCCGCGGCCTGACCAAGGAATTCAAAATCAAGAGCCGCCGTCTGGGCGCCAAGCCCCAGATTCTGCATGCGCTGAGCGATGTGTCGCTGGACGTGTACGAGGGCGAAACGCTGGGCATCATCGGCGAGTCCGGCTGCGGCAAGTCCACGCTGGGCCGCACGATCATTCAGCTGCACAAGGCTACCGCTGGTACGGTAGAATATCAGGGCAGAAATATTTTTGAACTGAAAGGCGCGGAACTGAAAGCGCTGAAAAAAGATATTCAGATGGTGTTTCAGGATCCCTATTCCTCTCTGGATCCCCGCAATACCTGCGAGGACATCATCGCTGAGCCGCTGAAGGTGCATAATATTATTACCGACCCCAAGGCACGGCAGGAGCGTGTGCTGGAGCTGATGCGCGAGGTAGGCCTTGATATTCAGCACATGAACCGCTATCCCCACGAATTTTCCGGGGGCCAGCGCCAGCGCATCAACGTGGCCCGCGCATTGGCGCTCAAGCCCAAGATCATTGTATGCGACGAGCCGGTATCCGCGTTGGATGTGTCCATCCAGGCCCAGGTACTCAACCTGTTTAACCGGCTGCAGCGCCAGTATAATCTGACCTACATTTTCATTTCCCACGATCTGGGCGTGATCAAGCATGTCAGCGACCGCATTGCCATCATGTATCTGGGCCGTGTGGTGGAGCTGTGCCGGGCGGCTCAGATTTATGAAAATCCCCTGCATCCTTATACGAAGGCTCTGCTCTCGGCTATTCCGCCGGAGTCTCCTTTCCAGAAAAAGGGGCGCATCGTACTCAAGGGTGAGATCCCCAGCCCCATCGGCGATCAGATCGGCTGTCCCTTGGCGGGCCGCTGCCCCAACTGCACCGAGCGCTGCACCCGAGAGATTCCGACGCTGCAGGACATTGGTGATGGCCATCAGGTGGCCTGTTTTCTGTATCATTAAAACACTGTAGAGCTTCCCGCCTTGCGCGGCCTGCGCTGACGCCGCCGGCTGCGCCGGGCGGGGGGCTTTGTGCATTTCCCGTAGTGGAAGCCTTGCCGGAGAGCAACCGGCTAAGATAGATTTCAAAAAAGGAGATATGTTTTATGACGCATCCTACACGTGAACAGCTGCACCAAATGGCGCAGGAGAAGAGCGGCGAACTGGTGCAGCTCGTGTCAGAGCTGATTCAGATTCCCAGTGAAAACCCCACCGGATCTCAGCGCCCGGTAGTGGATTTTGTAGAGAACTACCTCAAGGCGGTCGGCATCCCCTATGAGGAAACCGGAAACAATCCGGAGTTCCCCTGCATTGTGGCCAAGCTGGGCAGCGACGAGGGCTTCAGCGTAATCCTTAACGGACACCTGGACGTAGTACCCGCCGGCGACCGCAGCCAGTGGAGCTTTGACCCCTTCTGCGGCACGGTGACGGATAAGCAAATTCTGGGCCGCGGCACTTCCGACATGAAGGCCGGCGTGGCGGGCCTGCTGTTTGCCATGAAGATCCTGAAGGAGTCTGGTGCAGATCTCAAAGGCAACGTCCGGCTGCATCTGGTCAGCGATGAGGAGAGCGGCGGCGAATACGGTTCTACCTGGCTGTGCGAGCATGGCTACGCTGAGAAGGCCGACGCCTGCCTGATCGCCGAGCCGACCTCCAGCAACGACATTGAGATCGGCCAGAAGGGCGGATTGCACATCGTGCTCAAGGCGGCGGGTAAGTCGGCCCACGGAAGCCTGGGCGGCTTCAAGGGCGATAACGCCATTTTGAAAATGGCGAGGGTGCTGGACCAGATGCCCCGTCTGACCACCATTGAGGGCCATTTCAAAGAGAGCCAGCGCCACGCCCTGGAAAACTCCATCCGCTCCACCGAGGAGAAGGTGGGCGAGCCGGGCAGCGGTGAAGTGATCCGTCATGTGTCGGCTAATGTGGGCCTGATCTCCGGCGGTACCCGGCCCAATATGGTGCCTGATTACTGCGAGGCTATTGTGGATGTGCGCTTGCCCATCGGCGTGGATCATCAGGAGATCGTGGACATGCTGGACAGCATTATCGCCGAGTGCGGCGTGGAGGGTATCACCTACGATCTGCACTGGAAGAGCGAGGGCAACTACACCGACGAGGATGCGGTGATCGTGCAGACGGTGAAAAAAAACGCCGAGGCGGTCTGGGGGGTGGAAGTGATTCCTGCCTATCAGTGGGCTTCCTCTGACGCCCGGGCGTACCGTGCCCAGGGGATTCCCACCATCCAGTACGGCCCCGCCAATACCGAAGGCATCCATTCCTATAATGAAAATGTGGACATTGAGGACGTGGTGAACGCCGGACAGATTTATGTGCTCTCCCTGTGCGACATGCTGGGTGTGGAGTAAGAAAAAGCACAAAGACAGCGCTGCGAAACAAAATTTCACAGCGCTGTCTTTATATGTAAGGCAGACTAATGGTTTAAATAGGACAGCTGATCTGGAAAGCGCGAAAGAAAACTGAAAAAAGCAAGCGGTGGAAAACCATGTGGATATTGTCGAAAACTTATGGAAAAAGGTGGTATTTTGGAAAATGGGGGGAGAATACGGGGCAAAAAAGAGGAAAATCTGTCAAAAAATTGGAAGCCAATAGAGTGGTGTCTTAAAAAGTTCCAGCGGATACGGTCAAAAATGAGTGCCGGGGCAAAAACGGCAAAGAAAGCGGAATTGACAGGGGAAGGTGGAACCTGCTATGAGTTTAATGGGAATTATCTGTGCCAGCGATACGGAACGCGACCCTTTTCTGAAGTGGATGAAGCAGGTATCCAAAACAAAAGCGGCAGTGCTGGAATTTTATCAGGGCACATTGTCGGGCGTTCCGGTTGTCGTCGTATACAGCGGTGTATGTAAAGTCAGCGCAGCGATTGCAGCCCAGCTGCTGATTACCATGTTCCATGTAGACGGTATCATCAACAGCGGGACGGCGGGGGGGTATGGATGAAAAAGTCCGGCTTTTCGACACGGTTGTGGGGGAATATGTTGCGTATCATAATGTCGCGGACGACGGTTTAACAGAGTTTCATCCGTGGCTTGCGCCCGTTTATTTTCGAGTCGACAGCAGGCTGGTGGATCTTGCAAGAGAAGTTGGCCGTACTGCCCACTACCCTGTTTTATGTGGGAAAATTGTGACCGGGGAATCGTTTATTGAGGAGAACCGGCGAAAAAAAACCGCGTCCCCTGGTGTATGCAAGGGGGCGCGGCTGTTTATCAATTGGGAAAAGGCATCAGGGAAAGAAGCGTGTGGAGACGTTCCAAGGGCAGTTGGCCTGGGGCGGAAGCTTGGGTGGCGACGCCAAAAGTGACGGCGGAGCCGAAAAAACCGCCACAGATCCGGGTGACCATCCCCAAATCGCCCATACTCATCGTGATGAGGGGCGTTCGGGCGTGCCGGGAGAGCATCTCCTCCGTGGCCTGCAGCAGAGTCAGCACGTCGTTGCGGCAGCGGGGCATGACGGCGATTTTCAGGAGATCTGCGCCCAATTCCTGCATGCGGCACAGGCGGCGCACCAACTCGTCCTTGGGAGGCGTTTTTTCAAAATCGTGGCTGGAGAGCACAACGCTTACGCCGGCGCTGTGGGCAGCGGCAATTAGGTGCGGGACGCAGTCCCCGTCGGAAAAGAGTTCCACGTCGATCAGGTCTGCCTGACCGGAGGAGAGCACAGTTTCGTTTAGTGCGGCATAACTTTGAGCGGACAAAGGATGTGCGCCGCCTTCCCGGTCTGTGCGGAAAGTGGCCAGCAGGGGCATTTCCCCCAAGCTGCGGCGCAGGTCCCGGAGACAGGCCGCCACAGCGGCGCCGTTTTCCACTTGGGCAAAGCAATCCATGCGCCATTCTGCCAGATCGGCGCCCAGCCCAGGCAGCGTATTGGCTTGGGCAATCAGATCCTCACGGGCGGCGCCGGTGAGGGGCACGGCAATTTTGGGACGTCCTGTGCCGATTTCGAGGCCGCGCACGTTCACGGTATTCACAAAACCGCTCCTTTCTGCAGCTGCGTTGATTCTATTTATCATACCGCAAAGCGGCAGCTTTGGCAAGCGGCACCAGTCAGGGAGCCTCTTCACCCGTAGGGAGAAACATGACGCCAAAGGCTGCCAACAGGGGCAGGGCGCACAACAGAACGGCCTTTTCGGCCAGCGCATGGGTGAGGAAAGCCCCGGCCACCGCGCCCAGCACGAACACCAGCACGACGGACAGATAGCGGCCGGCACGGAGCAGGGCCGGAGCATCGTGCAGAGCAAGGCCTGCGTACAGGTTGTCGGCGGCGCTGCGCAGGTTGCCGGTGCACATGGTGGTGGCATATGCGCTGCCGCGTACCTTGCGGAAGCTCTGCACCTGGATGGAACAGGCGAAGGAAACCAAGGCTGTGACGGCGATATCCTCCCAGCGGCCGTAGGGGATGAAAGCCACCGCAGCCAGGCACGCCGCCTCGAACAGCACGGTGACCTGCCGCCAGTGGAGCCTGGGATGGGGGGCGGCACGGCGGCGGATGCTGTTGGTCAGCAGTACGCCGCAGAAAAAGGCCAGGATAGGGGGCAGATACGTCATTGCCCGGCTCACCTGTCCCTGGGCCAGATATAAGCCCAGCAGCACCAGATTTCCGGTTTCGCAGTTGGCAAACACGCCGCCGCGGCTGAGAAAAGTATAGGCCTCTAAAAAACCGCCCACCACGGCCAGCAGCAGGCCCAGCCGCAGAGATTCGGACGCTTGTCCGTGAAACTGTTTTTCCATCGTGTTCTCGCTCTCGCTTTCCGGGAATGTATCACACATATTATACCTATTTTGAACCGGATGCAACAAAGGGTTGCCGCCGCTTTGCACAAAAGTGGGTAAAAAAGGAAAGAAAGCACTGATTAATCGTGCTAAAAAAGTCGAAACAGCGCCCCTCGGCTGCCGCTGCAGCGCGCTTTTTTTCGGCGGATGCGGGGAAAAAAGGTTTGACAAATCTGGGAGACGGTGCTATATTGTTAAAAGTTAGATAAGCCTAACTGTGGTTTGAAAGGTGGGAAGCGGTATGAACCTGACGCAGGCGGAGCTGGGCAGGGAATATGTTGTTCGTGAGATCGTCACCGACGACGAAGAGATGGACGCGTTCCTGTTCTCCTTAGGCTGCTATAGCGGCGAGCCGATCACCGTGGTGTCGCGGCTGAAGAACAGCTGTGTCGTATCCATCAAGGACGGCAGATATAACATTGATAATCAGCTGGCAGAGGCAATCGTAGTTTGAAAAAACTGCGATTGCGGCATGCCGCTGTTTTTTGATGGGAGGTTTGCCAAAACTAACTTTGAGAGGCGCCCGTTTTTTGGATGGTTTTCCAAAAGAACATGAAAAGAGGAGGAGAAACTGATATGAGAATTGCTTTTGCAGGCAATCCCAACAGCGGTAAAACGACCATGTATAATGCCCTGACCGGCAGAAATGAGCGCGTGGGCAACTGGGCCGGCGTTACCGTGGAGAAAAAAGAGAGTCCGATCAAGAAAATGTATTATGAAGGCGAAGAGCTGATCGCAGTCGATCTGCCCGGCGCGTATTCCATGTCGCCCTTCACCTCAGAAGAGAGCATCACCAGCAGCTATGTCAAGCATGAAAATCCCGATGCGATTGTCAACATTGTGGATGCCACCAACCTGAGCCGCAGTCTGTTTTTTACCACGCAGCTGCTGGAGCTGGGCATTCCTGTGGTCGTGGCGCTGAACAAGAGCGATATCAACGAAAAAAAGGGCACGACAATTGACGCGGCGGCCCTGTCCGCCAAGCTGGGCTGCCCGGTGGTGAAAACGGTGTCCACCTCCGCCAGCGGCCTGAGCGAAGTGGTAAAAACCGCCGCCGGCTTGAAAGGACAGAGCCGGAAAGCGCCCTATGAGCAAACCGGCGTGGACCTGACTGACAAGCATCAGGTGGAGCAGGCCGACCGTGCGCGCTTTGATTTTGTCAATAAGATCGTAAACCAGGTGGAAACGCGCAAGGTTCTCACGAAAGAGAAGAATTCGCAGGATACGATCGATGCAGTGATGACCAATCCCGTTTCTGGTCTGCTCATCTTTGCCAGCGTAATGTTCCTGGTGTTCCAGATCTCCCAGACCTGGATCGGACCTCCGATTGCCGACTGGCTGGTGGGCCTGCTCGAGAGCTTCCAGGGTATCGTTTCGGAGTGGATGGTCAATGCCTCGCCGTTCCTGCAGTCTCTGGTGGTTGACGGTATCATTGGCGGTGTGAGCGCTGTCATCGGCTTCCTGCCGCTGGTTATGGTCATGTATTTCCTGATCGCCCTGCTGGAGGACTGCGGCTACATGGCCCGCGCTACGGTGGTGCTCGATCCGGTTTTCAAGAAGGTGGGTCTGTCCGGCAAGTCCGTGATCCCCTTCGTCATCGGCACTGGCTGCGGCATCCCCGCCATTATGGCCTGCCGTACCATCCGCAACGAACGCGAGCGCCGCTCCACCGCCATACTGGCAACCTTCATGCCTTGCGGCGCCAAGATGCCCGTAATTGCGTTGTTCGTCGGCGCGTTCTTCCCCAATGCCGGCTGGGTGGCGCCCATGATGTACTTTGTGGGTATTGCCCTGATTCTGGTGTGCGCGCTGCTGGTCAACGCGATCACCGGCTACAAGGTGAGAAAATCCTTCTTTATCATCGAGCTGCCCGAATATAAGGCGCCCAGCCTGAAGATCGGCGTGCTGTCCATGCTGGACCGCGGTAAAGCGTATATCATCAAAGCTGGTACTATCATTCTGGTGTGCAACACCGTTGTGCAGCTGATGCAGAGCTTTAACTGGAGCCTTCAGGTGGCGGAGACGGCGGATTCCTCCATCCTTGCCGCCATTGCGCATCCCTTCGCTTACCTGCTGGTCCCCATTGTGGGTGTGCTGTCCTGGCAGTTGGCTGCCGCCGCGGTGACCGGCTTTATCGCTAAGGAAAACGTGGTCGGTACGCTGGCCGTCTGCTTTGTTGGCCTTGAAAACCTGATCGACACGGAAGAACTGGCCATGATGGAAGGCGCCGGCGCGGAGGTCGCTACTGTGGTGGCCATCACCAAGGTTGCCGCCCTGGCGTATTTGATGTTCAACCTGTTCACGCCCCCCTGCTTTGCGGCCATCGGCGCCATGCGTTCCGAGTTAAAGAGCGGCAAATGGTTGGCCGGCGCGATCTGCCTGCAGTTGGCTGTGGGGTATACCGTGGGCTTCCTGGTATTCCAGATCGGCACGCTGATCACCACCGGCACTCCGGGCGCCGGTTTCCTGCCCGGCCTGATCGCGGTGCTGTGCTTCGCTGCCGTGGTTGTGTATCTGGTCCGTCGGACAAATCGGGGCCTGGCTGCAGAATATGCACTGGGTACTGCCAAATAAAGGCATGTATAAAAGGAGATGTTTCATATGACAGATTTGATTGTAATCGCGATCGTCGTATTGATTGTCGGTTTGGCGCTGGCCTATATTATCCGGGCCAAGAAACGCGGCGTCAAATGTATTGGTTGCCCGGCCGGCGGAAACTGCTCGGCCTGTCATTCCTCGGGCGAGGCCGCCGGGAACTGCTGCGGTCAAACGCATACCTGCGGCTGTTGTGCGGAACAAAAATGAGAAACACAGAACGGAGAATCCCATTCTGTCGTCTGTTTCATATCCATACAACTACAAGAGGCGCGGAGCATATTGCTCCGCGCCTCTTGTAGTACAGGCGGGATCTGTTCCGAAACAAACCGCTCGGCCGGACACAGCGAGAAAAAGGGTTCAGGCTGCGTCCGATCGGGCGGCATTCCGGTCGGAAAAGGGGGCGGGATCCGGCTCAGTTTTTCGCTCCGGGCACAGTGTAGCCGGCTTTTTCGATGGCCCGGCAAATAACGGCGTCCTCAACGGGATGCGCCATGGATACGGTGACAATGCCCTTTTTTAAATGCACCACGCCGGATACCCCGTCGATGGAGTTGACGGCGTCCATCACGCGGTTGACACAGTGCTGGCAGGTCATCCCCTCCACGGAAAAGGTTTTGGTTTGCCCCACGTGATCCAGCTTTTGGGGTGGGCTTTGTACGTGCTGCCGCCGCAACAGCCTCCCTCGCCGTGCAGGTGCCGGATGCTGCTGCGCACGGCAAAAAAGAGGATGACAGCCACGATGGCAATCACAATCAGGTTGGTTACCGAAATCGAAAGGGGCATGATGATATCTTCTCCTTTCTGCGCCGCCGGGGAATGCGCCGGCAGCGTCTGTTCACGCGGCCGCAGCAGAAAAGCAAGAGAGTTTGCGCATGCTAACTACAGTATGCCATGACGGGAAGGAAAGTCAATCCGTTCCGGCGGCACCTGCACATTTGCAGGAGGTTTTGACACTGGCCGGGGGATGTAATTTGACACCGGTGCGGCGTATCGATATAATAAAAAAAGAATACACTATTCTGGCGTAATATTGCTTGCAGGAAAGGAGGCCGGGCCGTGAAACTGAATGAAAGAGTGTTGGAGCTGATGAACACCTTCCTGCGTATTGGCTCGGTCATCGTGGTGCTGGTCATTGAAATGGTGCTGATCATCAGCCCGGTGGTGTTTCTGCAGAGAAGCGCCATCTCGGTGTACCTCAATCTGCAGCTGTTCAGCGTACCGCTCATCTATGTTATGGTGAATAAGGAACCGCGTTATAAGCTCAACTGGGTGCTCATTATTTTCCTGATTCCCGGGGGCGGGTTCATTTTGTATTTTCTCTGGGGCAGCAAGCGGGAGTTCAGCTGGTTCAACCGGCGTTTCCGCCGGGCCGAACATGAGATCGGCGAGCTGCTTCCTATCCGCACGGAGACCGAAACGCGCTGTTATGAGGACTTCCCCAACGAAGCGCCTCTGGGGCGGTATCTGGCCCGGGCGGGCTACCCGGTGTACGAAAACCAGGGAGCGGAGTTTTTCCCCTCCGGCACGGATATGTACCAGCGCCTGATCCCCGATCTGAAAGCGGCGCGCAGAAGCATTCACATTGAAATGTTTATTCTGGACCGGGGCAGTATTTGGGATGAGGTGTTTGCAATCTTGAAGGAAAAGGCCGCAGCGGGCGTCGATGTGCGCCTGTTGCTGGATGACTTCGGCTCTTTGAAAGCCAGCACGCCCTCCTTTCGCCGGGAGATCCGTGCCTCCGGCATCCGCTTGGTGTTTTTTGCGCCCATCAATAAGGATGTGCTGCACGTTTCTTTCAATTTCCGCACTCACCAGAAATACATTTTGATCGATGGGGAGACCGGTTATACCGGAGGCATCAATCTGGCTGACGAATACTTTGACCGCCGCCGCCGCTTCGGCTACTGGAAGGACGCGGCGGTGCGTGTTTCGGGGGAGGCTGTGCGCTCCATGGAGGCGGCGTTTCTGGTCATGTGGCAGGTGTGCACGGGGCAGAGCCAGAAGCTTCCGTCCGCCCCGGCGCCGCGTGCAGCGGAGGCCAAGGCCTATGTACGCCCCTTTGACGGAGGCCCTGCCAAAAATCCGGACAACCCCGTGCAAGCGCTCTACGATATAGTGATTGACCGGGCCACGGACCATTTGTATATCACCACGCCCTATCTGGTGCTGGACCGGCAGATGACGGCAAGCCTAATCCGCACGGCCAAAAGCGGTGTGGATGTGCGCATTTTCATGCCGGGGATTTACGACAAATCCTATGTGCATGCGGTATCCCGCCACAATTTTGGCCCGCTGCTGCGCCACGGCATCCGGGTATTTGAATATCGGCCGGGGTTCCTTCACGCAAAACTCCTGGCGGCGGATGGGGCGCTGGCCATCTGCGGCTCGGTGAATCTTGATTTCCGCAGCCTGTGGGAGCACTATGAAGGCGGCGTGCTGTTTACTGGCGGCCAGGTGGTTGAAGATATTGAAACGACGATCCTGGATATCCAGAAGGACAGCAGGGAATTGCATTACGAGGAGTGGAGGCGCCGCAGCCTGTTCAAAAAGATCGTTGAACAGGTTCTGTGCCTGCTGGCGCCGCTGATGTGACAAAACAGGAGGAAACGCCATGATACGACCAAGCGTGAGCATCATTGTGCCGGTTTACAATGCGGAAAAGACCCTGCGCCGGTGCCTGGACAGCATCCGCTGCCAGAGCTGGCAGGACATCGAGGTGCTGCTGGTGAACGACGGAAGCACCGACGGCAGCCGGGCCATCTGCAGGGAATACTGTGAGCGCGACGCGCGCTTTCATCTGATCGACCAAGAGCGCAACTCCGGTGTGGCCGACAGCCGCAACCGGGCCATTGCTGCGGCGACCGGCAAGTACCTCCAGTTTGCTGACAGCGACGACTGGCTGCGCTCCGACGCCACTGAGCGCATGGCCGAGGCCGCCGAGCAAAGCGGGTGCGAATTAGTGGTGGCCGGATTTTACCGCGTGCTGGAGCGGCGCATTTATGCGCACCGCGCGCTGTTTATGTCTGGTAAAGTGACACGGGAGCGCTTTGTGGAGGGGTTGATGCGTGCGCCGGCCAATTTTTATTATGGTGTGCTGTGGAATAAACTTTTCCGCACGGACATCGTGCGGCTTCAAAAGATCGCCTGTCCCGACGACCTCGACTGGTGTGAGGACACGGTGTTTAATTTGAGCTATCTGGCCCATGCAAAGCACGTCATGGTTCTGCCCGAGCCGGTGTATTTTTACACCAAGCAGAAGGGAAGCCTTTCCTCCGCAGGCAAAGTGCTGCCGGATATGATGAATTCCCGCGCAGAGGTATTTGACCGCTACTGCAAGCTGTACCGGACGGCCAAACCGCACAGCCGCAATGCCATTGCGCCTTTGGGCTATTGGGTCAGCGTCCCCATGGATGGGGGATACTCCGTGGACGGCTACCGCAATCCACAGTTTTACGCCAAGCGGTTGGAAAAGAAATCCAAGCGCCGGCAGCGGAAGGTGGAGCGCCGGAGGGAGCTGCGCCGCGGCCGCTTGTATCCGCCCCGCTTTTTCCCGGGGGTGGAAGAAGAATAAGCCCTGTCAGGTCAGCTGGGAGGATTTGCTGACTCGGTAGGAAAAGGCGGCAGTCAGCAGTTCCAATCCCAGCAGGCGGATGTGCCAGATGACCGCTTCCCCGCTGGTGAAGATCAGCTCCAGGGCGAGAACGGCTTCCAGAAGCGCCACGGCGCATTTCCACCAGGAAAAGTGCCGCTGTGCAGCGGCAGAAAGCACATGGTTCAGGCCGTGGGCCGCCAGCAGCAGGCCGAATACGCCCCACACCGCGCAGATCAGCGCCAGTGCGCCTTCGCCCAGCCACAGAGCCACGGCGCCCACGGCGATCATCTCCAGACCGAGCGCGGGCTGGAGATGGTTGGGACGGCGGTATTTTTTGTTCCGGAAGCCGTTGACGCTCTGTTCCAGCCCCAGCACGGCCAGCACCACCCCGGCCAGACGCGTAACCCAAGGGGCCACCAGCGGCGCAAAGAACAGACAGGCGAGGCCCAGAAACAGCAGTAAAACCCAGGAGTCGTGTCCCGGTAGATTTGTCACTTTCATATAGTTCAGCATGGCCCATCTACTGCGGAAGTATACCGTCGGCGTCCGAACAAAAGCAGGGGGCTGTCCCATTTTGAGGAAAACACCCTGCCGATACCTGCGCAGTAAGATATTGACTTTTGAGAAAATGTTTTTTCTCTACATTAAAATATGACAAGATAGTATGCGCAAAACAGATTACAAAGAGGAGAAAGGTTGTAGCAATCGATCTATGACCGGATAGGATTTGCAGCAGATAGCGTCTGCTGTGGTTTCCGCGGAGCGGGATGTGTTCGGCATGGTGCGGATTTTGAAGACCTATTTAGATCTGGCTCCGGGGACGATGAAATCCATACCGTTATCTCACCGAGCGAGGATCCAGAAAAGCGTTCTATATGCTACGCGCGCGGGCGCTTTCACTGAGGCAGGACACCCTGATACTGTCGCTTTTTTCGGTGGTGCCCAATGAAAAAAGCTGCCTGGTGTACCAGGCGATGGGCAGAAAACTGGACGGCTCCATATTTGTGATGGTAGAAAAGCAGGCCCAAGTGTGGTACACGAACTGTCCCCTTTTGGAAACGGTACTTTTGCTTTTGCAGGGCATTGATGCCGAGGAGATGGAACACCGAACGCTCGCCTGGGAGGCATATTTGGAATACCATCGGGGACTTCGGCGGCAGCTGAAAGAAATGGAGTGGGCGCAACGGCGCACCCGGCAGGATGTGGAATAAAAAACAAAAGAACCGCCCCGATGCGCAGGCATCGGGGCGGTTTCCGCTGTGTGTTATAGTTCGTTAACGATGGGCAAAATCATGGGATTGC
Organism: bacterium 210917-SL.2.15; assembly: GCA_020555605.1. Lineage (GTDB taxonomy): Bacteria > Bacillota > Clostridia > Oscillospirales > Oscillospiraceae > Pseudoscillospira. Next base: position 113,461 of record JAJCJC010000005.1, on the reverse strand, counting down.
GGCGGGTGGATTTATACAGATAGTTGCTGACAGCGGATTTGACAGTGCTGCGCAGATCCTCGCCGTTGCCGCGGCCGCGCCGCCCGCGGCGGCACTTGCCCACTGCCTCGGAGGCCACATCCTGCAGCTCTTTCAACAGATCGCCCGATTCCTTGACGTAGATAAAGCCGCGGGTGATGATGTCCGGCGGGGCCAGGAGGCTGCCGTCCTGGGCAGACAGGTTGATATTGACTACCACCATGCCGTCCTCGGCCAGATGCTTGCGGTCCCGCAGCACCACAGCGCCTACGTCGCCCACGCCGTAGCCGTCCACCAGCACCTGGCCGGCGGGAACGCTGCCGCCTACGCGGATGGAGCGGTGGGTCAATTCGATGACCGAACCGTTTTCCGCAATGGCTACGTTTTTGGGACTCATGCCCATGCTCTGGGCCAGTTCGCTGTGCAGCTGCAGCATGCGCTGCTCGCCGTGCAGGGGAATAAAAAATTTGGGCGCGGTCAGGGCGTGGATGATCTTCAGCTCTTCCTGACAGGCGTGGCCGGAGACGTGAAGGTGCCAGGAGTTGCCGTAAATAACGTCGCAGCCTTTGCGGAACAGCTCGTTGACCACAGTGCTCACGCTGTTTTCATTGCCGGGGATAGCGGAGGCGGAAATGATGATGCGGTCGCCGTAGCCCACCTCCACCTGCTTGTGGGTGGAGAAAGCCATGCGGTACAAGGCCGACATTTCTTCGCCCTGGCTGCCGGTGGTGACAATGAGCACCTTCTCCTTGGGCAGGCTCTTGGCCTTGGCCACGTCGATCAGCGTGTTTTTGGGGATGTTCATATAGCCCAACTCCGAGCACACCTTCACGATGTTTTCCATGCTGCGGCCGGTGACGGCCACCTTGCGCCCGTATTTCACCGCAGCGTCGATGGCCTGCTGTACGCGGTGGATGTTGGAGGCGAAAGTGGTCAGGATGATGCGTTTGTCGCAGCCGGAGAACAATTGGTCCAGGGTGCGGCCCACCGAGCGCTCGGACTGGGTGAAGCCGGGGCGCTCCACATTGGTGGAATCGCACAGCAGCGCCAGGACGCCCTGCTTGCCCAGCTCGCCGAAACGGCCCAAGTCGATGATCTTGCCGTCGATGGGGGTAGAATCGATCTTGAAGTCGCCGGTGTGGACGATAGTGCCCATTTTGGTGCGGATGGCGAAGGCGGCCGAATCGGCGATGGAGTGGTTCACGTGGATGAACTCCACCTCGAACTTGCCGGCCTTGACGGTTTGTCCCGCTTCCACGGTGGTGATTTTCGTCTGCTTGGTCAGACCGTGCTCTTCGAGCTTCAGCTTGATCAGGCCCGCCGTCAGCTTGGTGCAGAAGATGGGCATGTTCACCTGGCGCAGCACATAGGGAATGGCGCCAATGTGATCCTCGTGGCCGTGGGTGATGAACAAGCCGCGGATACGCTGGGCGTTTTTCACCAGATACGTTACGTCCGGGATGACCATGTCGATGCCGTACATATCGTCGCCGGGAAAGGCCATGCCGCAGTCCACCACGATAATGTCGCCGCCGTATTCGTAAACGGTCAGGTTTTTGCCGATCTCATTGAGACCGCCAAGGGGAATGATCTTAATTTTTTCTGCCATGAGAAAACTCCTCCTAAAATGTGGTATGTAAGTTCCATCTGTGGCAGATTTCGGCGCGGCAGAGTGCCGCGGCACCGCCGGTGCGCCGGGCCGGGGGCAAAAGGCCATGCCAAAAAGCCCGCCGCCCGGAAAAAGCTGTCCGAGACGCCAGAAGACGATGCCGAAACCGAAAAAAGAAAGAAATGCACGCGTCCAGAACGGCCCTGATCCGCCGTCCGGTACCGCCGTGCGCACTTTTTTCACCAGGATGAACTTGTTTTTATTTGATCACGGAGCAAAAGCTGCATCCGTCAAAAAATACGAAAGAAAACCGCCGGACGGGGGAAAACCGCCTCTGGCGCGGCCCCGAAACGATACGCGGCGGGGCGCTTGCTTTACTCAGTATACCATAAGCGGGGCAAAAAGTACAGCAATTTTCGAAATTCTTCAAAAAATCGCCTGACAAAAGGCACCAAAATGTACCGCTGCGGCCCGGCAGAGGCGGGAAGTGCGCCGGCGGGACAGCCCTATTTTGCCCGTTTGACGGGAGAAATTTCTCGTTTAGCGGTTGTTGCTTTCGGCAAAGCATGTTATAATAAAGAATCTATACTGACAGAGCTGCTTTGGATACGGGCGGCCTTTCCGCATTTACTGCGCAGCGTTTACGGAGGTAGGATCTGTGAATAAAAAAATATCCCGTCTGATGGGGCCGGGGTCGCAATTTTTCTTTTTTGTGCTGATCTGCTTTGCGGTGGTGGCGGCGTCCTTCGATTTGGTGATCGGCGTCATTGAGGGTGTGATCATCGCGGTGCTGGCGGTGTATGCCCATCGCAACGCCGTCAGCCGGAAGGCCAACATTCTCAAATATATCGAAAGCGTGACATCCAATGTGGATTCGGCCACCAAGGACACCATGCTCAATGCGCCGTTGCCCATGGTGATCTTCCATCCGGAAACCGGGGGCATCGTGTGGTGCAACGAGGGATTCCAAGAGATCTCCGGACGCTCCGAGCAGCTCTTTGACAGCCGCATCGGAGACGTGGTGCCTCAGTTCAGCGCCCGGTGGCTGCTGGAGTGCCGCCACGAGGCGCCGGAGCTGATGGAAATGCGAAGCCGGCTTTACCGGGTGTACGGCAACCTGACCCAGCAGGCCGGCGGCGAGGGCCGCGAGCAGGGGCTGCTGGCCACCATGTATTGGATCGACGTGACCGACAGCGAGGAGATTGCCCGCAAATACAGGGCGTCCCGCCTGAATGTGGCCATCATCATGATGGATAACTATGAAGAGCTAACCAAGGGAACCACCGATGTGGCCCGCAGCGCCATGCGCGCCCGCATTGATCGCAAGATCAACGACTGGACGGCCTCATGCCACGGCCTGCTGCGCAAATACGAGCGCGACCGCTATCTGTTTGTGTTTGAAGAACAGTACTATGAAAAGCTGGCGGCAGAACAGTTTTCCCTGCTCAATTCCGTGCACGAGGTAGTCAGTACCGAGGGCGTGCCGGCCACGCTGAGCATCGGCGTGGGCCGCGGGGATGCCACGCTGGAGGAGCTGTTCCACAATGCCACGCTCTCCATCGACATGGCCCTGTCCCGCGGCGGCGACCAAGCGGTGGTGCGCACCAATATGAATTTTGAATTTTTCGGCGGCCGTGCCAAAGAGACGGAGAAACGCACAAAGGTCAAATCCCGTGTGATGGCCACGGCGCTGGGCGAGTTGATGAGCGACGCCGGGCAGGTGTACGTCATGGGCCACCGGTTTGCGGACATGGACGCCTTGGGCGCCGCGGTGGGCATTTGCTGCATCGCCCGCAAGAAAGGCAAGAAGGCCAGCATCGTCATGGACATTGAAAACAGCGCGGCGGGGCCGATGATTTCCCGCCTGCTGGAAACCCCGGAGTACCAGGATGCGTTCCTGACCGACCCCACCGACGCGCTGCTGCAGATGCGTGCCGGCGCGCTGGTGGTCGTGGTGGATACGAACCGCCCCGATATGGTGGAAGCGCCCAATATTCTGGAGCGTGCCGGACGCGTTGCCGTGATCGATCACCACCGTCGGGCGGCGACATATATCGAAAATGCGGCCCTCAATTTCCACGAGCCGTATGCCTCATCGGCCAGTGAGTTGGTCAGCGAACTGCTGCAGTATCTGACCGATCCCAGCGACGTGCTGGAGGTGGAAGCCGAGGCGCTGCTGGCCGGCATCGTGCTGGATACCAAGAACTTTACCGTGCGCACCGGCGGACGCACTTTTGACGCGGCGGCCTATCTGCGCCGCGCCGGCGCCGACACCGGCGAAGTGCGCCGCCTGTTCCAGAACGACCTGGATTCCACGATTAACCGCTATAATGTGATCCGCCGGGCGGAGACAGTGCACGGCAACATCGCCCTGGCGGCGGTGGATCTTCCGGTGGGCCGTGTGATCGCCGCCCAGGCGGCGGATGAACTGCTGCAGATCGCAGGCATCAGCGCGTCTTTTGTGCTCACGCCGATCGGGGAGGATGTGAACCTGTCCGCCCGCTCCGTGGGCGAGATCAATGTGCAGGTGATCCTGGAAAAGCTCGGCGGCGGCGGCAATGCAGCGGCGGCGGGCGGCCTGGTGAAACATGCCAAGGTGGCCGATGTGCGCGAGCAGCTGCTGGCGGCCATCGACGATTATTTCCGTAAGTAAGCTATTTTATTTTGTACAATACGCCGTGTCATACAGGCAATCTATGTGAGAAAAGAAACGAGGTCAGAACCATGAAAGTGATTTTACAGCAAGACGTGAAGGGCCAGGGTAAAAAGGGCCAGTTGGTGGAGGTTTCCGACGGCTACGGGCGCAATTTCCTGCTGCCCCGCAGGCTGGCCGTGGAGGCCACGTCGGACAATTTGAACACCATGAAGCTGCAGGAAAAGGCCCGGCGCGCCGAGGAAGCCCGGCAGAAGGCTGCGGCGGAGGAGATCGCCGAGCGGCTCAAGGGCCTGACGGTGAAGATCCATGCCAAAACCGGCAAAGACGGCCGCCTGTTCGGCGCCATCACCAGCAAGGAGATTTCCGACGCGCTGAAAGCGCAGCATGCCATCGACATCGCCAAGCAGAAGATCGTTCAGGAAGAAGCCATCAAATCCTGCGGCGGTTATCAGATCAAATGCAAACTGGGTTTTGAGATCACAGGTACGATTCATTTGATGGTGGCCGAAGAGAAAAATTAAAGAAGGGGTACACCCCCCTTTTGATTTCCCCGGGGGGAGAATGTGCTGAGAGAGGTGGCGGTGCATGCAAAGAAGTGGCGAAAGCCGCTCCGGGTGCGGCATGTTTGCATTGCGGCGGCACTGCTGGTATTTTTGTGTATTCTGGGCCTCTGGCCGGCGGCCGCCGTTTACCGCGCGCGGCAGGAACTTCCGCAAGCGCGGATGAACGATGGCGCAGAAATCTATCGTTCAGCGGCGCCGAGCTGGGCCTTTGTGCATGTGGAAGAGGGGGGCGGACCGCCACCTGCGCGCATACGACGCGACAGGGAAGAAACTGGAAGACGGATAGATATCATCTATATGAACTATAGCTATCAAATGAAGATCCATGAGCCGTGGCAAATTGAAGTGGAGGGAGGCGGTTGGACTTGGCGCTGGAGGATGAATTTTTAGCGCGGCAGCTGCCGCATAACCTGGAGGCGGAGCAGGCAGTGCTCGGCTCCATGCTCATCGATCAGAACTGCATTAAAGATGTGATGGATAAGCTGCAGCCCGGCGATTTCTACTTACAGCAAAACCGGGATATCTTTGAAACCATGTATACCATGTTCAGTTATTCCCGGCCCATCGATCCGGTGACGGTGGTGGGCGAGATGCAGAAGAACGGCACCTTCGACGAAAACACCACGCGGAATTATATTATCCAGCTCATGGACATCACGCCCACGTCGGCCAACGTCATGGAGTATGTGGCGCTGGTGCGGGGCAAATCGCTGCTGCGCAACGTGGCTACCGCGGCGGGGGAGATCACTTCCATGGTGCGCGAGGGCAGCGGCGACCCTGAGGATGTGCTGGAGGTGGCCGAGCAGAAAATCTACGCCGTGCGCCAGGGCCGCTCTTCCCAAGATATGGCGCCCATTGGCACGGTGCTTTCCGGCGTGTTGGAAAACATCGAACAGCTTTCGGCGGAAGGCGGCCGGCTGCCCGGAATCTCCTCGGGCTTCTCGGCCATCGACGCCAAGCTCTCGGGCCTGAACAAGTCCGACCTCATTTTGCTGGCGGCCCGCCCTGGTATGGGCAAAACCTCTCTGGCGCTGAACATTGCGCTGAATGTGGGCAAAAACTCGGGCAAGACCGTGGCCATGTTCTCCCTGGAAATGTCCAAGGAGCAGCTGGCGCTGCGCCTTTTGTCCAGCGAAGCTCTGGTGGAGAGCAACCGCCTGCTTACCGGTGAGCTGCGGGAGTCGGACTGGATGAAGGTGGCCGAAGCGGCCGGCGTACTTTCCCGGGCTGACATCCGGCTGGACGACAATCCGCTGCTCACGGTATCCGATATGAACGCCAAATGCCGGCGGCTGGACAATCTGGGCCTGGTGGTCATCGACTATCTGCAGCTGATGAGTTCAGCCGGCGGCAGCATGAAACATTCCGGCGAGAGCCGCCAGCAGGCGGTGTCAGATATTTCCCGCATGCTGAAGATTATGGCAAAAGAATTGCAGGTGCCGGTGCTGTGCCTGTCCCAGTTGTCCCGTGCCAACGAAAAGCGCGACGACAAACGTCCCATGCTTTCGGATCTGCGCGAATCCGGCGCCATTGAGCAGGACGCGGACATTGTGCTGTTTATTTTCCGGGAGGACTATTACAGTCCTGATTCCGATAAGCGCAACATCGCCGAGCTGATCGTGGCGAAAAACCGCCACGGCGAAACCGGAAAGGTGGAGCTGAAATGGATGCCGGAATTTACCACCTTCGACACACTGGAAAAGCGTTTCGGTGAGGGGTGAGGGCAATGAAGCAGGATCTGATCCGGACCTATGATATGCTGCCTTCCGGGGGCACGGTGCTGTGTGCTGTATCCGGCGGAGCAGATTCCATGTGCCTCCTCGTCTGGCTTTTGGAACTTGGGGCGAAGTACGGCTGCACCGTGGCGGCGGCCCACTACAACCACGGCCTGCGCGGCGCGCAGGCCGATGCGGACGAGGCGTTTGTGCGCAGCTGGTGCGCCGGGCGCGGCGTGCCGTTTTACGCCGGCCGCGGCGATGTGGCCGCGGCGGCGAAAGAGCACGGCTGGTCCATCGAAGAGGCGGGGCGGAACCTGCGCTATGCCTTTTTGAGCGAAACGGCGGAACAAATCGGCGCGTTGCGGGTGGCCACAGCCCATAACCGAGGCGACAATGCTGAAACGGTGCTGCTGAATCTGATCCGGGGCACGGGACTGACAGGCCTGTCCGGGATTGCCCCGGTACGGGGGATCTTTGTCCGGCCCTTGCTGGATACGCCGCGCCAGGAGATTGAAGCCTATTTGGCTGAACATGGGATTCCCCATGTGGAGGATCGGACAAATACCGACCCGGCCCACACACGGAACCGGATCCGCCATGAAGTGCTGCCGTTGCTGCGGCAGCTCAATCCCAGGGTGGAGGAAACGCTGGCGCAGACCGCCGGTGTTCTGCGCCAGGAAGACGCGTATCTGCGTGCTGCGGCGGAGCGGGTGTGCCGCCAGGTGGAACGGCGCGGCGAAAGCGCGGCGCTGGAGCGCAAGGCATTGCTGGAACTGCCTGCGGCGCTGCAGGGCCGTGTGGTGCGCTCCATGCTGGATCTGTTGCAGGTTTCCAAAAAAGACATTGGCGCCCGGCATATCCGGGCAGTGCTGGAGCTGGTGCGCCAGAGCGGGCCGACGGCGCAGATCTCGCTGCCCCGGGGCATCGTGGCGAAAAACGACTGTGATTCCTTTGTGCTTACGGTGGGCGGCAGTCGTCCCTGGCAGTGCGCGGCGCTCCCGCCGGTGGGCGAAGCGGTGCTTGGGCCTTGGCGTATCGAATGCAGGGTGCAGCGCGGCGCGGCGGAGAAGAAGCCCTTGCGCCTGATTTTGAACAATGCCGCGCTTCATGCGCCGGTTTGCGCCGACCGTTGGCGGGAGAGCGGCCGCATGACCCTTCCGGGGAAGGAAGGCAGCCGCAGTCTCAAGCGCTTGTTTGTGGACGCAGGGCTGAGTGTGCGGGAGCGGGAGGAAACGCCGGTCATCTATGTGGGCGGGCATCCGGCGGCGGCGCTGTTTATCGGTGTGGACCGGGCCTTTGTAGAAAAAGGGCGAGAATGGAAATACATTCTCGATTTTTACAAAAGATAAATCAGAAAACGGGAGAGAAAAGAGAATGAATACGATCGAGAAGGATATTCTGAAAGTACTGATCTCCGAGGCGGAGCTGAAAGCGCGCGTGCGGGAAATCGGCGCCAGGATTGCAATGGATTATGAGAATAAGGACCCGTTGTTTGTGGGTGTGCTGCGGGGGTCTTTCATGTTTTTCGCAGATTTGATGCGGGTGTGCCCCATTCCCTGCGGGTTGGATTTCCTGGCGGCATCCTCCTATAAAAATGCCACCGTCAGCTCCGGTGTGGTCAAGATCGATTATGATATCCGCAGCAATATCGCGGGACGGCATATTATTTTGGTGGAGGATATTCTGGACAGCGGCAACACGCTGTACAATCTGGCGGGGCATTTGAGAGACCGCGGCGCGGCCAGCGTTGCGCTGTGCGTGCTGCTGGATAAGCCGGCGCGGCGGGAAAAACCCATCGAGCCGAATTATGTGGGCTTCACCGTGCCGGATGAGTTTGTGGTGGGGTATGGCTTGGATTATGCCGACCGCTACCGCAATCTGCCCTATGTGGGTGTTTTGAAGCCGGAGGTCTACGCCTGAGTGCATAAACCTGCGGTGGGGGGAAAAGCAAACAGACCGCGGTGCGCAGCGCATTGCGGAAGAAAGGGGAAAAAGATGCAAGGGCAGAATAACAGCACCGGGCCGGAACATTCCGGCGGAGATGGGCAAGGACAGAAACAGCGGAATGACCGGCGTCTGGGCCAAATCGGCTGGGTGGCGCTGATCATACTCATCGTTCTGGGGATTGCTTATCTCTTTTTTGAAGGGAACCGTCAGCAGCAGGGCGAACTGCGCTATTCCGAGGTGGTGGAGCAGTTTGAGCGGGAAAATGTCCGCTCCTTCAAAGTGACGGGCACCCGGCTGACCATGGATCTCTATTCCGCCTATGATGGGCAGACGGCCTTGGTGTACGATCTGTATGATGTGCAGATGTTTCGGGAAGATTTGGGCAGCCTGATCGACAGCCAGAGCAACCGGGGCATCATTACAGGCTACGACTATGTCAAGGGCGCGCGCATGAACGGCTGGGGCATGATGATGCCCTTTCTACTCCTGCTGATCATTCTGGGCGGTTTCTGGTATGTGAGCGCGCTGCAGCGCAGCGGGGGCGCTCAGATGGATAAGACCGCCCAGTTCGGAAAAGCCAATGCCCACCGGGGTATGTCCGACGGGCGGCGGGTCACCTTTGCCGATGTGGCCGGCGCCCGGGAAGAAAAGGAAGAGCTGGAGGAGATTGTCTCCTTCCTGCGCGACAGTGAAAAATATATTGCGCTGGGGGCGCGCATTCCTAAGGGCGTTCTGCTGGTTGGTCCTCCGGGTACCGGCAAAACGCTGCTGGCCAAGGCTGTGGCTGGAGAAGCGGGCGTCAATTTCCTCACCATCTCCGGCTCGGACTTTGTAGAAATGTATGTGGGCGTGGGCGCCTCCCGCGTCCGCGATCTGTTCAAACAGGCCAAGGAGGACGCGCCGGCCATCGTGTTCATCGATGAAATCGACGCTGTGGGCCGTCAGCGCGGCACCGGCTTGGGCGGCGGCCACGACGAGCGGGAACAAACGCTTAACCAGCTTCTGGTGGAGATGGACGGTTTCGGCAGCAACGAGGGCGTGGTGGTCCTGGCGGCGACGAACCGGCAGGACGTGCTGGATCCGGCGCTGCTGCGCCCCGGCCGCTTTGATCGGCAGGTGTTCGTAGGACTGCCCGATGTGCAGGGCCGCGAGGAAATCCTACGGGTGCACACCCGGGAAAAGCCTCTGGCTGAGGATGTGGATCTCAACGTGCTTGCCCGTTCTACCGCGGGCTTCTCCGGCGCAGATTTGGAAAACCTGACCAATGAGAGCGCGTTGCTGGCAGCCCGCCGGGACGAGAAGTTCATCACCATGCAGGATATGCACGAGGCGATGATCAAGGTCATCGCCGGACCGGAAAAGAAAAGCCATGTGATCCCGGAGCAGGAACGCCGGCTGACGGCTTACCACGAGGCGGGTCACGCCATTGTGATGCACGAGTTGCCCGGCTGCGACCCGGTGCATCAGATCACCATTATCCCCCGGGGCAATGCCGGCGGTATGACCATTTCCCTGCCCGGCGAGGATCACAGCTTCCTGTCCAGGAGCACCATGCTCGATGAGATCGTGGCCCTGCTGGGCGGCCGTGTGGCGGAACGCCTGGTCTTGGGTGATATTTCCACTGGGGCCTCCAACGACATCCAGCGCGCCTCGAATCTGGCCCGGAAAATGGTCACGGTATACGGTATGAGCGACCGGATCGGTACCATCTCCTTTGAGTCCGGCCACGATGAGATCTTCATCGGCCGCAGCATGGCCCAGCAGCGCACCTATTCGGAAAAGGTGGCCGCCGAGATCGACGAGGAGATCAAAGCGATCATTGACGGCTGCACGGGCCGCTGCGAAACCATTTTGCGCCGCAACGAGGAAAAGTTGCACACGGTGGCGGCCTATCTCCTTGAACATGAAACCATGAACGCAGAAGAGTTTGAACGGGTCTTCTCCTCGGATTCGGTAGAAGAAAAGCCGGATAACGAAGAGGATGCATGAGAAAAACAGGACAGCGTCGCTGTCCTGTTTTTTATCAAACGGAAGAAAGAGGCACTTGCTTTTTGATGCGGGAAGATATAAAATGAACCATCCAATGCTTTCCTTGTGGCTGTATCGATCGGAGGATCGTGCGGCACTGGCGGAACTGTTTTATGAAACAGTGCACACGGTCAATGCGCGGGACTATACGCCGCTGCAGTTGGACGCCTGGGCCACGGGCGAAGTAGATCTGGATGCCTGGGATCGTTCGTTTCGGGAGCACGACACCGTGATCGCGGAACAAGATGGGAGTATTGTGGGCTTTGGCGATATGGACGCGGCGGGATATCTCGACCGGCTGTATGTCCATAAGGACTGCCAGGGTTAGGGGATAGCTTTAGCCATTTGTGCGCATCTGGAGAGCAGAAGTGCTGCGAAAGAGTATATTACCCACGCTTCCCTGACTGCGCGGCCCTTCTTTGAGCAGAGGGACTGGCAGGCGGTGCGGGGGCAGGAAGTGGAGCGCCGGGGCGTCCGGCTGAAAAACGTTGTCATGCACAAGCGCCGCCCGGAGGCGGCGGAAAAGGAGAAGATCTAACCATGCTGCACATCGGATGTCATTTGTCATCGTCCAAGGGCTATGCCCATATGGGGAAAGAGGCGCTATCCATCGGGGCGGACACCTTTCAGTTTTTTACCCGCAATCCCCGGGGCGGGACGGCTAAGCCCCTGAATACGGAAGACCTGGAAGCTCTGCGCCGGCTGTTGGAGGAGCATGGCTTTGCCAAGATCATTGCCCACGCGCCTTATACTCTCAATGCCTGCGCTGCAGATGAGGGATTGCGGGATTTTGCCCGCCGCACTATGGCGGATGATTTGATGCGGATGGAATATCTTCCCGGGAATTATTATAATTTTCACCCCGGCAGCCATGTGAAGCAGGGGGCGGAGGAGGGCGTGCGCAAAATCGCCGAAATCCTCAACCAGGTTCTGCAGCCCGGGCAGCACACCACTGTACTGCTGGAAACCATGGCGGGTAAAGGCAGCGAGGTGGGGCGCAGCTTTGAAGAGCTGCGTGCCATTCTCGACCGGGTGGAGCAGAGCGACCGCATGGGCGTATGTCTGGACACCTGCCACGTATGGGATGCCGGTTACAATATTGCCGAAGATCTGGACGGCGTGCTGGAGGAATTTGACCGGGTGGTGGGGCTGGAGCGTCTCAAGGCCGTCCACCTCAACGACAGTATGAACCCGCTGGGCGCCCATAAGGACCGCCACGCCAAAATCGGCGAGGGCTGCATCGGAACGGCGGTGCTGAGTGCCGTGACCAATCATCCCCTGCTGCGCGACCTCCCTTTCTGTCTGGAAACGCCCAATGATCTGTCGGGGTATGCCGAGGAGATCGCGCTTTTGCGGGATCTGCACAGAGATTGAGACGGCTTGCGGAACAAAAGGAGGAAACGCCATGTCAGGCAGAGAAAATATTGTATTGATCGGAATGCCCGGCAGCGGAAAGAGCACGGTGGGCGTCGTGTTGGCTAAGGCGCTGGGCATGGACTTTGTGGATGTGGATCTGCTGATCTGCAGGCGCGAGAACTGTACGCTGCAGGAAATTCTGGACCGGCGCGGGCTGGACGCCTTTTTGCAGGTGGAGGAGGAGACGGTGCTGGAAACAGATTTCCGGGATACGGTGATTGCCACCGGCGGAAGTGTGCCGATCAGCGAAAAGGCTATGGCGCACTTGGCGCAGCATGGGCGGTTCGTCTATCTCGATGTGCCGCTGCCGGAGCTGGAGCGCCGCATCCATAATATCACCACCCGCGGCATTGCCTTTGCCCCGGGGCAGACCCTGACGGATATCTATGCACTGCGCACGCCCCTTTACCGGCATTGGGCGGACGCCACGGTATCTGTGGCCTACACGGAACGCGCCGTGGAACCGGTGGTAGAAGAAATCATCCGGGTGTGGAGGAAGGAAACAGAGCCTTGCCAATCCACAGAATCCTGACAAAACGGCCCGTGCAGCGATTGCTGCACGGGCCGTTGTTTTTGCTTCTCACGGGGTTGCTGCCGTTTGCTGCCGGACTTGGGCGGCAACCCAGTCGGCGGCTTTGGAAATGGCGATGTCCTGCCGGATTTTGATGCCTTCCCGGCGTGCCAGCAACGGGCGCAGCTTATCCTCGGGCATCAGATACATGCCGCTCAGCCGGGCCACCTCTGCATCATATTCCGCTTCAGTGGCTTCCAGCCCTTCGGCGCGGGCGATGGCCAGCAAGGTCAGCCGGGCGCGCAGCTGATCTTTCGCCGCCTGGGCGAAATCCGCCAGCAAATGCTCCCGGTCAGTATGGCAGGCCTTGTAGTATTCTTCCATGGAGGATTGACCCTGCTCCAGCCGTTGCTCCAGCGAGCGGGCCATGCTGAGCGCGCGCTCGTGGATCATGGTTTCCGGCACCTCCACGCGGCTGCCGGCGGCGATGCGGTCCACCAGGGCAGACCGGAGCAGATAGGCGCGGGTTTCGCTTTGCTGTTCGCCGGGCGTTTCCTGCGCGGCCTGTTCGGCCCGGCGCAGGTCATCCGGCCGCAGCAGCACGGCGCGGTAATCTCCCAAACGGACCTCCGGGCGGATCTGAACTCGGGCAGTGAAGCACAGGTCCTTTCCCTCCGCGTGCTGCTCTACCCGCACGGTGGGGGTGTAGTAAATTTCCTCGGGGTATTCCGAGGCGGCTTTGCGGTAAGCAGAGGTTACCAGCTGATCCAAAGCCGGTTTTTCAAAAACGTCTTTGCCGTGATACCGCTCGATCATAGCGCGGCTGGCTTTGCCGTCGCGCATGCCGGGCACCGGATAGCGGACCTTATTGGTGCGCCAGACCTCATCCAGCGCCGCCGTGTATTCTTCAGCGGGTACGGTAAAGCGAAACAGGAGTGTGTTGTCACCCAACAGCTCGGTAGTATAATGCATCATAGGTATCGTCCTCCAAACGGCGGTTACATCTTGTTGTAAGAAAAATTGACCACAGGCTCGGCAACTTTATAGAGTGCGTCCAAATCGAGGATTTCGATGTCGCCGTCATCCAGGCGCTTGATAATGCCGTCCTCGGAAAAGCGGTCGAGTAGATTGTAGAAATGGCGGCGGCTGATCTTCAGGAATTCGCAGATGCCGCTGAGGTTATGGATGCGGCAGATGTTGTTCTGCGAATACTTGATGACGTAAAAGGCAAACTGCTGGCGCTGGGAAAACAGGCCCCGCACCAGTTCCTTTTTGTACATGTCGTAAAGCCGTGCGTTGGTTTTCATATAGAAATGACGGCTGAATTCCAGAGACTCCATCATTTTCAGGAAGCGCTCTTTCGGAATGCGGATCAAAATGCTGGAAACCAGGGCGTAGCTGTCGCAGTAAAAGTTCTGGCCCCAAAAGTTGCTCAGGTGTCCCACATAATTGTCTTCGCAGATTGTGTCGACCACCAGTTTTTTGCCGTTTTGCGTGGTGGTTTCTACCTGTACTTTCCCATTGACCAGATACCAGATATCTGCCGCCTCGCCGACACGAATGATGTATTTCCCCCGGGCAAAAGTGTGCAGCTTACACAGTGCGGGGTCGCTGCGGATAAACGGATAAATTGTGGTGTCTTCTAACTTCATAATTAACCCAATACCCCCCATAAAAGCCTGAAAAAGTTTCGCTCCATTTTCTCTCAAATATATGTATGACGTGCCAGATTCATTTATCCCTTCGAAACCTGTGCAGGTGACGTCCCGCGTTTATGGACGATAAACGCAAAGAAAGCCATGGCTTTCTTTGAATGGCGTTAGAAACCTGCCGCGGCAGATCGGGTGCGCGCGAACAGGAAAAGTGCTTAAAAAACGTGCCGGCGCCGGCAGAAAACAGCCGCGCCTGCCTGGGCAACCAGATGCGCAGAAACGAAAGGAAAAGGGGTATCCATTTATTTTTGCAAAGATATCATAAGCTTTTTTGACGAGAAAAGCAAGAACTTCCAACATACATCGCGTAAGTTTGTAAAAAACAAACAATTCTTTTGGACGAGAAGAAAAAAATCTAAAAAGGGGAAAACAAACAGTTCTAAAATAGAATAGGAATATTTTTGAAAGAATATTTTTCGGTGCTGTGTAAATTGCACTGTTGATTTTGATGGTTTCTCGTTAAGATAGCGGCAAAGAGAGTTGAACAGAAAGCTGTGTTTTGCAAAGGAGGATTGTTATGATCAAAGGTTTATATGCCCTGCCGCCCGACGTGGGCGCCTACCTCGCGCGCATCGGTCTGGCGCCGGAGGACTACCGCCGTGCCATGCACCCGGAGCTTCCGCTGTCCCCTTCGGACTACAGCGTTCCCCACACAAAAGAATCGCTGGACTGCCTGGTGCACGCGCATCTGTTCCATATACCTTTTGAAAATATTGACGGGTATGATTTGCATCAGGAAGTATCGCTGGAAATTCCGGATATTTTTGATAAAATTGTGACCCGCCGACGGGGCGGCTACTGCTTTGAACTGAACGCTCTGTTTTCTGCGCTGCTCGAAGCCCTGGGGTTTTCCTGCTATGCGGTGGGACAGCGGGTGCTGCGGGAGGGCGTGTTCCCGCCCCTGTGCCATCGGGCCACGGTGGTCACGCTGCCGCAATCGCAGGAGCGCGTTTTGTGCGATGTGGGATTTGGCGGCCCGTCCCCAGTGACGGCCCTGTATCTGGACCGGCCCGAGGTACAGACGTCAGGCGTCCTGCGTTTCCGGTTCGATACGGAGCCGGTGCGCGGCCTGCGGCGGACTATTCTGGTGGAAGAGGCAGGCGAAACGCCGCTGGTGGTGTTCTCGGATGTGCCGGTGGATCCGGTGGATTTTGTGCCGGTCAACACCTATATGACCTACCATGCCAAGTCCCGCTTTTACAACAACCGGGTCATGAACCTGATGCGCCCGGGCGGTAGTGTGGCAGTGGACAACGATGTGCTGCGTCTGCATGAAAACGGTGTACTGGAGGAACGTCCTTTGCCCGACCGCGCTGCGCTCAAACAGGCTTGTATTGATTACTTCGGTATGAATGCGGAGGCATTAGCCGGGCTGGATACGTAAAAAAGACGATATAAAAAACGCTTTGTTCCGTTGAGGAACAAAGCGTTTTTTCTGTCCGAAGATCCAGCCGCATTGGTGAAAACGGCTAAAAAAACCTGCGCGCTTTTGGTGTGCAAATTACACCTTCTGCGCACTTTGTACACAAAGGCAAAAATGAGTTGAAGATGTTTTTTGAAACTGTGCACTTTGCACTGTCGGTTTGTGAAAATCAAGATTAGGATGGAGCTACAACCGAGGAAGACGCAGTGAATGAAGAAACCGAAACGATAAATTTTTTAAGGGAGGATCGACATGGGTAATGAAGCAAGAGTACAGGAAATCTTGAAGAGACGCGGTTTGGACGTGACTCCGGTGGATAACTTCACCGAAGCGGACGTTCCCGAACCCTCCGAGCGCTTCACAAAACTCATCAACATCTATTATTCGATGAAGAACACGGTGGATATGGAAATCCCGTATTGGTACAACCGTGTCTGGTGGGAGAACGAAGGCGACGTCACTGAGATTCGCCGTGCGAAGGCTTACGGTGCGGCACTCTCCCACACCACCCCCACCATCTGGCCCGGTGAAAAGCTGGTCATGAACAAGACCAAAAACTGGCGCGGCGCGTTCCCCTTCCCTTGGGTGGACGCATCCTTCTTCAACGCCCAGGCCGAAGCGCTGATGAACGAGGCCGACGCGCCCCCGCTGGCTGCGGCGGATGCGGTTTCCGTGGTCGGCGCCGGCGGCGGCAACGTGACCAAGAACTTCGGCAACGTGATCTCCATTGCGCAGAAATTCGGTATGCGCAAGGAAGAGATCCCCGTGCTGGTCAAAGTGTCGAAGTATTGGGACAACGCCTCCGTGGAGCGCGTCAGTGACCGTTACTCCAAGATCGTTCCCGAATACGACAAATGGAAAGGCTATCGCGACAGCGTGCTGATCATGTTCGACTCCTGGGCTATCCCGCAGGGCCGCGAAGTCATCAACTATTACATGCCTCTGGAATACGGCTTTGACCGCATCATCGAGATGTGCGACGAGAAGATCGCCGAGGTGCTCGGCGAGGCCGGCGACGACGGTATCCTCGGCATGAGCCGCGGCTACTATTATGTGGCCACCAAGGAGATCACCAAGGGTCTGTCCCACTGGGCTGACAACTACGGCAGGCGCGCTGAGTTCCTGGCCGGCATTGAGACCGACCCGGCTCAGAAGAAGGACTACGAGGAGATCGCCCAGGTGATGCACAACATCGCTCACAAGAAGCCCGCGACCTTCCGCGAAGCCCTGCAGCTGACCTTCCTGTGCCATCTGGGCGTGGTCAACGAAGACCCGCAGTCCGGTATGTCCATCGGCCGTTTGGGCCAGGTGCTGCAGCCCTTCTATGAAAAGGATATCGCAGACGGCGTGACCACTGACGAAGAAGTGGAAGAACTGCTGGAGCTGTATCGTATCAAGATCACCTCCATCGAGTGCTTTGCCTCCTCCGGTGTCACCGGCGGCGTGCTCTCGGGCAACACCTTCAACAACCTGTCCATGGGCGGCCTGGGCTACGACGGCCTGACGGCAGTTACGCCTCTGGAATATCTGATCGTGGAAGCCGGTATGCGCGCCAAGACGTCTCAGCCCACCCTCTCTGTGCTCTATGATGAAAAGACCCCCGAGGACTTTCTGATGAAGTGTGCCCGCTGCTGCAAGCTGGGTATGGGTTATCCGGCATGGATGAACAACCAGGGCGGTATGAACTACATGCTGCGCCACTATCAGCCTGAGGGCATGAACATTTACGATGCCCGCGCATGGTGCCTGGGCGGCTGCCTTGAGTCTTCTCCCGGCTGCTTCCAGCCCCTGCACTACAATGGCAAGACCTACATGGTTCCCGGCGGCGCCGCCCCCACCTGCGGCACCGGTATTCACTTCACCGGCCTGCCCAAGCTGCTGGAGCTGGTGCTCACCAACGGCGAAGATAAGCGCACCGGTATTCAGGTCTTTGCCCCCCATAACCACAAGCTCGACACCTTCGAGGATGTGTGGGATGTGTGGATGATGTACATGCGCGAGCTGCTGGATGTGGCCAACAAGATCAACAACATTCAGATGGATGTTTGGAGAAAGATTAATATGCCCGTGGTGGCCTCCATGCTCAAGCCCGACTGCTTCAAGAAGGGTCAGCACATCGGCAACGAGGGCGCCCGCTACAACGGCGGCATCAACTTCGAGTCCTGCGGCACCATCAACTTCATCAACTCCATGTCTTCGCTGAAGAAGAACGTGTACGACGACAAGAAGTACACCCTCGAAGAGATGACCGACGCAATCCTCCACAACTTCGGCTTCAAGACAGCGTTCGAAACCGGCGTCTATTCGCCTGACCGCCGCGAGGCAACCGACGAGGCGCCCAAGTACGAGAAGATCTTCTTCGACTGCGTCAACGCGCCCAAGTACGGCAATGCCGATCCCTATGCCGACAGCATCCTGAAGGATTACGAGGAGCGTATGCTGCCTGAAATGCTGCGCCTGCGTTCTTACTACGGCAAACAGTATTACATGTGCCAGATTTCCGTGTCCACCCACGGCCCGCAGGGCGCCATCACCCTGGCAACGCCCGACGGACGCCTGGCCGGCACCACCTACGCCGACGGCTCCATGTCCCCGGCGCCCACCACGGATAAGAACGGTATTTATGCTGTGTTTGAATCCGCTACCTGCTATGACCACGCAATGTGCCAGAACTCTCAGATGAATGTCAAGATCCATCCGACGGCCGTCAAGGGACTCAACGGCACCAAGAAGCTGCTGGAGATCATCCGTGCCTACATGCGCAAGGGCGGCTTCCATGTCCAGTTCAATATCACCTCTTCCAAGGTTCTGCGCGAGGCCCAGAAGAAGCCCGACGATTATCGTGACCTGATGGTCCGCGTGGCTGGCTTTACGCAGTACTGGTGCGAGATCGGCAAGCCTATCCAGGATGAGGTCATCTACCGGACGGAATACGACGCGTAACGTCTGCGCTGCCAGAAACATACGGAAACGACTGGAAAGTTATTGAATGGAGGTATAATCATGAAACATTGTGAATGCGCGAATTATCTGAGCCTTGACTGCGAAAAGGGCATGTGCGCCCTGGATAAGACCATTGTTCCCATTGACGGTGAAGGCAGCGACGCCTGCCCTCGTTTTAAGGAAGGGTTCCTGTGCCGCAACTGCACCCACTTCACCGATGCGGATAAATACGGGATCGGCAACTGCTCTGGTTTTGAGAAAGAAAACTGGACGTATGCCCTCAATGGCTCTTTCTGCTGCGAGCATTATCAGCAGCGCTGAGCGTAAGAAAACGCGGCAAGTGAAGGGAGTAACACCATGAGTAAAGAATTGACGGCAATGATTTTCGACATTCAAAGTTACTCCGTTCATGATGGCCCGGGCTGCAGAACCAATGTGTTCTTTGTTGGTTGTCCGCTGCAGTGCAGATGGTGTGCCAATCCGGAGAGCTGGAAGCTGAAAAAGCACCTGATGTTTGCGGATAGAACCTGCAAATGGGATCAGGGCTGCAAGGCGTGCATCGACGCCTGTCCCCATGGCTCGATCACCTTTGATGAGGACGGCAGGCCTTCGGTCAACTGGGCCATCTGCAATGAATGCGAGACAATTGAATGTGTGAATTCCTGTGCTGCGGGAAGTCTGAAGCAGTGTGTACGTATTTTGACAGTCGACGATTTGATGAAGATCCTCAAGCGGGACTTTTCCAACTGGGGCGCCGAAGGCGGCGTGACGTTCAGCGGCGGAGAACCTCTGCTGCAGTATGAGTATCTCGACGAGGTGCTCCAGCGCTGCCACCAGTTCCAGATGCAGACAGCAATCGAAACCAGCGGCTATGCCCGGCAGGATGTTTTCCTGAAGATTTTCCGCAACATCGATTTTGCGTTCATCGACGTGAAGAATATGGACGACGAACTGCACAAGTGGGGCACCGGCGTGAGCAATGAGCTGATTCTGTCGAACATTTCCGCACTGGTGCATTCTGGCTGGGGTGGGCGTCTGGTGCTCCGTCAGCCCACGATCCACGGCTACAATGACAGCACGGAGAATGCCAAGAAGATCATCGACTTTATGAACGAACATGGTCTTTACGAGATTAACCTCCTCAAATTCCACCGTATGGGCGGCACAAAATGGGAACAGCTTGGAAAGACCTATGAGTATGCTGACCACGGCGATATGAGCGACGAGCGTATGCTCGAACTGCAGGAACTTTACCTGGACAACGATATCGCTTGCTACGTCGGCGAGGATACCCCGTTTTAAGCATCACAGATTCTCACTTTTTCAGCGGCGGGCGTGGGATGGGCGCTGCCCGGCGATATGCCCCCTTACTTACTTCCTAAAATCGGGTTTGCGGCAGGGTGCGCCCACCCCGCGCCCTGCCGCAAAAAAATGCTTCTGAAAGAAGGTTTTGCCAATGCTCTTTGACGAACAGGTGTTTCGCATGGCCATGAAAAAACTGACCGCTGAGGGAAACCGGGACGCGGTGGAAGATTACCTGCTTTCCGAGTTTTGGCGCCTGGAGGAAGGCGACATCGCGGTGGCGGACAGCTGTTGCTGCGGGAAATCCGCATGCAGGCTGGAAGAGGAAGACATCGCCTGGCAGCGGAATCGGCTGCAGGGGCAAATCATCGTCGGAAGCGAGCTGGCGGACTTTTACCGCGAAAACAAGAAGTGGCGGCGCTGCTTTGATATTTATCAGAGCCTGGAGGAGACGGTGCGCCGGGGTGGCCTGACGGATACGGAGGTATACGGCAGAATCCGGATCAACCGTGCCTATGCGCTGCTGGACTACGGCGAAGAAGAACAGGCGCTGGAGCTGGCTGACGAGGCGGGGGGGCTTTTGACGCGCTGCGGCAGCGCGGACGGGGACTCCTGGTCCCGGCTTTGCCACCTGCAGTCTGTGATTTACCGCCGGCGCGGCGAAGAAGGCCGGGCTGCGGAAGCGCTGCGCAATGCGGCGGATCGTATCCGCAGCAGCACAACGGAGCCAAAGGCCCAGGCCGGCTTGCTACTGAATCATGCTGCGGCGCTGCTGCAGACAGGAAACCCGAAGGAAGCCCTGCGCGTCTTGGACGATATGATCCTGTCGCATGAGGGTGAACTGCAGGGCGAGCCGTCGTATTTCACCGCATGGAATCTGAAGGCGAACATCCTCTATCAGCAGAAGGAATTTGCCGGCGCGGCAGCGGCGTTTGAAGCGCTGCTTCGTGCGGCGCAGGCGGCCGATGCATTGACGGAACAGCAGAGCGTGATCTGCCGGAACTGCAGCAAGATGTATGCCCTGGCCGGCAACGAGGAACAGGCGCGCGTCTATGAAGCAATGGCGGAAACGCTGTAAGGTGCACTGCGGTCTGCTCCTGCCGAAGGGATGCCTGTCCCCTTTGGCCTACAGAAAACTCGAATCTAAGAGTGTAAAGAATTGGAGGAATTACTATGGCATCCATATCTCCTGAAAAGGCAAGGACCTATGGCCTTTGCACTGTAATTTCGGCGTGGCTGGCTGTGTTCTGCCTGTTTGGATATCGCTCCAGTTTTTCCATCATGCAGAAAATGATCATTGCCGATACCGGGTGGACCACTATGCAGGTTTCCCTGGGCTACTGCCTGATGATGACAATTTACGCGATTACCGCGTTTTTCAGCGGCTCTCTGGTGGATAAGCGCGGCTGCCGTCCGACCTATGCGATCGGTGCGGTGACCTGCTTCCTTGGGTTCTTCCTGACATCCATGGTCAACGTAGCATCCCCCAGCGGGTTCTATCTGTATCTGTTTACGTACGGCGTGTTTGCCGGTGTCGGCACAGGTATGCTGTGGGTTTCTTCCACCATTTCCTGCCGCAAATGGTATGTCGGCGCGCGCTATGGCACCATGTGGGGGCTGGCGTTCATGGGCGCTCCCATGGCGCAGCTGATTCTGACGCTGGTGCTTAAGCCCGTCCTGAACAATATGGGCTGGCAGGTCGGCATGAAGGTGCTGGCTGTGATTATGGCGATCTTCCTGATCGTTGCTTCCGCCATTGCCAAGCGGACGCCGGATCATTACGGCGTGGAGCCGTTCGGCGCCGAAACGTTGAAAAAGGCTGCCGGCGGCGCGGCTAAGAAGGTCTGGCAGGTCAAGGAAGCTTTCTCCACCTATGCCATGTGGTGCGTGATGCTGTGCTTCCTGCTGGCCATGGCGGGCGAATTCCTGGTATGGTCCCAGGTGGTGTCTTTCTTCCAGGTGGACATGAACATGACGCTGAGCGAGGCGTCCAACATTTATCTGATTATCGGTATTGCAGGGATTTTCTCCATGCCGCTGACCGGCAAGTTCTCCGACAATTTGGTGAAACGGCTGGGCAACGAGCGCAAGGGACGCAAGATCATGCTGATCATTGGGCCGGCCTGCGGCGCCATCGGCACAATCCTGCTGCTGACACGCAGCGTGCCGCTGTGCATCATTTCCATGATCTTCCTGGCGATCTACTGGGGCATTGAACCCGGCGGCTGTGCCGGTTATGCCGGTTCCGTGTTCGGCGGCGCCACTCTTGGCAAGATCTGGGGCTTGGCTACGCTGATCGTGATGGGCATTGGTCCTTCCTTCGGTACCTTTATGGGTGCATGGTTCAACGATAACTTTGGTTCTTATATCCCCGCATTGATTTTCTGCCTGTGTGCATACCTGCTGTCTATGGTGCTGGCCTGCACGCTGCCGATGAAGGTCAAGGGCGAGCAGGCGGAAGGCTAAGCCTCCCTGCCAGGTTCCCCTGTGGCCGAACGTGAAATGATGCCAAAGGGCAGGTGAGAACGACGTGGACGAAACCATCGAACGCATTATTCAAAAGGAATACGTTATGCTGGGCAAGGTCAACAACCGCGGCGGCCGTGCCGCCTGCCAGGATCATTTCGCCCTGTTTCGCACCATGCGCGCGAGCCAGTTCCTAGTATGGCCGGGTTCCATTCTGCGCAGCTATCTGGACGATCTGAAGCAGGCCGAAGCCGTTGGACGTAATCTGGTGTTTGAAAAGTATGCATGGATGATGATGTATGCTTTGCCGGAGGAGTTCAAAAAGGTATGCCATGTGCTGCCGGTGTTTTCGCCGGAGCGACGCGAGCGGATGCAGGAAACTGTGGCCGTCCAGGTGGCTTGGGCAGAGGAGTTCGCTGCGTGCTATCCCACCATCGGCGCCCGCGGCCGGCCGCTGCATACAGCGGAGGATACCCCGGAATCCACGTCTGTGGAGACCTATATGCGCGGAGAGCTTGCTACCTATTCTGAGCGCACGGAGAAGCGCTACCACGCTTTTGTCCTCTCCTGCCGGGAGCAGGGGCGGAATTTGACGACGGAGGTCCGGGAGAATCAGGCACGCCTGCAGGGATGGCGTTCCCTGGAGGATGTGGAGCGGAGCTACCGGGAAAAACGTGATGAGACAAATTTTTTGGAGGTCTTAAAGTAATGAAGAAAGCAGAATTTTTGCCGAGTTTGTATACGCACAATGCAATTATCGACGCACAGCATCAGGAACTGATCAACACTATTAATAAGCTCTACGAAGCCATTGACAGCGGTAAGGGGACCGACGAGGCGAAAAATGCTCTGGCGTTTCTGATGCAGTATACCGTGTTCCACTTCGGCGGCGAAGAAAAGCTGATGCAGGAGGATAAGTATCCCCTCTATACCGAACATAAAGCTGCGCATGACGCCTTTGTGGAAACGGTTAAAGGCCTGTAT
This sequence comes from bacterium 210917-SL.2.15, assembly GCA_020555605.1. Classification (GTDB taxonomy): domain Bacteria; phylum Bacillota; class Clostridia; order Oscillospirales; family Oscillospiraceae; genus Pseudoscillospira. The sequence goes on along the minus strand of JAJCJC010000005.1, from coordinate 90,165 downwards.
CAGAAGTTGATGGAAGAAGGTGCAACGAGCGGCTTTGCCGATCAGGTGGAGCAGGAGATCACTCACTGGCTGATCGTCCATATCAAAGGGATGGATCTGAAGATGATCGAATGGAAAAACCACCGTTCGGGCAATCAGATGGATAATTTGATGTAATCTGACACATTCTGATCTTTTTATTTGCCAACAATCTGCCTCTATCATCACCCAACGCACCGGGAGGCGCGGCCATATGGCCGCGCCTCCCAGTGCGTTTTTCTGCGGTTGTTCCGGCGTTCTTGTATTCAAAAAGGGAGACTCAAGCCCGGCCGGCGGTCAGGGCAGCGGCCGCGGCCGGAAAAGGCGCCAGGGTGCGGGGAAGGATGCCTTGCATGTGGGCAATCAGCACGCCGTAGTTGGTCATGGGAATGCCCTGAGCGGCGGCGCATTTCTGGCGGTAACGCATCTGGCGGGGATTGAGCATGCAGCCGCCGCAGTGCACGATCAGACGGTAAGGGGACAGGTCCTCCGGAAATTCCATGCCGGAAGTGAAGGCGAAGTGAAGCTCCTTGCCGGTGTGCGCACGGATCCAGTGAGGCAGCTTCACCGAGCCGATATCGTCGCACTGGCGGTGGTGGGTGCAGCCCTCGGAGATCAGGATGGTGTCGCCGTCCTGCATGCTTTCCAATGCGGCCGCCCCGCGCACGGCCTGGGCCAGATCGCCCTTGTGCCGGGCAAAGAGGATCGAAAAGGATGTCAGAGAAATATCCTTCGGCACAACAGCGGCCACTTGGGCAAAGGCCTGGCTGTCGGTGATGACGATGCGTGGTTTTTGGGCCAGACAGGAGAGTATGTGGGACAGTTCGGTCTCCTTCACCACTACAGCGCAGGCGCCGCTGTCCAGCACGTCCCGGATCGTTTGCTGCTGGGGCAGGATCAGACGGCCCTTGGGGGCGGCGGAGTCAATGGGCGTCACCAGCACGGCCAAGTCGCCGCGCTGCAGTAGATCGCCCACAATGGGCCGCGCCTCCTCTGGGGCGGACAGGGCGGCAATAGACTCTTTCAGCACATCGATGTTGATCCTGTGCCGCGCGCTGAGGAACACGGCCCGTTCGCCTTCCCGTGTCTCCGGCTGTCCGAAGAGCAGGTCGCATTTGTTATAGGCCACCAGGAAGGGAATGCCCTGCTCCCGGAACAGGGCGATCAATTCTTCGTCTGCGGCGGATTTTCCGACGGTCGCGTCCACCACCAGCACGGCCACATCGGTCTTGTTCAGCACCTGCCGCGTTTTCTGCACGCGCAGCGCGCCCAAGGCGCCCTCGTCGTCGATGCCCGGTGTGTCGATGATCAACACCGGACCCATGGGCAGCAGTTCCATGGCTTTTTGCACCGGGTCGGTGGTGGTGCCCGGCACACCGGACACCACGGCCAAGTTCTGGCCGGTCACAGCGTTAACCACACTGGATTTGCCTGCGTTGCGGCGGCCGAAAAAACCGATGTGCACGCGGTCGCCAAATACGGTCTCGTGTAAACTCATAACAATCGCCCCCTGCCGGTTTGCCGCATCGAAGGGAAAACCGAAATTTTATTCACATTATAAAAAGGAAATGGCCCGCGTTCCGTGGCAACGGCAACCGACGGGCCGGGGAATGTCAAGTTTGTGCGGCAATTTGTTCAGCCAGTTCGTTGAGATACATCCAGCGGGCCGTTTTTTCTTCCAGCTGCTGGGTAAGAGTCTCCTTTTCCGCACAGAGTGTTTGGAGTTTCACATAATCGCTGCCTGCAGCACTCATGGCAGCCTCGCACTGGGCGAGCTGTTCTTCCAAGGCGGCGAGGTCGTTGTCGATGGTTTCAAATTCCCGCTGTTCGTTGTAGGAGAATTTCAGCTTTTGCGGTTTTGCTTTCGGTGCCGGGGACGGGAGAGGACTTTTTTTCGCCCGGCTCTCCTGGGCCGGGGCGGGGCGCTTGGCGGCGTAGTCCGTCCAGTTGCCCGTATAGCGGTGTACTGCGCCGCCGGGACTGACTTCAAAAATCTCTTCGGCAAGTTTGTCGAGAAAATAGCGGTCGTGAGATACAGCGATTACTGCGCCTTGAAAAGATTGCAGGTAATCTTCTAAAACAGTTAGTGTTTCGGTATCCAAGTCGTTGGTCGGCTCGTCCATCAGCAATACGTTGGGCGCGCTCATGAGAACGCTGAGCAGGTAGAGTCTCCTCCGTTCGCCGCCAGAAAGGCTGCCGATGAATTTGCGTTGGGTCTCGCCGGGGAACAGGAACTGCTCGAGCATCTGTGCGGCGGTAAAGGCGCCTTCATCGGTGCGGATCTCCCGGGCGATGCCGGTGATGAAATCGTACACCCGCTCCCGCTCGTCCATAGCCCGGTCGCCTTCTTGGGTAAAGTAGCCGATGCGCGCCGTTTGTCCTACTTCTACCGTGCCGTTGTCGGGTGTCAGTCTACCGGCGATCAGATTCAGCAAGGTACTTTTACCCGCCCCATTGCGCCCCACCACGCCGATGCGGGCGCGCCGGCCGATGTGGCAGGAAAAAGGCTGGAGCACACAGTTTCCCGCAAAGTATTTTTCCACGTCGGTCAGCTCGATGCACTTTTTGCCCATGCGGGTGGAAGCGGAGGACAGGGAAACCGGAGCGTCCGTCTCCGGGGCAGACTGCGCCATCAGGGCTTCGTAGCGCTCGATGCGGTCCCGGCTTTTAGTACTTCTGGCCCGGGCACCCCGCTGGATCCAGGCTGTTTCCCGGCGCAGCAGGGCTTGACGCTTGCGCTCGGCGGCTTCGGCCATTTCCAGCCGTTCAGCTTTCAGGGCGAGATACCGGGAATAGTTGGCTTCATAACTGTACAGCTTTCCGCGATCCACTTCCACGATACGGCTGCACACCCGCTCCAGGAAATAACGGTCGTGGGTGACCATGACGATGCAGCCCCGGAAGGCACGCAAATACTCTTCCAGCCACACGATGCTTTCGCCGTCCAGGTGGTTGGTGGGCTCGTCCAGCAGCAAAAGTTCCGCTGGCCGCAGCAGGGCTGCGGCCAGGGCTGCCCGCTTGCGCTGCCCGCCGGATAGCGTTCTCACCAGTGCATCGTAGTCCTCCAGCCCCAGCCGCTGCAGCATGGCTTTGCACTCATATTCTGCGCTGCTCCGCGCATCCGCCATCACCTGGGTGAGCACGGTGGCTTCTGCATCCATGTCCGGCCGCTGAGGAAGGAAGGAGCGGCGGACGCCGGTGGAGAGGATCACCTGGCCCGCGTCCGCATCTTCTACGCCGGCAAGCAGGCGCAGCAGGGTGCTTTTTCCCGCGCCGTTCAGGCCCACGATACCCACTTTATCATGGTCTTCCAGGTAGAAGTCGGCCTGCTGCAGAATGGGCCGCATCCCAAAATGAATGGAGAGTTGCTGGGCGGAAAGGATCATAGTGCATTGCTCCTGTCAAATCAGTTTTCTCGCGAAAGGGAGATCCGCCCGAAGGCGGGAGGTTGTTTCTCATAGTATACTCATACTTTTGTCCGCTGGCAAGTCCCGGAACCGGCTGTGCAGGAAGGCCCTTGGACACTGCACCAAAAAAAAGGTGCAAATTTCAGGAAAAACGCTGATTGACTAGCGCGAAAGGATTGTGTATAGTAGATATGCAAAGTTCGTTAAAATATTAACGAGAGAAACACCAAAGTACTTTCATCTTTTATCTCCTTTTGCCGGCGGCGAAACAGCTTTTTGGGATTGAGCTGTTTCGCCGCCGGTCTTTATGCGTGGGATCATTATGCACGTGCGCTGTATTCGGATGTGTTTTGTGCAAAATTGTGCCGTTTGTCGGGAAAGCCCCCTGCGGAGGCAGTTGCCTCCGCAGGGGGCGGAATGGTATGTGCCGCCGCGGTTTATCGAACGCTGCGGTACAGGAACGTTGCGATTTGGGCACGGGTGCAGTCGCTGTTGGGAAGGAAACAGTTGTTGCCTGTGCCAGTGGTGATACCGTTTGCCGCAGCCCACGTCACAGCGTTGCTGTAGTAGGCCCCGTCGGAGACATCAGCAAAGCTGCTGCCGGAAGCGGCGGGTGCGCCGGCTGCGCGATACAGGAATGTTACAGCCTGACCTCGGGTCACTGTGTCATCCGGACGGAAAGTGGTGGCGGAGGTGCCGGTCGTGATACCGTTTTCAACGGCCCACAACACAGCGTCGGTGTAGTAAGCGTTGGAGGGGAGGTCTGAGAAGGGGGATCCGGTGTCCTTGGGGGCTGGCGCGCCGGCCGCGCGCCACAGGAAAGTGATCACTTGGGCGCGAGTGCAGGAAGCGTCTGGTTGGAAAGCAGTGGCGGAAGTGCCAGTGGTGATACCATTATGCACTGCCCATTGTACGGCGTCATAGTAGAACGCATCCTGGGGGACATCGGTGAAGGGCAGGGAAGCCGGCGGGACTTCGCTTTCGACAAAGCGGGCCGTTACAGTCACCGGGCTGCCGGGCATGGTGAAGATGTACCGTGTGTCGCTCTGTTTGCTCAAGGTTACGGTGTTATCCTTCCGGTCGGTCACCGTCAGCGTACTGAGTACATAACCGGGATCGGGCTTTACGGTGAGGGTGACTGTTGTGCCCTTAGCAGCATTTTTCGGGTTGGCGGACACGGAGCCGTTGAGTCCGGCGGAAGGGGTGGATACGGCGTATGTGGCGGTGGAACTTCCGGAGCTGCCATGGCTGCCGCCGCTGCTTTTGTGCACGCTGACCCAGATGGGGTTGGCATAGAAGCACAGGCTGGCATAGTTGGAATCGTTGATCTGATCAAAACGGGTGTGGTTATCGGAGGTGTGGGAGTAGTTCGTATCGGCCAGAGGGTCACCGTTTTCATCCACGGCGGATACGGTGGTACCCCGCAGGCGGAAGTAAAGGTCCGCGTCGGCATCGGTGGTATAGGTCAGGGTGTAATACCCGTCACTGCCCAGGGCGGAGGCCAATTCGGCGCTGGTGTAGGTTTTCACGATTCGGGCATCGGTGTTGGCGGTGCTGGCATAGTCTGCTTCCGCAACCTTTCCGGTCACGTGGCCCATGATCAGGTCCACATGATCTAGCGCTGGTGTGTTGTCCACGGTGACGCCGGTGTCTGTGCCGTAAAGGGATTTGTAGTTGTTGCTGTCGCCTGCCCGGAAGCGGATGGTAACGGTGACGGGGGCGTTTTTCCCCACAGCCAGCGACTGGCCCATGGTGGCCGTGTTTTTGCTGTCGGAAACCGTGAACTGCAGGTCGGAAATCAGATCGCCGTACACAGCATAGCTGTTGCCCGAGCGCATACCCTCTACCACGTCGCTGTAGGAGAATATTTTGTCCGCGCCCGGCTCCACCCAAATGTGGTTGGAGGAATATTCGCTGGGCCAGTAGCCGCTGGAGTACTGTTCATCCGCGCTGACCTTGAAATGGAAATCGGAATTGGCAAAGTTATAGAACTTGCGGCCTTCGGCAAGCATGGCGTCCCACACGCCGCCGGTCACGGCGATCATTTTGTCCGCGCCGTTTCGTATCGCGCCGTCGGGCAGTTCGCAGCGGCCGCTGCCGGACATCTGGTTGCCGGGCATGCCTTCCATGCCGAAGACCACGCTGGGGGCGGCGTCATTGAGTTTTCGGAGATTTTCAATGGTCACTTCGCCGTTTTGTCCGTTGTGGCGGGAGGGGTGGTTGGGCAGGGCGTAGCTTCCGGGATAGTTTTCTTCCAGCCAGGTGACCGCGTCGTAAGCGGCCTTGACGGTGCCGTTGTTGCGGCGCGCGCCGTATTCCTCGGCTTCGTTCATATCTTCGGATTTTTCATCCAGTTCGAACAGGGAGGTGGGATCGTCACCATCGCCGGTGCTGGCAAAGAGCCACTCAAATTGGTGGATACCGCGGATGGAAGCGCTTCCGTCTTTTTCAAGCACGCCGACGCTGGCGTGATCTAGGCCGGGCATGTCCCACTCGAATCCGGTATTGATCAGTTTGTTGGAGTAAACGCCCTTGGCCTGCAGCTTTTCGATCTCCCGCTGCTGGGTCTGGGCGGCGACATAGAAGGGGGCGTTATACTTGCCGTTACCCGCTCCGTCCACACCGTTGTAGGACTTGCGCAGGTGGTCGGCCAGCCCCAGAAAATCAAAGGCGCCGTCATTGGTCAGGTTGTCAAACTTGGCGGCGCTGTTTGCCGTGTCGCTCAGGATTGTTTGATTGCGGAACGCCGCGGCCAACACATTGCCCAGAGACATGAAGCTGGAAGTGGCGTCTTTGGACTGGCCGGTGTGGGTGTGGTACTCACCGCTCATCCACCGGCCTTCGGTTTCGGGGGTTTTTTTGACGGACATACCGGCAAAGCGGTTATCAAAGTCGAGGTCGACGGAGCCTTCATTGCCCGCCCCGGTGAGAAAGTTCACGTCAAAGAAACTTTTGTCGCTCGCATCCAGAGAGGCGGCGTAAGGAGAATAAATGGAATAATAGATCTTGTCTGCGCTTTCGTCGAACTCCAGATAACGGAACCAGCCATTGCCGCCGTTATAGGCAAATTGCAGGTCGGTCAGGATGGAGATGACGGGATTACCGTTTTCGTTTTCAAGGATCTGCACACCGGAGCCATGGCTATGGCCGCCTACCAGCATAAAAACCTGGTTGTAGTTTTTTACGATATCCCACAGTTTTTGGCCCTGCTTGCTCAACTGGGTGGAGCTGGGCTTGGTGTCGGAGCAGTTTTGAAGATCATGGGTGGTGACGATGGTAGGGCAGTTGGGATATTCCTCCAGTACCGAGCGGAGCCAGGATTCGTCCTCAGAAATCCAGGCGGTGTTGTTGTTCCGGCCGGATTCGCTGCCGCTGCAGGACAGGGAGATCACCAGATATCGATAGCTGCCTGCCTGCAAAAACATGTAGGAACTGTTGCCGTCTCCGTTGGGGGATTGGGTGAGATACCAACTGGTGCGGCGGGTCCAGGCGGTGGACTTGCCGGAGAAGCTGTTGTAGTAGTCGTGGTTGCCGGGAGATTTGCCGTCGTGGTTGCCCATCTGGATCAGGAATTTCATACCCGCATCGGGCAGACGGTAGAAAGCGTCTCTGGCGCTGACGTATTGTGCATCCTTGTCATTATTGTCCACCACGTCGCCCAAGCTTATCACGCCAGCTACATTGAGATCGTCTGCGGTGGCGATCAGCTCGTCAATGGCCCGGTTCATAACCGCGGGACGATATTCCACGGTGTTTTGCGTATCCGGCAACAGGACGATGTTGTAATTCTCTTCGTTTTTCAGCCGATAGGGTTCGTTGCTGCCGAAGGTGCCCGCATACTCTTCAGGGTGGGGCACCAACCAGTCTTCCTGGCCCAGAGCGCGGGTGGAGATGCGCACTTCCTGCAGGCTACCCTGAAGAAATTTGTCCAGGGTCTGACTTCCTTCTTTCCACCAGGAGGAGCCGATGCGGAAACGGCCGTCCTGGAGATCGGCGTACATGCCGGTCATCTCACTGCTGACATAGTCACGGAAGGCTTCGCAGCCGTTGATATAGGTGGCGATCGTGCTGCCGTCGGACACCACGGCGATATGATACCATACGCCGCCCTCGTCCATCGATACCGACCAGGCCGCGCTGGACATGGAGTGATTGCCTGCGGCGTTGCCGGTGATGAACTGGATCTCCTTGCAGTTGGAGATGGAGGTATACATGGTGCCCTGCTCCCCTTCGGGGTTTCCGCCGCCTGTGCCCTGGCGGGCAATCAGGCTCATCCATTGGTCGGCGGCGGTCCAGTCTTCCGGAAAATAATACAGGAATTCCAGGGTATAGCCTTCTGTAAAAGATTCGCTGTTGATCGGCGCGTTGTCCACAGTGATAAAGTCTGCGCCGGTGCGGCTGTTTTTGTCGGTGGTGCCGTCATCACCGTTGAACACCATGCTGCCGCCCTCTCCGGTCATGCTGTCGGTAGAGAAGGAGAGGTAGTTCTCCCAATCGGCGGCATCGGTATTGGTGGTGGGCTGACTGTTGACATACAACTGCATTTTCAGGTCATTGCCGCGGCCTGTTTGGTCCTTCAGGATCAAATCGCCTCCGGCAATACTACCGGAGGCGATCCCGGTTTGCTCATCAAATTTCCAGTCGGCGGCGACATAGTTGCTTTCCGCCTGTACCGGAGCATCGTTTGTGCCGGGGAGGGCAGCGGTCTGATCCTCAGCGGCAGCGGCGGGGATCATGCCTGCCAACAAGGCGGCGGCTAGCGATGCCGCAACCCAGCGCCGGCTGTGTTTATACATGGATGGGAAAATCATTCACGTTTCACTCTCCTTTATTTAATCCAACAGATTCCATACTGTTTGTCTGCCGGTTCGGCATACCCTGGCGGCAAACGAGCGAAACACAATATAGCGTATGATGTAGATGACAGCAACCATGCTGCGGTTAAGTCTTTGTAAAATTTGAAGCATGAGGCGACGCTGCGAACGGAATCATGGGGCATAGTGCGCATGTTGGAATAAAAAAATACCCGACCATCGGTCGGGTATTTTTGCAACCGTATATTTTAGGTGGTTTCGTCGCTTTTTGCAGTGCTCTTGCGGGTGCGGCGGGGCTTGGCGGCTGTTTCTGCCGCAGGGGCCTCTGCCGTTTTTTTGGTGCGGCAGGTGCGGGCGGCAGTCTTGGTGGTTTTAGTGGTGCTCTTTTTAACCGGCGCTTTGCGGGCGGTTTTCTTGGCGGTCTTGGCGGCTTCCTGTGCGACCTCCTCCACCTGCTCCTTCACGCGCTTTTCCAACTGCGCCGCGCTGGGGCGGATGGCGTTTTTATCCGTTACGTCTTTCAGGAGCCAGCGCTGGTTTGTGCCTTCGTTGTCCGACCAGATCTGAGCGCGGCCGCCGTTGCCGCTGAATGCCTGGTAGAGATCGAGGTATTTATCGGCGAGCACGGAGCGGAACCGGACATAGCCGTCCTCCGTCGGCTCCAGCTTCCACTGCTGGCCGCGGCCGGTGTTGCAGTCCCACTGGTGCAGCCAGGTGCCGTCCACCGTGCCGCCCAGGCACAGATCGATGGCTTTGCCAGTAAAGCGGTTGCAGATGCGGTAGGTGTCCGCGCCGACAGGGATGAAGGTCCACTGCTGCCACTGGGCGCCAGCGTAATCCCACAGCTGGATGGCCGCACCGGACTCGGGGTTGTAATTGGCCACCTCCAGCACTCTGCCGTTGGGCGAGGCAATGGTATAGAATCGACCTTCAACGATGACGGTTTCGGAAGTTTTCTTTTTCATGGGGAAGCCTCCTTTGTATCAAAAACCGTGCGGCGGTATGCCGGTGGAGCGCAGCGGAGCCGCGCCTGCGCGCCGCAGTATTCTGTGTTTGTATTATAGCATGCTTTGCAGCGCTTTGAAAGTGGAAAAAAGGCGAAAAAGGCGCTTTTTTCAAGGGAAATTTCCGCCTGGGGGGCGCTGCTTTCTTCCGGCGCCGCGACGGGGTGACAGAGGGAAACGAGGTGGCAGCCGGTGTGGGAGGAACCACAAGATATTGTGTTTGACGCTGCGGAGCGGGTCAAAAGGGAAGTGAACGGAAAAGCTGTTCAAAATGCAGGGGAAAGCGCATAAAAGGCGCGGAATATCCTGAAAATTGTTCTTGGTTTGTAGCAATGCACAAAAAATAAGAATTATTTTTGTTTGTTTTTTGGGGGGCATGAAATGGCATAAATTGTGATTCAGACCCTTGACCAAACCACAATATCTTGTTATCATGGAAACCGCATAGCGTTACAAAGCGCGGCATGGAGCAGAACAAAGTTATTCGCTCTAATGCATTTTTACATACATGAGAGAGCATCATGAGAAGGAGAGAGGCACCGATGAAGATTATCAAGCGCAGCGGCTGCGAAGTGGATTTTGATATTACCAAAATCATTGCCGCCATCACCAAGGGCAACAATGAGATGCGCGACGCGGACAAGCTGACCGCCGCCCAGATTCGCCAGATTGCCACCAAAGTGGAGAACAAATGCAAGGTTATGAGCCACGCCCCGTCCGTGGAGGAGATCCAGGATCTGGTGGAGGAACAGATCATGGCCCACAGCGCTTATGCCCTGGCCCGCAGCTATATTACCTATCGCTATACCCGCTCCCTGGTGCGCAAATCCAACACCACGGACGAGCAGATCCTGGCCCTCATCGAGTGCAACAACGAAGAGGTCAAGCAGGAAAATTCCAACAAGAATCCCACTGTCAACTCGGTGCAGCGCGACTATATGGCCGGCGAGGTCAGCAAGGATATCACTAAGCGCATTCTGCTGCCCCAGGATATTGTGGAGGCCCACGAGCAGGGCATCATCCATTTCCATGACGCCGATTATTTCGCCCAGCACATGCACAACTGCGATCTGGTGAACCTGGAAGACATGCTGCAGAACGGCACGGTCATCTCCGGCACTATGATCGAAAAGCCCCACTCCTTCTCCACCGCCTGCAACATCGCCACCCAGATCATCGCGCAGGTGGCCTCTTCCCAGTACGGCGGGCAGTCCATTTCCCTGACGCATCTGGCCCCCTTTGTGGATGTCAGCCGCCGCAAGATCCGCAGGGATGTGGAGGCGGAACTGCAGTCCCTGGGCGCCGGCGCCGATGAGGAGCAGATTTCCGGGATTGTGGAAAAGCGCCTGCGCGAGGAGATCCGCCGCGGCGTGCAGACGATTCAGTATCAGGTAGTCACGCTGATGACCACCAACGGCCAGGCCCCCTTTGTCACGGTGTTTATGTACTTGGGCGAGGCAGAGGACGCGCGCACCCGGGACGATCTGGCGATCATCATTGAGGAAATGCTCAACCAGCGCATCCGCGGCGTGAAAAACGAAGCCGGCGTGTGGATCACCCCGGCGTTCCCCAAGCTGATCTATGTGCTGGAAGAGAAGAACATTCATGAGGATTCCCCCTATTATTATCTGACGCAGTTGGCCGCTAAGTGCACGGCCAAGCGTATGGTGCCCGACTATATCTCCGAAAAGGTCATGCTTAAAAACAAAGTGGACAAAAACGGCGAGGGACACTGCTATACCTGCATGGGGTGCCGCAGCTTCCTGACCCCCTATGTGGATCCTGAAACCGGAAAGCCTAAGTATTACGGCCGCTTCAATCAGGGCGTGGTCACTATCAATCTGGTGGATGTGGCGCTCAGTTCCGGCGGCGATATGGAGCGCTTCTGGAAGATTTTTGATGAGCGGCTGGATTTGTGCTACCGCGCCCTGATGTGCCGCCACCGTCGGCTGCTGGGCACCAAGTCCGACGCGGCCCCCATTTTGTGGCAGTACGGCGCCTTGGCGCGCCTGAAGAAGGACGAACCCATCGACAAGCTCCTTTTTGGCGGCTATTCCACCATTTCCCTGGGCTATGCCGGACTCTATGAGTGCGTGAAGTATATGACTGGAAAGAGCCACACGGATCCGTCTGCCACGCCCTTTGCCCTGGAGGTAATGAAGCACCTCAACGAAGCCACCGCCGCGTGGAAGGCCAAGGAGAATATCGATTTCAGCCTTTACGGCACGCCGCTGGAATCCACCACCTATAAATTTGCCAAGTGCCTGCAGAAGCGCTTTGGCGTGATTCCCGGCATTACCGATAAGAATTACATTACCAACAGCTATCATATCCATGTCACCGAGCGGATTGACGCCTATTCCAAGCTGGAATTCGAGGCGCAGTTCCAGAAGCTCTCTCCCGGCGGAGCAATCAGCTATGTGGAAGTGCCCAACATGCAGAACAACCTCGAAGCGGTGCTGGACGTGATGAAATTTATTTACGATCATATTATGTATGCCGAGCTGAATACCAAGAGCGACTATTGCCAGGTGTGCGGTTACGAGGGCGAGATCCAGATTGTCACCGACGAGCACGGTAAGCTGATCTGGGAGTGTCCCCAGTGCAAAAACCACGATCAGAACAAGATGAACGTGGCCCGGCGCACCTGCGGCTACATCGGCACCCAGTTCTGGAACCAAGGCCGGACGCAGGAAATCAAAGACCGCGTGATGCATCTGTAAAAGAAAAGAGGGGAAGGGAGGGCCGCGGCCCTCCCCCGTTTTTGCAAAAGCAAAAACGGGGAGGTTCCTTTGTGCTATTCTCCTTTGTTTTGCACTTATTTCAGTGCAGGGAAGGTGGTGTGCGGGTGGACGCAGCGTATGAACGGGCGTTAGGACAGCGCATCCGTGCGTTTCGCGGGCAACACGGTTTATCCCAGGAACAGCTTGCCGCACGGTTGCAAAAGAATGGCTGTGATATTACCCGCAGTGCTTTGGCCAAAATACAAGCCGGTCAGAGGCATATTTACGCGGATGAACTTGCCTGCTTGTGCCGTATTCTGCAGGTTTCTTGCGACGACCTTTTGATTAAATATCCAAAAAAGCGCCCCTTTGGCGCTTTTTTACGATTGGCATGCACACCGTAAGAATTGGCATCAACGGCACAGGAAAACCCCGTTCAGTTGCTTGGGAACGCAGTAGCAGGTTGCAGACGCAGTGTTTCCATGGAGTGAAAAGCCTCACCGGAGACGCCGCTTGTCACTGCGGATCGTTTATGATACAATAAAAAACCGAAAGGAGGGCTGCGCCATGTATTACGGCGAGATCAAAAAAGTGGACATCGCCAACGGCCCCGGCACACGGGTGTCGCTGTTTGTATCCGGCTGCCGCCGGCACTGTAAGGACTGCTTCAACGCCGGAACCTGGGATTTCTGCTTTGGAGAGCCATTCACCGCACAAACGGAGCAGGAGATCCTGCGCCTGCTCGCGCCGGGCTATATCCACGGGTTGACGGTGCTGGGCGGGGAACCCTTTGAGCCGGAGAACCAACCAGCAGTGCTTGCTCTGCTGAAAAAGGTGCGCGCCGCCTATCCGCACAAGACGGTCTGGTGCTTCACCGGTAATGTGCTCGAAGAGGATATCCTGGCCGAGGGAGGCTGCGGCCGCTGTGCGGTGACCGATGATCTGCTGCGGCAGATCGACGTGCTGGTGGACGGTCCCTTTGTGGCCGAGCAGCGCAATGTGTCCCTGCGCTTCCGGGGCAGCGAAAACCAACGCATTATCGATATGAAAACAACACTGCGCGCCGGAAGCGTGGTACTGTGGGAGGAGACATAAGACCCATGGGGGAGGAAATCATTAAAATCCGTTATTTTTCAGACGACATTGAGCGGCTGCGCTACATTGACGGAAAGTCCGACTGGATCGACCTGCGCGCCGCTGAGCGCGTGGAATTGAAGGCAGGCGAGTTCCGCCTGATCCGCCTGGGAATTGCCATGGAGCTGCCCGCAGGGTATGAAGCGCACGTAGTGCCGCGCTCCAGCACGTTCAAGACTTGGGGCCTTCTGCAGACCAATTCCATGGGTGTGATCGACGGCAGCTATTGCGGCGACAATGACGAATGGCGCATGCCGGTATATGCCACGCGGGATACCTGCGTGGAGATGGGCGACCGGATCTGTCAGTTCCGCATTGTGGAAAACCAGCCGCGCATCCTCTTTGAAGAAGTGGAGCATTTGAAAGGCACCGACCGCGGGGGCTTTGGTTCCACCGGCCGCCGCTGAGATAAAAAAAGAACATGCTCCGGACGCTGGCAGCACCCGGAGCATGTTTTATTTTTTTGATTTTTTACCTGCGTGTTTTTTTGGCCGCTTGGGTGAAGGGAGCAGCCCTCCTAAACGGAACAGGCCCAACACCGCTGCGCCTTTGACAACGGAGGCCGCCGTTTTTCCGGTGCGGGCGGATGAAGGCCGTCGGGCCGGCGATGCGGCTGCGGCGCGCGCACAGACGGGACGGCAACGGCCCAGATCCAAGGCCTCTTTCAAGAAAGCGCGGGACAGGCGGGGGCAGGAGATTTCTGTGTAAACCGTACCCAGTTCCCGAGGCGTGTAGGCGTTGCTGCCGCCCACGCGGGTGCGCTGGTGTTCCGTGGCCCACAGTAGGGCGCGCTGCCCGGCGGCGCTGTCCTGAGGCACAACACAGGCGCACGCAGTTTCCACGGCATCGGGACGAATGGGAAACAGGGCGGGGTTGGCGTCTTTTTGGGCAAAGGGATAAGCGAGAATGGCCAATCCTCCGCAGCGATGGATCTCCAGTACGGCTTCATCCGCTGTAGGCAGGCCGTGCTGCCGCAGCCGGACAAAATCCAGAGGACGCTCCAGGAATACGCCCAGAATCGAACCGCCCAGGGTGCTCACTTCGCAGCCGGGAATCAGCACCACGCCGCGCAGCTCAATGGGCACAGGGGTGCAGTAGTCGGTGTCGGTGATGGCGATGGCATCCAGGCCAGCCTGCCGGGCGGCACGCACCAGTTCCGGCAGACACAGGGCCGGATCGGTGCTGCCACGGGCGGTATGCACATGAAGATCGACGCGGTAGATCATAGATGGCCTCCTTTGGTGTTAACAGGGCAAAGGCGGAGCAGGCACGGCACGCCGTTGTGCCGCCTGCGGTTCACTTTGTCATCGCTGTACAAAGCATGTTGAGTGCATTATAACACAGTTGTGGGAAAATGTCACACAAATATAGTGTGCGGCGCGCTTCAAAGCACCCAGCCGATGGGGGGAGCGCCGTTTTCGCGCAGAAAAGCGTCCACCTGGCTGAAAGGCCGGCTACCGAAAAAGCCGCGCTTGGCAGACAGAGGCGAGGGATGGGCCGAAGTATGAACCAGCCGCGGTCCGCCGGCAGGGGCGTCAATGGCCCGCTCCAACTTGACCTGGGCCTGCTTGCCCCACAGCACAAAGGCCACCGGCTGGGGGAGCTGCCAGAGAATGCGAAACACCGCGTCGGTAAATGTCTGCCAGCCAAATTTTGCATGGCTGTTGGCCTGACCGGCGTCCACGGTGAGCACGGTGTTGATCAGCAGCACGCCTGCACGCGCCCAGGGGATCAGGCAGCCCGTCTGTGCAGGGGGAAGGCCGAGATCGGCTTCGCGCTCTTTATAAATGTTGCGCAGGCTGCGGGGCAGCGGAACGCCGGGGCGTACAGAAAAAGCCAGGCCGTGGGCCTGTTCCGGCTCGTGGTAAGGGTCCTGCCCCAAAATGACGCAGCGTACTTGCTCCGGCGGCGTCAGGGCAAAGGCGGAGAATACGTCCGCTTCCGGAGGGTAGACCGGTCCGGCGGCACGGCGCGCCGTGACCGCCCGGCACAATGCGGCGAAATAAGGCTGTTCCAACTCCTCCGCCAACAGGGCCGCCCAGCGCTCATCCAGCGGCGAGCGCTGAAGAAATTCCTGCACACAACTTTCCATAGCAGCGATCACATCCTTTCGTTTTCTCTATTATCCGAGGGGAAGGAACGATTGTCAACGGTAGATTTTCTGCATATCAAGGATAAATATTCATTGATTTATTCATTTTTGGCAATATGCTATAGGAAATTTTACAAAAATACTGCATAAAAAGTGGTTCTGCCTCTTGCGCTTTACAAAAAATCAGATACAATATTGCTATTGGATGGAACCGAAAACGGCCGGCGGCCGTTTTCGCTGTGCTTTAAAAAGCACAGCAATGATTTGATTTCAGAAAGGAAGATTCTCTATGAACAAGAAGTTTTTGGCACTGCTGAGCGCCGGCGCTCTGACTGCCACCCTGCTGGCGGGCTGCGGTAGCGGCGGCAACACCGATCCGAGCACCGCGGAGCCTTCCGGCGAAGAGGGTGCCACACTGACCACCATCGAGAGCGGCAAGCTGATTATGTCCACCAACGCGCAGTTCCCTCCCTATGAGCTGGTTTCTGACGGCGAAGGCTATGAAGGCACTGGTTATGAAGGGATCGACGTGGAGATTGCCCATGCCCTGGCACAGAAGCTGGGTCTGGAGCTGGTGATCGATGACATGGACTTTGACGGCGCGTTGATGGCTGTGCAGAACGGCAAGAGCGACATGGTCATGGCGGGCGTCACGGTGAACGAAGAGCGCCTGGTGAACATGGACTTCACCGATTCTTATGCCAACGGCGTGCAGGTGGTCATCGTGCCTGAGGGTTCTGACATCCAGACCATCGACGATCTGGAAGGCAAGAAGATCGGCACCCAGCGCGGCACCACCGGCTATATTTACTGCTCCGACACGCCTGAAAACGGCGGTTATGGAGAAGAGGCCGTCACCGGTTATGACGACGGCGCCACGGCTGTGCAGGCCCTGATGAATGGTCAGGTGGACTGTGTGGTCATCGACAACGCTCCTGCACAGGAGTATGTCAAGGCCAATCCCGGTCTGAAGATCCTGGACACCGAGTTTGCCAACGAAGACTACGCCATCGGCGTGGCCAAGGGCAACACTGCGCTGCAGGATGCGCTGAACACCGCCCTGGCCGAGCTGCAGGCGGATGGCACCATCCAGTCCATCATTGATAAGTACATTCCCGCCGAGGCGGAGTAATTCCGGCCCTTGTGGAGAAGCGAAAAAGGGCGGCGTCAGCCGCCCTTTTTCCGCTGTTCCGCGCATCCATCGGCTGACACGGGGCAGCGCCGCGGGGGGCTGTCCCGTGTCAACGGATGGAGCGGCGAAGCAAAAGAGAGAGGAGAGACAACATGGAACATTGGGCGCAGCTGTACGAGCTGTGGAGCAGCCAGATCAAGGCGGGGGCAGATCTGCCCTTTCACCAGGAATTTTTTGTCAATTTTTATCAGAGTTTTATCTTTAACGACCGCTGGATACAGTATCTGCAGGGCTTGGGCCGCACGATGCAGATCACGGTGGTGGCCCTGATCATCGGTGTGATCCTGGGTGTGGCGGTGGCGGTGCTGCGCACAGCTCATGATCAGCAGCGCGTGGGACGGCGCAGCGTGGTGCTGGGTATTGTCAACACGGTCTGCAAACTCTATACCACCATCATCCGCGGCACACCCATGATGGTGCAGCTGCTGATTATGGGCCTGGTCATTTTCAGCCACAGCCGCAATTTTGCTATGGTGGGCGCGCTGACGCTTGGCATCAACTCCGGCGCGTATGTGGCAGAAATCGTGCGCAGCGGTCTGATGAGCGTGGATGCCGGGCAGATGGAGGCCGGGCGTAGCCTGGGGCTGAATTACGGCATCACGATGCGCTTCGTGGTGGTGCCCCAGGCGATTAAAAACATTCTGCCGGCTCTGGGCAACGAGTTTATCACACTGCTGAAGGATACTTCGCTGATCACGGTGATCGGCGGAAAGGAAATGCTGTATGCGGCCCAGGCGATCTATGCCAAGACCTATGCGCCGATGATGCCGCTGGTGGGCACGGCGATCCTTTATCTGATCGTGGTGATTTTGTTCACCTGGCTGCTGGGTATTTTGGAAGGGAGGCTGCGTCAAAGTGATCGACGTTAAAGATCTGCATAAAAGCTTTGGGGCGGTGGAAGTGCTCAAAGGCATCACTGAGCATATCGACCGCGGGGAAAAGGTTGTAGTCATCGGCCCCTCCGGCAGCGGGAAATCCACGTTCCTGCGCTGCCTGAATCTGCTAGAAGAACCGAGCAGCGGACAGATCGTGTTCAACGGCACCGTGATCACCGATCCCAAAGTGGACATTAACCGCATGCGCCAGAAAATGGGCATGGTGTTCCAGCACTTTAATCTGTTTCACAACCTGACGATCTTGGATAATATGACCCTGGCCCCGGTGCAGCTCAAACTCAAGAGCAAGGCCGAGGCGGTAGAGGAGGCCCATGCCCTGCTCAAGCGTGTGGGGCTGGACGATAAGGCGGGGGCATACCCCGGCCAGCTCTCCGGCGGCCAGAAACAGCGCATTGCCATTGTGCGCGCCCTGGCGATGCACCCGGAGGTGATGCTCTTTGATGAACCCACGTCCGCCCTCGATCCTGAGATGGTGGGCGAGGTGCTGGAAGTGATGAAAGAACTGGCGGAGGAGGGCATGACTATGGTGGTGGTGACCCATGAGATGGGCTTTGCCCGGGAGGTGGCCACCCGCGTACTGTTCATGGACGGCGGCGTGATCGCTGAGCAGGCTCCGCCGGAGGAGTTTTTTGCCCATCCGCAGCATCCGCGCACCCGGGAGTTTTTGAGCAAGGTGCTTTGATGGATACCGGGGTACAAAGGGAAAAAGAACATCAGCGCGCGGCGGGCATTGCCCGCCGCCGCGCTTTGTCTGTGCAGCAGCGTACCGTTTTCGATGCGGCCATTGCCGCCCGGGTGCTGGCGCTGCCCGCTTTTGCCGCAGCGCGTACGGTCCTGTCCTATTGTGCCGTGGGCGGCGAGGCCAATCCCGCCGCCATTGACGCGGCTGCCCTCCGGCTGGGCAAGGCGGTGGCTTATCCGCTGTGTTTGGAGGAGGGCCATATGGAAGCGGCTCTGCCGGAGGCGGCGGATGCATTGGCGCCGGGCCGCTACGGCATTCCTGCACCGATCCCCGGGCGTTGCCGTCTGCTGGCGCCGGAGGATGTGGATCTGGCGTTGGTGCCCTGCGCGGCTTTTGACGCCTTCTGCCGCCGCGTCGGCATGGGCGCTGGGTATTACGACCGCTATCTGGTCCGTTGCGGGGCTTTCTCCGTGGCGCTGGCCTACGAAGCGCAGCGTGTGCCGCAGGCGGCGGCGCAGGAACACGATGTTTTGCTGTGTGCCGTGGCCAGCGAAAGCGGCCTGTATCTGAGGCCGTGAGGGACTGAGCCTCCAGGCGTGAAGCCTCCGGGGCATTGGAATGGATAAGATTGGAAAAAATTCTGTGCAAATGCGTTTGTGCAGAATTTTTTTACATTTTCAGGGGAAAATAGGAAAAACGGCTTGCTTTGTGAAGGATTTCAAGATAGAATAAAAACAGTAGGAAAAAGGACGAAAAAGGATTTATGTTGTAGAAAAGGAGATCAGCATCATGACGATTGCGATTGTCGCGCACGACAGTAAAAAAGAGCTGATGGCGCAATTCTGCATTGCTTACGAAGGCGTTTTGAGCAAATGCCGGCTGATCGCCAGCGGCGTGACCGGTAATTGGATCGAGGAACAGACCGGGCTGCATGTCAACTGCTATCTTCCGGGATCTGAGGGCGGCGTCCACCAGATTGCCGCCAGTGTGTTTTGTCATGACATCGATATGGTACTGTTTTTCCGGGACGCGCAGAAGGCGAAGGAAAAGGACCCCACCGAACTGCATCTGCTGCGGCTGTGCGATGAGTATATGGTTCCACTGGCCACGAACATTGCCACGGCTGAGGTGCTGATCCATGGACTAGAGCGGCACAGCATCAACAGCCGCACCATGCAGTCCGATATGGACACCTGGTAAAGAGAAAGGAAGTATCGGTAATGACATTTCTTTGCTATTCCAAATGCAGCACCTGCAAAAAAGCGCAGAAGTGGCTGGAGCAGCGGGGCGTGGCGTATACGGAGCGGCCCATCAAGGAGGAGCACCCGTCGGCGGAAGAGCTGCGCGCCTGGCAGAAGGCCAGTGGCCTGCCGCTGAAAAAATTTTTCAATACCTCCGGCCAGCTTTACAAGACGCTGCAGTTAAAGGACAAGATTCCCGCTATGAGCGAGGAAGAGCAGTTCGCGCTTCTGGCCACCGACGGAATGCTTGTTAAACGCCCCATCCTGATCGGGGACGGGTTTGTGCTGGTGGGTTTCAAAGAAGCGGAGTGGGCGCAAACCGTATAAAAAGATAACCATGCTGAAAAGGACCTGAGAGCTGCACGGCTTTCCGGTCTTTTTTTCAAAAAAGAGCGTTGTGCGCTGTCACAAAACGGCGCATTCGGCGTTTACAGAGTAGAAGAAAGGGGGGGCGTCCATGGAGCACTCGGAATTTTCGGCGCTGTACCGACGCTGGTATCGTCCCATGCTGCTGTATGCGCTCTCCCTGACTGGCGATCCGGCTGCAGCGGAGGATTTGGTCCAAAGCGCCTTTGCCAAGGCACTGCTTGCCTATCGCGCCGGCGGCAGTGTGCGCTCCTAGCTGACGACGGTGCTGTGCAATGAGTTTTTGAGCCAGAAGAGACGAGAGAAAGTGCGTGTCACGCCATTGCAGGAAAATGTACGCCAGCTGCGCCACCGGGCGCGGGTCAGGCTGAAACAGATGCTGAAGGAGGAAGAGCCATGAGCGAACGGGAGGCGTGGGAAAAAGAGTTGGAGGCCTTGGGTCGGGACAGTGCGGCGGAGAACGCAGAGTTGGTGGAAAACGCTGCGCCGTCGGTGGAAACGGGTGCGGAAGAACGCTTTGCCGAAGACGCGGAGGAACGCACCAGGGCTGCGGAGCGGGACTTCGAGCGGCGGCTGGAGAAAGCCATCGACCGGCGCATCCGCAGCATTTGTTTGAAAACGATCGCTGTGGTGGCTGCCGTCTGCGCGGTGGTGTTTCTAGTCGTCAGCCCGGTGGTAGGGCTGTTCTTCCCTTCGCCACAGCATGTCGGCGGCATGAGCAGCGCCAGCTTGGAGGAGTATTTGGGCGCGTATTATGAAACAACGCGGCCCTATGTGGAACTGGTGCCCGCGAGCGACCAGAAGCGCCGCAAATGGACGCAGAACCGCGGCTTCGGGTGTTATACTGTGGGGCTGAGCGCACTGGATATGAAACAGTATTGGGCGAGAATAGGCGAAAACAGCGTGAAGGTCACGCTGAACTGGGGGCGCTATGCAGTGAAAAACGACCCGGAGAGTGTGTTGGTCCGAAACTGGGGCGCTTTCAATTACCGCGACAGCGTGGAGGAGGTGCGTGCCGATCTGGAAGGCCTGCCGCGCACCAGCTATGGTTACATCAGCGTTCGCGCCAACGAGCCGGTCAGCATTGAGACGTTGCGCGAAAGCGGTCTGGATGTGAACTGGATCGAGGTTTACAGTGACGGGGAACCCGTTGCCGGAAGGGACTACCAGTGGCGCGGCGGATTGAATACACGCACCCGCACATCCGAGAGTGGCGACGATTGGCGCCAGGATATGAGCAGCGAAGAACTGCGGCAGCTCTATCTTAACAATCTGGAGACGCTGCTCAGTGCCCCGCGGCTGCTCAGGCAGCTGAGTTTTGATGTGGAGACCGACGGCATTCCGGATGATCTTTCGTCGGACGGCGGCGCTTATTCCGGCGGCTGGTATGGTTTCGGCGGTGATGCTGTCAAAGAAGCGATCCGGGCAAACTGTGACGCTGTGGCAGCCCAGACCGGCCCGCTGCTGACGGAGCGCTACTGTGTTTCCGGAAGCCGCGACGAACTGCTGGCTTATCTTGATACGGCAGATATTCAATGCGTCGGCATCGATATTGTGCATATACCTTACATGCAGGATGACTAACGGATGAAAAGGGCCGTTGGGCGGAGCATATGCTCCGCCCAACGGCCTGTGTTGTTTATTTAATGTAAGCGTTAATCATGGCCGCGCCGCTTTCGGGGGCACGGAAATAAATCTCCAAATTGCCGCGGCTATCTAACGCGTGGCGGGTTTCTTCCAGCAAGCCGTTTTCTACGCCGGTCAGAAGTGCTTCTAATACGGACTTTTCCGTTAATGCGCGAAATGAGCCATACTGGGGTTTGAGTGCTGCCACTACTTGGGCGGGAGAAGCCTCCTGCACTGTCGTAATATATTTCAAAATAGCGTAGTTTAATGGTTTCGTAATGTATTCCCTCTTTCGCTGATTAGTTTTTGGCCTTAATGAGTTTCTGTTTTTGTGTACTCTTTTTCTGAAAGAGTTGTCGAGGATCCATGGCAATCAATACAATGCCGCAGAACATGACCAAGGCACTGACCCAGCCGATAGGCGTTATGGCCCAGCCTGGCTCGCGGAAGATCAGACCCAGTAAAATCCAGCAGCACAGGGGGGTGAAGAACGAATAAGTGCCGTTGAGGGCCATACCCAGGGCCGCGCCGCACATGGAAGTGCCCTTATACCACATGGAGAAAGTCAGCATGGCGCAAAAGCCCGAGATCACAAAGAAAGGCATTGCGCCGGCGCTGCTCCAGGCTTGTCCCAGCAGCTGGGGCGCCAGCGTAATGTTGCCGGCCAAGACGGCGAACAGGGGAACCAGAACGAGAGTGTTGACAATACCGGAGGTGCACTGGCGGATCGTAATGCCGATTTCAGAGTCGATCAATGCGGTGCCGTGGCCGGCGACGCAGCCTTCAATGCCCCAGCCCAATGCTGCGATAAAAGAAATGGCGCAACCCAGCAGCACCTGAGAATTCATGGCGCTCAGTGCGGTGCCGCCGATCATCACGGTGGCGGCAAAGCACAGCACGATGCCGGCTGCCATGCGCAGATTAAGCGTCTGCTTATATAGAATACGGCCCAGCAGAGCGCCGATTGCCACGCATAGGGCGGAAACCGGGGCTGCCATGGAGCCGGCCATCTGCAGGCCGATAACGTAAGCTGTGTTGGCCAGCGGACCGCCAAACAAGGCCGCTAATACCATGATCCAACCGGGTTTGGTGCGCATGGTACGCAGAAAATCTTTCAACTTCCCTTTGGCGGTTACGTTGGCCAGGCTGAACAGCCCGCTGATGGTATCGTTAATGGAGCTGCCGATTGCGCTGAGCATATAGGTCAGAATGAAAACGGAAAGACCGCTGCCGGGAGCCTGCCAGTCGGCCCAGATCCCCCGGGACATACCCAGCGTCAAAAAGGCGGAATATACGCCGTACAGCAAGCCTGACATGCCGCCGATCAGGATGCCGCGCTTGAAAAAGTTATTCTTCAGCGCTTTGTATTTCTCTTCTGTTTGCTGTCGGTTCAATTGTTGTGTGTTCATGCGTTTTGTACTCCTTGTATATCCAATTGGCTTTGGCAGAAACGGCGCAGTGATGCGGGATGTGTGCTCCTGCTCCGGTTCTGTATTGTAGTCGCCTCTGATCATTTTTTATTATCCGATTCCGCTCTATTTATTGCACAATTTTTTCTTGATTATTTGGGTGTTTTGCACAATGCTGACATCTTTTTGAAAATTATTGGATTTTATCGACTTCCTTATTTTTCAATTTTACATTTGGGTAAAAATGTCACATTAGAATATAAGAAAAGCGCCGCGCGTTTGAACGGGCGGCGCTTTTGGCACATTGTTACCATCCGGCAGCGCCGAATAAAACCCCTGCGGCGGCGGAGCCGAGAATGAACACAATGGGATGCAGTTTTTTTGTCGGTTTTACCCAGCGGGTCAGAACCAGAATGACGGCGGCCAAGGCAATATACTTCCATTGAAACAGTTCTGCCGGGGGACCGTTGAGATTCAACAGCGCCAGGGACACCACGGACAGTCCCGCCGCGGCGATCAGACCGCAGGAAGCTGGACGCAGGCCGTAAAACACCGCGTCTACAGTGCGGTTGGTGCGGAAGGCTTCCAGGAATTTGGCCACAATCAGAATCACGAGAATGGAGGGCGTCACCAGCCCCAGTGTAGCGATGATGGCGCTGGGGATCCCGGCCACGGTGAAGCCCACATAGGTGGCCATGTTTACCCCCATGGGACCCGGCGTGGATTCGGATACGGCGATCATATTGGCCAGATCTGCATGGGAAAACCAGCCGGTGGTGTCGGAGATGTGGTACAGGAACGGCATCGTTGCCAGGCCGCCGCCCACTGCGAACAGGCCTGTGCGGAAAAATTCCAGAAAGAGGCGCAGATAGATCATTTTCCGGCCGCCTCCTTTCGGGAAGCGCCGTCCAGATGGAGCGCGCGGAGCACAACGCCTAGCACGCCGGCTACCACGACGAACAGCACCGGGGACAGATTGGTAAAGGCTGCCCCTGCCAGCACGGCCAGAAAGATCAGGAACGTAGCGATGTCCACCACATCGGTTTTGAACAGCTTGAGCACGGCGTTCAGGATCAGGACGCATACACAGGCGCGCACGCCGTTGAAGGCGTCCTGCACAATCTCCAGATCGGAAAAATTGGTGAGCAGGCCTGCAATCACGCAGATAATAACGAGGCAAGGGAAGACCTGCCCCAGGGTTGCTGCAATACCGCCGATGATGCCGGCCTCTTTGCGGCCGATAAAGGTGGCCACATTGACGGCAATAATGCCCGGCGTGCATTGGCTGATGGCATAATAATCCGCCATTTCTTCCTCCGTGGCCCAGCCCTTATTTTCCACGATCTCCCGGTGCAGAATCGGCAGCATGGCGTAGCCGCCGCCGAAGGTGGTGATTCCCACCCGGGCAAAGGTATAAAACAGTTCCCACAATTTCGATAGCATAATGGTCTCCTTTGTCTGCGTTCAAAATACAGCACCAGCCGCGCTTATACATATCCATACAGTCCGCGCACGGAGACTTCTCCGCTGCGGATGGTTTCCCGCCGGCCGTTTTCATAGCGCACTATCAATCCAAAGGTGTCGTCGATATCCTCTGCATAGGCGGTGCGTTCCAGACCGCTGCCGAGAATACGCACCGGATGACCCAACGTGACGCAATTGCGGCGGTATTCCTCCCGCCAGGGAGCAAAGTCCTGAGCCAGCAGCGCGGCGTACAACCGGTCCAGCTCTTCGATCAGGGCGACGGCCAGCTCAGCCCGGGATACTGTATGCCCCAGAACAATGCGCAGTGAGGTGGCCACATCGGCCACCGCTCCGCTGAAATCGGCTTGCGTCTGGTTCAGGTTGGTACCGATGCCCACGACCACGTACTGCAACGCACCGGTCTCGCCTTCCACGCCCATTTCGGTCAGGATGCCGGTCAGTTTGCGGCTGCCCAGCACCAGGTCATTGGTCCATTTGATACCCGGCCGCAGACCGCAGACGCGCTCGATGCTTCGGCAGGTGGCCACTGCGGCCAGAGCCGTCACCGGCAGCACTGCTGCGGGAGCGGCGGCGGGTTTGAGCAGGACGGTGAGATACAGCCCCTTGCCGGGAGGGGATTGGAAGGAGCGCCCGCTGCGGCCCCGTCCTCCGGTCTGCTGTCCGGCAAGGATCACCAGCCCGTTTTCGCCGCCCTCTAGGGCTGCTTGCTTGGCATAGGTGTTGGTGGAATCGAGTATGTCAAAAGAAAGGATGCGGCAGCCCACCACGGCGGTGTTCAGCTGTGCAGCCAGTGTCTCCGGATCCAGTGTGTCCGGTGCAGAGAGAAGCCGGTATCCCAGGCGGGTCTTGGATTCGATTTCATATCCCTCCCGGCGCAGGGCGTCCACGCCTTTCCAGACGGCGGCCCGCGTAATGCCGAGGGTTTGGCTGAGACGCTCGCCGGAGATATATTCTCCTTTGCTCGCGCGCAACGCTTCCAAAATGGTATGACGGCGCATAGTATTGCCTCCTGTATATTCCAGCCTATCGTTTGAGTGTAGCAGATTCAGAGCAAATTGTAAACCGAAAGAAAAAGAATTTGTTGACAATCAGAGGAAGTTGTTGTATTCTATTGTAAACTCATTGAAAAGGAGATTGGTTTACAATATGACAGCGACTGCATCTCATGCAAAGACCCGGATGTTGCTGCTGGCAGCGCTGTTTGCTGCGCTGACTGCCATTGGAGCCTTCCTGAAGATTCCCACGCCTTGGTCTTCCTTTACCCTGCAGGTTTTCTTTGTCTGCATGGCGGGTGTGCTGCTGGGGCCGAAATACGGCGCGCTGTCCCAGCTGGTCTACATCGCCCTGGGACTGGTAGGGCTTCCCATTTTTACGGCGGGCGGGGGACTTGGCTATGTGTTCCAGCCCACATTCGGGTTTCTGCTCTCTTATATCCCGGCGGCCTTTGTCATTGGCCTGATCACCGGCGGAAGCGCTTCCCGCCAGCGCATCGCCCTAGCCTGCGTGGCGGGCTTGGCGGTGATCTATCTGGTGGGGCTGCCCTACATGGGGCTGATCCTCAATGTCTATCTGGGCAAAGGCATGGACGTTATGGCCATCCTGTGGGCCGGTATGCTGCCCTTTTTGCCTTGGGATGCCGTGAAGATCGCGGCCACCGTGGTGCTGGCGGGGGCGCTGGTGCCGCGGATGAAGGAAATGAAGTGAAAACGGCGGCTCGCCGGGAAAGCGGCGAAAAACGTGCTCCACGAACTGCGGAGCACGTTTTTTGTCGTTTTATTCCTCAGTGTGAACGCGTTCCTGGCCGCTATGCATCGCCTGGTGCTCCTGGTAGATCTCGGAAAAGAGCTGGCGCACCGTCCAGTCCTTGTTTGTGGGCGTCAAGGATGCTTTGTAAGGGATATACAGTCCGGCCTTGCGCAGCGCCGCCACGGCCAGCTGGATGCCAGCGCCGGTCAGGCCGCACAAGAAAAGCACTTCCTCGCGCAGCTCCTCGGCGGGAAGGTCGGGCTGTGCGGCGGTTTCCAGCCCCACCAGAGCGCCCAGCGGCGTGTCCCAGTCCTCACGGGGAACGACTTTACAGGCGATGTGCAGCGGAAGCAGCGCCTTGCGTACGGCGTTCAGGCGGGCTTCATCTTCAAAGTGAAATAAAAGAATCTGTTCTTTCACGCTCTTCCAACGCTCCTTTGCGCGCCGCCGGTGCGGCGCATGGATTGTCCTTATCATAGCACAGTTTCGGACAAAGCGTCAATCCGTCCGTTGCATTTATGGTGCAATAGGGGTACAATATTTTTAATTCGGCTTTGCGCGGAAGATATTTATTTTCAGAAAACGAGGCGTTCTTTATTGAAGCAAAAGCACACTGCCATTTTATATATCCTTCTGGCGGCCCTGTTTTTTTCGGGGATGACGGCCTTTGTCCATCTCTCCGGCGATCTTCCTACGGGACAGAAGGCGCTGTTCCGCAATCTGCCGGCGTTGTTTATCGCCGCCTTTACCCTCTGGCGTAAGGGAATCTCCCCGCTGGGCGTGGCGCCGGTGAATCAAAAGCCCATGTTTTGGCGGTGCCTGTTTGGTACCGCGGGTCTCTTGTGCAATTTTTATGCCATCGATCATCTGGTGCTGTCTGACGCCAATATGCTCAATAAACTCAGCCCGTTTTTTGCGGTGATCCTGTCGTACTTTATCTTGAAGGAAAAAGTGCGGCCGGTACAGGCCGCCGGTTTGACGGCGGCTTTTGCCGGCGCGTTGCTGATCATCAAGCCCTCGTTTCATCATGTGGACTATGTTCCGGCACTCATTGGGGCGCTGGGAGGGTTGGGTGCCGGCGCAGCCTACACCTTTGTGCGCAAGATGGGGCTGCAGGGAGAAGAGGGCGCGCGCATTGTGTTTTATTTTTCCCTGTTTTCCTGCGTCGTCACGCTGCCGATGTTCCTAGTGGGCGGCGCGGCCATGGCGCCTTGGCAGTTTTTCTGCTTGCTGGCGGCAGGGCTGTGCGGCGCAGGCGGACAGTTTTCCATCACCAAGGCCTACTGCTATGCACCGGCCCGGGAGATTTCCGTGTACGATTACACGCAGGTGCTCTTTGCCGCAGTGTGGGGCTTTGTCCTTTTCGGGCAGCGGCCCGATGCGCTGAGCGTGTTGGGGTATGTCGTCATCGTCGGTGCAGCGGTCTGGATGTATTGCTACAATCGCCGCCGGGCGGGCGGCGGCCCGGATGCGGCAGCGCCGCCGGCACATTCTTAAGGAGAACTTAAAAAATTCCCCGCTTTGTTTTTAACGTGCTATATGCTATGCTGGTGGGGAGAAGGAGAGAGTTTCCAGTATGTATAATATTTTGATCTGCGACGACGAGCGGGATATCGTATCCGCTCTGCGCATTTATCTTTCTGCGGAGGGCTACCGTATTTTTGAAGCCCACACGGGAAGAGAGGCTCTGGACATCGTGGCCGACCATGAGATCCATCTGATTTTGATGGATATTATGATGCCGGAAATGGACGGCATCTCCGCCACAGCCAAGCTGCGCGAGGCCTCCAATGTGCCCGTGATTCTTCTGACGGCCAAAAGCGAGGACAGCGATAAGATCCTGGGACTGAACATCGGCGCCGACGACTATATCACCAAGCCCTTCAATCCGGCCGAGGTGGTGGCGCGGGTGCGTTCCCAGTTGCGCCGCTATACAAATCTGGGCGGCATGGTCAAGCGGGAGGCCCATTTTGCCATCGGCGCCGTGGAGATGGACGACGATGAGAAAACCGTATCCGTGGACGGGGAGCCGGTCAGCCTGACGCCGCTGGAATACAACATTTTAAAACTCCTGATGGAAAGTCCAGGCCGGGTGTTTTCCTCGGCAGAGATTTATGAAAAGGTATGGAAGGATGTGGCGCTGGGCAGCGAGGGCACCGTGGCGGTCCATATCCGCCACCTGCGGGAAAAAATTGAAATTGATCCGGCCAATCCGCGCTATTTGAAGGTCGTATGGGGACAGGGTTATAAAATGGAAAAGGACAAAGGGGCTGGGCGAATATGAAACGCTTTTTCACCAACACAGCAGTCAAGTTCCTTGCCTTTTGCCTGGCGGCTCTGTTTTCTGTGGGCGCTGTGATGCTTGCTTTCTGTGCGGTGAATTTTGCCGACCAAGGCTGTGTGCCGGGCCAGCGCTACGAGGACAGCGCGGCCTATCGCAGCATCCTGTCCGGCTATATCATCAGCGCTGCCAACCTTTATCGCATGCAGGGGGAGGATCTGGAGACCTCCGGGCTTTCTTTTGTGGATCAGCAGGAGCGGCAGGCCCGCCGGGAGGAGTTGGAGCAGGATCTGGCGGGCAAGGTGAGCAATTTCCGCTTTGAGATCCGCACGGCGGACGGAAAGGCGAGGCTATACTCGAACCTTTTGGAAGGGGAAAGCTTTGAGAGCCTGAACATCGCGCCTCAATATGCCACAGTGCAGGATGAAACGATATCCTTGCTTTTTTCCAACGGTTTTTCCGACTATTTCCGAATGGGCAGCGATCACCTGTTTCGTAGTGATGTGTATTATGATGATTATGATTCCTACTACAGTGTGATTTATGGCAGCGAGTACAGTGCCATGGATTCCGCTGTTTCCTATGCCGTTCGGGAGAACGGCAGCAGTGTATATGAGTCTCTGGACTCTTCCAGTGCTGATGCCTACGTGCTCTGTTGGGGCGTGCGGCCGGATTATCCGGTGGACGATGCGCTTTTGCGGATGAACAACTGGTATTTCAGTATGCAAAACAGCATGCCGGGCTATATCTGCGCCGCGGTGTTGTGTGCCCTTCTGGCTCTGACGATGCTGGTGTTTGTTTGCTGGGGCGCTGGCCGGCGCAGACATGTGGATGGTGTGGTGCTGCGCGTGTTCGACCGCATTCCCTATGAAGTGGTACTGGCAGTGCTGTGTATTGCCGGGGTGCTGGGGCTGCCGTTTGTGGAAGAGGCCTCCTTTGCAGAAGAGACATCGGCCCGGATTTTTGCAGTAGGGGCATATCTCAGCTATCTGTGTGTGCTTGCGGAGGTGTGTATCGTGACAACTGCTGTGCGCCTGAAAGCGCGTGCTTTTTGGCGCCATACTCTGTTAGGCCGTCTGGCGGGCCTGTGCTCCCGCTTCACGCGCCTGTGTTCGGACATGGTCAACCATGTGGATCTGACCTGGAAATTTGTGCTGGCCTATGTGGCTTATGAGTTTGTATCGCTGGTGCTGTTTCTGCCGTCCAATACGCCGGGCGTCTTTTTCTTGCTGGCCATCGTCAATTTCTTTGTCCTGCTGTGGGGGTGCCGCTGGTCCGTAAAATTCGGCACCGTGCGCGACGGCGCGGCGGAATTGGCCCGGGGAAATCTCGAATACCGGATTGAAACCCGTCATTTGCCCGCCGCCCTGAAGGACCACGCCGGGGATCTGAACCGCATATCTGACGGCATGGCGGCGGCGCTGGAAGAGCAGATGAAGAGTGAACGGCTGAAAAGTGAGCTGATCACGAATGTGTCCCATGACATTAAGACACCGCTGACCTCAATCATCAATTATGTGGATCTGATCAAAGCCGAGCCGGTGGACAATCCGAAAGTACAGGAGTACATTGCCGTGCTGGATCGCCAGAGCGCTCGGCTTAAGAAGTTGACCTGCGACTTGGTGGATGCTTCCAAGGCATCCTCGGGCGCCATGCCAGTGCATCTGGAGGATGTAGATGTCTGCGAACTGCTGCAGCAGGCTGTGGGCGAGTACAGCGAGCGGCTCTGCGCGGGGCAGCTGACGCCGGTGTTCGCCCTGCCGGAGGAGTCGGTGCTCATCCGGGCCGACGGCGCGCTGCTGTGGCGGGTGATCGATAATCTCCTGAGCAATATCTGCAAGTATGCGCTGCCGGGTACTCGGGTGTATATCAGCATGGAGCGCAGCGGCGAACAGATGACGGTGCAGGTGAAAAACGTATCCCGCGCGCCGCTGAATATCCCGGCGGACGAGCTGATGGAGCGCTTTGTGCGCGGCGACAGCTCCCGCAACAGCGAGGGCAGCGGTTTGGGACTGTCCATCGCCCAGAGCCTGACGGAGCTGATGGGCGGCACCTTTCAGTTGGAGATCGACGGAGATCTCTTCAAGGCGAAGCTGGACTTTCCCGTCATACTGCGGCCGCATGGCTGAGCCATGCGGCGGACGGGTCCCGCGGGACCCGACGGACAATTCCAGCCGGTAAAAAAGCGCCCTCTTTGTCCCGTGTGTACTGGGCGAAGAGGGCGCTTTTCAAAGTCATCCGAGGCGGCCGTCCTGACATGGAGGGCCGCCTCGGATCGTTTTGAATGGGTTCGATGAAAATTTATTTTTTTACGTTGCGGAAAATCACGCGGATGTCGGTGCCCCGGCCTACGGCGCTGTGCAGTTCAATCTGCGCGCTGTGGATGGCGGCGATGTGTTTGACGATGGCGAGACCGAGGCCGGTGCCGCCGGTTTCTTTGCTGCGGCTCTTATCCACGCGGTAGAAGCGTTCAAACACGCGCTGGTGCTGCTCTTCCGGGATCCCAATGCCGTTGTCGCGCACCCGCAGGTACGGGCGGCCGTCGGCGGTGCCGCAGGAGAGGATCACTTTTCCGCCGGGGCGGTTGTAGCGGATGGCGTTGTCGCACAGGTTGATGCACAACTCATCCAGGGAACTGCGGCTGCCCATCACTGGGGTGTGCTCAGCTTCGCACAGCAGCGTCACATAGGCTCGCTGGGCATTGACGGCCAAATTGTCCGCACAGGCGCTGACCACATCCTTCAGATCCAGCAGTTCAAATTCTGCCTCTGCTTGGCCGCGCAGTGCCTCCTGGGCGGCATCCAGTTTGGAAAGCTGAAGGATGTCGTTGACCAGGTTCAAGAGGCGCGCGGACTCTTTGCGGATCTTCTGGGCGAAATGTGCTACGTCCTCGGGTTTGGCCATGCCGGTTTCAATCAGTTCGGCATAGCCGGAGATCGATGTCAGAGGCGTTTTCAGTTCGTGGGACACGTTGGCGGTAAACTCCTGGCGCATGGTTTCGCTCTGCCGCCTGGTTTCCCGGTCGCGGACGATCGCGTCCACAAAGGGCTGCAGCTCGGGGTAGGGGACGTCATGATCCAACTCGTCAAGACGATTCCCCATCTGCACGATGGGCTGCACCAGCTGCCGTGTGAGCAGCAGGCTCAGCAGCCAGCCCAGCACCCAGACGATCAGGCAGCAGACCAGCAGTACGGGAATGGCGCTGCGGAACAGGTCAAAGCGGCTGTGCAAGTCGCTGGCTACGCGCAGGATGTTGCCGTCGTCCAGGCGCACAGCGTAATAATAGGCGTTCTGGCGGGTGGTGTCGGAGCGGCGCTCGGCGTGGCCTTCACCTTGGGACAGGGCGTCGCGGACTTCCGGACGGTCCAAGTGATTTTCCAGCCGGCCGGATACCTCATTGTCGAACAGTACGGTGCCGTCCGGCCCAATCAGGGTAACGCGCAGATCGCTGCTGTCCACGCCCACATTGAATAAACTGTGTCCGTTCTGATAGTACGATGCGGTGATCACGTCGGAATAAATGCGTATGTCCTGGGCGGCCTGGCGTTCAAACACGGTGAAAAAGACCAGTACACACAGCGCCAGCGTAACGGCCGTTCCGCACAGGCCCATCAGCATCAGTCGTTTGGTGAACTTTTTCTCCATGTCTTACGCGTCTCCGCCTGCATCGAGCGTCAGCTGATAGCCAACCTTGCGCACGGTGTGGATGTAGTTACCGGCGCTGCCCAGCTTCTGGCGTAGTGTGCGGATGTGAATATCCAGCGTGCGGCTTTCGCCGGAAAAATCGGTGTTCCAGACGCGGTTCATTAATTCCTCGCGGGTGAGCACCTTGCCGGGATTCTCAATAAAAAAGCGAAGCAGTTCATATTCCTTGTAGGCCAGTTCCACCTCTTTGCCATCCACTGTGACACGCCGGGCGGCGCCATTCATTTGAATTTCCCGGAAGGTCTGCACCACCTGGGTGCTCTGTTTCTGCGCGCGGCGCAGCACGGCGCGGATGCGGGAGATGAATTCCATCAGACCAAAAGGTTTGCTGATGTAGTCGTCGGCGCCCTGATCAAGGCATTTCACCACGTCGATTTCGCTGTCCTTGGCGGTGACCATCACCACTGGAATATCGTGGGTATCGGCCCCTTGGCGGAACTGGCGCAGAATGTCCAGCCCGCTCTGGTCGGGCAGCATGATGTCGAGGATCACCAGCTGGGGCAATTTTTTCTCACAGGCGGCAAAAAAACTTTTGCCGTCACCGAAGCCTGTTGTTTCAAAACCGTTGTTGTGCAGGGCGTATTGCTCTAATTCGCAGATATCGGTATCGTCTTCAACAATATAGATCAATTAGTCCACCTTACTTTCGGCGGCCTCCGGCAGTACGTACCGATGGCCGTACTTTTCATAGCGTTCGTCGAATTTTTCGTTGGCATTGCGCAGGGTGTCAAGGTATTCGTGTACGTCGTATTTGTCCTCAGCCACTTCCACCATGGCGGCGGCCACATTGCTGCAGTGGTCGGAGATGCGCTCATAGCTGACCAGCAGGTCCTGCAGTACAAAGCCCCCCTCGATGCTGCACACGCCGCTGCGCAGGCGGCGGATATGGCGGTCGCGCATGCTGCGTACCAGATCGTCCACCACCTGCTCGAGGGGTTCAATTTTGGTGGCCAGGTGCAGGTCATTGTTTTCGAAAGCGTGCAGGGTGCGGTCCAGGATATCCTGGATCACGGATTCCAGTACAGCCAGTTCAGCCCAGGCTTCTTCAGACAGCGTCATCTGCTTTTCGTGGATCTCCCGGGCAGATTCATAAATGTTGCAGGCATGGTCGCCGATGCGTTCGAAATCGCTCAGGGTATGCAGCAGTACGCTAACTTCGTGGCTGTCTTCCTGAGTCAGATCCCGTCCAGACAATTTGATGAGGTACGAGCCGATTTTGTCCTCGTATGCATCGATGATATCTTCGTTTTCCTTTACGCTGTCGGCGCGCTTCGCGTCCCACTTATGGGTCAGGGACATTGCTTGCAGAAGATTAGACCGCACCAGTTCGGCCATATTGTTGGTCTGGCGGCGGCTGTTCTGCACCGCCACGGCGGGGGTGGCCAGCAGACGCTCGTCCAGCATTTCGGTCTTGCCGGGGTTCTCGCGGTCGGGGATGGTGAGATACGCCAGCTTTTCCAGTCCCCGGGCAAAGGGAAGCAGCACCGCTGTGGCCACCACGTTGAAGCAGGTGTGGATTACCGCGATCAGAAAGGGAGTCACAGGCGTGGAAAGGAACTGGAACTGCAGGAAGAAGTTCAGCGCATAGAACACGGCCATGAATAAAAGGGCGCCGATGATGTTAAAATAAAGGTGCACAATGGCCGCGCGGCGGGCGCTCTTGTTGGCACCGATGGAAGAGATCATGGCGGTGACGCAGGTGCCGATGTTTTGGCCCAGGATAATGGGAAGGGCGCTGCCGCAGGTGATGCCGCCGGTGAGGGACAGAGCCTGCAAGATGCCCACACTGGCCGAAGAGCTCTGGAGCAGCGCCGTCAGGCCTGCGCCGAAAGCCATGCCCAGCAGGGGCATTTCAAATTTGGTGAACAGCGCCTGGAAGCTGGGTATATCGGCCAGGGGCGCCATGGCGCCCGACATGGTTTCCATACCCGTCATCAGCAGGGCGAAACCCAGCAGGATCGTGCCGATGCCCTTGGTACGCTCACCTTTGCAGAACATATAAAGGATAATGCCGATCAGGGCGAGAATGGGCGAGAATCCTGACGGATTGAGCAGGCGGATGAAAAAACTGTCTCCCTGCAGGCCGGAAAGGCTCAGAATCCAGCTGGTCACCGTGGTGCCCACGTTGCTGCCCATGATGACGCCCACGGCCTGGTGCAGCTGCATCAGGCCGCTGTTGACAAAGCCTACTACCATGACCGTGGTGGCGGAGGAACTTTGAATTACTGCCGTAACAGTCATGCCCAGGACAAAGCCTTTTAAAGGGTTGTCTGTCATTTTTGCGAGGATCGTCTGCAGCTTGTTGCCGGCCTGCTTTTCCAGGGCCTTACCCATGATGTCCATACCGAACAGGAACATGGCCAGCCCGCCGAAAAGCGTAAACACATTAAATATATCCATCCCGATGACCTCCGATTTTTCAAAAAGACAATTGTAAAATCATTGTAAAGGACAGCGTGTAAAGGCCGCTATCAGATTTATGTAAAATTTATGTAAAATGCTGTCTTTTCTTGCAAATCAAAGGGGTTTCGCATTGACATAACATAAATTTTACATCTGCGAGAGGGGCATTACAAAAGTTTTACAAAAATTTGACTGGAATATGGTGGCATCTGCCGGCGTAAATCACTATGCTTAGAGTGTCCCGGGGCGGAGGATCACACTCCGGCCGAGGCTTTTTCAAAAAACAATTGTATTTTCAACAAAATGACAAAACGGAGGATGTTTCAGATGAAAAAGAATCGTATCCTGGCGCTCACCGGCGCCGCCTGCCTGAGCGTTGCCCTGCTGGCCGGCTGCGGCAACAACGGCAACAACAACACCAATCCTTCCGCCAACCCGTCCAATGACGGCGAGGGTGGCACGACGTCCACTCTGAGCGGCAAAATTGCCACCGGTGGTTCCACCTCCATGCAGAAGCTGATGGGCATGCTGCAAGAGGATTTTATGGCGAAGAATGCCGGCGTTACCATCAGCTATGATCCCACGGGTTCCGGCGCGGGCATCACCGGCGCCAGCGACGGTTCTCTGGACATCGGTTTGTCCTCCCGTGTGCTGCACGACGATGAAACCGATGTGGAAGCGATCACTGTTTGCCTGGATGGCATTGCCGTGGTGGTCAACAATGCCAACGGCGTTGAAGACCTGAGTTTGGAGCAGCTGGCCGGTATTTTCTCCGGCGAGATCACCAACTGGAGTGAAGTCGGCGGCAGCGACGGCGAAATCGTTGTCATCGGCCGTGAGGCCGGAAGCGGCACCCGCGACGGCTTTGAAGAGATCGTCGGCGTGAAGGACAACTGCAAGTACGCCCAGGAGCTGACTGCCACCGGCGCTGTCACTGCTGCGGTGGCCGCCAATGAGAACGCCATCGGTTATGCATCTCTGTCTGCTGTGGATGACAGTGTGAAGGCCGTGAAGGTCGAGGGTGTCGACTGCACGGAGGAGACTGTTCAGGACGGTAGCTACAAAGTGCAGCGTCCCTTCAACTTTGTGGTGAAGAAGGATGCGGAACTGTCCGAGGCGGCACAGGCTTTCGTGGAGTATGTCACTTCCGGTGATGCGAATCAGTGGATTTTGGAGGCAGGCTGCGTTCCCATCGTTTGATGAAAGAGAGTTTCTGCGGAGGGCTTGGCAAACCGGAGGGGTTTGCCAGGCCCTTGCGCCGATGAAGAAGGTGTAGAGAAAAAATGAAACAAAAATATCTGGTGGAACGCGTGATGAACGCGATCTTTTTCGCCTGCGGACTGACGGCCATTGCCTGCGTGGTGCTGATCTCGGTCTATATGATCATTGCGGGCGTGCCTGCCATCGGAAAGATCGGCTTCATCGACTTTCTGTTCGGCACAAAGTGGGCGTCCACCGCGGCAGAGCCGTCCTACGGTATTCTGCCCTTTATCTTGACATCGGTTTACGGTACCGCCGGAGCCATCCTGATCGGCGTGCCGGTGGGATTGCTGACGGCAGTATTCCTTTCCAAAATCGCGCCCAAAGGACTGGCGGCTCCTGTCAGCGCCGCGGTGGAACTGCTGGCGGGCATCCCCAGCGTGGTCTACGGTCTGCTGGGTATGACCCTGCTGGTGCCTGCTGTGGCTAAGACCTTCGGCATTGCCTCCGGCGCGTGTCTGTTTTCCGCCATTTTGGTGCTGGCATTGATGATTTTGCCCAATATTGTGTCCGTCAGCGTCACGGCCCTCGACGCTGTGCCTCCGGAATATGAGGAGGCGAGCTTGGCGCTGGGCGCCACGGAGGCGGAAACCTATTTCAAAGTCAGCGTTCCCGCTGCCAAAAGCGGTATTGCCGCTGGCGTGGTCCTGGGTATTGGGCGCGCCATCGGAGAAGCCATGGCGGTGCTCATGGTGGCTGGTAATGTGGCTAACATGCCGGGCCTGTTCAAGAGCGTCACTTTCCTGACCACTGCCATCGCCAAGGAAATGTCCTATGCGGGCGGCCTGCAGCGCCAGGCGCTGTTCTCCATCGCGCTGGTGCTGTTCGTGTTCATCATGGCGATTAATGCGCTGCTCAATTTCTTCCTGAAGGGAGGAAACAAGGATGACAAATAAGCGCAGACTCTGGAACGTTGCGGTGCGCGCACTGGTTTATGCCGCCGCGGTGCTGACAGTGCTGCTGCTGGTAGGGATTTTAGGCTATGTGCTCTACCGCGGCCTGCCAAACGTCACCCCGGCGCTGCTCACCCAGTCCGACAGTGTTCTCAGAGGCACCATGGGCATCTTCCCGCTGATCGTCAATACGCTGTGCATCATTGTGCTCTCACTGCTCATCGCATTGCCCTTGGGCGTCGGGGCGGCCATTTACCTGACGGAATATGCTACCAATAAAAAGCTGATCGGTATCATCGAATACACCACAGAAACGCTGGCAGGCATCCCCTCCATCATTTACGGCCTGGTGGGTATGCTGGTTTTTGTGCGCCTGACCAAAATGCTGCACCTGACAACAGGCTCTTCCCTGGTCGCCGGCTCGCTGACGCTGGTGATCATGATCCTGCCCACGGTGATCCGCACCACCCAGGAAAGCCTGAAAACGGTGCCCCAGAGCTACCGCGAAGGCGCCCTGGCCTTGGGCGCGAAGAAATGGTACATGATCCGCACCATCATTCTGCCCTCGTCGCTGGACGGTATTGTCACCGGCTGCATTTTGTCCGTGGGCCGCATCGTGGGCGAGTCTGCGGCGTTGCTGTTCACGGCGGGCGCGGGAAAGCTTCTGGCCGGCGGGCTGCTGAGCACCTATTTCAACAGCGGTGCGACCCTCTCAGTGGGCCTTTACATGTATGCCTTTGAAGAGGGGAAATATGATATCAGCTATGCCATCGCCGCCGTGTTGCTGGTGCTGGTGCTGATCATCAATCTGTGCGCAAAGCTCGCCAAGAAAAAGATGAAGCCCAAGGTATGATGCTTGGATGACGATGAGGTGTGAAAGAGATATGGAACCGATCCTTTATGCAAGAAACCTGAATCTCCATTATGGAGATTTCCACGCGCTGAAAAATATCAATATCGATATTCCGGAAAAGCAGATCACGGCCTTTATCGGCCCGTCCGGCTGCGGCAAGTCCACTTTTTTGAAAACGATGAACCGGATGCAGGATCTGGTGCCTGGTGTGAAGATCGAGGGTGACCTGTTCTTCCGCGGCCAGGATGTGAACAGCAAGGACGTGGATGTGACCGAGCTGCGCCGTCAGATCGGTATGGTGTGGCAGAAACCCAATCCGTTCCCCATGAGCATTTACGACAATATCACCTACGGTCCCAAGCTCCACGGGAATCACTCCAAGACGGAACTGGATGAGATCGTGGAAAAATCTCTGCGCGGTGCGGCGCTGTGGGATGAGCTGAAGGATCGCCTGAAAAAAAGCGCCCTGGGCCTGTCCGGCGGTCAGCAGCAGCGCCTGTGCATTGCCCGCAGTCTGGCGGTGGAGCCGGAGGTACTGCTGATGGATGAACCGACCTCGGCTCTGGACCCGGCGTCCACTATGCGCATTGAAGAGCTGATGAGCGAACTGAAGAAAAACTATACCGTGGTGATTGTCACCCACAATATGCAGCAGGCCGCCCGCATCAGCGACCAGTGCGCGTTTTTCCTGGTGGGCGAACTGGTGGAGTGCGCGCCCACGCAGCAGATTTTCTCCATGCCTGCAGACAAGCGCACAGAGGACTACATCACAGGCCGTTTCGGCTGAAAGGACGGCACTTCGCTGCCCGGGCCGGGAGGCGTTTTCTGTAAGGAAAGGCGAAACGGCTATTTCGGGGTCTGATTTATGTACATTTTGTAATAAAGAAGGGAAACATTACTATGGGAAATCGCGATACCTATGATCAGTCCCTGCGGGACTTGGATGATAAGATTCTCGCCATGGCCGGCCACGCGGCTGACGCGGTGGAAAGCGCCATGGGGGCGTTGGAAACCAGTAACCTGGCTGCGGCGCAGGCCGTTGTTGAAGGCGACGACCGCATCGACCGGGAGGAGCATGCCATCGAGCACCTGTGCCTGGGGCTGATCGCTTGCCAGCAGCCGGTGGCCGGAGATCTGCGCAAGATCTCCACAGCCATGAAGGTGGTCACCGATCTGGAACGGCTGGGCGATGCGGCGGAGGATATTGCCGAGATCACCCTGCGCCGCGGCAATGAGGTAATCCCCGAGCTGCTGAGCGTGCTCAGTGCCACCGGACGCGAGGCCGTGGGCATGATCCGTTCCGCCATTGCCGCCTATGCTTCCGAAGACCTGACGCTGGCAGCCGAAGTCATTGCCCAGGACGATGTGGTGGACAATTATTTTTCCGAGATCAAACAGAAGTTGACGCGGTATTTTGCCCAGGAACACCCGGAAATCGACTGCGCCATTGACTATCTAATGATTGCCAAATATCTGGAGCGCATCGGCGACCACGCGGTCAACCTGGCCGAATGGGTGCAGTTCTGCAAGACGGGCATCCATAAACACCAGAGAATCGTGTAAAGGGAATACGCTTGCCCCTCTCTGTGCCGGAAGAACATTCGGAAGGCGCAGAATATGATCTTGCTTTCTTCATCATTTTTTCTCTCTTTTATAGGACTGCCCCGGAGCGGTAAATGACCGCCCCG
This sequence comes from bacterium 210917-SL.2.15, assembly GCA_020555605.1. Lineage (GTDB taxonomy): Bacteria > Bacillota > Clostridia > Oscillospirales > Oscillospiraceae > Pseudoscillospira. The sequence goes on along the minus strand of JAJCJC010000005.1, from coordinate 51,247 downwards.
GGGCAGTCCCACTTCAGGGATGCAAAAACGCCGTCGGCGCAATGCGTCGGCGGCGTTTCTTTTTTTACTCTGTTGCTTTTCTCCCTTTTTTCAGATAAAGAGCGACGCATACGGCGGCAAAAGCGCCATAAACGGCGAAAGCAAGCAGCTGCGCCGTTGTTCGGGTGCGGGCCACAGGATTGACCGATTCATAAACGACGGTATCCTCCCCGTTTTCCGCGATCTCCAGCATGCGGATCAGGCGGTCGGAGGTGATGTCGTATTTGATACCCACCTCATCGCCAACCTGGGGTGTTTGCGTCAGGGTGGCGTAGTCTTCCAGCATAATGGTGTAGCGCGTAGAATTGCCCTCCAGCCGGATGGCCATGCGGGTGTTTTCGTAGGCAGGCTCCACCGTTTCTACAATGCCGCGCATATCGGCGGTCATAGGGGCAAAAAAGAGGTTGGGAATCTGCCAGGACACCACCGCCAGCACCAGCGCGCCGATCATTAAGGCGGCGGCGAAAAGATGGTCGGAGCGGGTGTTTTTGAATGTCTGCATGTCAGCGTACCTGTCCTTTTCCGCGAATTTCGTATTTATAGCTGGTCAACTCCCGCAGGCCCAGGGGGCCACGGGCATGGAGCTTCTGTGTGGAGATACCAATCTCCGCGCCCAGGCCAAACTCTCCGCCGTCGGTGAAACGGGTGGAGGCGTTGACGTACACGGCTGCTGCGTCTACTTCCCGCAGGAATTTTTCAGCGGTTTGCTCGTTTTCCGTCACGATGCACTCGCTGTGTCCGGTGCCGTGGGCGGTAATATAGTCGATGGCCTCCGCCGCGCCGGAAACCACGCGCACAGCAAGGATATAATCGTTGTATTCCCTGCCCCAGTCCTCCTCCGAAGCATGCTCGGCGTGTTTGAGCAGGGCGAAACTCTTCTCATCGGCCCGCAGGGCGACATGTTTGGCGCTCAGACGCTCTTCCAGAGCGGAGAGGAATGCCGGCGCCACAGCCTCGTGCACCAGCACGCATTCACAGGCGTTGCATACCGAGGGGCGGGAAGTCTTGGCGTTGTCCACAATGTCTACGGCCATGGTCAGGTCTGCGTCCTTGTCCACATAGGTCTGGCAAGTACCTGCGCCGGTTTCAATCACCGGCACCGTGGCATTTTTCACCACGCTTTGGATCAATCCTGCGCCGCCCCGGGGGATCAGCAGATCCACACCGCCGTTGAGCTGCATCAGCGCTGTGGCAGTGGCGCGGTCGGTGTCCTCGATCAGTTGTACGCAGTCAGTGCTTAGACCCGCTTCGGCAATGGCGCTGCGTAAAACGGAGGCGATTGCCAGATTGGAACGGATTGCCTCTTTACCACCGCGCAGGATCACTGTATTGCCGCTCTTGAGGCACAGCGCGGCGCTGTCGGCGGTCACGTTGGGCCGCGCCTCATAGATCACGGCGATCACGCCGATGGGTACGGTGCGCTTGGTGAGGTGCAAGCCGTTGGGGCGGTCGAATTCTTCCAGAACCAAGCCTACGGGGTCGGGCAAAACAGCCACGGAGCGCATGCCGTTGGCCATGGCAGTGATGCGCGCCCGATTCAGGGCCAACCGGTCCAGAAGGGCGTCGGACAGGCTGTTCTCCCGGCCTGCGGATAGATCTTTTTCGTTTTCGGCAAGAATATCGTTTGCAGCGCGTTCCAAAGCGTCTGCTGCGGCAAGCAGAGCCTGATTTTTTTGCGCGCTGCTGGCTAAAGCCAACATTCGTTCAGCGGCTTTGGCGCGCTGCGCCAGGGCAATCAGGTCATAACTCATGGATTTTCCTCCTTTGCTGCGCAAAACAATGTGCCAATGTCCCGACCCTCCAGCAGGGTGTACAGATTTTCACAGGAAGCGCCGTTGATGATGTAGGTATCCGCGCCGGCGGCAGTGGCAAGTTTGGCTGCGCGCAGCTTGGTAGTCATACCGCCGGTGCCCCGGGCGCTGCCTGCGCCGCCGGCCATGGCTTCGATCTCGGGCGTGATGGCTTCCACCACGCTGATGCGCCGGGCCTGGGGATTTTCGCGGGGGTCGCTGTCGTAAAGCCCGTCGATGTCTGTCAGGATCACCAGGGCGTCGGCGCCGATCAGGGCGGCCACTTCAGCGCTGAGGCAGTCGTTGTCGCCGTGGAGGATTTCCTCCACGCTGACGCTGTCGTTTTCATTCACGATGGGCAGCGCGCCGAAGGAGAGCAGTTGCTCAAAAGTATTCACCAGATGGGCCCGGCGCTCCGGGTCGGCGATGTCGCTGCCGGTGAGCAGCATTTGGGCCGGAGTTTTGGAATATTCGGAAAAGAGCTTGTCGTAGAGGAACATCAGTTCGCTTTGGCCCACGGCGGCGGCGGCCTGACGGCCCGGAATGTCCGCAGGACGCGCCGGCAACCCCAGCTTGCCCACGCCCACGGCGATGGCGCCGGAGGATACCAGCACTACCTGTACGCCGGAATTGGCAACGTCGGAGAGTGTTTCTACCAGCCGGCCCAGGCGGCGGAAATTGATGTTGCCGGTGGCGTAGGTCAGGGTGGAGGTGCCCACTTTGACTACCAGGCGGCGGATTGTTTTTTTTGTCATAGCAGTTGCTTCCTTTGCCTATTGCAAGATTAGCACCATTATATGCCTTGCACGGCACATTTTCAACGAAAAATTCAAGAAAGAAAAAAGAGAGCGCCCTACAGGATCCAGCGATCCTCCGAAGCGCCCTCTGCCGCGGTTTTCTGTCCTATAGCTCCAGCTCGTGGCGGAAATGTTCAGCCATGGTTTGCAGCTCGCCCAGGCTGGAAACGTACACCTCGTGCCGCAGCAGCGCCGCCCGCACCGGGGAAGGCAGGGAGATAAAATATTCCCACAGCCGCGGATCGCGCATGTAAAAAGTCATATCCATCGCACATACCTCCGTTTTTTGTGTGTGGGCTTAGTATGTGCGAAACAGGGCGAAAACGCGTTGGAAAATGGTTGAAGAACGGGCAGGGCCGTTTGGAAAAAAACGCCCCGGCGTTCAAATAACTTCCACTTTTAAGAGATTGGTGGTGCCGCTGCGCCCCACAGGCACCCCGGCTGTGATCACCGCCAGATCTCCGTCATGGAGGTAGCCGATGCGCTTGCAGGCTTCCACAGCGGCGGCAAACAGCTCGTCAGTGTTGGCAGCGGGGGCGGTTATGGTAGGATAAACGCCCCAAGACAGGCGCAGCTGACGGCATACTTTCTCTGACACCGTGGCGGCGCAGATGGGGCAGCTGGGCTTGAAACGGGAGATCATGCGGGCGGTTTTGCCCGCGTGGGTCACGGTGAGAATGGCGTTGGCCTTCAGATCAAAAGCCGCGGCGCAGCCGGCATGGCTGATGGCATTGGTCACAGACCCATCTACAGAGAAGTGCTCCTCACGGAAGCGTTTCTGGTAGTCGATGTGGCTTTCCGCCTCCTCCACCGTGCGCGCCATGGTCTGCAGCGCCTCGGAGGGATACTTTCCCGAAGCGGTTTCGCCCGAGAGCATCACGCAGGAGGCGTAGTCAAACACCGCATTCGCCACGTCGCTGACCTCGGCCCGGGTGGGGCGGGGATTGCGGATCATGGAGTCGAGCATTTGGGTGGCCACGATGACGGGCTTGCCCGCCAGCACGCCTTGGCGGATCATTTCTTTTTGCAGGAAGGGGATTTCCTCCATGGGCACTTCCACGCCCAGATCGCCCCGGGCCACCATGATGCCGTCGGCGGCATCGAGAATCTCCTGGAAACGATGGATGCCCTCCCGGTTTTCGATTTTGGCGATCAGGCGGATATCGCTGCTGCCCAATCCCTGCAGCAGTTCCCGGACGGCGTGGATGTCTGCGGCGCTGCGCACAAAGGAAACGGCGATGTAGTCGAAGTCGTGCTCTACGGCAAATTTGAGATCGCTGCGGTCCCGGGACGTGAGGCCTGGCAGGGACACGTTCACGCCGGGCACGTTGATGCTTTTGTTGTCGCTCAGCACGCCGCCGGTGATCACGCTGCAGAGGATGTCTGCGCCGGACAGGTTTTCCACCTTCAATTCGATCAGCCCGTCATCAAGCAGGATGCGATCGCCGATATGAAGATCCTGTGCCAGGGCATCATAGGTCACGGATACGCCGCTTTTGCTACCGGGAAGGTCCCGGCCTGTCAGGATAAAGCTGTCGCCGGTATTCAGAGTGATAGGGCCGTCTGCAAAGGCGCCAATACGGATTTCGGGGCCTTTGGTGTCCAGGATGGTGGCGACGGATGTTTGTTCCCGCCGACAGGCTGCGCGCAGCTTTTCCAGCATGGTCAGATGGCTTTCGTGGGTGCCGTGGGAGAAGTTAAACCGCGCGGCATCCATGCCGCCGCGCAGCAGGGCGCTGAGCGTGGCGTCGCTGCCGCTGGCCGGACCCAGTGTGCAGATGATTTTTGTTTTTCGCATAGTGTGTTGATATCCTCCTTTCCGAAAAAGGGGCAGACGGTGTGTTTTCGGTTTCCTGTGTATGTTAGTATATCCAAAAAGGCGCGGCAACACAAGGGCGCAGGAGATGCAAAAATGATGCAGAGAGCCTTTATGCTCCAAGTCGCATTTTATCAGAAAAAGTCATATGTCATACTTGACGGTGCGCGGGAAAGTCAGTATGATGTAAAGAGTAAAACAGCAAGACAAACGCGGCTGAGGCTGCAAGGGATCAAGAGGAGAGGATGCCCGCCATGGGATTGAAAAAGTGCCCTGTTTGTGGCGAAAAATATGCAGATACCTATAAGCGTTGCCCGTTTTGCGAGGAGGAAGCCGATCCCCGCCGGGCCAGACAGCCCAAGCGCTATGAGGCCGGCGGCCGCCGCCTGGCGCGCCGGACTTATGAAGAGGAAACGCCCCGTCCACTGTACGGCGAGGAGGACGAGCCGTCCTATGAGGGCCGCCGCGCCCGCCGGGAGGATTATGACAGCGAGGAGGAATACGTTCCCCGCCGCCGCAGCCGCCGGGAAGAGGAGTACGAGGATGACGGCTATGATGATTATAAAGGATACGACGATTATGAGGACGATGACCGGGGCAGCCCCTGGTTTAAGATCGTCATGGTAATCCTGATCGCCATTATTATTGCATGCCTGCTCTATCTGGGCCGCGGCGTCATCGGTTCGCTGATCAACCACGATCCGGTGAATCCTGCGCCATCCTCGTCCATGAACAGCGACAATGCGCCGGAGGATCCGGATCAGAACGATATAACGGACCCCAACGCCGGCACGAAGCCTACTGTGGATGACAATCCCGATGACACGCCGAACGATGATACGAATACGCCAGACGACGCCACGCAGCCGGGAGACAACACAACCTCCGCCGCAGGCACGCTGACGCTGTCCCACGAGGATGTGTCCCTTTCCGGCGACGAGAGCTTTACGCTGTCCGCCCGCAGCGGCAGCGGTACGACCACGTATACCAGTAAGGACCCGTCCATTGCCTCCGTCAGCGCATCCGGCGTGGTCACGGGCTTGAAAAAGGGCACCACGGAGATCACCGTGCAGCGCGGCGGCGCGCGCGCGGTGTGTATCGTGCGCGTCAAGAGTGATGGAAAGGGCACTGCGTCCTCGTCGGGCGGCGCTGCCTCCGGTAAACTCAGCAGCGAGGATTTCACGTTGAAAGTGGGCGAAAGTTATACACTGAAGGCGCAGGGCGTCACCACCGCGATTACCTGGTCGGTGGCAGACAGTTCGGTGGCCACGGTGAACGGCAGCGGCAAGGTCACCGGTGTGAAAGCCGGCACCACCACCGTCACCGCTTCCTGGGACGGCCAAAAGGCAACGTGTATTGTGCGCGTGAAAAATTAAGAAAATCTTATGGAAATCCCGCCCGGCTGGGTGGGATTTCTTATTGTTTGCATACAAAAAGTGTGCTATCATAGCATCAGAACGCGCTGCAGCGGGCGGAATGGAGGACGAAGAAACGATGGAAAAAGGGCAGCTTTTGCGCGCTTTGACGGAGAACGAGGACGAACGTCTGGCGTTAAGCCGGGTCCTCGACCAGTGGACGCGTAGCCGCAGCCGTAATATCCCGGCCGTCACCCGTTTTTTGACGCCCCAAGAGCAGGCGCTGGCCGAGGAGGCGCTGCGCCGGATGGGCGCAGCGGGCGAGGCCGTGCTGGACGGCGGCTATGAGGATGCTGAGCGCCGCTGCGCCCTCTTTTTGCCGGATTACCTCTCCTTTGAGGCGTTTCGGGAGGATGAGGATTACCCGATCTGCGCCATGCGCTGCAGCTTCCGCGCCGGGGAGCGCCCGACCCACCGGGATTTTCTCGGCAGCCTCATGGGGCTGGGCATCCGGCGGGAGATGGTGGGCGATATCCTGCCTGGCGAAGATGCCTGCGACATTCTGCTCCAGCGGGAGATCGCGCCTTTTGTGCTGCAGAACTATACTGGCGCCGGACGCGTTTCACTGAAGACTGCGCCAGTGCCCCTTTCCCACCTGCATCTGCCGGAAAAACGCCGGACAGAGATCCGGGACACCGTGGCCACGCTGCGGCTGGACAGCGTGGTGTCGTCTGCGTTCCGCATCAGCCGCAGCCGGGCGGCGGATCTTATTCGCGCCGGTAAGGTGGAGGTCAACTGGCGTGTTTGTGAAAAGACGGACCGCCTGTGTGCCCAGGGAGATACGTTCAGCGCCCGGGGCTTTGGAAAATGTACGCTGCGCGAGGTGGGCGGCTTGAGCAAAAAGGGCCGCGTCACCATCTGCCTGGAGCGATATCAGTGAAGTATGCGTCGCGCCGTTTCCGACGGCGCGGCAGGAAATGAGGACAGCGATGATCGATGAAGAAAAGATCCGGCGCATCAATGAGCTGAGCCGGAAAGCAAAGTCGCCCGAGGGGCTGACGGAGGAAGAAATCAAGGAACGCACACTGCTGCGCCAGGAGTATGTGGCGGCGGTACGGATGAATTTGTGCGCCCAGCTGGACCGCACCTATATTGTGGACGAGCAGGGCAATAAGCGGAAATTGCAGCAGAAAAAGGGAGGGCCAAAGCAGTGAGCAGCTACGACTACGGGCACAACACGCCGGATGACACCCCGAGCGGGAAGAAGCAGACGGAAAGCGAGATTCTCTCCTGGCTGTTGATTTTCTTCTGTTTTGCTATCTTTTGGCCTTTGGGTTTGTTCCTGTTAATCCGCAAGCTGTCCGACGGCGGAAAAAAGACGCGGGCGGCTGCGCGGCAGCAAAACGGTGCGTCGGTGCCGCCAGGCTGGGCGGTGCCCGGGCAGACCGGTGTGTCGGCGCCCAAAAAAGAAACTGTACCCCGGCAGATGATGAAAACGCCCTCCATGAAAAAGGGAACGCGGCTGGCGCTGAAGCTGGTAGGGTTTCTGTTGGCGGCGGGCGGGCTGCTTTCCGCCGGGGGAACGATCACGAATATGATTTTTTATCCGCCCATCTATCGCTGGGATGTTATGGCGCTGTTGCAGGAAAGCGCTTTGGCCGGCGCCGGTATTCTGATGCTGGTCAAGGGGGTTTCCATGGATCGTGCCTCCAGGCGCTATACGCAATACCTTGCCATCATTGGCACCGCTCAATCCATAGCGTTTTCTCAGCTGTCTGCCATTACTGGACGGGACACGCAGAAAGTAATTGACGACCTAGATCGCATGATCGGACAGGGGTACTTTGGCCCCACGGCCTACCTTGACCTGAGTTTGGGCTATTTCTTCCGCAGCCGTACGGCAGCGGAGGAAGCGGCGGCGAAAAAGCGCGCCGAGGCCGCCACGCCGAAAGAGACGGAGGAAGGCTATGCCGGCGTGCTGCGTTCGATCCGCCGGGCCAATGACCGCATTGCCGATGCAGCGCTTTCGGCTAAGATCGACCGGCTGGAGGAAGTGACGGCCCAGATTTTCCGGGCCATTGAAAAGGATGAGAAAAAGGCCTCCCAAGTGCGCACCTTCCTGGAGTACTATTTGCCCACCACGCAGAAACTGCTGGATTCCTATGCCGAATTCGAAGCTGCGGGCATCGAAGGGGACAACCTGCGCATGGCCAAAGAAAAAATTGAGGATACCATGGACAATATCGTGCAGGGATTCGAGCGTCAGCTGGATGCGCTCTATGCTGCCGAGGCCATGGATATCCAGAGCGACATCGACGTAATGAACAGCATGATGCAGCGCGACAGCGCCATGCACACGTCGGATTTCCAGGTGAGCTGCTCGTCTTCGGCTTCTGCGGCGGCCCAGGAGGAGAAGCAGTCCTGAACAGAACAGGGAAACGCCTGTGTACTGCAGAACTTTCTGCAGCGCACAGGCGCTTTTTTCTGTTCCGGAATGGGTTTGATCAGGCTGGCGCTGCCTCTGCGGCATCCAGGGACGCAAAACCTCGGGCACGGAGCTGATGCGCGCGCACTTCCATGGCCAGGTTCCGTCCCTGGGCGCGGCAGGCATGAAGAAAATCGCGGTACAGATCCAGAGTGCGACGGGAATAGGTGCGCAGCTCGCCCCGGTCGTAGGCTTCCATGGAGGTTTGCTCCGGCGTGTCCTTACTGGTGCGCATAAGGGAAAAGGCATCCTGCTGGCTTTGGCAGCTTGCCGGACCGCCGATGTTGTTGACGCGAACCATCATGTGGTATTCCCGCGTCACGGTTTCCTGGATTATTGTTTCCACACGACTCACTCCTTCGCTGTTTTGTGCTCTGTGCGGCGCTCAGATAAATTCGGCCAGCTGTTCCATCGGGATGCGGAGATTTTTGTGGCGCTCCGGGCTGGCAGCTTCCTGTGCCGAATAGCCCAGGGCCAGGATATTCACCGGCTCCAGTCCGTCGGGAATCTGCAATTCCCGACGCAGCCGATCCGGGTCGAAATAGCAGATCCACACAGAGCCGAGGCCCAGGGCCTCCGCCTGCAGCATCATGTGGTCGGTGATGATGGCCGCGTCGGTGTCGGCGGCGTTGAAGCCGTCGTACGAGCGCACCCAGGCTTGATCGCGCGCGGCGCACACCACGATGGCCGCTGTGGCGCCGTGCAGATTGGCGGCGCTGCACACTTTGGCCATAGACTCCGGGGTGTGGGCCACCAGCAGGTGCACCGGCTGGCGGTTGCAGGCCGTAGGCGCGACGCGTCCGGCTTCCAGAACCTGTTCAAGCACGTCCCGCTCCACGCTCCGTTTTTGATAGGCGCGCACCGACGCGCGCCGTTTGGCCAAATCCAGAAATTCCATAGTAATCCGTCCTTTCATAACTTGAGATTCAGGTCAACCTTTGTTATTATTATATCAGGCATGGCGAAAAGAACAAGAATGTACTTTTTTGGTAGATACTACCCAAATAGAAAGTGAGGGAAAGGGAATGGCCAGACGTTGTGAGGAGGAATATACCTGCCCGGTGGAGGCGACGATCCGCCTGATCGGTGGAAAATATAAGGCGGTGATCTTGTGGCACCTGATGCAGGGAGCGTTGCGCTACAGTGCATTGCACCGCGCTTTGCCCCGGGCGACGGATAAAATGCTGACCCAGCAGCTGCGGGAACTGGAGGCCGACGGACTGGTTCACCGCACGGTGTATCCCGTGGTGCCGCCCCGCACCGAATATACCCTGACGGCGTTTGGACGCAGTCTGGCGCCGATTCTGGACGCCCTGTGCGATTGGGGCAGCGATTACCTTACAGAAAAGGACAAGACGCCCTGGGGCGAAGTTTGAAAAATGCAGGCATCCCAAAAGGGATGCCTGCATTTTTGTATGGCATCAAGTCGTACGGTTATTCTTTCGGCTCCTGGCTGTCCCACACAGTTTTGGCCGAGGCAACCAAACCGGCCAGTCCCTGGAGTTCGCTGGGGATGATAATCTTCGTGGCCTTTCCGTCGGCGGCGGCTTCGAATGCCTCCAAGGCCTTGATCTTCACAACCTGCTCGTTGGGGTTGGCCTCATTGAGCATCTTCAGCGCGTCTGCGGTGGCCTGCTGCACCTGGCGGATGGCTTCGGCTTCGCCCTGGGCCTTCAAAATGGCGGCCTGCTTTGCTGCGTCTGCCTGCAGGATCAGCGCTTCCTTTTCACCTTCGGCCACCAGAATCTGGCTTTGCTTCTGGCCCTCGGCCCGCAGCACGGCCTCGCGCTTTTCACGCTCGGCTTTCATCTGCTTTTCCATGGCGCTCTGGATGTCCGGGGGCGGTTGGATGTTTTTGACCTCCACGCGGTTGACCTTGATGCCCCAAGGGTCAGTGGCTTCGTCCAGCAACAGGCGCATCTGGGAATTGATGTTGTCGCGGCTGGTCAGCGTCTGCTCCAGATCCATATCGCCGATGATGTTGCGCATGGTGGTGACGGACAGGTTTTCAATGGCGCTCATGGGGTATTCCACCCCGTAGGAATACAGTTTGGGATCGGTGATCTGGAAATAGAGCACCGTGTCGATCTGCATGGTCACGTTGTCCTTGGTGATGACGGGCTGGGGCGGGAAATCCACCACCTGCTCTTTCAGGGACACCACCTTGGCCACCCGCTCGATGACAGGAATTTTGAAGTGGAGCCCCACCGTCCAAGTGGCGCTGTAGGCGCCCAGACGCTCGATGACATAGGCTTTGGACTGCTGCACGATTTTGACGTTCAGCACCAGAACGACCAGAACCACAATGATCAGAATGATCAAAAGAATAACTCCAATGGGTGGCATGGGCAAGATCCTCCTCGAATTTCCGATAATCTCTCAATATGCCGGGGCGTTTATTGATCGGCTGCAGGAGCGGCCGGGGGTTCCGGGGCGGCCGGAGGTGCGGGCGGAACAGGCGCGGGCGTGCCGGTTTGATTCAGCTGCACGTCGATGGCGCCGCCGCCGTTGAGCGTTACGTCACGGCGGGTCTTGGCGTCGATGGTCTGGGCCTCCATTACCTTCGTCAGGTCAAAGCCCACTGTGTCCTTTACGGCTTCGGTGACGGCTTTCAGAGAGCTGACGGCGGAGCGGGTCATGGCGTCCACACCGCTGCCGCCTTCGCCGCCGCCGATAACGGTCACGTTGCCGATCTTGCTCATGGGTTCGGCCACGGCCTGAGCGAAAGCGGGCAGAATATCCATTACCATCTGCAGCTTACCAGCTTCGTTCATCTTTGCCAGGGCTTCGGCCTTCTTTTCCAATGCTTCAGCCTCGGCAAGGCCCTTGGCGCGGATAGCTTCGGCCTCAGCCTGGCCGCGGGCGGCAATAGCTTCGGCTTCAGCCTGGCCGCGCTGGGAGATCATGGCCGCTTCGGCTTCGGCATCCAGTTTTTTAGCCTCGGCTTCGGCCTGGGCTTCCTTGATGGCCTGGATCTTTGCGGCCTCAGCCCGCAGTTCAGTTTCACGCTGGGCGGCTTCGGCGGGCTTGACCACGGTTTCCTGCAGCTCAGCGGCCTTGCGCTCGGCACGCTTCTGGGCCAACTCGATGTTCTTCTGCTCGGCAGCGATCTGCACCTGGATCTGGGCCTCGGTCACCTCCTTGGCGCGCTGCTCCCGCAGCACGCTGGCGTCCATCTCGGTGGAGGTGACATCCTTGGAGGTGATGTTCTCCTGAATCTGATAGGCTGCGTCGGATTCGGCGCGCTTGGTTTCCTGCTCTTTGCGGAAGGCCTGGAGCTTCAGCTCTTTGTCCTTTTCCGACTCGGCGATGGCGGTTTCGGCGGCCAGACGGGCCTGTTCGCCCAGCTTGCGGGCTTCGGCGGTCTGGATCTGCTGCGTCTTGTTGGCTTCCGCCTCGGCAATACTGGCCTCGGCTTTGACTTTGGCAATCTGGGCGCGGCCCAAGGAGACGATGTAGTCGTCGTTGTCGGTGATGTCGTTGATAGTGAAGGATTTCAGCTCCAAGCCGATTTCACTCAGGGCTTTGCTGGCGATTTCGGTGACGCTGGCGCTGAATTTCTCGCGGTCGTCGTAAATCTCCTCCACGGTCATGGTGGAAACGATCTCGCGCAGCTTGCCTTCGCACAGGCTCTGCACCTGTTCGACGATCTTGTTTTTGGTGCGGTTCTCATCGTTGCAGTAAAACATCTGCATGGCGGTGAGAATATTGGTTTCGTCGGCCTTTACTTTCAGAATCACATAGCCGTCGGCATTGATGGGCACACCCAGGGAGGTTTTCACGTTTTGAATATTCACATCCAAGGACAGCGTTTCCAGCGTGATCACGTCCATACGCTGGAGCAGGGGGATCAGGAATACGCCGCCGCCGGTGACGACTTTGGGCTTGCCCAGGCCGACGATTACCGCTGCGTGGTCGTTAGGAACCTTTTTCCAGGTTTTCAGCACGACGAAGACAATCACAATCAGGGCGACGATGAGAATGAGAAGCGTTTTGATAACGGGACCGTTCAACAATTCGATCATATTGTTCTCCTTTTCTAATTCTGATATGGTATGGTTGGTGTGTAGGGGGACGGGTTAAAATAATCTGCCGACAACGAGCAGATTGTTTTCGGTATCCAAAACTTTGACTATGGTACCCGCCTTAATGGGACCGCGGGGTTCGAAGTCCGCAAACTGGTATTTGGCGAGATAGGTGATCCGGCTGCCTGCTGCGTCGGTCAGCTCCACCTGGCCGGTGCCGCCTTCGGGAATGGTTTCGATTACATTCACATGCTGAAACAGGGCGTCTTCGGCCCGCATGGCCTTGGCGTTGTTGCGCTTGAGCGGCACAATCAGAAATTTGCAGATCAGGATATAGGCTGCCGCCCCGCAGGCCAGTCCTGCGATCAGACTCACTGGCCACAGGTGGAAGCCGGTCAGACACAGCTTGCCGATGCAGCCCACCACCACCAGGGAGAAAAGCAGGGCGTTGAAATTAAAAGAGAGAAAACCGGCATCTCCGTCGCCGTCCAGATCCAGATCCACGCCGCCGAGCAATGCGTCCACGCCGCCAAAGAGCAGGCTGAGCAGCGGAAGAACAATGCCGACCGCAATCAGAATGGTATAAATTGTATTAAGCATGGATGCAGGCACCGTCCTTTCATCTGGGAGATGTATGGCGAAATGGTTACGATACTACGGAAACAGGGGCGACAAACACCTTGACGCCTTCGATGCGCAGCACCCGAACCACGCTGCCGGCGGGGATCATTTCTGTGCTGTCGCTGCGGGCAGTCCAGACCGTGCCGCCGATGGATACGGCACCGGTGCCGGCCACATTGTCGATAGATTCTTTGACCACTGCTTCCTGGCCAATGATACGGTCGGCGTTGGTGGCAATCTTTCTTGCACCGCCCAACCGTGTTTGTGCCAGGGGCCGCAGGGCCAGAACACAGATCAGGCTGACGGCGGCGAACACCAGAATCTGCACCCAAAGCGCTCCGCCGAACAGCGCCACAGCCATGGCGGCCAGCGCGCCCACCGCGAACCAGATGGACGTCAATGTGACGGTGACGACTTCCAGAAAGCCCAGAACGACAACCAGCCCCAGCCAGATAATACTGAAAAGATTCATTGTGCATCTCCTTTTTTGATTGCCTTCTCATTATAGCATAAAATATGACCAAAATCTATTACAATGCTATTACAAATTTTGGGGAAAAGCGTCAAAATTATATCATGCAGGTCTGTTTCCTGTAAAACATAAAAAGCGGGGACGGGGGACTGGAATATCCGTCCAGTCCCCGTTCCCCTAGTCAAAAGTATATTCGCTTTTCGTTTGGAATAGAACAGCACTGACCTCAGGTGCGTTTTTTCCGCTGGTTGTTTTTAATTCTGTCTCCGCCGTTTCAGTGTCTGCTCCACACGGCCGGAGAAGGTCAGCAGGGAATCAGCGATGTTTTCATTCTGCACTAAAACGCCCTCGGGTACACGCAACTCCACTGGGGCGAAGTTCCAAATGGCCTGGATGCCGCTTTGCAGCATCGTTTCGCACACGCCCTGGGCCTCATGGGCCGGAACGGCCAGAATGCCGATGAGCACCTCTGCCTGCCGGCAGACGGTGGGGAGCTGGGCGATATCCTGGATCCTTTTGCCGGCCACATCGGTGCCGATCACCGCGTTGTCGCGGTCAAAGGCGGCTACAATATCGATGCCGTAGTCCTCAAAGCCACGGTAGGACAGGATGGCAGAACCCATGTTGCCCACGCCCACCAGCACTGCGGTGCACACGTCGTCATACCCCAGATAGTGCCGGATGCAGGTGGAGAGCATGGCAACCTGATATGGCTCATCACTACCGATAATGTCCTGCAGATCCTCGCGAACTGTCTGCAGCTCTTCCTGGGCGGCTTTGGCCAGTTCTGCTGCGGTGACCTCGGTGACCCCTCTTGTCTGCAGCGCCTTCAGACAGCGCAGATATGCTGCGCAGTTTATCACTGCCTGTAACGATCTTGCCTCGTTCATAATAACCCATCCTTCCCAATCTGTTTTTCAAAAGCCTTGTTGTGAGAATAGCTTACCATTATTATACCGCGTTTTGCTCAAAATGCAATGTGTGGTTTGGCGGCTGCGGGGTGGGTTGGGACAGCGGCCGGAGGCGCATCTTGTTCTGCCGGAGCGAATATGGTACAATAGTATCGTTCCGGCGCAGCCTGTGCAGGAGATGCCCGTCTCCATTTTGGGCAGCGGGCGGCAGGGAGTTGCTCGTGGTAACGATCGAATTTTATGAACGAGGTGAAATCATGAAAGGATTTCTCAACAACCGCAGGGGCAGCTGTACCCTGTCTGCCCTTTGCTTCATTGCTCTGGGCGTTTTTCTGGTGTTCTGGCCGGAGCTGAGCCGCATTTGGATCTGCCGCCTGCTGGGAGCGGCCCTTCTGGTGACCGGCGGCGTGTATGTGGTGTCCCACTTTGCGCGCGCCAAGGGGGCGGCGGCAGTGTTTCAATACGATCTGATTCTGGGCGCGGTGCTGGCCGTCGTGGGTGTCTGGCTGCTCACCACGCCAGACCTGATTGTGGCCTTTCTGCAGTATATTCTGGGCCTGATCCTGATCGCCCACGGTGTGATTGACCTGCAGGGGGCGCTGAATCTGCGCGCCGGCGGTGCGCGATACTGGTGGCCCGCGTTCCTGATCGCCCTCGTTACGCTGGCGCTGGGCGCGCTGATCCTCTGGAATCCCTTTGCCAGCATTAACGCTCTTTTGATGCTGGTTGGCATCGCCCTGATTTATGACGGGATCTCTGATCTTCTGATCCTGTTCCAGCTGACGCGCACCTTCCGAAAGATACAGCAGAGCGTGGAGGCTTCGACAGAGGATGCCGAAGTCATCGAAAGGGAGGGAACAGTAGAGCAATGAGCGCTGCGGTGCGTATTTTTTTGTACCGCTACGGCGCTGTCGCCCTGCTTGAAAATTATGTCAAAGCACTGACTGCTGCCGGCATGGAGCCGGTGGTATCCGATACCCTCGCACCCGCTGCCGGCTGCGCCGGGCTGCTGCTCCCCGGAGGCTACGACAGCGACCCGGCTCTGTACGGCCAGGAGAATGTGGCCTGCCGCAACATTGACCGGGATCGGGACGAGAAGGAGCTGGCGCTCCTGCACTATTTTTGCTGCGCGCGAAAGCCGGTCCTCGGCATCTGCCGGGGCTGCCAGCTGATGAATTTTGCCCTGGGGGGCGATTTGATCCAGGATCTTCCTACCAAAGAACACCATGTGGATCTTGAGGATAAAGATCAACTGCATGAAACAGAAGTGGCGCCGGACGCTTTCCTGGCGGCGCTTTATGGCCGCCGCGCCGTGGTGACCTCGGCGCACCATCAGGCGGTGGGACGTCTGGGCGTGGGTCTGCGGGCCGTGGCGTGGGCACCGGACGGTGTGGTGGAGGCCATTGCGCATGTATCGCTGCCCTTGTGGGGTGTCCAGTGGCACCCCGAGCGCCAGGCCTTTGAACGCGCGCGCCTTGGCGCGGCGGATGGGGCAAAGCTCTTTGGCGCATTTTGTGCGCTGTGCGGCGCATAGCGCGTGAAAAACAGGAAAAAAGAAGGTGAGGGACGGTGGCTTCCAGCAAAGAAATGGTGGACTATGTCTGCGATCAGCTCAGCGGCGCGGGAGAGATCCGGACCAAACGCATGTTCGGCGAGTGGGGCTTGTACCGTGGCGGGGTCTATTTCGGCTGTGTCTGCGGCAATCAGCTGTTTATCAACCCCACGGCCAACAATGTGGATCCGCTTGCGCATCCGGAGCCGGCGGCACCCTATGAAGGGGCGAAGCCCTGCTGGCGCATCGAGGATCTGGAGGGCTGAGAGGCGCTGGCCGCCTTGGTGGAGCGCACCTGCGCCGAGCTGGGGCAGGGAAGGAAAAAACGGAGCGGACAGGAGGAGGTTCTATGGACGGAGAAAGACTGTTAGTTGTGGTGGATTACCAAAAGGATTTTGTGGACGGCGCGCTGGGCTTTCCCGGCGCAGAGAATCTGGATCTGCGTATTGCGGCCAAAATCAAGCGCTATCACGACGCCGGCGACGTGGTTGTGTTCACCTATGACACGCACTGGAAAAATTATCTGGCCACCCAGGAGGGGCGCAAGCTGCCCGTGGAGCACTGTATCTGCGGCGCGCCGGGCTGGGAACTGTACGGCGAAACGGCTAAGCAGCAAAAAGAAGAAGACCTGTGTTTTCAGAAACCCACGTTTCCGTCGCTGGAGTTGGCGGATTATCTGGCTGAAGAGGATTTTGCTTCCGTTGAGTTGGTGGGGCTGGTGTCCCATATGTGCGTGCTGAGCAATGCGGTGATGGCCAAAGCCGCCGCGCCGGAAGCGGAGATTATTGTGGACGCCGCGTGCACTGCTTCATTTGACCCGAAGCTGCACGAGGAAGCCCTGGATTTGATGGAGGCGCTGCAGATGACGGTGACGAACCGCTGACAGAAGGCGGCAAACGACAAAAGAGAAGGGGCTTTTCCATGAAACAGGATATCAATTATACCATGCTGTTCGATTTTTATGAACTGACCATGGGCAACGGCTATTTTCAGACAGGGCTGAAGGATCGCATCTGCTATTTTGACGTCTTTTTCCGTTCCGTGCCCGACGGCGGTGGGTTTGCCATTGCGGCGGGTCTGGAAGAGGTAGTGCGCTATATTCAGCAGCTGCATTTTGATGAGGAAGATATTGCCTATCTGCGCTCTAAAGGCGCCTTTTGCGAGGATTTTCTCGCTTTCCTGCGCACGTTCCGCTTTACCGGCGACATCTGGGCGGTGCCTGAAGGCACACCAGTGTTTCCCAAAGAGCCGATCCTCACCGTGCGCGCGCCGGCCATCGAGGCGCAGTTTATTGAGACCTATGTACTCCTGACGCTGAACCACCAGTCCCTGATTGCCACCAAGGCCAACCGCATCGTGCGCGCCGCCCAGGGGCGCGCCGTGTCGGAATTCGGCTCCCGTCGGGCGCAGGGGGCGGACGGTGCAGTGTCCGGCGCCCGGGCGGCCTACCTCGCCGGATGCAGCGGCACGGCCTGCGCTATGGCTGATGAGCGCTACGGCGTACCCGCCGGCGGTACCATGGCCCATTCCTGGGTTCAGATGTTCGAAGACGAATTCACGGCTTTTGACACTTATTGTGCCTTGTATCCTGCCTCCGCTACGCTCTTGGTGGACACCTACAACGTGCTCCGCTCCGGCGTACCCAACGCCATCCGCGCTTTTCACAAGCACGGCATCACCCATGGGGCGATCCGCATTGATTCCGGCGACCTGACCTACCTGTCGCGCAAGGCCCGCAGCATGCTGGATGAGGCGGGACTGAAGGAGTGCAGGATCGTGGCCTCCAATGCTCTGGATGAGTATATTATCCGCGACCTCATCAATCAGGGCGCCTGCATCGATGCTTTCGGTGTGGGCGAGCGGCTGATTACTTCCAAGAGCGAACCGGTGTTCGGCGGAGTGTATAAGCTGGCTGCCATTGAGGACGCGGAAGGGAATGTGATCCCCAAGATCAAAGTCAGTGAAAATCCCAGCAAGGTGACCACACCTCATTTTAAAAAGGTCTGGCGTATTTTTGAAAAAGAAACTGATAAGGCCATTGCCGATCTGATTACAGTTTATGATGAACCGATGGACGAAACGAAGCCTTTGGAGCTGTTCGACCCCGATGCAGTATGGAAGCGGGAAACGGTGGAAAATTATCGGGCCGAGGAGCTGCTGCGGCCTGTTTTCAAAAGCGGCACGCTGATTTATGACTTGCCGGATATCGAAACGATCCGTGCCTATTGTGTCCGTCAGATCGAGCGGCAGTGGGATGAAGTGAAGCGCTTTGAGAATCCCCACAACTATTATGTCGATCTGTCTCAGAAATTATGGGATGTCAAGGCGGAACTGCTGCACAAGGCGAAGACGTGAGCGGAAAGGGTATTGAAAACTCCCGAAACCCATGGGTTTCGGGAGTTTTTTGCGTTCTGCAACAGGGGAAGATCAGAGCACGGCGGCCAGAAAATCCTGCGTCCGTTTGACCTGGGGATGCTCGAAAATCTGCTCGGGCGTGCCCTGCTCGGCAATGACGCCGTCGGCCACCAGGATGACCCGGTCGGCCACGTCCCGGGCGAACCCCATCTCGTGCGTCACGACGATCATGGTCATGCCCCCTTCGGCCAGCTCTTTCATAACGGAGAGTACTTCGCCCACCATTTCCGGATCCAGCGCAGAGGTGGGTTCGTCGAAGAGCATGACGTCCGGATTCATAGCCAGGGCACGGGCGATGGCCACGCGCTGCTGCTGGCCGCCGGAGAGCTGATGGGGGAATGCGTTGGCCTTATCGGCCAGGCCGACCCGGTCTAAAAGCTCCATGGCCTTTTTCTCGGCTTCTTCCTTGCGCATCAGCTTCAGGTCCACAGGGGCCAGCATGATGTTTTTCTTCACGCTCAAATGGGCGAAGAGGTTAAAGCTTTGAAATACCATGCCGATGTTCTGGCGCACCTTGTTGATGTTCACCTTTTTATCGGTGATTTCGTATCCGTCCACGAAGATCTGCCCTTCGGTTGCATCTTCCAGCCGGTTCAGGCACCGCAGGAACGTGGACTTGCCGCCGCCGGAGGGACCGATCACGCAGACTACTTCACCCTCGGCCACCGTCAGGTCGATGCCCTTGAGAACATCCAGATGGTGAAAGCTCTTTTTCAGATTATGAACGACTACCTTTTCTGTCATAGCTCAGTCTCTTTTCCATATAATGTGCCAAAATCATCAGCAGGGATGTGAACACCAGATAGAAAATACCGACCCACACATAGGTTGCAAAATAATCGTAGCGTACCGATACATACTGGGTGGCTTTGTTCACGATCTCCGCCAGTCCGATTATGGTCAGGATCGAAGTGTCCTTCAGCGTGATGATAAACTGGTTCACCATGGGCGGAATGGCGATTTTGAACGCCTGCGGCAGAACGATTTTCACCGTAGTGCGACCGGCGCTGAGGCCCAGGCTGCGGGCGGCCTCCGTCTGTCCTCTCGGCACGGCCTGAATGCCGCTGCGGAAAATTTCAGAGAGATAGGCGCCGGCGTTCAGGCTCAGGGTGATGATGCCCGCCATAAAAGGCGTGGGATGAAAACCGGGGATGACCTGAGGCATACCGAAGTATACCACCAGGGCCTGCACGATCATGGGCGTACCGCGGATCAGCCAGATGTAAAAATTGGCGATCAGATTCAACACCTTGAACCGAGAGATCTTCATCAGGCAGGAGAACAGGCCGACCACGATGCCGATGACGACGGAAATCGCCCAGATCTCGATGGTGATTTGAAAACCCTGGATCAGGAACGGCCAGGCGCGCTGCAAAGTTTCAAGAAACGATTGGAACATAAAATCAACTTCCTATTGTTGGGGTTGGCGGAAGGGATGAAACGCTCAGCCCTCGATGCCGTAGTTGGCCAGGATTGCGTCATAGGTGCCGTTGGCCTGGATGTTGGCGAGGCCTGCGTTGAACATTTCGATCAGTTCAGGATTGGTGCCCTTCAAAACGGCGAAGCCGTAGTTGCCGACCTGGACCTTGTCGCCCACGGTCTTCAGATCCAGTTCCTGTGCGGCGATCTGGTAGTTAATTACGGAGAAGTCCTCAAAGCCCGCGGCATCGTTGCCATTGGTCACAGCGGTGTACACCGTGGGGGAATCCTTGTAGGAAACAATGGTGAAGCCATATTCATCGGCAACGCTCTGAGCATACTTTTCGCTTTCGGTGCCAGCCTTGACCGCAACGGTCTTGCCGCTCAGATCTTCAATGGAAGTAATAGAACTGTCGCCCTTGACAAACATGATCTGGCCGCCCTCGAAGTAAGGAGCGGAGAAATCATAGGATTCCTTGCGCTCATCGGAGATGGTCATACCAGCGATCATGCCGTCGGCCTGGCCGGCGCCCAGGCTGGACAGCGCTGCATCCCAGCCGCAGTTGTCAATGGTATATTCAAAACCTTGATCCTCGGCGATGGCGGCGAGCAAATCCATGTCGATACCGGTATATTCCATGGTGTCGGGATCCATGAAATCGAAGGGGGCAAAAGAGTTGTCCGCTACAATCTTATAAACCTTGGTTCCCTCATTGTCGCTGCCGGTAGAGGGGGGGGCGTTATTGGCGTTGTTACCGCAGCCGGAAATGACACCGGCCAGCATCAGAGAAGCTGTGAGTACCGCGGCGGTCCGTTTGGTAAATTTCGTCATAGTAAGATCTTCCTTTCTTCCATTTAATATAAAAAAGCCGCATCGATGCGCTATGAATTCTGCACCGCCGCTGCTTCTTTTACGGGAAATCATTTGTTTAGGCAGGGCGGTTTCTGAGCTGGAATGTATGAATATGCACAAATCCAGAGAAAATACCCTGCGGGTACTGGAAACAACAGTTTTATTATACATGATTTTTGCACGTTTGTCACCATAAATTTTTGGCGGCGCAATTTTGCGGCAAAAAACAGGCTGCGCTGTCTTCTGCCGCAAAAACAGAGACATTGGAGAAAATATTTTGGGCTGGGCAGAAAACCCCTTGCAAGAGCCGGGAATTTATGGCATAATAAATAAGCTTATTTTGCAGCAGTATCGAAGAGGCCATAATAGGGCTGACTCGAAATCGCTACGGCGGCGGGGCGGGTGAAAAGCCACAAAGTCGCGTCCCGTCAGGATTTGCGGGCATCCGGGTGAGCACGGAGCAAGCGAAACGCTAACAGAATGCTTAAGTTTTCCAAGCAACAACTGAATATGGAGATGTACCCAAGTGGTTGAAGGGTCCGCACTCGAAATGCGGTAGGCGTCGAAACAACGCGCGAGAGTTCGAATCTCTCCATCTCCGCCATAGGCTCCGGAGGCGTTTGCTTCCGGAGTTTTTTTCTATACCAAGTTAATTCAAAATCCGGGGTGGTGGAATGCCAAAATATATATCCGAAGACGCCGATCTTATGGCAGGGTGAGACTTTGAGAAGAATAGGGAACTTGGGTTGCCACCGCTTTTGGAAGCAATAAAAAAGCTTAGTGGAAATGTAAAAAGGGGCATGCTTGGCAAGAGGTGAGCCCCTCCCGAAAAAATAGACAGTAAAAGGCGCGAAAAACGGAATGAATCGCAGTAATACGTAAAATCTCTCAGATCAGGCGGCGGAGGCATTGCGCAGCCGCAGTTCAAAAGCGCACGGTGAGAGCCAGCCAATGGCGGAATGCGGGCGCAGCGTATTGTAAAAGGCCTCGATATAGGCGAAAATATCCGCTTGAGCAGCACGGCGGGAGCCATATTGGCGCAGGTGGATCCGTTCACATTTGAGGCAGCTGAAAAAGTTCTCCGCCACAGCGTTATCGTAGGGGTCGCCTTTGCGGGACATGCTTTGCCGGATGCCCAGCACGGCAAGCCTGTCCCGAAAGGCTTCCGCGGCATACTGGACGCCCCTGTCACTGTGGAAAATCAGGCCAGGGCTGGGCCGTTCGCGGCGTACCGCCATGTCCAACGCGGATAGGGTCAACTGTGTATCAATGCGGCTGGAAAAGGCGTAACCCACAACCTTCTTGGTGCATAAGTCTTTGACGGCAGCCAAATACAGCCAGCCTTCGCCGGTGGGAATATAGGTGATACCACCTACCCAGGCCTGATTCGGTTGTGCAAAAGGAAATTGACGCTTCAGCAGATTGGGCGCGATGGGATGGCAATGGCGGGAGTTCGTGGTGGTTTCGTAGGCCTTTTTGCGCATGGAGTGGATTCCGGCGGCTTTCATCAACTCCTTTCCATTATAACGAATGTTTTTTTTGTTCATCAATTCGGGAAAGGGGACAGATTGGTAATGCAAGACCAGATTCTGTAATTTATGATCTGGCTCCACAGCCTACTGGCCGACGCGGAAGACCTGCTAAACATGGAAAACGGCTTTCTGTTGAAGAAGATTTCATGCTTTCTGATGAAAAGATTGGAGATTATTATACTGGTGTACGTCGTGTACTCACGAATCTCTTCGGTTCAAGGGAAGTACTTGCATATGTAACTGCTGCAGAAAAAGAGAAAGGAACAAGGCGTCTCTTCTTCAGTACTGTCTTTCCAGAACAGCTGCAAATATTTTGTGCATGGCAGGAAAAAGCTCCATTGAACCAGACTGGAAGTCATTGGATGAAATACATCCCTCGATTCTTATACTCGTTCAGATGGAATATCGAAATAAGTTACTATGCACAGCAAACTTTCTGGTCCTTATGCAGTTATAGGATACGAAGCTTCCGGGGAATTGAAATGTTGGTCAATTTTATCAACATCAGCTATTGTGCTATGAAGCTTCTGACTTATCAAGATGAAAAGTTTTCCAGTTATCGTGGCAAAAGTGCACAGGAATTTCGTTTTAGCCTAAGCGAAGAAATCAGACGTCGGGTATTTTATACCAGTTTCGTAAAAAACATCGAAACCAATATAAAATCCAGCCACATCATTAAGGCTCTAAAACAGTTGATTTGCCTTCAGGGATATCATTTATAAAGTTGTAAAGTGGTGATAATTAAGAAAAATAATCTTTTTTGTTTCCTTTGAAATGCAGATCGATGGTTTCGTGGGATATATCTAAATCATTTGAATCTGCATTTTTCAGAAAATCATGAATAGACAATGCATTCAAAATATCCGCTCGCATATAAGGATTGTCCAAATCTATATCAAACAATTCCTTAATTTTAGAAATACGATAAATACAGGTATTTCTGTGAATATGCAATTTATTTGCACTTTTATTTATGTTTCCATTAAAAAGCACATAAGATTTTATGGTATCTACAAAAAAAGTATTGTTCTGTTTATCATAGTCCATTATTTTACCCAATATATGACTGGAATAATCTTTCAGTACATTGACATCAGCTACATTTAAAAGCAGACGGGAAAAACCAAGTTCATTGTAATCTACAATTTTTTCTTGATCGCTGCACAAATACAATGCCTTTATTGATTTGATATAGCTGTATCGAATATCCCTAAGATGAGAAGATATATTTCCAATCCCCATATATAAAGAATCCACAACTTTTTTTTCGATGACTAAAAATGTGTTTTTAATAACCTGTATTGCTTGTTCCATATATGATGGTAATCCATAGGCTATAATGACAAATCTGCCGTTTAAAACAGCACTCAAAAATCGGATATTTCCTTCTGTTACATAAATATGAAACAAAGATTTTATATCGTTCAATTTGGATACATTTTTTCCATATATCGTCGCTACCAAAAAGTGATGCTCATTTAAAAAACCGTAATTCAACGCAAACTCTTCCATATCTTCTGTTTTTAAATCATCTGCATGAAAAATCTTATAAAAAAAATAATTCAGATATTCAGTTGTCTCCTGTTTATGGATAATATAGGTGCTAATTTCCCTTGTAACATCTATAATTTTTATATAGTAATCCATTTCAAAGAGAGGGAAATTTTCCTTCTGGGCAAGCTGAATTACTTCCGGTGTCAAAATGGATTTATTATTCTTATCCTTTAAAATGACAGCACAGGAAATACAATGTGATATGGCATCCTGCAAGGTTTTGTATATATCATCAGAATTCAAGACAAAAAGAACTTCTTCCCCATAAACCCAGTTGTCCAAAGACGGCGTCTGCAAAACATAAACCCACGATATTTTTCTATCCAAACCAGACTCTCCTGCAATCAGACGAATATTTTTAAAAGATTGCAGTTTCATAAGTTCATAACAATATATATACAAAAAAACACCTCCATCACATCTATCTATTCAAATTATAATCAAAAAAAGTACGCAGTACAATTCTTTTGTCATAACACAAGCAGCAAAAGAATGTTTTTTATAAAAAAAGCAACTTTTGGATACAGCAAACCCCCCTGATATCTATTTCACATATCAGGGGGGTTGTTATGAGTTTTTACGGATTCATATAAGCTAAAGCTCGACCTTACTTATATATATCTGAATTAAATGCCTAAATCAAGTTTTACATCATATTCAACAGATTTCTGCTTGAATAAATACTCACCTTTTCTTACAGACGCAAGAACTCCGGCACGATTTCTAATTACATCATAAGGGCTGTCACCGTCAAGAACGATGAAGTTCGCATCTTTTCCGGCATCAAGACCATATCTGTCTTGAATATTTAAGCAGCGGGCGCCATTTATGGTAATCAGATCCAAGTCGGTTTTAATATCTTCCGAGGACATGATTTGTGCAAGATGAATACCATTGTCAAGAACATTCATCATATTGCCATTCCCCATTGGATACCAAGGATCGTTTATAGAATCTTGTGCAAAGGCAACATTGATTCCATATTCTTTGAATTCTTTCACCCTTGTGATCCCGCGGCGTTTGGGATATGTATCCTGCCGTCCCTGCAAATATACATTTTCTGTAGGACAGGAAATGAAATTGAGTTTGCTCTTTTTAAACAAATCAAGCATTCTGTAAGCATAGGAATTATCCGCCGAACCAAAGGAGCAAGTATGGCTTGCTGTTGTTTTTGCGCCATAATCTTCCATCAGTACAAGAGCATTTAATAATTCAACAAAACGTGACTGGGGATCATCTGTTTCATCACAGTGAATGTCAATGAGTTTGTCGTATTTTAAAGCAAGTTTTACTGCTTCATGGATTGATTTTTCACCAAATTCTCTTGCAGGTTCATAGTGCGGAATCCCGCCTACAACATCTGCCCCCATTTTGAGAGCTTCTTCAACCAATTCACGTCCGCCTTTATATGAATACATCCCCTGCTGCGGGAAAGCGACAATTTGAATGTCCACTTTGTCCTTCAATTCTTCTCTAAGTTCCAGCATTGCTTTCAAGCCTGTAAATTTCGGATCTGTCACATCAATGTGTGTACGAATATGCTGAACCCCTCTTGAAACTTCGTCTATCAGTCCTTTTACCGCAAGTCTTTTAACGCTTTCAACTGTCAGTGTTTCTTTAAACTTTGGCCACATTTCAATGGCTTCAAACAGTGTGCCCGAACCTGCACCCTCTTTTCCCAGTTCAGATAATGTATATACATAATCCAAATGCAAATGGGGGTCTACATATGGAGCGCAGACCAGTTTTCCGTTTAAGTCAATGATTTCCTCAGCAGGACCAAGATTGTTGCCAATTTCTTTGATAATACCGTTATCTACCAAAATCTCACTTGCTCCATCATGTCCATAAATAACTGCATTCATAAATTTTTTCATAACTTGTTCCTCCTTATTTGAATATTCATTGTTTTGCTGTTACCGCGCATCTGAAATAAATAATGAACAATTATAGTGTAATATAACGAAATGAATCTTCAATGGATAAAGCTACAAAAACAACTCGTGGCTATTGTGCTGTTTATCCATTGTGATAAAACAACTTTATATATAGAATAATTTTGATGAATAAATAATGAACAGACAAAATGAAAAGGCAAACTGTACAATTTATAGGATCAAGGAAGTGAGAATCCAATGAAAGAAAAAAAGGAAAATTTCCCTTGGTTGCATTTAATATTACTAGCAAGTGTAACATTCATGGCAATATTATCAGAACTAGTACCTTCCGGAGTTTTGCCCGAAATGAGTGCAGGCTTAAATGCATCTTATTCTCGAATCGGTTTGCTTGTCAGCGTTTACGCCATTGCATCAGCAGTGGGAACCATCCCTCTCATTAGATTAACAATCAGCACAAACAGAAAAAAACTTTTGCTTATTCTATTAATCATATTTGGTGTGTCCAACCTGATTATTTCTCTTTCTGGTTCTTATACGATTACTGCGCTTGCCAGACTAATGGGCGGCATTTCTGCAGGTATATTATGGCCAATGGTTTCAGCCTATGCAATGAAAATGGTTCCGGCAAACATGCACGGCAGAGCGATCGCCGTGGCAATGTCCGGTTGTACTTTGGGGCTTGGTATCGGTTTGCCAATTATGACATCCATCGGTACAAAAATCAGTTGGAGAGTTGAATTTGCTGTATTATCAATCGTTATACTTATCATCGCCATATTGGGAAAAATTATTTTGCCATCCATTCCCGGCGAGAAAAGAACAAATGAAAATTCTCCATTTACCATTGCAAAAAATAAATCTGTCCTTATCTGCCTTGTTGTTACATTCCTTGCAATCATGGCACACTATGGCTTATATACATACATCGCCCCTCTTGTAGAAAATTTTGAAGTGGCAGGCGGCATTCAAATTGTGTCTCTTGTTTTCGGCCTTGGTACAATCGTATCTGTTTTGATAGCCGGAAAATTTGTAGACGACCATTTGGGGCCTTTAACATTTTTCATGCTTGCCCTTGCATTTGTTACAATGTTTATTTTTATTTTCTTCAAAGGTACTTTTGGCGTTTCCCATATTGCATTCTTCTTGTGGGGCGTATCCTTTGGGGCACTTGTTACCATTTTCCAAGCTGCTGTAACAAGACAGGTAGAAACCGGGAAAGATGTCGCCACATCTTTACAGTCAAGTACATTTAACTTTGGTATCGTATTTGGCAGCGCAATCGGCGGTGCTGTATTAGACCATTTTTCTGTATTTCATATTATCTTTTTAACTGTGGCGATGCTGATCATTCCAATTATTCTAAGTATTTTTGCCAAAAATACATTTTATAAAAAAGCCACTTGACTTTCCGTTTTCTTTTGCCTGATAAACGGAAGCAATTCAACAAAAATTATACAGATACCTGAAAGAAACGCCTGATCCTGTCCATGTGGATTAGGCGTTTCTCCATTGAATATATGAAAAAATACTCTGTCTGCTCCGTTCTTGTTTTATCATCTATCACAAAAGCGGGGTTTCTCTATCCATAACCTGTTCATTGCGAAAGTTATTGTACCCTTATTGAGCCCTTCCCCCAAAAATAGACAGTAAAAAGCGCGAAAAAACGGAATGAATCGCAGTAATAGGTAAAATCTCTCAGATCAGGTGGCAGAGGCATTACGCAGCCGCAGTTCAAAAGCGCACGGTGAAAGCCATCCAATCGAGGAATGCGGGCGCAGCGTATTGTAAAAGGCCTCGATATAGGCGAAAATATCCGCTTGAGCAGCACGGCGGGAGCCATATTGGCGCAGGTGGACCCGTTCACATTTGAGGCAGCTGAAAAAGTTCTCCGCCACAGCGTTGTCGTAGGGGGCGCCTTTGCGGGGCATGCTTTGCCGGACGCCCAGCGCGGCAAGCCGGTCCCGAAAGGCTTCCGCAGCATACTGGACACCCCTGTCACTGTGGAAAATCAGGCCAGGGCTGGGCCGTTGGCGGCGTACAGCCATGTCCAACGCGGATAGGGTCAACTGTGTATCAATGCGGCTGGAAAAGGCGTAACCCACAACCTTCTTGGTGCATAAGTCTTTGACGGCAGCCAAATACAGCCAGCCCTCGCCGGTGGGAATATAGGTGATATCACCTACCCAGGCCTGATTCGGTTGTGCAAAAGAAAATTGACGCTTCAGCAGATTGGGCGCGATGGGATGGCAATGACGGGAGTTCGTGGTGATTTCGTAGGCCTTTTTACGCATGGAGTGGATTCCGGCGGCTTTCATCAACCGGTGCCCCCCCCCCCCGCGTGAGCAGGAATGGTTAGCCTTCAACATGTGATACAGGCTGTCCAAACCCAGCGCGGGGTATTTCTCGTGCAAATATACCAGTTCTCTCGCTAACGCCTGATTGTGCTGTGCCCGCTGGCTTTGACGGCGTGTAAGCCAGGCATAGTACCCGCTTCGGGAGATTTCCAGCAAGCGGCATCATTTCTCCACAGAGACTCCCGAGCGACCGGCCTTGATGTACCGATATTTGTCCTCTTTTGCGTTTGTTTTCCCTTTCCATTATAACGAATGTTTTTTGTCCATCAATTGGGGAAGGGGGGCAATACCATATGGATAAGCTTGAGGAGCGAAAGGCTTTGGAGCAATTCATTCGCTACATACCAAACAAAATTGATCCGGAGTCAAATGCTCTGACCAGAAAGAAACCATTACATATTCACAGTGATGTTGCCGTCGATCTTTGCAAAGATCAGTTCAAAATCATGGAATGCGCCCTCCCACCAAAAGAAAACTCCCTTGCTGTACTGCGTCCCGATCTGGCGCTGGAATGGCATCCTTCAAAAAACGAGAATTTGACACCTGACATGGTTCCATTAGGGTCAGATTTAAAAGTCTGGTGGAAATGCTGTTCCTGTAAATATAAGTGGCAGACTTCAGTCAATCATCATGCGAGCGGAACGGGATGTAATCGCTGTTATCGAGAGAAAAATCGAGAATATCATCCATTGTCCAAAAGAATTTATCAGTATTCCTTGGACGGGACATTTATTCGGGAGTGGAAAAGTATTTCAGAAGCCGGAAGAGCATTTCATATCAATTCTTCGAATATAACGATGTGCGCAAAAAATATTAGAAAGCAAGCCGGCGGATTTTGCTGAAAATACGATCCCCCGATAGAAAAGAGATAAGAGTTTTTAAAATTACAGCGACATGGAGTTTGGCTCCATGTCGCTGTTTTGCTCTTCTGCCTGAAATTCCTTCATCCATTCCCGGTGCTGCTCTGAAAGCACCGCGATGTTCTGCCCCTTCACAGACGCTAGCCAGCAGGCCAGCGACTCCTTTGAAAACAGCAGAGAACCCCGGTATTTCACACCCTCCACCCGCCCCGGGTTCCACCAGCGGTTGAGGGTATTCATGCTGTACCTGCACCAGCTCGGAGGCCTGCCGTGCCGTCAGCATATCGGGCCAGCCCTGCCATTGCGCCAGCAGATAGGCGCTCAGCCTGACCTCGTCCAGCGCTCGCATGACTGGACAGACCGGCCGGGAACTGCTGGAGAAAATCCCCTGGGGGATGGCGTCCTCCACCAGTCCCGCGTCCTGCTGTTCCAGAAAGCGGATCACACCCTCCAGACGGATGGAAAAGCGCCGGGTCTGCTTGCCGGAGTCCTCACAGGGGATCACGCCGTTTCCCAGCAGCCAGCGTGCCTTCCGTTTGCTGATGCGGCAGATGCGATAGCACTGGCCCATCCAGATGACTGCCGGGTATTCCTGTCGAAGATATCTATAGTCCATCCCGTCACCTCACATGGAAAGGCTCATGTCCATACTTTCCTCGTCCTGCTCCTCCGTCGGTTCTTCCTCCGCGGAAGCCGCGGTGATGGCAAAGGTGGAATGTCCCAGCCACTCTTGGATCTGCTTCATGGGGATGCCCTGACTGAGCAGCAGACTGGCGCAGCTGTGTCAAAATCATGGAAGGGGGAGCTTGGGCAGGCCCACTCGATTCAGCATCCGGTGGAGCATATGGCCCACGCTGTCCGGGGACATGGGGCCGCCGCTGGGTGATGGGAACACATACTCGCCAGTTACTTTTTTTCTGCGCCTCGAGAACTTCTATTGTATCTTCAGAGATGGAAATATTGCGATAAAATTTTTTTGCTTTCAGCGGCGCCTCCGCCACCTTTCCGTTTTGGTGGGGAATCGCTCTTGGATAAATCACCGGCTACTCCTTGGCACATATAATGTATCATAGTATCATGAAAACTGGGTATACAAGAGCTCAGCATAGAGGAGGAACTAATATGAGTCAATATCCATTTCAGGCCAAGCAACTCTCTTATGGTTATGTTTCATTCGTGCCATATTGTGATCCCGATACGTTATATTTGCACCATAATCGATATTATACGGAAAAGGTTCAGGCTCTCAATCGGCTTGTCGTACAGCACCGTCTGGAAGACTCAAGCCTGGAGAATCTTCTCACTCAGAAAATCAATTTGCCCGTTGTCCAGGAAGAACGGTTAAAATCGGCAGCGGGTGCCGTCTACAACCACGAACTATACTTTGACAGTATTCAAAATAAAATTGAATCCCCGCCGCTTAACCGTTTGGTTGGAGCACTGGTCTCTATCTATGGCTCCATGCCAAGATTCAAACAGTTGCTGCTTGAGGCCGCTGAAAGTATTCCTGGTTCTGGGTGGGTCTGGCTGGTTTCTGAAAGGAACGTAGGCCCCCACATTGTAATTACGCGCGATAATGGAGTGGTAGCGTTGGACTCAGTGCAACCCATTTTTGCTATTGATATGTGGGAACACGCATATTTTCTGGATAATCAGTTTGATAGGGAAAAATATTTGGATGCTTGGTTTTCCTTTATTGACTGGGAGAAAGCAGAAAAGCGGTTTCTAACTTCTACATATTATTGATGTCATATAATGACACAAAATATCTGGCATATTCTCGTTTCTCTGTGAACTCCCTCCGCTCACTTTGGTGTAGTAAATAGAGTAGCGGTTACATGCTTGGCAACGGTTTCCGCTTTTGAGTCTCTACACGGCTCCTTTCATCAATGAACCTGCGTTTATTATTCAATATGCGCAACGTTCTCTTAGCTTTGGGGTGGGCACAGACGCACGCCGTTTCTATTGTGCAGACATTTACTTAAAAAACGCGCCTGTCTCGCATATCACGGAAAACACCATACTATATGTGCCGCTATTCCCATGCTGATGAAACAAGCCACTGCCACAATCTGAAGGTCAATGCGGCCGAGCTGGAGCAGGCTATATTCCTCACGCTGAAAAAGCCGCGTGTGATGAACTGCTTTTGAAAACAAAAATGCTTATGCCGCGGTATTGGCATAGGTGAAACAAAAACAGAATAAACAGAAGGGGCAGAACAGTCAACAGGAGGCAGCAAAGGCAGTTTTCAGTGTCGATGGGCTGACAACTGCACTGGCCAGTCTTCTGATTGATAAGGTGTATGTGTTCCCCCAAAAGCGCATCGAGATCGCATACAAAATCAAGGACATTTTTTGACAGGTAAGTAATTTAAAAATGGCTTTTATTGCAGGATAGGCTCAATCAGCTTTGGGTGTGTCCTTTCCGATGAAGCCGAAAAGCTCCGCAAGTTTTTTGCCGCCCATCTGGATCGCGTTGCGCTTGAAGAACCTTCAAGCGCAGAATAAAAATTTTTGTCGTGTGCTTGACATACGGGTGGCGAAAATCGTGGAACCGAATGTGCCGCGTATTAGTTTTGGAACGCAATTACCCAAAGGGCGAGGATACATATTTGGGCTTGATGAGATTGCCGATCCCATCGACACAGACAGGTCTCCTGTACTCTTTGTTGTAAGAGCGCCCACACAGCTTGCGGTTTTCCTCCTGCTGTTTCTTGATCTCCGGCAACTGCTCTTTTAGAAAGAGAATCAGCGGATAGGTTCACAGGCTGGACTTGTTTTTTGCCTTGTCCTTCTTGACGGTGAGCTGCTCACCCTTTACGCTGCAAGTCGCTGCTGTGTGCCGGATGGAAGAGCAATCGTGGTTGAAGTCGAAGGCGTTCCACTTCAAGTCGATAATTTCACTGCGGCGCAGGCTGTAGAAAGTGGTCAGGAGGAGAGCCAGTTTGATCCTCCTTTTGCAGTATTGGGTTCACCTGCCAATGACACTTTTGTTGTATCATTGGATAGAACAAAACTCCAGGTAAATCCGTGCTTAAATTGTTAACTTTCTGCAGCTATCCAGCGACTATTGGGAATATACTCTATTACTCTGCTAAGGGGAAACAGGCGCTTTTCAAATAGCGGGGAATATGAGCTTTTGGAATACGATAGGCCTTCTGGATTTTCAGGTATTCAATTTCCCCATTTTTTGGCAGTTTATATCCGGTTTTTGTGGTGACGCCAAGCACTTCGTATATCTGGCCAATATCCATCATATCCGGATAATCCCTCAGCACAAACGGTAGGCATCTCTTGGTGAGAGCAGGCTGCTGTTTTGAGTCTTCCTTTTCTTGGAAAACTCTATGCTGAGGCTGATAGAGAGGGCCGCGTTCCGCCCTGTTCCGAACTGCCCACTGGCTCCAGATTGGCGTAAAACAGGGCGTTGCACCAGATCGTCTTCCGACGCATAACGTGACCGGGCCTTTTGGAGGCCTGTCCTGTTCCGGTGAAAAGACGCTGATCGGTTTCCTTTCAATGTGGGCGCTGTTCATCTATGCCGCACCTCATGGCGCGGTTTCTGAATCAGCGTTCGCTCGTCGCACTGGCAAAGGGAAAGTTACCGATGAATGGGTATGCGGTTGTCAAAGAACAGGCAAAGAGGGAAGTTTGGAAAGAACACCTTTCACTCATTGCCCTGAAACCGTAGGAGCGTCAACTCTGCTCTGTAAAACATTTTTTAAGTTTTTTGATGGAAAGGTTCGGAGATTTCGCAACCGCCTGATGGTTTGCCCCTTCCAGTCTGTTGATCTGCCTGGGCGGATAGGCCGCGGAACACATGGAGTTGAAAACACTGTTTCTGAATTTCCGTAAGTACGCCCGTAGAAAGCAACCGTTCCAGCGCGATTTTGGTATAGAGGCGATTTTGAATCTGTACCGCCAGTTTTTCTAATTCGTCCTTTGATGGGCGGGTAGAGCACCAGTCCATCTCCTCTAAACTGTGAAGGGATACATCCTTGCGGGCCCGGGCACTTTGGGCCCGATCCTGCATACAGCACTTCAGCTATACGCCTGGCATACGTTTTACAACGTTTTGTACGGGAATCAGAACAATTTCACTGGTTTGAGGATTTCGTCCGTTCCGAGCTTTGGATACACGTTATTAAACGAAAAAATATCGCTTCTTCCTTTTTGTAGAGGCCCACATATCCCTTATAGGGGGAATACGCGGGCCTCATATCTCTGAACTATTTAGGTTCCCTGCATATACAGGGAACCTCTTTTTCTGGTGATTAATCGGAACGGTCAATGATGTTACTTCAATTTGATCCACCGCTCGTGGACTCTATCTTCTTTCCGCTCGAATGTATGGCCGTTGGTGGCCTCCTGAACAGTCAGATAGTACCATGCACTGGCATCTGCATTATCCGGCCGGGTCTTCATATCGGGGAGCAGGTCCCGCCTTGTTTCTGGCCAGCGGCCAGAATGCGCAGGTTGTCCATATCGATGTCCGGACC
Source organism: bacterium 210917-SL.2.15 (assembly GCA_020555605.1). Classification (GTDB taxonomy): domain Bacteria; phylum Bacillota; class Clostridia; order Oscillospirales; family Oscillospiraceae; genus Pseudoscillospira. The sequence continues at coordinate 18,004 of JAJCJC010000005.1, read as the reverse complement.
GAAACTGTGGATGGCATCGCTGAGCATGTGCCAGGCACGAGGGGTAGAGAAGGGTTCCTCGCTCTTGGGGGGGCTTGGACCACAGGTGATCTGGGCGGCTGGGGATGTAGTCGTAGATGTAGGGGTGGATGTTGTTCTGGGCAGCCCACTCCAGCCATAGACGAGGGCTGGCGGCAAGCTCCACATGGAACATCCTGTTGACCAGGCCGACATTGAGGAGAACATCCAGTAGCTGCTTGTATTCAAAAAGCAGGCTGCTGTAGTCCGCCAAGTCCCCCTTCATAGGGGCAAAGCACTCCGGGAGCGTGGGCGAAGTTACACGGTCGTTAAAATCATCGACCCAGGCCGGCAGGGTATCGGTCTGCTCCGGGGATACACCGTGGTTCTGGAGCGCATCCACGACCTCCCTTCTGGAAGTGTCATGCGTCAGGTTGGAGTAAAGGGGGCTTTGTCTTGTCTGGCAGGCAGTTCGCGTCTGATATGCGCATCCTATTGCGCTTGCAGGGAACGTGGTATAATATAAAAAACATTTTCAAAAAATTTTTTAAAGGAAATGTGACCTGGCGGCCAGGCCATGCGTGTATAGGATAGGAGGTAAGAACATTGCGTCATGGAGAAGCGATTGACCTAACGGCGCTATATGAAACATATTCTGATTTGCTGTTCCGGACAGCACTGACCTATATGAGCCATTCAGAGGACGCCCAAGATGTCGTCCACGATGTGTTTGCGGTCTATCTGGCGAAACGGCCTGCGTTCCAGGATACGTCCCACCAGCGGGCATGGATGCTGCGTGCCACCATCAATAAATGCCGCGATCTCCAGCGCCGCAATGCGGTCCGCAGATATACCCCCTTAGAGAACGCGGAATACCTTGTCTCACCAGAGGGGGCGGAGACGTCCGAGCTCCTGAACGCTGTTCGGAGCCTGCCGGACAAGCTGCACGAGGTGGTGGTGCTCCACTATCTGGAAGGGTTTTCTGTGGAGGAAACCGCGTGCTGCCTGCGCATCTCGGTTTCCGCAGTCAAAATGCGTCTGACCCGCGGCCGGCAGGCAATCAAAGAACTCCTTGGAACGGAGGAATGAGTATGTTTGATGAAAAAGATTTCGAAGCATACCGCGAGATCAGAGCGCCGAAGGAACTCCGGGAGCGGGTCATGCGCCTGGAGCAAAAGCCGGAGCAGACACGTGCCAGAGCGAGAATAATCCCATTTGGCTCTCTGGCTGCCGTAGCCTGTGTCGCAGTCCTGTGCGTCGCCTTTCTCCCGCTCTTTGGTGGGCAGGGAGGAATGGGGCTCTCATATCAGGGTATATCGATTGGGGCGGAACCGGTCTCTATTCCGGCGGATCATCCTCAAATGGCGTCTGAACTCCGGGAAGTCCGCGGAGGAATCCCTCTGGAGCTGGAAACCGACGAAACGACCCGGGTATCTGTGTCTGGCGGTGAGTTCAGCCTGTTTGATTCAAACGGCGAACTTCTTGGAGATGGCACAGAGGCAGAGGTCTCTGAAGACACTCGGCTCTATTGGGATCTCTCCGGCACAGAGGAAGCCACGTTTTCCCTGACCCTGGAAACAAACGGCAAGCAGCTTACCTATGTGCTCTCCATGCGTGACGATGGGGGGTGCGACCTTCAGGAAACCCAGTCACCCACACACAAATAAATGCAGAACAGGAGACAATGTATTATGAAAAAGATGATCACTTTTATTCTCGGTGCGGCAATGGCGATCTCCCTGGTGGGATGCGGCGGCAACAATGGCAGCGGCAGTAATAACGGCGGCGGAAGCGGAGACGGCTCCACCTCTTCCTACTCCAGCGCGGTGGAGGTTCTGGAGACGGTCTATGGGGTGTATTCAGAGGATCAGAAGTTCCCCGTCGGCGGCGGCGATTCGGAGCACATGACCACGGATGCCCCCGGCGCCTTTGACGTGTCAAAGGCCGAGGAGCTGACCTCCACCCTGAGCCTGCCGGAGAGCGAGATCGCCCACATTGACGACGCGGCCTCCATGATCCACATGATGAACGCCAACACCTTCACTGGCGCGGCCTATCACCTGACTGGCGATGTGAGTGCCGACGAGTTCGCCGACGCCCTCAAGGAGGGAGTCCTGGCGAAGCAGTGGATCTGCGGTATGCCGGACACTTTGGTCGTGATCAACGTGGACGGCCAGTATGTCATTGCCGCGTATGGCGCGGATGATTTGGTGGAAACCTTCAAGAGCAACGCGCTCTCTGCCCTGGACGGAGCCGAGGCAATCATTGACACCCCGGTGGTAGAGGGCTGATCACAGCCGATTCAGTACAATTACTCAGCAGTGCGGGGCATTCTCTCCTGCAGGGAGCTGCCCCGCACGTTGCTGTTAAGGAAGAGTTTCTATGCTTTTTTCCAGTATCCCATTTTTATACTACTTTCTCCCGCTGGTTCTGGCCGTCTACTTTCTCACCCCCGCCCGCTTCCGAAATGCGGTGCTCCTGCTGGCCAGCCTGATCTTCTATGCCTGGGGCGAGCCTAAATACGTCCTCCTCATGCTGGCCTCCATCCTGTCCGGCTATGGATTCGGCCTCTTGCTGGAGCGGTACCGGGGCCAAAAAGGGGCCAAACTGGTCTGTGGGCTCTCCGTGGCGGTTAGCCTGTCCTTTCTCCTATACTTCAAGTACGCAGACTTCTTCTTGGAAAACTTTAACGCGGTCACCGGACTGGGGCTCCCCCTGCTGCGTATCGCCCTGCCCATCGGCATCAGCTTCTATACTTTCCAGATCATCAGCTATACGGTGGATGTGTACCGGGGCGAGCCGGCCCAGAAAAACCCGATCTGCCTGGCAGCCTACGTGGCGATGTTTCCGCAGCTCATTGCGGGGCCTATCGTCCGCTATTCCGACATTGCACAGCAGTTGGAGCACCGAACTCACTCCACCGCTCTGGCTGCAGAGGGGGCGCGGCGCTTTATCATTGGGCTGGGGAAAAAGATCCTGATCGCCAACCAGCTGGGGGAACTGTGCAGCGTATTCCGGGTGTCTGATGAGAAGTCTGTCCTCTTTTACTGGCTGTACGCCATCGCGTTTGCCTTGCACATCTATTTCGACTTTTCCGGATACAGTGATATGGCCATTGGCCTGGGTAAAGTGTTTGGCTTTCATTTCCTTGAAAACTTCAACTATCCTTATATCTCCGCCAGCGTCACGGAATTTTGGCGCCGTTGGCACATATCGCTGGGCACCTGCTTCCGGGATTATGTGTATATCCCACTGGGTGGTAACCGCGTTGGAAAGGTCCGCCAACTGCTGAATATTCTGGTGGTATGGATATTGACCGGATTTTGGCATGGGGCGGCCTGGAACTTCGTTGTCTGGGGCCTGATGTTCGCAGGCCTTTTAGTCATTGAGAAAATTTGGCTGCTGAAACCTCTCTCGAAATGCCGCCCCCTTGCCCACCTCTATGTGGTGTTCTTCGTCGTGATCAGCTTTGTGATTTTCAACGCGGAGAATATGGGACAGGCGATCTCCGACATCGGCGGTCTGTTCGGCGCCGGCGGCATCCCGCTGGTCTCGGCAGAGGCTGTCTACGGCCTGCGCAGCTATGCTCTGGTGCTGATTTTGGCAGCCTTTGGCGCTACGCCGCTCCTCCGCAACGGGCTTGCCCGCCTTTCCCGGCGCTCTGTCACCGGAAAAGTGCTTAACGTATTGGAACCCGTTGTGTTGTTTGCTCTGCTGCTGGTCATGACCGGCTATCTGGTGGACGGTTCCTTTAACCCATTCCTGTACTTCCGGTTCTAAGAGGAGGATACTATGGATGCCAAAACGAAAAACCTGACGGTCTGTATCCTGTTTGGGCTGTTTCTGGCGGGGGCTTTTCTGGCCTGTTTATTTCTTCCAAAGGAGACCTATTCGGACAGCGAACGAAGGAAGATGGCCGTCATGCCCGAGTTCACCGTGGACACCGTGCTGAGCGGACGGCTTATGTCCAACTTTGAAACTTACACCCAAGATCATTTTCCTTTTCGGGATCAGTTCCGGACACTGAAAGCCCTGGCTGCCACCGGCCTCTTCCACCGGCAGGACAACAACGGAATCTACGTTTTCGACGGCTTTGCCGCCGCAGTGGAATACCCCCTCGACGAATCCTCCCTGGACCGGGCGGCAGGCCGCTTCCAATACCTCTATGATAAATATCTGGACGAGGGCAACCGGGTGTTCCTCTCCGTGATCCCGGACAAGAATTGCTTTCTGGCCGGGGAGAGCGGACACCTCTCCATGGACTATGCGCAATTTGAGAAGCTGATGGCCCAAAAGGTTGGCTTTGCCGACTATATCGCCATCTCAGACCTGTTGGAGCGGGACGACTATTACAGGACCGACACCCATTGGCGGCAGGAGCGGATCACCGATGTGGCGGAGCGGCTGGCCCAGGCCATGGGGGTCACCCTGAACCGGGATTATGAGGAGTCCGTGCTGGAGCGGGACTTCTACGGCGTTTACTACGGACAGTCGGCCCTCCCCTTGCCCCCCGAGTCCATCCACTATCTCACCAACGAGGCCATTCGGGACTGCACGGTGTATGACTACCAGAACAACCGAACCGGAACGGTCTACGACATGGAGCGTGCCATGGGAAAGGACCCCTACGAGATGTTCCTCTCCGGTCCCCTGTCTCTGATTACCATGGAAAATCCTCACGCCCAAAGCGGCCGGGAGTTAGTGTTGTTCCGGGACTCTTTTGGCTCCAGCATCGCGCCTTTGCTGCTCAGCGGGTACTCCAAGATCACCCTGGTGGATATTCGCTACATCCAGCCGGATTACCTCGGACAGTTCATTGATTTTGAAAACTGCGACGTGCTGTTCCTATACAGCTCTTTGGTTCTGAACAACAGCGACACCCTGAAATAACAAATCCGGCTGTGGATGTCCCAGGTATCCACAGCCGGATCTTTCTGTCCAGAGGCCGCCCCGCTAATCCGGGAACCGCTTCCTCATATCTACCCATACAGACGCAGACCATCCTCGGTTATTGCAATTATTCTTCATACACATGCACTCTGTTCTGTGGTCTTGCTTTTGATATTCTATGGAAATCCTCTTTTCTGATATCCAGATTTGGGACACATGCCGTTTTCGTTCAGCGCAATACCGCATATCAGTTTGCGAGCAATCGCACGAGGGTTCAAGTCTCTCCCGCTGCACCTTGTCGGAGCAAACCCTGTAACGCTTGCTCCGACTCCTTTATAAGGCAGAATGTACTCACACCGTTGTGTCGGATTTGGTTTTTGCAGGCCGCTCTGTGAGTGGCTTTTTCATTTTCAAAAACATCGCTTTAGCCGTACTTTCCAACGCGCTGCAAGCAGCATATCACTTGCGGCGTGTTTTTTGTTTCATAGTAAAGCGCATTATGCGATCATTCCGCTGCGTTCTGCCGCCCAATCAAACCTATTTCGTTTGGCTTTAAGTAGATGGACAAAGCATTCCGAAAACGTCCGCCTGAGGAGGACGGACGTTTTTGACTAAGGGCCTTGCTGCAAAAGGGGAAGGAAGATCATCAGCTGGAGCAAAGAGCTCTCTTTTACATCAGCAGAGCGGATAACCGCAGCTGGAAAGAACTGTGGAGGAACGGCCGGAGCATTGCGGGCGTATATGCTCCGTACTATAATCCAAACTAGGCTAATGAGCCGGAAAAGAGGAATTCCGTGATGCTTTGCATTGACGGCGTTCTGTGCAGGGTTTGGGGAAACCGGAAGCATAGAGCGGAATCAATGAATTTTACAGGTTCCCGACAGCCTTGCACACTGATGGGATGACATAGCGAAATCAGTTAGGCGTAAGGCTTTATGAAATAATTCAAAATGGCAGTTTATGAGATGCGCAGCTTTCTTGTGCCCTGGTTCGGGCACTCCTTCTCGGCGCTGGGCAGCGCCATGACGGCCTATGCGCTGGTGATCTGGTCATATGGTATGGCCGGGAGGGTTCGGCGCTGATGATTGCGCTTCTCGTAGTGTGCTCTTATGCGCCGTATGTGCTGCTGAGCATTTTTGCCGGAGCGCTGTCGGACCGCTGGAACAAAAAGGCCGTTATGCTGGCCTGCGACAGCGTAGCTGCGCTGACTACCGTCGCGGTGCTTGCGGGCTTGGGCACGAGTGTTTGCCTCTGGTTCCGGAAAGACCGCAGCCTGTGGGCGCTGGAAGAAGGCACTGCGCGGACGGCGCCGGACTGAGGGCGAAACAATGGGCGATCGTTTTGCTGCGCGGCGTGTAAGGCGGGGCCGGAATGGATACACTGAATACAAACGCACCGGCGCTGCGCCGGTGGAATGGGAGACGAGGCATGAGAGTTTTTTTCCGGCGTCACGCCGTCCTACACATCTGGCTGCTCTGCGCGCTGCTGGCTGCGGCGGCTTTTCACCTGAGCAAAGAAAACCGGGCGCTGATGAATGCGCTGGCGGAGCATGTGACCGGGCCGGTCAAAGAAACTCTGGGCGCGCTGTGCGCGGAGGTGCCTTTTTCCGTGGCAGAAGTGGCGCTTTTTACCGCCGCAGGTATCGTGTTGCTTTACCTAGGCGCTTTGGTGGGAGATCTGATCCGCTGCCGCCGGCGTGGGAACCTCCTTTACACGCGCCTTTTGGGATTGGTGTGCGCCGGCGTGACAGTCTACAGTCTGTTCTGCCTGCTCTGGGGCGTCAATTACTATACCGACGGATTTCAGGAGCGTTCCGGCCTGCGGGCCAAAGAAGTATCCATCGAGGAGCTGCAGGCAACCACGACCTATTTTGCACAGAAACTCAACGAAACTTCCGCTTCTGTAAAGCGGGACGAAGCGGGCGTGTTTGACGCCGACCGCAGCGCGATTTACGACGATGCTGTGCAGGTCTACCGCGGCGTGGAGCAGAAATATCCCTTTTTGGCGCTGCGGGATCACCGCCCCAAGCGCGTCTCCTTTTCCAAATTGATGAGCCGGACAAATTTCACAGGCTTCTTTTTCCCCTTTACCGGGGAAGCGAATCTGAACGACAACAGCCCGGCGTGTCTGCTTCCGGCCACCATTGCCCACGAAATGGCCCACCAGCGGGGCATCGCCTCGGAGGACGAGTGCAATTTCCTGGCGGTGCTGACCTGTGCCATGAGCGGCAACGCCGTGTACGAATATTCTGGGTATCTCATGGGCTTTATTCATTTGAGCAACGCCCTGTATCAGGCGGACCCGGCGCGCTGGGAGGCGGTCCATGCCGGGCTGAACGCGCAGGTGCGCGCGGATCTGGCGGACAACAACGCCTATTGGGCGCGCTTTGAAAGCGAAACCGCAGAACTCTCTCAAAGCGTTTACGACGGCTTTTTGAAAAGCTACGGCGAGGAGAGCGGTATCCAGAGCTACGGCGAGGTGGTGGATCTGGTGGTGGCCTATTACGGCCCGCAGGCATGAAACGCGAAAACAGGCGGGGCCGCCATTTCGACGACCCCGCCTGTTTTCGCGATGCTGCGTCGCCCGCTCAGGCATCGGCGGTGGGCGTCCAGTTCTGGCTCTCGCTCTGCAGCTTTACCATGTTGGCGTACCGCCGGCCCTGTTGGAGCAGCGCCTCGGGGGAGCCTTCCTCTGCCACACAGCCGTGGGCCAGCACGACAATTTTGTCGGCACCAGCCACCGTGCGCATGCGATGGGCGATGATCAGTATGGTCTTGTTTTGGATCAGCCGGGACAGGGCCTGCTAGATCAGCGTTTCATTTTCCGCGTCCAGGGAAGCGGCGGCGACCAAAAAGGCAAAGGCGCTGTTGATGGCGGCGGTGTAAAACATCATGGGCAGGCGCAGCTGCTTGGTGTAGGCGATGACCCAGGTTTTATAGCTATCGATGGCGCCTTTGAACTTTTTGAAGGAAAACACAGTCTGTCCAAAGGTTTTGACCATCGGAACGCCGCGGACATGCTCCACCGCCTGGTTGGACATATCCACCAGGGCGTTCTGCTATTCGGTCATCTTGGCGCGCATGCCGGAGCCGGTCATAAGCATCATGCGGGCAAAGTCCGGGGCGACGCGCAGCACTTTCTGCAAAGTGCGCCAGATGTACCAGAAGGGCACCAGGGCCACGAAGGCGCTCAGCGCCGAGAGAAGCCAAGAAGCGTATGTGAGATATTTGTGAGCGCCGGCATAGGTCATCAGTCGGGATACGCTCGATTGTTTTTTTAAGGGATAAGATCTCCTTTATCCAGTTTGCTATGAGTGGAAATGGGAATCAAAAATGTGCGGTGAATGGGACGGGAGCACATATGACGTGATGGTTAATGGAAACTAACTTATGCGTGAAAAATTATGGGGGCACTGCCCCATAATCTTCATCCAGCCTGCGGCGTAAAACACATGCAGTTCATTCAGATAGGCCTTTGCCTGCTCCAGCGGCATTTTGTGGAGCACCAGCTCGAAATAAGCGTTGAACATACCGGTGATCAGGATATGCTCCAGCTTCGGATCAATGGCTGGCGCGGGGCGGCCCAACTGCGAGAGCACCTGCAGGTATTCATGGGCACCCTGCACTTCAATGGCTACCATTTCATCCACCATGTGCGCAAAGCGGGTGCCTTCGGCGCGGCACAGCAGCAGTTGGCACGCTTCCAGATGGTCATAGGCATACAGCAGCAGGTCCATCATGCATTGGGCGGAGATATCGCCCATGTGGTCAGGCTGCTTTGCCGGAGGAATATGGGTAAAATCTTCCTGAGCCTTGCGGTAGTGGGACATGATATACTCGTACTGCCGGCCCACCAGCGCCTCGAACAGGGCTTCCTTGCTGCCATAATACCCATAAAGGGCGCCGGTGGTCACGCCGCCGCCTTGACGATGCTGCGCAGTGCGGCCCGCTGGAGTCCTTTTTCCCAAAACTCTGCCTGAGCTGCAGCCAAGATCGCCTGCTGTGTGGACGATTTCTCTTGCGCCATACATTCTCCCCATTCATAACAATGTTAGATAACACTATTATGAGTCTGGCGCCGGCAGGGCGCGCTGTCAAGAAAAACTTGCCGGGACAGATCCCCTTTTTTCGCGTCCGGAAGGGAAACGGGGCATTTTTCCTCTTGCAAACTGAGCGGAACTGTAGTATACTGTTAGCACTTTGCGAAAAGTCCTGCGCAAGCATTCACGGCAGGAATTTCGGTCTCGCGCAATGGATGCCTGTGAATCATGTCAGGCGGGGAACCGAGCAGCATTAAGCGGGAATGTCCATGTGCCGCGAGGGTGCCGAGTCTGAAAGGGGATGCTTGCGCAGGGCTTTTTGCGTTTTTTTCGGAGGGGGCAGGCCCTCCTGGAGATTTGTTCCGCCTTTGCTGCGGTGAAGGCGGCTGCAGGCAGCGGTGCGCCGCGCAGGCGCATGTTTTGCTGCGCACGGCCTGCGTCCCTTCGCCGCGCGCAGATCCCGATTTGAACGAAAGGTGGTTTTCTTTCTTGTATCAGGCGCTCTATCGCAAATGGCGGCCCAAGACCTTTGAAGATGTGGTGGGGCAGGGGCACATTACGGAAACGCTCAAGCGCCAGGTGGCGGAGGGGCGGCTGTCCCATGCGTATCTGTTCACCGGCACCCGGGGCACCGGAAAGACGACCTGCGCCAAGATTCTGGCCAAAGCGGTGAACTGCGAGCACCCGGAAAACGGAAACCCCTGCAATCGTTGTCCCAGCTGTCTCGGCATTGAAAGCGGCGGCTTTCTGGATGTGCTGGAGCTGGACGCCGCTTCCAACAACGGCGTTGAGCAGATCCGTGCCCTGCGGGATGAGGCGGTGTACGCCCCTGCCAATGTGAAAAAGCGCGTATACATTGTGGACGAAGTGCATATGCTTTCCACCTCTGCATTCAATGCGCTGCTGAAAATCCTGGAAGAGCCGCCGGAGCATTTGATGTTCATTCTGGCCACGACAGAGCTGCACAAGGTGCCGGCCACGATCCTCTCCCGTTGCCAGCGCTTTTCCTTCAAGCGCATCACGCCGGAGGATGTGCAGCGCCGCCTGCGCTATGTGGCGCAGCAGGAACAGATCGATTTGACTGAGGACGGCGCGGAACTCCTTTCCCGCCTGGCCGACGGCGCGCTGCGCGACGGCCTGAGCCTGTTGGATCAATGCGCCGCAGCCGGCGGCACGGTGGATGCCCGGGCGGTGCTGGATGCCTTGGGGCTGGCGGGCAATCTGCAGACGGCGCAGCTGATGCGTTGCATTCTGAACGAGGATGCGCAGAGCGCTCTGACGCTGCTCCATCAGCTCTACGCCGGCGGAAAGGATATGGGGGCGGTGCTCGGCGCGCTCTCTACGCTGGGGCGGGATCTGCTGATCCGTAAAACCGCGCCCAAAGGCGGCGCAGCGTTGCTCTCCGGTGGTTACGACAGCGCCACGCTGGAGGAGCTGGGCGCCGGCGCCGCTGCGTCCCGGCTTATTGCGATCCTGACGACGTTGCAGGATACCAGCGCCGGCCTTCTGCGCAGCACGAACCCGCGCACCGACGCGGAACTCTGCATTTTAAAACTGTGCGATCAGAGCCTGTCCGGCGATTGGACAGCGCTGGTGTCTCGTGTGAAAAAACTGGAACATGTGGTGAAGGCGCTGCAGGAGCGTCCGATTGCTGCCGCTCCCGCCGCCCCGGCGGCGCAGGAGAAACGGAGAAGCGCGGCAGCCTCTGTTCCGGCTTCCCCGACGGATGACGCTCCTTGGGAGGATGTGCCTCCGCTGCCCACGGATGCAGACGATCCCGGCGCCAGCAGTCTGACACAGGATTACGATGTCCCTGCCCCGGCGGAGCCGGCTGCGCCGCGTCAGACGGTGAGCGCCGTACCCCGGGATAATACGCCTCCGCCTCTGCCCGTGCGGGAAGCGGACGAGTGCTGGCCAGCGCTGCTGGAGCAGTTCAAGGCGCGGCTTCCCATGGCAAAGCGGGCCTTTCTCAATATGGCCGGAGGCGTTCTGGAGGGTGATCAGCTGATTGTCCAATGCGATAACGATCTGGTGAAGAGTACACTTTCCAAGGACGATGTGGTGGAAGTGTTCCGCCAGACGGCTTCTGAGTTGTTGGGACGGAGCATTGCGGTACGGGTTATTACGAAATCGGCCGCCGTGCCGCCTTCCGCCGCGGGCCGGGGCGCCGTTTCCATGCCGCAGGGCGGCGGTGCGCCGGCGCCGCAGCCGAGGCAGCAGATGGACGCGGATCCTCTGGAGCATCTGCTGAGCAAGATGCAGGGATTTGACAATTTCAAAATTCAGTGACTATTATGATGATACAATAACAGGATAAAGTGAGGGAAATGCATAATGGCAAAGGGATTTAAAGGCGGTTTTGGCGGCGGCAACATGATGCGTCAGCAACAGCAGATGCAGCAGAAGATTATGAAAATGCAGCAGGATGTGAAAGAAGCCCAGGAGGCTGTGGAAGCCCAAGCGTTTACCGCTTCCGTGGGCGGAGGCGCAGTCAGCGCCACGGTGAACGGAAAAAAAGAAATGACGGACATTGTCATCAAGCCCGAGACAGTGGATCCCGATGATGTGGAGATGCTTCAGGATCTGGTGATCTCGGCCGTCAACGAGGCGCTGCGCCAAGCGGATGAGGCTATGGAAAACGCAGTCAACCAAGCGGCCGGTGGCCTGAATCTGGGCGGTTTTGGTCTGTAAAACGGCAATGGAGGCGGATCGGGGGCCTTTCCGCAGATTTTTTGCGGAAAAGGCCTCTGCTGCCTTGACAACCATTCTGCTGCGTGATATACTAGCAACCGCTTAATATGAATAAGGGCCCGTAGCTCAGCTGGGAGAGCGCACGGTTCGCATCCGTGAGGTTCGAGGGTTCGATCCCCTTCGGGTCCACCAAAAGAAAGCCAGACGAACGCCAATCGTTCGTCTGGCTTTTTATACAGATAAATACCTTTTGGCATTCTGTTGCCCGCAGGGCTGCCCTTGAAAAAATGTTCGGGCAACGTGCAGGAATTTCGATTGCGGCTTTTTTCCGGTTGACTGTAGACAAACCACAGGCGGAGGTCGGTTCTGATCAATAAGACGGCGCGCCCCAACAGGGGCGTGCCGTCTTATTGATTTTCTCTGACACAGAATTCGGGAAAATCCTCTTCCGGAGCAGGATGGCCCTGCTGATAAGGTCAGGCGCCGACGAAATAGACGGCATTTTCCGCTGTTCCGGGTGAATATTTGCCGCTGCGTTCCGATGTCTTTCGTCAATGGTGTGGGTACCGACGTTCTGTATTGTGATAAAGAGCCGGGGCAAAGGGGGGGACAGAGTGAGGCCAGCTGTTTGCAGGGACGTTTAAGGTACTTTTTCAAATGCATTTTTTGGACAAAACCGAATACATTTTCCGCAGACAATACATTTTTCTTCATCGATCACCGGCAGAGCGTGGATATCCCGTTGGGTAATGGCGCTTTTGGGACAAACCGCGATAGACGGGCACGGATGGTTTTGCGGACATTTCTGCGGATTTACGATAATTTTCATGTTGCAGCACTGCTTTCCGATTTGCAGTATTGTTCTTTGATGGATTCCATCAGAGCGATGACCCGCTCATCCTGGATCCAGTATATTACGTTCATTCCCTGTTTTTCAGAGGCAAGGATTCCGGCGGTTCTGAGTTGATTCAGATGCTGAGAGAGAGCGGAGGCGGTAATATCGGGGGCGTGTTTATGGATTTCTCCCACAGTGAGCTTTCCTTGGATCAGTGCACATAAAATCAATAACCGGTGTTCATTGGCCAGCAGTTTCAGGAGCTCCGCAATCTTTTGGGCTTGTTCTTCCATGGAGTTTTGCCTTCTTTCTGTTTCTTTGTATGCAGATTCCTTGTGTCATGGTTCCCATCGGGCAGTAGACGCACCAGGATCTGGGACGAAACAACGCCATTGTGGAGATCCCCAGCACGGTGGAAGTGAGCATGACGCCAAAAAAACCAAATGCAAACTGTGCCGCCCAGGGCGCTGCCGGGCTGACGTCCGCCCACTGCCAGGGCAGCCTGAATGTCCATAGCAGTGTTACCGTCTGCGAAAGGGGCGCGCCTGCGAACGCCTGATATGTGGCAAGCAGTATCCGGCCGAACATCACCATGAAAAAGACCAGAAAGCCGTAGCGGAACCACCGGCTTCGCAAAAATTTAGGCGGCAGTGCGTTTCGAGACAGTTTCAACTTTTCGCCCAGTATGCTCAGCAGCTGGCCGCGTCCGCAGTAGCGATTGCAGTAGGCCTTGCTGCCGCCGAACACGGCGACCAGAAGCGGAATGGTAAAAAACAGCATCCCCAGCCATGCAAATAAAATGTTAAATAACCCCAGACACAGGTAAAGCAGCTCAACCACCCAAAGATAATCGGACCATTTCCGTTTTTTCACTGTGCAGTCCTCCGTTCGGTAATCTCAATCACAGCAGCCGGGCATGCTCTTGCACATTTCCCGCAGCCAATGCACTTTTCCGGATCGGCCTGAGCACGTATGCCCCATAGGACCTGAACTGCGTCCCGGGGACACACACGGACGCAGCATCCGCAGGCAACACATTCCGAACCAATTTCAGCAAGTTTTAACGGGTTTGGCATAGGACCTCCTGAATAAGTAATTAAGATATTTCTAATATGCTTAATATACAAGAAAATGTCAAGTACCATAAAATAAGTTTTTCTGATGCCGATGGATCCTGCGGAGGGAGGATGTTCTGTGTTTTATCGGGGGGTGGACTGATGCGCGCATGATTTTAGTTTTGGGAGAATTCTATGACGGCGATCGGCTCTATGTATTCTGTCGGGAGCGGAGCAGGACGTTGGAGGGCAATCCTTGCTTTGATACGGAAGAGCCGGGAAGTTTTGGCTCATAAAAAACTTCCCGGGCGCTGTTGTGCTGCGGCCGCCCGGCCGTCCGAATCAGGACTCTTCGCTGCGGTTCGGTGCCTTTGCAGCCTGTCCTTTGCGGCTGGCAGCCTTGGCACGCCGCCGGCGCAGCACAAACAGGCCGCAGGCAAGCACAGCGGCCAGGATCAGCACGACTGCCGCCGCATGGGCGTAGCGGTCCAGATAAGGCATGGCGCTCTCCCATGCATTTCCCAGCCATGCGCCCGCGCAGACCAGTATCGTGTTCCACGCCGCGCTTCCCAGCGCAGTGAACAGCAAAAACAGGCCGATGTGCATTTTAGCAAAGCCGGCGGGGACAGAGATCAGGCTGCGGACAATGGGGGCGCATCGGCAGAGGAGCACAGCTCGCCCTTGATAGCGTGCGAACCAGCGCTCTGCTTTTTCCACATGCTCCGCTCGCAGATGCGTGAGGGCACCAAAGCGGCCGGAGAGCAGTTTTTTCAGCCGCTCGGCCTGAAAGACCCACCCCAATGCATACAGCACTGCGGCGCCGGTCAGAGAACCGGCGGTGGCAGACAGAATCGTCATGGGTATATTCATGGCGGTGGAAACGGTCAGCGCGCCAGCAAACAGCAGCACGGCCTCCGAAGGGATCGGCGGAAACACATTCTCAATAAAAATCAAAAAAAAGATGCCGAAATAGCCGAAGGTATTGACAAAGGAAAGCATCCACTCCTGCATGAAAAAAACTCCTTTCTGTGTCTACGGATTGATTTCAGGCGGTGCTTTGGCTGCGGTGTACAGACTGGACTGGATTCAATAGTTCCATGAGAGTCATTGCAGACGCGCTTCCCGGTCTGTTGTATGTTTCATCACAGTACCTCTTTGTCGGTTGTTAGGAGCAGTTTCCCAGACAAGGTATACAAAAGTATGTACTAAAATAAAACGAAAGATAAAATCGCAGTGCAGTGATATTCGACACAACGGGCCGGGGCTTATGAACTGTGCTCCGGCCCGGCACTGCAGAGCCGGAGAAAAGGACGCCCCGCTGATGGGGCGCGTTTGGGACGGATGCGTTCAGAGAAGCATCACCATCGTGCCGGCGGTGATCAGCCCCAGACCAACAGCGGAACGCCGGCTGAGCCGTTCGTGAAAAACCAGGGCGGCGAAAGCGATGGTGACCAGAATGCTCAGCTTGTCGATGGGGACAACGATACTGGCCGGACCGTCCTGCAGGGCGCGGTAGTAGCACAGCCAGGAAGCGCCGGTGGCAAGGCCGCTCAGACAGATAAAAGCCATCTCCCGTTTGGGAATCCGGCGGATGGCGTGCTGTTTTCCGGTCACAAACACCATGACCCAGGCCATGATCAGCACGACCACGGTGCGGATGGCGGTGCCCAGATTGGATTCCACGCCTGTGATGCCGATTTTGCCCAAAATCGACGTCAGGCTGGCAAACACCGCTGAACCTGCCGCGAAAAACAGCCAGCCGTGCCCTTCTCCGGCCGGTGCCGTGCCCTCTTTTTTCTCGATCATCAGATAGGTACCCACGCCGATGCCAACCAGCCCCAGCAGTTTCGGCGCGGAAACCGGCTCGCGGAACAGCAGAAAGGCCAGCACTACAGTCAGCAGGATGCTGGATTTGTCCACAGGAACCACCTTGTTGATGTCCCCGATCTGCAGGGCACGGAAGTAGCAGAGCCATGACGCGCCCGTGGCCAGGCCGGACAGCACCAGAAACAGCAACGTTTCGCCGTTTATGGCGGACAGCTGCGCCGGCGTATCGGTGAGAAATACCATCAGCCATGCGAACAGCAGCACCACAATGGTGCGGATTGCGGTGGCCACATTGGAGTCGGTGCTTCGAATACCGCACTTGGCCAGGATGGACGTCAGGCCCGCGAAAAACGCGGAGGCGAAAGCAAAAACGATCCACATGATGTCCGATACACTCCTTTGAACCGGGACCCCGCGCCACGGGTGACCTTGGCACAGCGGGGGCGGTTCCTTTTCGATTTTTCCCGCAGACGATTCATGTGAACCGCAGCGAATGCCTTTTGACCGCTGCGTTTTGGCAGTTCCCGTCTGTGTGTTCTGAAAGCATTATAGCACAAGAAAAAGGCCGAAAGTGAAACAAAACGTGAATTTTGAGCGCTGTTTTTTCTTTTTGAAAAAAGCGGCGCTGCATCCAGCTTCAGTATCCCCACAAAGAGACGTTTCTATCAGGGCTATGCGGTAGAGGAAAAACGGCTATTGTGCGCGGCGGCGGAACTGTGTTATAATACTCATAGGAAATTTATTACATTAAAGCAGAGAAAAACAATACGACAGGAGGAGCGCGCCATGAATATTGTTTGCCTGGATATGGAGGGCGTACTGGTGCCCGAAATCTGGATTGCTTTCGCCGCCGAGAGCGGCATCCCCGAACTCAAGCGCACCACTCGGGACGAGCCGGATTACGATAAGCTGATGCACTGGCGCCTGGGCGTTTTGAGAGAGCACGGTCTGGGGCTGCGGGAGATCCAGTCCACTATCGCCAACATTGACCCGCTGCCCGGGGCCAAGGAATTTCTGGATGAACTGCGCACGCTGACACAGGTGGTGATCCTCAGCGACACCTTTGAGGAATTTGCCAAGCCGCTGATGGCCAAGCTGGGCTGGCCCACGCTGCTGTGCAATGCGCTGGAGGCGGCGCCGGACGGCACGATCACCGGCTTTCACATGCGCTGTGAGCGCTCCAAACTCACTACTGTGAAAGCGCTGCAGTCCATGGGCTATGATACCATAGCCGCCGGGGACAGTTACAACGATCTGGACATGATCCGCGCCAGCAAAGCCGGCTTTTTGTTCCGCAGCACGGAGCAGATCAAACAGGACCATCCGGAGCTGCCGGCCTACGATACCTTTGCAGACCTGCTGGAGGCCATCCGGCGGGCGCTGTGACAAGAGAGAAACAACACAGGAGGAAAACCGCTATGGATCTGAAACACAGAAACTTTTTGAAATTGCTGGACTTCACCCCCGAAGAGATCGGCGCGCTCATCAATCTGGCTGCAGAGCTGAAAGCGAAAAAGAAAAACGGTGTGGCCCACGATACGCTGCGGGGTAAAAACATCGCCTTGATTTTTGAAAAAACCAGCACCCGTACTCGCTGCGCCTTTGAAGTGGCAGCTCACGATCTGGGTATGGAGGCGACTTATCTCGATCCCTCCGGCTCTCAGATCGGGAAAAAAGAAAGCATTGCCGACACGGCCCGGGTGCTGGGGCGGATGTTTGACGGCATCGAATACCGGGGCTTTGAACAGGAGATTGTGGAAGAGCTTGGCAAATATGCCGGCGTGCCTGTGTGGAACGGCCTGACCAACGAGGCCCATCCCACGCAGATCCTGGCGGATTTTCTTACCATGCGGGAGCATTTCGGAAAGCTTGCGGGGCTGAACTTCGTCTATATGGGCGACGCCCGCTATAATATGGGTAATTCCCTGATGGTGGGTTGTGCGAAAATGGGTGTGAACTTCACCGCCTGTGCGCCCAAGGCCTATTTCCCGGAAGAGAAGCTCATCGAACAGTGCCGCGGCTTTGCCGCCGAAAGCGGCGCGCAGCTGCGCTTTTTAGAGGATCCCATGGAGGCGACGCGCGGCGCGGATGTAATCTATACCGATGTGTGGGTATCTATGGGAGAACCGGTGGAAGTGTGGGCCGAGCGCATTGAGGCTCTGGCACCCTATCAGGTGAACCGCGCGCTGATGGATAATGCCGGTCCGCAGTGCCGCTTCATGCACTGCCTGCCTGCCTTCCACGACTGGAAAACCGCTGTGGGCAAGGAAATGGGACAGAAGTTTGGCCGCGAGGCCATGGAGGTCACCGACGAGGTGTTTGAGTCCGAGCAGTCCATTGTGTTTGACGAGGCGGAAAACCGTATGCACACCATCAAAGCTGTGATGGCGGCCACGCTGGGCGCATAAAAACAGAAAATACGCGTTCTACGCCGTCTCGGCGCAGAACGCGTTGTTTTTGTTAGCTTAAGCGGAAAGACAACCCCCGGCTAAGCCGGGGAGTATAAAGAAATTATATAGTGAAAAAGACCTTCTGGTAGAATAAAGTTGCGGTCGGCCAACTGCAACAAAAAGAACCAGGAGGTCTTTTCACATGAAAGAAAAAGATATAGAGAGTTTGCAACACACGACATGGAGATGCCAGTATCATGTAGTATTTGCCCCGAAATGC
>JAJCJC010000049.1 GCA_020555605.1 bacterium 210917-SL.2.15 | reverse complement strand
AAGTTGCGGTCGGCCAACTGCAACAAAAAGAACCAGGAGGTCTTTTCACATGAAAGAAAAAGATATAGAGAGTTTGCAACACACGACATGGAGATGCCAGTATCATGTAGTATTTGCCCCGAAATGCCGTCGGATGGTAATATACGGGCAAATCAAAAAAGATATCGGGCAGATTTTAAGGAAGCTGTGTGAACAAAAAGGAGTGGAGATTATAGAAGCACAGGCTTGGCCGGACCACATACATATGTTGCTGAGTATCCCTCCAAAGTATAGTGTATCAAAGATTATGGGATATCTCAAAGGGAAAAGCAGTTTGATGATTTTCGATAGACATGCCAATTTAAAATACAAGTATGGAGATCGGCACTTCTGGGCAAGAGGATACTATGTGGATACGGTGGGACGCAATAAAAAACAGATACAAGAATACATCAAACGCCAGCTTGAAACAGATCAGATAGCGGACCAGATGAGTTTAAAGGAATTTGCGGACCCGTTTACGGGTAGCAAGAATACAAAGGCATAAAACAAGCCCCTTAAGGGGCCGCCATGAGTCAGCAATGCAGTTGGCCGACCCATTCGAGGCCCCTTGAGGGGCGTTGTCCGTATTATGCCCTTCTAGGGCTTAC
>JAJCJC010000048.1 GCA_020555605.1 bacterium 210917-SL.2.15 | reverse complement strand
ACACAAAATAGATTAAAGAATGCTCCTACTGCTAAAGCTATTGAAATAATTTCAGGTAATTCTCCAAAAATAGGACTGACTGCAATTATAAAAAGAAAAACCAAATTAGTTATAGAACTCGTCACCAAATAAATTTTACTTTCTCTTAACTCTGCGTTCTTCTTAATGTTTTCAACCATGTCTGATCCCTCCAATAATAACTGATTTAAGGAAATATCAAATAATTGAGAGATACGGATGACATTATCTATATCAGGAGTTGTTTTATTCGTCTCCCAATTTGAAATGGTTTTACTACTAACCAATAGTTGGTGAGCCAATTCCTCTTGAGTGAACCCTTTTTCTTTTCTTTTGGTCTGTAGTATTTCTCCAAAATTCATATGATTTTCCATACCCCCAATATAATCATTTAGATCTCATATTTCTATCCAAGCCTTTTCTAATTACCCTAAAATGCCTAGAAAATCTTTTCTAATATCAAAAAACACAATTTGTCTTTATTACAAAGTGTAAAAATTAAACAAACATCTTTTGTAAAAAACCTTTTTTCTGTTTTTTCAATAAATCTAATTTCCGTTGATGAAGAGCGATAGTATCGTCTAACTGTTTAAAGAATGACCCGATTTTTTGTTGTTC
>JAJCJC010000047.1 GCA_020555605.1 bacterium 210917-SL.2.15 | reverse complement strand
AAAGAACTCCCGGCTTTCAGTTGTGCGGGGTCATTTCCGTTAAAGACCATGATATTCAGGGTTGTCAGCGCTTCCGGGGAAAGCTGGCAGGCAATGGATTCGCCGCTTTGGCGGCTAAGATACTTTTGGTTTTCCCAGTTTCCGCCGTTTTCTGCGGCATAAATAGCATTTTGTGTGAGAATCAGACTGGTGCGGCTGTATGCGCCGCCGGTATAGGAACAGGAGATATCCGCCAGACGCGTATATTCCGTGTCGCTGTAAAAATATCCGTTGGCCTGTCCGTTACAACGCAGATAAGTGTAATCGTATCGTTTGTAAACAAAGGCTTCGCTGTATAAGATCAGTTCTTGAAAAGCGGTCAGATCCAGAGTGGAAACATCCAGATCAAAGCGCGGGGTATCAGAGGGGACAACTGTATGCAAAAGTCTGCTGCAGACATGGTCCGAAGCGCACTTTGCCAGCGCTGCGTCCACCTTCGCGTTATCCCGGTTAAAATCCTCCCGCAGGACGCGGTCGGCAGCGTCCCATTGGTTCAGTTGATAGTGTTCTGTATACTTCAAGTCGATTTCTCCCTTCTGTAGTCGAATTTCGGAGCTTTTGTAAAAAAAGCCCTACACTTACCGTGTAGGGCAGGGCAAAAGTTGTATGGTT
>JAJCJC010000046.1 GCA_020555605.1 bacterium 210917-SL.2.15 | reverse complement strand
TCACCGTCAGGGTGCCGTTTTCCGTCTTGACGCTGAACTGGGCCGTCACGTCGTTGCCGTCGCTGTCCTTCACGACTGCTGTGCCCGTTACCGCCGAGGTGTAGGTTCCGGCATCCGTCGCCTTGGCTTCCGCCGTCAGGCCGGAGACGGTGTAGGTGTTGCCCTCTACGGTGAAGGTGGTCGTCACCAGTCCGGAAACGCTCTTTTCCGTGCCGTCGTACTTCTCCGTGGCGCTCTTGGCGGTCACGGTGATCTCGTACTTGGCGTCGCGGTTGGTGACCGTCAGAGCGCCTTCGGTCTTGGTGATGATGTAGTTGCCGGCCTTGGTGTTGTTGTTCAAGGTGTAGCTGAACGCGTTGGCGCTGCTGCCCACCGCCTTCTGGCTGCCGGTGAAGGTATAGCTTGCGCCTTCGCCGTCTGCCCAGCCGCTTTCCGTCGCAAGGGCGGTGTCTCCGTTGGTCAGAGCCTTGCCGTCATACTCCTTGCTCAGGTTCGCCGAGGTCAGCGTTACGCTCCGCTTCCCGATGGTCAGCGTGCCGTTTTCCGTCTTTACGGTGAACTGGCCCGTCACATCGTTGCCAGCCGCGTCCTTTACCACCGCCGTACCCGTTACCTCTGCGGTGTAGGTCCCGGCGTCCGTACCCTTGGCCGAAGCCGTCAGGCCGGA
>JAJCJC010000045.1 GCA_020555605.1 bacterium 210917-SL.2.15 | reverse complement strand
CTGAAAGACTGAAATTCTGTGCTGCAACACCAAATGATATTAATATAATTAGAGATAATTACTTATCGGAAAAGTATGGTTATCAAGATCAAATTATTTATTCGATTTTAGATAGTGAATGGAGAAAGAAAAAATAATTTATTTTTACGAAAAAAAGGCGTCTATAAAATTTTATAGACGCCTTTTTTTCGTAATTTTTTAATTACTACTCAATTGGAATAGCTTTTTTTATTTCTTTGTTACTATCTTTTGGCAAGGTTAGTTTAAGAATTCCCTCTGAATAAGAAGCCTTTATTTCGTCTTCTTTAACATTTTCTAATAAATATTGACGTCGGACACTTGTTAAACTACGTTCGCTACGAAGCAACCTTCCTTTTTTATCTTCGGTTTCTTTATCAATTTGGTGTTGGGCACTAATTGTTAATACTCCGTTTTCGTAAGTAACTTGAATGTTTTCTTTAGGAACACCAGGAAGTTCAGCTTCTACAAAATATTCATTATCAGTTTCATGAATATCTGTTTTGATTAAATTTGGCTTAAAATTATTGAATAAATTACGACTAAAGTCTTCAAAAAAATTAAAAGGTGTCATGTTATATGTGTCTGAGTTACGTTGTTGAATCTCGTTTGACATAACAATCAATCCTTTCTATATTTTCTTTTCAATTATTATTTTAGTCAAAAAAGGTCAGTTTTCAAG
>JAJCJC010000044.1 GCA_020555605.1 bacterium 210917-SL.2.15 | reverse complement strand
AGTGACTACAAGGATTACTCCAAAGTCACTTACAAAGAGGCGGTCGATGTTATGACTGCCGCCGGCATTTTCAATGGCGGCGATGGCAATAACTTCAACCCCGACGCAACCCTGAACCGCGAACAGGCTGCGAAGATCATCACCTACATGCTGGTGGGCCAGGAGAAGGCTGACAAGCTGACTGCCACCATCGCTCCCTATGCCGACGTGGCGGCCAACCGCTGGAGCGCGGGCGCGATTGCCTACTGCACCAACGAGGGCATCCTTGCCGGCGACGGCAACGGCCGTTTCAATCCGACCGCTCCCGTGCTGGGCACCCAGTTTGCCAAGATGCTGCTGGTCGCTCTGGGTTATGACGCCAAGGTTGAAAAGCTGGTGGGCAACAGCTGGGCGATCAACACCTCCAAGCTGGCTCTGGGCGACGATGTCGACTTGGACAAAGGTATGGAGAAGCTCTCCCTGTCCGACAACCTGACCCGTGAGCAGGCTGCTCAGATGGCATTCAACGCCATGAAGGCCACTCTGGTGGAGTATGAGGACAAGGGCGATAACATCACCCTGCCCGGCGGTATCATCATCAACAACGGCGCTACCAAGGCTACTCCCGTCACCTCCAAGGTGAAGGCAGACGCCACCAGCATCAGCGATGACAAGACCGCTGATGGCTATTACACCGTTGAATTCGCTGAAAAGTACTGCAAGGATCTGAAGGTTTCCACCAAGAGCGCAGATCAGGTCGACAGCTTCGGCCGTCCCGCTACCACTTGGGTCTATGACGGCTCCACCGTGGGCACCTATGCCGATGACGCCGATGATTCCATCGTGCTGAACAAGAGCAT
>JAJCJC010000043.1 GCA_020555605.1 bacterium 210917-SL.2.15 | reverse complement strand
CTGACGGCGGAAGCCAAGGGGACGGATGCGGGCAGCTACACCGTGAACGTGACCGGCACGGCAACGGTGAAGGACGCCGAAGATCACGATGTGACGAGCCAGTTCGCCGTGACCACGAAGTCCGGCACCCTGACGGTGACAAAGCGGGATGTGACCATCACTTCGGGAAGCGCTACCAAGCAGTACGACGGCAAGGCCTTGACGAAGCATGAGGCCGAAGTCACGGGCGACGGCTTTGTGGAGGGCCAGGGCGCAGACTACAGCTACACCGGCAGCCAGACGCTGGTGGGCAGCAGTGAAAACTCCTTCAGCTACACACTGAAGGAGGGCACCAAGGCTGATAACTACAACATCACCACGGCCAACGGCACCCTGACGGTGACCGACCGCGAGGCCAAGTACGAGATCACAGTGGAGGCCAACGGCGGCAGCTACACTTATGACGGCACGGAAAAGAGCGTTTCCGGCTTCAAGAGCACGGAGTTTGAGCTGGAGGGCAGCAAGTACACGGTTTCCGGCCTGACGGCTTCGGCCAAGGGTACGGACGCCGGGACCTACACCGCAGAGGTAACGGGCACGGCAGTGGTGAAGGACAGCGACGGCAGCGACGTGACGGCCCAGTTCATCGTCAAGACGCAAAGCGGCACGCTGACCATTGGCAAGCGCTCCGTCACGCTGACCTCGGCGAACCTGAGCAAGGAGTATGACGGCAAGGCTCTGACCAACGGAGACACCACCCTTGCGACGGAAAGCGGCTGGGCAGACGGCGAAGGCGCAAGCTATACCTTCACCGGCAGCCAGAAGGCGGTGGGCAGCAGCGCCAACGCGTTCAGCTACACCTTGAACAACAACACCAAGGCGGATAACTACAACATCACCAAGACCGAAGGCACCCTGACGGTCACCAACCGCGACGCCAAGTACGAGATCACCGTGACCGCCAAGAGCGCCACGGAGAAGTACGACGGCACGGAAAAGAGCGTTTCCGGACTGGTGACGACCACCTTCACCGTAGAGGGCA
>JAJCJC010000042.1 GCA_020555605.1 bacterium 210917-SL.2.15 | reverse complement strand
TTCAGCCAGACCGCAAAAGAGACAATGGAGGACAAAATCAAGCGTCTGCTCCGTGAGGAAGTCCGCAAAATGTGACTTCTTTTTGGATTTGATGAAAAAGTCCTTGACTTTTCGTCTCTGGCAAGACAGCAAAATCAATCCTTATTTCTTGCGGTGCGCGGCTTGCCCCCTTTGATATAAAGGAACTCCGCGATCTCATGTCCTACGACGAATTAGAACTTGATACGTTGGGCGACAGAAAGACCGCGCTTTTTCTCATAATGAGCGATACGGACAGCACATTTAATTTTGTTATCGCTATGCTGCAATCGCAGCTTTTCAATTTGCTTTGCGACAAGGCCGATGATGAATACGGCGGCAAACTGCCCGTCCATGTGCGGTGTCTGCTGGACGAGTTTGCCAACATCGGCCAAATCCCGCAGTTTGAAAAACTCATTGCTACAATCCGCAGCCGGGAAATCTCGGCTTCTATCATTCTGCAATCGCAGAGCCAGCTAAAAGCCATTTACAAGGACGCGGCAGAAATCATACTGGACAATGCCGACAGCACCTTGTTTTTGGGAGGGCGCGGGAAAAATGCAAAGGATATTTCGGAAAACTTGGGACGGGAAACAATCGACAGTTTCAACACTTCCGAAAATCGCGGCACGCAGGTTTCCCACGGCCTCAATTATCAAAAATTGGGAAAGGAGTTGATGACACAGGACGAAATCGCAGTTATGGACGGAGGAAAATGTATTTTGCAGTTGCGCGGGGTGCGCCCCTTTTTCAGCGACAAATACGATATAACGCAGCACCCGAACTACAAATACCTTTCCGACTTCGACAAGAAAAACGCTTTTGACGTTGAACGGTATATGTCCACCCGTCCGGCAATCGTAAAGCCGGACGAACCCTTTGACATATACGAAATAGATTTGTCCGACGAGGACGCAGCCGCCGAAATTTAACGGCGGCATTTTTATTTCAACAACATTTTTTTGAGCCGTACAACGGCAGAAAGCGAGGTTTATATGGATTTTTTCAACAGCGCAGTTGATGTATTGCAGACTTTGGTAATCGCCCTTGGCGCGGGTCTTGGCATTTGGGGCGGCATTAACCTCATGGAGGGGTATGGCAATGACAATCGTGCGACACGTTCCTAACTGAAAAGGTTAGGCACTAAGTCGAAGGGCTTTATAGCCTGAAATCTTAGGAGAACTGACAATCCGATGGGTGGAATGAAGGAGTAACGCCTGGAAACGCCCACACTGA
>JAJCJC010000041.1 GCA_020555605.1 bacterium 210917-SL.2.15 | reverse complement strand
GATATGCTCCCTTTAAAGTAGACAGCGGAAAAACAAAACTGTCGAAACGGAGGGAGCAATTATCATGAGCTTAAAAGGCAAAATACCACCGGAGCTAAAGATTCAGGCCGTAGAGGATTATCAGGCAATCCGCAAGGGTTCTACTGAGATAATTAAGGAATTAGGGATTCGCAGAAGCACCTTTCAATCCTGGGTGCGGAAATATCAGATGGAGGATCGCAGCGGGCTGTATCCGAAAAAGCATGTTACAAGTTATCCATCCTCACTGAAGCTGGCGGCAGTAGAAGACTACCTGGGCGGAGGAGGCTCGCTGGATGCCATGTGCCGCAAATACGGGATTTCCTCCCATGCGGTTTTACAACAATGGATTACGTTGTATAATCAAGGCCATAGAGAGTTCAAGACACGCAGAGCGCGGGAGGAAACAGATATGGCCGAGAAAGAAAAATTATCGCAGGAGCAAAAGCTGCAGGCAGTACTATACTGCTTAGAACATCAACTGGACTACCGGCAGACCAGCGAACAGTACAAGATCACCTATCAGCAGATCTATAGCTGGGTCAAAAAATATCAAGAGAAGGGAGAAGCCGGGTTGCTTGACCGCCGGGGGAAACGCCGCCCTCCTTCCGAATACAGCGAGGAGGAAAAAGCTGCGGCAAAGCTGCGGCAGCTGGAGGCGGAAAACAGAAGGCTTCAAATGGAGAACGATTTCTTAAAAAAATTGAACGAACTCGAGGGGAGGCGGTAAGCAGGCTCACACGCCGCAGGAAGGTCTATGAGGCGATCCATACGCTTCATCAGGAAAAAGGATATGAGATCGCATCGTTATGCACGTTATCCGGGATTCCCCGCTGTTCTTACTACAAATGGATTCACCGGAAGGAAAGCACCTCAGAAAAAGAAAATACCCGCTTGCTGGAAGAGATCATCCGTTTGTACAGCGAAGTAAAAGGCATCTACGGTTATCGCCGTATGACGCTGAATGTGAACAGCCGGCTCAAAAGGAACTACAACCACAAGCGGATTTACCGCCTGATGAAAAGTGTACATATGCAGGCCGTGATACGCCGAAAGAAGAAGCACTATGTCATGTCGGAACCGCGCATTACCGCTGAAAACGTATTGAACAGAGCATTTACGGCAAACAGACCCAATGAAAAATGGCTGACAGATGTCACAGAATTCAAACTTATCAATGGGAAGAAAGCATACCTGAGTGCGATCCTTGATCTCCACGACAAAAGCATCGTTGCGTATGCACTGGGCCAATCCAATAACAATCAGCTTGTTTTTGACACCTTTGACAGAGCGGTGAGAGCCAACCCCAGCGCCCACCCTCTGTTTCACAGTGACAGAGGCTACCAATACACCAACCGGCAGTTCAAAGCAAAGCTGGACGGTATTCATGCAACGCAGAGTATGTCCCGGCCCGGCCGCTGCATCGACAACGGCCCTATGGAGGGTTTCTGGGGGATTCTCAAATCTGAAATGTACTACCTCCAGCAATTTCATACCTTTGAGGAATTGAAGAAAGCCATCGACGAATACATAGACTTTTACAATACAAGGCGGCTTCAAGCTAAGTTAAAGGGCCTGGCTCCCCTTGCTTACAGGAACCAGACCCTCGTGGCGTAATTTTTCTTTTTTTACCTGTCTACTTGACAGGGGGCGGTTCA
>JAJCJC010000040.1 GCA_020555605.1 bacterium 210917-SL.2.15 | reverse complement strand
CCTCCTCGTATAATAAGATTAAAGTTAATAGTTTTAGGTATCAGCAGGCTTTGGGATGCCCGTGATACAATAGCTGTAGGACAGCAGGGTCAAGTTCTCACCCTCCTGGTTGAGCCGCAAGGCTGCTTCAAAATAAGTCAGTTCCCCTGAGCCGGAAGTTAGCTGCAAACTCATTGGCTGTTTGCCAGAGTGTGTGCCGCCCTTTTAGCAGTGAGGGATATCGCATTGGTCTGCTCTGGAATGATTCTGATACGCGAGGTTGCAGATGCTCCGGTTATCATGGGCATCTCCAAGCCTGCTGACCTGAAATCTCCATGCGGGGAGGTGAAAATCGTGAACCCACTATTCGTTGGCATTGATGTGAGCAGCAGGAGTAATGTCGCTTACCTGATGAAACCGGACGGCAGCAAGCATAGCAGTTTTTCCGTGCAGAACAATCTTGGCGGTGCTAAACTGTTGTCAGAGAGAATTGTGTCGGCACTCAACTCCATGCGACTCAGCGATGTGGTGATTGGCTTGGAAGCTACCTCTATCTACGGGAACAACCTTGTGTATGCCCTCCGGGAGGATGGCAGCCTGGGTCAGTTTCAGAGGAAGATCCATGTCCTCAATCCCAAGCAGGTCAAAAAATTCAAGGAAGCCTATCCAGACCTGCCCAAAAATGATTTCGTTGATGCCTTTGTGATTGCCGACCATCTCCGTTTTGGCAGGATCGCCAAGGAGGTCTATATGGACGACTATCGCTATCAGGCGCTCAGAACACTTACCAGAGCCAGATTTGATGTCATTCAAAACCTGACCCGGGAGAAGCAGCGGTTTGCAAACTACTTATTCCTAAAGTGCTCCGGTATTGCTCAGGAGAAGGGCATTCAGAACACCAGCGCCACTACCATTGCGCTCATGGAGCATTTTGAAACTGTGGATGATCTGGCAAATGCTGATCTGGATGAACTGACCGACTTTATTGCTCAAGCAGGCCGAGGCAGATTTGCCGACCCTGATGTTGTAGCGAAAGTAATACAGACTGCGGCCAAAGGATCTTACCGTCTGCCCAAGACAGTGAACGACACTGTGAACCAGGCAATGTCCGTTTCTATCGCCTCTATGCGGGCACTGAAGGAACAGGCCAAGGTTCTGGACAAAGCCATTGAACAACAGTTTGAGATTATCCCAAATACCCTGACCTCTATTCCAGGCATTGGCAAGGTTTACTCCGCCGGTATTATCGCTGAAATTGGCGATATCCACCGTTTCGCTTCCCAAGCCTCTGTCGCCAAGTTTGCCGGCCTTGTATGGACACAGCACCAGTCCGGTGAATTTGAAGCAGAACACTCCCGGATGATTAAATCCGGTAATCGCTATCTCCGCTACTACCTCCTGGAAGCCGCCAACTCTGTGAGAAGATGCGACTCCGAGTTCCGGCGCTACTACGACCTCAAATTCAATGAGGTCAACAAGTACCAGCACAAACGCGCACTCGCTTTAACTGCCAGAAAACTGGTTCGGTTGGTCTTTCGACTGCTGAAGGACAACCGCCTGTATATCCCGCCGGAGAATTAAGCGTATCGCTTATTTCTCTGACGCTCCCGCCCTGTTTCAAAAAATCTTAGGGGACAGGGCTTTGGTTGGTGTTGCCTTTTTTCTGCCGACATCCTGCTTTGTGCACTGTTTTACTCAATTTTTTCTTGCATCACCCTCTTGACTTAATACCATTGGACTT
>JAJCJC010000004.1 GCA_020555605.1 bacterium 210917-SL.2.15 | reverse complement strand
GTTTCAAAAAATCTTAGGGGACAGGGCTTTGGTTGGTGTTGCCTTTTTTCTGCCGACATCCTGCTTTGTGCACTGTTTTACTCAATTTTTTCTTGCATCACCCTCTTGACTTAATACCATTGGACTTATACGCAAAGTCAAGGGGCGGCGGAAAAGTGGGCAAGAAAGTGCGCCTTTTACAAAAAATTACAACACAGGGCACGCTGAAGTGCGAAAGCAAAAGAGGATTAGCTGTCCGAGACGGCGGAATATGGATGGAAAGGGTGCTGGCCCTGGTGGAGCAGGAAATGGAAAACCCCGGAAAACCAGTGGTTTTCCGGGGTGAACTGCATGCATTTCTCAGCGCTTGCTGAACTTCAAGGGCTTGGTGCCACCCCTGCCAAACATCTGGATATTTCTTCGCCTTCCACATGATTTTTGGCTTAATACTGCGGTTTTTCTGCACATGAAGTTCTAATTTTCACCATCGTGCACGACGCACGAAAAACAGGTTTTGCTCCTTATGTGTGCCTTGCGTATTGCTGCCCAGGGCAACGCAGGACAACAGTAGGGAAAGAAACTTGGTTGCTGTTCTTGTCTTCACCTCAAAATTAAATTCACACACGGAGGACAGCATAATGAAAAAATGCATCTTCAATCAATGCAACGGCCTTTGGTATGAACTCCAGGGCGACTACTATATCCCCTGCTTAGTGTTGGATGAAGCGGGGACATCTCCTATTGGTATGTGTATTGGTATGTGGGGCAGAAAGCACCAGCAATACCTGAAAGAACATCGTCCCGTGCTCTATTCCGACCTTGTTCTCAGCGGGAAATTGCACAGCTATCTGGCTGATATTGATACCCAGGCACGAAACAAACTCCATCTGCTCATAACACAGCTGGCAGAGAAGGAGGGTATCAATGAGCAGCTGAAAGCGCAGGATCAGATGGCATGGGTGGGAGCTATGAATAACATCCGAAACCGGGCAGAGGAAATCATCCTCCAAGAGCTGATCTATGGGGAGGATGCCGTATGAGACTTCTTGAAGAATTTTGGTATGGCAACATTGAACCGACCGAATACGACACAAACGCCTGCAAGGAATACAAGGAAGTGCTTCACCTGATTACCCGAAATGAAGAAAAGCTTCAGGCAACCATGACGGATGAACAGAAAGAACTGTTCTCTCGATATACGGACGCCGTTCGTGAGTATCAGACCATGGCAGAGTGCCTGCTGTTCCAAAATAGCTTTAAGCTGGGTGCCAGAATGATGCTTGAGATCATGGAAGAATAAATCAGCAACTAAATGAAGTCAATCAGCCGGGCAGTGGGATGCTGCTCGGCTGATTTATTACTTCAACTCGCTCCTGGCTCTTAAGTTTAAGTACAACTGTTGCGAGAGGTAGAAGCAAGTGTTTTATGATTATTTGGATTGTTTTCTCAGCGCCTCAATCGCATTACGGATATTAACTGCCGAAGTTTCCTTAGCCCACTCATCCCAGAAATCAATCGTCGCACTTCTTGGCTTCAGCTTTGGAGGCGCAATCCTAATTCTGCTCGGAAGAAGACTGGCATCCCCCACAATCAACGCTTCACCAATATCCAAAATTGGGAGCATCTCTGCATAATCACCTAAGCTATCAGGAAGCAATCTCTTGACTACCGCCTGGTCATCAGCATTGGTCAAACGCATTGCAATAAAGTTGTTGCTCTGACTCAACACCGTTCGATTTACTTCTGACGGGCGTTGAGATATTACTACCAGTCCAACTCCGTATTTACGCCCTTCCTTTGAAATTCGCTCAAAAGTAACCAAGCTGGCATCATCAATACTTTTCTCTGTATGAGCAGGGATATACAAATGAGCCTCATCGCAGAAAATAGCTATTGGATGTCGCTCTCCAACTTGTGACCACTGCTGAACTGAGAAAACGACTCTCGCAATCAAGGAGACTATCAGAGGAAGAATATCAGAAGGAACCTCGGAGAAGTCTATAATTTTGACACCCTTTTTCCCATTTTGTGCTGGTAGCATCAGTTTACAGCAAAGTTCATCCATATAGTCATATTTTAACAGCGATTCCTCTCGGCTAAACATAAAGTTCAATCGTTTATCTTTTCGCTTTGTCTCTAATCTTTGGATGAAACGAGTAAACTGACCGTTGTACGGTCCCTTTTTCTCTGCCCCCGCACGTGCTCCCGGTACCATTTCTTGATCTAACGCTGTCAGACAGTCGATCATTTTATCCAAGCTATAAGGAATGGGACTATCTAACGTAATGTTAGCTTCCATTTCTTCTAAGCCCATACCATGTAAAAAGTCTTTTTTATGCTTAATCACTTGGTTACTGAACATCATAGCCTGATTAGGTGCATTATTATCACTACGATCTAACATTAGAGACAACATTTCTTCATAAGTAAGTAGCCAATATGGAAGAAACAGAATACCTTCTGATATGGTATCATTAGGGCCCGCAACCTTTAAGTGTGTAAAGTTGTCTCCCTCCAATGTAGAGTACTCCCCATGAATATCAAAAAGAAGTGCATCTGCTGATTTCAGCTCAGCTACTTGCTCAAGTATTTTTGCTACACACCAAGATTTTCCGGAGCCAGTACTGCCAACAATTACAGCATGACGTTGAAATAGTTTATTACCATTAATCCATGCAGTCGCATCTTCATCAATAGAATACTTTCCGATTTGAAGACAAATTTGATCTTGTCCTTCAGGAACAGAAGAGACCGCCTGCATAAATTGTTTCAATCTTTCGCCATTAATCAGGTAACATTCTGCATTAATGGTTGGAACTGTTGCCAAAGAGCGGCGGAAGACATTTTCTTTGAGACCTTCTTTATCTAAATGTGTTCCGATCAGCACTACTTTAATCACATTAAAGCTCAAATCTGGCGTTAGGTCTTCTGCAGAATCTGTAAATCCAGATTTTCGTATAATTTTAGATACCAATCCAATTAAGTGCTGACCTACTTTAGAGCTTTGAATAGTCACAAGGTGATTAACTTGTAGTCCTCTAAGCTTGTCATCATTCTCAACTTTGATAATTGCTGTGGATGTATCTACGCTTTCTACTGTTCCCAGCAACTCATCTTGGTTATATTCAAATATGCCCATCACACTACCTCCTCACCATATTTTTAGAAATTCTTCAAGAGACCAATATTGTCCATCATATGTCTCAGACCAACCATTGCTATAAACGGTAGTATGCTGATCATCTGCCCTTTCAAAGATTAAATACTTTCGTATTTTAGCTTCTATAATATGTTTTCGGCACGCCTCCGTCATAGTACGAGCAAGAATAATAATTGGTTTTCCTGTTGCTATTTGCGCCAACAGTTTCGGTTGAATATGTTCGTCATTAAATCCATATCCAATACACAAGTATGCTCCTGCCTGGATAAATGCCTTGTCCGCTTCAGCAATGATCGAACGATACGGTTCTTTATGGGTGCTGCTATATTTTTCTTTTCCTGGTGGTACAACAAGAGGATAAAACCCTTCCGGGATTTTTCTTGACATTGGTACAGAAATGATTTTATCATTTCTATCAACAAACCAATCCAGTGAACCATGAACTTTCCAAATATCAACAGTTCGTTCCCTACACCGTGTGCGGCGCTGCTTAGTTGCCGAACTTGGAATTTCTAATTTCCGCAAAATAGAACCTTCGAATCCAGTAATAGATGTGGCATCAATGCCATCCGCAGCATATTCAGGAAGTCTATCATAGTTTGTAGTAACAACAACTGCCTTATTTGGTGCAGGTGCGATTACCTTATTTAGCAATTCCACAAATTCTTTAGGCGGAGATAATTGGTTCGTGTCAAAGAATTCCGTATCATGGCGATTTATGGTTTCCCAAGTCACTGTCCTGATGTGTTCAATGGTTTCCGGCCTAAGTTGAACACTATCTATTGCCGCCTCAAGACCGCTTGCATCTATTGCTTGACATAAGTTTGCAAACTCTGGATCGTCTTTTACAACGGGGTCAGCCTCTATTGCTTCAGCCAGATTTCTCATGGAAGGTAGTCCGTACGGCATTGAAGCACCTGACCCTAATACAATTAGTGGACTGTTTTCCAAATAGCTTTGCGCCAAATTAACACAACCATCCCAGTCCATATATTCTACCTCCTTTCTCCTTAGCCTTTTCGATTTTTTCTTGAAAGTCTACGGTCCTTCATTTTGCTCCAAATGTTATGGAGTAGTTCTACCTCATGAGCTGTAAGGCCAAGCCCCTGATGTAGCAGAATTTCATCCGTATACTGAAGAATGTCATCAATTTTTCCTTCACGCTGCAATGCATCCATCTTGTCCAAATCGAGTTTATCAGCTGCTATCATGGGTATACGCATTTTGCGCATCTCGCCTGGCTCAAAGGTCAAAACACCACCGCCATAGCTTCGGCCCAATGTTTCACTAAGCGCCAGAGTATATGTGTTTAGGAATGCTCCAACAACTGTTCTGCCATCAACCCCTTCATGGAACCGAACCTTGTGAAGTGTATCTGTCACAAGCGCATGTTTATTATTCAGGACCATCTTGGGGTAAAGATTAGCTTGTCGTACTAAAAACGCCTCTGCACGCCATGTATAAGAAACATGGTACCATCTTGGCCTAATTCGGCATTTATAATTTTTGTTATACTCTTGAGCTTCGCCCCACTGGATATACTTTCGTTGAGATTTTGGCAATTCATCAATCGGTAGGTCTGCGGGCTCAAAGAAATAGACTTTTTTGCCTGCTTTAACCAGATTTTCGTAGTCCTGTTCAGTCAACTCAAGACCTTTAATCTGATCCGTACGGCTAATAATGGGGACCACACTTTCCTGCAAATGAAATTTATCTACAATTTCTTGATTTATTACAAAAAAAGCATTTTCGCCACTCACCAAACCGACATTCACATCATAAAGATCTGTTGCATTTGTAATCTTACTGGATTTGTTAAGTCGATCAAGAAGGTTCAGCTCTTCGTTTGAAAGATAGTATTTTACCCACTTATCTTTGCTGTGATCCAGTTTTTTCACTTCTGCAACTTCCAAACACGTTTGACCAGCAGAAATTAAAGACTCCAAACCATCTAACTCAACAACTCTAATGCCTTGTTTGCTCGATTTTCTTTCACCGAGAAGTAGAATGACTTCCTGCTGAATATCATCGAAAACCAGCTTTTTAAATGTTACGAGAGTCAGGCTTTCAAAGTAATTGCTTAAAAACAGTCTTGCTTCAGCAGCATAATCCACCTGAAACAGTTCAGCCGGAATTACCATACCTACTCGACCATCTGGTTTCAACGCTTTGCAAGCAAGCACAAGGAAAGGCAGCCAAATGTTCATAAGTCGATTCGGCTGGAAGCCATGTTTTGTCATCAGTTCAAACGCAACTTTCCGATACTCTTCTTCAAAATTTTGGTAACGAATGAAGGGCGGATTTCCTACGATGACATCAAACTCTTTTTCCCCATCAATGCACTTCTGATAGTAGGTAAAAAAGTCGCTCTGGACTACATTAGGTCCGTACTGACTGGCTTTACTTGCTTCAACTTTATCCAGTTCAACACCAGTAACATTGTGTTTAATGGACTGATCTGATGCTCCCATTTCGTGCAGCCTATCTGCAATGGCGCTGATGAAACTTCCGTCTCCGCAACTTGGTTCCAGAATTTCATCATTCTTCGTCCTGATTGCCCAAGTTGCAATAAGCTCTGCTATCTTTTTAGGCGTATAATATCCGCCTCTCAATTTGTTGTATCCTTCGATTGGTTTCATTCTTCATCCCCGTTTTCCTGAGCTTCCACTTGATATAATGCATCAATCAAAGTATTCAACTCATCGTTTACTGCATTTATAGAGCGTTCAAACACAGTTTTCTCCGTAGCATTTCGTGCATGATTGGCCTGATTCTTTAGATTCATAAGCGTACGTACATGTTCAACAATATTATCATGCTTCTGCACATCTGACGGATTCCCATAGTCAATCCGATAAATTGGCAATGTCGCAATAAACTGTTTTCCATGTGAGTAGTAATCTCCACGGAAAGTACTGGCTTTACTTTTCACTAAAAGTTCCATCAGCCAATGATTTAGGATTGCCTGCACATAGAAAATTGATTCTTGAGCATTTTGTTTCATCTGCAGGCCATAGAACGGCCCATTTCCTCCACCAGTAAAAACAACCAGTTCATCATCGTAAACATAATTGGAGGACAACGAGAGTACGGGCCAGACCAAGTGCTCACCAGACATAAATCTTCTCAAGCTTTGGCTGCGGCCAAATGCATACCAATTCAGCTCCGTTCGATTGGGCATATTACGCCTATCCAATGCCTGTTTATGACGCCTTAGGTACTCGAATGCGTGAGGGAACTGGTTCTCCATTTCCTCTATATCATAAAGCTTAGGCTTTCCGTCAACTTCTTTGTACGGGAAAATAATATAACTATTTGCTGTAATCTTCTCGTAGCTCGTCAGTTTGGCATCATAGACGCTTTTTCTTAAGATGCCTTTTTCGAGCTGAAACTCAGTTCCATTTTCTTCATGACTGTATACGAAATCTTCATCTTCCCGATCTACATGAATGATATAAATATTGTCAGCGCTTGTCTGTACTCCCACAAAAATATCAGCTAAATTCGCAAGAGGTTCGCAATTCTCCTCGGCTCTATGCAGCTGGTTAATAAGTGACTGCGGTAAAAAAGCCCAAGGCTGCCGAGACAAATAAGGGGCCGCATATATAGCGCATTCCACAGTGTGCTCAAACAAGAACTGGTTTAGATTCTGCACAAATCCAATCTGAAATTCATCATTCGGCTGCTTTGACATAATCAAAATACAAGTATAAGTACTTCTGTTTTCAAAGACCTGATGTGTGCCGAAGTGCATAATTTTTTTAACATTTCTATGAGCTGAGAGAAGTCCTCTTAATTCAGCACCAGATTGGATGTTCATGAATTTATGGGGAACAATATAGCCTAAAACACCGGTATCTTTTAAAAGTGAAAGAGCTCTTTCAATAAACAAATAATACTTATCTAATGTCTCCGTAACTGCAGTTACATATCCAGAGTGATTACTCTTGTAAAAAGCATATTCCTCCGGCGAGTAGTGAACCATGTTCTGCACTCGGATATAGGGAGGGTTGCCTATAATGGCATCAAACTTTCCTGCTGGAAACTCGTGGTTCCAATCAAACATCCGCAACTTGTTCATCAAATTAGGATTTTGATAAATTGTACGGTTGTAACGAGCATAGCTTGTATCAACCAAACTGTTTCCAAGTTTGATATTCTCGTCCAAATTAGGCAAAATCCGGTTGTGCGTTCTTACATGGTACGCATCTAATTCTTCCGCTGAAGAATCCTCCAATACTTTTAACAGCAAACTGAATTTTGTCACTTCAATTGCCAGAGGATCAATATCTACGCCAAAAATTAGATTCTTCAGAATATCTCTTTTCTGTTCATAAGAAAGAAAAAGGCTTTGTGTCCCAGGAAGTTGATACAGGCTACCATTTTGCAGAGATTCTTCCAATTTATTTTGGCGTAAATATTCAATGTGAAAATTCACCACATACTCAAATGCAGACAGCAAAAAGTTGCCAGATCCACAACAAATATCAGCAATGTGATAATTTGCCACTTCTTCTGGTGTCTTCCCCGCATATAAACTGCTCAAGGTTTCATTCACGATAATATCGGTAATATTTTTCGGAGTATTAACAGTTCCTTGAGCATCTACCACTTCGGGTTTTTTAACAGAGACAACTTGACCGTTGGCCTTAATTTCTAGGGTTTCAGCTAAGAATAGTTCATAGATCTGACCGATAATATAGGGATCTACGACTCCAAATTCATAAGAATTATTCGGATAATACAAGCTCTGGAAAATATCAATGATGACAGCATCGGAAATAATCAGCCGATCTTCATCCAGCATCTCAAATAATCCAGAATCATATTTTTGGTCAGCAACCGCAAACAGATCTTTTAACTCTTGATATGTCGTAATTCTCCTTAGTGATTCGTAATTTTCAAGATTTTTATCTTCACAAATACGCAAGAAAATAGATCGATTCAAAATTCTCTGGACAAAAATATTAAGGGTAACAGCATCGACATTGGGATTGTTCCTCACAACATCGCTACCTAATTGATTTCTCCATCCACGAATTTGATCCAGAAAATAAGCATCGAAAGGTTCTCTGCGCATTGCACCACGGACATTACCGAAGATTCGCTGGAAATCTCCGTTTAAGACCGACTCTTTCGAGAGCAACGAGTAAATTTCCTCAAACTTATCTTCATACTCTGTGTAATGATAGTGTGCAATAAGTGCGGTGCCAATTTCATCGCCTTCAACTGGGCGTACTGTACAATCATATATAAATAGATCTGTGAAATTAGTAAGGACAGATACT
The DNA here is from genome assembly GCA_020555605.1 of bacterium 210917-SL.2.15. Lineage (GTDB taxonomy): Bacteria > Bacillota > Clostridia > Oscillospirales > Oscillospiraceae > Pseudoscillospira. The sequence goes on along the minus strand of JAJCJC010000004.1, from coordinate 131,776 downwards.
TTAAGGTTTCCGCTCCATCCATAGCGTCGTAACTGGAAAGATGGTGCTCGGTCAGCAGTGATGTTTACAGAAGGTTTTTTCGTCTCTAAAAAGAAAAGTATTTCTGTTCCGACTTTGAAGGAATAATCAGGCTTTTTGCTCCTATGTGCACCATTTTCTTCAACCAAAACAGTAGCTTCGTGAGTAACTTCTCGTAAATGCTGAGGCAATCCTGCTTCATTTAAAACATCCCACCCCAGCAGTTGAAAGAACGGGTTCACGAAATCTACTCTCACTTGGGTTTCGTTATATGTCGCTTGTTGATACTGGTCAAAATTACTGTTGTATATGCTAACCAAATTTCTTAATTGATTCTGGGCTGCAACCAAGTTTGCATTAGGCATTGTCACGACCCTCTTTCTCAGGAACAAATTCCAAAATATCATCTACTCCGCAGTTCAATGCCAAGCATATTTTTTCAATGCTTTCTGTTGAGATATACTCATCTCTTTTGAGACGAGTGATAATATTGGCACTTACACCTGCCATATCTTTCAATTGAACATTGGAAATTTTTTTATCTATCATCAAATGAAAAAGCTTATCGTAACAAACTGCCATACCGCACCTCTCATAATCAAATGTATTATTCGATTTTATCACGAATCCGTGATTTTATCAAGTGTAAATGTAATTTTATATATGATAACGGTCATATAATTGCGTAATATATACCTTGTTATAAGTGGTTGCATACTTCACCAGCTCCCTGGCATTGCTGGCCGGGTGCCATGCGTAGGCAATCAGGTATCCCCTTGCTCGTCGAAAAAGATGTCAGGTGTTTTCTGATGTTTGGTAAGACCTGTTTTCATGAACACCTTCTGCTTTCCGAATTTTTCTTCATCTCTTGAAATAGAAAAGCATGGCAATTTTTGAGCAGGGAGGACCCGGACGATACCACTGTTCATCCGGGTTGCTCCCATTTTGCGGTTCTACACGGGAATCAGCGGATTTCTTCTCTGGCCACCATTTTAGACCGCTTCCGGCCAAACAAATGCCATAGATCATGCCGGTCAATCACCGCTTCATAGCTGCGGAGCTTATCCCGAAGCTTCCTATTTTCATGCTCCAGTTCGTTGGTGTGCAGCTTTCCACGGACTGACTTATACTCTACCAATTCAGCGGTCAGTGCCGTTACCTTGGATGTTAGCTCGGAGATCAGCTTGTTGGCAGCATCCAGCATCTTTTGTAGGTGTCGTTCTTTCTTCTCCTGTATCACATACTTCTTTGCCACAGCTGCCAGATTTTCGTATTCAGAACGATCCAGCATAACTTTAGAGGAAAACGGAACTGCATGGGGTTCTATTTGCTCCACTTTCTGAACGGCAATCTGCTGTTTTTGAATATTCTCAATCTTCTTTTCCAGAGACGCTGCCTGCTGCTCTTTCTGCTGAGTTTGTGCTGTGAGTTGTTCCAATCGCTCCTGTTCCCGTTCCACCTTGAACTGTGTCACGGTCAAGTGTTCCTCGGAGCTGCCCCGTTCTCCACGCTCCACATCAGAATATCCGGCATTGCGCATGGCTTGGAAGAAATCATCCTGGAGGACACTGTAAGACTTCCGCAGTACCGGCTTGCCATTCTTCTGGAGAATAGGTACACCCTGTTCATCCAATGCCGGTTTGGACAGCCATTTTTTGCTGCTGCTCACCTGCATAATGGTTTCCTTGATTGTTCCCACAAGAGACTTGTCTTTGCACCTCTTGGACCAGAGGATCTGCTTCTCCACAACTGGGACATAGACCACATGGAGATGATAGTGGAACACATCCTGCCCCAGTGCTTCGGACATAGCCCGGTTGCGCTCATCGGCGTGCATAACAGCGGAGAGAATATACTGTTCGCCGCCAACGATCTCTATGGCAGCCCTGTAAGCGTCCTCATAAAATCGCTTGGCAAACTCATATCCGCCATGGTTATAGAAGTAGGCGGAGTTTACATCAAAAATCAATTCCCCGTAAAGGTTGGCATCCGTTTTCAGGCCACGAGTGGAGATTACACCATCCTTTTCCATCTGTGCAAACATCTCTGCATATCCGGCGGTGGGCTTCTTAAAATGGATGTTCTGAGATGTACGTTCCGGTATAATATCTGGGTTGGTATAGGATTCTTTTTCTCGTTCGTTGTGCCGCTGGGCATTGCCTATTTTGGCAGCGGTCAGGTTTACGTTTCTTGCACTGGTACGGTCAATCCCGTCGTTTCTCGCCATAGAGCTCCTTTCACGTTTGTACGGCCTGCGGGCCGGGGCGCACTTCCTGCGGAAGTGTAATAACCCACTATGATACTTTCATCCTGCGGCTGCAAAGTATCGTGGGCTCTCCGAGGGTGATGCGGCTCCTGCGGGAGCCTCCCTGGCTTGTGTGTGCTATCCACACAGCAAGTCAGGTGTTGTCGGCATCCTTGCTCTTGTAAGCAATCCTGCCGCCCACGGTTCGGGAAAATCCACCGGATTCTCCCGAACCATCCATCTCCAAATCTGCGGATTTTTCGATGGGGACGGTGGTGCGATACCAGAGTGCAACTCTGTGCAGGAAATGCAATAAATGCAGAAAATTGCGGTTTCATGCGGCGGGGTTCACAATGATTTTCACATCGGCTGGTCTGCCCACCGACTGGCGTTCTGGTTCTTCCAACCGGATGTATCCATGTCCCTCCAACAGTTCCAGTGTCGGAAAAATCTCCTCCGTTTTCTTGAAGAACTTTCCCCGACACATCTGAAAAAGCTCAGAACGCTTGATCACCGATACGTTCTTCTTTTTCAGCTTTGCCAAGACAAATTTGGCTTTCTGGATGGTTAAGTCAGTGCCCATCATGGAATAGGCGTAGGTGGAATGAGCCAGAAAGTATTTGCCGATCTGAATCGCCTTGCTCATCGTAGAAGCTGTCACTTCTGCTTTCTCATCTTCCATATCAGCGCAATGCAGCAGTCCCGCAATCCGGAGTACTGCACCGATATATTTGCTCGCCCAATCGGAAATTGCCTGCCCCTCGCCAACCAGAAACTTCTCATGCTCCTGAAAATAATCAGCCATTAGGTCAAAGGCTTTTTCGGAAAGGTGCACCGTCTGGGCATCCCCACCAATCGGCAGAGCCATCAGGCGAAAAATCAAGCTGCGGTAAGCGGCGATTACTTCGGGCGGGATCGGCTGGGTACGAAAGACTCGGCTGCCAATTCTGGACGGCGGGGATGCATACAGGAAGCGGGCAATCAAGCCCCGCCCGGTCATGGTGGTATTGGACATGATTTCATCCAGCACACTGGGTTGAATAGAGAGGATAGCTGACAGTGCCGGGTGCATGATGCACTCTGCTTCACGGGTCATTCGATCCACATAAATGGCATCTCCACAATGACCTTTCAGCCAGACATCAATGTTGGATTTGTTGGAATACCGTCCGGCCATGATGTCAAAGATACCGCCCTCGGTGGAGATCACGGAGAATACTCCGTTGTTGGCCGCCATCAAGCTGGTCAGCGCTTCACTGGAACAATCGTCCGCAAAAAAGCGAACCGGCTTTAGTTCTGGAATTTCTTCCAGCTGTTCCTGAAGTTGCCGCAGCTCCAACTCCATTTCCCGGCTTTCCTTGCGCTCCAGCTTCTTTTGCAGACCGGAGATCTGGCGCTCCATAGATTCCCGCTGCGAATGGTTTTCCCGTATTTCCATGCTGTGCGCCTTGTTATATTCCTGCTCATATTCATAAAGGAATGTGGTCATATCCCGCATGACGCTGGACTTTCGCTCCCCCGGTGCGGCGATCACCACTGTGTACAAGCTCAAAGGCTCACAGTATCCCGGCGTTCCCTCTATCTTGTATTTCCCTTGTAAGCAGGTTGCCAGCACACCCAGGCTGATCACCGCTGCCATGTCCGGGGCAGTCTGACTGTGTTCGGCCACCGCACTCACATAATTTCGAATCACATCCGGGAGAGCGTCTACCGGAAATGCAGGCAGATCACTCCACTGTGGCGTCAGCGGAACAATAGGTTGAAAAACCGGTGACGGCTCCGCTTTTGGAGTGTAAATCTCCCGGCAATGCTCGATTGCCTTCTGAATGGTGATTGCACCATACGTTGTGCCGGATTGCTGCCGGTCCCATTTATCCCGCATCAATCCCGACTGCCGGAACATAGTGTCCATCTTGGCAGCATCCCGTCCTGTCCAAAAGGCGAGATGACTGCACAGTGCCAGATCTGCCTCTGATGGGGACGAATATCCCTCCAACGAACCGTTCCAAAGGGCTGTGAACGCTGCCCCATTCTTACTGCTTTTTGCCAGTTGCAGAAGCTGCTCCATGCTTAAACCAGAGTTTTTTGCATTTATTGCATTTTCTGCGCCTACCTCTGTCCTGCGCATGAACTTGTCCAGTAACACTTGCAGCTCCTGGGTCCGGTCACCATACTCATAATCCTCACAGCGGTTTCCGGTCACGGTGACATATTTGTTGGTTGCTCCCGCCACATAAACCTCGATTCCGGCCTGATGGTTCATAATATAGAATCGCTTGGTATCATACTGAAACCCTTTTGCCGAAAAGAGAATATGCAGACCGTTTCCGCTGGGGCTGTACTCGGTATAGCTGTGCATTAAGGCTACAATTTCTGCGGCGGTCTGTGTGTAATAGCCGCTGTCCGAAACGCAGTTGTCCAGATCAATCGCACAGATACCGTTGAAAATGCCAATTCCGATGCCATCATATCCACTGGCCTGCACTGCTGTTTTATAAGGTACGAAGCTGTAAGGATCATTGCTTTTCGCTCCCAGGCCGGTTTCCGGCTGGTATGGCACCTTCGTTTTCCTCCCATTCCGTTCCTCGTACTTCCAGCAGCAGAACAGACCATTTTGTATGATGCTGTCTGGTAAAGCTGTCAAATTCTGTTCCTCCTTAAATAATTGTTGAATTTGGCAGCTGTCGTGTTATAATATCCTTGCTGAGTGATAGTCACACGGCAGCTGCCGTTTGTACTGTCCGCCAAGAGTTCTCATCTGCCAGGATGAGGGCTCTTTTTTTATGCAGTTTCCGGCTGGAAGTATCCAATTTCCTCCCACACCTTTCTGTCGGGGCAGTAGTAGTTGTACTCGTTGGAGTTTTCCAGCTTGATCGCATAGCCGAATTTCAGGATTCCCTGCTGCAAACCAATGCGCACATACTGGGCATCCTTGTGCATGGCGGCTGCAATCTCGGTGATGGGGACATTGCGTCCGGTGAAGGGCGGGAGTTCGACATAAACTTTCTTCTCCATGTGAATGACCTCCTTGTTGCCGATATACGAATTGTTAGTTCGTATTTTGATTATAAACCCTCCAGAACGGCTTGTCAACACTAAATACGAAAAAATTATTCGTATTACGACCTTGTAATTCGCACGACTTCGTGTTACAATACAAACGAGGTGATGACAATGCACAGCAACCCAGCTGAAATTGGCGAGAGAATCAAGGCAGCCCGCAAGGCCGCTCACTTGAGCCAAACAGAGCTGGCACAGCGTCTGGACAAGACGATGCGCACAGTTCAAAAATACGAAAGCGGTGAAATTGAGCCATCCATAGCGATGATCAATGCCATCGCCAAAATCTTAAACATATCTCCGGCAGACCTGATTGGCTACCAGAAACCTGAAATCCAGTTGGACAGCCTGTCTGATGTGATTGCGGTTCTTTACCAATTAAACAAGAAGGCCGGTATCCGGTTCGAGATCGACGTCCAGCGCCCGCCCCACAGCGAAGAATGGTCCTGCTCCCTGAAATTCAAAGGAAATGACCACTCCGCCGAGATGAATGATTCTCTGTGTCTGATTTTGGAAGAGTTCCGGGACGAACGTGAAAAGCTGGAAACCTATTGGACCGATCAGGAATCCTTTGACCGCTGGATTGAAAAAGAACTAGCCTACTACGCAGATGCCAAGCTGCAGGATAAGGAAGTGGAAGTCCTCTCCGATTTGGAGCGCATTCAGCGGCGCAACGAACTGGATCGGCAGATGCTGGAGAAAATGAAAAAGGCCGCCGAGGAAAACGGCGACCAGGAGTAACAGAGGGTGTTGCATACCCTTTATCAAATTTAATTCAAACGCTGGGAGAAAGGAAGTTTGAGATTTTTTGAGATTACCCAACGGATATGGAAGTGTCAAGAAAATGTCCGGAAAGCGAAGAAGGCCCTATGCAGTGAGGAAAACGGTAGGGTGGCACGTCAACCCTGAAACAGGAAAGTCTGTTCAGGAACAAATCACCATCGGCTATGCGGCAACCAGAGCAGAGGGGCTGCAAATGCTGGCGGAGTACAACAACAACCCCTTTGACATCAAGGCATCCAAAGCCACCTTCCAGGAGGTCTATGAACGCTGGTCAAAGGAGAAGTTCCCCACCATCTCCAAGTCAAACGTAAAAGGCTATGAGGCGTCCTATCGGGTGTGCGGAACACTTTACAACAAGGTGTTTCGGGATATTCGGCTGATGGACCTCCAATTTGTGGTGGACACCTGCGGGAAGAATTACCCCACCCTGAAAAAACTCAAGGGGCTGTTCAACCAACTGTACGCCTACGCCATGAAAAACGACATCTGCAACAAGGATTACTCCGAGTTTGTAGATTTGAGTCGGTACAAGGATAAGAACCCCAACAAGCGTGACCGGAACAAATTCACAAAGGAGCAGATTGCCCGCCTGTGGGAGCTTACAGAGGACCCGTACTATCAGATCGTGCTGATGCTGATCTACAACGGTTGCCGCATCTCGGAGTTCCTCGACTTAAAGAAGGAAAACGTACATTTGGAAGAACAGTACTTTGATGTGATCGCCAGCAAAACCGAAAATGGCCTGCGTAAAGTTCCTATTGCCGACAAGGTGCTGCCATTCTACAAAGCGTGGTACGAAGGTTCTCAGTGTGAATACCTGCTCCACACACCGGATCAAAAGCACTTTGATTACAGGAACTACTACGACAGTTACTTCACGCCCCTGATGGAGCAGCTTGGATATGACCAGACGCCGCACTGTACCCGGCATACCTGCATCTCCATGCTGACAGAGGCCCATGTAGACCAAACCATGATCAAGAAGATTGTGGGACACTCCGGTGCCATGACGCTCACCGAACGTGTCTACACCCACCTGGATATTGAAACACTGGTGGAGGCAATCAACAAGATCTAAACGGAAGAAGGAAAAGCCGTGCAGCACAAAAAAGCAGGAGATGCACTCCTTGCGGAATGATCTCCTGCTTCATAAGGCTTTTTTCGCTTGCGATTCTTGTTCCTTGTGTGCTCCTTGCTTGCTTCTTACGAAGCAAAACGGACCACTTTCGAGAACCACGCACAGCTCCAAAAGTACTGAATTTTCCTGCAAATCGACGTCGTGAGACGTACTGAGAAGTAGGGAAAATTAGCGCTTGGAGAACTGGGGAGCACGACGTGCGGCTTTGAGACCGTACTTTTTACGTTCTTTCATTCTGGGATCGCGGGTCAGGAAACCGGCCTGCTTCAGAATGGTGCGGTATGCGGGATCCACGCTCAGCAGGGCGCGGGCAATACCGTGGCGCAGCGCGCCGGCCTGGCCGGAAACGCCGCCGCCGGTGACCGTGGCGGAGATGTCCACCTTGCCCACAGTGCCGGTGGCTTCCAAGGGCTGACGGACAACCATTTTCAGGGTCTCCAGGCCAAAATATTCGTCAATGTCACGGCCGTTGATGGTGATGGTGCCGTTGCCGCCCTCAAACAGGTGGACGCGGGCAACAGAGGACTTTCTTCTGCCGGTACCGTACATATAAGGCTTTTTGCTCGTATACATTCTCGTCTACCTCCTATTAGTCGACTGCATAAGCCTCAGGCTTTTGGGCCTGCTGCTCGAAGTTTGCATCTGCATAGATGTGCAGACGGGACAGGGATGCGCGGCTCAGGGAGTTCTTGGGCAGCATGCCGCGGACCGCCACACGCATGGCCGTCTGGGGCTGCTCCTTCATCAGGATGCGGTAGGGGGTTTCCTTCAGGCCGCCCACCCAGCCAGAGTGGGTGCGGTAGAACTTCTGGGTGCCCTTTTTGCCGGTCAGCACGGCCTGGGCCGCGTTGATGATGATTACGTTATCGCCGCAGTCGGCGTGGGGGGTATACTCGGGCTTGCGCTTGCCGCGCAGCAGGTCGGCGGCCACCACAGCGGTCTTGCCCAGGGGCTTGCCGGCGGCGTCCAGAATATACCACTTGCGGACGGTTTCGCCCATTTTTGCCATATAAGTGGACATATTGATTTTCCTCCGTTTATTTGAATTTCCTTTTGAAAACAGTGCAAAAGCTTTCCATCAGCATGGAAAGCATGTTTATTTATACCACGCGGCGTACCGTATGTCAACAAAAAAATAAGGTTTTTCATTAGATTCTCTTAATATCTCTTTATAACGCTGTTTTTCTTTTGATATCTCGTTTTTATATTTTGTTTTGGAGTGGCGTACCGTGGGAAATTTCGCCGGGGCAGCTCTTGTATATTTTGATAAATGTGTTACAATAACTACATATACGATCCGTGCGCTGCCCGCCGGGCGGCGGTTTGCGGACGGTTTGTTCGCCGGAGACGGATGTGACAGAGAGTGCTTTGCCAATTTGGGCGATGAGGGAAGGGATCTATCCATGAAAAAAGTTGCAGTGATTACGGACAGCAACAGCGGTATTACCCAGGCGGAGGCAAAGAAGCTGGGGATTGCTGTGTTGCCGATGCCGTTTTTTATCAATGACGAACTGTATTATGAAGATATTACCCTGAGTCAGGAGGAATTTTACCGTTTCCTGGCACAGAATGCAGATGTCAAAACGTCGCAGCCGACGCCGGAGGCGGTTTTGAACTTGTGGGATAAGGCGCTGGAGGAGTATGACGAGGTGTTGTACATCCCCATGTCCAGCGGCTTGAGCAGTTCCTGTGAAACGGCCAAAATGCTTTCGCAGGACTATGAGGGCCGCGTTTTTGTGGTGGACAATCAGCGCATTTCCTGGTCGATGAAACAGTCTGTGCTGGATGCAGTTGTGCTGGCGCAAAAGGGTTATGAGGGCAGCCGTATTCAGGAGATCCTGGAGCGGGACGGCCGGCAGGCCAGCATTTATATCACTCTGGATACGTTGAAATACCTCAAAAAAGGCGGGCGTATCACGCCGGCAGCGGCGACGTTCGCCGCGGTGCTGAACATCAAACCCGTGTTGCAGATCCAGGGTGAAAAGTTGGACGCTTTTGCCAAAGTACGGGGCCTGAAACAGGCCAAAAAGACCATGTTGGACGCGCTGGAGAAGGATTTGAACGGCCGCTTTGCCGGGCAGAGCATGTATATCCGCGGCGCTTACACCTGCTCGCGGGAAGAAGGCGAAGCCTGGATCGAAGAGGTGAAGGCGCGTTTCCCGGGGTATCCTGTTTATATGGATCCGCTATCGCTGAGCGTGTCCTGCCACATTGGCCCTGGTGCGGTAGCGGTGCTTTGCTGCCGGGAGCTGCCGGAGACGGGCTGCGTGGATTATGAATCGTTCGCTCTATAAAACGCGTACATAAAAAAACAGCCGCGTTCCGCCATCGGCGGAACGCGGCTGTTTCCGGCAGGATGGAAAAGGGGTCCCGCCCTGCCGGATATGTACTACAGGAACACCCACTGCATCAGCACCAGCAGTGCCAGACCGGGCAGTCCGAGAATGCCCACAATAAGGGCGTTGACCAGGTTTACGGCAATGTGCAGCCCGAGGAGGGGGCTGAACAGGTCCAGGGCGATCAGTGCGAGAAAGCCCAGGGCGGTGTTGGCCCCCACCCGCAGCGCCAACCGCAGCGGTGCGGAGAACAGCTTGAAAGCGATCAGCGCCAGAAAAAGCACAGCAATGGCGATAAAGAATTGTTCGGCAATGTTCAAGGTTCCGGCCCGTCCTTTCCTGCCCTCATACTTCGCGGCCGGGCAGAGCGCCGATGGCGGCGCTGCCGCCGCGCTCCTTGACGCGCCGCAGCAGATAGTTGTAGCGGCACTGCAGGGAAGAGATCTCATATACACAGGATTCGATCAGATCCGGGTCGCTGGTAAAGTTAAAATGATTGTAGGCAAGATCGATCTCCCGCTGCGTGCGGGAAAGGGAGCGCAGCAGTTCGTCAAGCTCCATGTCCTCTGCCGTCTGTTTTTTGAAACGCACCAGTTTGTCACCCACTTTTATCCACTCCTTGTACCATTAACCTATGTTCAGTTTGGACAAATATGCGCCGGGATATACAAATGTTCCAAAAATTTGCAGGATGTGGTAAAATAGCAGCGCAAAGCAGTGCCGATGAAAGGAGCGGAGGGGAACGGTATGAGACGGGAAGAACGCTATATGCGCCGGGCGTTGGAACTGGCGCAGGAAGCGGCGGAGCACGGCGAGGTGCCGGTAGGCTGTGTGATCGTGCTCCATGGGAAAATCGTGGGAGAAGGGCGCAACCGCCGGGAGGAGCGGCAGCGCACGTCCTCGCACGCGGAAATGGAGGCTATCGAAGCGGCCAATGCCTGCCTGGGCAGCTGGCGGCTGAGCGAGGCCGAACTGTATGTCACGCTGGAGCCGTGCCCCATGTGCGCCGGCGCCATTTTGAATGCCCGCGTCGGCCGGGTTTATTACGGTGCGCGGGATCGCGCTATGGGTGCGGTGGGCGGTGTGAGCAACCTTTTTATGGAGGATTATCCCAATCGCCCCGCTGTGGTGGGCGGCATCCTGGCAGAGGAGTGTGCTGCCGTCCTCCAACGGTTTTTCAGTGGGTTGCGTACCGGGGAATAAAGAAGCACTCTGCGACAGAAAGAAACTTTTTTCGAAATTTCATACTTTTGTAACAATTCGTGCTTTGTTTTGTAATAATCCGAAGGTATCCTATTATCACAGAGCAATAGAACATTCTTCTTTTCATCAAAATCTTCCATCCAAATAAAAAACGGGAACGGCGTCGCCGTCCCCGTTTTTTATTGCGCCCCTGAAAAATCCGGGGCGTTTAATATTTTTGGCTCAAACGGCGGAAAATCAGGGCCCCGGCTATGAACTGAAACAGCAGATAAGCGCCCGGGAAGAGAAGGAGTCCCCGTGTATCCGGCAGAATGTCCAAAGCGCCTAAAACGGAGAGGACGACTATAGGAACGGAGAGGATCAGCAGGCCCATCACATAGGCATACCGGCCAGATTTGTCACGCAGCATTTCTTTGCGTTCGTCGCGGAATTCAATGCGGATCTGTTCCTGCCTGTCCTGATAACGGGCCTGATTGCTGGGCCAGGACCAGTAAACGTACCGGCCGAGCAGGAAGAGGCCGGGACCAATGCCGGCGCCAGCGAAACCAAAAAGCAGATTACCTAAGGCGCTGCCGATGAACAGTGCCGCAAGCAGGAGGCCGATGCCGGCCAGCAAAAAGAGAACGCCGGTGATCCAATCGCTTTTTTTCATGGTATATCGCTCCTTTCGTGCATAAAAATTTCTTCGATGGATTTTTCGAAAAAATTGGAAATGGCGAATGCCAAATCCAGCGAGGGATTGTATTTGCCTGTTTCGATAGAACTGACCGTTTGGCGCGAGACCTGCAGGGCTTTGGCAAACGCTTCCTGGGCTCAGTCCCATGGCTTTTCGTAGTGCTTCTACGCGATTTTTCATAGAAGATACCTCCCTGGGGCGACAAGGTTCCTTTACAATGACAGTATAGAACAAGGATCAAAGAATGTCAGGGGACCTTTACAAAAGTGGGGAATTGTCCTGCTGGGCGAGCTATACAGCTCGGCGTAAAAAAGCGGGGCGCCCGCAAGGGGCGCCCCGCAGGGAGTGCGTTTTAAATGGAGCGCTGTGCCGTTTGTGGCTTGGGTGAAAAGAAGAGACAGAAAGCGCCGTGCAGCTGCCACAAAGCGGCGGCCAAATACGCGAAAAAGCGGGGAGAAAAAGCGACTGCGCAGCAGTCGGCTAGGGCGATGAGGCATAAGGCGCCGCCTGTGAGCAATACGAATACGGTGCGCCGAGGCTTGGGCCATCCGCAGGCAGCGCTGGTGAGAAAGCAAGCGCTCAGCGAAGTGGCGCACAGAGCCAGCAATGGCGGCCAAAAACCTGGCAGAACCGGATCCGAGGCGTGACGGCTAAACAGCACTGCCAGCCATCCGGTGGAAAAGCAGGTAATTTCTGCTAGTAGAAGGGAGGCATATGCCGGAGAGGACGACAGCAGCAAAAGACAGAGCGCTGTCAGGAAGCAGAAGGCGGCAGCTAACAGGGGAAAAACTCCGCCGGGCAGATCGAACAAAAGAAAAGCCCATCCCCACAATCCGATCAGCGCGGCGCACAGCCGAAGCAGCGTGCGATGACGAAAGCCATTTAGTGCGTGGTGAAGGGACCGGGCATCCCGCGGCGGGAGCAACTGTGCCAGCAGAGCGGCAAGAATCAGCACTGCGGCCGTCAGAATAGCCAGCGCCGCCGCAGGAGGAAAATCGGTCTTGGGTAGTGCCGCAGCTGTGAATCCAAAGCGCAGTTGCACTGCGCGCAATAGAAAGCCGCAAACGCCTAGGATGGGAAAAAGCGCATAGAGTATGCGCCGTCTGGTCTGATGTGCCATAAGAACTCTCCTGTACAGTGCGGCGCAGCAGCGCCTGCTGTCAATGTATCGGCATAAAGTAATAATGAGTATAGCATGGTGTCAGCAGATTTGCAATGTGTCTGCCGGAGCATTTGCGTAAGGAATAGGGAAAAGAGGTCGCCTGCCGGGCGGTCCCTTGTATTTTTATAGCGGTTAGGTCAGTGCGTCCTGTTGAGTCATCCATTCGATGAAACTGCGCACGAGTTCCAGCTGTTTGGGCGACAAAATGCGCAACTGTTCGGACACGCTGCGCCATTCATCTTTCTCGGGGCGGGCAGCGCCTACCAGAAACTCGTCCGGCGTGGTATCCAATGCGGCGGCCAGACGCATAATCGTCTCAAGCGAAGGAACGGACGTGGCGCGTTCGATATTGGATAAATATTGGTTGGTAATATCGCATAACTCTGCGGTTTTTGCTTGGGTTAACCGGAGCTTTTTTCTGCGCCGGGCGATTCGCCGCCCGATCATGTGATAATCCAAAGCCAAATGATGCCACCCTTCCCATGTTCTATTACTTTATGATAGCCGCATGAGATGCGAAATAGAAATGTCCTGTAAATTTATTTATAAACTTGTGATTATATATTTTGTAATTTATAATTAAAAATATCAATTTATTTTATGAATCTGTATGGGGAAATGAATGAGAAAGATGCGATCAGGGGAGCGGACAACTATAAAACGCAGTAATTATATCGGTATTGCGGGGAGTATGGCGGCGCTGCTGGGTCTTTTCCTGCCGTATCTGCCTGGTGTTTCCTGCTTATGCGGTCATAAACTGAGGATTGCTTCCTGTTCTGCATCTGCTGCGCAGCGGCGCATGGCTGCTCCATTTAGGGTTGGTGGCTCCGGTGGTGGAGACTTTCCTTCCCATGGATTGGCTGGCAAAAAGCCGGGGATTCGCCCTTGACAATTCCTTTGCCCGGTGATATAGTGTTCCTGTCGAAAATGGCTTTGACGGAGAAACGGCCGCTGGTTCAGCGCGCAGAGAGGGGCGCATTTGCTGTGAGTGCCCTGCGCAGGAAAGCGGATCCCAACCGCTCCTGAGCTGTCCGCCGAACGCGGCGCCCTTTGGGGGAGCTGCCAGTAGACCGGAACGGGTCCTCCCGTTACAGAGGTCACGAGCGACGCAACCGCCTTCCGGCGCGTTTCGTAAGCAGGGTGGAACCGTGGAGCGCTTTTTGTATGCCCCACCCCTGACGGTATTTCAGGGGTGGGGCGTTTTGCTGCCCTCCCCCGCAAACACAGTGAGGAGGAACTTTTATGAGCGAAGAAAACAAGCAGTACACCTTTGAAAACGAGCAGTACCGTAAAACCTATTGGCATACCTGCTCCCATGTACTGGCCCAGGCGGTCAAGCGTCTGTGGCCCGGCACCAAGCTGGCCATCGGCCCGGCCATTGAAAACGGGTTTTACTACGATTTGGACAGTGAGGAGACATTTACCCCGGAGGACCTTTCCAAGATCGAGGCGGAAATGCGCAGGATCTGTAAGGAAAAGCTGAAGCTGGAGCGCTTTGAACTGCCGCGCGCGGAAGCGTTGGCGCTGATGAAAGACGAACCCTATAAAGTGGAACTGATCAATGATCTGCCCGAAGATGCGGTAATCTCCTTTTATAAGCAGGGCGATTTTACTGACCTGTGCGCCGGCCCGCATCTGGATTCCACTGGCCGCATCAAGGGCAACGGCATCAAGCTGACAGCCTGCAACAGCGCCTATTGGCGCGGCGATTCCAGCCGCAAGCAGCTCCAGCGTATCTATGGTATTGCTTTCCCCAAGAAGGAGGAATTGGATGCCTATCTGGAGCAGCAGGCAGAAGCCTTGAAGCGTGACCATAATAAGCTGGGACGCGAATTGGAGTATTTCACCACAGTGGATGTGATTGGACAGGGGCTGCCTATCCTGTTGCCTAAGGGTGCGCGGGTTATTCAGCAGCTTCAGCGCTGGATTGAAGATACCGAGCAGCGCCGGGGATATCTCCTTACGAAAACGCCTTTAATGGCCAAGCGGGATCTGTATCGCATCAGCGGCCATTGGGATCATTATTTGGATGGCATGTTTATTCTGGGCGATCCTCATGATGAAACCAAAGAGTGTTTTGCCTTGCGTCCCATGACCTGCCCGTTCCAGTATCAGGTTTTCCTGAATCGTGCCCGAAGCTACCGTGATCTACCCATGCGTTTGGGTGAAACGTCTACGCTGTTCCGCAATGAGGACAGCGGTGAGATGCATGGCCTTATCCGTGTGCGCCAGTTTACGATTTCCGAAGGCCATCTGATTCTGCGTCCCGATCAGCTGGAAGATGAATTCCGCGGATGTTTTGAGTTGGCCAGCTACTGCCTGGAAACGCTGGGATTGAAAGAGGACTGTTCGTTCCGTTTCTCACAGTGGGATCCTGCAAATCCCGGCAACAAATATGAAGGCACCGCCGAACAGTGGGAGCACGCTCAGAGTGTGATGAAAAAGATTCTGGACGATTTGGGAATCGACTATAAAGTGGGGATTGACGAAGCGGCCTTCTATGGTCCTAAATTGGATATCCAGATTAAAAATGTCTTTGGCAAGGAAGATACGTTGATCACGATCCAGATTGATATGCTTCTGGCAGAAAAGTTTGGTATGGAATACACGGATGTGGACGGCACGAAGAAAACGCCCTATATTATCCACCGCACGTCTATGGGGTGCTATGAGCGAACCTTGGCGCTGTTGATTGAAAAATATGCCGGTGCCTTACCCACATGGATGGCCCCTGAACAGGTGCGTTTCCTGCCTGTAACCGACCGTGCCGGCGATTACTGCGCTGAGCAGGCCAGAAAGCTGGAGGATTTGGGTTTCCGCGTGGAAGTGGATTACCGCAATGAAAAGATCGGCAAGAAGATCCGCGAAGCGCAGATGGAGAAGGTGCCCTATATGGTGGTTGTAGGCGACCGGGATATGGAAAACAATACCGTTTCACCCCGCCATCGTGCCGACGGCGATCTGGGCGCTATGAGTATGGAGGAATTCACCGCTTTGCTGAAGGATGTGGTGGACTCCAAGGCGAAAAAATAAACGCTGCCCGGTGAGTTGAAAACCAATAAGAGAAGGCGGGAGCCGTTCCGAAGAGGAATGGCTCCCGCCTTTTTGGATATGAATCGGTCGCTTGTGAGGATCAGAGCGCGTCCAGGACGACGGTTAAAGTCAGCGTGTTTGTGCCCCGCAGGATCGTCAGATCCATTTTCTCACCGGGGCTGTGGCCGCGGCGGACAGCGAGCAAATCACCGGTGGTTGTTACGGCCTGATTGTCGGCGGCGATGATCACATCGCCGGGCTGAACGCCGGCTGCTTCGGCGCAGCTGCCCTCGTTCACCATGACAACGAGCACGCCCTGCACTTCGTCGCCGGTTTCGCCGATCGCCTGCACCGTGATGCCGAGGCTGGTGTCTGCCAGGGAATGGCCGTATTCCAGGATCTGGTTGGCAAGGTAAGCTACGGTTTCTGTTGGAATGGCAAAACCGAGCCCTTCGACGCCGGTTTCCCCGGTGCCGGCGCTCATCTTGGCGGCATTGATGCCGATCACCTGGCCGTATTCGTTGATCAGCGGGCCGCCGGAATTGCCTTTGTTTAAGGCTGCATTGGTTTGGATCAGGGTCATAGTGCGACCGCCGATACGCACGTCCCGGTCGATATAGGAAACGATGCCGTCTGTCAGCGTGCTGCGCAGCTCCAGGCCCAGTGGGTTTCCGATGGCGTATACCTTATCGCCCACGGACAGGGTGCTGGAATCGCCCAGCTCCGCCGCGGGCAGGCCGACGGCGTCAATTGCTTTGAGTACCGCCACGTCGCGCATATAGTCATACCCCACCAGCCTGGCTTCGTATTGGCGACCGTCGCTGAGCAGAGCGGTGCAGCTGGTGGCGCCGTCGATCACATGGGCGTTGGTGAGAAAAAAGCCGTCGGAGGTAAACAGCACGCCGGTGCCGATGGAGGCGCCGCCGCTGCCGTCGGCGGCGATAACCGAAACCACGGCCGGATTGACTTTTTGAAAAACTTCGCCCGCGGTCAGGGATGCGCCATGCACTTCTGTGAGCACCAGCCTGGTGCTCCCGCCGCTGATGGTGGGGATGGAGGTTTCCATACCGCCGTCGCTGAGCAGGGAGGAGGAATCGCTGCCGCCGGGGGCATAGTAGTAATCCGGCGGGCCGATCAGCACGCCGTACAGGATGCTGACGCCCAGCAGCAGCGCAAGCAGCAGCAGAAAGATCACAAGACCGCGCCGGCTGCCCCGCGCGCGGCGGGGGAGGCCGTCGATCCAGGGGTTGCGGATCCCCGGGCCGCTACCCTGTGACGGCGACGGCGCAACAGGAGGGGCGGGCGGCTGTATCTGCGCCTGCCACAGGGCGGCCTGCTGCGGATTGACCGGGCGGTCTGCGTAGTGCTCGGACCAAGATAATTTGTTTCGGTTCATACCATACTCCTTATTTGGTCATGGTAACCGTGAAAGTGAACGTGGTCACGCCGTTTTCGGAGGTGACGCGGATTTCCTCACGGTGCTGGTTCAGGATGGTTTTTACAATATAAAGCCCGAGGCCCACGCCGTCCTTGTCCTCGCTGCGGGACTTGTCGCTCTTGTGGAAACGTTCAAACAGCAGAGGCAGCTCTTCGGGCGCTATGGTGTCGCCCAAGTTCTGAATGGCGACCAGTGCCTTGCCGCCCCGGGTACTCAGCGCCAACTTCAGTGTGGAACCCTGCGGCGCGAATTTGGCGGCGTTTTCCAGAAGATTGTAAATCACCTGGGTGATCAGATCGGGATCGCCCAGCACCCACACCGGCTCGTCGGGAATTTCGGCGGCCACATCAAGTCCGCGGTCCATGATTTTCTTTTCCATGGAAATAATGGCACAGCGCATACTCTCGCAGATATCAAAGCGTTTTTTGTCGCGAATCGCATCGTTGGCCTGCAGGCGGGAGATATCCAACATACGGCGCACCAGACGGGCCAGGCGCTTGGTTTCGTCCGAGATGGTCTGGAGGTATTGGTTGGCTTTTTCCGGCGGGATCGTGCCGTCGAGGATGCCGTCGGTATAGCCGCCGATGGTGGTCATGGGGGTCTTCAGTTCGTGGGAGACGTTGGCAATAAATTCCCGGCGCTGCAGCTCCGTGCGCTGCAGGGAATCGGCCATGGCGTTGAAGGAATCGGCCAGTTCATCGATCTCGTCGATGCTGCCGGATTTGACCACACGCTGGTCAAAATTACCGCCGGCAAAACGGCGGGCTGCTTTGGCGATGTCCTGCAGGGGCCTGGTCTGCCGGGCAGTGACCATGGAGCACGCCACCACTGCGGTCAGAAGCACGGTCAGAGCGGTGAAGAAAAAGATCCCTGCAAAGGCGCGCCACATTTCTGTCAGGTCGGTGGAATCCGACATCATGGCGACAATACCGGTGATCTCTCCGCCGTATTGGTTCACCACCGGCATACAGACAATGAACTCCCGATGGCGGTACAGGTTGCCGAGATCCGTCATGCCCGAGTAGGTGCCGTTGGTGAGCACCTCGCGCACAATGGAATCGGGCAGGGATACGCTTTTTCCCACCAGACGCTCATCGGAGGAGAGCAGCACAGCGCCATCGGTTTGGCAGATCAAGACATCGTCGCCGGACAGGTCGGCGAGGTATGAGGCGAGCTGGCGGAAATTCAACGTACCGTAGCCGGTGATGTCGCCTCCGGCAAAATAGGCGCGGGACAGCTCCGAAATCATGGCCACGTCTTTTTTCATGGTGCTGCGCTTTTCGCTCAAAGAATAGTTGTAGCTCAGCGCAAAAAAGGACACGGCCAGCACTGTCATTGCCAGGGCCACCATACCCGCAGTCAGCAGGAACTGGTGCCAGTACAGACTTTTTGAGCGCAAGGGGAAATCACGCCTTTCTCCGGTTGGTTTTTTCTTCCTGCGCGCGGCGCGGAAAGAAAATTGCCAAGTGGCCGTTCCGGTCACGGCTCAAAGTGCAGGCATGGCCCGGGCGGGTTGCATGCCGATACCACTGGCCGGAGCAGCGATCGTTTATTTGGAGGCTTCGGCACCGTCGGCCAGTTCAAACTTGTATCCCACGCCCCAGACGGTTTTCAGCGCCCATTGGTCGCTGACGCCCTCCAGTTTTTCGCGCAGGCGCTTGATGTGAACATCCACCGTGCGGGAGTCGCCGAAATAGTCGAAGCCCCACACTTCATCCAGCAGCTGGTTGCGGGTATAGACCCGATTGGGGGACTCGGCCATGTGGTAGAGCAGTTCCAATTCCTTTGGGGGGGTGTCAATCTTCTGTCCGTCCACCAGCAGTTCGTAGGAGTCCAGGTCAATGATCAGCTTGTCAAAGGTTAGTTTTTTGCGGGTGTCGGTAGGCAGCTCCGTGCGGCGGAGCACTGCATTGATTCGGGCCAGCAGCTCCTTCATTTCAAAGGGTTTGACCACATAATCGTCGGCGCCCATGTTGAGACCGTTGATCTTGTCGAAGGTTTCGCCTTTGGCAGTGAGCATGATCACCGGTACGCGGGAGGTTTCCCGCACGCGGCTGAGCACGCTCCAGCCGTCGAGCACGGGCAGCATCACGTCCAGCAGGATCAGATCCGGCACGGCCTTGGCAAACTCCTGCAGCGCCGTGCCGCCGTCGGGGGCAATGCGGACGCTGAACCCCTCCTTTTCGAGATACATCCGCAGCAGATCTGCAATATTGTGGTCGTCTTCCACGACAAGAACGCTTCGCGCCATGTGCCAACACTTCCTTTTCGTGCGCCGCGCCTTCTGCCGGGCGGCGGTCATTCATTCTGTTTCTCTTCTATTATAAAGCGTTTGGTTTGATTTTCTTGAACATTTTGTAAATTTGCACCGGTTTCCCGGTTCAACTGCAGGCAGTTTCGGTGACTGCACGGACGGTATAGCCGCCGCTGCTCCAGGTGTTGCACAGGGTGCTCAGGGCGGAAGCGCCGATGCTGTCGCCGTCCATCAAAAGCTTTACTGATCCGGAGGCACTTTCGATACGCCGGGTGATGCGCTGCGCCTGGACAGAGGCGGTGGCGCCCAGGGACTGGCCGGACAGGGAAGGCGTATAGACGGTATATCCCGCCGAGCGGGCTGCATCGGCGGAATTCGTCAGCACCATGCGCGTCACGGTGCCGGTACAGCGGCGTAACTGTTTGTTGCCCGCTTGCAGCCCGACGGTGTCTGCGTTGTTGAGCTCCAGCGCCAGCCGGTGGCCGGAGGCTACGATCCGCCGCAGCAGATCATCCTGTCCGTCCAGCTCCGCCGGAGAGAAGAAAAAGGTAGCTTTGTAGCCGTAACGGTCCAGAGTGTTCAGGATGGCGGAAGTGTTCTGTGCGTCGTCGGCGCGGATGCCCAGCAGGATGCGGGCCGTGGTTTTGGAGATTTCCTCTTCCGTTTCCTGCGGAGGATCCGGCACGATAGGATCGGTGTTGGGTTCGTTGTCGGGCTTCGGCGTTGGGGTGGGCTTTTTGCTCTGTTCATAGGCATTATAGCGGGAGGCCATCAGTGTGGTGGCCGCGTCGATGAACTGGCTGTCGGAGAGAACGGCCGTGTCACTGCGTACCCGAACCATGGGGGCCAGGGCCGTGTCGAGCACTGAGTAATTCAAAGAGAAGAAACTGCTGACGAAGGAAAGCGGGAAATAAACAGAGCCATGGCGCGAAACGGCGCTGGCACTGTAGTAGGTGCCGAGTTTGTTGTTGGCGCCGCCCCGGGCCAAGTCAAATTCCAGAACTTTATTGCTGCTGTATAAAATCGCGGTCTGGGCCGAAGTGTCGCGGACATAGGAAAGCCCCAGGTCATACGAGGAGAATACACTGCTGGGCAGGTAAAGGTTCCCGCCGGACCAGAAAGGCATGGTGCTGTCGTTCAGGGGACAGAGACTGTCGTTGATCGCGGTAAAATAAACGCTGCCGGCTGCCAGAGGGCGCACGGCCAGAAACGGCGCGCCCAGTGAAAGCGAAAGTGCCAGTGCCAGCAATATGCTCCATATGCGCCGTTTCACAACAGATCCCTCCTTTTATCCTTTCCGTTATTTTAGCACATTACTTGCCGCTTGCCAAGGTTTTCGGGGTGTGTGGGGCAATGGTGACGCCGGTGTAATACCACTCCAGAATTTCCAAATAAGTTTTCCCCTGCTGGGCCATGGTATTGGCGCCGTATTGGCTCATGCCGACGCCATGGCCGTAGCCGGTCACATGGAAGACGATGTTCCCGTCCTTGGCTTCTACGGTAAAGGCGGCGCTGCGCAGCGCGAACATGCTGCGCACTTGGGTGCCTTTCACCGTGACGCCTCCAATGGAGATGGAAAGCACCATGTCGGAATCGTTGCGCGTGGGGACGCCAAACCAGGTGTCGGCGCTGCCGGAGAAGTCCGCTTCGGGGAACTGGGACAGGAAAGCAGATTTGAATTCTTCCTGGGTAAAGGTGGCGATGCTGTAATAATTGGGCACTTCATCCTCGCCCTCGGGGCTTTGCACGCTTTGGAGATAGGGTAGATCATTGACCCACACATCGCCGGAGTTGTTGGTCTGCCCGCTGGCGGCGGAGAAAAAGGCGGCCAGGATCGGCTTGTCCTGATACAAGATCGTCATGCCGTCGGTTTCGCGTACGGCGGTGGCGATTTTGGCGCTGTAGTAGTCCGCGTCCTTGCCCCAGGCGGCCCGGGCGTCCTCTTCGGTTTTATAAGCCTGGCAGCAGTTGATGTCGTTGCAGATGTCGGCGTCCGGGTGGTTGGCCACAGGCCCGTTTTCCACCTTGTAGAGCGTTTCCGTCCGGGCGGCCACGGCCTGGGCTTTGAGGGCTTCCAGTTCAAAGGAAGCGGGCATCTCGGCCCGGAGCACGCCCTGCACATAGCTGTCCAAATCCATTTCCTGCACTGTGTCGCCGATTTTTACTCGGATGGCGACCGATGAGTCGGATACGCCGGGATCGGGCACAGTAATTTCTTCTTTTTGGGTATGGGGGAGGATGCTGCGCCCGGCCAGGCCCATGAGGCCCAGAGCGAATACTGCGGCGATCAGCATCCATGCGGCGATGAGATTTTTTTTCATAGTGAAACTCCTGTTGTGATCGAGGGAATGACCGACGGAAGATGCCGTGCGAGGGTAGGTTTGAGAAGACCATAAACAGGCAAAATGTTTCGTCGGTTTCCGATTTTTCAATATCATACCATATTCGTGCCGGGGAGAAAAAATGCCGCCGGGAAATGGCGCTGCCCGGCATCTGGAAGATGCAGCGCATTGCGCGGCGTTTACTGCTATACCTCTGGTGCGGCAGACAGCTTTGCACGCCGTTGATCCGCGGCGGCCAGATAGGCGGCATCGGCTTTTCGACAGATAAAGTAATAGGTCGCATTGGCCTGCGCATCTGTGATGGGAATGGCGGTTCTGCCCTGCAGCACATCGGTTCCGGCCGTGGAAAGATTGCTTGAAAAGCAAGGAAGCGCCGATTTCCGTACCAGTTCCCAAAAGGCAAATTCATCCGTCTGGATCAAAAATTTAGATGCCGGCATTCTGCAGCGGAACAGCGGTACACCAAAGGCTGCTTCCACATGCTTCATAGTGCGCGTAAGAGTTGGCTGGGACATGTGCAGCATCTGCGCGGCACTGGACAGGGTGCCCTGCTCTGCAAAAGTGACAAACTGTTCAAGCTCTGACAAATTCAGCATAACGCCCTACTATTACTATTCATTTTGTGAAAGCTGTTTTTCAATGTTGCTATTGTACAATGTTTGAAAAATCTTGTAAACTGCCATATGAAGAAAGTGAATTGAAAAAACAAGTTGCATCAGAAGAATAGGAGGAGGTTATCTTTAATGGATTATGTAATGTTGAATAACGGTGTCCAGATGCCGAAATTAGGCTACGGCGTATACCAGACACCGCCGGGAGAAACAGCGCGGACATATCTGAAACAGCACGGTACGAAGATTATGTCTTGGGGTCCCTTTGCCGAAGGAAGAAACGATTATTTCAGCAACCCTGTGCTCAATGCCGTCGGGAGGGCCTGTGGCAAAACGGCTGCGCAGGTGGCGCTGCGCTTTTTGCTGCAAAGCGGCGCGGTAGTAATTCCGAAATCCACTCACAAAGAGCGGATGGAAGAAAACTTTCATGTATTTGATTTCGCGCTCTCAGAAGAGGATTTGACGCGCCTCGAAGCTCTGGACGAAGAGAAAAGCATGTTTTTCGCCCACGACGATCCGGCTGCTGTGGAATGGTTTTTGAGCAGGGCATGAAAGAAACAAATGGGCGATGAACAAACGTGTGTTGGGCCATTTGGAGGTATCCACAGTGGGGCTGCCGCTTCCCACGGCTATGACCGAGCGCAGCACGGCGAATTTTGGAAAAAAGTGCTCCCGGGCCTTGCAATCGGCGGCGCAAGGGCGTATAATCCAATCCAAGGCGGTTCAGCCGCCTTCAGAACAGACCACAAGTGAATTTGCCAGGGGGGCTGCCGCGCAGCTGAGAGTAAGGCGAATGAGGCCTTTGACCCTTTGAACCTGTTGGATCATGCCAGCGTAGGGAGTGTTGCGTCTGATGGCCGTAGTGCCGTTTTATCAGAACACCTGTATTGGCAGAAACTTGCCGGGTGTTCTGATTTTTTATATTTAGGAGGAAAAAACATGAAAACAAGCATTGCCATCCAAATTGAGCCGAATATGCCCAATGACCAGGAGGCGATCCGCGTGGTGGACGCCGTCATCGATTACATCCGTTCTACGGGCCTGCACTATTACGTCGGTCCCTGCGAAACCGCCATCGAAGGCGATGATCTGCACCAGCTGCTGGATATTCTGGAGCACTGCGTGTATGTGGCTGCCCAGGCAGGCAGCGCCAAGGTTTCGGGTTATGTGAAGCTGGTGTATAAAGAAGAGGGCAGCGTGCTGACCATCGATGAAAAAGTCACCAAGCATCACCAGTAACTTGCCGGCAGCGCTGGCCCTGGCCATTGTTGTGGCCCTCTGGTGCTTTGTCAGCGAAGGGGGATTGGTGCCTTCTTTCATGCTCCCCTCGCCCCGCTCGGTGGTGCAGGCGCTGCTCTCGGACGCGCCGGTGTTGGCGGCCAACGCTGCCGTGACGCTGCAGGAGGCGGCTTGGGGCCTTTTGATCGGCATTGTTGTGGCGCTGGCGCTCTCTACGCTGATGCACCGTGTGCGCTGGCTTTACCGGGCGCTGTATCCGATTCTGGTCATCACCCAGACGATCCCCACCATCGCCATTGCGCCGCTGCTGGTGCTGTGGATGGGGTTTGGCATGGCGCCCAAGGTGACGCTGGTGGCGCTGACCACTTTTTTCCCCATCGCTGTGAGTTTGCTGGAGGGCTATGCCAGTACTGACCGCTCTGCTGCGGATCTGCTGCGCGCCATGGGCGCCAGCCGCTGGCAGATTTTTTATCATCTGGAATTTCCGGCAGCGCTGAGTTATTTTTTCTCCGGACTCAAGGTGTCTGTATCCTATGCTGTGGTGGGAGCGGTGATTTCCGAGTGGCTGGGTGGTTTCGGGGGTCTGGGCGTGTATATGACCCGGGTGAAGAAGGCCTATGCCTTTGACAAGATGTTTGCCGTGATTTTAGTTATTATTGTCATCAGCCTGCTGCTGATGCTGGCGGTGCGATTGTTGCGGCGTGCAGCAATGCCCTGGGAGGCATATGAAAAGATTGAAAGGAACGATTGAATCGTGAAGTATACAAAACGTATGGCTGCCGCGGCGCTTACCGGCGCTATGGCGCTGAGTTTGACTGCCTGCGGCGGAAACGGACAGAATGCCGCCGGTTCGGACAACAGCGGCGCGGCGGAGCCGGCCAATGTGACGATCTGCCTGGATTGGACGCCCAACACCAATCATACGGGCCTGTATGTGGCGGCTGCCAAAGGTTATTACGAGGATGCAGGACTGAATGTATCCATCGTGCAGCCGCCGGAGGACGGCGCCACTGCCATCTGCGCTGCCGGCCAGGTGGAATTTGCCGTGACGGTGCAGGATTCCCTGGCCTCTGCTTTTGCGCGGGAGGATCCCCTTGGGGTGACCGCCGTGGCGGCGCTGCTTCAGCACAATACTTCCGGCATCATTACCCGAGCCGAGGACGGTATTGAGCGTCCCAAGGATTTGGAAGGCTATACCTATTCCACTTGGAACAGTCCTATTGAACTGGCAACGATGCAGCAGGTGGTGGAAGCCGACGGCGGTGATTTTTCCAAAGTGGAGTTGATTCCCAATAACATTGTGGACGAGGCCGGCGCCCTCAAAGAACACCAGACCGACGCTATCTGGATCTATTACGGCTGGGGCGGCATTTCCGCCGGGCTGCAGGGGCTGGATTTCAACTATTTCTATTTCAAGGATCTGGACCCTGTGTTCGATTATTACACCCCGGTGATCATCGCCAACAACGACTTTTTGGCGGAGCACCCAGACACGGCAAAAGCGTTCCTTTCTGCTACAGCCAAAGGGTATGAGTACGCGATTGCCCACCCTGAGGAAGCGGCACAAATGCTGATCGACGGTGACACCACCGGCTCGCTCAAGGACAGTGCCGAATTGGTGACGGCCAGCCAGAAATGGATGGCCGATCAGTATCAGGCCGAGGCAGAGCGGTGGGGGTATATCGATCCTTCCCGCTGGAATGCCTTCTATAATTGGCTGAGCGACAACGATTTGGTGGAGCAGCCGATTCCCGAGAACACCGGCTTTTCCAACGACTATCTGGTCTGATGGAGAAGGAATCTGCGGTGCTTTGCGCCGGCCATATTTCGAAATGGTATGATGGACGCCGCATCCTGAAGGATGTGTCGCTGCGCCTGGAAGAGGGAGAGCTGGTGTGCCTTTTGGGCGTCAGCGGCGCGGGGAAAACCACGCTGTTTCACACGCTTTCGGGGCTGGAAACGCCGGAAGAGGGCCATGTGTTTCTCTCCGGGCAGGAGATCACCGGAAAGCCCGGCTCGATCAGCTACATGCTGCAAAAAGATCTGCTGCTGCCCCACAAGAAGATTCTCGACAATGTGGCGCTGCCTCTGGTGCTGCGGGGTGAAAGCAAGCAGGCTGCCCGGGAGAAGGCCCGGCCCTATTTTGCACAGTTTGGCCTGGAGGGGACGGAGGAACAGTACCCAGCCCAGCTTTCCGGAGGAATGCGCCAGCGTGCGGCACTGTTGCGCACCTTCCTTGGTTCCCGTGGCGTGGTGCTGCTGGACGAGCCATTCTCTGCGCTGGACGCCCTGACTAAGCGGGAGATCCACCGCTGGTACATGGGGATGATGGATTCTTTGCGTCTGACGACCCTTTTTATTACCCATGACATCGACGAGGCTATTTTGCTTTCCGACCGCATTTACATTCTTTCCGGCCGCCCCGGTGCCATCGCCGCGGAGTTGACGGTTTCCCCGTCCCGGCCCCGCAGCATGGATTTCGGTCTGAGCGCCGAAT
Organism: bacterium 210917-SL.2.15; assembly: GCA_020555605.1. GTDB lineage: Bacteria > Bacillota > Clostridia > Oscillospirales > Oscillospiraceae > Pseudoscillospira. The sequence goes on along the minus strand of JAJCJC010000004.1, from coordinate 105,741 downwards.
TTTTGGCCTATAAAAAACAAATTCTGGCACTGCTGGATCAATGAGTGTGCCGGAGAAAGCACCGCCATTGCGCGGCCTTTGAGTGATCGCGCAGCAAAAATCCCCGTGGCCAAGCCGCGGGGATTTTTCTGTGCTTATTTGCCAAAAGGCGTTTTGTATTTTTCTGCGTCTGCAGCGGTGAGAGAACGGATGACCCGGCAGGGATTGCCTGCGGCCAGTACGCCGGCGGGAATGTCACGATTGACAAGGCTTCCCGCGCCGATCATGGTGCCCGAGCCGATGGTCACGCCGGGCAGGACTGTTACCCCTGCGCCGATCCACACATTGTCGCCCACTGTGATGGGATAAGCATATTCCAACCCCCGGTTGCGCTGCTCTGCGTCCAGCGGGTGGCCGGCGGTGGCGAAACAGCAGTTGGGCGCGATGAAAACATCGTTGCCGAAGGTGACGGCAGCACCATCGAGAATGGTGCAGTTGTGGTTGGCATAAAACCGTTCTCCCAAGGTGATATTGTAACCAAAATCACACCAGAAAGGAGGCTGGATCCAAAAGTTATTCCCGGTGTGTTTGAAAATAGTACGAAACGCTGCCCGGCGTTCTTCCATGTGGGAAGGCGGAATCTGGTTGCAGGCGAAACATTTGTCTTTGCATGCCATCAAGTCGGCGAGAACGCCCGGGTCGTAATTGGCGTCATAGAGCAGGCCTGCGTCCCGTTTTTCTTTTTCCGTCATGATTTTGCACTTCCTTTTTTACTGGCTGTGGCAGTTGGCTGCTTTTTACTATTTTACCATGCTGCAGCTTAGTGCACAAGAGTGGAGAAAAAAACAGATATCGACAAAAACAAGGCCTTTTGCTGCAATCAGATTGATGCAGCTGCCGTAGTGCGGCAGCGATGAATTGATGGGAGAAAAGAGGAGGAATTGTATGAAAACGATTATAAAACGGACCTTGGCGCTGTGCTTGGCGGCGGCGATGACGGCCCTGCTGCTGGCCCACTGAGCGGTATGAAACAGCGGGCTGTATAGGCGTTGGTACTTTTCTGGGCGGCGCTGATGGTATGTTCCGCCTGCCTTGGACGCTATGAGATCGCGCCGCGGGAGGTGGCGCATATCTTGTTGGGAGGTCCGGCCGATCCCACCGCTGCGGCACTGCTGTTTTCCATCTGGCTTCCGCGGTTGGCACTGGTGGCGCTCAGTGGCGGCGCTTTGGCCGTGGCCGGTCTTGTCTATCAAACGGTGTTTTCCAATCCGCTGGCCTCGCCCGATGTGTTGGGCGTGGCCAGCGGGGCTTCTGTGGGGACTGCGGCGGCGATGCTGCTTTTTCCGGGAGCTTTTCTGCTGCGCCAGGGCGTGGCCTTTGGTTGTGGCCTGGCTGCTGTGGCGGCGGCGCTGTATCTGGCCCGTTTTGTGCGGCACAACCGCGTGTTGGGGCTGGTACCGGCAGGTATCGTTGTGGGCGGTGTATCAGAGGCGGTGCTGTCCGAAGGATGCCTGCAGGAGGCTGTGTGCGCACCGATGATGGGACCGGAATTGGAAGCGCGCTTGCACCGAAGTTATGACGCGGCACTGCATTATACCAAGGGAGAATTGTTTGATTGGATAGAAGAAAGGGGTTAAACCTTGTATACGGCACGAAATTACGTTCGTCCTGCTACGCTGGAGGAAGCCTGGGCTTTGAATCAGAAACGCGCCAACGCTGTTTTGGGCGGCGGACATGACGCTGCAGCAGTATCTGCGGCAGAAAGGCTGTGTATCGGTCAAATGCGGGTGCGAAACGGGAAACTGCGGACTGTGTACGGTGCATTTAGATGGCAAAAGCGTGCTTTCCTGCACGGTGCTGGCCGCGCGATGCGATGGCCGCACGGTGGTCACGCTGGAAGGCGTGCAGGAGCAGGCGGCGGCCTTCGGCGCCTTTTTGGCCGATGAGGGTGCGGAGCAGTACGGATTCTGCAGTCCGGGGTTCATCATGGACGTACTGGCCATGGAACGGGAGCTGCACGAGCCGACGGAGGATGAAATCAAAGCGTATCTGGCGGGGAATCTGTGCCGCTGCAGCGGCTATCAGGGCCAGTTGCGGGCCATCCAAAAATATCTGGCAGCAAAGGGGGAGCGGGTATGAGCGATGTCAGCACAGACGTTCGAAAAAAGGACGCCATGAGTCTGGTCACCGAAAAGGGTGTGTACACCGGCGACACGGTGCCCGCCGGGGCGCTGCGGCTCAAACTCCTGCGCTCGCCCCATGTCCATGCCTTCATTCGTTCGATCGACGTTTCCAGGGCAAAACAGGTGCCCGGCGTGGTGTGTGTGCTGACTTATGAAGATGCGCCCGGCAGCCGCTTCACCACGGCAGGGCAGACCTACCCCGAGCCGAGTCCCTATGACCGCCTGATTCTGGACCGGCTTCTGCGCTGCACAGGCGATCCGGTGGCCATCGTAGCTGCGGAAACGGAGGAGGCCGCAGAGCGGGCCTGCCGCCTGATTCGGGTGGACTATGAGGCGCGTCGTCCCCTGTTGGATTTCACGCAGGCGCTGGCGCAAAGAAATTATTGTACACCCGGAGGGAAACTCCCGCGCGCTGTGCGATGTGGGAACGGATGCCCAACGCAATTTAGTATCCACCGAGGGCTTCGAGGTGGGAAACATGGAGCAGGCGCTGGCGCAAAGTGCGGTGGTACTGGAGCGCACCTATGACACAAAAGCCAACAGCCAGGCCATGATGGAACCCTTTTGCACTTATACCTGCTTTGACAAATACGGACGCCTGACGGTGGTTTCTTCCACTCAGGTGCCTTTCCATGTTTGGCGCATTCTTTCCAGTGCGCTGGAGATGCCCGAGGGCGAGATCCGCGTGATCAAGCCCCGCATCGGCGGCGGCTTTGGGGCCAAGCAGAGCGTGGTCAGCGAACTTTTCCGGCTCTGGTGACAAAGAAAACGGGCCGGGCGGCCTATCTATGCTACACGCGGCGGGAAACTTTTACCAATGGCTCACCCCGCCACCAGATACAGATGCGCGTGCCCATCGGAGTGGATCGGGACGGCACCATCAATGCCACCGACCTGCATGCGCTGTCCAACGCCGGCGCCTACGGCGGCCACGGTCCTACCACCATCGGCCTGGTGGGCCATAAGTCGCTGTCGCTTTACGGAAAACTGAAGGCCTCCCGGTTTCAATGCGAAGTTGTGTATACCAACACCATGGGAGCGGGAGCCTACCGGGGCTACGGAGCCACGCAGGGGATTTTGCGGTGGAATCGGCGGTGAATGGACTGGCGGCGGGAGCTGCTTCTGCGCGCCTGGGCGCATATCTGTGCTTTTTTGTGTGCGACCAGCCTTATATGACGGAGGCGCACCTGCGCTCTTTTTGGGAAGAATTTTATAAAAGTGGAAAGACCATGGGGCGGATGCGCGCTGGCGCGCGCTTTGGAAGTCCCGCGGTCTTTGCTCCGCAGTTTCGGCCTGCGCTGATGGCTTTGATGGGCGACGAGGGTGGGCGGACGCTCTTTGCAGGCCACGAGGGGGAGATCTATTGCTACGACGCCGCGCCGGAGGTGCTCCGGGATTTTGACTACCCTTGGGCGCAGAGTGGCGATCCATAAAAAAGAAGGCTGCGGCGCGATCCCGGCAATGGATCGCGCCGCAGCTTTTATAAGGGAGAAAATGGGTTTTGAAAGAAATTGAGATTGTTATGGGTTATGAATAAAGATGTATGTGCGAATTGAAAGTGTTTGATGAAGTGTGTTTTTTACAGGATAGATGATGTGTTCACGCTTTGGCCAGACCAGCACCCAGTACGCGGCACTGTTCCAGCCCATCGGCATCCGGCGCTTCGTTTACTATCAGCGGCTCGCCGCACAAGAATGCGCCGTCGTCATCGGCGCGCTGTGCCCAGTCGCGCATCCACTGACCGTCGCCCCAGCCGTAAGAGCCAAACAGGGAGATGTTCTTTCCCGCCAGGCGGGACTCCAACTGCTGGAAAAACGGTTCGAACTCGGCCGCTTCCAGGACTTCGTCGCCCATGGCAGAACAGCCAAGCGCCAGTTTGTCATACGAAGCCGCCGCATCGGCAGTGGTTTCGCTGATGTTCAGCAGTGCAACTTCCGCTCCGGCCTCTTTGGCGCCTTCGGCAATGGCTTCCGCCATGGCTTTGGTGTTGCCCGTGCCGGACCAGTAGATCACTGCGAGTTTGCTCATATCTAACCTCCTTTCATGGAATGAGATGGTATCTCACACCGCTGCGCGGTTTTTAAGCCGTTTGCAGCAGCTGTGAAATCGTGTTTCCCGCCGCCAGCATTCTGCATAAGCAGAGCCGACAGGCGTCATAGCAGGCGAAACGCTCCCGTGCCCCATCCACGTCGCCGTAGACTTTCCAGTAGCCGCAAAGTTTGCACTCGCTGCTGCCGGAGATAAAGGCTTCCACGTCCTCGGGCGGATAATCGAGAAACAGTCCGATCTCGTGTGGAAAATCCCCGCCGGGAGTAAAACGTCCCTTGAGTTGCCGCAGCAGGACACCCAGGCAATCCGTTTCAGGATAGCCAAAGCGCTGCAGCAACGCCTTTGCACCGGCGATATTCAGCCGGCTGCGCAGCAATGCGGGGCGAAACACCAGGACCAGAAATCTCTGAGCGCTTTCGCGCAGAATCAGGAAGCAAAGGCCTGTGCGGTACAGTGTCCGGTTGTAGCGGCGAAGCGCTTCCGGCAGTTCCGGAAATTCCTCCCGTGAAAGGGACAGGAGGCTGGCCGCCTTGGCCCCCAGCAGGGTGGGCGCGCAATGCTCGGCCAAACGATGTTCCAGAACTTCAGATACCACAGGCGGACGGCTCCTTTCTGCTGTTGTATGAAGTTAGTTAAAGCCAACTATTGTCTTAAAAGAAAAGGGCTGTTGCAGGAAGCCCTGTTCCATGATGGTTAGTTATATCTAACTTATGGCTGAATGATACCAGAAAGCGGTGATATTGTCAATCCTTTTTTGGAAATTTTTTAAAAAACCCAAAAAGCTCCGCCGGTTCTGTGCATGGGAACGACGGAGCAGAAGGGTTAAGATTCCGACAGGGAGGAAGGAGCGGAAACCGTCTGCCGGAACGGACGCAGAGAACCAACAAGAAAGTGAAGATAGCGCAGCAGAGCATAACCGACCATGACACAGGCCACGATGGTTTCAGCGGTCAACAGGAAAGACAGAAGAAAGGGAACTGCAATCCCGGAAGCAGAAAGCAGGGCCAGGAACTTCTGCAATGCGATGGCGGTGATGACAAATGGGAAAGTAAAGGCCGCATAGCTGGGGAAAAAGGGAAGACGCAACAGTTTGGGCAGCTGTGTGAGCACAATGACGTAAAGAATCTGCGCGGCAATTTCCAAAACTATCGCAAAAGCCAGGGAAGGTGCGGCGGCTGTTGTCAGATAGCCGGCCAGGCACAGGCTCATGGGTGCGGTGTAGATGCAGAAAAGCGGTTTGGCACTGTCCGCCATGGGCAGTCTGCGGCAGCGGATCGTAACCAGGACCAGCATGGCGAGGTAAGCAAGGAAGCCAAACCAGAAAATGCCGTACCCCAGCGCGGTTCGCTCAAAGGAGGCGGAGGTGACCGACGCTACGACAATGCCGACATAGGTGATAAAATAAGTGGGGTATACGTCGCTGAGACGGAAATGGCGCAGATAGGCCCAGCTGAACCAGAGAATCAGCGCACAGTGGCCGGCGACAGCAGCATACCAGAGGAAAAGGGATGCTGTGGGGAAAAAGGTGCAGGTATAGGTGGAAAGTTGCATCAGCGTCATGAAAAACGTGGCGGAAACACTGGCAATAATCGAGTTGGAAAAGTCGTTTTTGATGGTTTCCGGGAACAGGATCAGCTTTGCCGGCAGCAGAACAAACAGCAGAGCGGCTGCTGTGCCGCATCCCCAGCGCAGGGCGGGGGAAAGGCCGGCGAGCAGATTGCCCAGAGCGGTCAGCCCCAGTGTTACACCGGCCAGAGGAACGGGGACCTTTTCAATCATGTGCTTCATATGCAGTACCTCGCTTCTTAACATGAGATATTTTTACCATAGCATAGAGAATAAATCACGTAAAATTATAAATATTGATTTATAGATAAAAATATTTTATAATAGTAGCATCTATACTGGTTTATGGAGGAAATTGCATGCTGGATTTCCGAATGGAGACCTTTTTAGCCCTCTGCCGCACGATGAATTATACACGGGCCGCGGAGGAATTGAATATCACGCAGCCCGCCGTCACGCAGCACATTCAATACCTGCAGCGGCACTACGGCGTAAAACTGTTCCAGTACCGGGACAAACGCCTGACCTTGACGGAGGCAGGTGCCGCGCTGCGTAGTGCGGCACTGACCATGGAGCACGATGAACGGGAGCTGCGGGAACATCTGCCGCTGCTGCAGAAAGGGATACAGCATCTGCGCCTGGGGGCCACGTTGACGGTGGGCGAATACGCGCTCCCGCCGCACCTGGGACGTTACATGAAGCGCCATCCGGATGTGGCGTTACACTTGGTGGTGGGCAGCACCCGGCGATTGCTGGAAGGCCTGAACCGCGGCGAGCTGGACGCGGCGGTGGTGGAGGGATATTTTGCCAAACGGGATTATGATTCCATCCGCTGGAGCACGGAACCTTATGTATGCGTATGTGCGGCGGAAAGCGCGCTGGAAGGGCCGATGGAGCTGGAGGATCTTTTCACTCAGACGCTGATCCTGCGCGATCCGGAGTCCGGTACCCGGGAAATTTTAGAGCGCGCCCTGCTGGAGCGGAATTTTCAGCTGTCGGACTTTCGCCGGGTGGTGGAAATCAATGATTTGACGGTGATCAAACAGCTGGTCGCACAGAATTGCGGCATCACTTTTTTGTACCGCCGTGCTGTGGAACGGGAGCTGGAAGAAGGGCGGCTGCGTCAGGTTCTTCTGCGGGGCTGGGAGGTACAGCACGAATTTACGTTCCTTTGGAGAAAGGGCAGTGTATTTGAACAGAATTACCGCCTGCTGTATGTACAGTTGTGCCAGAATCAGGAGGAAGAAGAAAAAACATGGAATTTATGATATTAGACGCAATACAAACGCTGCGCACGCCGTGGCTGGATGGGGTTATGGTGTTTGTCAGCAGCCTCGGAAACAGCGGAGCGGTATGGATTGTGCTGGCCGCGGTGCTGCTGGCGCTTCCCAAATACCGCCGCCTAGGCGTGGTGGTAGCCTGCGCGCTGGCGCTGGATCTGGTGGTGTGTAATTTGTTTTTGAAGCCCCTCATTGCCCGGCCGCGCCCCTGCGACATGAACACGGCGATGGACTATCTCATTGCCCGGCCGCATGGCTGGTCCTTTCCCTCGGGGCACACGGCGGCGTCTTTTGCTGCAGCTTCGGCGCTCTGGTTCGGGGGCAGCCGGCTGTGGATTCCCTGCGGGATTCTGGCTGTGCTGATCGCGCTTTCCCGGCTTTACCTTTATGTGCATTTCCCCACAGATGTGTTGGGCGGCGCGGCGGTTGGCATTCTCTGCGGCGCGCTGGGCGCGTTTGCGGTGCGCCGGGTCGCGGTGCGGCGGGACGGCACATAAGCCCTAGGGCAGTCTTTTGGGGAAAATGCACAGAAAAAAAGTGCGGTAAAATCGTGTTTTTTCTGTTTTCTTTCCGGCGTTTTGTGCAAAAATAATTGCAAAAGTGCACTAAAGGGGATATAATAAAAAACTGTGCTTATCCATGGAAAGGGGAAAGCGGCGGCTGCGGCTGTTTCCTGCGTCCCCATTCGATACAATATCAAAATCAAAAAGAAACGGAACCGAAGCGGCGCCAGCCGGGATACGGTACAGCCTGTGCCAGACGGCACATTATCATTGAGGGGAGCCTTTTGTATATGCAGGATCAGAAGTTAAGAAACGTAGCCATTATTGCCCACGTTGACCACGGCAAAACCACGCTGGTGGATGAAATGCTCAAACAGGGTGGCGTGTACCGCGAAAATCAGGAAGTTGTGGATCGCGTGATGGACTCCAACGATCTCGAGCGCGAGCGCGGCATCACCATTCTGGCCAAAAACACCGCCATTCGCTACGGCGATGTAAAGATCAACGTGGTGGACACCCCGGGCCATGCCGATTTCGGCGGCGAAGTGGAACGCATCCTGAAAATGGTCAACGGCGTGATTCTGCTGGTGGACGCCGCCGAGGGTCCCATGCCACAGACCCGCTTTGTGCTGTCCAAAGCCCTGGAGCTGGGCCACCGGGTGATTGTGGTGGTGAACAAAATCGACCGCCCCGATCAGCGCATCCATGAAGTCATCGACGAAGTGTTGGAGCTGCTGATGGATCTGAACGCTACCGACGAGCAGTTGGATAGCCCCATGCTGTTCTGCTCCGGCCGTCAGGGAACCGCGTCCTATTCGCCCGATACTGCAGGTACTGATCTCAAGCCTTTGTTTGAGACCATTCTCAACTATATCCCTGCCCCTGAGGCGGATGTGGAGGCGCCCTTCCAGATGCTGGTGTCCTCCATTGACTACAATGAATTCGTGGGCCGCATTGCCATCGGCCGCATTGAGCGCGGCACTCTGAAACAGAACCAGGAGATCGCAGTGTGTAACTACCACGATGCAGACGTGCCCGCTAAAAAGGCCAAGGCTGTCAGCCTCTATCAGTTCGAGGGCCTCTCCCGCGTGCAGGTGGGCGAAGCCACCGCCGGCAACATTATCGCTCTGTCCGGTATCGGTGAGGTGACGATCGGCGATACCATCTGCGACCCGGCCCATGTGGAGCCACTGCCCTTTGTGAAGATCAGCGCCCCCACCATTGAAATGACCTTCTCGGTCAACGATTCCCCCTTTGCTGGGCAGGAGGGTAAATTTGTCACCTCCCGCCAGCTGCGCGAGCGTCTGTTCAAGGAAACCATGAAGGATGTGTCCCTGCGTGTCAGTGAGATGGAGGACTCCATGGACGCGTTCAACGTGGCTGGCCGCGGCGAAATGTCGCTGTCGATTCTGATTGAAACCATGCGTCGCGAGGGGTATGAGTTCCAGGTGTCGCCGCCTCGTGTGCTGTATAAGGAGATCGACGGGAAGAAATGCGAACCTATGGAACGACTGGTGGTGGACGTGCCGCAGGACTATGTGGGCGCGGTGATTGAAAAGCTGGGCCAGCGCAAGGCGGATCTGCTGGAGATGAACCCTGTGGGCAGCCGTATGAAGGTCGAGTTCCTGATCCCGTCCCGGGGCCTGTTCGGCTACCGCAACGAATTTTTGACCGATACCAAGGGCGAGGGCATCATGGCCTCTGTCTTTGATTCCTATGCGCCCTTCAAGGGCGAAGTGTCCCGCCGCAGCCAGGGCTCCATGATTGCCAGCGAAACCGGCGAGAGTGTAACCTACGGCTTGTATAACGCCCAGGAGCGCGGCACGCTGTTTATTGGCGCCGGCGTGAAGGTGTATGAGGGCATGGTCATCGGCGTGCAGGCCAAGACCGACGATATGACCGTCAATGCCTGCAAGCGCAAGCAGCTCACCAACACCCGCGCTTCCGGCTCGGATGACGCACTGCGCCTGACGCCCCCGCGCCAGATGAGCCTGGAGCAGTGCCTCGAGTTCCTGGCCGACGATGAGCTTTTGGAAGTCACGCCGAAAAATCTGCGCATCCGCAAGCGCATCCTGAACCATGCCGACCGCATGAAGGCTATGCACGGCAAGAAATAAAAGAGCAGAACGGTCCGCTCCCTGATAGGGAGCGGGCCGCCTTTTTTGGCGATAATTGACAAAACCAGTCTTTTTAGTTAGATAGAATAAGATTGCCTCACAAGTAGTAGGGCATTACAGATAATACGGCCGGCGGTTGGCGACACTTCCCGAAAGAGGGTGGAACCATGCGAATGACATTGCATATTGGGCAATTTTATGTGTGTTGGCTGACTTTTATGGCGTCAGTGTGGATTATCTTTTGGGGCGGACTGATAATCCAGCGCCTTATCGCGATCGTAAATAATCCGGAACGGTAGAATGGCTGTTCCGGTTTTTACGTTTGTAGGGGATATAGAAAAGCAAGGGCTGCTCTGCTGTTCGTTATTAAAAAGACAAAATTCTGCAAAATGTCTTTAACATAAAAACATCCGCACATACTATACAGACAAACGGTTGTCCTTTTTAGCAGGTTTGCGCATTGACATTTTCTGCGCCGTTCTCTATGATAGGACAGGCGTCTCCGGTGAGGGGACGGAAGAACGAGCAAACGCGGTCCGCGCGCCGCGAAACGTTTTGCGCGGCGGGATGCCGCGCAGCAGAGAAAGAGGAGAAAGCATGAAGGCATTGCTGGAAACATGGAATCAAATCAGTCTGGTCAAGCGCATCGTGTGCGGCCTGGCAGTGGGCGCAGTGCTGGCGCTGGTTCTGCCGGGCGTCTATGCCGTCGGTCTGCTTGGCACGCTGTTTGTGGGCGCTCTGAAGGCCATTGCGCCGCTGCTGGTCTTTTTCCTGGTCATCGCGTCTCTGGCGCGGGCGAAAGCGGGAGCCGGCAATATGGGCCGTGTGGTGGGGCTGTATCTGATCGGCACCTTCTTGGCGGCGCTGACCGCGGTGGCGGCGTCCTTCCTGTTTCCGGTGGACATCACGCTTGCTGCGGCCGTCACGGATTATGAGGCGGCTTCCGGCATTGGAGCGGTGCTGGAATCCCTGCTCATGAAACTTGTGGAAAATCCAGTGGGTGCGTTGGTCAACGCCAATTATATCGGCATTCTGGCCTGGGCGGCAGTGTTCGGCGTGGCGCTGCGCCGGGCGGGGGAGGCAACCAAAGAGCTGTTCGGCCACGTGGCCGACGCTTTGACGCAAGTGGTGCGCTGGGTCATTGCCTGTGCGCCTTTTGGTATCTTGGGACTTGTGTACAGCGCGGTGTCGGAAAACGGGCTGGGGATCTTCACGGAGTATGGTCGGCTGCTGCTTCTGTTGGTGGGCTGCATGCTGTTCATTGCCCTGGTGGTCAATCCGCTGATCGTGTTCTGCAATACGCGGAAAAACCCCTATCCGCTGGTGCTGAAATGTTTGAAAGAAAGCGGGATCACCGCCTTTTTCACGCGTTCGTCGGCGGCAAACATTCCGGTGAACATGGAACTGTGCAAAAAGCTGAGGCTGGATGAGGACAACTACTCCGTTTCCATCCCTCTGGGCGCTACCATTAATATGGGCGGTGCCGCGGTGACCATCACCGTGATGACGCTGGCCGCGGTGCACACACTGGGCCTTTCCGTGGACCTGCCTACAGCGTTGATTTTGAGTTTGCTTTCGGCGGTGTCCGCTTGCGGCGCTTCCGGTGTGGCCGGCGGTTCGCTGCTGCTGATTCCCTTGGCCTGCTCCCTGTTTGGCATCCCCAATGACGTTGCCATGCAGGTGGTGGGTGTGGGCTTCATCATCGGCGTGGTTCAGGATTCTTGCGAGACAGCGCTGAATTCCTCCACCGACGTGCTGTTTACAGCCTCGGCGGAATATGCCCAGTGGCGCAGGCAGGGAAGAGACCTGCCGATCTGAGGCACAAAAAGGCAAAAACGCAGAGCCGGATTTTCCCGGCTCTGCGTTTTTGCTTGAGGATTGCTTTTACGCTTTTGTATAAAAGGGTTCCACGCCCTCCACGGCGCTGCGGGAGAATTCGTCCTCCAGCGTGATCAAATCCAGGTACATGTCCTGCAGATGCGGCATGGCGGCGCTGGATACCGCGCCGAAATCGCCGTGGGTATCGGTGTCTTCCGCGTCGATAATCACGAGATAGCTTGTCTCGCCCTCATGTTCCATCAGGCGCAGCCAGGCGCGGCGAATGCTGTCGTTTGTGGCCATATAGTCCGCCATGGCCTGCGCCAGTTCTGTGGGATACGGTTCCGGGGTGCGCAGCTGCGGGCCGGTCTCTTTCTTTTGTTGGAACATCTGTTCGATAGCCAGTTTGCCCACGAACGCTTTCCGCACCTGCAGATAATTTACCGTGTCGCGATCCAGGATGAAGTTCGCCCCGTAGGGATCGACCACCAGGCCCTGCACCCGGCTGTCCTGGGCCACCATTTCCGCGTAGCTGTCAAAATCCAGCACCACGGAGCCGGAGTCTTTTTCCTCCGTCCATTTGGACAGCTCGTCCAGATCGGTGAAAATGGGGTAAAACAGATTGCCTTTTCCGGTGGTGAGTACGGGAAAATCGTATTTTTGTTCGCCGGGCTGGCTGTCTTTGGCGGGGTGGACGGCGGAGAGGAAGTGGGCCTGATTGGCGATGTGCTCGAGGGCTTTTTGTTCCAAGTCGGCATCTTCACGAAAACGCAGGGTTGCCAGCATTTGTTTCAGCTCCGGGTTGGTCACGATGGTCTTTGGTTTACTCATGGCACAGGTCTCCTTTGAATACCGTTATAGTTTTGTATGTTTGTATGTTGGATTACAGCATGGGAAAGCGGCTGTTTTTATGCGCAAGCACGGCCTCGTACAGGGCGTCCACGGCCTCGGACGTGGTTTCCTCGCCGAAGCTGACGCGGAACGCGCCGATGGCTTCCTTTTTGGGGAGGCGCAGCGCGGCAATCACATGGCTGGGCCTTCCCCTGTGGCAGGCGCTGCCGGCGGAGATGCAGATACCCTTGCTCCCCAGTTCACTCACCAGATTCTGGCTGGGATAGCCCGGCAGCGTCAGGCACAGTATGTGAGGTGCGTCAGGGGTGCCCAGCACCTTCACTGTAGGGATGGACAAAAGCCGTTCCAAGGCATAGTCCCGCATGGCGCAAGTGTGGGAGAGGCTCTCTTCCAGCCGGGCCGCGCGCCGCTCTGCCGCTTTGGCAAACCCGGCGATCTGGGCGGTGGCTTCGGTGCCTGAGCGCAGGCCCTGTTCCTGGCCGCCGCCGCGCAGCAGCGGGATCATTCTGCTCTGTAGCGCCGGGGTGATATACAGTGCGCCCACGCCTTTGGGACCGCCGATTTTATGAGCGCTCAGGGAAATAAGATCTGCGCCGCCCTCCTGCATGTGCAGCGGAACCTTCAAAAAGGCCTGCACCGCATCAGTATGCAGCAGCGCCCGGCTCTTTCGGGCTTTGAGCCGGCGGGCGATCTCCGCGATGGGGTATACGTTTCCCGTTTCATTGTTTACGGTCATGACGGATACCAATATCGTGTCCTCCCGCAGGGCGGCCTCCACTTGGTCGGCGGTGATGCGCCCGGCGTGGTCGGGCTGGAGAAACGTCACCTCATATCCCTCCTGGGACAGGGCCTTGCACGGCTCCAGTACGGCACTGTGCTCCACGGCGGTGGTAATGATGTGCCGCCCGGTGTGGCGGCCAATGTGCAGCGCAGCACGGATGGCCCAGTTGTCGCTTTCGGTGCCGCAGGAGGTGAAATACAGTGCTTTGGCCTGGCAGCCCAAGGCCTGGGCGATGCCGGCGCGCTGGGCGGCTACGGCGTCGCGTGCTTCCCGGCCCAGCGGGTACTGGGCGGAAGGATTGCCGAAGGCCCCAGTCAGCGTATGGACCATCGCTTCGGCTACCTCAGGCGTCACCGGCGTGGTGGCGGCATAGTCAAAATAATACATGAAGAGAAAAACGCCCCAATCTCAAAACTTTAGGCTTGTCCAGCCGTCGTTCATAACGTATAATATTATAATTATGTTGCAAAGAAATGACAAGGGGGAAGAGAAAACTTTGAAAATTGCGCTTTATACCCTGGGCTGCAAGGTGAATCAATACGAGACCCAGGCCATGGAGCAGGAGTTGCTGCGCCGGGGCCACACGCTGGTGCCTTTCGAGGAAACGGCGGACGCCTACATTGTCAATACCTGCACTGTGACGGCGGTCAGTGATAAAAAATCCCGCAATGCCATTCGCCGCGCGAAAAAGCGCAATGAAAACGCTGTAGTAGGCGTGTGCGGCTGCTATGCTCAGGTAGCTCCGGAGGAACTGGGCGCGCTGGAGATCGACGTGCTCTCCGGCAGCGGTGACCGCATGGGCTTCCTCGACCTGCTGGAGCAGGAATTTGCCCAGCGCAGCCCCGTAGTGGCAGTGGATGACGCCATGGCCCGGCGCGTATTTGAGTCGCTTCCCGCCGGCGGATTGGCCAGCCGCACCCGTGCCATGCTGAAGGTGGAGGACGGCTGCGTGAATTTCTGCTCGTACTGCATCATCCCCTATGCCCGGGGCCGGGTGCGCTCCCTGCCGATGGAAGAAGCGGCGGCCGAGAGCCTCCGTTTGGCCGGGGAGGGGTACCGGGAAATTGTGCTCACGGGCATTGAGATTTCCTCTTGGGGCCGGGATCTCAAAACGGGGCGGACTCTGGCCGATCTGGTGGAGGCGGTGTGCCGGGCGGCGCCGGAGGTGCGCGTCCGCTTGGGCAGTCTGGAGCCGCGCACGGTGACGGAGGATTTCTGCGCCCGTCTGGCGGCACTGCCCAATGTGTGCCCGCAATTTCATCTGTCTTTGCAGAGTGGGTGCGATGAAACGCTGCGGCGCATGAACCGGAAGTACGACACGGCGCGTTATTTTGCGTCGGTGCAGCTGCTGCGCGATTTTTTCGACCGGCCTGCCATCACGACGGATCTGATCGTGGGCTTTCCGGAGGAGACGGAAGAAGAATTTCAGAAAACCCTTGTGTTTCTTCAGCGCTGCGGCTTTGCCCAGATGCATGTGTTCCCCTATTCTATTCGCCCGGGCACGCCGGCGGCGCAGATGCGCCAGGTGGACGCGGCGGTGAAGGAGGAGCGCGCGCGCCGTGCCAGCGCCGCGGCGGAACAGATGCATACGGACTATCTGGACGGCTGCGTGGGGCAAACCTACCCCGTTTTGTTCGAACGGGAGGAAAACGGCATGTCCATGGGCCATGCACCGAATTACATGGAGGTGTGCGCCGTTGGGAGCGGCCTGCACAACGCGGTGCGCACCGTTTCCATAACGCAGAGAAAAGGCGCTGTGCTGCAGGGAGAATTGGTTTGATTGCCCATTGTGCCCCGCCCTGAATTTTGATAAAATGGAACACAAAGACAGGAAAGAGAATAGTATGAACGAGAATTTTTTCGCCTATATCTCCCGCATGCGCTATATCACGCGCTGGTCTCTGATGCGCAATTCCTATGCCGAAAACATCCAGGAGCACTCCCACATGGTGGCGGTGCTGGCCCATGCCTTGGCGGTGATCCGCAACCGCTATTTTGGCGGGACCGTGGACGCAGGGAGCGTGGCTGTGGCGGCGCTGTATCACGATGCTTCGGAAATTCTCACCGGTGATCTGCCCACGCCCATCAAGTATTACAACCCGGCGATCCGGGATTCCTACAAAGCGGTGGAATCTGTGGCCCAGGACCGGCTGCTCTCCATGCTGGGGGAAGGACTGGCGGAGGAGTATGAGCCGATCCTCAAAGGGAGCGACGGCGATGTGGCGGATCTGGTGAAGGCGGCGGACAAGCTGTCGGCCTATATCAAATGCGTGGAGGAAGGCAAGGCGGGCAACAACGAGTTCCGCGCTGCGGCGGAGCAGATTCTGGAAGCCTTGCGCCAGAACCCTCTGCCGGAAGTACGCTATTTTATGGAGCACTTCCTGCCGGCCTTTGAACTGACGTTGGACGAGCTGAACGAAACCTGAAGGAAAACGAAATGAGAAAAAACAAAAAAAGGAGAAAGCAAGCATGAAAGCAATCGTTACCGTGATCGGAAAGGATCAGGTGGGCATTATTGCCGGCGTGTGCACAAAACTGGCGGAGTATCAGGTGAACGTGCTGGACATCAGCCAGACCGTTATGAACGACTATTTCACCATGATGATGGTGGTGGACACCGAGCGGTGTACGCAGCCCTTCGACACCCTGTCCGCTGCCCTGGCGGACTACGGCCAGAACCGGGGGCTCAGTGTGCGCATTCAGCGCGAGGATATTTTCAACGCGATGCATAAGATTTAAGAGGGTGTTTTGTTTATGATGAACCAAAACGATATTCTCAGCACGATCCGCATGATCGATCAGCAGCATCTGGACATCCGCACCATCACCATGGGTATTTCGCTGCTGGACTGCTGCGACAGCGATCCCAAGCGGGCCTGCGAGAAAATTTACGACAAAATCACCCGCAGCGCCAAAGATCTGGTTAAAACCGGCGAGGCTATTGAGGCGGAGTTTGGAATTCCCATCGTCAACAAGCGCATTTCCGTTACGCCCATTGCCTTGGTGGCCGGTGCGTCAGAGGCGCAGGATTATGTCCCTTTTGCCGTGGCGCTGGATAAAGCCCGGGCGGAAACGGGCGTCAATTTTATTGGTGGTTTCTCTACTCTGGTGCAGAAAGGCATGACCGGGGCGGATCTGCGCCTGATCCGGTCCATTCCTGAGGCCCTGGCTACCACGGAACTGGTGTGCGCCTCGGTGAACATCGGCTCAACCAAGGCGGGCATCAATATGGACGCTGTGGCCCTGATGGGTGAAGTGATCAAGAACACGGCTCAGCGCACTGCCGACGCCCACGGCTTTGGCTGTGCCAAGCTGGTGGTGTTTTGCAATGCGGTGGAGGATAACCCCTTCATGGCGGGAGCTTTCCACGGCGTGTCTGAGGCGGACCGGGTCATCAATGTGGGTGTTTCCGGTCCCGGCGTGGTCCATCATGCGCTGCAGGGTGTGAAGGGAGAACCTTTTGATGTGGTGGCGGAAACCATTAAAAAGACGGCATTCCATATCACCCGCATGGGCCAGCTGGTGGCACAGGAAGCGTCCCGCCGTTTGGATGTTCCCTTCGGCATTGTGGATCTGTCCCTGGCTCCCACGCCGGCCATCGGCGACAGTGTGGCCCGCATTCTGGAGGAAATGGGCCTGGAAGTCTGCGGCACCCACGGCACCACGGCGGCACTGGCCATGCTCAACGATGCGGTGAAAAAAGGCGGCGTTATGGCGTCCTCCAGCGTGGGCGGCCTGTCCGGCGCGTTTATCCCCGTCAGCGAGGACGAGGGTATGATTGCGGCTGCGTCTTCCGGCACGCTGACGCTGGACAAGCTGGAAGCCATGACCTGCGTGTGCTCGGTGGGGCTGGACATGATCGCTGTGCCCGGCGACACGTCGGCGCAGACCCTTTCGGCAATCATCGCCGACGAGGCGGCCATTGGCATGGTAAACACCAAGACTACAGCGGTGCGCCTGATCCCCGCGCCGGGGCTGAAGGTGGGCGACACGGTGGACTTCGGCGGCCTGCTGGGCAGTGCGCCCATCATGCCGGTGCACGGCGAAAGCGCCGCAGCCTTTATTGCCAGAGGCGGGCGGATCCCCGCGCCGATGCACAGCCTGAAAAATTGAACAAAGATCCAAAGCAGGATGCTTGCGTGCAGGCGTCCTGCTTTCCTTTTTTGGCGTTGCGGACATGGCAAAAAACGCCTTTATTTTTCGTGCAATTCTAACAGAACGGAATCCGGCGTTTCTCCTTGACGGATTTTTGATACAGTTGTATAATTTGTACAAACATGAAAAGAATTCAAGGAGATGTTTCTGTAAAAAAGGATAGAAGAAGGTCGAAACTTTTTGTGTTTTTTCGAAAAGCGTTCTATGGAATAAGATTGTCTCTGTAAAAAAGACAAGGAGCTGATAAACATGGGAAGAAAGGACAGCCTCGCCTTCAACAGTCATGTGTTTCACGAGGGAACCATGGCCCGGGGGTATGAGTTTTTTGGCGCGCACGCTGCACAGCGCGAAGGCGTGGACGGTTATGTGTTCCGTGTGTGGGCGCCCCACGCGGAAGCCGTGGCTGTGGTCGGCGATTTCAATGATTGGAATGCCGAGAAAAACCTGATGAGCATCGTCGAGCGGGAAATTTGGGAAGGGTTTGTGCCAGGTCTGCGGGAGTATGACATTTATAAGTTTGCCATTACCGGCCCGGACGGGGAGGTCCGCATGAAGGCTGATCCCTATGCCTTCCACGCCGAGACGCGGCCCGGCACGGCCTCCAAACTTTATGATATCCGTGGCTATGAGTGGCATGATCAGGCGTTCCAGGCGCAGCGGCACCGGCGCAAGATCAGTGAAGCGCCTATGAATACCTACGAGGTGCACTTGGGTTCCTGGAAACGCTATGAAAACGGCGATTCTCTGAGTTACCGCGATTTGGCCGAGCAGCTGGTACCCTATGTGAAAGATCTGGGATACAACTACGTTGAACTCCTGCCGGTGACGGAACATCCGCTGGACGCTTCCTGGGGCTACCAGTGCACCGGTTATTTTGCGCCCACCTCGCGTTACGGTACGCCCAAGGATTTTATGTATTTTGTGGACCAGTGCCATCGGGCGGGCATCGGCGTAGTGCTGGACTGGGTGCCGGCCCATTTCTGCAAGGATGCATTCGGCCTGTATGAATTTGACGGCGCACCCTGTTATGAGTATGAGGATCCCCAAAAATGGGAGCACTACGGCTGGGGCACCCGGGTGTTCGACTATGAAAAGCCGGAGGTCAAATCCTTCCTGCTGTCCTCGGCAGAGTACTGGATCACCCAGTATCATATCGACGGGCTGCGAGTGGACGCTGTGGCGTCCATGCTGTACCTCGATTACGACCGCAGGGACGGCCAGTGGACGCCCAACCGCAAAGGCGGCAAGGAAAACCTGGAGGCCATCGCCTTTTTGCAAGATCTCAATCGTATGGCATTCCGCACAAATCCTGATGTACTGATGATTGCTGAGGAATCCACGGCTTGGCCCATGGTGTCCCGTCCGGTGGATGCCGGCGGGCTGGGATTCAATTTAAAATGGAACATGGGATGGATGAATGATATGACCCACTATATCAAGCTCGATCCCTATTTCCGAAGGGACAATCACCGAGATGTGACGTTTTCTTTTATGTACGCCTTTTCCGAGAATTTTGTGCTCCCCATGTCCCATGACGAAGTGGTGCACATGAAGGGCTCCCTGATGGGCAAGATGCCCGGCGACGAAGCGCTGAAAGCCGCCGGTGTGCGGGCGTTCTACTCGTATATTTTGATGCATCCGGGCAAGAAGCTCATCTTCATGGGCGCGGAGCTGGGTCAGATCAACGAGTGGCATTATGAGGGGCAGTTGGATTGGGCGCTGCTGAAGGAGCCTCTGCACGCAAAGCTCAATGCCTTTTTCAAAGCGGCAAATCATTTTTATCTGGACACCAAAGAGCTGTGGGAGGTGGATTTTGACTGGGAAGGATTCGAATGGATCGTGGCCGATGACTGCAACAATAATGTGGTGGTTTTTCTGCGGCGGGACAAAAAGGGAAAAGAGGTGGTCTGTGTGGTGAATTTCTCTCCAGTGGAGCTGCACCATTACCGCTTCGGCGTGCCGCAGAAAAAGGAATATGTTGAGATTTTCAATTCCGATGACCCCGCCTTCGGGGGAAGCGGCGCGGGCAATCCCGCACGGGTGCGCACGGAATGGATTCCGTCCCACGGTCATCCCTGCAGCGTAGAGGTTACCATTCCGCCCATGGCCGGCGTGGTACTGCGGGGTGAGGGATATCTGCGTATGCCGAAGAATAAAACGGTTGACCAGAAGTTGGTCACAGTGAAAAAAATTCCGGCAAAGGATACTCCCGTAAGGCGGGCCGGGACGAAGGCACCCTCTGGGCATGCTTCGGCCAAGGAACGCGCCTGAGCGAGTGGATAAGAAGTATTGACAGGAAAGGATTGGCAGACCATGAAAAAAGAGGTTGTTGCGATGCTCTTGGCCGGGGGCCAGGGCAGCCGGCTTTATGTGCTGACGGGTAAGGTGGCAAAGCCGGCCATACCATTTGGCGGAAAATACCGTATTATTGATTTTCCCCTGTCCAACTGTGTCAACTCCGGTATTGACACGGTGGGTGTATTGACGCAGTATCAGCCCCTGGAATTGAACAGCTATATCGGCAGCGGGCAGCCGTGGGATTTGGACGGCAGCGACGGTGGCGTACATATTCTGCCGCCCTATGTTTCTCAGGGAGATCGGGGTACTTGGTATAAGGGCACAGCCAACGCCATCTACCAGAACATTGGCTTTATCGACTTGTATGAGCCGGACTATGTGGTAATTCTCTCTGGAGACCATATCTATAAAATGGACTATGCGAAAATGGTCAACCGCCACAAGAAAAGCGGCGCGGCCTGCACCATTTCCGTGATGGAAGTTCCGTGGGACGAGGCGCCCCGCTTCGGTATCATGAATGTGGACGAAGAGGATAACATCGTCGAGTTTGAGGAAAAACCGCCCCAGCCTAAGAGCAATCTGGCGTCCATGGGGATTTACTGCTTCTCTTGGCATGAGCTGCGGCATTACCTGGTTGAAGATGAGAAAGATACGGATTCTCAGAATGATTTCGGAAAAAATATTATTCCCAATATGCTCCGTGACGGTAAAAAAATGGTGGCCTACCGCTTTGCCGGGTACTGGAAGGATGTGGGCACGCTGGACAGTCTGTGGGACGCCAATATGGATATGCTGGCCCGCAATGGCGGACTGGATGTGTTTGACAGCGAATGGCCCATCTATGCCCGCGCGCCGCGCAAGGCGCCGGCCTATCTCGGCGCGCAGGCGGTGGTGAGTCACAGCGTGGTTACCCAGGGCAGCATCATCGAGGGAAGCGTGGAAAACTCCGTGGTGGCGCACTCCGTCACGGTGGGCAAAGGCGCCAGCGTGCGCTACAGTGTGGTGATGCCCGGCGCGGTGGTCGAAGACGGCGCATCGGTGGAATATGCTATCCTGGGCGAGGGCGCCCATATCGGTCCGGGTGCCAGGGTGGGCGCGCCGCCGGAGACGGCTGAAGACCCGTCCGCCTGGAGCATTGCCGTAATCGGGCCATTTTGCCGAATTGCGGAAGGGGAAGTTGTGGCCCCCAACAAAATGCTGGACCGCGGTCATAAGGAGGTGCTGAGGAAATGAACCGGATGCATGGTATCATCTTTGCCTACGGCAAATGCCCGAAGCTGCAGACGCTGGTAGAGCAGCGCGTGGCGGATTCCATCCCCTATGCGGCCCGCTACCGCATTGTGGATTTCACCATCTCCAATATGGTCAATGCCGGCGTGACCGATGTGGGGATTATTCTGCAGGATAAGTATCAAAGTATGCTGGATCACCTTGGTTCCGGCAAGGATTGGGATCTGAGCCGCAAGCACGGCGGGCTGCGTCTGTTGCCTTCAGCGCCCAAAATTGACCCCAGTCGGGAGTTTCGCGGCAAAATGGAAGCGCTGGCTGCCATTGAAAGTTATGTGCAGCGGATCCGGCAGGAGTACGTTGTTCTGGCCAACGGTGCGCTGATCTGCAATATGCCGCTGGGAGATGTGCTGGAGGAGCATATCCGCTCTGGGGCGGATATCACCTGTGCCTGTGCGCCCGGCGGGGACGGAAAGACTACCAGCTATCTGATTGATGAGGACGGCACGATCACCGATGTGGTCAGCCGCGGCGAAGTGCGGGGCGGCTGCGATGCGCTGGAGGTGTATATCATCAGCAAAAAGCTGCTGCTGGAGCTGATTGCCGAATGCGACGGGCATAATGAATACAGCTTCCACCGTGCCGTGCTGCAGGGCATGAAGAGCCGTCTCAAGTTGCATGCATATGTGTTTCGGGGCTACGCTGCCCGCATTATGAGTGTGGATGACTACTATAAGCGCAGCATGGAACTGCTGCGCGCGGAAGTGCGCGCGGATCTCTTCCTGCCTGACCGGCCCATCCGCACCAAGGATCGCAGTGATGCCTCTACCTATTATGGCCCGGGCAGCAAATGTGTTAATTCGCTGGTATCCGACGGCTGCATTATTGAGGGCGAAGTGGAGGACAGCATTATTTTCCGCGGTGTCCGTGTGGAAAAAGGCGCGAAAGTCCGCGGCTGTATCGTGATGCAGGACACAGTGATCCGTGCCGGCGCTACGCTGAAATATGCCATTGCCGACAAAAATGTTACGATTACGGAAAACCGCATGCTGATGGGGCACAGCAACTATCCGCTGGCTATTTCCAAGTTCAGCATCGTTTAAGATGATGTGAATACCGTTCGGCGGCTATCGAAACAAGGGAAGAAACGGCGGCGGAACGTTGGAATTTTGTGAAAAAAGTCACTCGTATCTCCCCGAAGGAACTGCTATAATAAAACAGCCCGGCGCGCTCCGCCGTTCCGGCGACGGAGCGGCCGGACATCAGATCGGAGGAAAAGATGAAGGTATTATTCGTAACCAGCGAATGTGTTCCGTTTTGTAAGACTGGCGGATTAGGCGATGTGGCCGGAAGTCTGCCTCAGGCGCTCTCCGCCGGCGGCGACGAGGTAGAGGTGATCCTGCCGCTGTATCAGACTGTGGCGGACAAATATGTGGAAGAGCTGACGTTTGTGAAATACATTTATGTCACTCTGGCCTGGCGCAGTCTGTATTGTGGCCTGTTCCGCTGCGAACGCGGCGGCGTTACCTATTACTTTATCGATAACGAGCACTACTTTGCCCGGCCCGATCTTTACGGTTATTATGATGACGGCGAGCGCTTCGCCTATTTTTCCCGCGCGGTGGTCTCGCTGCTGACGCATCTGGACTTCATGCCGGAAGTAATCCACTGCAACGACTGGCAGACGGCTCTGGTGCCCATCTACCTCTCGGACGATGCGGTGCGCTGGGATGTGCTGCGCAGTATCCGAACGGTGTTTACGGTGCATAATATCGAGTATCAGGGGCGCTACGGCCGCGAAACGCTGGAAGATCTCTTCGGTCTGCCCTGCGGCTGGTTTGACGGCGGTACGCTGGCTTTTTCCGGCGATGTGAATCTGCTCAAAGGCGCCCTGCTTACCGCCGACGCGGTGACAACCGTCAGTCCTACCTATGCCCAGGAATTGAAATACGCCTATTTTGCTCATGGTATGGAAGGCGTAATGAATCTGTGCGACTGGAAGCTCCATGGCGTCCTCAATGGCATCGACATGGATCGCTATAATCCCGCCACGGACCGCTGCTTGGTGCAGAATTACTCGGCAGAGGATCTGTCCGGCAAGACCGCGTGCAAAGCGGCGCTGCAGCGGGAAATGGGGCTGCGGGAGGATCCGAACCTTCCCATTGTGGCGGTAGTCAGCCGTCTGGTGTCCCACAAGGGCCTGGATCTGATCTGCGAGACGCTGGACGGTATGATGGATCTTGGCATCCAGTTTGTGGTGCTGGGTAAAGGCGACTGGCAGTATGAGGAATTCTTCAGCAATGCGCAGTATCGCTTCCCCGGTATGCTGGCGGCCCGGATCGAATACAATGAGGCAACCTCCATGCGCATTTATTCCGGAGCAGATCTGTTTCTGATGCCTTCCAAGAGCGAACCGTGTGGCTTGAGCCAGATGATTGCCATGCGCTATGGAACGCTGCCCATTGTCCGTGAAACCGGCGGGCTGAAGGATACGGTGCACCCTTATGAGGAATGGTGCTGCGGTGGAAACGGCTTTACCTTTGCCAATTACAATGCCGGTGATATGTGGTATGTGGTGCGCGAGGCTGCACGCTTGTTCTGGGATAATCAGGAAGCCTTTGCCACGCTGCAGAAGCGTGGTATGACTGAAGACTTCAGTTGGGCGGGCAGCGCCAGAGAGTATCACCAGATCTACGAACAGATCCGTTAAACTTAAGGGGCGGAGCAAGGAATCGCTGCGGCGGAGATTTCTGGTATTCTGAAAACGGGGGACCCCTCCGGGGACCCCGTTTTTTGGTTTTTTTATCTTTTATAATGAATTGGAATTAAAACGAAACAGGAAAGGACGTTTTCCATGCAGCAACTTTATACGGTTCAGGATATGGAAGAGGCGATCCGCGGAAAGCTGCGCCTCAATTACGGCATCTCGGAAAAGGATGTCAACGAAGAATATTTATTCAAGGCATGCGCGCTGGTCTTGCGGGATATGATGGCGCTGCACGGTGCAGAAACGATGGAGCGTGTGGAGCGCGCCCATGAGCGCAGGGTGCATTATCTCTCCCTGGAGTTTTTGATGGGCCGCAGCCTGATGAAAAATGCCTACAATCTGGGTGTGCTGGAGGCGATGAACGGCGCCATTGAAAACATGGGATTTAAGAGTGCGGATATTTTTGAAATGGAGCCGGATGCAGGCCTCGGCAACGGCGGCTTGGGCCGTCTGGCTGCCTGCTATCTCGACTCTATGACCACGCTGGGTATTCCGGCCACCGGCTATTCTTTGTGCTATGAACTCGGTATTTTCAAGCAGCGCATCGTGGACGGCCAACAGGTGGAACTGCCCGACGACTGGAAGGCCGTGGGCGGAGCGTGGCTGATTGCCAAGCCGGAAGAGCGCGAAGAGGTGCACTTCGGCGGAAAGCTCCGCGAGGTGTGGCGCGATGGTCATCTGCATGTGGTGCACGAAGATTACAATACTGTCATCGCCATTCCTTGTGATATGGAAATTGCCGGTTATGGAACGGATCATGTGAATACACTGCGGCTGTGGGAGGCCCGTTCGCCCCGTACGCTGGATATGGCCCTGTTTTCCTCTGGCCAGTATGTCCGCGCCACCGAAGAGCAGACTATGGCCCAAACGATCACCAAGATCCTCTATCCAAACGATGAGCATATGGAAGGAAAGTCTCTGCGCCTGAAACAGCAGTATTTCTTTGTTTCCGCCACAGTGCAGTCCTTGGTGCGCAAACATGTGGAGGTCTACGGAACGCTTAAGAATTTCCATGAGAAAAACGTGATCCAGATCAATGATACCCACCCGGCCATGGTCATTCCCGAATTGATGCGCATTTTGATGGATGAGGCTGGTTATTCCTGGAACGAGGCCTGGGAGATCACCCGGAATTCCGTGGCCTATACCAACCACACCGTGCTTTCCGAAGCGCTCGAGCGCTGGCCCCAGACGTTGATCGAAAGCCTGCTGCCCCGTATCTGGCAGATCATCGACGAGATCGGCAAGCGTTACCAAAAAAGCGTGGAGGAGTTCTTCCATCACAACAATGCCATCACCGAGAAAATGGCGGTGGTATGGGGCGGCGAGGTGCGCATGGCTAATTTGTGCATTGCAGGCGGCAGCGCCGTCAACGGCGTGTCAGCCCTCCATACGGAGATCTTGCGTACGGATGTGTTCCGCGAGGCTTGCCAGATGGAGCCGGCGAAATTCAAAAACGTGACCAATGGCATCGATCACCGCCGCTGGCTGGCCCAGAGCAATCCCGGTCTGCATGCGCTGATCTGCGATCTGACCGGCGGGGACAGCTATCTCCTGCAGCCCATGGAATTGCAGAAACTGGATCAGTATGCTGGGGATGCCCAGGTGCTTGCACGCCTGGGGAGCATCAAACGGGAGAACAAGGAGGCTTTTGCGC
The DNA here is from genome assembly GCA_020555605.1 of bacterium 210917-SL.2.15. GTDB lineage: Bacteria > Bacillota > Clostridia > Oscillospirales > Oscillospiraceae > Pseudoscillospira. The sequence goes on along the minus strand of JAJCJC010000004.1, from coordinate 80,509 downwards.
GTTCTGTCAAGCGCGGCTCCGGCGTGGTGCTGAACACGGACGGTATTTTCGACGTGCAGGTCAAGCGCCTGCATGAATATAAGCGCCAGCTGCTCAATGTGATGCAGATCATTGCCAGTTATCAGCAGCTGCATGACGATCCGAACAGGGATTTTACACCCCATGTGTATCTTTTCGGCGCCAAGGCGGCGCCCGGCTACAAAGTGGCGAAGGATATTATCCGTTTGATCAATGCGCTGGCCCGGCAGATTGATAGCGATCCGCTGTGCCGCGGCAAGCTGCAGGTGGTGTTCCTGGAGAATTACTGTGTGTCCCTGGCAGAAAAGCTGATGCCTGCGGCGGAGGTGTCACAACAGATCTCCACCGCCGGCAAAGAGGCCTCCGGCACCGGCAACATGAAATTCATGATGAACGGAGCGCTGACCATCGGCACCCTGGACGGCGCTAATGTGGAGATGCATGATGTGCTGGGCGATGAGAACATGTTCCTGTTCGGCCTGCATGCCGACGAGGTGGCGGATATGAAGCGTGGAGGGTATGATCCGTCGCTGTTCTACCAGCGCGACGAGACGCTGCGCCGCGTGGTGGATCAGATCCGCGACGGTTTCGGCGGTGTCCGTTTTGAGGAGCTGTATGAGCGGTTGCTCTACAACCGCTACGGTGCGGCGGACGAATATATGCTTCTGGCAGATTTTGCGGCCTATTGCGATGCGGAGCACCGCATGGTGGCAGCGTATCAGGATGCGGAGCATTGGAATCGGATGTCGCTGCACAATATTGCCCGCAGCGGTATTTTTGCTGCGGATCGCTCGGTGGCGGAGTATGCCGATACGATTTGGAATGTCAATCATAAATAAGCCGGAAGGCGCCGGCAGTCTGGGAATCCCAGGCTGCCGGCGCTTTTTGCACGCGGCGCTGTACGGGCAGGGTGCCGGAGTGCGGCGGCCTGCGTACCATGCGCTTTCGGCGGCCGCCCCTTGCAAAACCGGTGCCGCTGTGGTAAAGTGAAAAAATGCGAATGGTCGGCAGAAAGCAACAAGATATGCGGGGGAGGTGCGCAGCGGTGGCAAAGCGGCAGGAGGAAAAGGTGCTGGCGGCGGCGCTGGCTTCGGAGGACGGGGATTCTATCGCCCGGCTGGCCGAGGGATATTATTACGGTCGGGGGCGGGAGAAGAGCCTGCGCGCAGCACTGCAGCTATGGGAACGGGCAGCGGCGCTGGGCAATGCCGAGGCCCAGTATTACCGCGGTGTGTGCTGTTTTTACGGCGACGGGGTGCCCCGGGACAAGGAGGCGGCCTTTTACCTGTGGGAGCGGGCGGCGGAGCAGGGGCACGTCGGCGCACGCAAGAGCTTGGAAACGCTGCGCGGCAGCGGAAGCTGATCTGCGGCTCCCTTTCCGAGGAAAATCGGCTTGATTCTTAATATTGTATAAAAAATTGTGAAAAAGAGACTGTGGCGATTGACAGGATACAGTTTTCGCTTGTATGATAACCATTGATCGTCGAAACATACGCAGCGCGACCGTTGGCCGCTGTTTAGGAAAGAATAGGAGGACGCAGATTTGATTTTCGTCAATATGTTCCGGGGGTTCTGTATGGCGCTGGCCGATAGTGTGCCCGGTGTTTCCGGCGGTACGATCGCCTTTTTGCTGGGATTTTATGATCGCTTTATCTCTTCGTTGGACGACCTAATCCACGGCAGCGGACAGGGCCGGCGCCCGGCGCTGAAATTTCTGATCCAGCTGGGGCTTGGATGGGTGATCGGCATGGGCTTGGCGATCCTGGCGCTGAGCCGTGTGTTTGAAAGCCATATTTATGCCATCAGTTCTGTCTTTATCGGCTTTATCCTGTTTGCCATCCCGCTGGTGCTGAATGAGGAAAAAGCGACGCTGCGGGGGCGCTGGAAATGGTCGCCCTTTGTTTTGGCCGGCATCGTCTTTGTGGTGCTGGTATCCTCGGTTAATCCGGCGTCCGGCGGTGCGGTGAGCGGTGTGGGAGGCCTTGCCTATGTGTTCCTCGGCGGCCTTGCGGCCATTTCCGCCATGGTGCTGCCCGGGATTTCCGGTTCCACGCTGCTGCTGATCATGGGGCTGTATTTGCCGGTGATCACTGCGGTACGCGCGGTGATGGGCTTTGATTTTTCCGCGCTGCCCACCGTTATCGCGTTTGCGCTGGGCGTATGCGCTGGCGTGGCGTTGATTATCCGGCTGCTGCGCTATTTGATGGAGCATTATCGTGCTCAAATGATTTTTCTGATTGTCGGTTTGATGCTTGGATCTCTGTATTCTGTGGTGTTGGGTCCCACTACGCTGGAGCCGCCCCGTGCGGCGATGGAGCTGGGCACCTTCCGTCCCCTGTTTTTCCTGCTGGGCGGCGCGGTGATCCTGGGACTACAGGGAATGAAGGTCTGGCTGACCCGAAAAGGGATTCAAAAGGCGGAAGAATAAAGTGCTGTGCGACCGAAAGCCCCCATCCGGCATTGCCGGATGGGGGCTGTTTGCCAAAGCTGTGTTCAACGCTTTTGATGCAGGAGGCGGCGCTGGAGATCCCGGTGGAAATAGGCACGGGTCTCTTTTGCCACTACGCCGGACAGTGCCAGCAGAGCGATGATGTTGGGAAGGGCCATCAGGGCGTTGAATATATCAGCAATGGTCCACACGGCGGCTACCGTCAGGTAAGGGCCGATAAAGACAGCGGCGATATACAGCCACCGGTAGCATTTGACGACGGCTTTGTTGCTGCCTGTGAAATACTCAAGGCAGCGCTCTCCGTAATAGTCCCAGCCCAAAATTGTAGTAAAAGCGAAGAAAATAAGACACAACATCAGGATGAAAGCGGAGACGCTGCTGGGGAGAGGAAGCCCCACCTGGAAAGCGCGGGTTGTGATTTGTACACCCCTCAGGCCCAGTTCAGGCAACCAGGATTCGGTAAGTACGATAGCCAGCCCGGTCATGGTGCACACGATAATGGTGTCGATAAAGGTGCCGGTCATTGTGACCAGGCCCTGGCGCACCGGCTCCTTGGTTTGAGCAGCAGCTGCGGCGATGGGGGCAGAACCGAGACCGGCCTCATTGGAGAAGATGCCGCGGGCCACGCCGTTCTGGATGGCATCCTTGATGGTGGCGCCGATCACGCCGCCGAGAGCAGCTTGGGGCGCAAAAGCCGAGGTGACGATCGTGACAATGGCGCCGGGCACATGCTGCAGATTGCAAAGCAGTAAAATTACGGCAAAAAGAATATAAGTAACTGCCATAAAAGGAACGATGATCTGAGATACGCCGGCAATGCGCTTGATGCCGCCGATGACCACCAGGGCCACGGCCAGTGTGACCAGAAGGCCTGCAACAATGGTAGTCAGCGTGATGGGAACGGCACTTTCTCCCTGGCCGATGGAAAAGACCACATGCTGCAGATTCGGGTCAAAGAAGTTTTGCGCGGCGGAAGTAATGCCGTTGACCTGAGTGATGGTCCCGATGCCCAGCAGCCCTGCCGTGGCGCCCAGGAAGGCAAAGGTTTTGGCCAGCCATTTCCAGCCTTTCCCCATACCGCGCTCAATATAGTAGAAAGGGCCGCCCAACACATGGCCGTCTTTGTCGATGCTGCGGTACTTGATCGCCAGAAGCCCTTCGGAGTATTTTGTAGCCATGCCGAAGAAAGCGGCGATCTCCATCCACAGCAGCGCGCCCGGCCCGCCGGCAGCGATGGCCGTGGCCACGCCCACGATGTTGCCCGTGCCGATGGTGGCGGACAGGGCAGTGCACAGCGCGCCGAAGCTGGTCACTTCGCCTTCGCCGTGAGCTTCGTTGCGCACCATGTATTTGAGTGCCCGGCCCAGATGGCGGATCTGCAGGAACCGCACCCGCAGCGTCAGCCAGATGCCACAGCCGATGATCAGAGCGCACAGCGGGATGCCCCATATGTACTTGTCGATAAGCTCCAGAATATTCATAAATTGATCCATAAAACCGATGCCTCTTTCCTCTTCCAAACTGACCTTTGCCAAGTGCTTTTGCGCAGCGGACATAGTGTGCTGGTCCACCTTATGCGGCAGCAGAGCGAAAAATGCGTTGAAACTATTTTACATGGTAAAGTAATAAATGACAAGAGCGTGCAGGAATTTCAGCACTGGTGCAATGGACACTGCCTATATTGCGGCCGTTTGTCCGCAATACGCGGAATTTTGGAGGGGAAGTGAAAAAAGTAACGAAAGAATCCATCTTTGTGGGCTGGGCGGAGTCCGGTACTTTTCCGCCGAAACGGCTTTACAGATGGGGAATAATTGGATATAATAATATTATTGTCTAGATCAATGGACTATTTTACGATACAGGTGGAGAAAACAAGCATGAGCATGATCGAATTTGATGAGTACAAGCAGAAGCTGCTTGCACAGAAGCCCACGTTGGAGGAGCTGAAAAACGCGCTGAACATTGACGGTGCGCGGCAGGAATATGCCCGTTTGCAGGACGAAAGCGCCCAGGAGGGCTTTTGGAGCGATATGGAGCATTCGCAGAAGGTGGCCCAGCAAATCAAGCGCCTGGAGAACAAAATCCGCGCCCATGAAAAGCTCTGTGCCGATTGGGAAGATGCCATGACACTGTGTGAAATAGCCATTGAGGAAGACGATGAGTCCCTGCTGGAGGAATTGACCGAGTCCTATGATAAGCTGGAGGGCGAGATTGCAGATCGCCGTTTGGCGACGTTGCTTTCCGGTGAATACGATGCCAATAACGCCATTGTGGCGCTGCATTCCGGCGCCGGCGGTACCGAGGCCCAGGACTGGACCGAAATGCTTTACCGTATGTACACTCGCTGGGTGGAGCGCCACGGCTTCACCTATAAGATTCTTGATTACGAGGATGGCGACGAAGCCGGCATCAAGTCTGCCACCATTGCTGTAGAGGGCGACAATGCCTACGGCTATCTCAAGAGTGAGAACGGCGTGCACCGTCTGGTGCGTGTTTCTCCGTTTGACGCCAACGCGCGCCGCCAGACGTCCTTTGCCGCGGTGGAGGTTATGCCGGAAATGGACGACGACAATTCCATTGAAATCCGCGAAGAGGACATCGAAATGCAGGTGTTCCGTTCCTCTGGCGCCGGCGGCCAGCATATCAATAAAACGTCTTCTGCAGTTCGCCTGATCCATAAGCCCACGGGCATTGTGGTCTCCTCACAGCAGGAGCGCAGCCAGTTCCAGAACCGCGACAACTGTATGAAAATGCTGCGGGCAAAGCTGATGGAACTGAAGGCTCAGCAGCACGCCGAAAAAATCTCCGATATTAAGGGCGTGCAGATGAAAATTGAATGGGGCAGCCAGATCCGCTCTTATGTGTTCATGCCCTATCAGATGGTCAAGGATACGCGCACCGGCTATGAGACCGGCAATATCGACAACGTTATGGACGGCGATTTGGACGGCTTTATCAACGCCTATCTGACCGCCAGCGCCAACGGTACGCTGAAGAAGTAATGCGCTCGCCCCTGCAAAGGGGATGCCGAATCGAAAAACGCCCCCGGCTCGGATTTCAGAGCCGGGGTTGGCTGTATGGTACATTATAGAGCGCTTTTTTCCAATTCGGCGGCAATAAAACTTGCTACCTGCTCCAAGGGAATGTTCAGCGCGGCGGCCAGTTCGCTGTGCAGAAGTTCTTCCGCCCGTTTCTGATATTCCTGATCCACTTTGTAGGGCCGCCGTCCGCTTTCAGCGTTGGTACGGTTCTTGAGGTAAACCGATTTGATCAGATGCACCAGCTCGGCGCAGTCGTGGGAATGGAGTTGCTCCTGGTAGATGGCGGACAGAGCATGCCAGTCGGAAACATCTTCGCCGCAATCGTCGCTGATTTCCGGGATGCGGTGAATCAGATCCATGGCCTCGCGGCGGCTGAGCACCGGGCGCATGAAAATTTTCGTGTCTACGGGGACATAAATCGTGCCACTGCCATAAACCGGCGAAAGCTTGTAGTAAAGCCGGTTTTTCTCTGCGCCGCGGCTGCCCTTCATGGGCGCCACGTCCTCCACGCGGCAAACGCCGCTACTGCCGTACATGATCAATACGCCGCGCTCGTACATGCTGTATCCTCCTTTTGAAACCGTTTTTTGTATTGTGTGGGGATCTATGGGGGTGTTTTCCCGCTACTTTCCCACACTATAAGAACAGTATAGCACAAACAGACGGCGGATGTAAGAATTTTTTGTATCAGGCGGGAAAAAGGCGGGGCATGCGCCCCGCCTTTTGTACTGGCCCGAAAAGAAAGATAGGATCACAGAAGATAGCGGCCCATCAGCACACCCATGACCGAGGCCATCATCAGCCCGCGGGTCCAGCCGGAACTATCACCCAGGCAGTGCAGCCCCTGCACGTTGGTGTTCAGATGGGTGTCCATTTTGATGCGGTTGGAATAGAATTTCAGCTCTGGAGAATAGAGCAGGGTTTCCGGCGCGGCAAACCCGGGCACCACCTTGTCCACGGCCTGAATAAAGTTGATGATATTCAGCATGGATCGGTAGGGCATGGCGGAAGTGATATCGCCGGCCACGGCGTCGGGCAAAGTGGGACGCACGTTGGAACGGGCAAGCTCTTTGGCCCAGGTGCGCTTGCCGTCGAGAATGTCGCCGTAGCGCTGGACCAGAATATGGCCTGCGCCCAGCATGTTGGTCAGTTCGCCCACCTTCTGGGCAAAAGCAATGGGCTGGTTGAACGGCTCGTTGAAATTGTGGGAGCACAAAATGGCCAGATTGGTGTTGTCGGATTTTTTTTCTTTATAGGAGTGACCGTTGACCACGGCCAGATCATTGTCATAGTTTTCCTGGCTGACGAAGCCGCCGGGGTTCTGGCAGAACGTGCGCACCTTGTTTTTGAAGGGCTTGGGATAGCCGATGAGCTTGCTTTCATACAGGGCACGGTTGACCGTTTCCATCACTTCGTTGCGCACCTCTACGCGCACGCCGACGTCTACCGTGCCGCTCTGGTGGGCAATATTATGTTCGGCGCACACTTTTTCCAGCCAGTCTGCGCCGCGTCGTCCGGCGGCAATCACAGTTTCATCGGCATAGATTTCCAGATCCTTTTTTCCATCGGTCAGCGTGACGCCTTTGCAGACAGAATCCTGCAAGATGATGTTCACACATTCCATGCCGAACAGCAGTTCTACGCCGTGGTCGGCGAGGTATTTTTCAATGCCGAGGTAAATATCTTGAGCCTTTTCCGTCCCCATATGACGAATGGGGCAATCCACCAGCTTGAGTCCTGCGGCAATGGCGCGCTTGCGGATGGCGCGAATCTCATCGCCGTCGGTAACGCCCTCTACATGGGTGTCTGCGCCGAACTCGAGGTAAATGCTGTCGGCATAGGCGATGGTATCCTGCACCAGATCGGCACCCACCAGATCCGGCAGATCACCGCCCACTTCACAGGAGAGGGACAGCTTTCCGTCGGAAAAAGCGCCAGCACCGGAAAAGCCGGTAGTAATGTGGCAGTAGGGCTTGCAGTTGACACATTTGTGCGTCACGCTTTTGGGGCAGCGGCGGTGTTCGATGGCCGCGCCCTTTTCCACCAGGGCAATGCTCTTTTTACTGCCCTTGCGGATCAGTTCCAGCGCGGTGAAAATGCCGGCGGGACCGGCGCCGATGATCACGATGTCCTTTTTCATAATGACTGTGGCTCCTTTCTGTCGATCAGCATAAAAAGACTGCCGCTCCGGGACTATGGCCTGTCCCGCCGGGGACACGATAGTCAACTGAGGGCAGTTGGCAGAAACCGTTTTTCCATCGCATGGATGGATTTCATAAAACTTTATATAGTATATCGAAAAAAAGAAGAAAGTCAAGACGCTTTCTGCAAAAGCAGAAAACGTCCCGACTTTTTTGTGTTTTATGCTTCCGCCTCGTGTGCGGCGGTTTTTTCCAGATAGGTGTCGTAATCAGTACGATAGTCTGTCACAGTGCCGTCGGCATTGAAACAGAGCACCCTGTTGGCTACAGTTTCCACCAGCTGGTGGTCGTGGCAGGCCAGGAGCACGTTGCACCTGACGCTTTCCAGGCCGCTGTTCACTGCGGCGATGGACTCCAGATCCAGGTGGTTGGTGGGCTGGTCCAGCAGCAGCACATTGGCGCCGGAAAGCATCATACGCGAGAGCATGCAGCGCACCTTTTCACCGCCGGAGAGTACCTTCACGCTTTTATACACCTCGTCCCCGGAGAAGAGCATGCGGCCCAAGAAGCCGCGCAGATAGGTTTCGTGGGGATCGGAGGAATACTGGCGCAGCCACTGCACCAAGTTGTCGTCGTTGTCCTCAAAATAGGGGGTGTTGTCCTTTGGGAAATAGCTGAAGGTGGCAGTTTGCCCCCACTTTACAGTGCCCTCGTCCGGCTCCATTTCGCCGGCGAGGATCTTGAACAGCGCGGTCTGTCCGTTCTCGTTTTCGCCCACAAAGGCGATTTTATCCCCGTGCTCCACGATGAAGGAAACCTTGTCGAGCACCTTCACGCCGTCAATGGTTTTGCTCACATCGGTGACAAACAGAATGTCCTTGCCCACTTCCCGGTCGGGGGAGAACGCTACATAGGGATAGCGGCGGGAGGAAGCGGGGATCTCCTCCACAGTCAGCTTGTCCAGCAGCTTGCGGCGCGCCGTGGCCTGCTTGGACTTGGATTTGTTGGCGGAGAAGCGGGCGATAAAGTCCTGCAGCTCCTTGATTTTTTCTTCGTTGCGCTTGTTTTGGTTGCGCATGAGTTGCTGCACCAGCTGGGAGGATTCGTACCAGAAATCATAGTTGCCCACATACATTTTGATCTTACCATAATCGATATCCACGATGTGGGTGCAGATGGTGTTGAGAAAATGGCGGTCGTGGGATACCACGATCACGGTGCCGGAAAAGTCCAGCAGGAAATCCTCCAGCCAGTTGGTAGCGGCGATGTCCAGGTTGTTGGTAGGCTCGTCCAGCAGCAGCAGGTCGGGGTTGCCGAACAAGGCCTGGGCCAGCAGGACCTTCACTTTCAAACGGGGGTCCATGTCAGCCATCTGGGTCTGGTGCAGTTCCACGCCAACGCCCAGGCCCTGCAGGATACGGCTGGCATCGCTCTCGGCCTCCCAGCCGCCCAGCTCGGCATACTCTTCCTCCAGTTCACAGGCGCGCACGCCGTCCTTGTCGGTCATTTCTTCCTTGGCGTACAGCGCTTCTTTTTCCTTGCCGATGTCATAGAGCCGCTGGTTGCCCATGATGACGGTATCCATCACGGAATAGGCGTCGTATTTGTTCTGATCCTGTTTCAGAACGGACATGCGGGTACCCGGAAGGATCTCCACCGTGCCGGAGGTGGATTCTACCTCACCGGACAGGATTTTCAAAAAGGTGGATTTACCCGCGCCGTTGGCGCCAATCACGCCGTAGCAGTTGCCGCGGGTGAACTGCAGGTCCGCGTGGGAAAACAGAACGCTGCCGCCGTACTGCAGCCCCAGGTCGGTAATGGTAATCATAATTCGCCTTTGCTCCTTTAGCGCATAATAATACCAATCTACTATAGCACAAGGCATCGGAAAAATATAGAGGAAAAGCAAAACTTTTTTGCCTGTGGGGCAGCGCGGGGAGCATCGGACGGCGAAGCGCCGCCACTGCGGGGTGGAAAGTTGCACGGTGCAGGGAATTATGCTATAATATCCAATACACACCAGATTCAAAATTTATAATATAGAGGAATAGGAACTATGGAACTGACGCAAGGCGTGCGCTTTGATTCGCTGGGACTATCCGAGCCGATTCTGCGCGCGATCGAGAAAAAGGGATATGAAGTGTCCACTCCCATCCAGGCCGGGGCCATTCCACCCATGCTGGAATGGAAGGATGTGACCGCCAAAGCCCCCACGGGCACCGGAAAGACCTTTGCTTTCGGCATTCCGATCCTGGAACATATTGACCCGGAAAGCGAGGTGATCCAGGCTGTGATCCTGGCGCCGACCCGGGAACTGGCGATGCAGATCACCGACGAGCTGCGGGATTTGTCCGTCTACCTGGAGGGAGTAAAAATTGTCTGCTGCTACGGCGGCCAGCCCATCGGCAAGCAGATCAATGCTCTCAAGCGCAACCCGCAGATCATTGTGGCCACGCCGGGACGCTTCAGCGACCATATGAAGCGCCGTACCATCAAAGTGGACGCGGTGCAGACCGTTGTGCTGGATGAGGCGGACCGTATGCTGGACATGGGCTTTATCCACGACGTGACCCGCATTTTGGACAAGATCCCCCATCGCAAAAACCTGGGGCTGTTTTCGGCCACCATCTCTCGTGAAGTAATGGACATTGCCTGGGTCTACCAGCGTGATGCCGAGGAAATTACCGTCCGGGCCGACGAGCAGAACAAGCCGGACATTATCCAGTACCGCATCGATGTGGCGCGGGACGCCAAAGTGGACACCATGCTCCGCATTTTGAACAAGGAAGGTTATGAGCGGGTAGTGGTGTTCTGCAACACCAAGAGTATGGTGGAGCGGGCGACCAAGTTTCTGCAGATGGGCGGTGTGGAAGCCGAATGCATCCACGGCGATATCCCTCAGGTGAAGCGGGAAAAGGTGATGCAGCGCTTCCGGGATGGGAAACTGCGTGTGTTTGTGGCTACCGACGTGGCGGCCCGCGGCATTGACGTAGACGATGTGGATGCGGTGTTCAACTACGATGTGCCGGATGAAAATGAATATTATATCCACCGCATCGGCCGTACCGGAAGGGCTAAACGCCATGGTGTGGCGTACACGTTTGTGTCGGATTACGGCGCCATGGTGCGTCTGGACGAAATTGCAAAGTTCACCAGAAATGCGATTACCGCGGTCAGTGTGGACGCGGAGGGCAACCTGGTCGCGGTCAAGAAAGGATAAAGGCTATGAAAAGACTGTATCGTTCCCGTCAATCCTGTATCATTGCCGGCGTGTGCGGCGGCATTGCGGAATATTTCAACATTGATCCCAGCATCGTGCGGATTCTTGCCGTCCTGCTGAGCATCGGCAGCATTGGGACCGGCGCCATCGTTTACTGCGTGGCTGCACTGCTGCTCCCGAAAGCGTAAAGCGCTATGGCGAAAATCAGCCTGCGCGCCGCCGGGGTGGAAGATCTGCCGCGGCTGAGGGAGTTGTGGCGCAAGAGTTTTGGCGAAGAAAATGAGGCATGGTTTTTCCAGCATTGTTTTGTGCCAGAACATGTGGAATCCAGTTTGGTATTGCTGGAAGACGGCGTGGTGCAGAGCATGGTGTTTCTGTTGCCTGCCTTCTGGTACAGCGGCACACAGGATCGCTATGCGCCGGCGCCCTGTCTGGTGGGGCTGGCGACGGATCCGGCGTGTCGGCATCAGAACTATGCCGGCTGGCTGGTGGAAACGGCCTGCGATTTTCTGGTGGAAAAAGGGGCCGGAGGCGTTTGGACGTTGCTGCAGGACAACACGCTGGAGCTTTTTTTCTCCATGCAGGGATTCTGGACGCTGGGGCACGCCGCAGAGGAGCCTTTTTTGGAAACGGATCTGCCGGACTGCAGCGGCATTTGCCGCCGCAGCCCTCCGGAGGCATATGAGCGGTTGCGCGAGAAACTGCTGCAGGGGCGGGATCACGTGGTCCTCGGTCCGGCGCTGACGGCGCTGCAGCGGGAACTGGCCGAGCGCAGCGGCGGCGGGCTGTTTCAAGTGGCGCTGCCCCTTGGCGGCACTGCCTGCGCCATTGCCGCCAAGGCGGGCGGTACGGCGGTGATCCGCGAGCTGCTGGGGGCGGAAGGGCAGGAGCGGGAGGCGCTGGCCCTGCTGACGAGGGCATTGAAGGCAAATCAATGTGTGCGCTGCGTGCCGCTCGGTATGCTGCGTCTGATGAATGGCTTCGCCAAGATGGAGCGGCCCGAGGGTTATCTGGGCTGCGGACTGCCGCTTTCATAAAATCAAATCGGTCCTGCCATTGGCAGGACCGATTTTTTTCTGGCTACGATGGTTGTCCATTTCACGCTCCCCATGCCTTGGGAGGTACAGGAAAGACACTGCGGCGTACAAAGGCGACGCAAAGCGCCTCCGCACAGTCCGGCGGAGGCGCGGCTGTTTTTTATTTAGTGCAGTACACGTACGCGAAGGACACCTTCAACCGCTTTGAGTTCGGAAACCACAGACTCTTCTACATCGGCATTCAGATCAAACACGGAATAGGCATATTCGCCGCGGGATTTGTTGGTCATGTTTTCAATGTTGATCTGGTCCTTGGCAAAAATCGGCAGCAGAGTGGTCAGCATGCCCGGCAGATTGCGGTGAATGATACAGATCCGAATGGGGCCGGTGCGATCCATGTGCAGATCTGGCATATTGACGGAGTTTTTGATATTGCCGGTGCGCAGGTAATCGTCCATTTCCTCGGCGGCCATGCGGGCGCAATTGGCTTCGGCCTCCACCGTGGTGCCGCCCAGGTGCGGTGTTAGGATGGCCTTGGGTTCCTGGATGAGGCGGGCGGTGGGGAAATCTGCTACGAAGCGCTCTACCTTCCCGCTGTGCAGGGCATCGATGATGGCGTCTTCGTCCACTACTTCGCCGCGGGCGTAGTTGATAATGCGCACGCCGTCTTTCATTTTAGCGATGCGCGCGGCGTTGATCATACCTCTTGTCTCGTCGGTCAGCGGGGTGTGCAGCGTGATATAGTCGCAGTTGCGCAGCAGCGTGTCCAGATCGTCCACACGGGTCACGTGCCGGGATACGCGCCAGGCGGCATTGACCGAGAGATAGGGATCATAGCCGTATACGGTCATGCCCATATCCAGGGCAATGTTCGCCACCAGGCAGCCGACGTTACCGGTGCCGATGACGCCGATGCTTTTGCGGTAATATTCCGGGCCGGCAAACTGCTTTTTAATCTTCTCCATGGCTACTTCCACGGGCACGTCTGGATCGTTGTAATTGTACACCCAGCGCATGCCGCCCATCAGATCGCGGGAGGCCATGCCCAGGCCGAACAGGAACAATTCCTTGACAGCGTTGGCGTTGCCGCCGGGGGTGTTGAATACCACGATGCCGGCTTCGCTGCAGCGCTGCAGGGGAATTGTGTTCACGCCGATCCCTGCGCGGGCAATGCAGCGCAGTGCCGGGTTGAATTCATAATTGTGCATATCGGTGGCGCGGACAAAAATCGCGTCCGGATCGGCCATGGTGTCTGAAATTTCATAGTGGTCCGGCGTCATGATTTCCATGCAGGAGGGGGAGATGTGATTGAGCGTTTTTACCTTATACATAATGTAGTTCAATCCTTTCAGATATGTTCTTTTTCAAAGCGTGCCATGAAATCGATCAGGGCTTTTACGCCCTCAGTGGGCATGGCGTTGTACAGCGAGGCGCGCATGCCGCCTACCAGACGGTGGCCTTTCAGGTTGGAGAGTCCCGCCGCTGCCGCTTCTTTGGCAAACTGAGCGTCCAGATCTTGGCTGCTGGTACGGAAGATGACGTTCATGCGGCTGCGGTATGCCTTTTGCGCTGTTGCGTGGAAGAGATGGCTTTCATCCAAATAGGCATAAAGCAAGGCGGCTTTTTCTTCGTTGCGCCGGGCCATTTCTGCCAGGCCGCCGACCTCTTCCTGCAGCCATTTTGCCACCAGCCCCAGCACATAGATACACCAGCATGGGGGCGTATTGTACATGGAATCGCCCTTGATATGGGTGGCGTAGTTGAGCATTGTGGGCGTGCTTTCTGGGGCGCTGCCTGCCAGGTCGCGGCGGAGGATCACCACCGTTACGCCGGCAGGGGCCATGTTTTTTTGCGCTCCGGCATAGATCAGGCCGTAACGGTTCACGTCCACGGGTTTAGAGAGAATATTGGAACTCATGTCGCACACGAGGGGGACAGTACCGGTGTCCGGCACATAGTTCCACTCGGTACCATAGATGGTATTGTTGGCACAGTAATGGAAATAGGATGCGTTGGCGTCCAGCTGCAGCGCATCCTGCTGGGGGATATAGGTGTGGTTTTGATCGGCGCTGGAACAGGCGACGGCGCATGGACCAAACTTTTGGGCTTCTTCATAGGCCTTTGTGGAAAAATTGCCGGTCAGGGCGTAATCGGCCCGACCCGTTCGGCCCATCAGGTTCATGGGCACCATGGCAAACTGGGTGCTGGCGCCGCCCTGCAGAAAGAGGATCTCATAGTGATCCGGTATCTGCAGGAGTGCTCGCAGGCGCAATTTGGTATCCTGGAAAATAGAGTCGAACGCAGAAGATCGGTGACTCATCTCCATCACTGACATACCGGAACCGCCGCAGTTGGTAAGCTCCTGCTGTGCCTGCTGTAAAACGGGCAGCGGCAGCATGGAAGGGCCGGCGGAAAAATTGTAGATTCGTTCGCTGAACAAAACGTTTCGACTCCTTTCGTGTTTGTAATGATAAAAGAGAAAAGGGGCTGATGAAGCCCCACTATTTTCCTATTGTAGCACAGTGAAGTGTGCGTTGCAAGAGTGGAAACTGCGCTTTCCTCTGGCTTGGAACAGGATTTTGTGCTATACCGAAGAAAATCCGCGCACAGCGGAAAAAGAAGCGCCTTTTGTGCGTTTGCAGGCGGAAAAAGGAGAAAAGAGGTATGAAAGAAAATTGGAAAGCTCTGGCCCGGGACTATCTGCAGCAAGAGAAGGATCGGAATATCAATCTGCTGTCGGCGCTGGAAGGAGGGCTGGCCGAGGTAAAGGCAGTCAACGAGCGGGGCTGCCTTTTGTGCACAGGCGGCACGGTTTATCAGCTTGCCGCGTCGGATACGCAAGCTGCGCTGGAGCTCTTTCGCTTGGTGCCGCCGGATACGACGATGCTGGAGGTGCAGGATACGGCACAGATCGGGCCGCTGGCGCAGTGCTTTCAACCCGCCTGTATTGAAACCTATTATAATGCATGGTATGAAAAAGCGTCGATCACCGTGCCGGAGATCGGCGCCCAAGTATATCCGGCGCGGCTGGAGGATGCGCCAGATCTGGCCCGGTATTATCATATGCCGGGGCCTTCTTCCGGGGATGCGGCGGCAGTGGAGCGTTATCTGTACGACCGCATCCGGAGCGGTACGGTGTTCTGCGTTTCTCTGGACGGCGCGCTGGCGGGATTTGCAGGGACCCATGAAGAAGGTTCCATTGGATTGCTCACAGTATTGCCCGCATACCGCCGCCGGGGGCTTGGAACCTATCTGGAGCAGGTGGCAATCCGGCGTGCTTTGGAACGGGGACACATTCCTTTCGGCCAGATCGCCGAAGGCAATACAGCGTCTCTGGCCCTGCAGCGCAGTTTGGGCATGACGGTGGCGGAGGAGCTGGTGTGCTGGATGGAGCGGTGAGCATGCCGCCGTAACTGCCCCATACAAACAGGACGGCGTCCGCAGCATACGCTACGGACGCCGTCCTGTTTGTATGGGGGGATGAGAGAGGAAAGAAAAAAGCTTTGATCAGGCACCCTGTTTCAGATAAACGGCAGGGTCGACAGCCACGCCGTCTTTGACAACGGAAAAGTGCAGGTGAGGACCGAGCGCTTCTTCCAACAGGGCGGTCATACCGGCCGAGCCGATGGTATCGCCGGCGCTGACCTGCTGTCCGGCGGAGACGTCGGCGGTCTGGAGGCTGCCATAGGTCAGCTCATAGCCGTCGGCGCAGGAAATGGTGACGGTGGTGCCCAGCCAGTAGTCCTCTACCACAGAGAGGACCTTGCCGGAGGCAGCGGCGGATACCGCATCCCCTTCCTGGGCGGAAATATCCACGCCGTTGTGGGTCCGCCAATCGTTCATGGTCGCGTTATAGAGCAGCGCGTCCATGCTGAAAGGGGTGAGCGTGTCGCCGGAGAGGGGGGCGACAATGCGCGTATCCGCCGGAGCGGCCTCATCGGTGGGGGTTTCTACGGGGACCGTGCTGGACACGGAAACCGTTTCCCGGTCCAGTTCGTTTTGAGGCAGCGTCACGTCTTCGTGAAGCTCTACGTCCGGCGTCTGGTGCTCCGGCTGCTCTGAAACAATTGCATTGCCGCCGGAAGAAGAGGCGTCCGGTGATTCGCGGTCGCCGAAGAGGGTGGTGTAAATGAAATAGCCCGATGCTCCAATGATGGCGACGGCCAGGAACAGGACTATGTAGAATCCTGCTCCGTTCAGAAATTCGTTTAACTTTCCAGATGTTTTCATAAAACTTCCTCCTGCTGCACCGCGTTTTTGCTGCGCGGCGGCCGCGCTTGCGGCGGCGGCATGCCGATGGGGCGCTTCTTTTTTCGAAAAAGAGAAAGGCCTTTGCGTGTATCATTACCACGCAAAAGGCCTTTTATACCGTCACAGGAAAAATTTTTCAATTTTTTGCACGTTCTTGCTCCGCTGTTTCCCGGTAGATGTGAATGCTCCCTTTGGCGCGGTGTCCGGTTACCATGCAGGAGTAAGTTCCGCCCTGGTCGATCTGGATTTCATAGTGGCCCGTGGCCAGGCTTTCGGAGTCGAATACAGGTGTGCTGTCCGGTGATTGGATTCGGACATCCACGCTGCCGATGCGGCTGCCGCTGAAGGAAGGGGCGCAGGCGCTGGGGGCGAACAGACACATAAATCCTAAGAAAAACATAAACAATGCAAAACGGGCGGAGCACAAAATGTGCTCCGCCCGGAACGGATAATGCCGCTTATTTGAGGTTGAAAAATGCTTTGCGGCCCAGATACTGAGCGCTCTCGCCCAGGTCCTCTTCGATACGCAGCAGCTGGTTGTACTTGCACACGCGGTCGGTGCGGCTGGGGGCGCCGGTTTTGATCTGGCCGGCGTTCAGGGCCACGCTCAGGTCGGCGATGGTAGTGTCCTCCGTCTCGCCGCTGCGGTGGGATACCACGGCGGTGTAGCCGGCGCGGTTGGCCATCTGGATAGCGTCCAGTGTTTCGGTCAGGGTGCCGATCTGGTTGACCTTGATCAGGATGGAGTTGGCCACCCCCTTTTCAATCCCGGTAGACAGACGGGCGGTGTTGGTGACAAACAGGTCGTCGCCCACCAGCTGCAGCTTGCCGCCCAGAGCATCGGTCAGCATTTTCCAGCCTTCCCAGTCCTCTTCGCCCATGCCGTCTTCCAGAGAGATGATCGGATATTTGCCGGCGAAGTCCACCCACATGTCCACCATTTCCTGGCGGGTCATGGTCTTGCCGGCCTTGGGCAGCTCGTAAACTTCTTTCTCCTTGTTGTACCACTCGGAAACAGCGGCGTCCATGGCGATCATAAAGTCTTCGCCGGGCTTATAGCCGCTCTTTTCAATGGCTTCGACTAGAGCTTTCAGCGCATCTTCGTCGGAGGCCAGGTTGGGGGCGTAGCCGCCCTCGTCACCCACGCCGGTGGAGGGGACGACTTTTTTCAGCGTGTGGAACACCTCGGCGCACATGCGCAGGGCTTCGCGGAAAGAGGAGGCGCCCACGGGCATGATCATGAATTCCTGAATGTCCACGTTGTTGGAGGCGTGAGCGCCGCCGTTGAGCACGTTCATCATGGGCACAGGCAGAGTCTTACCGTTCACGCCGCCGATGTAGCGGTACAAGGGCAGATCCAGAGAATTGGCGGCGGCGCGGGCCACAGCCAGAGAAACACCCAGAATGGCGTTGGCGCCGAAACGGGTCTTGTTGGCGGTGCCGTCCAGCGCGATCATGGCATTGTCCAAGGCCACCTGATCATAAGCGTCCATGCCGCAGATATTCTGGGCAATCTCGCCGTTGACCGCATCCACCGCCTTGAGCACGCCTTTGCCCAGATAGCGGCTCTTGTCGCCGTCGCGCAGTTCGCAGGCCTCGTAGATGCCGGTGGATGCTCCGGAAGGCACCGCGGCACGGCCGAAGCTGCCGTCGCTGAGCAGGACTTCCACCTCAACGGTGGGATTGCCGCGGGAGTCCAGGATTTCACGGCCCAAAATGTTCTGGATCACAGGATTGTTTTTCATTGTTTAATTCCTCCTTTGAAGTTTCAAAAAGCAGGGAAAAGCGAAAGTAACGAAACGAACAGGTGCTCTCAGGAAATAATCAGCGTTTTTCCGTCCATTTCGGCGGGACATTCTAGGCCCATCAGATCCAGCATGGTGGGGGCGATGTCGGCCAGACGCCCGCCACTGCGCAGCTTGGTGGCGGCGCCCACCACGATGAAGGGCACCAGATTGGTGGTATGGGCCGTATGGGGCTGGCCATTTTCGTCGAGCATTTTTTCGGCGTTGCCGTGGTCGGCAGTGATCATGGAGATGCCGCCCATTTCCGCTGTGGCGCGGACAACCTCGCCCACACAAGTGTCCACCGTTTCCACGGCTTTGACGGCGGCGTTGAACACCCCGGTGTGGCCCACCATGTCGCAGTTGGCAAAATTGAGGATGATCACATCGTATTCGCCGCTGCGGATGCGTTCGGTGGCCTGCTCGGTGACTTCTGCGGCACTCATTTCAGGCTGCAGATCGTAGGTTGCCACCTTGGGGGAGGGGACCAGCACCCGGTCCTCGCCGGGGAACACCGTCTCGCTGCCGCCGTTGAAAAAGAAAGTCACATGGGCGTATTTTTCCGTTTCTGCAATGCGCAGCTGTGTCAGGCCCAGCTTGCTCAGGTATTCGCCCAGGCCGTTGCGCAGGGCCTGATGGGGGAAGGCCACAGTGACGTTGGGCATGGAAGCGTCGTATTCGGTGGTGCAGACGTAGGTCAACGGGAACCACTGGCGCACAAAACCGTCAAAGTCCTTGTCCACCAGGGCGCGGGTGATTTCGCGGGCACGGTCGGGGCGGTAGTTGAAGAAAATAACGCTGTCGTTGTCGGAGATGGTGCCGTCCTTGTCGCAGACCACAGGCACGACAAATTCGTCCGTCACGCCTTCAGCATAGGAATCTGCCACCGCTTTTACAGGGTCGGGGCAGAAGGTGCCGGTGCCATACACCATGGCATCATAGGCCGCCTCCACACGGTCCCAGCGTTTGTCGCGGTCCATGGCGTAAAACCGGCCCTGGACGGTGGCGATTTTGCCCACGCCCAGTGCGGCGCACCGGTCGGTGAGCTGCTGCACATAATCTTTGCCGGAAGCAGGGGGCACGTCGCGCCCGTCGAGGAATGCATGCACATAGACCTTGGTGAGGCCCTTGCGCTTTGCCATCTCCAATAGGGCGAACAGGTGCGTGATATGGGAATGGACGCCGCCGTCGCTGAGCAGACCCAGCAGATGCAGCGCAGTGCCCTTTTCCAGGCATGCGTCCATGGCGGCGTTGTAAGCTTTGTTTTCAAAGAAATCGCCGTCTTCGATGGCTTTGGTGATGCGGGGCAGATCCTGGAACACCACGCGGCCGCCGCCGATGTTGGTGTGGCCCACCTCGCTATTGCCCATCTGGCCTTCGGGCAGCCCCACGTCTAAACCGGAGGCGGACAGGGCAGTATGGGCGTTTTCGGAAAGCAGCATGTCGAGGACCGGGGTCTTGGCCGCCTTGACCGCGTTGCCTTCCGTCTTGTCGTTCAGGCCGAAGCCGTCCATGATAATAAGAGTCGTCGGGGTTTTCATATCAATTCGTATCTCCCGGGAGCAGAGGCTCCCAACCATAGCGTTATTCCTGATTTGCAGCGTTGATGATGGCGACGAACTGATCGGGCTTCAAGGCTGCGCCGCCGATGAGGCCGCCGTCGATGTCCGGCTGGGCCAGAAGCTCCGCAGCATTGCTCGGGTTCATGGAGCCGCCGTACTGGATGGTGATGGAACGGGCGATGCGGGCGCCGTACATATGGCGGATGGTGGCGCGGATGAAAGTGCATACTTCGCCGGCCTGTTCGGGGGTAGCGGTGCGTCCGGTGCCGATGGCCCAGACAGGCTCATAGGCGATGACGCATTTGCGCAGCTTTTCAGCGCTGACACCGGCCAAAGCGGATTTGACCTGCAGGGAAATCAGATCCATGGTCACGCCCAGCTCGCGCTGTTCCAGGCTCTCACCCACGCAGACGATGGGATGGAGACCGGCTTCCAGGGCGGCGTGGACTTTTTTGTTCACGGTGATATCGGTTTCGCCGAAATACTGGCGGCGTTCGCTGTGGCCGATGATGACATACTTCACGCCCAGATCCTTGAGCATGTCGGCGGAGACTTCTCCGGTATATGCGCCGCTCTTTTCATAAAACACATTTTCGGCCCCCACGCTCACGCGCATGTCTTTGAATGCGCGCAGCGCGGCGGGAATGTTGACGGAGGGGACACAGACCAGCACGTCGCACCATTTGGCGCGGGGCAGAATGGTTTTCAATTCGTCGGCGAACTGTTTGGTCTCGGAAGCGGTTTTGTTCATTTTCCAGTTTCCGGCTATGATGGTTTTTCGGTATCTGCGGTTCATGTTCTTTTATCTCCTTGCTCATGATGCTTGCAATCTTTTGCTGCCTTCCCGCAGCGTGCTGTGGGAAGGCAACGCAGTTTCTGTTGTATGTAACCCGCGCGGAGCCGGTGTGCTCCTTGCGGGAAAAGCAGATGTCGGTTCACCACCCGGGCTGCCCGGGGTAACCTTATTTATCCATCAGGCAGGCTACGCCGGGCAGTTCCTTGCCTTCCAGGAACTCGAGGGAAGCGCCGCCGCCGGTGGAAATGTGGGTAATCTTGTCGGCAAAGCCCAGTTGCTCCACAGCTGCGGCACTGTCGCCGCCGCCGATGATGGTGATCGCGCCGGACTCAGCCAGCGCACGGGCCATGGCTTTGGTGCCCTCGGCGAAAGCAGGGAATTCAAATACGCCCATCGGCCCGTTCCAGACGATGGTTCCGGCACCCTGTACGGCCTCGGCAAAGGCCTTTTGCGTGTCGGGACCGATGTCCATGCCCATCATGTCGTCGGGGATGGCCATGGTGGAAACGCACACCGGCTCTGCATCTTTGGAAAATTCTTTGGCAGCGACAGTGTCGGTGGGCAACAGGAGCTTGACGCCGCGTGCAGCGGCTTTGGAGAGCATTTCCTTGGCGTACTCCACCTTGTCGGCCTCGAGCAGCGAGGTGCCGATGCTGCCGCCTTGGGCTTTGATAAAGGTATAGGCCATGCCGCCGCCGATGATGATGGTGTCGGCCTTTTCCAGCAGGTTGTTGATTACGTTGATCTTATCGGACACCTTGGCGCCGCCGAGCACTGCCACGAAGGGGCGCTTGGGATGTTCCAGCGCGCCGCCCATGATCTCCAGCTCTTTTTGGATCAGCATTCCGGAAACGGCGGGCAGGTATGCTGCCACGCCGGCAGTGGAAGCGTGGGCGCGGTGCACGGTGCCGAATGCGTCAGACACATACACCTCAGCCAGATCGGCCAGGGCCTTGGCAAATTCGGGGTTGTTTTCTTCCTCGCCGATGTCAAAGCGCAGGTTTTCCAGCAGCATGATCTGGCCCGGCTGCAGTGCAGCGGCCTTAGCCTGGGCGTCGGGACCGATGATGTCCTTGGCAAAGATCACTTCGCAGCCCAGAAGCGCGCTCAGACGCTCAGCCACCGGGGCGAGGGTCAGCTTTTCCTTCCATTCGCCCTTGGGCTTGCCCAGGTGAGAGCAGGCGATGACAGCGGCATTCTGATCGAGTAGATACCGGATGGTGGGCAAAGCGGCGCGGATGCGCTTATCGTCTGTGATTGCGCCGGTCTCCTTGTCCTGGGGCACGTTGAAGTCGCAGCGCAGCAGGACCTTTTTGTCGGCAACGTCGATGTCGCTCACGGTTTTCTTGTTGTAGTTCATAGCAATGTCCTCCTAAATTACAAATGGTGTTCCCTCAAACGAGGGGGTCCGTTGCAGAGAATTTGCTCAGGGTACGATGGGATGAAGCGTCAGGGGACGGGGGCCATGGCTCCCGTGGCCTGGAAGCCGGGAAAGCCCGTTTGCCGCAGGGCTTCATAGGCGAAAATGGCGGCGGCGTTGGAGAGATTCAGGCAGCGGGCACCGGGGAGCATGGGCAGGCGCAGACAACGCTCTGCATGCGCAGACAGAAAGGTCTCATCGAGCCCTTTGGTCTCCTTGCCGAAAAAAAGAAAACAGCCATCGCGGAAAGCGGCCTCATAATAGGGCCGGGGGCCCTTGGACGAAGCCAGCCATAGATCCGGATTCGGGTGGCGGGAAAAGAAATCGTCCAAATTGTCGTACACCGTCAGATCCAGCTTGTCCCAATAGTCCAGTCCGGCCCGCTTGAGGGCTTTGTCGGAGATGTCGAACCCCAATGGGCGGATCAGATGCAGGGCGCAGCCGGTGACGGCACAGGTGCGGGAGATGTTCCCGGTGTTGGCCGGGATTTCCGGCTCCACCAGTACAAGATTGATCATGTGTACTTCCTTACTATACTATTATGGTATCAATTTTTGTTTGTATTTGCTGTCGGGGAAGAAACATTTCCCTGTGCGTTCAGCGTCCTTATTGTAATGCAAAGCAGGTATGATTTCAACACTTATTTGCTCTTTTTTTGCGTAAAAGACGTAAAAATCGTTAGAATTCATATAAGTATCCATGCATTTCCAGAAAAAACGACAAGAGCATTGCATTTACGACAAACAACCGGCGCGTCCCGAAGGCCCTGCTTTTGGGAAAAGAAGCAGCGCTGTACGGAATTTGGCGCTGCAGATTTGGAAAACCATTGTGCTTTTCGCTGGAAAATTCCAGGAAAATACACAGCAGAATGGAGAAAAGAAAGAAACCTGAAAAAAACATATAAAATCGTGGATTTTTTGAAAGGGGTTTGCTATAATGAAACTGTATTTTCAAAATGGGGGAAAATGGGGTGAAGCGGCACAGCTGCGGCATCCTGCGGCCCCTGGAGAGGAACGGCAATGATGGAAACGAAACGCGCCGTTTTATTTGTGGACGACGCAGACGGAGAATTGATCCGAAAACCGCTGATGCTGCAA
The DNA here is from genome assembly GCA_020555605.1 of bacterium 210917-SL.2.15. Classification (GTDB taxonomy): domain Bacteria; phylum Bacillota; class Clostridia; order Oscillospirales; family Oscillospiraceae; genus Pseudoscillospira. The sequence continues at coordinate 57,693 of JAJCJC010000004.1, read as the reverse complement.
AGCGTCTTGTTTTGCCCGGTGCTTACCTGGCTGAGCGCTGCGCTGCGCGAACAGGGCGTGGAACGCTTTTTTGTGTGCTGCCCGGCATCCTATCAGAAAGAGGCCCGTGCGTGTTTTTCCTTGGAAGAACAGGTGACGGTGTCCGATAGCCGCGCCGACCTGCTTGACTTTTTGGAGGGTGAAGAGGAGACGCTGGTAGTGCCCGGTGCCGCCGTGCCGGTGGACAGCGCTGGACAGAACGAGGTGTACATAGCATCTGGCAGCGCCCTGGCTCACAGCCTGAAAACGGGTGCAGAAGAGGTGGAGGGCGCCCGGAGCGTGCCGGGATTTACGTCCCTCACCACTTTTAAGGGACTCAACAGCATGCAGTTTCTGGCTAGAGCGCAGATTCTGCGGGAGTTGCTTGCCGGCGGCGTCTATGTTATGGATCCCAACAATACCTATATTGATCCGCGGGTCCGCGTGGGCGCGGGCACGGTGCTTCTCCCCGGCACGATCCTGCGGGGTGAAACAGTAATCGGAGCAGACTGCCAGATTGGCCCGAACAGCATGCTCACCGACTGTACGGTGGGCGACGGCGCGGTGATCAACGCCTCGCAGTGCGAGGAGAGCGTCGTGGAGGCGGGCTGCGAGATTGGCCCTTACGCTCACCTGCGCCCCCACTGTGCGGTGGGTACACAGAGCAAGATCGGCGCGTTTGTCCAGCTGAAAAACTGCTGCCTGGGACGGGAAACCAAAATGGCCCATCTTACGTATGTGGGCGACGCCGATGTGGGAGAGGGATGCAATTTCGGTTGCGGCACTGTCACCTGCAATTACGACGGCAGAGAGAAGCACCGCACCACCATCGGAAGCCATGTCTTCGTGGGCTGCAACACCAATCTGGTGGCCCCTGTGAGCGTGGGTGACGGCGCGTATACCGCGGCTGGTTCCACCATCACTCGGGATGTGCCTGCCGGGGATTTGGGTGTGGCCCGGGCCAAGCAGAACAACCTGGCTGGCTGGGCCGACAAGCGCCGAAAGGCCGGCCGCCTGAAATGAACGGCGCGGCCGAAACAACAGATTTTACCGCCGGCTCCCGGGCCGGCGATAAGATACATATGGACCTGATTACCAGAACCAACCAATGAGAATCCCAAAAATGAAAAAGAGAGGTACTTTGGAATGATTGCACATGGTAAGGACATCAAGATCTTTGCTGGTAACTCCAACCGCGTGCTGGCGCAGGAGATCTGCCAGCACCTGAACACGAAGCTGGGCGACTCGGAGGTCGGCAAATTTGCCGACGGCGAGTGCTATGCTTCTCTGTATGAGAGTGTCCGCGGAAGCGACGTGTTCGTCATTCAGTCCACCTGCAACCCCGTAAACGACAACCTGATGGAAATGCTGGTGATGATCGATGCACTCAAGCGCGCTTCGGCCGGCCGCATCACTGCAGTGATCCCTTATTTCGGCTATGCCCGCCAGGATCGGAAAGCCAAGGCAAGAGACCCGATTTCGGCAAAGCTGGTGGCCAATATGATTGTGGCGGCCGGTGCCGACCGCGTGCTGACCATGGATCTGCATGCTGCGCAGATTCAGGGCTTCTTTGACATTCCCGTGGACAACTTGCTGGGCAATCCTATTTTCGTGGATTATTACGGCGAGCTGTTCGGTGCGCAAGCCGAGGAGATGGTGGTGGTTTCTCCGGACGTCGGTTCCGTGGCCCGCGCCCGCGCCTTTGCTCAGAAGCTGGGCATGAGCTTGGCCATTGTGGACAAACGCCGGCCCAAGGCCAATTCCTGTGAGGTCATGAACATCATCGGCGATGTGAAAGGCCGCGACTGCATCCTCTTCGACGATATGGTGGACACGGCCGGCAGCATCTGCAACGCGGCTAAGGCCATTATTGATGTGGGCGGCGCCAATTCCGTCCATGCCTGCGCATCCCATGCCGTGCTCTCCGGCCCGGCACTGGAGCGGCTGAACGAAAGCCCGATCAACGAGATGGCGTTCCTCAACACGATCCCCGCGGTGCCGGCCAGCCAGTGCCCCAAGATCAAGTACCTCTCTGTGGCGCATATGTTTGCCGACGCGATCGAGCGTATTTACAGCGACCTGTCGGTGTCCAAACTCTTTAGCTGAGCGATCGCTGAGTGGAAAGGAGGGGCTTTGCCCCTCCTTTCCATTCTGCCCCGTTTGGGGGCGGCGAAGGCGTTAAGGGCAGTATGCTATGCAGATGTGCGCCCGCGGGGCGCTTTTTCATGTTCACGCGTTTGAGGAGGGATCCGATGCTCCTGAAGAAAAAAGGCGGCGCAGTGGAGTGGCTGGTGGTATGCTTGGGCAATCCCGGCATACAATACAGCAGCACGCGCCACAATGTGGGCTTTCATGCCGCAGATGCTCTGGAAGAACGCTGCGGCGTCCGTTTGAACCGGCTCAAGTTCAAAGCCCTGACGGGCGAGGTGCGCCTGGGCGGCCGCCGGGCGCTGGTGCTCAAGCCCCAGACCATGATGAACCGAAGCGGCCAGGCGGTGCAGCAGGCGGCGGCATTTTATAAAATCCCACCGGAGCGGGTGCTGGTGATTTTTGATGATATTTCCCTGCCCGTTGGGAAGCTGCGGGTGCGGCCCGGCGGCAGCGCCGGCGGGCACAATGGGGTTAAGGATATCATTGCCTGTCTGGGCAGCGACGGCTTTCCGCGGGTCAAGATCGGCGTGGGAGAAAAGCCGAATCCGGACTATGATCTGGCGGCCTGGGTGCTGGGCCGGCCTACGGCGGCGGAGTGGAAAACGCTGGAAGAAACGATCCGGCGCGGTCTGGACGCAGCGGAATGTGTGATTTCCGAGGGCTGCGCTGCCGCCATGAGCCGCTTCAACTGAAGCAACATTACATAAAGTAAAGAAAAAGAAACCATACGAGCAGTGCGCGCTCCCCCTCCCCGGGGCAGCGTGGACTGCCGCTGCCTGTTGTGCAGAGGAAGGAGGAATTCATGGAGAAGCTGATCGGGGCACTGCGAGAGATCCCGGAGGCGGCAGAACTGTTGCACTGCGCGGAAAACGGAGGCTGTCCGGCCGCTATGACGGGCCTGGGGCCGGTTCACCGCGCCCATATCTGCGCGGCATTGCTGGCGAAGGAGAAGCGCCCCCTTCTGGTGGTATGCAGCGACGAGGGAGAGGCGCGCCGTATGGCGGCGGATTTGCAGAATTTCACCGGCATTGCGCCGTTGCTGCTGCCGGGGCGGGAATTCCAATTCCACGCGGCGGCGACGGCTTCCCGCGAATGGGAGCAGCGGCGGGTAGAGGCGCTTTACTGCATGGCAGAGGAGCACCCCCGCATTGTGGTCACTGCGCCGGAGGCGCTGGTACAGCGGACGCTGCCCAAAGAGACGCTGCTGGATAATGCGCTGACGCTGCATCTGTCCGATACGGTGGACTTGAACACGTTGGGCGAGCGGCTGATCCGTCTGGGTTATACCCGCTGCCAACAGGTGGAGGGTATGGGGCAGTTTGCGCTGCGCGGCGGCATTCTGGACGTGTTTGGCCCGGGCATGGAAGCGCCGGTACGCGTTGAATTTTTCGGAGATGAAGTGGACGCCATGGGAGCCTTTGACCTGGCAAGCCAGCGGCGCGTACACAATGTGGAGCATATCCGCCTGCTGCCCGCTGGAGAGGTGCTGCCTGCCATGACGCCCGGCGGGAGCGCGGCTTTAGCGGAAAAACTGGAATCCATGGCGGGAAAGCTGTCAAACAAAAGGCATCAGGGCGGAGACGAATTAATCGGGCGATTGAAAGCAGACGCGGAGCTTTTGCGCCAGGGTGCGCTGCGCGGTGGTCTGGACCGCTACATGGCAGCCGTTTATGAAGAAAGGGCCATACCGCTGGATTATCTCGATCCGGACGCTATGGTGTGTATCTGTGATAGCGCACGGGTGATGGAGCATCTGAAAAATGTTCTCTGGCAGATGAAAGAGGATGTGGAAGCCCTTTTGAAAGCCGGTGTGCTCTGCGGGGAATGGGCTGCGTTGACGGCAACGGCGGAAGAGCTTTGGAGCACACTGGCGGACAGGCCGGTCTATATGCTCGCCTCATTGCCTACGTCCCGTTATCCGCTTCCGCCCCGTACATTGCTGCAGTTGAACGCCAAACAACTCTCATCCTATGGCGGCAGCCTTGAGACGGCGGTTTCGGATATGGAGCAATATTTGGAGGCCGGCTACCGTGTGTTGGTCCTGTGCGGCAGCGAGGTGCGGGCCAAAAACCTGAAACGGCTGCTGGAAGAAAAAAAAGTATCTGCGGCGCTGGATTTTCAGTGCAGCGGCCTGCCCGGGGCAGGGCAAGCCCAAATCAGTTTGGGCGCCCTGTCGGCGGGGATCGAGTATCCGCAGCTGTCCCTGGCGGTGTTGACGGAGGGGCAGCTTCTGGCTCAGGGCGGGAAGAAACCGGCGGCGAAAAAGGCAAAATCGAACCGCCAGAAGCTGCAGTCCTATACGGATCTTTCCCCTGGCGATCTGGTGGTACACGTCCATCACGGCGTGGGACGCTTCGTGGGCATCTCAAAGATGACTGTGGACGGCGCGGATCGGGACTATATCAAGATCGCTTATGCCGGCAGTGACTGCCTGTATGTTCCCGCCACACAGCTGGATCTGGTGAGCAAGTACATTGGCGGGGGAGAGGACCACGAAAAAACCCGTCTGAATAAGCTCGGCGGTACGGACTGGGCGCGCAGCAAGAGCAAAGCCAAGGCGGCGGCTAAGGATCTGGCTAAGGGGCTGATCCGGCTGTATGCCGAGCGGCAGAAAAAGCAAGGTTTCGCCTTTTCGCCGGATTCTCCATGGCAGGCGGAATTTGAGGAGGCGTTTCCCTATGCCGAGACGGAAGATCAGCTGCGCTGTATCCGCGAGATCAAGGGAGACATGGAGCGAAGCGTGCCCATGGACCGTCTGCTGTGCGGCGATGTGGGCTACGGAAAGACGGAGGTGGCCCTGCGGGCGGTAATGAAATGTATCTTGGATGGGAAGCAGGCTGCTATCCTGGTACCCACCACAGTGTTGGCCCAGCAACATTACGCCACGGCGATGAACCGCTTCCGCGCATTCCCCGTAAACATTGCGGTGCTCAGCCGCTTTCAGACCGCCGCGCAGAGCAAGAAGATCCTGCAGGCTCTCAAAGCCGGCAGTATCGACCTTTTGATCGGTACCCACCGGCTGTTGCAGAAAAGCGTGCAATTTAAGGATCTTGGACTTTTGGTGATTGATGAGGAGCAGCGTTTCGGTGTGACTCATAAAGAGAAACTCAAAGAAATGGCCCGGCAGGTGGATGTGCTGACACTCTCGGCCACGCCGATCCCGCGGACGCTGAACATGGCGCTGTCGGGTGTGCGGGACATGAGCGTGATCGAAACGCCGCCTAAGAATCGGCTGCCGGTGCAGACCTATGTGCTTGAGCACGATTGGAGTATTCTTGCCGATGCGATTCGCCGGGAGGTGCAGCGCGGCGGACAAGTTTATTATCTGCACAACCGGGTGGACACCATCGATCGAACTGCCGCGCGGATTCAGGAGATGCTGGGCGAGGAAGTGCAGGTAGCGACCGCGCACGGGAAACTCAGCGAGCAGCAGCTCTCGGCGGTGATGCAGGGGGTCATCGACGGACAGACCCAGGTGCTGGTATGTACGACCATTATTGAGACGGGCATCGACATTCCAAATGTAAATACACTGATCATTGAGGATGCCGACCACCTAGGGCTGGCGCAGCTGCACCAGATCCGTGGGCGTATCGGCCGCGGAGCCCGCAGGGCTTTTGCTTATCTCACCTACCGTAGGGGAAAAATCCTGTCGGAAACGGCGGACAAGCGTTTGTCGGCGATTCGGGAATATGTGGAGTTCGGTTCCGGCTTTAAAATTGCCATGCGCGATCTGGAGATCCGCGGGGCGGGCAATATCCTCGGTCCGGAGCAGTCCGGTTTTTTGATGAGCGTGGGCTACGACATGTATCTCAAGTTGCTGGAAGAGGCCGTGTTGGAGGAACAGGGGCAGGAGAAGCAGAAAGAACGGGAATGTACGGCGGATCTCAACGTATCTGCAAATATCCCGGAACGGTATGTGGCCTCGGCGGAGCAGCGCATGGATCTTTACCGCCGCATCGCGGCCATTCGCAGCCGGGAAGATGCCGACGATCTGATGGACGAATTGCTGGACCGGTACGGCGACGCGCCGAAAAGCGTGCTGGCACTGCTGGACGTGGCGCTGCTGCGCGCGGCGGCGGCAAAAGTGGGGATTACAGAGATCACGCAGAAGGAAACCCGAGTGCGCTTTGCTCTGGGCGAGGTGGATCTCAAGCAGCTTTCCGCGGTGTGCGGCATGAAAAAATACCATTCCCGGCTGCGTCTGGGCGCGGGCGCGGCGCCGGCCCTGACGCTGACGCTGCCGCCGAAAGCGGACGTGCTGGAAGAATGCGCCGCCTTGGTGGACGCGCTGGCCGGCGCATCCTGAGAAAAGGGAGCGCGCACTGCAAAAAGGACTTGTGGCAGAGCCCGAAAGATGATAAAATAACCAGAGATTTATGTGTGCGCTCCTGTGCGTGGCAAACAGCGGGAAAGGATGTTTTGATTTATGGAAGGGTTGAAAAGCAGAGCGGTCGCTCTGATCGTGTGTATTGTGCTGATTCTGGTGGGATGGTTCGGCGGCAGCGCCATTCAGGCGATGAGCGGCGGCGCGCTGATCACGGCCAAAGCCAGCGGGCTGAAGGCAGACACTGTGGTGATGCAGGTGGGCGACGCGGATGTGACGGCGGGGGAATACCTGTACTGGCTGGCTTCTGTGTGTGACGGATTTTCCCAGTATTATGGCCTCAGCGACTGGAGTATGGCCATGACGGCGGATCTGACGGTGGGCGACTATGCTATGGCGCAGGCCGATGACTATGCCACGCAGTATGCGGCGGTGGAGTTGCTGGCAAAGGAGCAGGGCATTGCCCTGACGGAAGAGCAGGAAGCGGTCATGGACGGTATGCACGAGTATTATGTGGAATACTACGGCAGCGAAGAAGTGTATCGCTACATGCTCGCGTATGCAGGGCTGAATGAGGAGCTGCTGAAAAAGGACAGCGCCATTCCGTACCTCTATGCAAATTTGTGCCAGAAGCTGCTGGCGGAGGGCGGCGAACTGGAACCCACCGAAGAAAACCTGGCCGCCTTTGCCGAGCGCAACAGCTATACAGATCTGGGCGAGGAAGAGTTGCTGTCTTATTATGAGGATACCAGCTACGGCGCGGTTTATGATTATGTGAACGACTACATCAGCGGTCTGGAGATTACGAAGACGGAGAGCTATGAGGCGATTGATGTGGCCTCGTTCTATCCGGCTTTGCTGGAGCTGCGCAGCGCATTGGAAGTGCCGGAAACGGACGCCTCCTCTGCGGAAGGTTCCACGGCGGAGAGCTGAGCCTGCTGCTGACACCCGGGGCGGAAGGGATCCGCTCCGGGTGTTTTTGTACAAAAACGATAAAATAGGAAAAAGAATATAGGAAAAAAGAGATTTTGTGAACGCTATTAAATGTGATTATTGTGATTTTTTTAACAATATGTGCGAAATCCCCATATCTTGGGGCTGTTGTCTGTTGACATTTAGATAAATTGCGAGTAAACTGAAACTACCAAATCTTTTAGGAGGTATCTCACGTGTCTGAAGTTTATATTGTCAATTGCTGCAGAACCGCAATCGGTTCCTTTGGTGGTTCCCTGAAGGATGTTCCCGCTGCCGATCTGGGTGCCATCGTGGTCAAGGAAGCCCTGAACCGCGCCGGCGTCAAGCCCGAGCAGGTGGATGAACTGATGTTCGGTTGCATCCTGACGGCTGCTCAGGGTCAGAACGTTGCCCGTCAGGTGGGCGTCAAGGCCGGCCTGCCCTTCTCCGTTCCCGCCTACACGGTTGGCATGGTGTGTGGTTCCGGCATGAAGTCCGTCATCGAAGGTGCTCGCGCCATCAAGGCAGGTGACGCCAACATCGTTGTCTGCGGCGGTACCGAGAACATGTCCGCAGCGCCTTATGCCGTTCCTTCCGGCCGTTACGGCGCCCGCATGGGCAACACCCAGATGGTGGATACCATGATCAAGGACGGCCTGTGGGAAGCTTACAACAACTATCACATGGGCACCACCGCTGAGAACATCAACGATATCTGGGGCATTACCCGCGAAGAGCAGGATGCTTTTGCTGCTGCTTCCCAGCAGAAAACCGAAGCGGCCCAGGCTGCTGGCAAGTTTGTGGACGAGATCGTCGCGGTGCCGGTCAAGAAGAAGAAGGAAATCGTCGAGTTCAAAGTGGACGAGTATCCCAAGGCTGGCGTGACGGTGGAGAGTATTTCCAAGCTGCGCGGCGCATTCCCCGTCGGCCCCGAGGGCGTCGAGGATGAAGTGGTCCATACTTTTGAACTGACCGGAGTTCACGAGGCAGATACCAAGAAGCATGTCCAGCGCGTCACCGCAGCGAATGCTTCCGGCATCAACGACGGTGCTGCGGCACTGGTTCTGGCCTCCGCTGAGGCGGTGGAGAAGTACGGCCTCAAGCCCATGGCCAAGCTGATCGGTTACGGCCAGGGCGGCGTCGATCCCAAGATCATGGGTGTTGGTCCCGTTCCCGCTTCCCGCAATGCCATGGCCGCTGCTGGCGTGGGCATCGAGGACATCGATCTGGTGGAAGCTAATGAAGCTTTCGCTGCGCAGTCCATTGCTGTGGGCCGCGAACTGGGCTTTGACATGGCCAAGGTCAATGTCAACGGCGGCGCCATTTCTCTGGGCCACCCCGTCGGTGCATCCGGCGCCCGCATTATTGTCACCCTGCTGCATGAGATGAAGAAGAGAGACGACGCTAAGAAGGGCTTGGCCACTCTGTGCATCGGCGGCGGCATGGGTACTGCCGTTGTCGTGGAGAAGTGCTGAAACTCAACGCTCCTTGGTGGCGCAGTGCAGTAACTACATCGTATCCATACCGGGACAGGGCAAACGCCCTGTCCCGGTATGTGCGAGAAGGCAAAAAACGGTGAAAAAACAGGGGGATTATAGTTGATAATTACCTGAAAGGTGCTATAATACAAGTAGATTGCATGGAAACCGAGCCTTTGGGGGGACGCTTCCATGTGAATAAAAAATGGGAGGTATTGCATTCATGGCTAAAATTGTTTCTATGGACGAGGCGGTTGCTCAGATCAAAGACGGCATGACCATTATGGTCGGCGGTTTTCTGAGTGCTGGCGGCCCGAACGAAGTTCTGCACGCAATTGCGGAGGCAGGCGTCAAGGACTTGACGGTGATCTGCAATGATGGCGGCGACCCCAAGCGTGATCACAGCCTGGCGGAGTTGATTCACAATGGTCAGGTGGCTCATCTGTGGGCTACGCACATCGGCCTGAATCCCGAGGTCGGACAGAAGATGAACGACGGTTCCATGAAGGTTACGCTGGTTCCCCAGGGTTCTATGGCAGAGAAGATCCGTGCAGGCGGTTACGGCCTGGGCGGCGTTTTGACCCCCACCGGTCTGGCTACCCCCGTGGGCGAGGGCGCTGAGGACGTTGGCGGCACGAAAAAAGAAGTCATCACGATCGACGGCAAGGAGTTCCTGCTGGAGCGTCCTCTGCGCGCGGATGTCGCTCTGATCTACGGTTCCGTGGCGGATAAATACGGCAATGTGAAGATCCACGGCGATGCCCGGAACTTCAATATCGTTATGGCTGCCGCTGCTGATACGGTTATTTGCCAAGCGGATGAAGTCATCGACATGATGGATCCGGACGAAGTTCTGATTCAGAATGTCCTGGTCGATTACATTGTGGATGGAGGTAACAAGTAATGGAAAAGGCTCTCATCAAAGGCTATATTGCAAAGCGTGTTGCAAAGGAATTCAAGGACGGCGATTTCGTGAACCTGGGAATCGGTCTGCCCACCATGGTTCCTGCTTATCTGCCGGAGGACGTGCATGTGATCCTGCAGGCTGAGGTTGGCATGGCCGGCCAGGGCGGCAAGCCTGAAGTCGCTGATCCCAACGTGGTCGATGCAGGCGGTCAGCCCTCTTCCATTGCTCCCGGCGGCGCGTTCATCGATTCGGCCACCTCCTTTGGGCTGATCCGCGGCGGCCATGTGAATGCAACGGTTCTGGGTGCTCTGCAGGTGGACGAGAAGGGCAACTTGGCTAACTGGATCATCCCTGGTAAGATGGTGCCCGGCATGGGCGGTGCCATGGATCTGTGCGCCGGCGCAAAGAACGTGATTGTTGCCATGGAGCACACCCAGAAGGGTGCTCCCAAGATCCTGAAGGAGTGCACCCTGCCCCTGACCACCAAGACCTGCGTGACCAAGATCATCACCGAAATGGGCGTGATCAATGTGACGGATAAGGGCCTGGAGCTGGTGGAGATCAACCCCGAGTTCACCGTGGAAGAAGTACAGGCCGCTACGGAGGCTACACTGATCATCTCCCCGGATCTGAAGAATATCGAGGAATAACCCCATGAGGCGATTCAAATGCGGAGCGGCTATGCTGCTCCGCATTTTTTGTTACATAGTCGGCGGAAGCAGCACATAGAATAACTCGGCAGACTGGGACAGGAGGGATTGCTTTGAAACGGATCAGGACACAGGGAAAACGGCCGCGCCCGCTGCTGGATGCCGTAAAATGGGTTCTTTTATGGATTGCAGCAGCGCTGTTGGTGGCCGCAGGTATTTGGAGTGGCTTGGGACAGGAGCTGGCGCTGCAGTTTTTGGGCGGATATCTGATCGAACTGAGCCTGAGCATGGATAACTTGTTTGTGTTTATGTCCATTTTCACGGCGTTCGGAATTGCGGAGCATGCCCGGCACAGAGTGCTACATTGGGGGATCCTCGGTGCGGTGGTGCTGCGGTTGTTGTTTATTCTTCTGGGGTCGGCAATCATCGGCCGGTTTGCGTGGGTGCTGTATCTGTTCGGAGCGCTGTTGGTGGTCAATGGAGCGAAAATGCTTGCGGGGGAAGAAGAGGAAAAAGATGTGAGGCGCAGCCCGGTGATGGCGGTGATCCGGCATGTGCTCCCGATGACAGATTCTTTCCGGGGAGAAAAATTTTTTGTGCGGGAGCGCTTCGGAAAAGGCCGGCGTACTCTGTTACGGGCAACGCCTCTTTTCGGCGTGCTGCTGCTGATCGAGTGTTCGGATATTATTTTTGCCATTGATTCCGTACCGGCGGCTTTTTCGATTTCCACTCATCCGCTGATTGTATATACCTCCAACATTTTGGCCATTCTGGGCTTGCGGCAGCTTTATTTTGTGTTAGAATACGTGACAGACCGCTTCCGGTATGTCCGCTATGGTGTGGCGGTGATCCTGATGTTCACCGGGTTGAAAATGCTGGCGGTGCTGGTGGGCATCCACATTGGAACGGCGGCGTCCATTCTGGTCATTTTGTCGGTCCTTTTGGGCAGTATCCTGCTGTCCGTACTCCTAACCGGCAGGTACAGAAGGAAGCGGCTTCTGAAAGAGAGGGCGCAATAAGAGGGGGCGCTTTTTTGCTCCGTGCCTGTAAATCTCTGGTTCAGAGCGTGCACGCTTTGCCGCTCTTTTATATAAACTGGGACAGCGGTATAGAATCAGATCGAACGGAGGAGGCCTATGTCCGAGTTTTACCGATACCGGTTTGGTTCCTGTGGGGATGTACCCGGATTGCCTGACCAAATGCCGGGCTGCTGTTGTCCTGCTTGCCCAGGGTGCCCAGTTTCTGCGGAGCCGCAGGGGGTGGCCGGGGCAACAGGGCCCACTGGATCGGCCGGCGCTGTGTCGGAAGATGCCTTCGCTTCCTTTATGGGGTCTTCCGAACTCTTCACCGATGGGAATCAGCTGCTTTGGTTTCCGTCAGTTGAAGATACCACCGGCAGTATCACCGAGTCAGGTGTGCAGCATATTCAGCTTTCTGCTGGCTATTATTTAGTTTAAGCTGCTCGGTATGCAGGAGTTGGGACAACGACAATCTATAGATGGAGCGCACGGTATGAAGCGGGAGGGGCGGCTGGATTTCTGCCGTATCAGCAAAACCGAGTCTATCCACCGGAACAAAAGTTGAAGGCAGTACGGGAATACCTGTCCGGGGCAGGCAGTCTCGAAGAAATCAGTAAAAAATATAAGTTGCGAAATGATCGTCAGCTCCACAATTGGATAAAGGTGTATAATGCTCATGGAACCTTTAACTCCGCAAAGTTTTCTGGAGGAGGAAGCTACATGAAGCAAAGACGGGAAACTACACAGGCGCAAATTGAGAATGAGCAAGTGGCCGACAAGATTGAGAAAATCCATTCGGAAAGTCCGGATAAAGGCGCTTGATGACGATCTACGTCATGACCATGGTATCTATGTCAATGACAAGAGAGTACTGCGTATCTGTCGGGCCAGAGATATACGCTCCACTGTGAAGTATAATAACCGTGGCTGCAGCAGACGGGTAAAGAACCCTCAGTATCTTGCTGAAAACCTGCTGAACCGCCAATTCCATGCAGAGAAACCGAATGAGAAATGGCTTACCGATGTGACGGAGTTCAAATGGTATGAGGGCGTTGAGGTACATAAGCTCTATCTGAGTGCCATCCTGGATCTCTGTGACCGGCTATCTCTGGCTGCATAAAAAGCGGCCAGCAACCTACAGGCTACCGGCCGGAAAAACTTTATATTTTTTTGCTGTCCGCTTAATGGGGAGCGGTTCAACATTGGGTTCCCTGCTTTTCTTTTGTCAGACCCGCTTAAAGAGTTGGAGAACCAGTTAAACCAAATCAAGATGTCTGTCCTGCTGAGTAAGCAAGCGGCAAAAGAGGCCGAAGATACCCCGCGTGCCTATTGGCTGGAAAAGGGCATCAAGCGGCCCGGAAAGGGCAAGCAGCAGCCCACTACCAAGTGGAACAGTCCCACCGTGACCAAAATCCTGTTCTTACAGGAATACTGTGGTGACATTTTCAACTTCAAGACCTACTCCAAATCCTACAAGAACAAAAAGAGGTTGGAGAATGACCGTGAGAATTGGGTTATCTTCAAGGACGTCCACGAGCCGATTATTGAGCGATCTGTCTTTGAACAGGTGCAGCAAAAGCGGGGCAAAATCCGCAAGCGCCGTACCAACGATGGCGGGCACAATATGTTCTCCGGCTTTCTGGTCTGTGCTGACTGCGGCAGCAATCTTCACTTCCATTTCAACCATGGAAACCCGGAAATTAAGTATTTCAACTGCTCCAACTACAAGGGCAACCATGGGAGCTGTACTTCCACGCACTGTGTCCGAGTGGATTTTCTGGAACAGGTGGTGCTTGGTGAAATCCGACGCTTGAGGAAGTTCGCCAGCCTCTATGAGGACGAATTGCTGAAAGCGGTGACCGGGCACTCTCAGCAAGCGGCGGAAGCTGAAAGAGAAGGAATTGAAAGCCCTGCTTGCCCGTGACGAGGAACTGGATGGGCTGTTTGAGCGTATCTATGAGGACAATGTTTCGGGTAAGCCCTCCGGCTACCGTTTCGCGAAAATGTCCAGACGGTATGAGGACGAGCAAAAGGGACTGGCGGAGAAAATCAAAAAGCTCCGCTCCGGAATCGAGAAGCAGAGCAGTCAGGCTATGACCAAGGATATGTTCATCTCTTTGGTACGCAAATATACCTGCGCACGCAAGCTCACGCCCCGGATGCTCAATGAATTGGTTGAGAAGATCGAGGTTTATCATGCGGAGAAAATTGATGGTGTGTGGGAGCTGCGGCTTCGCATCCATTATAACTGCGTGGGAGAAATTACAATCCCCAAAATGCTGCCCCTTCCAATTCCTGATATGACCGTCAATACCCGGAAGGGCGTGTTCGTCAACTACACCCCAGCCGAAATCGCCGGATGAAAGCAACAAAAAAAGACGAGTGTTCTTACAGCTTTTCAAATGCTATAAGAACACTCGTCATGGTGCCGGTGGTGGGACTTGAACCCACACCCTGTTGCCAGGAACGGATTTTGAGTCCGTCGCGTCTGCCATTCCACCACACCGGCGTGCCGTGAAACATAATTATTATAGCGCAGTTGTTTGCAAAAAGCAAGAGTTGTTTTGAAAAATTTGCTGGAAGCCGAGCTGCTGCGCACAAGGTGAAAAAAGCACTACCCATATGAAAAGATTTGTGGTACAATTTTAAAATAGAATCGTGCAGATTATCTTGCCGTTTTGGGAGACAGATGGTGCAGTGAAAGGGGAACGGAGCGTGGAAAAGCGGCAGATTTGGAAAAAATGGAGCATGTTCTGTGCGGCAGCAGCGATGACGCTTCTGTTGTCCGGCTGTATGTTCGCCCTTTCGGCAGATGATTTGTACAGTTTGCCGAAACTTCCGGAAGAATATGTGGATCTGGAACAGGAGATTGCCGCTCTGGTGGATAGCGGTTATGAATATGCCGCGCCCACGGGGGGAGAAAATGTACAGCCTGTGCAAATGGTGGACATCGATGGCGACGGAGAAGACGAAGCGCTTTTGTTTCTGCGCAAAAACGGCGAGAGCAAGCCCCTGAAAATTTATATCTTCAAGCAGAGCAGTGAAGGGTATCAAACGGCAGCTGTTCTGGAGGAAAGCGGCGCATCTATCGGGCGTGTTGATTATAAAGATATGAACGGCGACGGTGTCCTGGAACTGATGGTGGGGTGCCGCATTATGACGGGAGACAGTGGCAAGAACCAAACGGAGGAAACCTTAAATGAACGCGCCCTGATGCGCGTGGTTTCGGTTTACAATCTGGAGCGCTACAATGCGCAAAAAATATTGGAAGTGAATTATAACCAGTATCTTACCACCGACATGGATCAAGACGGGATGCCGGAAATGATTGTCATTGCCGGTGGAACCTCCGGAAATTGTGTTGCCAGCATATATGAGTGGAAATTGGGGGCGCTGGAGCAAATATCGTCGGCGCCGTTGTCTGTACCGCCGGCGATGCTGGAGAGCGTACGCGTGGGTGGCCTGACGGACGGCGTTCAGGCGTTGTTTGTTACGGGAGTTGTAGACGCGGAGAACCGGGTCACGGATCTTCTGGTCATGGAAAACGACGCATTGATCAACCGCACCATGGACGAGCAGAGCGGGATCAGCGGCCTTGTGTATCATGCCGCAGGCGCAGAGGCACAGGATATTGACCAGGATGGTGTGCTGGAGCTGCCGATCCCCTATGCATTGCACAAAACCAGCGCAATTGCACCGACTTATTGGGGGATCCGCTGGACGGCGTTTGCCGCAGACGGCAGACAGACGGTCAAGGAGACGACATATCACAATCTGACGGACGGCTGGTATCTTGTGCTGCCCGAAAGCTGGAAGGACGTACTGATGGTTACTTCCGTTACCAGTGTCACTGGAGAGCGTATCGTTACGTTCGGCGTGTATCAGGGCGAGGATACGGACCCGCTCGAAGTGATTGCCATTTATACGGAAAGCGGCGAGAGCCGGGAGTATAAAGCGACAAAGGGGGACCGGTTTATCCTGATGCGCCAGGCGACCACGATTTATGCAGCGGAGTTCCTGTCGGACTACAGCACGTGGAGCGGCGCCATGAGTGCGGATTCCCTGAAAGACGGGTTCCGTATGATCCGCGAAGAATGGTATTTGACCTAAGACGGTTCTCAAGCAGTAAACAGAGCGGAAAGGATGCGTACACAATATGAAAAAAGTATTGGTTTTGGAAGATGAATCCAGTATCCGCAGCTTTGTGGTGATCAACCTCAAGCGCGCCGGTTATGATGTGGTGGAGGCCGAATCCGGCGAGGAAGCCTTGGAGCGACTCAATGACAACCCGGATGTGAAAGTGGCGCTGCTGGATGTGATGCTCCCGGGTATTGACGGGTTTGAGGTATGCCGCCGGATCCGGGCCACCAACACCAAAATCGGCATTATCATGCTGACCGCCCGCGCGCAGGAAATGGATAAAGTGACCGGGCTGATGACCGGCGCAGATGACTATGTGACCAAACCCTTTTCCCCTGCGGAGCTGACTGCCCGGGTGGACGCGCTGTTCCGTCGTGCCGGCGGCGATGTGGAAGAAGTGCCGGAAGGGGAGATCCGCAAGGATCCGTTCCTGCTGAATACTCGCAACCGCACGCTGGAGAAAAAGGGCCAGCGCATCAAGCTGACGCAGGTGGAATACACCATTATGAAGATGTTTATGGAGAATCCGGGAAAGGCCCTGTCCCGGGAAGAGATCCTGGATATGGTCTGGGGACACGACTATTTCGGCGAAGTCAAGATCGTGGATGTGAACATCCGGCGGCTGCGGCTGAAGATTGAGGACAACCCGCAAAATCCCACCTATATCACAACGGTGTGGGGATACGGCTATAAGTGGGGCTTTTGAGCGCAGGAGATCGGAACGCGGTGCAGTTCGCTGATGCGGACCGGGGGGAACAAGGAAGGAGGCGCAGGAATATGAAAAGCCATGTCAGAGGAAACGTGCACGGCCTGCGCCAGCGCTGGATGGCGAACAGTATGAGCGTTGTGGCGGCGATCATGCTGATGGCCTGCGGCCTGTTTTCGGCCAGCATCGCCACATATTATTACAATACGGTGCAGAACGCCCTGACGGCACAAGCCAAAGCGGCGGTCAGTTTTATGAACCGCTCGCCCCTTTCGGGTTACGATGAGTATTACGCCCTGGCTTACAGCTATACGCAGAATTTTTCGGACAAAGATAAGATCGAGCTGCAGTTTATTGACACCAGCGGCAAAGTCGAAGTGTCTTCCTATAATTTTACGGCGGGCATTTCGCCGGGGACATCGGACATTGTTGCGGCCCTGACCGGCGATCTGGGTATGTATGTGGGAAATGACGGACATACCAATGAAAAGATCATTGCCGTTTCCTGCCCGCTGACCTATGATGGCGTTTCCATTGGCGCCATGCGCTATGTTACGTCTGCGCGGCTTGTGGATCGGCAGGTTCTGATTGACTGCGCCGTTATTTTCAGTGTAGGCCTGACGCTGCTGGTGATGGTTTACTGCATCAATATGGTGTTCATCCGCAAAATCGTGGAGCCTGTGGCGGAAGTGACGGAGGCAGTGCAGCATATCTCCTCCGGCAGCTACGGACTGCAGATCGAGAACACCTATCACGAGGAGATCGGCGCGCTGGTGGACAGCATCAACGAGATGTCTACCAAGATCAGCCAGAATGAGAAAATGCAGCGGGAATTTATTTCTTCCGTGTCCCATGAACTGCGCACGCCGCTGACGGCGATCAACGGCTGGGGTGAAACGCTGTTGGGCGATACCAGCAACGACCCCATGCAGTTGCGCCGGGGGGTGGGCATTATTCTGAAAGAATCCCGCCGCCTGACCAATATGGTGGAGGAACTGCTGCAGTTTTCCCGTATGCAGGACGGCCGTTTCACCCTGGAACTGGAACCGGTGGATATTCAGGCGGAGTTTGAGGATGCGGTGTTTACCTATAAGGAGTTGTTTGCCCAGGACGGCATTGAAGTGCACTACGACGACGGCGGCCTGGAGGAGTTTCCCATTATCGAGGGCGATCCAGAGCGCCTGAAGCAGGTATTCTGCAACCTGTTGGATAATGCGGCCAAGCACGGCGGTAGCGGCGGGCGGATCGATACAGCCATTGGGATCGGGGTAGAAACGGTGGTTTTGACCATTCGGGATTATGGACCCGGCATTCCGGATGCGGAGCTTCCCTATATCAAGCAGAAATTCTACAAAGGAAGTTCCAAAGCCCGGGGCAGCGGCATTGGCCTGGCGGTGGTGGAAGAGATCGTCACCCGCCACGGCGGGCGTTTTGAGATCGGCAACGCCGAAGGCGGCGGCTGCATCGTGCAGATTTATCTGCCGCTCAAACAATCCAATTCGTAAAAATAGAACAAAGGTTTGCAATTCTCTTGCAAACAGACGAATCGCATAGTATACTGAATAGCAGAGCACAAAGGAGTTATGCCATGGCAGAAGAACAGAAAAAATGGGGATGCTGCGATACGCCCTATAAAACCACTTGCGGCGGTCAGGCGCTGATTGAGGGCATCCTGATGCAGGGCCCGGAGAAGCGAGCCATTGTGGTGCGCAAACCCGATGGGACGCTGGATTACAAAATTGAGGAAAATGCAGGCCGTCCGGCCTTTTGGAGGATACCGTTTTTCCGGGGGATTTACACCTTTATCATGTCTTTGTACAACGGTGTGAAAGCGCTGATGTATTCGGCGGAGGTTTCCGGTGTAGAGGAAGAAGAGAGTGAGCCGCCCGGAAAATTGGAACAATGGCTGAGCAGCCACGTATCGGATGAAAAGCTGATGAGCATTATGCTCACCTTGTCCGTCCTTCTGGGCGTGGGGTTGTCGCTGCTGCTGTTTATCTTTTTACCGAGTTTCCTGGTGGGCATTGTGAACCGGCTGGTGCCCGGCGGCATCGGTCTGTGGGCTATGGGCATCCTTGAGGGTGTGCTGAAAGCGGCAATTTTTGTGCTGTATCTGTTTTTGTGTTCGCGCATGAAGGATATTCAGCGGGTGTTCCGCTACCATGGGGCCGAACACAAGACCATTTTCTGCTATGAAAACGGTCTGGAGCTGACTGTGGAAAACGTGCGCAAGCAGCCGCGGCATCATCCGCGCTGCGGCACGAGTTTCCTGTTTGTGGTCATTATCATTTCCATTATTCTCTCTGTGGCGCTGTTTACGCCACTGGAAATCAGCAATGTATGGCTGCGCATGGCACTGCATTTGCTGTTGCTGCCAGTGGTGATGGGCGTGACTTACGAATTCAACCGCTATGTGGGCGCCCATGAGAATGTAATCTGCCGTATCCTTCGGGCGCCGGGCCTCTGGATGCAGAATTTTACCACCTTTGAGCCGGATGACAGCATGATCGAAGTCGGCATCGAAGCATTGAAGGCGGTGCTGCCGGAAGAGTTGGGCAGCGACCGCTGGTAAATCTGTGTGCCGCGCACCGATACGCTTTGACGGAACAATCAAGCGGCGTTCGCCGCCAGAAAGGAGCAGACGGGAGTATGCCGTCTACTTATAACGATTTATATTTGGATACACGTCGCGCGCTGAAGAGAAGCGGAGTGGACAGTGCCGCGCTGGAAGCCCGGGAAATTGTCTGTTGCGCTGCGGACAAGAATAAAGAGGAGTTTTATCGGGACGGCCGGCTGTATGCTTCGCCGGAGATCGAAGCGCGCGTGAGCGCGTTGCTGCAGCGCAGGCTGCGGGGCGAGCCGGTGGCTTATCTCGTAGGTGAGTGGGAGTTTTTCGGCCTGCCGCTGATTGTCAACGAGCATGTGCTGATTCCACGCAGCGACACCGAGGTGCTGGCCCGGCAGGCGATCGATTACCTGAAGGACTACCCCGGCGCCCGGGTGCTGGATCTGTGTACTGGCAGTGGCTGTGTGGGACTGGCTATTGCTTCGCGGTTGGCGGATTGCCGCGTGGTGCTGGCGGATTGCTCGGAAGAAGCGTTGTGTATTGCGCGTACCAATGCACGGCTCAATCATTTGCAGAGTCGTACTGCAGTGCTGCAGGCGGATGCTTTAGCGCCGCCTACGGCGAAATTTGATGCTTTCCAGTGTATCGTGTCTAATCCGCCCTATATCCCCACGGGAGATCTGGCGGATTTGGACCCTTCCGTACGGGATTACGAACCGCATCTGGCACTGGACGGCGGAGCGGATGGGCTGGATTTTTACCGCGCCATTGCTGCCCGGTGGAAAGAAGCGCTGCTGCCGGGCGGACGGTTGCTGCTTGAGTTGGGTATCGGCGAAGCAGATGCCGTGATGCGGCTGCTGCGAACGGAAGGCTTTGGAGACTTGGAACTTTATGAAGATACACAGGGGATTTCCCGGGTAATCGCGGGAACGCGCTACACGGAGATTTGAAGCATGCGCGGTGCTACAGAAAAAAGAAAGGATGACACGAATGGCAGGAAAGGCAAAGGCTTCGGCGCCTGTGGAGCAGGCGGCGCCCGCATCGGATAAAAAGCGCGCCATTGAAACGGCGATGCAGCAAATTGAAAAAATGTACGGAAAAGGCTCCATCATGCGGCTGGGTGAAAACCTGCATGCCAATGTGGAGGCAGTCCCCACCGGGTCTTTGGCACTGGATCTGGCGCTGGGCATCGGCGGCGTACCCAAGGGCCGCATTATTGAGATTTACGGCCCGGAATCCTCGGGTAAAACGACGCTGGCGCTGCACATTGTGGCGGAGACCCAGAAAAAGGGCGGCGAAGCGGCCTTTGTGGATGCCGAGCATGCGTTGGATCCCACCTATGCCCGCGCTTTGGGGGTGAATATCGATGATATGCTGATTTCTCAGCCCGACACCGGCGAACAGGCGCTGGAGATCACGGAAGCCTTGGTGCGCTCCGGCGCCATCGACGTGGTGGTGGTGGACTCCGTGGCGGCGCTGGTGCCCCGTGCGGAGATTGAGGGCGAAATGGGCGACAGCTATGTGGGCCTCCAGGCTCGGCTGATGAGCCAGGCCCTGCGCAAGTTGACCGGCGCGATCAACAAGACCAACTGTATTGTGATTTTCATTAATCAGCTGCGTGAGAAAGTAGGTGTGATGTATGGAAATCCCGAGGTCACTACCGGAGGCCGCGCGCTGAAATTCTATTCCTCTGTGCGTATCGAGGTGCGCCGGATCGAGGCCCTCAAGTCCGGCAGCGAGATCATCGGCAACCGCACCCGGGCCAAGGTGGTCAAAAACAAGGTGGCTCCGCCGTTCCGCGAGGCGGAATTCGACATTATGTACGGCGAGGGCATCTCACGCTGGGGCGAAATGGTGGATCTGGGCGTTAAGCTCGATCTGGTGCAGAAATCCGGATCTTGGTTCTCTATGGGCGAAGTGCGCATCGGCCAGGGCCGCGACGCAGCCAAGCAGTATCTGCGGGATAATCCCGAGGTGGCCGAAAAACTGGACGCCGATATCCGACGGGATTTTTACAAGCTGATGAGCAACCAGTCCAAGGCCGCGGCACGGGCTGCCGGCCGTCCGGTGGACGTCTCCGCCGACGATTTTGACGACGAGGATGACGGTCAGTAAAATCGAGCCGTCCCGCCATGCGAAGGGCCGCATTCTGGTGTATCTGGACAGCGGGGACATACTGAAAGCCACTGAGCAGGAGACGCTGACCTTTTCCCTGTATCCGGGGCGGGTGCTTTCGGAGGAGGAACTGTGCGCCCTGCGGGCGGCCGCCGGACGCTCCGGCGCCCGGGTTCGGGCGGCAGAAATGATCGGTGCGCGGGCACTGTCCAAAAAGGAACTGTGCAGACGCCTGGTGCAAAAGGGTGAAAGTGAGGAAAACGCCTGCGCGGCGGCGGACTGGCTGGAGGATATCGGCGCGCTGGACGATTTGAGCTATGCCAAAAGCGTGGTGCGGCACTATGCGGCGCTGCGTTACGGTCCGGCAAAAATGCGCGATGAGCTGTATCGGCGGGGCGTGCCCCGGGAGCTGTGGGACGAAGCAGTCGCGTCCGAATGCGGCGAGAGTGCTGAGGCGATCGACGCGTACATACAGGCAAAGCTGCGCTGTGCACCGCTGGATGATAAAATGCGCAAACGCCTGTGCGATGCATTGCGCCGCCGGGGATTTCATTGGGAAGACATCAAAAGTGCCCTGCGCCGTCTGGACGCAGAGGATTGGGAGGAGGAGTAAAAAAGTATGGATGCGCTGAAAGTGCTGATGGAACGGCGTAGCATCCGCAAATACCGTGCGGTGAACGTGCCTGACGAGGTACTCCAGGAGATCGTGGAGGCCGGACTGTACGCCCCTTCGGGGCTGAATCTGCAGCCCTGGTATTTCGTGGTGGTACGCACGCCGGAGAAAATGACCCAAGTGCGGGCTGTCATGTCAGTGGTGGCGCTGCGCTTTAATCCGATCCTGCAGAAGCAGTTCCACGCCCACCCGGAGGTGATCACGGAAACAAATCATTTTCTGGTAACGCTGGGCGGTGCGCCGGCCTGCGTGCTGGTGTACGCCGATAAACCTTACGGCACAGAGGGCCGGGACAATGTTATCGAGAGCATCTCCGCCGCCATTGAGAATATGCAGCTGGCGGCGTGGAACCGGGGCGTCGGTTCCTGCTGGATCGGTGCGCCCAACCATGTGGACTGCGGCGCGCTCTTTGAAGCGGGTTTTGCCGCTGGCCACGGCGAATTTGTCGCGGCCTTGACGCTGGGTTACCCGGAGGAAGACCCGAAGCCCCACAAGCGTAAAGGCGGTCGCTATACCATGGTTTGAGCGCTCCGCGCTTGCCGATTGAAGGAGAGATATAGGTTTGAAAGTATCGTTTATATCCTTGGGCTGTGCCAAAAATCTAGTTAACTGTGAACAGATGATGGCCTTGGTGCGCGACAGCGGCCATGCGTTGCTGAAAAGCCCCGAGGGGACTGACGTGGTGGTGATCAACACCTGCGGCTTTATCGACAGCGCCAAGTCTGAAGCCATTGACAACATTTTGCAGATGGCTGCGCTGAAAACGGAAGGGCAGATCAAAAAAATTCTGGTGACGGGTTGCCTGTCCCAGCGCTACGGCGAGCAGATTTTGGAAGAGCTGCCCGAAGTGGACGGCGTTTTGGGCTGCGGCAGCTATGGGGAGATTGTGGAGGCGCTGGAGGAAGTGATGGCCGGCGGCACGCCCAAATATTTCGGCAACATCAACGCGCCGGTGGACGAGGGCGACCGCATTCTGGCCACGCCGGATTACAGCGCGTATCTTCGCATTGCCGAGGGGTGCGACAACCACTGTGCGTATTGTGTGATTCCTTCGCTGCGGGGAAAGTACCGCAGCCGTCCCATGGAAAATGTTGTGGCAGAAGCGGAAGAACTGGCCCGCAGCGGCGTGAAGGAACTGATCGTTATTGCGCAGGATATTACCCGCTACGGCCTGGATTGCTACGGCGCGCACAGGCTGCCGGAACTGTTGCGCAGATTGTGTGATATAAACGGCATCCATTGGATTCGGCTGCATTACCTCTATCCCGACGAGATCACCGCGGAACTGATTGACGTGGTGGCCGCAGAGAAAAAGATTTTGCCCTATCTCGATATTCCCATCCAGCACTGCAGCGATGCCGTGCTCAAAGCCATGAACCGCCGGGGCGACAAGGCGTATCTTACCGAGCTGTTTGCGCGGCTGCGTGCACGCATTCCCGGCCTGGTGCTGCGCACCAGCATCATCGCGGGGCTTCCCTATGAAGACGAGGCTGCGTTTGAAGAACTGTGCCTCTTTTTGCAGGAAGAAAAGTTTGAGCGGGCCGGTGTGTTTGCCTACTCGCCAGAGGAGGGCACGCCTGCTGCTGCTATGGAAAACCGGGTCGATGAAGATGAAGCCAACCGCCGCGTGGAGCTTCTGGTGGATCTGCAGTCCCGTGTGATGGATGAATTCAACGAAAGCTGGCTGGGCGACACGGTGGAAGTGCTGTGCGAGGGCTTTGACGGACAGGCCCAGATGTATGTAGGCCGCAGCTATGCCGATTCCCCCGATGTGGACGGCCATGTGTATTTTACCGTCGAGGAGGAAATCGCCCCCGGCACCTTTGTTCCCGTGCGCATCACCGGCAGCATGGACGGCGATCTGACCGGCGAAGCGGCAGCGGTCTGAGAGATGAGTGATCTGCGGAAGATTTCCGGTGTGGGGCCGCGCATTGAGCAGGCGATACAGGCGATTGGCATCGCCTGTATCGCTGATTTGGCAGGCCGGGACCCGGAAGAATTGTATCGCCTGGACTGCATACAAAAGGGGGTTCGAGAGGACCGCTGCGCATTATATGTGTATCGCCTGGCAGTCTATTATGCCGAACACCCGGCGCCGGATCCGGAGAAACTGAAGTGGTGGTACTGGAAAGACGTGCCCTATTGCGCAAAAGGAGACAAATAACATGAATCTTGCCAATAAACTGACCATGCTCCGCGTGGTGATGATCCCGGCTTTTGTGATCGTTTTGTACGCGGATTTTGAGGGATGCCGCTATGTGGCGCTGGCGCTGTTTGCCATTGCCAGCTTTACGGATTTCCTTGACGGATATATTGCCCGTAGCCGGAATCTGGTGACGGATTTCGGCAAATTTATGGATCCCCTGGCAGATAAGGTGCTGGTGATGACGGCTATGCTGATGTTCGTATCCTGGGGCCAGATGCCGGTCTGGGTGCTGGCCGTGGTGCTGGCGCGGGAGTTGGCGGTCAGCGGGCTGCGCATGATTGCAGCCACAGAGGGAAAGGTCATCGCTGCGGCCTGGTCAGGCAAGGTAAAGACCGCCTCCACCATGGTGTGTATTCTTCTGATGCTGCTGCCGATCCCGCCGGTGCTGAACACGGTATGCTGGGTGATCATCCTGGCCACGACGGTGTATTCCGGTGTAGAGTACTTTACTAAAAACAAGCATGTGATCGATTGGTCGAATCTGTAAAAGGCGCGGGAGGACGAACAGACCGCCTGCGTTTTTGGCCGATTTGGAAAAATGACCAAAAAAACAGAACTGCTTTTGGCAAATTTTCCAAATTGACCAAGGACTGTGATCTCCTTACACTGTAAATAGAAGAAAAAATGGAAAGGAGCAATCCCAATGAAAGTGTACAAAAAGATTGTCGCTGCGCTGTGTGCCGCGGCGATGATGGTCAGTGTTCTCTCGGTCAGCGCATGGGCTGTGCCTTCTGGTATTACGGTGCAGGTGAACGGCCAGGAAGTGCCGTTCACCGACGCTGAACCGGAATCAAAAAACGGGCGCACCTTTATTCCTGTGCGCGCTGCTTTTGAGGCGCTGGGTGCCGAGGTGACCTGGGATCAGGCGGACAAAAGCGTTACCGCAGTCAAGGGCGACACCACTGTGGTAATGGCGTTAGACAGCACCAAGGCCGAGGTAACCAAAGATGGCCAGAAGCAGGAGCTTACAATGGATGTGGCTCCTTACAGCAAAGGTGGCCGCACCTATGTCCCGGTGCGTTTTGCAGCTGAGGCGTTTTCCTGCGCCGTGGGCTGGGACGGCGATGAGCATACCGTAATGATCGTAGATGTGGACGCCCTGCTGGGCGATGCCACGTTCGAAAATCTGGACGGTTGGTTTCGGGCAGATCTGGAAAGAGAGGTGCCCAACCCCGCAAAGACCACCGGGCAGATGTCCTTGAAAATGACGATGCCCGATGCGCAGGGAAAGATTCAGGCTTATCCGCTCTCCGCCACGTTCAGTGGTATTTCTACAGACACCAAGGCAGAGCTGCAGATGGAAATGGATTTTGCCGAGTTGTTTGCCCTGTTTGCAGGGGGGAGTGATCTAAGCGCCGCGGACAAAGCCGAACTGAAAAAGCTGAGCCAGGCCGCGGTGGAAACACGCATGGATCTGGAGTCCGGGAAGATTTATTTTACCATTGACTGCCCGTTGCTGCTGACTATGATCGGCGAAGGCTTGGGTGATGGAAATGTCTGGTACCTTATGGATCTGGCCAAACTGAGCGAGGCCGGCGGCTTCGACTACCAGTCCTATCTGCAGGGCATAGAAGAAATGCTGGGCAGTGAATATGCCGGTTTCAGGGAACTGATGGTGTCGGTGCTCTCGGATCTGGAGTTGACCAGCGCCGCCTATGATTATGAGATGCTGCAGACCTCAGCGGAGATACTCTGTGCGTTGCTGTCCGACCAAGCCATGGTCAAAAGCGGCAGTAATTACACCGTAAACTGGGCACTGAAGGAAGATTCCAGCGTTCTCGGCCAAATCAAAATGACGTATCAGACCAGCGGAGACCGCCTTGTGGGCGTGAAGATGGAAATGACGATTGACGACGGTATGGACGGCATGACGCTGAAGATGAACGTCCGTGAGGACGGTACGAACACTACTATGGATATGGACATAGATTTGGGCAACGATCTTAAACTGAGCTTTGCTCTATCTGCCAAAACGGTGCAGGCAAATGCGCAGCCTGCAGTGGAACCGCCTGCCGGCGCGCAGATTGTGGATATCATGGACGTTCTGGACGAGGCTTCCAATGGATATAATGATTTGCCGGAAGGCTGGGAGAACTGGACTGACGAACAGTGGAATGCCTATTGGGAGGCGGCAGCCTGAGGCAGAAGCATCGCTTTTGAGTATTTTTGAATGAGGAGCGCGCCGGTGTACGATCATGTGCGCCGGCGCGTTTTTGGCGGCAGCCAATGCTGTGCTACGAAAAAGTGCGCAAAAAGTAAAAATGGAGTGAGAATATCCTTATCAAATCTGCTGATTCTTTCATCTTTTCTTGACTTTTCCGACGGTGGTGCTACAATAACCATAATTAATTTCGGCAGGAAATCGCAGTGGGCCGCGGCTTTGCGCTGCCTTGCCGCCTTTCCCTACGAGGACAGGAGAGGAAAACACCATGGAAAAGAAAAACATCGATTGGAGCAATTTGGGTTTCAGCTATTTGAAAACGGATAAGCGCTTTGTTTCCAACTATAAAAACGGCGCTTGGGATGAAGGCGTGCTGACTGGAGACGACCAGGTTACCATCAGCGAATGCGCCGGTGTGCTGCAGTACGCCCAAACGGTGTTCGAAGGCATGAAGGCCTACACAACGGAGCAGGGAAAAACGGTTATTTTCCGCCCGGATCTCAATGCAGCTCGCATGGCCGATTCCGCCCGTCGGCTGGAAATGCCGGTGTACCCCGAGAATAAATTTGTGCAGGCCGTCACTGAGACCGTGCGGGCCAATGCGGCTTGGGTGCCGCCCTACGGTTCCGGCGCCACACTTTATGTGCGCCCGTATATGTTTGGCTCCGACGCAGTGATTGGCGTCAAGCCTTCGGGGGAATATCAGTTTCGCGTGTTTACCACGCCGGTGGGGCCCTATTTTAGGGGCGGCGTTAAGCCGCTGACGCTGCGAGTGTCCGATTTTGACCGTGCGGCGCCCCGCGGCACCGGCCACATCAAGGCGGGGCTGAATTATGCTATGAGCCTGTATGCCATTGTCAACGCCCATGCCGAAGGCTATGATGAGAATCTGTACCTTGATGCGGCGACCCGCACCAGGGTGGAGGAGACCGGCGGCGCCAACTTCCTGTTTGTGACGAAGGACGGCAAAGTGGTTACGCCCAAATCCAATAGTATCCTGCCATCCATCACCCGCCGCAGCCTGATGGTAGTGGCCAGGGATTACCTGGGATTGGAGTGCGAGGAACGCGAGGTGTATTTCGACGAGGTCAAGGACTTTGCTGAGTGCGGTCTGTGCGGCACCGCCGCTGTGATCTCGCCTGTGGGCAAGATCGTGGATCACGGCCATGAGATCTGTTTCCCTGCGGGCATGGAAACGATGGGGCCTGTGACGCAGAAGCTGTATGACACGCTGACGGGCATCCAGATGGGGCGGATCGAGGCGCCCAAAGGCTGGATTCATGTGGTGGAGTAATTGCTCGCCGCTGCAGTATGAAGAGAAACGGACGGTCTGTGCGTTTGCACAGACCGTCCGTTTTTTATTCGCTGGGCGTCAACAGTAGGTCAACACCGGAGGTATTAAGCACTGTGCCTTCTGGTAAAGATACATTCTCGTACTTCTGGTCACAGAATCCGAAGCCCTCGGCGATGCGCCATGTGGTGCCCATGACCTCACAGATACCACCGTCGTACATATTGCTGCTTTCCACATTACCCACGCCGTTGAGCGCAGTAAAATCGTACACGCCCGCGGGGAAATCGGTGCCGGCGGTATATTTTCCGGGGGCGAGTTTCACATCTTCTGTGATGTCCTGTTCCCGGGGCGTCAGGGGGGCAGGGTCGGCATCGGGACAGGTTAAACGCAATGTGACACCGCCGGACAGCGACAGCACGGTGCCGGTGGGCAGATCGACGCCTTCGGCCGTTTGCTCATAATGGCTCTGGCCGTCGGTGTTATATTCCGGGGTGCCCATATCCAGAGAGATGGCTTCGTTGCTGCTGATCACTGTGCCGCACCACTGAACCGCCTCCAGATCGTATACGCCGGCGGGGAAGTCGATGCCGGCCGTATGATGTCCGCTGGTCAGACGAAAGTCTGTTTCATAAGGCACTGCAAGCGGTTCTTCACCGGAGGGGGCGGAATGCGGCGCGGAACCGGAAACGCTGCCCGGAGTGCCGCAGCCCGCCAGCAGCAGGCAAGCGCACAGGCACAGAGCGGGAAATCTGCGGTCCGTCATTTCCGGGTACTGTTGAAATAGCCATAAAAAATGAAAATGGCCATGGCGATGGGGATCAGCAGGAACATGATGCCTTTTCCCTGCAGGAAAAGGTTCACGCCGAAGAAAAACATGCACAGCAGTGCGATGACGGAAACCAGGATCATAATGCGCGGATTCATAAAAATTACCTCCGTTTTTTCTCTTTTCAGGGTGAGGCCGGAAACGGGGGGCGAAAGCCCCTCGCCTTTTATTCAATAGAAATAATATAATAATACACGGGTTGGCCACCGGGCAGCAGGGAAACTTCCGCATCCGGGCAGGCGGCGGCAAAGATTGCCTCGGCTTTTTGCGCATCTTCTTCGGAAACATCGCTGCCGTAGAACATGGTGATAAATTCAGCGTCCTGCTCCTTGGCGGTATCGGCCAGTTTTTCCAGCAGGGCGGCGATGTCAGTGTCGCTGCCGAAAAGGTTGTTTTCTTTCAGTGCCAGATACTCGCCGGCCTTAATGGCAAAGCCGTCAATATCCGAGTCGCGGGCGGCGTATGTGATCTGGGCTGTGATGACGCGGGCGATGGCTTCATTCATCGCCGCTTCAATGGCGTCGGTGTCGCTTTCGGTGTCCACAGCCAGCATAGCGGCCATGCCCTGGGGCACACTGGCCGACGGGATCACGACGATCTGCTTGTCGGACAGATGCTGGCACTGCTGGGCGGCCATGATAATGTTTTTGTTATTAGGCAGTACAAAGACCACTTCGGCCGGGGTCTGGTCGATTACGTCAAGAATGCTTTCAGTGGAGGGGTTCATCGTCTGGCCGCCGCTGATGATGCCGTCGCAGCCCAGATCGCGGAACACACCGGCGATCCCGTCGCCAGCGCAGACGGAGATGAAACCGTATTTCTTTTCCGGCGCGGCAACGCACCGCTGACCGCTTTCACCGGTACAGCCGCGTTCCAGTTCTTCTTCGATCTGGTCCAGATCGTCCGTGCTCTGCACATGGCGGCCGGCGGCCAAGTCGTCGTGCTGCGTGCGCATGTTCTCGATCTTCGCCAATTCCAGCGTGCCGTATTTCTGGGACTCTGTCAGCGCTTCGCCGGGGATATTGGTGTGCACATGTACCTTGAAGGACTCATCGTCCTCGCCGATGACCAAGCTGTCGCCGATGCTGTCGAGATAGGCGCGCAGGGGGGCGAGGTCCACATCCTCGCTTTTTTTACGCACAATATAAACAGTATCAAAAGCAAAGGTGATGCTTTCGGTGTCGATGGACTCGAAGTCGGCTTTATCCTGCACCTTGGCGGCAGTTTCCCGTTCGCAGGACCCCTCAGGCATTGGCTCGCCGCGCAGGCACGAAAGCATGCCGCTGAGAATAACCAGGAATCCCTTGCCGCCGGCATCCACCACGCCGGCTTTTTTGAGCACCGGATTCTGGTTGACGGTGTCGGCCAGGGCCAGCTGCCCCTCTTCAATGGCTGCCTGGAGCACGTATTCTGCGCTGTTGCGTTCGGTCGCGGCTTCCACGGCGCGTTTGGCGGCCAGACGGGACACGGTGAGCACTGTGCCCTCGGCAGGCTTCATCACAGCGCTGTAGGCTGCGGCGACGCCTTCCTGCAGAGCATTCGCTAAAGACACGCCGTCCATAGAGGACTGCCCTTTCAAACTGCGGGAAATACCGCGGAACAAAAGCGACAGAATCACGCCTGAATTGCCGCGTGCGCCGCGCAGCAGGGCACTGGCGGTGATTTTGGCCGCTTCCTCCACCGTGGAGGGCGTTTTTTTGCGCAGCTCAGCGGCGGCGTTGCCGATGGTGAGGCTCATATTGGTGCCGGTGTCGCCATCGGGTACGGGGAATACGTTCAAATCGTTGATACTCTGCTTTTCCAGAGAGATGGAGGCTGCGCCGAACAGCACCATCTCCTTGAGCAGAGCGCCGTCTATTTTATCTTTCACAGATGAGACCTTCCTTTCAAAGCAGTGCTGTTCCTCACAGGGTGATGGAGTCCACGCAGACGTCCACCGAGCGCACGATCACGCCGGTGTTCTGCTGAACCACATAGCGCACCTCGTTCATGATGGCACGGCAGACGGCGGTGACATTCACGCCGTGCTCCACAATGATGTGAAGCTCGATGGAGATGCTGCTGTCGTCGTTGTAGGTAACCTTCACGCCCTTGCCCATGGCTTCATGGCGCAAAAGATGCACCAGGCCATCGGTCATGGAGCGGTAGGCCATGCCCTTGACGCCGAAGCAATTTGTGGCGGCGGCGCCGGTGATGTTGGTAAACACTGCGCTGCTGATGATGATCTCGCCCTTTTCCGACTGCATCTTTATCATAGGGGACCGTCCTTTCGTTTCAACATTCGATCCAAAGCGGCATCGCTTCGCCAGCCCGGCCTCCGAACCGGAGGGGTGGGGAAACACAGCCACACTTTTCACAGCATAAAATAATATTCTATATTATACAGTAAAAGAGTGGAAAGAACAAGGGGAAGCCGGTGGGATATTTTTCAAAAATAGATTGTATTTTGGCCTCAAAGAGTGTAAAATATACAATCATACTGCAAATACTATCTATGTTGACATGGAACGGAGGGATCAATTATGGATCGTGATATGAAGGATCTGCTGAAGCTTTTAGCGGCGCTGGCGGCGCTGATCGGCGCTGTGGTGGCCGGTGTGCTGCTCATCCTCAGATACAAGGAAGAGATCTGCGATTTCTTTGCGGAATTGAAAATGAAGTGCCCCTGCAAACGCTGTGAAGAGGACGATTATGCCGACGAAGAACTCAACAGCCTCTGCGATATGGACAGCATCATCGAATAAAATAGCAGCGAAAGAAGAGCGCCGTTTCCTTTGGGGGAAACGGCGCTTTTTTATGGGGCGAAGGCCGCCTGCGAGTTAGTTCAGCGTTCCCTCCGCGCTCTGGAACAGCGTGCAGATTTTGCCGGCGATACCACGGTGCGCCTCATCCTTCAGATCCGGGTCGGCGGTGAGCAGCTCGTCGGCGGCGCGTCGGGCAGTATGCAACAGTTCCAGGTCGCAGTGGGGATCAGCCACCTTCAGGCTGGGCAGGCCATGTTGACGCTGCCCGAAAAAGTCGCCGGGACCACGCAGTTCCAGATCCTGCTGCGCGATCTGGAATCCGTCGTTGGTTTCCGTCATGGCCCGCAGGCGCGTTTTGGTATCTTCGCTGCGGGAGTCGGAGAATAAAATGCAGTAGGACTTTTCCGTTCCGCGGCCCACGCGGCCCCGCAGCTGGTGCAGCTGGGACAAGCCGAACTGTTCGGCGTTTTCCACGACCATAATGGTGGCGTTGGGCACGTCCACCCCCACCTCGATTACTGTGGTGGATACCAGAATATCCAGCGCTCCAGCGGCGAAAGCGGCCATGACGCGTTCTTTTTCGGCAGATTTCATTTTTCCGTGAACGCAACCCACCCGCAGATCGGGAAAAACTTCGGTCTGCAGACGGACGGTATAATCTGTCACCGCTTTTTTTTCGTTGGGGATCGTGTCCGGTCCGCCCACCAGGGAACAGACGATATAGGCCTGCCGGCCGGCGCGGACATGCTTACGGATAAAGCGGTACACCCGTTCGTGATAGCTGTCCGGTACGGCGAATGTGTCGACCTTCTGCCGGCCGGGCGGCAGCTCGTCGATGACGGAAATATCCAGATCTCCATAAATCATCAGCGCCAAGGTGCGAGGAATGGGAGTGGCAGACATGACCAGAACGTGGGGCTTCTCCGCTTTGGCGGACAGAGCCGCGCGCTGGGCTACGCCAAAGCGGTGCTGCTCGTCGGCCACCACCAGGCCCAAGGCTGAAAAAGCCACATCCCTGGAAATCAGGGCCTGGGTGCCCACTACGACCGTGATTTCCCCCGTTTCCAGCTGCGCACGGATACTTTTTTTGGTTTTTGCGCTCAGTGAGCCGGTCAGCAGCGCGCAGCGTACGCCCAGTTTTTCCAGCAGCGGGGCCAGGGAATGATAGTGCTGCTGGGCCAACAGTTCCGTGGGCGCCATCAGGGCGGATTGATAGCCGTTTTGGGCGGCGAAATAGATGCAAGCGGCGGCCACCATAGTTTTGCCCGAGCCGACGTCGCCTTGGCATAGACGGTTCATGGGTGTTTTTCCGCACATGTCGGCCATGGACTCTTCTGCTGCGCGCCGCTGCGCACTGGTGAGGGAGAAGGGGAGCGCGTCATAAAAGGGCTGCATATCTGTGGGGGAGCACACCGTGGAGCTGAGATCGGTGCGGCGGCGGCGCAGCAGCTGCATGCCGGCGCACAGCAGGAAAAATTCTTCAAAAGACAGCCTGCGCCGCGCCACACTCAAAGCCTCAAAGGAAGCGGGAAAGTGGATGTTTTCATAGGCGTAGCCGATGTGGCATAGCTGGTAGCGCAGCCGTAGCTCTTCTGGGAGCACGTCGGGAAGGATTTCCTCGCAGGCGTTCAGGCCCTGGCGGATGGCGCGGTGCATTGTATTCTGACTGATCCCCGCAGTGAGCGGGTAAATTGGCATGATACGCCCGGTGATCTCCCCGATGCCGTCTTTCTCAAATAGTGGATTCACCATCTGACGGCGCAGCAGGGTTCCTTCCGTTTTGCCGTAAAATACATACGTCTCGCCAACGGACAGCGCATTTTTTAAATAAGGCTGGTTGAAAAATGTGAGAAACAGGGCGGAGGTGTCGTCCACCACTTTCACCTTCAGCAGGTCCAGGCCCTTGCGCACATGGGAAGCGGCCGGCGGCGAAGCCACCATGGCCCGCACGCAGCAGTTTTCGCCGATGGGCAGCGTGTCAATGGTGCGGAGGGCAGAACGATCTTCCCAATCTCTGGGAAAATAGGAGATCAGGCTGAGCAGATCGGTGATGCCCAGCTTGGCCAGCGCTTTGGCCCGGACTTCGCCGATGCCCTTGATATAGCGCACATCGGTGTGCAGATCGCTCATGTCCTATCCCTCCTGTTTCCTGAACTTACCGCATAGTGTACCATAAAATCAATGCTTTGGGGAGAAAAGTATAAAAAATTTGACGCGGCCGATGAAAAAGCGCCGCCGCATTCTCTGAAGGAGAACGTGTAGCAGCGCAGGACAGGAGGCCTCAGCTGCGGAGTTTCTGGGAGAAATCCGCTAGGACGTCGGAAATTTTGATCTGTTGCGGGCATACGGCTTCGCAGGCGCGGCAGGCGACGCAGGCGGAGGGCTGCTTGTCAGCAGGCAGGGCGGACAGCGCCATAGGGGCCAGAAAACCGCCTCCGGTGAATGTATGCTCATTATAAAGCTTGAGCAGCATGGGGATATCCAATTCCTGACTGCAATGGCTGGTGCAGTAGTGGCAGCTGGTGCAGGGGACACCGCCGACCATGGACTGAGCTGTCTGCTGCAGGACGTCCCATTCTTCTTGGGACAGGGGCTGCTCCGTCTCAAAGAAGCTCAGATTTTCCTGCAGCTGTTCTATGGTGGACATACCGGAGAGCGTAACGCCCACCGAGGGAATGGATTGGAGAAAACGAAATGCCCAACCTGCCTGGCTTTCCTCCGGACGCAGCGCGCGCAGCGCGGCGGATTCCTCTTCGGACAGCTGGCACAGGCGGCCGCCCCGCACCGGTTCCATCACCCACACAGGGATGTGGTAACGCTCCAGTAGAGCGACTTTTTCACGGGCATCCTGGAATTCCCAGTCGAGGTAATTCAGCTGTACCTGACAGAATTCCATGGCTTCGCCGTAGGCTTCCAAAAACCGCTCCAGCACATGGATGCTCCCGTGGACGGAAAGACCCAGGTGACGGATGCGGCCTGCCGTTTTCTGCTGCGTCAGGTAGTCGAAAATACCATATTGCGGATCAAGATATTGTTCGATGTTCATTTCACATACGTTGTGGAAAAGATAAAAGTCAAAATATTCCACACCGCACCGGTGCAGCTGTTCCTCGAAGATTTCCTGCACTTTGCCCATATTGGACAGGTCATAGCCGGGGAATTTGGAGGCGAGGTAATAGCTTTGCCGCGGATACTGGTGCAGGCAGCGCCCCATCACCGCTTCCGAATGGCCGCCGTGATAACCCCAGGCCGTGTCGTAATAATTGATGCCGTGGGCCATAGCATAGTCCACCAGCTCTTTTGCTGCCGGTTCGTCCACCTGGGCGTCCACGCCGTCCACGGTGGGCAGGCGCATGGCGCCGAACCCCAGGGCGGACAGTTTCAAATCCTGAAAATCCTTGTAAATCAAAACAACCATCTCCCATTGCAAAAATATACAATTCTAAACAAACTCTTTCAGGCGGGGAGTGTACGTTCCCCAAAAACACATTTTATCACACCTTCATTTTACCGCAAACGGGGCGCCAGAGGGAAGAAACAGTTCAACAGCGCCGCGTCAACAAAAGGTCCATGCAGACAGAGGAAAAGCCGCCCGCAGTGGACTGCGGGCGGCCAGGTTCAGCTTTCATTGACGTATTCTACGTATTGATAGGAAAGCCCTTCGTACTCCATAAAATTGGATTCCTGGCGGATTTTCCACTGCGGCTGTTCCAGCAGATCCGGGAAGAAAGCATCGGCTTCCGGCGCGGCGTCCACCCGGGTGATCAGTGCCCGACGGCAGTACGGGAGGAACATTTTGTAAATGGCCTCGCCGCCGATGATGAATACGTCGCTCTGCAGCCGGTCGGACAGTTCGATGAGCACATCCTGCACGCTGTTGCACACGGTAGCATCCTCAATTTTCAAATTCGGGTTACGGGAGAGTACGATGTTGGTACGGTTCGGCAGCGGCTTTCCACCGGGCAGGGACTTGAGTGTGTTGTGGCCCATGACCACCACCTTGCCTGTGGTCAGAGCCTTGAACTGTTTCAGGTCATCGGGGATGTGGAACAGCAGTTCGTTGTTTTTCCCGATGCCCCAGTTGCGGCTGACGCATACGATCAGATTCATATTTGGTTTCCTCCTTACACTGCGACGGGGATCTTTGTGTCAAACGGATGGGGATCGTATCCCTCTAAAACAAAGCTGTCGCGGGTAAACCGGTAAAAATCCGTGACAGAGGTGTCCATAGTGAACCGCGGCGCGCTGCGGGGCGTGCGGCGGAGCAGATCCTCGATGATGGGGACGTGGCGGTCGTAAATGTGGGCGTCAGCGATCACATGCACCAGTTCGCCGGCTTCGAGTCCTGCGGTCTGGGCCATCATGTGCACCAGCACGGCATACTGCACCACGTTCCAGTTGTTGGCGGCCAGCATGTCCTGACTGCGCTGGTTCAAAATGGCGTTAAGGGTATTACCGCTGACGTTGAATGTCATGGAGTAGGCGCAGGGGTACAGCGCCATCTCGTGCAGATCTTCAAAATTGTAAAGATTGGTCATGATCCGCCGGGAGGCGGGATTGTGCTGCAGGTCGTAGATCACCCGGTCCACCTGGTCGAACTCGCCCTCGGGATACTGGTGCCGGATGGCGAGCTGATACCCGTAGGCTTTGCCGATGGAGCCGGTCTCGTCGGCCCACTGATCCCAGATATGGCCGTTGAGATCATGGATGTTGTTGGATTTTTTCTGCCAGATCCACAGCAGTTCGTCGATACAGGTCTTGAAGTACGTGCGCCGGATGGTCAGAATGGGGAACTCCCGCTTCAGATCATAACGGTTGACGATGCCGAATTTTTTAACGGTGTGGGCTGCTACGCCGTCGTCCCAGTGGGGACGCACCTGCTGGTCGGTATCCCAGACGCCGTTTTGCAGGATATCGCGGCAGTTCTGCTGGAAAATTTCATCTGCATAACTCATGCGTTGCTCTCTCTTTCACTGATTTGCGGCCATCATTATAGCACATACCCATGATAAAGACAAGAAAAACACAGGCGGATGGCACACTTTTGGCACTATTGCACAAGGAAATGCGGCATTAGAAGGGGAGAGGGCGGGACCTGCGGCCTTTCGGTTGCATCTTTTCCCAAATTGTGCTACGGTAAAAGACACAAAAGAGATCAGGCATTTTGCCGAAAGGGAGTTTGGCGCTGTATGAATATCTGGAAAAACTATGCTCTGCGTCTGAGTGCGGTCGGGGCGTATCGTTCGTTTTTAGTTCTGCCTCCGGTGCAGGAGCTGACAGAACTGCTCCGTGTGCTTGCCGGGGAGAATACAGATGCGGAAGTGTTGCTGCGTCACCATGCGGAAACCTTTTATGCGCTGCAGAAGGCGGGACACGATTCCCTTGGGGGTTATTTTTGGGAGCACCTTCGCTATGATGAAACGCCCTACGGCGACGCGGCGGCCCGGGGCATGGTCAGTGCGGCTCTCACGGATGCGGCGCGACAGGATGTGGAAACCTTTGCAGCGCTCTCGGCCATCACGCCGGAGCAGTGGCGCGCTGCGGCGGCTGGGCGGGCCGGAGAAGAGGCCGCTGCGCTGCTGCCTGCGTGGCGTGCTGACGACACGCTGTCCTTCGAAGCCTTGACAGAGGAATACCGGCAAAACGGAGCTGGAGAGTTTGCGCGCTACAAAGCGTTTACTTGGTCGAACCACACGCTGCTCCGTGTGGCAGACCCGGATCTGGAGGAGCATACCCTGATCGGCTATGAAGAGGAGCGCAAAGAGGTGCAGGACAACACCCGCGCTCTGCTGGCCGGCCACAGCGTGAACAATATGCTGCTCTACGGCGCTGCGGGCACCGGAAAATCCGCCACGGTGAAAAGCCTTCTGAGTGTTCCGGAATTTTCCGACCTGCGCATCATCGAGATCGATAAGCAAGAACTGTCGGACATTCCCACCCTGCTGCGCCGGCTGAACGGCCTGCGGCAGAAATTCATCCTGTTTATCGATGATTTGAGTTTTGAAAATGCTGATGTGGGCTATTCCGTTTTGAAAACGGTGCTGGAGGGTTCCATTGAGAAACGGCCTGCCAATGTGGTCATTTACGCCACATCCAACCGCCGCCACCTGATGCGAGAAACCTTCAGCGAACGGGGGGACGACGAGGTGAATATCCGCGAATCCATCGAAGAGCGTACCGCTCTTTCCGAGCGTTTCGGCATCCGGGTGCTGTTCCGGGGCCTGAACAAGAATCAGTATTTGGATATGGTGCGCCTGTTGGCAGAGCAGGCGGGACTGGACATCGAGCCGGAGGCCCTGAATAAGATGGCGCTGCAGTGGGAGCGGGAGCATGCCAGCCGCACGCCCCGCGGCGCCCAGCAGTTTATTCGATATCTCAAAGGGCTTTGAGAGGTTCGAAGCAAAAATGTGCAAAGGTCCGCCGGTAGAATACCAGTGGGCCTTTGTTAAATTGGCCAAAACGAATTGAAAAAATGGATAAATTGGGCCAATTTCCTTCCTATCGGTAGGGAGCGCTGCGGTGGTGGTAGCGGGCTTTTGGATCCGGTATGTGGCGGTGGGCGCGAAAGAGGTGGCAATCGGTTATGGGTATGAGCAGTACTATTTCCATCTGTTTGCTGCGCGTCCGCTGCTGTATTTTGCGCTGGGCGCGCTAGGCGTCACCGTGCTGCAGTGGGCCGGCGGCCTACTCCTGCGGTGCGGCACGCGACGGGCCTGTCTGATGCTGAGTATCGTCCTGGCAGTATTGTATGCAGGGTGCATCCTGTGCATCATTTTCGGCCGGATCGCATCGATCGGGTTTCTTTGGCCGACCGTTGTATTTCTCAGCACGGAACATGCTCTGTGGCTGATTCCTGGTATCCTGTTTGCGCTGGGCTTTGGCGAGCGCCGGGCAGCAGAGCAATGAGTGTCAGACAGAACCGATCGCCCGGCATAGTGCCGGGCGATCGGTTTCTTCGTTATTTGGTGCCAAAAATGCGGTCGCCGGCGTCGCCGAGACCGGGCACGATGTAACCGTGTTCGTTCAGATGGTCGTCCACTGCGCCGCAGTAGAGATCCACGTCCGGGTGGTGTTTCACGATACGCTCAATGCCTTTGGGAGCGGCCAGCAGCACCATCAGCTTGATGTTTTTGCAGCCGTATTCCTTCATAAAGCCGATGGCAGCGTCGGCGCTGCCGCCGGTGGCCAGCATGGGGTCGACGATCAGGATATCGCGGTCGGTCACATCCTTGGGCATTTTGCAGAAATATTTCACCGGTTCCAGCGTTTCCTCATTGCGGTACAGGCCGATATGACCCACGCGGGCGCTGGGCACGATGCGCAGTACGCCGTCCACCAGGCCCAGTCCAGCGCGCAGGATAGGCACCACGGCGAATTTTTTGCCGTCCAGTGTAGGCACGGTGGCCCTGCAGATCGGCGTTTCGATTTCCCGGGTGGTCAGCGGCAGATTCCGGGTGGCCTCATATGTCATCAGCATGCCGATCTCGGACACAATTTCGCGGAAATCCTTGGTACTGGTATTTTTGTCGCGCAGGATGCTCAGTTTGTGGGCCACCAGGGGATGGTCCATAATGTGGACGTGTTCGCTGTACATAATAATGCGCTTCCTTTCTTTTTTCCGTTATTGAGGGCTGGTGTTCTCTTTTTCTTTGGCAAGCCGTTCCCGTTCGGCCTGAGACAGGCGCAGATAGACCGGCTGCAGGTTCTGGGCGGTCAAAAGGCGGCCTGCCTGCGCTGCCGCTTCGGCGCATTGGCAGACACCCACGGCATCCTGCATGCGCAGCGCTTCCGGCGCAAGGACGCAGGAGACGCCGGCGGCTTTGAGTGCATTATAGCACAGCACCGCTCCGTCGCCAACGACAATTTTCGTGCGACGTTCCTGGCGCAGGTCTTCCGCTACGGCGGCGAGGGATACGGCCCGGTCCGGGCACAACCGCTGCAGCGTGCCGCTTTCAGCGAGGAACAGGGCGTTGTAAACCTGGCTGCGCCGGGCATCCATGGCACACACAAGCACAGTATTTTCCAAATGAGCAAGATTCTGGGCCATGGCTTCCAGTGTGGAAACGCCGATGCAGGGCAGTTCTCTGGCCCAGGCCAGTCCCTTGGCGGCGCTGATGCCGATGCGCAGCCCGGTGAAGGAGCCGGGGCCCACGGCCACGGCCACGGCGTTCACGTCGGCGATGCCGAGTTCACAATTTTGCAGCATGGTTTCAGCCATGGGCAGCAGGGTGCGGCTGTGGGTCAGGCCGGTGTTCTGAAAGCTGCGGGCCAAAAGTTTTCCATCCTCCATCAGGGCGACAGAGGCGGATTTTGCCGAGGATTCCAATCCTAAAATTTTCACAGCATGCCTACTCCTTCTACATCAATTTCCCGCCAGTTATCGTGTGCTTCGCAGCGGCGCAGACGGACAAACACCGTATCCTCCGGCAGGGCGTCGGCGATGTTTTCGCTCCACTCCACGGCGCATACGCCGCCGCGGTCGAGATAATCGTCCCAGCCGATGTCGTAAAGAGCGTCGCTGCCGCTCAAGCGGTACACGTCAAAATGAAACAGGGGGATGCGCCCCGGATATTCGTTGACCAGCGTAAAGGTGGGGCTGGTGACGCGCTCCGTGCAGCCCAGACCGCGGGCAAGTCCCCGGGTAAAAGCGGTCTTGCCCATGCCGAGGCCGCCGGTGTAGGCCACCACAGCGCCGGGTGAGAGGGCCTGTCCCAGCCGCTCGCCCAGCTGCTCGGTTTCTTCCTCGCTGTGGGAAAGGTACATCATAATATTTCACACCTGAATTTCCGCCGCGTCTGCGCGGCTGTTTTTTGTTTATCCTATCACAAAAGGGCGGCAGTGTACAGAATTGTTTGCTTATTTTACGCTTTATGGTATAATAACCCTATACTGGATAGATAGAGCCATTTGGGGAAAGGATAACACCATGGCAATGGGTTTTATAACAAAAGTAAAACGATTTTTCGCACAGGCGGATCTGATGCTGCTGGCGCTGTGCTGCGCGGCGGCGTTGTTTGGTATTTTATTGATCGCAAGCGCGACCAACTATACCGGTTCGCCGCGTTATGTCATTGTGCAGTCCATAGCGCTGGTGCTGGGCGTGGCGCTGTACGCATTTTTTACCTTTGTGGACGTGGAGGAAGCGTCGGAGAAATGGAAATGGATCTTCGCCTTTAACGTGGTGTTCATTTTGCTGCTGCTTTCTCCTTTGGGGGTGGATCCCAGCCAGTCGGGCGGCAACCGGGCTTGGCTGAGTATTCCGGGCTTTCCCATGGATATCCAGCCCTCGGAGATCGTAAAAGTGACTTTTACCATTTTGCTGGCCAAGCAGCTGGCCTATTATCAGGAACATGAATTGAGTTCTATCCGCTCCGTGACCTTTTACGGTGGGCATTTCCTGTTCATGGTGGGCCTGCTGTATGCCATTTCCAGCGACGCGGGCAGTTGTCTGGTGTATGTGGCGATCTTCGTGTGCATGACCTTTGCCGCCGGGGTGAAGCTGCGTTGGTTTGTGCTCGGTGGCGCCGGCGTGACTGGTGCGTTTCTGCTGGCCTGGTTTCAGGGGTGGATCCCAAGTTATATGCAGCGGCGCATCGAGGTAATCCTGGATCACAGCCTGTATCCCATGATCGAGGGCTGGCATCAGGGGCGCAGCATCATTGCCTTTGGCAGCGGCGGCTGGTTTGGGCAGGGCCTGTTCCACGGCACGCAGACCCAATCCGACAGCAACAGCCTGCCGGCCCGGCACACGGACTTTATTTTTTCCGTTGCCGGCGAGGAGTTGGGCTACATCGGCTGCATCGCCATTATTGTGCTTCTGGTGGCGATCATTCTCCGCTGCCTGGTGGTGGCCCGTCAGGCCAAAACGCCCATGGGAGCGCTGATCTGCGTGGGATTTGCCGCAATGCTCGGCTTTCAGATGCTGGAGAACATCGGCATGTGTATTTTCGTTATGCCGGTCATCGGGCTGACGCTGCCCTTTTTCAGCTATGGCGGCTCATCCCTTCTGACTGTGTTTGCCGCCATGGGGATCGTATCCGGCGTCAAAATGCGGTCGCTCCCGGAATGGCTGCGGGATTGAGAACAAAACGAACGCTCCCCGGATCCAATCCGGGGAGCGTTCGTTTTGTTCAGCCCTCCAGCACCAGGGCGCGGTGCTGCCGGTCCAGCGCGGCGGTTTCCTGTTCCAGCTGCGCCCGTGCGGCACTGAGGCGGTCCTGGATCTGCAGCACTTTCTGGCGGGTGGAAGCGGCCTGCTGAGAGGCGTCACGGATGCGGTCCAGAACGGCCCAACTGGAAAAGGCATCGTCAAAGAAGAAATCGGCAAAACGGAGAAAATCGCCGATATCCACCTGAATGTCGGCTTGTAGCATGACATCGGCCAGCTCGGCGCGGTAGCGGTTCAGGTGGGACTGCAGTTCGTTGATGCGGGACTGCGCTTTGTCCAGCTTGGAATATTTGGCCAGATCGGTGATCAGTCCGCCGCCGAAGAGGTCCCATGTTCCCCAGCCCTCGGCGCTGTCCAGCGCGCTGGAGACGGCATGGAGCTTTTGCAGCATCTCCTGTCCGGCGCACTCGGCTTCCGCAAGCTCTTTTGCCTGGGCTGCCAGGGCAGAGAGTTGATCCTCCGTTTGACACAATACTGCGCCCCGCGCCGGATCGGCAGTTTTCAGGGCTTCTGCTTTCTGCGCCAGCGTTTCCTCGTATTCCCGTTCCACCATGGACAGGGATTGCAGCTCTGAGTCCACAGAGAGCAGGTGCTGTTCCACTGCGCGGCATTGCTGGACAGCGGCGTCGTGTTTGGTGGCGGCGGCGTATGCTTCTGCCTGTTCCTTGGCCAGCTTTTCCTCTTTCTGGCTGACAATGGCATAGAAAAGGGAGGAGAGGGAAACACGCTGGAGTTTGTCCACGTCCTCCTGCTCGGCAGTGCGGATGCTGCGCAGCTGCCGCTCCGTTTCCTGCAGCTGGGAAAGCTGGGCGTTGAGTTCCTCGCGCTCGGCGCAGAGCTGCCGTTTGCGCAGAAGTTTTTCATGCAGGGCAGAAAGTCGCGTATCGTAAGGCGTCATGGGAGAAGCTCCTTTCGGTTTATGTAAAGCCATCATACCACATTCGGGGCAGGGGGGAAAGGGCACTGCAAAAATTTGCCAGAGGCGGAATGTTTCCGGAGATTGTATATTCAAGACGGAAAGACAGACAATACCTACCATGGAACACATCAATTTCATTTTGTGGGAGGTCTTTGTTGTGAAAGAGATTTGGACGCGCCGCATGCCGGCGCTGCTGGCTGGCCTGGTGCTGACCCTTTCTTTAGCGCTGCCCGCCTATGCCGCCGGCGCGGAGAGTGCAGAGAGTATGGACGAACTGACCGTCATGCCGATTGCGGAAAACCAGTCGTATGCCACCTATCAGAATGTACGGATGCAGGGGCGGCTGAAAGCCACGGATCCGGAAGGCGGGGAGCTGCGCTATGAGATCCTGGAAATGCCCAAAAAAGGTACGGTGACGCTGAACGAGGCCGAGGGAAACGTGTTTGTTTACACGCCGAACGCTGGCAAGACCGGCAAGGATTCCTTTACCTTCTGCGTGGAGGACGAAGATGGGAATGTGTCCGCGCCGGCCACGGTGAAAGTGGAAATCCTGAAGAGCAAAACCGGCATCCGCTATGCTGATATGGAGGATAACGCAGCCCATGCGGCCTCGGTGCGTCTGGCCGAAGAAGGGGTGTTCACCGGCCGTCAGGTGGGCAAGAAATTCTTTTTTGACCCGGACGCACAGGT
This sequence comes from bacterium 210917-SL.2.15, assembly GCA_020555605.1. Lineage (GTDB taxonomy): Bacteria > Bacillota > Clostridia > Oscillospirales > Oscillospiraceae > Pseudoscillospira. The sequence continues at coordinate 14,981 of JAJCJC010000004.1, read as the reverse complement.
GAGCCGCAGCGAATTTCTCGCCATGGCCATGTCCGCTGCGGGGATCGACCAGGTGCCGGCGGTCAGTGTGACGGGGTTCAGCGATGATGAGAACATTCCCTCCTGGGCCAAAGCGTATGCCAGCGAAGCGCTGAATGCCGGCGTGATCTCCGGTCAGGTGGAAAACGGCCGGGTGGTGTTCTCTGCCGATACGCCCATCACCTACAGCGAGGCTGCGGCGATCCTGAACCGCACTATGGCGGTGACCGATGTGGACGCAGAGGCCTTTTCCGGTGAAAATGTACCGGCCTGGGCGGTGCAGTCTGTGGCAAACCTTTCCTCGGTGGGCGTGCTCAGTGACGGGACGGACTGCAATGCAACACTGACCCGAGCGGCAGCAGCCGAAATGCTGTGCGCTGCCATGGATCTGATGGAAAGTAAGAGCAGCGGACCCTTTGACTGGCTGAAATAAAGGAAAAGGGGGAGGAGACTCCCCCTTTTTTGCGATACAAGAGCATTGTATCTTTTTGTAAATCGTGCTATATTATATTCTGTATTGTTATAAGCTGGAAATGCGCCGGTGGCGTATTCGATCATAGACTTTGGTTTGGAGGCAATTACATGAACATTGCAGTTTTGGCGGGGGGCTTAAGCACTGAACGCAATATTTCTTTTCTCTCCGGCGTAAATATCTGCCGGGCGTTGCGCGCGCGGGGCCACCGGGCGGCGGTAGTGGATCTTTATATGGGCTTTGAGGGCCTGGATGTTGCGCCGAAGGACGCCTTCGGCGTCCCGGACGGCCTTGTTTCCACGATTCCCGCAGGGCGGGAGGAGCCGGATCTGAAGGCTGTGCGCCGCAGCCGCGCCGATCAGAGCGGCAGCATTTTTGGAAAGGGCGTTCTGGAATTCTGTGCTGCTGCGGATATTGTGTTTCTTGCGCTGCACGGCCAGTGCGGCGAGGACGGGCGCATTCAGGCCGCTTTTGACCTGATGGGAATCCCCTACACCGGCGCGGACTACCGTTCCAGCGCCATGGCCATGGATAAGGCCATTACCAAAGTGATGATGGAATCGGCCGGAATCCTGACACCGAAGTGGCAGGAATTTACATATACTGCAGCCGATATTCCTGCACTGTGCCAGAGCATCGCGTGTCCCTGTGTCATCAAGGTGGTGACCGGCGGATCGTCTCTGGGCGTACAGGTGGTGGACCGGGCGGAACAGCTGCCCGAGGCTTTGACGCTGTGCCTGAAGTATGGAAACCATGTGGTGGTGGAGGAGAAAATCACCGGCCGGGAGCTGACCTGCGGCGTGCTGGGCGAGGAGTATCTCCCCGCGGTGGAGATCATCCCTGACGAGGCGGGTTATGATTACAACAACAAATACAACGGAAAGCCGCGGGAACTGTGCCCCGCCCCCATCACCGAGGCTGAGCAGAAGCTTCTGGGCGAAACCACACTCAAGCTGTACCATAAACTGGGACTGTCCGTCTATTCCCGGGCGGACTTCCTGCTGACGGAGGACGGAAAAGCCTACTGCCTGGAAATCAACACCTTGCCGGGCATGACGCCCACCAGTCTCATTCCTCAGGAGGCTGCTGCTATGGGGATTTCCTATGGTGAATTGTGTGAAAAGATCATTGCATTGTCCCTGCGCCAGCGGGGAACGCGCTGAAACGGGAGGCAAGGGTTATGCAAAGCACAACCGCAGCACAGTTGCTGGAGGCCACTGGCGGCACGCTGCTTTTCGGCAGCGCGGCGCAGTGTGTGACCGGAGCGGAGACGGACAGCCGGCAGTGCCGGCCGGGGATGCTGTTTGTGCCCCTGATCGCCGCTCGGGACGGACACGATTTTATTGCTGCCGCTCTGGCTGCCGGCGCCGAGGGAACGCTGTGCTCCCGGGTGCCGGAGCAATTTGGGGCGGGTAAGTTTTACATTCAGGTGCCGGACACCCGTCTGGCCTACAAAGCGCTGGCCGCATGGTACCGGACGCAGTTCCACATTCCCTTTATTCAAATTACCGGCAGTGTGGGAAAAACTACTACAAAAGAAATGATCGCCGCAGTACTCTCGGAGCACGGAAAGGTGCTGTGGACCGAGGGCAATTTCAACAATGACATCGGCGTGCCGAAAACCCTGCTGCGTCTGTCGCCGGAGCACCGCGCTGCCGTGATTGAAACGGGCATGAACCATTTTGGCGAGATCCGGTATCTGGGTGAAATGGTGCGTCCGGATATTGCAGTGATCAGCAACGTGGGAGATGCTCACATTGAAAATCTGGGTAGTCGCGAGGGAATTTTAAAGGCCAAGTGCGAAATTTTTGACTATCTCAGCCCAGACGGGTTTGCTGTATTAAATGGAGACGATGCGCTGCTGAATACTGTGCATCCGGAGGTTCCGGTTTATCGCTGCGGCGAGGGCGAGAACTGCAATGTGCGCGTGACGGAAGTGGAGGACAGAGGCCTCGACGGGGTAGACTGCACTGTGTGCACCGCTCAGGCGGCCTACCGCCTGTCCATCCCTGCGCCGGGGCGGCACATGATTTACAGCGCCGCCATGGCCGCTGTGATCGGCGAAAAACTGGGCCTTGGCCCGGAAGAGATCACGGCGGGCGTGGCCCACTATGAGCCGGCGGGGGAGCGGATGCGCCTGATCCATCGTGCCGACGGGGCGTTGATCCTGTCGGACTGCTACAATGCCAATCCCCAGTCCATGGCCGCGGCCATTCACACCCTGGCCCGGAGCGGACGAGAGCGTACCGCGGCGGTGCTGGGCGATATGGGGGAGTTGGGCGCACTCTCGCCTCAGGCCCATTACGATATGGGGATGTGCTGTGCCCGGGAACAGATCGACGCGGTGGTGGCCATTGGGGAGAAAGCAGGGGAGATCGCCCGGGGCGCCCGGGAGGGCGGCTGCGCAAATGTGCAGTGGTTCCCTGATCGGGCGGCGGCGCTGGACACCGTTTTGGCTTTGGCAGGACGGGATACGGCGGTGCTGGTGAAGGCCAGCCACGCCATGGCGTTTCCGAAGCTGGTGGAGCAGTTGAGCGAGGCATGAGGCACGCAGAGGCAAAGAGAAAAACAGGAGTTTTCAACGTATGATCGATATTAACATTTCAGGGCTTGTCAAATCCTTTGACCTGGAAAAAAAGATTTTGGACGGTGTCACGTTCAAAATTGATTCCGGCGAACGGGTGGGACTGTTGGGCAAAAACGGCAGCGGCAAGAGCACCCTGTTCAAAATTCTGACCGGCGAGCTGGATTACGACAGCGGCGAGGTGATCGTTGCCCCGGGCCGGCGGCTGGGACTCATTTCCCAGATCCCGGTGTATCCTGCAGGGTACACCGTGGAGGATGTGCTGGAGAGCGCCTTTGAACGCATTCATGCGCTGGAGGCGGAACTCAAGCGCTTGGAAGGACAGATGGCCGGTGGGGACGACGATCCGGCGCTCCTGCGGCGCTACGGCGAGCTGAGCGCGTCCTTTGAGGGTATGGGCGGGTATAACACGAAAACCGAACTGAACAAGGTCTGTGCGGGCCTGTCCATCCCTCTGGACATGCGCGCGCGGCGCTTCGATTCCCTCTCCGGCGGCGAAAAGACCCGAGTGAACCTGGGCCGCCTCATTTTAGAGGACACAGACATCCTGCTGCTGGACGAGCCGACAAACCACCTCGACCTGCACGCCACAGAATGGCTGGAGGAATACATCTCTCATTTCAAGGGCACCGTGCTGACCATCTCCCACGACCGGTATTTTCTCGACCGCACCGTCAGCCGTGTGATCGAACTGCTGGACGGAAAGGCGGAATTCTACTCCGGAAACTACAGCTTTTACGCTGTGGAGAAAGAAAAGCGCTACGAGGAACGCCTGCGGCAGTATGAGAAAAATCAGGCTAAAATCGAGCAGCTCAGCGAGGCGGCGGAAAAAATGCGCCTGTGGGCTTTTCAGGGCAACGACAAAATGTACCGCCGCGCCATTGTGATGGAGCGGCGTATCGAAAAACTCAACACGGTGGAAAAGCCCAATCGGGAGCGGAATCTGACGGCATCCTTTGGTGAGCGGGAGTTCGCCGGGGACGAGGTGTTCTCCCTGCGGGATCTTTCCATGGGCTTTAAAGGGCGCACGCTGTTCTCTAATGTGAATTTGAAAGTGCGCGGCGGCGAGCGCATTGCCCTGATCGGCGACAACGGCACGGGCAAGTCTACCTTTTTGAAGCTGCTTTTGGGACAGGAACAGCCCCTGGGCGGGCGCATCAAGACCGGCCCCGCCGTCAAGGCGGCGTATCTTCCCCAGATCGTTTCCTTTCCACATGGCGGGCGCAATCTAGTGGACACTATGATTTATGAGACGGACTGTACGGCGCAGACGGCCCGCAACCGTCTGGCGGCCTTTCATTTTCGGGGGGAGGATGTGTTCAAAAGCGTGTCCGTCCTTTCCGGCGGCGAGTTGAGCCGCTTGAAGCTGTGCATTCTGATGGATGAGGATATTAATTTCCTGATTCTGGACGAGCCGACCAACCATTTGGACATTGCCTCCCGGGAGTGGATTGAAAACGCGGTGGAGCAGTTCGGCGGCACACTGTTGTTTGTGTCCCATGACCGGTATTTTATCAACAAATTTGCCACCCGCATCTGGGAGCTGGAAGGCGGAGCGATCCATGATTATCCCTTTGGCTTTGAGAAGTACCGCGCGGTGAAAGCGCAGCAGGAAAAGGAAAAAGCGCCGCCGGCAGTGGAAAAGAAGCCAAGGAAACCGACAGCCAAGGGAAACCGCAATCAGAATGCCGCCCGCAAACAGCTGACGATCTGCGAACGGGAAATCGCGAAAGCGGAGGAGCAGCTTGCCGCCCTGGATCGGGCGATGGAAGAGCATGCCTGTGACTATGAAAAACTGCGCGCGCTGTGTGAAGAAAAAGATGCGGCCCAGGCGGCGCTGGACAAACTTTACGAGCAGTGGGACGCTCTGGCGGAGGAGGCGGAGGGATGAACCGGGCACGTGGATACAGGGGACGACGGCATACAGTGCCGCTGGGCCTGCTTCTGGCAGCGCTGTGCGCGCTGCTGGCGGTGGTGTTTTTGTTCTTCTACACGCCCATGCGCTTTTCAGGCCTCCTTCTGCTGTGTATAGCAGCGTATACTGCATTATGGCATCTGTTGTGGCAGCGGCGGGAGAGCCGGCTGGCTCAGGCTGTGCTTATCCTTCTGGCGGCTGTGCTGATCAGCGGAGCAACGGTGTTTGCTGTGCTGGAGGCGCAGATCATCGGCTATGGCCGCACAGACCGGGAAAGCCCGGTGTCCGCTGTGGTGGTGCTGGGGGCCGGGGTGAACGGCACCCAGCCGTCCCTGGCGCTGCAAAGCCGTTTGGAGGCGGCTCTGGATTATGTCTCGCATCGGCTTGAGGTACCCATTGTGGTTACCGGGTCCCAAGGCCCGGGAGAGGACATTTCCGAAGGCCGCTGTATGGCGGACTGGCTGATCGCCCACGGTGTGGACGAGGAGCGCATCCTGGTGGAGGAACAGGCGGACAATACCGAGGAAAACGTTGCGTATTCCAAAGAACTGCTGGCCCGGCACAACATGGACACCGGCGGAGCCGTTGCGGTGGTCAGCGCGGATTACCACCTGTACCGCGCCCATCGGTATTGGGGTGAGGGCATGGTGCCCGTGGCGGCCCATATGCCGGCAGCCTACTGGCCGCTGACGGCGAATTACTATATCCGGGAAGCCTTTGCCGTGGCAAAACAAAACTGGCTTTGACAGGAGGAATCGCTTATGAGTCATTGTTTGTGTATCTATTATTCCCGCACGGGCAACACCAGGGCCGTGATGGGAAAAATTGCGGAGCTTTTGGACGCGGAACTGTTGGAGATTACCGATGGAAAGGGCCGGAAAGGGCCGGTGGGGTTTGTGGCTGCCGGGCTGGACGCCATGAAGAAAACGCCCGAAGCGCTGGCGCCCTTTGAAACGAAGCGGCCGCTGGGGCAGTATGATGAGATCGTTCTGGCCACGCCTGTGTGGGCCGGACGGTGCAGCAGCATTACCCGCTCGTTTTTGATCGAGCACGGGAAAGAGCTGCCGGAGCGGGTGGCTTATGTCATTACGCATATGGGCGATTCACCCTATGAAACCGTGTATCAGCAGATGGATCAATATCTGTCCGCACCCCATGTGCTGGGATTGTCGCTGCAGCCAAAGGCGGCCGATTATCATCAGAAAGTGTACGATTTTGTGCGCGCACTGCGCGGCGAGGCGGCGGAGCAGAGCTGATGGCGGAGCAGGGCATGTTGGAGAAGCTCAAGGCGCTGGAACTCCATTATGAGGAAGTGCACAGTCAGCTGGCTGATCCGGCGGTGTATGCCGACCGGGAAAAGCTGCGCGCCCTGAGCCGGGAGGAGAAGGAGCTTTCGCCCCTGATTGAAGCCTGGCGGGCTTTGCAGGAACGGCGGCGGGATCTGGAAGCGGCCCGAGAACTTTCCGCTGAGCCAGATTTTCAGGAAAGTGCCCGGGAGGAGATCGCTGCGGCCCTTTCTGACCTAGAGCGGCTGCGGGAAGAAATCAGGCTTTTATTGCTGCCCCGCGATCCCAACGACGCGCGCAACGTGGTTATGGAGATCCGGGCTGGTGCCGGGGGTGAGGAGGCAGCATTGTTCGCGCATTCTCTGCTGCGGATGTACACCATGTATGCCGAAGCAAAGGGGTTTCGGGTGGAGGTGGTGAACTGCAGCGAAACGGAGCTGGGCGGTGTGAAGGAGGTTCAGTTCCTTGTTGAAGGGGAGGGAGCATACTCCCGCCTGAAATTTGAGAGCGGTGTTCACCGGGTGCAACGGGTGCCGGAGACGGAGTCCCAGGGCCGCATTCAAACCAGCACGGTCACCGTGGCGGTGCTGCCCGAGGCCGAAGCGGTGGAGGTGCGCATCGATCCGAACGATCTGCAGATCGACACCTTCCGTTCCTCCGGCGCAGGGGGGCAGCATGTGAACAAAACAGAATCTGCCATTCGTATCACCCATCGGCCCACGGGATTGGTGGTGGAATGCCAGGACGAGCGCAGTCAGTACAAAAACAAAGACCGGGCCATGAAGATCCTGGCCTCCCGCCTGCTGGACGCCGAGCAGAAAAAGCAGCACAGCGCCATCGCTGCCGAACGGCGCAGCCAGGTGGGCACGGGTGAGCGCAGCGAGCGCATCCGTACCTACAATTTCCCGCAGGGCCGGGTTACCGACCACCGCATTGGCTTGACGCTGTATAAGATCGGTGCGGTCATGGATGGCGCTCTGGATGAACTGGTCGACGCCCTGGCTACAGCAGAGCGGGCGGAGCAGCTGCGCATGTCCGAGCAGCAGTAACGAAATGAAAAGAGAAGCGATATGGAAACAAAAGTCTATCGATGGAATCCGGCGGAAGAGAACGGAAAAACGGTGGCCGCGGCGGCAGCGGTGCTCCGCGGCGGCGGTTTGGCAGCCATTCCCACGGAAACGGTGTACGGTTTGGGGGCTGACGGCCTGAACGGCGCGGCAGTGCGCCGCATTTTTGAGGCTAAGGGCCGCCCCCAGGACAACCCGCTGATCCTGCATGTGCCCGATGGCACCTGGCTGGATCGCTGCTGCGCGGCAGTGCCGCCCCTGGCTCGTCGTCTGGCGGAGGCATTCTGGCCAGGGCCGCTGACCATGATTCTGCCCCGGGCTGCCTGTGTGCCCGATGAGACCACCGCCGGGCTGGACACCGTGGGTGTTCGCTGCCCGGATCATCCCATCACCCGGGCGATCATCGCCGCGGCGGATACGCCCATTGCCGCCCCCAGCGCCAATACCTCCGGCCGCCCCAGCTGCACCACGGCGGCGGATGTGCTGGAGGATATGGACGGAAAGATTGAGGTGGTGGTGGATGGAGGCTCCTGCGCCGTGGGGGTGGAGTCCACGATCCTGGATCTGACGGTCTCTCCGCCCCGGCTCCTGCGCCCCGGCGGGCTGCCGCTGGAAGCGCTGGAGGCCGTTTGCGGGGCCGTTGCGGTGGATCCGGCAGTCACCCGCCTGATGCGGCCCGGCGAGCAGCCCAAGGCCCCCGGCATGAAATATCGCCACTATGCGCCAAAAGCGCCGGTGACCGTGGTGGCTGGCGTGCCGGAGCGGTCGGCGGACTATATCCGCACTCGCCTTTCCTCCGGCGAGGGTGTCATCTGTTTTGAAGAATTTAGGTCGTTCTTTGCGGGCGTTCCAGTGCAGAGTCTCGGTCCTGCCGCTGACAAGAACGAGCAGGCCCGGCGGGTGTTTGACGCCCTGCGCGCCTTTGACGGCATGCAGGTGACGGCCATCTGGGCGCAGTGCCCGGACACGACCGGCCTGGGGCTGGCGGTGGCCAACCGGCTGAAAAAAGCTGCGGGCTTTCATGTGATCGATGCAGACGGAGAGGAGGCGCGGCCGTGATCGTGTTTGGTATCACCGGCGGCACCGGCGCGGGCAAAACCAGCGCGTTGCGGGTGCTCGCGGAGCTGGGGGCCTATCTCATCGACTGCGACGCGCTGTATTATGAAATGCTGCGCCCCGGAACGGCGCTGCACGAGGACATCGGCGCAGCGTTCGGTCGGGATGTGTTCGATGCTGCGGGCACACTGAACCGGCAGAAGTTGGGCAGCCTTGTGTTCAGCGCGCCGCAGGAGCTGCAGCGGCTCAACGGCATCATTTACAGTCATCTGGGTGCGGAGATCGACGCGCGCCTGGCGCGGCAGCGCGGTGTGCGCTGCGCTGCGGTAGATGGTATCAATATGATTCAGGCCCGCGCCGCCGGGGCGTTTCGGTGCGACTGCATGGTGGGCGTCATCGCGCCGGATGCGCTGCGGCTGCGCCGCATTATGGCGCGGGATCACATCAGCGAGGAATATGCCCAAAAGCGCATTGACGCCCAGCCCGGCAGCGATTTTTACCGGGAGCATTGCGACGCGGTGCTGGAAAACGTATACGACAGTACAACGGTGTTTGAGCAGGCGGTCAAGGTTTTTTTCGAGGATCTGCTCGGCCTGTATGAATCCAAAAAGGAGAAGGAAGATCATGTCTGAACACAAAACAAAAGCGGAGTCCCTTGTTTACGCCCCTGAAAACGGTCACAGCCGCGTGGATGCGGTAGAAGAGGAGCGCTGCGTGCAGTATTGCGAAGGGTATAAACAGTTCCTGGATGAGGGCAAGACGGAGCGCGAATGCGTTCGGGAAGCGGTGGCTCTGGCGGAGAGAGCTGGATTCCGTCCCTTGGTGCGCGGTGAAAAACTCACCAGCGGCGACAAAGTGTACCGTGTAAACCGCGGCAAGGCGGTGTTTCTGGCGGTGATTGGCGAAAAAGGGCTGGAGGAAGGCGCGCAGATCGGCGGCGCCCATATCGATTCCCCCCGGCTGGATCTCAAACCTCTGCCGCTGTATGAAGACAGCGAACTGGCTTATTTTAAGACCCATTATTACGGTGGCATCCGCAAATACCAGTGGGTGGCGGTGCCGCTGGAACTCCACGGTGTGGCGGCGCTGAAAAATGGCGAGACGGTGGAAGTGCACATCGGCTGTGGTAAGGATGAGCCGCGCCTGGTGATCGAAGATCTGCTGCCGCATCTGGGCGCAGAGCAGAGCAAGAAGCCGCTGGGTGAGGCGATCCCGGCGGAAACGCTGAATATTTTGGTGGGCAGCCAGCCGCTTCAGGGAGAAGAAAAGGATGCAGTGAAGCGCAATGTTCTGGTGCTGCTGCATGAAAAATACGGAATTTGTGAGGAGGATCTCATCTCCGCCGAGCTGTGTGCTGTGCCGGCCTATGAGGCGATGGACATTGGATTGGACCGCAGCATGATCGGCGCTTATGGTCAGGATGACCGGGTGTGCGCCTATGCGGCGCTGCGGGCGCTGCTGGATGTCGGGCACGTCCAAAAGACGGCGGTATGCCTGCTGGTGGACAAAGAGGAAATTGGCTCAGTGGGCGTTTCGGGTATGCAGAGCGCGGCGTTTGACACCTTTATGGCCGATCTGTGCGCCGCTTCCGGTGCGCGGCGGGATGTTTGTTATGAGAATTCCTTCTGCCTGAGCGCCGATGTGACCGCGGCCTACGACCCCAATTTTGCGGAAGCCTATGAGAAGCGCAACAGCGCCCGCTTCAATTACGGCGTAGGACTGTGCAAATACACCGGCGCCCGGGGCAAGAGCGAAGCCTCCGATGCCTCGGCAGAAGTGGTAGCCCGGGTACGCCGGATGCTGGACGCCAACAGCGTTCTCTGGCAGATGGCGGAACTGGGGAAGGTGGATTATGGCGGAGGCGGTACCATTGCCCAGTATATGGCCAATCGCAATATCGATACCTTGGATGCAGGCGTGCCGGTACTGTCTATGCACGCGCCCTTTGAAACGGTGTCCAAGCTGGACTGTTATATGACTTACAAAGCCATGAAGGCGCTGTATGAAGAAACGTAACCAATGTAAGAAACGTCCCGCGGCACAGCCGCAGGACGTTTTTTGCACCGGCAGAGAGTTCCCTTTTCCGACGGATTGTGCTATACTAATATTCTATATAAAAAGACTCTGTCCGAGATGAGTATTGGTGAATGAAAAGTATATATTTATAAAGATAATTATACATAAATAATAGGGTTTTTAACTTTTTGTTACTTTTTCCGTATATGTATATAAAGAAAAACTTGAATTTGAAAGGGGGAAATCATTATGAAAAAATATGTGTATGTGAATGTTCATATTGGGAAGTTTTTCGGTGCAAAATCAGAAGAGCATAGGATTATCATTGACGAATATGCAGCAAAAGGCTACCGCTATGTAGGGTATGTTCCCACAAACATCAGTGATTATGGAAAAATAATGGATATGGATTTGATTTTTGAAATAGACTGTTAAATTTCAATTCTTGTTTATCAATAGGTCTTTATTCAAATGAATAAAAAGGTCAGTTATACACACCGATACTCATCTCGGACAGAGACTATAAAAAACACATGGTACCCGCACAGCTGTGCGGACCGGAGATGACAGAGGGGATACTGTCCATGAACCTGATCAATTCACAGAGCCTGTATACTATCATCCAGCGGCTGACCATTCTGGGCAAGGACAAATTTATCGAGGAAGAAGAAGCACGCTATGCCCGCCAGATCGCGTCTCTTGCTGATGAAGTTGTGGAGAATGGCGTGGGGCTGGTGCTGCTGGCCGGCCCTTCGGGCAGCGGAAAAACCACCACAGCCCATAATCTGCGCAAAGAGCTGATGCGCCGCCTCATGGGTGAGGGGCATTATGTCTATTGCCTGAGTATGGACGATTGGTATATGTCTGCCGACCGCTACACCATGCCGGTGGACGAAGAGGGAAAACCAGATTATGAATCCCCAGACTGCCTGGATGTGCCCCGGCTGAACCGAGATCTGAGCGACCTGTTTGCGGGACGGGAGATCAGCTTGCCCACATATAATTTTATCACCAGACGCTCGGTAGAAAGCGGTGCGAAGATCGAACTGAAGGAGGGAGATGTGGTGATCATGGAGGGGCTGCATGCCCTGAATCCCATGATCCATTTCCCGGACAGCGCGTTGCGCAGCCTGCGGGTGTATGTTTCTCCTGCCGATGTGATCGTGGACGAGACCCGGGGGCTGGAGCTGAGCAATCAATATATCCGCCTGTGCCGACGTATTTACCGCGACCGGGATCAGCGCGGCAGTTCGGAAGAAGAGACCATTGAAAAAAGCCGCAGCGTGAACCGGGGCGAGCGGCTGTACATTGCGCCGTTTCTGAACAATGTGGGCGTTTGGCGCGTTGACACGCTGCTGGGTTACGAGCTGTTCATTCACCGCCGGGAGCTGCCGGAGGAAAAAGAGCTGCGTGTGGTTCCCCTGTCGAAAATCACCCGGTTCGATATTCCCGAGGGTTCCATTCTGCGGGAATTTTACAAAGTGTAAGAAGTGTTCGAGAAGAAAGGGGGAGTGCGTTGTGCCGGAGCTTTTGTGCCCGGTTTGCGGCGGTGTGCTGGCGCAGGGGGAAAAGGTGGAACATTGCCCGTCGGGTCACAGCTTTGACCGGGCGAAAAGCGGCTATGTCAATCTCTTGGTGGCCCGTCAAAGCGGCGCGCAGCACGGTGACGACAAGGAGATGGTGCGCGCCCGCCGCGCCTTTCTCGACGGCGGCTGGTATGCGCTGCTGCGGGACGCGCTGTGCAGTGCCGCGGTGCGGCATGCGCCGGCGGAGGGAACGGTGGATCTGCTGGACGCAGGCTGCGGCGAGTGCTATTATACCGCTGCGGTGGCCGCGGCGCTGCGCGCGGCGGGAAAGCGCGTCAGCGCCGCGGGTGCGGACATTTCCAGGGATGCCCTGCGCTGGGGCGGCAAACGCGCGCCGGATCTGCGATTGGCGGTGGCCAGTGTATTCCGACTGCCGGTGGCGGCGGAGAGCTGCGATATCCTGCTCAATGTGTTTGCGCCCTTTGCCGGAGAAGAATATTGCCGGGTGCTGCGCCGGGGTGGTATGCTGCTTCATGTTTCTCCGGATGAGATGCATCTGTGGGAGTTGAAGAAAGCGGTGTATCAAACGCCTTATCGCAACGACGCAGCGGTGCCGGTGCAGGAGGGGCTGTCGCTGTTGGGAGAAGAGCGCATCGGCACGGTGCTGCACCTGACACGGCACGAGGACATTGCGAACCTCTTTCAAATGACACCCTATGTCCACAAAACCGGCCTGGCCGACGCGGCGCGGCTGGATGCGCTGGACGCGCTGGATGTTACGGCGGCCTTTGTGCTGCGGGCGTATCGGAGGGACTAAATGAGCGGTGCGCAAAGAGAGAAGGAGCGGCGTGCGGCGGCTTATGCTGCCGCGCTGTGCCGCCGAAAAACGACGAGTGCGGCCAATTATGGTAAGACATTTCTTAAATGGGCCGTGATCGCGGCCTGCATCGGCTTGGTGGGCGGCCTGGTCGGTGCAGTGTTCCACATGAGCGTCAATGCAGTAACGGCCCTGCGGGGCACGCATCCATGGCTACTGTATCTGATGCCGCCGGCGGGCCTTCTGGTGGTCTGGGTCTATCGCATCACCCAAATGGAGGGTAAGGGGACCAACGACATCATCCATTCCATCCATTTTGGGGAAAAGGTGCCCTTGATGCTGACGCCGGTGATTTTTCTTGCCACAGTGCTCACTCATGTGGTGGGCGGCAGCGCGGGCCGCGAGGGGGCGGCGCTGCAGATCGGCGGCAGTATTGGCTGCCAGGTGGGGCGGCTGTTCCGGCAGGACGACCGTAATGTACGCGTGGCCACCATGTGCGGTATGAGCGCGGTATTTGCCGCGCTGTTCGGCACCCCCCTGACGGCGGCGGTGTTTGCCCTTGAGGTGCTCACAGTGGGCGTTTTTTACTATATGGCCTTTATTCCCTGCCTTATCGCGGCGCTGACAGGCTACGGCGTTTCTTTACTCTTCCGTCTGCCGCCTACGCGCTTCGCCATTTTAGAGGCGTTTGACCTCTCGCCAACAGGCGTTTTGCAGATCATGGTGCTTTCGGTGCTGTGCGCTCTGGTGAGCATTGCGTTTTGTGTGTCCATGCACAAGACGGAACAGCTGCTGCAGCGCAGGCTGACCAATCCCTATGCCCGCATTCTGCTGGGCAGCGCGGTGCTGATCGTTCTGACGCTGCTGTGCGGCACGGATTACAACGGTGCGGGTACTGATGTGATCACCGCGGCCATGGGCGGTGTGGCGGTGCCCTGGGCCTGGGCTTTGAAAATCGTGTTTACGGCCTTCACTATTGGCTGCGGCTTTAAAGGAGGCGAGATCGTGCCTGCCTTTTTCATCGGGGCGACTTTCGGCTGCTTTATGGGAGGACTGCTGGGGATTCCGGCCAGTTTCGGTGCGGCAGTGGGCATCGTGGCGGTGTTCTGCGGGGCGGTCAACTGCCCTATTGCCTCCATCATTCTCAGCGTGGAACTGTTCGGCGCCGGGGAGTTGAGCTATTTTGCCATCGCCTGCGGCGTCAGCTACATGCTCTCGGGCTATTACGGGATTTACCAGAGTCAGGAGATCCGGTATTCCAAGCTGAAGCCAGAAAAGATTGGGATCCATGCAAAATAACAGCACGGTGAAACGATTTCGCATAGGCTTGTAAAATCGTTCCATTTTTTCCGTGCGGATCCGCCTGCAACCGGCGGTTGCGGAAATTCCAATGTGAGTCGGTGGCGCTTTTGAAACGCCTCTGTTATGCTGAAAGCACGAAAGGAGGAGCGAGCCATGACGTTCACAGAAAAATTGCAGGTGCTGCGCAAGCGGCGAAGCCTGTCTCAGGAGCAGCTGGCCGCCGCGCTGGGTGTGTCCCGCCAGGCGATTTCCAAATGGGAGCTGAATGCAGCTGTGCCGGATGTGGAGAATCTTATCAAACTGAGCGCGTTGTTTTCGGTCAGTACGGACTATCTGTTGAAAGAAGAGCTGGAAGATGATGCGCTGAGTAAAGAACCCGGAGGGAACGGCGACCGGAGTAGGGTTCGGCGGTGTGTGGCGTTGATGGGATGTCTCGGCGGTGCGGTGCTGGGAGATGGTCCCTTTGCTTGGCCGGGGTGAGCCTTTCTGAAGATATATCGTGGCACTGGGCGGTGATCGTCTGGGGGATCGGGATTTTGACTGAGTTGGCGGCCTGGTTGATTTTTGAAATTTCCGTAGGGGCGGAGGAAACGGGCCATCGGCGGGAACAGCGGTGCAAATTTTATATCGTGTTTCCATGGATTGCCGCACACTCTTTTTTCCTGGCGCAGTCCAAATTTATAGGCGTTTGGTTTGAAGCGTTTCTTCTGATGTCCATTCTGGCGTTCCTGTGCAGTGCTTTGAGCTAGTGGTTTTGGCATAGAGTCAGGACCCCCGGCAAAGCCGGGGGCTTGGGTAAGCCCTAGAAGGGCATAATACGGACAACGCCCCTCAAGGGGCCTCGAATGGGTCGGCCAACTGCATTGCTGACTCATGGCGGCCCCTTAAGGGGCTTGTTTTATGCCTTTGTATTCTTGCTACC
>JAJCJC010000039.1 GCA_020555605.1 bacterium 210917-SL.2.15 | reverse complement strand
GCCAAGGCGACGGATGCCGGAACCTACACCTCGGCGGTAACGGGCACAGCAGTCGTGAAGGACAGCGACGGCAACGACGTGACGGCCCAGTTCAGCGTCAAGACGGAAAACGGCACCCTGACGGTGAGCAAGCGCAATGTGACCATCACCTCGGAGAGCGCCACGAAGCAGTACGACGGCACGGCTTTGACGAAGCACGAGGTCAAGGTCACCGGCGACGGCTTTGTGGACGGCCAGGGTGCGGACTACAGCTACACCGGCAGCCAGAAGCTGGTGGGCAGCAGTGAAAACTTCTTCAGCTACACACTGAAGGAGGGCACCAAGGCTGATAACTACAACATCACCACAGGCAACGGCACCCTGACGGTGACTAACCGCGAGGCCAAGTACGAGATCACGGTGGAGGCCAACGGCGGCAGCTACAAGTACGACGGCACGGAGAAGAGCGTTTCCGGCCTGAAGGAAACCACCTTCATCGTCGAGGGCAGCAAGTACACGGTCTCCGGCCTGACGGCGGAAGCCAAGGGGACGGATGCGGGCAGCTACACCGTGAACGTGACCGGCACGGCAACGGTGAAGGACGCCGAAGATCACGATGTGACGAGCCAGTTCGCCGTGACCACGAAGTCCGGCATCCTGACGGTGACAAAGCGGGATGTGACCATCACTTCGGGAAGCGCTACCAAGCAGTACGACGGCAAGGCCTTGACGAAGCATGAGGCCGAAGTCACGGGCGACGGCTTTGTGGACGGCCAGGGTGCGGACTACAGCTACACCGGCAGCCAGACGCTGGTGGGCAGCAGTGAAAACTTCTTCAGCTACACACTGAAGGAAGGCACCAAGGCTGATAACTACAACATCACCACAGGCAACGGCACCCTGACGGTGACCGACCGCGAGGCCAAGTACGAGATCACGGTGGAGGCCAACGGCGGCAGCTACACCTATGACGGCACGGAGAAGAGCGTTTCCGGCTTCAAGACCACGGAGTTCGAGCTGGACGGCAACAAGTACACCGTCTCCGGCCTGACGGCTTCGGCCAAGGGTACGGACGCCGGGACCTACACCGCAGAGGTAACGGGTACGGCGGTGGTAGAGGACGCGGCTGGCAACGACGTGACGGCCCAGTTCATCGTCAAGACGCAAAGCGGCACGCTGACCATTGGCAAGCGCTCCGTCACGCTGACCTCGGCAAACCTGAGCAAGGAGTATGACGGCAAGGCTCTGACCAACGGAGACACCACCCTTGCGACGGAAAGCGGCTGGGCAGACGGCGAAGGCGCAAGCTATACCTTTACCGGCAGCCAGAAGGCGGTAGGCAGCAGCGCCAACGCATTCAGCTACACGCTCAACAGCAACACCAAGGCCGGCAACTACAGCATCACCAAGACCGAAGGCACCCTGACGGTCACCAACCGCGACGCCAAGTACGAGATCACCGTGACCGCCAAGAGCGACACGGAGAAATACGACGGCACGGAGAAGAGCGTCAGCGGGCTGGTGACGACCACCTTCACCGTAGAGGGCAACACCTACACCGTCTCCGGCCTGACGGCTTCGGCCAAGGGCACGGACGCCGGGAGCTATCCCGTGAATGTGACCGGTACGGCCACCGTGAAAGACGCCGCAGACAACGACGTGACGGCCCAGTTTGCGGTGACCACGAAGTCCGGCACCCTGACGGTGACGAAGCGGGATGTGACCATCACTTCGGGAAGCGCCGAAAAGCAGTACGACGGCACGGCGCTTACCAAGCATGAAGTCAAGGTCACCGGCGACGGCTTTGTGGACGGTCAG
>JAJCJC010000038.1 GCA_020555605.1 bacterium 210917-SL.2.15 | reverse complement strand
TTCAGCCAGACCGCAAAAGAGACAATGGAGGACAAAATCAAGCGTCTGCTCCGTGAGGAAGTCCGCAAAATGTGACTTCTTTTTGGATTTGATGAAAAAGTCCTTGACTTTTCGTCTCTGGCAAGACCGCTAAGTCGATTTTGATTTCCTGCGGCGCTCGTCTGGCTCCTTTTGATATTCAGGAGGTCAGAGATGTGACTGCCTATGACGAGTTGCAGTTGGATACTCTCGGAGATAAGAAAACGGCGCTCTTTCTGATTATGTCAGATACGGATGCGACGTTTAATTTTTTGATCTCCATGATTTACACACAGCTGTTCAACTTGTTGTGCGAGAAAGCAGATGATGTGTACGGCGGCAGACTGCCGGTTCATGTGCGCTGCTTGATTGATGAGATGGCAAACATCGGTCAGATTCCCAATCTGGAAAAACTGGTAGCGACAATCCGAAGCCGTGAAATATCGGCTTGCCTTGTTCTCCAGGCACAATCACAGCTGAAAGCCATTTATAAAGACAATGCCGATACCATCATCGGCAACATGGATTCCCGAATTTTCCTGGGTGGTTCTGAGCCAACCACGCTCAAAGAACTGAATCAGGCATTGGGAAAAGAAACTATCGACACCTACAACACCTCCAACACCAGAGGTAACAGCCCGTCTTACGGCTTGAATTATCAGAAGTTAGGCAAAGACCTTGCGAGCGTAGATGAGCTTGCGGTTCTGGATGGCAGCAAGTGTATTTTGCAGTTGCGTGGTGTCAGACCGTTTCTTTCTGACAAGTACGATCTGACGCAGCACCCCAATTATAAGTACACATCAGACTTTGATAAGAGAAATGAGTTCAACATTGAGCAGTTTCTGAGTCGAAGGTTGAAGCTCAAGGCAGGTGATGAGTTTGTGGTAGTCGATGCGGATTAAGGAGGTTTCTGTTTGGAAAATCTGAAAACGGTATCTGCCCTGGTTAAGAACATCTTGGAACACGACCACAAGGCAAGAAATACCGACAATCATTTGTACCTGATGGTACTGGAACACTATTCCGGTCTGCGTGGCATCGACATTCATGCCATGACGGTTCCTGTGTTTTTGAAGGAACTGGATAGACGCAGCTTTCCGGGGTTTGAAACTGTCCGCAGAAGCAGACAGAAAGTGCAGGCAACCTACCCTGACCTTGCTCCCAGTGAAGCCGTAGGCAAGCGCAGAGCAAAAAATGAGGTTGTATATCGAGAATTTGCAGAAAGCGAGGTGTAAAAAAAATGACTTGGTGGATCACGGATACCTCTATTGGGCAGCGATTGAAGTTCGTTAGACGATTTCGCCGCCTTACCCAGAAAGAGCTTGGACTCCTGATGGGGTATTCCGAGAAAACAGCGGATGTCCGTATTGCTCAGTATGAGAAAAACGCTCGAACCCCTAATGCAGAAACCACAGCGAAACTCGCAGAGGTTCTGAAGGTTTCACCTGTCGTTTTTTCACCGACAATCTGTGCTTCTCGTGAAGATTTGTTGCAGTCAATGTATTGGCTGTTTCTTATGAAAGGTGGTGGTGATATATATGATTGTGAAACTGAATATGCAAGAAGCAGAATGGAACAGAAACTTGGCGTGATAACCGTCGAGGAGTTCCTTGAAAAGATTCTCGTAAACTAAGCCTTCCGTCCGGTTTTGATGCCGGTAGTACGGAGGGCTTTTTCTATTCTCAAAACAATTTCAAATTTTAGGAGGAAAATATTATGGCATTTTTCAATAGCGCAGTAACCGTTCTTCAGACTCTCGTTATCGCTCTGGGCGCAGGTCTTGGCATCTGGGGTGCAATCAATCTGCTTGAGGGCTACGGCAACGATAACCCCGGCGCAAATGCTCATGTGCGGTAAAGAAGCTAAAACAAGACAAAGGCAGCCAAGGCTACCGCTATACCGTATAAGAATGGAGCAGTAACACCAAGATGTTGCTGCTTCATTTTCATATTTCCAAATTTCTTTG
>JAJCJC010000037.1 GCA_020555605.1 bacterium 210917-SL.2.15 | reverse complement strand
GCAGCCTTGCGGCTCAACCAGGAGGGTGAGAACTTGACCCTGCTGTCCTACAGCTATTGTATCACGGGCATCCCAAAGCCTGCTGATACCTAAAACTATTAACTTTAATCTTATTATACGAGGAGGGTTGTTATGAAAAAAATTGCTGTTGTAGAAGATGAAGAATATATGCGAGAAGAACTTTGCACAATGCTTAAAAGAGCAGGATATGATACGTTGGAGATCACTGCATTTGAAAATGCAGTGGAACAGATAACAGCCCTCTCTCCTGACCTTGCTCTTTTAGACCTTAATTTACCCAAAATCAGTGGCTTTCAGATATGTCAAAATCTGAAACAAAAAACATCAATCCCGGTTTTGGTCTTGACATCTAGAGATCAGTTGCAAGATGAATTGCAGGCTCTCCAGTTGGGTGCAGATGAATACCTGACAAAACCATGTCGAAAAGAACGATTACTTGCAAGGATAAACAATATTCTGAAAAGGTACGAAGGGCGTTCTAATCTTTTAGAGGGGCCGGGATTCCTTTTAGACAAGGAAAGCTATGCTTTATATATTCATAATACTTCGGTGGTACTTCCTAAAAATCAAGGGAAACTACTTGAAGCACTTATAACTGCTGAACTTGTGTCGGCAGAGGATCTTTGTAAAATCCTCTGGGGAACAACGGAGTATATTGATGAAAATGCCCTACAAGTCAATTTATCTCGGCTAAAAAAGACCTTAGCTGCATTAGGAATGAAGCAAAAAATTGTAGCAATCCGAGGCGTGGGCTATCGGTTGGAAAGGTCGATGGAGCCATGAACTACTTTTGGGCAAGTATAAAAAGAAACGCGCTATGGTTATTCGCATTGTTGATTATAGATATGTTTTCTGCATTGCTTCTTTGGCTTTCCGATGTGCAGGCATTTCAAACATTGTCGATTCTGATTTTATCATGGAGTTTAGTATTTTTTATCGCGGTTTTAACTTATATCAATCTAAAGGATAAGAAAAAGCAAAGACTATTTCAGATTTTTATTAGCAATCCAGATGTTGTTAATGAAGAAAAATTATTGCAAGTAATTAGTCAACAAGAGGGAGAACAAATCCGGTTATTAGATTCTGTTTTACGGGACAATAAATTAAAATTAAGTAGCCTTTCGGAAGAACTGCTCGATTATGAAGAATATGTTGAAAGCTGGGTTCATGAAGCAAAAACTCCGTTAGCTTTGTTTACAATGATTTTGGATAATCGGGCAGATGAATTACCCTCTGAACTTCAAGTCAAATTGGATTATGTGTGTAACCAACTACAAGAAGATATTGCGCAAATGCTCTATTATGCAAGATTAAAAAGTAGTACAAAAGATTACCGTCTTGAAGAACTCGATTTACAAGCCTTGTTGAAAGATGTTTTAACAGATTATGAACTGCTTCTTGAAGAAAAACACTTTGTTATAAAAAATGAAGTAAAGGAAGAAAGAGTTTTTACAGATCGTCGAGGGCTTCAATTTATGTTGGGACAAATTATTAGTAACGTTATTAAATATAGCACAGACAGTCCTATGATTATTATCTCAACACAACATACCGTTAGAGATATTATACTTTCAATTACTGACAACGGCAGCGGTGTAAAAAGCTATGATCTCCCTTATATATTCCAAAAGGGGTTTACTGGTGATTCTACAAGCAATAGAAATAAAGCTACGGGAATGGGACTCTATTTGACTAAGAAAATGGCAGATGACCTTAATCTTAGGTTAGATGTTGAGTCTGAATATAATAGGTTTTTCAAAATATCAATATTTTTTCCTGTTAGTTGACTTGAAATGTCTATATAAGAATATGCTTTTACTTTATCTTATGATGTTGTTAGTTATACGATAATTTCATATATTTGCAGCCTGCCGCACGACGGCAAAAGAAAAAAAGTCGTCGTACAGCAGTCCTATTGACACGCCCATTTGAAAAACGGCGGCTTTGAAAAATGATATGCTCCCTTTAAAGTAGACAGCGGAAAAACAAAACTGTCGAAACGGAGGGAGCAATTATCATGAGCTTAAAAGGCAAAATACCACCGGAGCTAAAGATTCAGGCCGTAGAGGATTATCAG
>JAJCJC010000036.1 GCA_020555605.1 bacterium 210917-SL.2.15 | reverse complement strand
AAAAGTATCTTAGCCGCCAAAGCGGCGAATCCATTGCCTGCCAGCTTTCCCCGGAAGCGCTGACAACCCTGAATATCATGGTCTTTAACGGAAATGACCCCGCACAACTGAAAGCCGGGAGTTCTTTTACCCTGTACGGCCTACGACGCTGAATAAACCGAGAGCCCCCGCTCCAAAATTGGAGCGGGGGCTTTTCAGGAAGTTATCACCCAGTTTCTATACAGAAACCAGCCAAATTACTTTCTGTAAACAGCGGTGTCCTTGCAGGACTCGCCGCCCACAGTAGCACTGACCTCATAGGTCTTGCCATCTTCCAGAACCTTGGAAATATTAGCAGTTGCGCTGCTATCGCCCTGCTTTACGGTAATTGCTTCCACCATGGAGAAGTTACCGTTCAGCTGTTTGACCGTGACATCAATTTTGGTGTCACTCTTAGCAGCTTCTTTCAGCGTAACAGTAATCGTGCCATTGTTATCCAGGGTCAGGCTGTTCGTGCCAACCTCGGGCTTGCTGGAACCCTGCGTGCCGTCAGCATCGGTCATGCTCTTGACATAAACCATGATGACCTTGCCGTCATCGAAGTAAACGTCGGCAACCACCTCATTGGCAACGTCCTTGCCGTCCTTGCTGATCTTCTTCTCCACAGCACTCTTCAGCTGGCTCGCGGAAGTGATCTCACTGGTGTACAGATCCTTGTCGCGGTCATCCTGGTCGCGGTCGTCAGCGATGATGACCTTGTCAGCAAAGTCAACGTCCTCAACCTTCTGGCCATTCACATCGGCAATGGTCATGGAGTTGTTGTACACACCGGTGATCTGCGCATCTTTCACATATCCGGTTTCATCGTCATACGCCGCCTTCAAATTCAGCGCATCCACGCCCTTGGTATCCAGCTCATACACTTCGTCGTCATTGATCTCATAGGTATAGAAGCCGGGATCCTTCTGGCCCACAACGGTCACAGTCTCGGTCTTGCCGGAGCCATCCAGGAAGTACAGCTTAGTTGCATAACCGGTCTTCTTGTCGCCATCGCTGTTGGTGTAGGAAACAGTGGTGGTAGACTTCTCAGGAACATACACCACATCCTCGCTGCCAGCGTTGGAGAATTCCTGGTTGATCAGGACCACATAAGAAGCCACATAGTTGCTGCCGGACTTGGTGACAATCGCAATCGCGGTGGTACCGGACTGGGCAACAGAGGTGCCGCCGGTGACAAACTTCACATCGATATCGTCGCCGTTGGCTTCCACCTTGACGTAGTTGGTCTTGTCGTTCAGGTAAATCTTGCCGGTATTGGCCTTATCCTTACCATCCAGAGTGACCTTAGCGTCGTTCAGGGTCATCTTGTTGTCGTCCTTGTTCAGCTTGTCGCTGATAGTGGTAGCTTTGTTGTTGTTGGACACGATGTAGTAGCTGCCGTCGCCATCGTACTTCTCAGCGATGTACTTGCCGCCATCCTTGTCAAAGGTGTACAGGCCGGCAGGCGTTGCATCAATACCAGTCTTCTTACCATAGTTGGTATCCAAGCTGTTCTTGTTACCATAGAGAGCCTGAGTGGTCTTGTGGTCGCTGTCATCCTTCAGCTTGAACTCCGTGACGGAACCGTCTGCCAGAGATACCGCCTGGGCAATATAAGAATCAGAGTAGATACCGCCATCCTTGGCAATACCGGTAACATAGTACACATCCTCGATCTTCACGGACTCACTCTCATCGATACCGATGACATAGCCGTTCTTATCGGTGTACACAGCATAGGTGCTGTCATCCAGATTAAAGTCAATCTCGCTGGCCTTCTGATTGCTGGTTGTGGAGGTAGCAATGAAAGCATGCAGGGGCAGTTCCGTGCCATCCACGGTGACCTTCGCCTTGGAACCGTTATTGTATTTGGTGATCTTGCCGGAGTGAGACTCTGCCACATAGGAATCCAGAACCACGCTGCCGTCGCCGCCCTTCAGGGCCACGGCCAGAACGGTGCCTTCCTTATAGTCGGGGGTATAGCCAGCCAGCTCCTTGTCGGAATCGTTGTCATAACGGTCATAGTAGGTGCTGCCAATGCCAGTCTCATCCAGACCCTGCAGCGTGATGGAGCAGGTAGCGCCCTGCTTGGTGTAAGTGCTGGACAGGCCAGTCTCAATCTCGTCGATCTGAGCCAGGCTGTAGCGCAGCACGGCGATGGTCTCGATCTCGTTGTCATCGTTCTCGAAGGTTTCGATCTCGTCGCCAGCCTGCAGTTTCAGGTCAGCCAATGCCTTGTAGCTGGTCGCAGACTGCTTGTCGCCGTTCACATAAACAGCAATCTTGGAAGCCACGTCATCCTCGCTGTAGTTCATGTAATCGCTGTCAGTCACGATAGCTTTCTGCGCATCAATGCTCTTGTTCAGCACGATGGAATCATCGGCGTCATCGGCATAGGTGCCCACGGTGGAGCCGTCATAGACCCAAGTGGTAGCGGGACGGCCGAAGCTGTCGACCTGATCTGCGCTCTTGGTGGAAA
>JAJCJC010000035.1 GCA_020555605.1 bacterium 210917-SL.2.15 | reverse complement strand
AAAAGTATCTTAGCCGCCAAAGCGGCGAATCCATTGCCTGCCAGCTTTCCCCGGAAGCGCTGACAACCCTGAATATCATGGTCTTTAACGGAAATGACCCCGCACAACTGAAAGCCGGGAGTTCTTTCACCCTGTACGGCCTACGACGCTGAATAAACCGAGAGCCCCCGCTCCAAAATTGGAGCGGGGGCTTTTCAGGAAGTTATCACACAGTTTCTATACAGAAACCAGCCAAATTACTTTCTGTAAACAGCGGTGTCCGTGCAGGACTCGCCGCCAACCGTAGCAGTTACGGTGTAAGTCTTGCCCTCTTCGAGAACCTTGGAAATATCCAGAGTTCCGCTGGTGGCATCCTTGGCCACAGTAACGGTCTGAGGCAGCGTGAAGCTGCCATTGAGCTGCTTCACAGTCACTTCGACATCGGTAGCCTCTGTTGCTGCCTTTGCCAAAGTAACGGTAACAATACCGCTATTGCTCAGGCTCAGGCTGTTCGTACCTTTCTCAGGCACATCAGGCGTTTCACCCTTTGCACTGGTCATGCTCAGCACGTTGACCATGATGACCTTTCCGTCATCGAAGTACACATCGGCAATCACCTGATTGGCCGTGCCGTTGCTGCCCTTCTTGTCAATCGCGCTCTTGAGCTGGCTGACGGAAGTGATCTCGCTGGTGTACAGATCCTTGTCGCGGTCGGCCTTGCCGCGCTCGTCGGCGATGATGACGTTTTCTGCGAAGTCAACGTCCTCAACCTTCTGGCGATTCACATCGGCCGTGGTCAGTGCGTTGTTGTAAACGCCCGTCACCTGCAGATTCTTCACATAGCCGGTTTCATCATCGTAGGCGGCGTTCAGGCTCAGCTGATCGGCGTTGTCGGTCAACTCATACACACCGTCGTCGTTGATCTCATAGGTGTAGAAGCCTGCGGCCTTCCGGCCCACAACCGTCACGGTCTCCACCTTGCCGGAACCGTCCAGGAAGTACAGTTCAGTGCTGTAACCGGTCTTGTTGTCGCCGTCGGCGTTCTTGTAGGAAACGGCAGTGTTGGACCGCTCGTGGACATACACCACATCTTCGCTGCCGGCCATGTTGAAGTTGCCGCTGACCAGCACCACATAGGAAGCGGTGTAGTTGCTGCCGGACTTGGTGGTCACCGCAATGGCGCTGGTGCCATAAGTCGTTTTGCCATCGACCCAGGTTTTCTTGACGGACGTGCCGCCGGTGACGAACTTGGTGTCAATGTCGTCGCCATAGCTCTCAACCTTGACATAGTTGGTCTTGTCGTTCAGATAGACCTTCTTGTCGTTGACCGTCAGCTTGCTGTCGTCCTTGGCCAGATCGTCGCTCAGGTTGGTGGCATTGGAAGCAGCCACTGTGCCGTAGACATAGTAGGTGCTGTCGGAGCCGGTCTTGTACTCCTTGGCGGTGTAGGTGCTGCCGCTCTTGTCAAAGGTGCACAGCTTCTGCACGGCAAAGAAGTTGTCGCTCAGCTCTTTATTGTTCCAACCATTGCCCAAAGCCGTCGTATTGGCCTGAATGTTGGCGCTATCGCTGTTATCCAGCTTGAACTCGGTCACAGAACCGTCCACCAGGGAAACCGCCTGTGCATAATAAGCGCCGCTGTACATGCCCGCAGACTTGGTCACGCCGGTGACATAGTACACATCCTCGATCTTCACGGACTCGGTCTCATCGATACCGATAACATAGCCGTTCTTGTCGGTGTACACAGCATAAGTGCTGTCGTTATAGTTGAAGTCCATGGTGCTCAGGGAAGCAATGCTGGAAATCTTCTCGCTGGCATAGCTCTTCTTGTCGCCGTTGGCGGTGTTCACCACGGCGTGGGTGGGATACTCGGTGCCCTCCAGGGTAACCTTGGCCTTGGAGCCGCTGTTGTACGCGGTGATCTTGCCGGAGTGGGACTCTGCAACATAGGAATCCAAAACCACGTTCTTCTCGTTCACAGCCACAGCCAGAACAGTGTCTTCCTCATAGTCGGGGGTATAGCCGGCCAGCTCCTTGTCGGAATCGGCGTTATACTTGTCATAATAAGTGCTGCCGATGCCCGTCTCATCCAGACCCTGCAGGGTGATGCTCACGGAAGCGCCCTGCTTGGTGTAGGTGCTGGACAGGTTGGTTTCGATCTCGTCGATCTGGGCCAAGCTGTAGCGCAGCACGGCAATGGTGCTGATCTCGTTGTCGTCGTTCTCGAAAGTTTCGATCTCGTCGCCGGCCTGCAGGTTCAGGTTTGCCAGCTTGGCATAGGTGGTGATGCCGTCCTGCTTGTCGCCGTTGACATACACCGCAATGGTGGAAGCAACGTCGTCCTCGCCGTAGTTCATGTAGTCGCTGTCGGTCACGATAGCTTTCTGCGCATCGATGCTCTTGTTCAGCACGATGGAATCATCGGCGTCATCGGCATAGGTGCCCACGGTGGAGCCGTCATAGACCCAAGTGGTAGCGGGACGGCCGAAGCTGTCGACCTGATCTGCGCTCTTGGTGGAAA
>JAJCJC010000034.1 GCA_020555605.1 bacterium 210917-SL.2.15 | reverse complement strand
GATAGCGATAGGTAATCCTTTGAAGTTATCGCCAGATTTTCCCCCGCTCCGCACCGTGCATGCGACTTTCACCGCACACGGCGCTCCATCGGAAATGAATTTCAACGGTTTTAAACACAACTTACACACTTCGTTACAGCATTAAAGAATGGTTATGCAATAACTGGCGTTCCCGCCAGTTTTCTCAGTCTGTTGAGCTTTTCAAATTGTTTCTTGTTCAGTTGGAGTTGTTTTAGGTACTTCTGTATCGTTTCCTCTAAGGTGGCATGGATAAGCAGATGAACCGCTTCGGTCACGAGGACGAGGTTGCTGTATTTGTCAGTTCCACCGTTTTCCAGCGGCACTTTATGATGACAGCGTATGTCATAGGGCATAAGTTCTGTGCCGGTAATGGCACACCGCCCATATTGAGCCGCAAACAACGAAACTCTGTTGTCTGCAAACTCAATACTTTTATCCAGTACAGGAGTCCGCATAAGCCATATCATCGTATCGGTGTTTACACCGAGGTTTTTATGGATTTCTGCCCGTCCCTCCGGTGTGTACCGGTTGACGGTTTTCTTCTTGTGCTGGGCGTCCCGTGTCTGAACGTACCCAATCGGAATAAGCGGATGTCCGTTCAAAAACCTTAACTGCTTGCTTTTCCCATATCGTTCCTTTATGAAGCCACGTTCCAGTTTCCCGTTTCGGGTCAGACCACGCAGTCTGTTTGACATTTGCTTTTTCAGCCCTTGCGCTAAATTAGGAAAGTCCTCGCTGACACGAGTCGCCAGACGGTAATAATTATGAAGTCCGGCAACCACCGAGTTATACTGCTGTATTGCGATATATTGACTTTGGCTGTCAGCCGGGGTCTGTATCGCTTTAATCGCAGCCGAGATTTTCTCCTTTGCGTGCGCAACCGCCTTGTCGCTCATGTGTGAGCAGACTACATACTTTTTCCCTTTGCGGTATAGTTTCATCTTAAATCCCAGAAATTCCGAGTACCGCTGTTCCATGTTGATTACCTTTGACTTTTCCGGGCTAATATCCAGCCCCAAACGGTCTTTCAGCCACTTCCTTGTTGCCTCGAACGTTTTTACTGCGTCCTTGTAACTGCGGCAGAAGATTTTGAAGTCATCAGCATACCTTACGAGATACATTTCCTTGAGATTGCTCCGGCGCAAAGCCCGGTAGGTATGGCTTTTGATGTCCGTACCGCGTGCGTTCTGTCGGGTCTTGTATTCGTAATGGGTAGGCATATTTTCCCACTGGGAAGATACCCACCAGTCCAGTTCGTTCAGCACGATATTTGAAAAAAGCGGTGAAAGTATGCCGCCCTGCGGCGTTCCCTTTGTCGGGTAAACTCTCTTGCCATCAGGAAGAACGATAGGAGCTTTCAACATCTGCTTGATAATGCACAACAGCTTTTTATCCCGGATACCCAGTTCCCACATCTGCCTTATCAGCTTTCCATGATGAACGTTATCAAAGAAGCCGTGTATATCCAGGTCAACCGCATAGTGTAAATGCTGTATCTGCATGAGCCGGCAGCACTGTGCGATAGCGTGTTCCGTGGAGCGATTTGGGCGAAAGCCGTTGGAACGCTCATGGAACTTTGCTTCACATATGGGCTCCAGCACTTGCAGGATACACTGCTGAACGATGCGGTCAATGATTGTGGGAATACCAAGCGGTCTTGTTTTCCCGTTGGGTTTTGGGATTTCTACCCGCCTTACCGGGCGGGGATTGTACCAACTGAATTGTTTTTGGATAAGCCGGACGAACTTCTCCTCCTCCATAGAAGCCAAATGTTTAATCGTCCTCTTGTCCACGCCGGGAGTACCACTTCCTTTGTTTCCCTTGATTG
This sequence comes from bacterium 210917-SL.2.15, assembly GCA_020555605.1. Lineage (GTDB taxonomy): Bacteria > Bacillota > Clostridia > Oscillospirales > Oscillospiraceae > Pseudoscillospira. Next base: position 914 of record JAJCJC010000034.1, on the reverse strand, counting down.
TCCGATATGCCAGCTTGATATTTTCCTCGCTTGCCATTAGGCTGATAAGGTTATGAAAGGTCTTTCCTTTCAAGCTGTCGGCATACAGATGGTCAAAAGTGCTTTGCAGGTCGTAATACTCCGTATAGCGGATTTTACTTTGTTTTGGTTTGTGCGTTTGCTGCTCCGAAGTCAACACAGGCACCCGCTCCTTTCGGTTTGGATTTTCTTTGTCATACTCGAAGCTGTGTTTGTTGTGTTTTCAGTATTCTTAATTCATTCCCGACTTGGGGCCGTCCCTCCACAGACTTATTATTTCTGCTTCATCGGTACCATGCCCCTACTCTCACTGGGATTAAGTACGGTTATACCGGTTTTATCCGGCTTTCCCGTCCAACGGCCTGCAACGGCTTGTTTCATACGTTCCCAGCTTTCCACGTTCCGACAATCCTATCATGAGATACTTTTAGGTGCTTCCTCTAAGCCTGTGCCCAGTTCCAAAAGAACCTTGCCGCCTGTAACGGCACGTGGAGTTTCATAACAACCAATCTTACTAATCCACGGACACGCCATATCAATGGCCGTATGCCTTTCGACACACTCGCAACGTTTAGACTCGTACATTCGGAAGTAGTCAGTGCGGTCGGTCGCACATTCTCACCATGAGTATCTGACACCCGGCATATAGGTGACACCGCCCACCTCTGGGCAGGTTTCGTGCGGATTTCTCCGCTTACGGCCACTCTCTGCCGACTTTACCGAGCTTTTGACCATGAAGCAGTTGCACACTTCAAAGCCAATCGGAGTATCAGTGTGGGCGTTTCCAGGCGTTACTCCTTCATTCCACCCATCGGATTGTCAGTTCTCCTAAGATTTCAGGCTATAAAGCCCTTCGACTTAGTGCCTAACCTTTTCAGTTAGGAACGTGTCGCACG
>JAJCJC010000033.1 GCA_020555605.1 bacterium 210917-SL.2.15 | reverse complement strand
GGCCGTCTCCAGCCAAGTATTGTGAGCAGAAGTGAGCTTAACTACTGTGTTCGGAATGGGAACAGGTGGACCCTCACTCTAATCAGCACCAACTCTATGTTATCCGGTTTTGCCGGAAAACAAACTAAATTATAAAGTTTTTCGCGCCCTTTGTCAAGAAAAATTTGGTGACCCGTACCGGATTCGAACCGATGTTAAAGGCGTGAGAGGCCTCTGTCTTAACCACTTGACCAACGGGCCATTTCCGTGTCTTCTTCAGCTCTCTCCAGCTGGTGTACCGCCTCCGGCACACCAGCCAGATCAGCTTGGTGCACCTTCAGGGACTCGAACCCGGGACCCACTGATTAAGAGTCAGTTGCTCTACCAACTGAGCTAAAGGTGCGTTTCCTCTTCTTTATGGGCACTTTCTTCCCTGCACCCTCAAAACCGAACAATGTAACTTCCTTCCACTTCATCCAAGGCTTTGCCTGCATTCTTCATTGTAGGTCAAGCCCTCGGCCTATTAGTACTGGTCAGCTCAATACATTACTGTACTTACACTTCCAGCCTATCAACCAGGTAGTCCTCCTGGGGCCTTACTCCTAAAGGATGAGAGATCTTATCTTAGAGGGAGTTTCACGCTTAGATGCTTTCAGCGTTTATCTCTTCCATACATAGCTACCCAGCTGTGCCCTTGGCAGGACAACTGGTGCACCAGAGGTATGTCCATCCCGGTCCTCTCGTACTAAGGACAGCTCTCTTCAAATCTCTTTCGCCCGCAACAGATAGGGACCGAACTGTCTCACGACGTTCTGAACCCAGCTCGCGTGCCGCTTTAATTGGCGAACAGCCAAACCCTTGGGACCGAATTCAGCCCCAGGATGCGACGAGCCGACATCGAGGTGCCAAACCTCCCCGTCGCTGTGGACGCTTGGGGGAGATCAGCCTGTTATCCCCAGGGTAGCTTTTATCCGTTGAGCGATGGCACTTCCACTTGCATACCACCGGATCACTAACTCCTACTTTCGTACCTGCTCGACCCGTCGGTCTCGCAGTCAAGTTGGCTTCTACGTTTACACTCACTGCACGATTTCCGTCCGTGCTGAGCCAACCTTTGAGCGCCTCCGTTACCTTTTTGGAGGCGACCGCCCCAGTCAAACTGCCCGCCTAACAGTGTCCCCCGACCAGATTCATGGCCGCAGGTTAGAAAACCAGCAAACCAAGGGTGGTATCCCAAGGATGACTCCATACAAGCTGACGCCCGTACTTCCAAGTCTCCCACCTATCCTGTACATGATTTACCGATTTCCAGTATTAAGCTACAGTGAAGCTCCATGGGGTCTTTCCGTCTAGTTGCGGGTAACCGGCATCTTCACCGGTACTACAATTTCGCCGGGTGGGCTGTTGAGACAGTGCCCAAATCATTACGCCTTTCGTGCGGGTCAGAACTTACCTGACAAGGAATTTCGCTACCTTAGGACCGTTATAGTTACGGCCGCCGTTTACTGGGGCTTCAATTCAGACCTTCGCCTTGCGGCTAAGCCCTCCTCTTAACCTTCCAGCACCGGGCAGGCGTCAGCTCATATACGTCATCTTTCGATTTAGCATAAACCTGTGTTTTTGGTAAACAGTTGCTTGGGCCTATTAACTGTGACCTCTTTCGAGGCTCCCCTTATTCCGAAGTTACGGGGTCAACTTGCAGAGTTCCTTAACAACCCTTCTCCCGCTGGTCTTAGGATTTTCTCCTCATCCACCTGTGTCGGTTTGCGGTACGGGCGCCTTAGTATACCTCATGCCTTTTCTCGCCACTGAGCATCGCGGACTTCCCTACTATATTTCGGTCCCTTTCGCCCAGGTCAACCAACGCCTGGGTTCCGCTATCTCAATGTGTCAGCATGCTTAAAGTTCGGCGGCTACGGAATTTCTACCGTATGTGCATCGACTACGCCTTTCGGCCTCGCCTTAGCTCCCGGCTTACCCTGGGAGGACGAACCTTCCCCAGGAAACCTTAGATTTTCGACCATTATGATTCCCACATAATTCTCGCTACTCATTCCGGCATTCTCACTCGTGTACTGTCCACCGCTGCTCCCGCTGCGACTTCACCCTATACACGACGCTCCCCTACCACTGTATTACTACAATCCTAAGCTTCGGTTGTATGCTTAGCCCCGTTACATTTTCCGCGCAGGATCACTCGACCAGTGAGCTATTACGCACTCTTTTAATGTATGGCTGCTTCTGAGCCAACATCCTGGTTGTTTTCGCAATCCCACATCGTTTTCCACTTAGCATACATTTGGGACCTTAGCTGTAGGTCTGGGCTGTTTCCCTTTCGACAATGAAACTTATCTCACACTGTCTGACTGCTGATGACCAATTCTCCGGCATTCTTAGTTTGATAGTCTTTGGTAACCTTATCGGCCCCTAGGACATTCAGTGCTTTACCTCCGGGAATCTATTATCAACGCTAGCCCTAAAGCTATTTCGGGGAGAACCAGCTATCTCCGAGTTCGATTGGAATTTCTCCGCTATCCACAAGTCATCCGCCGTCATTGCAACGAAGGTCGGTTCGGTCCTCCATGGAGTTTTACCTCCACTTCAACCTGCTCATGGATAGGTCACCCGGTTTCGGGTCTATGGCAACGAACTTCATACGCCCTGTTCAGACTCGCTCTCGCTGCGCCTCCGGTACTGAATACCTTAAGCTTGCTCGTTACTATAACTCGCCGGACCGTTCTACAAAAAGTACGTCATCACACTTTAACGTGCTCTGACTGCTTGTAAGCACAAGGTTTCAGGTTCTCTTTCACTCCCCTCCCGGGGTCCTTTTCACCTTTCCCTCATGGTACTGCTCCTCTATCGGTCATCAGGTAGTATTTAGGCTTGGAGGGTGGTCCCCCCTGTTTCCCACCGGGTTCCTCGTGTCCAGCGGTACTCTGGATCCTCACTAACAGGATTCGGTTTTCGATTACGGGGCTCTCACCCTCTATGGCCGGCCTTCCCATACCGTTCTTCTAACCTATCCTGCCGTTGTGTGAGTCCACAACCCCGGAGAATAAATCCTCCGGTTTGGCCTCTTCCGCGTTCGCTCGCCACTACTGACGGAATCTCTGTTGATGTCTTTTCCTCGCCCTACTTAGATGTTTCAGTTCAGGCGGTTTCCCACGTACGCCTATTTGATTCAACGCACGCTGACGGAGGTTTGCTCCGCCGGGTTCCCCCATTCGGAAATCTGCGGGTCACAGGATATTTGCTCCTCACCGCAGCTTATCGCAGCTTGTCACGTCCTTCTTCGGCTCCTGATGCCAAGGCATTCCCCTTGCGCTCTTCTTAGCTTGACCTATTCGAACAATCTCACAATTGGTTCTCTTAGTTGAATTATGCAGGCTTCTTACGAGATGTTTTAGCTAATTGTAATTTGTTACCCTCGCGCTTGCGCGCGTTTTCCACAAATACTCTAAAAACTTCCTTGCGATTTGCATCGCAAGCCTCTCTGTTGCCTTGCTGTTGTTTCTTTGAGTTACATTGTTCAGTTTTCAAGGTACAGGTCCCAACATCTTTTGATGTCAGATCTCAAAATTCAATCCCTTGAATTCTGAGATCCAATGTCAAACGACATCTTCCTTTGGTGGGCCCGAGTGGGCTCGAACCACCGACCTTACGATTATCAGTCGTACGCTCTAGCCAACTGAGCTACGGGCCCTTATGGTGGAGATTAACGGGATCGAACCGTTGACCTCCTGCTTGCAAAGCAGGCGCTCTCCCAGCTGAGCTAAACCCCCGTCTTGTCTCCTCAGGCGTGTGCCCTCTAAATTAAACAACGTACCATTCCGCGCTCCAGACGCTAACCTTAGGACTCCGGGATTCTCTTTCAAATCCCTTGTCTCCTTAGAAAGGAGGTGATCCAGCCGCACCTTCCGATACGGCTACCTTGTTACGACTTCACCCCAATTACCGAACCCACCTTCGGCCGCGCCCTCTTTGCAGTTAGGCTACGGACTTCGGGTGTTCCCGGCTCTCATGGTGTGACGGGCGGTGTGTACAAGGCCCGGGAACGTATTCACCGCGGCATGCTGATCCGCGATTACTAGCGATTCCGACTTCGTGCAGGCGAGTTGCAGCCTGCAGTCTGAACTGGGATGGCTTTTAGGGGTTCGCTCCACCTCACGGTCTTGCATCCCTCTGTTTACCACCATTGTATTACGTGTGTAGCCCAGGACATAAGGGGCATGATGATTTGACGTCGTCCCCGCCTTCCTCCGTTTTGTCAACGGCAGTCTCGCTAGAGTGCTCTTGCGTAGCAACTAACAATAAGGGTTGCGCTCGTTGCGGGACTTAACCCAACATCTCACGACACGAGCTGACGACAACCATGCACCACCTGTGTGGGATGTCCCGAAGGAAAGCTCTATCTCTAGAGCGGTCATCCCCATGTCAAGTCCTGGTAAGGTTCTTCGCGTTGCTTCGAATTAAACCACATAATCCACCGCTTGTGCGGGCCCCCGTCAATTCCTTTGAGTTTCAACCTTGCGATCGTACTCCCCAGGTGCAATACTTATTGCGTTAGCTGCGGCACGCAGGGGGTTAGTCCCCGCACACCTAGTATTGATCGTTTACAGCGTGGACTACCAGGGTATCTAATCCTGTTTGCTCCCCACGCTTTCGCGCCTCAGCGTCAGTTGCTGTCCAGTTGACCGCCTTCGCCACTGGTGTTCCTCCTAATATCTACGCATTTCACCGCTACACTAGGAATTCCGTCAACCTCTCCAGTACTCAAGAACTACAGTTTCAAACGCAGGCCAGAGGTTGAGCCCCTGGTTTTCACGCCTGACTTGCAATCCCGCCTACACGCCCTTTACACCCAGTAAATCCGGACAACGCTTGCCACCTACGTATTACCGCGGCTGCTGGCACGTAGTTAGCCGTGGCTTATTCGTCAGGTACAGTCTGTTCATCTTCCCTGACAAAAGAAGTTTACAACCCGAAAGCCTTCTTCCTTCACGCGGCGTTGCTGGGTCAGGCTTGCGCCCATTGCCCAATATTCCCCACTGCTGCCTCCCGTAGGAGTCTGGGCCGTATCTCAGTCCCAATGTGGCCGTTCAACCTCTCAGTCCGGCTACTGATCGTCGCCTTGGTGGGCCGTTACCCCGCCAACTAGCTAATCAGACGCGAGTCCATCTTTCAGCGATAAATCTTTGATATACAAATCATGCGATCCGTATATATTATGCGGTATTAGCAGCCGTTTCCAGCTGTTGTCCCCCTCTGAAAGGCAGGTTACTCACGCGTTACTCACCCGTCCGCCACTAGGCATACTAATCAGTTGTCCGAAAACTCCATCATAGCAGCCCCGTTCGACTTGCATGTGTTAAGCACGCCGCCAGCGTTCGTCCTGAGCCAGGATCAAACTCTCTATAAAATGGTATCTAAACAGCTCCCGCTGTTCAAACCTTCATAGAGCTATTTGTCATAGCTTCAAACTTTTTATCGTTACAGTCCGCGTAATTGACTTAACCGCTTCCTGCAACGTTTCAGCGAGCACTTCTTCAAGTGCTCCGTCTGGTGCATTTTTGCTTCATGATTACGTTGTTTAATTTACAAGGTACACGCCGTCTCTCGCAGACAGCTTTATTAGATTACCACAACTCTTTTCGTTTGTCAAGAACTTTTTTCAAGTTTTTTCAAACTTTTTCGTCGCAGTCCTCTCTTTTTCACCGTTTCCGGCCGCCGCCCTCGCGGACAGCTTTGTTAGATTACCA
>JAJCJC010000032.1 GCA_020555605.1 bacterium 210917-SL.2.15 | reverse complement strand
CCATTGGTTCAGTTGATAGTGTTCTGTATACTTCAAGTCGATTTCTCCCTTCTGTAGTCGAATTTCGGAGCTTTTGTAAAAAAAGCCCTACACTTACCGTGTAGGGCAGGGCAAAAGTTGTATGGTTGGATGCAACAGACTCAAATAAAAAACACCTTCGCCGTTTAGGCAGGTGTTCGTAAAACAGGTTTAAGCTAAAATTACAAAATGAGTATCTGTCAGACGGGATTGGTTAACGGAAAAGGCGTCATATTCAGCTTTTGGCTGGATATGACGCCTTTTTTCTATCTGCGTTTTTTCTTACCCTTTCCGTGAGGCTGATACGGTCTTGATCTTCCTCGCGGGCTGATGGGGCTTTTCATGTGTTTGGACAACTTGAGAATGTCAATCAGGGTGACCAATTGCTCCCTGCTGAGCTTGTCATAGTCACTACCGAACCCAGCATGAAGCGCCGGAAGTCCTTGTGGCAGATCAGCTCCGACAGCAGCCGGTGATTAAACCTGTCCGTCTTTAATACGTCCACCGCGGCATCACTCAGATGCAGAGCGTCCAGCTCTGTATCCGGGTGATTTTTGTTTTCCGTCACGCACAGCAGATAGTCCGTGGACACTTCGTAAAACTTTGCCAGCTTAACGACGTTGAACGGGCTCATGTCCTTGGGCGCGTCTGTCTCATACTTGCCAAGGGCGGACTTGGAAATCCCGGTTTCTATGGAAAGCTGTTCCAGTGTCAACCCCTTTTCTACCCGCAACATCGCAAGATTTTGTGGGAAGAGGAGGAGCAGCGAAATGAGCGAGCTTTTATGTTCATACGGAAGTGAGCGATATGGAGTTCGTGACGATGAGCGCGCCAAGGAGAATAAAACGCCGGGGTGGGAGTCCCGGACAGGAATGATGTTCGGGGAGAGCGGCAAAAGCGGCTGTCAAAACCAAAGCATGTGAAAACGGCGAAAACCGTCTCCATTCCATGCGTCTATTCCCGTTGAATCGGGCGCTATCCATCCGCGAACAGCGTTTACCGCCCGGTGTGATGGTTCGCCGTTTCATGCAAACACATACCAAACGGTGAAAGCCGGAAGCACCGTCCAGGACCAACGCATCGTAGGCGGCATTTCCAGCGGGAAGCCATACATGAAAAATCGACGCTGCGGGACAAACTGATATCGCCGTCCGGCGAAACCATTTCACCACAGAGCGCATAGAAAGACAGGAGGGAATTGTAAATATGAGGCTGAAAAAATCCGAAATTTATCGAAATGAGATCAAATCCTATATCGTCCGAACTGGAATGACCATGATAGAGGTGGTAGACTACCTCTCCGATGAATACGGCTGGAGCCGCAGTGTTCCCAACCTCTCCGGGAAGCTCAAGCGCGGCTCGCTTCGCTATGGCGAGGCCGTGGAGTTGGCGGACACACTGGGCTGCGATCTTGTATGGTAAAAGAGGGGGCAATCATGACAAAGAATAAAATCTACGGCTATATCCGCGTTTCCAGCACCGACCAGAACGAGGAGCGGCAGCTGGTGGCCATGCGGGCGGCGCAGGTGCCGGAAAAGAATGTCTATATGGACAAGCAGTCCGGCAAGGATTTTGACCGCCCGCAGTACAAAAGGCTTATCAAAAAACTGAAGCCGGGCGACCTGCTCTACATTTTGAGCATCGACCGGCTGGGACGCAACTATGAGGAGATTCAAAACCAATGGCGCATCCTCACCAAGGAAAAAGGCATTGACCTCGCGGTGCTGGATATGCCGCTGCTGGACACCCGTCAGGGCAAGGACTTGATGGGGACCTTCATTGCCGACCTTGTTTTGCAGATCCTGTCCTTTGTGGCGCAGTCGGAGCGCGAGAACATCCACAGGCGGCAGGCGGAGGGCATCGCGGCGGCGAAAGCGAAGGGCGTCCGCTTCGGCAGGCCGCCCGTGGCCGCTCCGGAGAACTTTGGGAAAATCGTCGCGTCGTGGGAGCACGGGCACATTCCCTTTTCCGAGGCGCTCAGCCAAAGCGGACTGGCGCAGGCGACCTTTTACCGCAGGCTGCGGGAGTACCGGCTGGCAAACATGTCGGGGAAATAACGGCAACTATCGCAAGGTGTACTTTTTGATAGTTGTCCATTTTACTGTGCAGGAAGGAGAAACTCACGAAGTACGTTGGGAAAAGTGAAAAAAGCCTTGCTCTTGGGCAGAATTCATGCTACTGTAATATTACTATTAAAGTTAATACCAAAAAGTACACCTTTTGCCACATGCGGCCATTACAATATTTTCCGGCGGCGTGCCAGAGGAAAGGGAGGCTTCATCATGGATACGGTGTTTTCACCGCAGTGGGAATATCCCTCTGTAAATTCCCCGCCCGGCGTACCGCAGCGGACTGACAAAAGAGAAGGGGAGGAAAACCAATGAAACTGAAACGATTGATTGCAATCCTGCTCAGCCTTGTCATGACGCTGGGCCTGCTTCCCACAGCCGCTTTTGCGGCGGGCAGCGCTGGGCAGGGAGAGACGATGCGGGTCTTCCATCTGGACTGCGGCAGAAAGTATTTTTCTGAGCGGCAGATCAAGAACCTCATCGACGAAATGGCACAGGACGGTTACAACTATCTGGAACTGGCGGTCGGCAACGACGGCCTGCGCTTCCTGCTGGACGACATGTCGCTGAAATACAGCATCGGAGCGTCTGCCGTCGAAGCTGAAGAGGAGGAGCCCGCCGTCCGCCTGATGGAGGAGGAAGCCCCCGCAGAGGAAATGCCCGCAGCCGCTCCGGAAGCAAGAGCGGCGGGAAGCAGTGAGCACAGTTTTACCAGCGATGCGGTAAAGGATGCCATCAAGGCGGGGAATAACGCCTACACCGCGGCAAGCAGCGGCGAGCTGAGCGAAACGGAGATGAACGATGTCATCTCCTATGCCAAAAGCAAGGGCATCTCCATCATTCCGCTGGTCAACACACCGGGACATATGGATGCGATATTGCATGCGGCTGAGTCGCTGACCGGGAACAACAATCTGGATTATAGCGGTTCCGTCAGAACCATCGATGTGACCAAAGCCGAGGCGGTGGCCTTCACAAAAGCCCTTTTGCAGAAGTATATTACCTATTTCGCTGACCAAGGCTGCACCTATTTCAATATGGGCGCGGATGAGTACGCAAACGACATATTTATATCCGGCGGCATGGGCTTCGGCAATCTGGCGTCAAGCGGTAAATATAAAGACTTTATTAACTATATTAACGCCGTTGCGGGAATGATCAAAACCGCCGGAATGACGCCGATCGCTTTCAATGACGGTATCCGGTATAACAGGCAAGAGCCTGTCCAAATTAACCGGGATATTATTGTCAGTTACTGGTCAAGCGGCTGGGGCGGATATAACGTGGCCCCGGCGGCAGATCTTGCAAACGCCGGCTTTCAGATCCTGAATACCAGCGGAGACTGGTATTATGTGCTGAAAACTGGTGCGTCAGATATTAATCACGTCAAAGAACAAATCAGCAAAACACCATGGACCAGCGTAATGGGTTCAACTGTAGATCGGAGCAAACTCGTGGGTGCAATGGTCTGCCTGTGGTGCGATGAACCGGGATTTACCTATAGCGAAGAGAATACCAAAGCACAGATCAAGGCCTTTGCTGAAAAAAACAGTGATATCTTTACGATAAAACCGGTAGTGGAGGACCTTCCGTTTACTGTGGGAACCACGGCCGGAAATTCAGTTGAGAGCGAACCGCTCACCACGGCAGGCCTCAACATTACGCAAGATGAAACAAAGACGCTCACCTATACCGGCGAGGGAATAATTGAAGCGGATGTTGTGGATAACACCGATGTGTTCCGCATTGCTGTAAACGATAATAATATTACGGTAACTGCTCTGAAAGGTGGAGCCGGAATACTGCGCGTTGCAGTTACAGCCGAAGGCCCGATGACGCGGGCCGCTGCGGGAACGACAGAATACAATATTCCGATCACTGTCACTGCCAAAGCAGATTTTTTGGAAAAGGACGTAACCCTTGCTGTCGGTCAAACCAGGACGGAGACTATAACAGGTGCGAACTATAACACCCATACGGAAGATCCGAATGGTAAGATAACAGTTACATTATCCGGCCAGGATGCCGCCACCACGCGCGTCACAAGCGTCACAGACGGCAGCAGCTACTACATTAAGTCCAAGGACGGCAAATATCTGAACGCAAGCGGGCAGTTTGTGGACAGTGTGGATAATGCCGCGCAGTGGACTTGGACAAGCAATAGGTTGCAGAACGGGAGCCATTATCTCAGCAGATCCGGTAATGGTTGGACAACTACGACGCAATCTTCTCGTGCGACCAAACTGTATTATAACGAAGGAACTTTCTACAGAACGAGAAATGGGTTGGGAATTACTTTGTTGCCTTACACCTACTCCAACCCTCTCGGCTCCCCTATGAACTATACTCCTGCCCAGACCACCGTTGCGATTACGGGCTTCAGCGAAGGCAGCACAACGCTTACCGTGGGGAATGTAAAATACAATGTCACAGTGACACCGAAGCCGCTTGAGAACACGACTCTAAAAGCGGAGTTCTGGTGCACAAATGCCAGGGTTATAGGTGCGGGTGTGAACGCCGACGAAATGACCATTTCGTTTACCGAGGTCAATAAGCCGGTATTCGCCGTAAATGGCGTGCCAAAGACGGGAAAAAGCGACGGTAACACAGGCCGCTACTATGTTTACTGGAAATCGGTGATACTGCCCGAGGGACAGCACCAGACAGGTGTGGACGGAGATGATAAGACCAATTCCGGAACGGAAATCATTGCCGTAATGTATGACGGTACGGACTACTACTATTACTCAAAAGTCGATCCGAACACTGCGGTGAAGATCAAGCCGACCGACCAGCTTGTTTCCTATTATAAGCAGGTCTTTGTAAGGCTTCAAAGCGACCATGCGGTTATCGCAGGCGCGGACTGGGGTGCGGAACAGTACTATGGCTGGGCGCCGAACAGCGTTCAGTACACCATTACGGAAATGGACGAGAACGGCACGCAGATTGGCTCCAAATCCAGCACCATGTGGTACGGAACCGATGGTAAGATCAAGGATATCGGCGCACCCGTAGACGATGGCTATGAAGTATACAAGGCAACTGTAAAGAAAGGAAACAGTACAACCACTTATGGCGAGGGAGAAAGTCAGCCGGTTCCTGAAAATCTGACCCTTGACCGCGGCTCGAACTACGAAGTGACCTACTTCATCCGCCCGGTCAAAAACCTGAAAGTCACCTACCAGTGGCTGGGCGCGCCTGCCGGTGCAACCCTTCCCAAGGACAATACCACCTACGCGAAGAATGCGACAGTTACGGTGGATACCGCCTATACAGACGGCAAGACGCTAAAGGTAGGAACGGATGAGTATACTTTCCACGGCTGGTATAAAAACAATGAGTATGAAGGAGAGCCGGTAACAAGCTTTACCATCACGTTACCGACCACGCTCTACGGATACTGGGCAAAGACAGATGCAAAAAAGCTTGAAATAAAAGCCGCGAGCGGCACGAAGGTCTACGACGGGACAGCACTGACCAATAATGCTTACACCGTTTCCTATGCAGGCCAAGAACTGACCAAAGGAACGGATGGCTATTACACCGCAAACGGAATTCAATTCAAACTGAACGATGATGTCAATGTGACCGGCGCGCAGACAGATGCCGGCGAATCCGATAACACAATATCCGGCACAAAAGAAATAGTGTACAAAGATACCGGCGCCACGGCAGCAACGTTTAAAAATGTTGCGTGGGTTAACGGATCTTTGACGGTGACAAAGCGGGATGTGACCATCACTTCGGGAAGCGCCACGAAGCAGTACGACGGCACGGCTTTGACGAAGCACGAGGTCAAGGTCACCGGCGACGGCTTTGTGGACGGCCAGGGTGCGGACTACAGCTACACCGGCAGCCAGACGCTGGTGGGCAGCAGCCCCAACAGCTTTACCTACACCCTGAAGGACGGCACCAAGGCTGATAACTACAACATCACCACAGCCAACGGCACCCTGACGGTGACCGACCGCGAGGCCAAGTACGAGATCACGGTGGAGGCCAACGGCGGCAGCTACACTTATGACGGCACGGAAAAGAGCGTTTCCGGCTTCAAGAGCACGGAGTTTGAGCTGGAGGGCAACAAGTACACCGTCTCCGGCCTGACGGCTTCGGCCAAGGGTACGGACGCCGGGACCTACACCGCAGAGGTAACGGGTACGGCGGTGGTAAAGGACGCGGCTGGCAACGATGTGACGGGCCAGTTCACCGTAAAGACGGAAA
>JAJCJC010000031.1 GCA_020555605.1 bacterium 210917-SL.2.15 | reverse complement strand
TCAGTGTGGGCGTTTCCAGGCGTTACTCCTTCATTCCACCCATCGGATTGTCAGTTCTCCTAAGATTTCAGGCTATAAAGCCCTTCGACTTAGTGCCTAACCTTTTCAGTTAGGAACGTGTCGCACGGTTGTCCTGGCCGTAACCTTCCAGAAGGTTGATGCCGCCCCACACGCACAGGCCGCCGCCCAGAGCGATGACCAGAGTCTGCAAAACGTCGATAGCAGAGTTGAAAAATTCCATATACGTTCCTCCATTTTGTTTGTTGGTTTTGGGTACAAAAAAAGCCGCCCACATTGGCGGCGCTTCGGGCCATCATGGCCCGAAGTTACACAAACTCGTCGCTGTCCAGATCGTCGAAATTCAAAAGGTCAGCTTCTTCGTCTGTGTCGGAGCCGTCCACTTCGTACACCGTGTATTCGTCCTCCGGCTTTAGTCTCAATGGCCGGCGGCGGAACAGGCTTTCCAAGTGGAAGGCGTTTTTCTTTTTGTCAAACTCGGCTGTGTACTTGTAGTTGGGGTGCTTTTTCAAATCGTATTTGGGAGAAAAGAAGGGCGGAAGCCCTCGAAGCTGCAAGATACATTTGTCTCCCGGCATAGTGGTGATTTCGCTGGTCGTCATCAGTTCCCGGCCAAGCCGCTGCATATTCTGGCTGTAACTCTCGGACTGACCCCGGCTTCGGCCCTCGGTCTGCATGGAGATGGTGGCCTTGCCCAGCCAGTTTTCCGAAATATCCTTTAGGGTGGAAGCCTCACGGCCTCCGAGGAACACGATACTGTCCATGTTTCCCATGATGGTTTCGGAATGGTCCTTGTACAGCGCCTTGCATTGGCTCATGGCCTGATAAAAGAGCGTCAGGCTGATCTCCCGGGAACGGATAACGGCAACGATTTTTTCCAGCCCCGGCACCTGTCCCGTGTTGGCCGCCTCGTCCCACAGCACCCGTACATGATGGGGCAGGCGTCCGCCGTAGGTGTTGTCGGCCCGTTCACACAGAAGGTTGAACATCTGTGAGAAAGCGAGGGCCACAAGAAAATTATAGGTGGTGTCCGTATCGCTGATAAGGAAAAACAGCGCCGATTTTTCATCCCCCAGCCGGTCAAGCTCCAGCTCGTCATAGGACATGATCTCCCGAAGCTGGGGAATGTCAAAGGGGACAAGTCTGGCTCCGCAGCTAATCAGTATGCTCTTAGCCGTCTTGCCAGAGACGAAAAGTCAAGGACTTTTTCATCAAATCCAAAAAGAAGTCACATTTTGCGGACTTCCTCACGGAGCAGACGCTTGATTTTGTCCTCCATTGTCTCTTTTGCGGTCTGGCTGAAATGCACACGGACGATATAGGTTGTCTTGCCGATCTGCTTTCTGACAGTCGGGCAAGTGGCGGTGTTGGTTGCGGTATTGTTCATTCAAAATTCTCCTGTAAATGAAAAATGCCCGGTGACTGTTCATCATCGGGCGGTGTCGGTATGAGGGAACAAGGCAAGGCGGCAACATTAAGGTATCTATAAAACCCTTGCCGTCTTTGCCACGCTTGCCGTGTTCCTGTTGTCAATCTCGGAGATAGCAGACCCATGCTGTGCCGTCTTTCTCGGTCACAAGTCTGTCCCCGATACGGCTCTTTGCCGTTCTCATGGTGCGTGAGGAAATCCCACGCTCATTGACTGCCTTTTCCAGCTCTGCACTCGGCATACGCTTTCCGTCCGCAAGCAGTTCCAGAATGAGCATTTGCGCCTGTGCGGTCTTGCTTTCGGTCTTGGCGGTGTCTGTCCCGGCAAGAAGCTCGTCAGCGGTAATGTCATAAGCCCCTATCCACTCAAAGCCTTTCTCGTCTCCCAGAGAAAAGGCAAGGGACTGTCCGGGCGGCGCAAGGGAGCTTTTCTCATGGATAAGCACCCTCGTTGTGGGACTGTCCTTCAGCTTGCCGATAAAGAGCAGACTGCGGACTGCCGCCGTAATGTCGATAGACCCTAATCCCCGGTAGGTGCTTTGCGTTCCTGCGGCTTTGTTCAGGTGTCCAATCAGCACGATAGCGCACCCGGTAGCCTGTGCAATGTCTCCCAGACTGCGGAATATCGGGCGCACCTCGTTTGCTCTGTTCATGTCCACATCTGCGCCCAGAAACGCCTGTACCGGGTCAATGATAACAAGCCTTGCGTTGTTCTCCCGGATTGCCCTTGCTATGCGCTCATCGGCAAGGGTCAGCGGTGTGTCCCTATCGTCAATGACAAGCACTCGTTCAAGGTCTGCGTCAGCTTCCATCAGCCGGGGCTTAACGGTATCGCCCAAACCGTCCTCGGCGGTCTGATAGATGATATTAAAAGGCTCAATTGTTTCCATACCGGGCAAGGGCTTTCGGTTGGTGCAAGCCGCCGCAAGACGCATGGCAAAGTAGGTCTTTCCCTCGCCGGGGTTGCCCTGTATGATCGTCAGCTTTCCAAAGGGGATATACGGAAACCATAGCCAATCCACGCTCGTCAGCTCCACATCTGCCATACGGAGCATGGGGACAGGCTGGGCGGTGGGCAGCTCTCGTAGCGTGATTGTTTCCGCTATAAATTTGCGGCTGGGAATGTCCCCTTGCTGACGGAGAACATCGTTCCAGTCTTTCCTTGCCGGGACAAGGCGAATGACGGCGATCTCGCTGGGAATGGACTGTGCCAGTCGGGTACAGGCTTCGCTTCCTGCGGTGTCGCTGTCAAGGCAGAGGAACACTTTTTGGGTGTCCTTGCGTTCAGAAAGAAAACGGTCAAGAGCTTTGCCCGAAACGCCGCCCAGGGCAAGATAATTTCTTTTCTGCCAGTCCTGCGGATAAAGGCAGATGAATGATAACAGGTCAATCGGTGCTTCAAAGACAAAGAGCTGGTTGCCGTTTCCCTCATAGCGGAACGGATAGGACTTGTCAGACCCGGCAATGTCCTGTCTGAATGGGTCTGCCGTTCCTCGCACATGGGCGTATCTCGGCGTACCGCTTCGGTCTCTGCCGACAAACACAACATTGTGCCGCTTTGCTTCCTCGTAAATATCCCCGGAAAGAAGAAAAGCCTCAACAAGCGTTTTGTTGAGACCTCGGCTTTCGCAAAGAAATTGAATTGCTCTGTCGGCTGTTCGGTTGTGCAAGGGCAAGTGAAACGCTGTGGGCGGTGTTGTGCTGGCTTCGGTCTGCCCCTCGCCGCTTTCGCCGGTCAGGAGCTGGACAGCTTCGGGAAAGGACTTGCCGTAAAACTCCATGACAAAATCAATGGGATAGCCGCCCTTGCTCTGGCTGTGGCGAAACCACTTGTTTCCCCGGACGGTCAGGCTGTCATGTTCTTTCCAGCGGTATTCTCGTCCGCTTTTGATAAGCGTCTCTCCCTGTGTACGGAGAAAATCTTCCAGACTGACGGCGTTCGCCCGATCAATCTGTGGTTGGGTGTAATTCATCGGGATATATCCTCCTTTTTGTGTCGTGTTTGGGGTCGATTTTGGAGCATTTGTTCCTCTGTACGCTCGTTAAATCGGGCGGCAGTATCTACACATGACTTGACCTTCCAAAGACGGTGTAAATCGTCTCTGACGGTCTTAAACTCGCCATAGGTGGTGTTGTGCGCCTGTTCCAGCTCGTCATACTCTTCGGTCAGCTTTTTCATATCCACCTTGCCGTCCGGGAATTCTCCGGTCAGCTTGCGTCTGGCGGCGTAGAACTGTTTCAGTTCCGTTTCATGCTCTGCCTTGTACTTGGCTCTGGGCTTCTCAAACTTGATTTTCTGCAAGCCGTCATAGACAGGCTTCAAGCTCTGGAAAGCAGCAGAGCTGTCATAGAGCCGCTTAATCGCTTTCATTCGAGCGGTCTGTTCGTCCAGCGTTTTCTTCAAGCTCTCTGTGGCAGCACTGTGTTCGCTGACACGGTGTTCCAAATCCTCAAGGGAGTAAATCCCGTTTGCCCGGAGATAATTGAAAGTCTCATTCATCTCCTTTAGATTGCTGACCTTGTCTTTCTGCGAATACGCCCCGGCTCTGCGCTGGGTGTAATAGGCGTTCAGCAGAGAAACAAGGTCGGGTGCCTGCGGCTTGGCAATCTCCGCTTTTGCTTCGGCAATCCAATCGAACAGGAGAGCGATTTTCTTCTTGATGTCCCGGATAACGGCATTGGTTGCCTTGATCCAGCGGTTGAACTCGCCTTTCTCGGTGCGTATGCCTTTCTTCTCCATTGCCCGGACGGTTGCGCCCTCGTGGACGGTGGGAAGAAGCTCCACGCCCTGACGCTCATAGCTTCGGTGGTCGATACGAACGTCAAGCCCCTTTTCCGCAAACTTGCCATTGCATAGCTCCGCCCATGTCTGCCGCCAGTATTCCAGCGTTTCGGGACTGCCCCAGTCGGTAGTGGGAACGGCGTTGAACACAAACTTTCCGTTTGCGTCTCGAATACGGTTGCCGTCCTCGTCCAGCTCATACACCCGGCGTTGCTTTAGCCCCCATTTGCCGTTCTGCTCGATGGGGCGGATAGGGCAAAGCACATGAAAATGTGGATTGGGTATGCCGCCGTCCTCACGGTCTGGCTGGTGTACGGCGAAGTCAACCACCATGCCCCGGCTCACAAAGTTCTCCAACAAAAATTGCCTTGCAAGAGCGATGTTTTCCTCAAGGGAAAATTCATTCTGCAAGGCAATGTCAAAGCTGTATGCAAGCTGGGCGTTCTTTCCACGCTCGGCTTTTTCCACGGCGTTCCATAGGGTCTGGCGGTCTGCGTATTCGGGCGGTGCATGGGACGGCAGGAGAATGTCAGAGCAGATCACGCCGCCCTTTCTGGTGTAGTCGCTGTATTCGCCGTAATACTCGCTATACAATCGCGCCCCGGCTCGGTAGGCGGCAGAAGCGATAGCGGACTGTCCTGCGCTTCGCTTAGTCTGCGTGACGCTCAGATGAAATAGTGCCATCGGCTTTCAACTCCTTTTCTCTGTTCGCTTGGTTGGTGTGAGTAATCGCCATGTGACGGACGGCTCGCTGGACTTCGGACAGAGAAAAGATGTGTTCCATCAGCTCTGTCATTTCGGTGCGTGTGAGATCTTTGACCTCCGGGGCAAGACTCTCAACCGTGCCGCCCAGATTGCAAAGGCGGTGGGTGCGCTTGGTGCGTTCGCCTTTCTCCAGATACTTCTTTCTATTCTCAAGACGCTCCAGCTTGTGCTGTTCCTGTGCAAGCTGCGTCTCGGCTTGCTCCTTTTCGGCTTGGAGCTGGTCGAGGGTTTTCGGTTTTGTCATTGTAATTGACCTCCTTTTTTGATTTTGGGGATAAAAAAAGACCGTCAACTTTTCGCATAGTGCGACCAGTCAACGGTCAGTTTTTCGGTATTCAGTTGTTGTGTTCAGTTCGGTAAATTGAAGTTGGTCAAAGTTGTTGGCGAAGATATTCCACAACATTTCCATTCGTATCATAGAAACAGATGTTTCCTACATTGAGGGGCAGGACAATGGCGAAAGGCTTGCCACTATCAATATCAATCACCTGAATGCCGTTGCCATCATCTACTTCAAGTCGAACAATATTTTGGGTATTCATTGAGATAAATGCCCTTTCGTTATTTCCCTCAACAACAAACTCTGCAATGTAATCATCAACCTCAACTATATCTCCACCACCACGGAAGAAATATCCAAAAGACAAGCCAGGGCGATTTACATAGACAGAAAAAGTGTGGTCTGTCTTGTCCTGTGGGTAAGAAATAAATGCAGCCATTGTGTCGGAAATGCTTCCATCAACAATCCAATCATCCAAAATTTTTTGAGATTGGCGAATGTCTGCTTCTAAACTGTTTGCGGTTTTACCAATGTCATTGTTTGCATAAAGGAAACCGAAAACCAACACACAAGCCAAAATAACACCCAAGAGGATTATGGGTAATTTCTTTTTCATAGAATCACACTCCTTTATCAAATTAAGATTCTTGATTTTCAAACTTGCTGGCGGCGAACAGCATTTTATGCTGTTTGCAGACGGCAAGTCCACAAGGGATAGCCGCATAAGCGGCGCAAGGGAGTGTAGCTCCCTTGACGGAACGAAGTGACGAAACATTCTCGGTCGGGCAGTTTTCTTCTGCTGACTGGGAATGAAGCTCCGCAGGACGCACATACTCCCGATAGGAGAGTATAGAAGTGCGCCCTTTAGTTCCTAAAGGGATTTTATCAGTTCGCCAAACAAGAATTTGTAATTACATTCCATACATATTGGCATTCTTTACAAGTACTTTATCACCTTTTTCTAATTGTTCCTTGGAAATTCCTCGTAATCCAAGTCCAACATGCTCTGTTTTATATCCACAACCATTTGCTTTTCGTTCTTTTGTGTGTACATCGACAGTAGTAATTCTGGTTTCTAAGATATCTCCATTTGCTTTATAAATACACGCATTTTCCCCTTCTCTGCACATCCCTGTTAATATGTTTCCTGTGGCAACTGTTCCAACTCCCATAATTGTAAATGCATCATCAACAATCAATTCAAAATCTTCTTTTAAACATGATGGAACATCTAATCTGCTCATGTATTCTGTTTCTCGTTCTTTTTTGCTTTTACCAAATAATCCCATGATATTTCTCCTTTAAAACTTCCGATTTATTGCTCAATTTCGTTTTTAAATTATACCATAAAACCTGTGAACAATTCTACCGCAACTTTGGACTATATGAGAAAAGTCCGGACAGTTTTCTGTCCGGACTTCCTCGCTCAATCGTATATCAATTCTGTTTTCATAACTTCCTCTGCCTGTGCCTTGCAAGCGTTCATCTGCCGCACCCATTCCATTTGGTTTTCGGCTTTCAGCTGTTCGGTCACGCCGTACTGCTTTGCCAGTGACCGCACAATCAGCTCCATGCGGTTTCGTGCTGCTTCGTCAATCTCGGCGCAATGCTCAAAGAGCTTGTCGGATAGTACCAGTTCATTGAACAGTATCGGACGGTGCATTTCCAGATACGCTTTGCGAAGTCTGCCGTAGTGTCCGATGGGCTTGGTCTTGCGGATAATGATGTTCGGGATAAGATAATCGCCGTTCTGTGTGTAAGTGATATTCATGCTGTTTGTACTCCTTTCATCGGCTCTCTCTGCGGTAAACTGCTGACCGGGACGAACACGCCCTTTGCAATATCCTCCGCACGAATGGCGGCTTTCTTGGCTTCGATTTCTGCCTTTTTCCGCTTCTTGATTTTGTCCTCGTATCGCTTCTGCGCTCCGCTGGCTTTCCGCTTCAAGTAGTTCTGGTGGAGCCTGTCCTTGCGTTCCTCACGCTTGCGGATTTCCTCTAATTCTTCCGGGGTCAGCTCCACTTCGCCAAACGCCGGGGGAACGAATCGCCCAACGAAATTGAAGTAAATCTCGACCTCCTGTGTGGTCTGTATACTGCCTTTGCGGTCACGCTCATGCACAAGAATTTTCTCGATAAACTCGTTGAGCATGGCAATGGTCAGCTTGTCGAAGTTCTCATATTTGTCGATCAGAGCGATAAAACGGTCAGCGTCCTTTTCGTGCTTCTCATAGCTCTTGACAGCCTTTTCCAGAACAGAGATTTCAGCGGTAAGCTCGGACTGTTCCTTTTCGTATTGAGCGTCCAGAGTGGCGTATCTGCTGTCGGACAGCTTGCCTAAAATGTTGTCCTCATAGATTTTGCAGAGCAGGACTTCCAGCTCGGAAACTCTCTGCTTTGCTGTGGCAAGGCGTGTCCGCTGTTTCCTGACCTCTGCCGTCTGCTGGCTGGACTGTGCTTCCTGCACCACACGGACAAACTCGGCTCGGTCATGCTTGGCATATTCTGCAATGGCTTTCAGCATTTCAGAGACAAGGGACAGTACCACATCTTCATTGATACGGTGCTGGGTCTTGCAGAGTGTCCCACAAGGAACTTTTGTGTACTGTGAGCAGGTGTATTGAGAAATGCGCTTGCCGTTGTTGGTACGGTGGACATACATCTTGCCTCCGCAATCGGCACAATAAAGCAAGCCTGTGAGGGGAGCTGCTTCGCCCCAGCCGTCCGGGTAGCGTCTGACATTCCCACGGATTTTCTGCACAAGGTCAAAGGTCTGCTGGTCAATGATAGGCTCATGGGTATTCTCGAAAATTGTCCATTCGTCCTCCGGGACATAATGGCTTTTCTTGTCCTTGAAGTGCTTTCGGGTCTTGAAATTGATGGTGTGTCCCAGATATTCACGCTTTTCAAGAATGTTGCAGATGGTGGAAGAACCCCAGCCGTACACATCTTTGAAAGTCTTGTTTTTGTTCACGCCCTCGCCGTGCCGGGCAAGGTAAGCGGACGGAATGAGGACTTTTTCTTCTTTCA
Organism: bacterium 210917-SL.2.15; assembly: GCA_020555605.1. Lineage (GTDB taxonomy): Bacteria > Bacillota > Clostridia > Oscillospirales > Oscillospiraceae > Pseudoscillospira. Next base: position 291 of record JAJCJC010000031.1, on the reverse strand, counting down.
GCTTGCTGGCGATCTGATACGGGCCGTAGCCGTCAATCGTCATGGCAAAAATGCGCTTGACCACCTCTGCGGCTTCGGGGTCAACCAACCATTGGTCGCTGGCTTCGTTCCAGAGATAGCCGTAAATGACCGTGCCTGTGAGGTGCTTGCCGGACTTGCCTTTTGACTGGAAAGTGGAACGGATTTTACGGCTGGTGTCTCTGGCGTAATACTCGTTCATAATGTTGCGGAAAGGGGTAAAATCATCGTCCCCTCTGGCACTGTCCACGCCGTCATTGATGGCGATAAGGC
>JAJCJC010000030.1 GCA_020555605.1 bacterium 210917-SL.2.15 | reverse complement strand
AATGCTCATGTGCGGTAAAGAAGCTAAAACAAGACAAAGGCAGCCAAGGCTACCGCTATACCGTATAAGAATGGAGCAGTAACACCAAGATGTTGCTGCTTCATTTTCATATTTCCAAATTTCTTTGAACGCTGTTGACTTCTATTACGGTTAGTGATATATTTATTACAGTAACCGTAACAAGGAGGATAAACAATGCGTGATAATATGAAAGGTGGTGCGCTTACAGAAGTGACATTTTACATTTTACTTTCTCTCTATGCTCCAAAACATGGATATGCTGTCATGCAATTTATCGAAGAAAAAACAGGTGGGCGGCTTTCATTGGGAGCAGGCACTTTGTATGGTGCGCTAAACTCTTTGCAGGAAAAGAAATGGATTAAGCCTTGCGGAGATTGTGAAGGTAGAAAAAAAGAATACATCATTACCTCACTGGGAAAAGAAGTTGCGAAAAAAGAACTTGTAAGGCTTAATGAACTTGTAGAGGTTGCAAGTGGAATTATTGGAGGTACAGTATGAGAAAAAAATGTTATCATTTTTTTGGTGGTCTGTTGAATGCACAGGCGAATTGGCTGAATAAAATGTCGGAGAAGGGCTATCGTCTTATTCGAGCGGGGAAAATGTTATATGAGTTTGAAGAATGTAAACCTAATGAAGTAAAATACTGTGTAGAATTTATCGGAGAAAAATCGAAAGAGAATGCAAAAGACTATTCCCTCTTTTTGGAAGATATGGGCTATAAGGTATTTTTCAAAAATATCAATCTTAACTATTCTGTCGGTAAGGTGCGTTGGCGTCCATGGGCTGAAAAAGGCGGACGCATTGCGACCAACACTACAACCTTCAACCGTGAATTGTTGATTGTAGAAAAAGAGAATGATGGAAAGCCGTTTGAACTTCATACTTCCTATGAGGACAAGGAAAACTATTACAGAAATCTGCGTAATCCATGGTTGTTGATACTGCTTATGTTTGCAATATTTGCAGTTATAAATCATTCGATTGTTTTTGGTGTGCTTGCTTTGATTTCTCTGATTCCCGTTCTTGTATATCAAATACAAATCATGCACAACAGACAAGAAGCAAAAACACAAGAATGATAATATAAATAGCAAACCCAACCGGAGCAGTCAACGGTCAAGATGAACGGGCTAAAGCCCGCCGTTGACAGCCCCGCCCGGTTTCGCAAATGGGTAATCAAGGGGCGACAGCAAAAAATGCTGCCGCCCTTTCCCATAATCGAAGAAAGGGGGATTTTCCATGACTGAATACGAAGCCTATCAAGAACATATCCGCTATACCCATGATACCTATTGCCGGATTGTTATTCGCCATGCGTCCTTTGACGCTGCCCGTATGCTGGCAGCGAGGTGGAAACGGGAAATCTCCCTTGAATACTTGACCGAAGAAAAGTTTGTTCCACTAAGCACCATAGACGAGTATTTTCAAGTGCCAGACTATGGCGAAACTTATCCATTCTCCGTCCGGGGGCAGACGATATTTTTAGATAGCTGTTCCCTTGCGGCGGCTCTTGCCGAACTGCCGGAACAGTCGCAGGAGGAAATCTTTTTGTATTACTTCCAGCATTTGAAGCAGAAAGAAATCGGAGAACAAAGCGGCTGGACACGCAGCACAATCGGGCGGCATATCCAGCTTGCCTTGAAGCGGCTGAAAGAAGAAATGGAGGTGCTGTCCCATGAGTAGCCTACTTCTCCCCTATGACACGATAATAAAAGCACATGAGGGCGACCCCATAGCGATACAAGCTGTCCTTGACCGATATGCCGGGTATATCCGCTATTTCTCCAAAATGAACGGCTATTATAATTCTGATATGGAGGACTACATCAGAACAAAGCTGATTGAAAGCCTGTTCAAGTTCCGGCTTGACCGATAACATAAAAACTGAATATCCCGCCGCCCCGCAGCAGCACATGAAGCAGTAAATCCGAAAAAGATTTGCTGCTTTTTTTGCGCCCATTTTTGGCAAATTTCCAAAAGTTCCGTATTAGACATTGAAGCTAAAAAGGCTGCCATTTTTTTAGACAGCGGGCAAAACGCAGCTTCCGAAACGCCTTATTGTCGGGAAAGACCGAGCCGCCGGAAAAGTTCTTGCCGGAAAGTCCGTCATTTTTGCTTTTTGCGGTGTTGTAGGGAGTAAGAGGAAGAACGCCAGCCCGCAGCCTTTTATGAAAAAGCTGGTTATAGATTTTCTGAAAAAGTGGCAGTAGGAAGTGAACGGCAGTCCGGCAGTTTCTTAGAGCAAGATTCTACCGCAGTACCAAAATTCGCTTTTCGCTCATTTTGCCCCTGCGGGAATCTTGTTGGGGAGTGCCTTCCCCAAACCCTGCCATGCGGCTTACGCCGCTTATCCCGCCGCAGCCATGCGGCAGTCGAAAGGAGGTTTTACCATGCGAAAACGATACAACACACCGCACCGCAGCCGGGTAGTCAAAACACGCATGACCGAGGAAGAATACGCCGAGTTTGCAGAAAGGCTTTCTGCCTACAACATGAGCCAAGCCGAGTTTATCCGGCAAGCCATAACCGGGGCAGCCATACGCCCCATCATAACCGTTTCTCCCGTCAATGATGAGCTGCTTGCCGCTGTTGGGAAGCTGACCGCCGAATACGGCAGGATCGGCGGCAACTTAAACCAGATAGCCCGGACGCTGAACGAGTGGCACAGCCCCTACCCGCAGCTTACCGGGGAGGTACGGGCGGCGGTTTCCGACCTTGCTGCCCTAAAGTTTGAAGTCTTGCAGAAAGTGGGTGACGCTGTTGGCAACATTCAAACATATCAGCTCTAAAAATGCGGACTATGGCGCAGCGGAAGCCTACCTCACATTTGAGCATGACGAGTTTACCATGAAGCCCACCCTTGATGAAAACGGGCGGCTGATACCGAGAGAGGATTACCGCATTTCTTCCCTCAACTGCGGGGGCGAGGATTTCGCTGTTGCCTGTATGCGGGCTAATCTCCGCTATGAGAAAAACCAAAAACGGGAAGATGTGAAAAGCCACCACTATATCATCAGCTTTGACCCACGGGACGGGACAGACAACGGCTTGACCACAGACCGGGCGCAGGAACTGGGGGAACAGTTCTGCAAGGCACATTTCCCCGGACACCAAGCCCTAATCTGCACCCACCCGGACGGGCATAACCACAGCGGGAATATCCATGTGCATATCGTCATCAACTCCCTGCGGATTTACGAAGTCCCGCTTCTGCCCTACATGGACAGACCAGCCGACACAAGGGAGGGCTGCAAGCACCGCTGTACCAATGCCGCTATGGAATATTTCAAGAGTGAAGTCATGGAGATGTGCCACCGGGAGGGGCTTTACCAAATCGACCTCTTGAACGGCAGCAAGGAACGGATAACCGAACGGGAATACTGGGCGGCAAAGAAAGGGCAGCTTGCCCTTGATAAAGAGAACGCCGCCAGAGAAGCCGCAGGACAGCCGACCAAGCCCACCAAGTTTGAAACGGACAAGGCGAAGCTGTGCCGGACGATACGGCAGGCACTTTCCCAAGCTGCCAGCTTTGACGAGTTTTCTTCCCTTTTGCTGCAGGAGGGTGTGACCGTCAAGGAGAGCCGGGGGCGGCTTTCCTACCTCACGCCGGACAGGACAAAGCCTATCACAGCCCGGAAGCTGGGGGACGATTTTGACAAGGCTGCTGTCCTTGCCCTGCTTACGCAGAACGCCCACAGAGCCGCCGAACAGACCAAAGCCATACCGGAATACCCACACACCCAAAAGGGACGCTTGCAGGAGGAAAAAGCCGCAAAAACCACCCCGGCAGACAACATCTTGCAGCGCATGGTTGACCGGGAAGCCAAGCGAGCCGAGGGCAAGGGCGTGGGTTATGACCGCTGGGCGGCAAAGCACAACCTAAAGCAGATGGCGGCTACCGTTACCGCCTATCAGCAGTACGGCTTTTCTTCCCCGGAGGAACTGGACGAAGCCTGTTCTGCCGCCTATACCGCCATGCGGGAAAGCCTTACAGAGCTGAAGCAGATGGAAAAGACGCTGAACGGGAAAAAGGAGCTGCAACGGCAGGTGCTTGCCTATTCCAAGACCCGCCCTGTCCGGGACGGGCTGAAACAGCAGAAAAACGCCAAAGCAAAAGCAGCCTACCGTCAGAAGTACGAAAGCGACTTTATCATAGCAGACGCAGCCGCCCGCTATTTCAGGGAAAACGGCATTTCCAAGCTGCCGAGCTATAAAGCCCTGCAAGCAGAGATTGAAACCCTTATCCAAGAGAAAAACAGCGGCTACAACGATTACCGGGCAAAACGGGAGGAATACCGCCGCTTACAGACTGTCAAGGGCAATATCGACCAGATTTTACACCGGGAGCGCAAGCCTGTGAAAAGGCAGGAACAGGAACGATAAAAACCGCCCCAAAATGTACCCGAACCTATACAGAACAAGGGGGCTGCCCCGTACCCTATCCGCAAATACCAAAGGATTTTTTAACGGGCTTATAGGGCAGAAAAAACCCGAAAATGATACCGAGATGATACAGAATTACCGCCGATACCGCCACACCAGCGGAAACGGCAGAAAGGAGCGCACCCATGCCAAGAATGAGCAAGAAACGGCGGCTGGAATGGTCTTTTTTCCTGCGGCAAGTGAAAGTCGGGAATTCCACCTGCGATCGTATCACATACAATGACCTCTGCCGGGGCTGTACCCATAGCTGCAAGCAGAGCTTCCGGGCGGTTATCATACTCTGCCCCCACTACTACTCCAAACGCCGGAAAAAGGAGGACAGGGACAATGGCAGATAACCGCAAGTATTACTACCTCAAGCTGAAAGAGAACTTTTTTGACAGCGACTCCATTGTGCTGCTGGAAGATATGAAAGACGGGATTTTATACTCCAATATCCTCTTGAAGCTGTACTTAAAATCGCTGAAAAACGGCGGGAAATTGCAGCTTGACGAGCATATCCCCTACACAGCGCAGATGATAGCGACACTGACCCGCCACCAGATAGGGACGGTTGAGAGGGCTTTAGAGATTTTCCGGCAGTTGGGGCTTGTGGAGCAGCTTGACAGCGGGGCTTTCTATATGACCGACATTGAGCTGATGATAGGACAGTCCTCTACCGAAGCCGAGCGGAAACGGGCTGCAAGACTGGAAAACAAGGCACTTTTACCGCCCCGGACAAAAGGCGGACATTTGTCCGACATTCGTCCACCAGAGAAAGAGATAGAGTTAGAGAAAGAGATAGAGATAGAAAAAGAGAGAGAGAAAGAGAGAGAGGGAGAAACGGGACACCCCGCCCCCGCCGCTTATGGCAGATACAACAATGTGATACTGACCGATACAGAGCTTTCCGGGCTAAAAACAGAGTTGCCCGACAAGTGGGAGTATTATATTGACCGGCTTTCCTGCCATATCGCTTCCACCGGGAAACAGTACCACAGCCATGCAGCCACCATTTACAAGTGGGCGCAGGAGGACGCTGCCAAAGGCAAGGCTGCCCCGAAACAGGGCATACCCGATTATTCATGCAAGGAGGGCGAGAGCTTATGAAAAACGGAATTGAAGCTATGATTACGGACATTACAGCCACTACCGCCGAAGCGGAGGACTACACAGGCGAGGACGGGCTTTTATACTGCGGTAAGTGCCATACGCCAAAAGAAGCATACTTTCCAAAAGAAACCGCCCAATGGTTAGGGCATGACCGACACCCGGCAGAGTGCGACTGCCACCGGGCAGCCCGTGAAAAACGGGAAGCCGCTGAAAGCCGACAGAAGCACCTTGAAAAAGTGGAGGACTTAAAACGCCGGGGCTTTACCGACCCCGCTATGCAAAACTGGACATTTGAGCATGACAACGGCAGAAACCCGCAGACCGAAACCGCCCGCTTTTATGTGGAGAGCTGGGAAACCATGCAGGCTGAAAATATCGGCTACCTGTTTTGGGGCGGCGTGGGGACAGGAAAAAGCTACCTTGCTGCCTGTATCGCCAACGCCCTTATGGAAAAAGAGGTTGCCGTTCGCATGACAAACTTTGCAACGATACTGAATGACCTTGCCGCCAGCTTTGAGGGCAGGAATGAGTATATTTCCCGCCTTTGCAGCTACCCCCTGCTGATACTTGATGATTTTGGTATGGAGCGAGGGACGGAATACGGGCTGGAACAGGTTTACAGCGTGATTGACAGCCGTTACCGAAGCGGCAAGCCGCTGATCGCCACGACCAACCTCACGCTGGAGGAATTGCAGCACCCGCAGGACACGCCCCACGCCCGTATCTATGACAGGCTGACTTCCATGTGCGCCCCCGTCCGCTTCACGGGCAGCAACTTCCGAAAGGAAACCGCACAGGAAAAGCTGGAACGCTTAAAGCAACTGATGAAGCAGCGAAAGGAGAGCCTATGACAGAAACGAAACAGACAAGCACCACCAAAACAGACCGCCGCCCGGACTGTGTGACGGAAATCCGCATGGGCAACTCCGTCCTTACCGTTTCCGGCTTCTTCAAGCAGGGCGCAACCGACACCGCAGCCGACAAGATGATGAAAGTGCTGGAAGCGGAAGCTGCTGCCGGACATACGCCACCGTTCAGCGCATAAGTGATGACATGGAAAAGCGGTCACGCCGGGGAGCATGACCGCTGGAATATCAATAACAACTTTATTTTTTCCGAAGTTTCAACTCAATGCCTTTTGGAACAGCTATATCCTGCAACAGTTTTGCGATAACAGAAGCCTGTTCTTTCTTCCCCATACTTTGAAAATCCTTATCGGATTTAACTGTTTGCAAGATATTTTCAATTTCTTTAATCGTTAAGAGATTGACTGCAACACAGAATAGATTTTTTCTGCGCCCGTCATTATAGTGTGACAAGAGGAAATCCAATAATTTGCGCTTTTCTTCCTGTTCAGCATTATAGGCGGGAATCCCTATCTGGCTGGCTTTTTCCATGTCATTCATTTGATTATGATGAGTTATAAAAGAATCATATTTATCAATATACCGATATTTTTCACATGGATAACTTTCACATTCATAACAATATTCAATTTTACCATGTTCAAGGCTACACTTAGCAATTCCGCACGATTGATTACCATTCCCGCAACCGCCACAGTGCTTTCCTAAAAACATAGGGCATAACCCACAATTCAATCCGCAAAGGGAAAGGTACTGATTGTTACGGACAAACCCTTTCATTGTCACACCCCCTTGTATTGATTAGCTCCATTTTACCATAAGAACAAGAGTTTTTCTACTATGCAATCCCAATCATCTGCTACACAAAAAACGGCGATTTGACCGACCATAAAGAAGCAGATTTGACGCTTTTGCCGCTATACAGACAGCCGCCCCATGTGGTACAATCAAGGTACGGAATAGTGGGGCTGGCTGTCGGAAACGGAGGATTTTATGTTAAGACAGACCAACCAACAACCAATTACCGCCCTTTACCCAAGACTATCCCATGAGGACGAGCTGCAAGGCGAAAGCAATTCCATTTCCAATCAGAAGCGTATCCTTGAAACCTATGCAAAGCAGAACGGCTTTTCCAATCTGCGCTGGTACACGGACGACGGTTATTCTGGTGCGAACTTTCAAAGACCCGGTTTTCAAGCCATGCTTGCGGACATTGAAGCCGGAAAAGTCGGGACAGTTATCGTAAAGGATATGTCGAGGTTAGGGCGAAACTACCTGCAAGTGGGAATGTACACGGAAATGATTTTCCCACAGAAAGGTGTCCGCTTCATCGCTATCAATGATGGAGTGGACAGCGCACAGGGCGACAATGACTTTGCCCCGCTGCGGAATATCTTTAACGAATGGCTGGTGAGAGATACGAGCAAGAAAATCAAAGCAGTAAAACGCTCAAAAGGCATGAATGGCAAGCCCATCACAAGCAAGCCTGTGTATGGCTACCTCATGGACGAGGATGAAAATTTCATTATTGACGAGGAAGCTGCACCCGTAGTCAAGCAGATATACAACCTCTGTCTTGCCGGGAATGGTCCGACCAAGATAGCCCGTATGCTCACAGAGCAGCAAATCCCCACGCCGGGAACGCTTGAATACCGCAGGACGGGCAGCACCCGCCGCTACCACCCCGGCTATGAGTGCAAGTGGGCGACCAATACCGTAGTGCATATCCTTGAAAACCGGGAATACACAGGCTGTCTGGTAAATTTCAAGACAGAAAAACTTTCTTACAAAGTCAAGCACAGTGTAGAAAATCCCCCGGAAAAGCAAGTGATTTTCAAGAACCACCACGAGCCTATCATAGACACCCAAACATGGGAACGGGTACAGGAGCTTCGCAAGCAGCGCAAACGCCCCAACCGCTATGATGAAGTGGGCTTGTTCTCCGGCATACTGTTCTGTGCAGACTGCGGCAGCGTCATGTATCAGCAGCGATACCAGACGGACAAGCGCAAGCAGGACTGTTATATCTGCGGCAACTACAAGAAACGCACCCATGACTGTACGGCGCACTTTATCCGCACCGACCTTTTGACCGCTGGTGTACTCTCCAATCTGCGGAAAGTGACCAGCTATGCGGCAAAGCATGAAGCCCGGTTTATGAAGCTCTTGATTGAGCAGAACGAGGACGGGGGCAAGCGCAGGAACGCCGCCAAGAAAAAGGAGCTGGAAGCCGCCGAGAAACGCATAGCCGAGTTATCTGCTATCTTCAAGCGGCTGTATGAGGACAGTGTGACCGGGCGCATATCAGACGAGCGTTTCACAGAACTGTCGGCAGACTATGAAGCAGAGCAACGGGAACTGAAAGAAAGAGCCGCCGCTATCCAAGCGGAGCTTTCCAAAGCACAGGAAGCTACCGTGAACGCAGAAAAGTTTATGAATGTTGTCCGGCGGCATACCAGCTTTGAAGAACTTACCCCTACTCTGCTGCGGGAGTTTGTAGAGAAAATCGTTGTGCATGAGTGTAGCTATGACGAGAACAAGACCCGCAGACAGGACATTGAGATTTATTATTCTTTTGTTGGCAAGGTGGACTTGCCCGAATAACCGCCCGACCTATCCGACACAAGAGCTAAGTGCCGGATAGGAACGGCAAAATTTTTTACGCTTCTATTACTTCTTTATCACACATAAGCAAAGAGCCAGGGCATGAAGCAGCTCATGGC
>JAJCJC010000003.1 GCA_020555605.1 bacterium 210917-SL.2.15 | reverse complement strand
GGTAGCAAGAATACAAAGGCATAAAACAAGCCCCTTAAGGGGCCGCCATGAGTCAGCAATGCAGTTGGCCGACCCATTCGAGGCCCCTTGAGGGGCGTTGTCCGTATTATGCCCTTCTAGGGCTTACTCAAGCCCCCCGGCTTTGCCGGGGGTCCTGACTTATAAACTGCGCTGTGGCGATCCAGCGTTCCTTTGGCCGATGCACCATTGCGGCTTGCACTGTATATACTGAAACAGAAAGCAGTTGTGCAGGAGGGGAATTGCAATGTGCAATCATCAAAAGTTCTGGTTTATCGGGTTGTGTGCCCTGGCCCTGGGGCTGGGGATTTTGATCACGGCGATCTTCCCCATTGGCGCGCTGCTGTTTCTCATTGCTTTTTTGCTGATCGCATGCGGCGTCGGTTGCCTGCGCCGGTAGGGATGAAAGGAGATGTGCCATGTTATGAAGATCGTCGTTGTGAAATCGCCAAAGTTTTTGTGCGGCGTACTGAAAAGAATTTTCCATATCGCGTGAATAAAGCCCCCCTGTGGGACATAGGTTTGAATGAAACAGATGCCGCTGCTCCGTGCAGGCGCTGCGCCCTGCCGGGCTTGGCCCGCTGCGCGCGGGAAATGGCCGCGGCCTTCTGCACGGATTCTGACATGGATCGCAGGGGAGGACAACTATGGAATTAGAATTGAAAAAGGAAACGCTGTGCTTTTATGAGTTCAGCACTGCGGCGACAGCCGTTCATGAAGAAGCGACGGAAACGATCGTGCCGGATTACTGTCCGGATATTGCCCGGATCATCGATTCGGATGGCAAGGTGTTTCTGCGCGGAAAGGACATCCAGGGGGATAAAGCCATTGTCTCAGGCAGTGTGAAGGTTACAGTGCTCTTCACGCCGGAAGGGGAAAATGGGATTCGTAATCTTGAGTTTTCGCTTCCCTTCAATACATCCCTTTCCAACAAGGATTTTGAGCATTGTCAAAGTCTTTTTGCCCGGGTACGTATTCAGAGCATTGAGACAAAAAGCCTGAATCCACGTAAAATTTTCACCCGGGTTCTGTTGACGGTGCGTCTGCAGGGTCTTAAGAGCACAAAAGCAGATTTCTGCACCGATATCGTTGCGGAGAGTGCTTTGGGCATCGCCCAGATGGCTCGGCAGGAAAACCTGAATTTGATTACCGCATATGCTGAAAAGGATTTTACCTTTACAGATGAAATTGCTATTCCGGCCGGAAAAGAAGCGGTTCTGGAGATCCTGTCCTGTACCATTACCCCCAGCGTACAGGAAACAAAAATTTTCGGCGCGAAACTGATTGTGAAAGGGATTCTGCTTGCCGAACTTCTTTACCGGACCGAGCAGCAGGGAATCGCCTCAGCAACGGCGGAACTGCCCTTTTCACAAATCATGGAGATTGAAGAGTCGCCGGAGGACGCGGCGGCGGCGATTACGCTGCAGCTGTCCGGCATGGACTACCATATCGGTAGCGATGAAAATCCCGATGACCGCCGCCGCGTGACGCTGGCTGTGTACCTCAGTGCGCAGGCATGTATCCGCCGCAGCGTCCTGTTTCGCTGCATCAGCGACGTTTACAGTACCGTTTATGAAGTGACGCCCACGATGTCGAACCTGCAATGCACCGGAGACATTAACGCCTTCACCCGCCGCCAGAATGTGCGGCAGACAATTGAGGTGGGTGTGGTGCCCTCGGCAGTGCTGTCCACCGCCATTTCCTTTGATGAGGTCAATGTCAGCCGGGAGGACAATACCGCCGTACTTCAGACGATGGCTCATGTAAAACTCCTGTTCCTGGACGAAGGCGGTGTACCGCTGGTAGCGGAGCGGCAGCTGGAATGTACCTGTCGGGCGGAGGTTTCATCAGAATGTAGCTGCACGGCTTCTGTGCGGTACGGCGGCGATTTTTCCGTTGCCATTTCCTCCAATGGCATCGAGGTCCGCTTTTCGGCGGACTTTTCTGTGGAAGCGGCGGACCGCCGTCAGCTGCTGGGGCTGACGGATATGGCGGTGGATACAGAACATCCAAAGGATACAAGCCAGCTCCCGTCCATCGTGTTGAAAGTGTTCGACGAGGACGAAAGCCTGTGGGATATCGCCAAGCGTTATTCCACCACGGCAGAAGTCATCCGCGCGGCCAACGATATGGATGAGGACTGCACCTGCAGCGCCGGCCAGCTTCTGCTGATCCCGCGCAAACGGTAAAGAGGGGGAAAGACAATGGATACGGAAAAAATTTACGAAGATATTGCTCTGCGCACAGACGGCGACATTTACATAGGCGTAGTGGGTCCGGTACGGGCCGGTAAGTCCACGTTCATCAAGCGCTTTATGGAAACCCAGGTGCTCCCGAACATCGACAACGTATACCGCCGGGAGCGCGCCAAGGATGAGCTTCCGCAAAGCGGCTCAGGCCGCATGATCATGACCACCGAGCCAAAATTTGTACCAGAAGAGGCTGCGGAAATCAAGCTGGAGGGCGGAGCCGCATGCTCAGTGCGGCTGATTGATTGCGTGGGGTATCTTGTGGACGGCGCAGTGGGGCAGACGGATGAGGATAAGCCGCGCCTGGTGACGACACCCTGGTTTGACCACGAAATCCCCATGACAGAAGCTGCTGAGGTGGGAACGCGCAAGGTGATTGCCGAGCATTCGACAATCGGCATTGTTGTGACGACAGACGGCAGTATTACGGATATTCCGCGTTCCAGTTATGTTCCGGCAGAAGAGCGTGTTATTTCGGAGTTGCAGGAGATCGGAAAACCCTTCCTGGTGCTGCTCAATTCCGCGAACCCAGATTCGGAAACCGCACGGGCCATGGCGGAAGATATCCAGGACACATACGGTGTACGCTGTTTGCCGGTCAACTGCCAGACGCTTTCCGATACCGACGTAGCGAGTATTTTGAAGGCGGTTCTCTACGAATTTCCCATGCGGGAGCTGGATCTTTTCCTTCCTGCCTGGATCGATGCATTGGAATACACACATCCGATTAAAAACGATATTTTCACCGCGATCAAGCAGGGTACGCAAAACATCCGTAAGATCCGGGATACCGAGGAAGCAGTGCTGGCGCTGGCAGGCAGCGAGCATATCAGCGCGGCAACCATCACAGGGATCTCTCTGGGCACCGGCGTTGTCAAAGCGTCCATTGAACTGCCGAAGGAACTGTTCTATCAAACCTTGAGCGAACGCTCCGGCTTCGCCGTGGAGGATGACGGCGACCTGATGACACTGCTGACGGAGCTTGCCGGCATCAAAACAGAGTATGACAAAGTACGCGAAGCTTTGCAGGATGTCCGCGAGACAGGTTACGGCATCGTTTCGCCCAGCATCGATGAATTGAAACTGGAGGAGCCGGAGATCGTCAAGCAGGGAGGACGCTACGGCGTACGGCTCAAGGCCAGCGCCCCTTCGATTCATATGATCCGTGCCGACATCGAAACATCGGTTTCTCCGGTCATCGGGAATGAAAAACAGAGTGAAGAAATGATGAGCTATCTTCTCGAGGAGTTTGAGGGCGACACCAGCAAGATCTGGCAGAGTAATATTTTCGGACGCTCTTTCCACGAACTGGTCAGCGAAGATCTGCAGGGCAAACTCAAGCGCATGCCAGAGGACGCCCGCAAAAAACTGCAGGAAACGCTACAGCGCATCATCAACGAGGGCAGCGGCGGCCTGATCTGCATTATTCTGTAAAATGCATACAAGCGTTACCGTGTTCAACAGCGCGGGCGGTCCTATCCTTCGGAACCGCCCGCGCTTTCTTAAATGTTGTCCAGTTTTCTACGAAAGGTTCTTCGCAGCCGAAACCAAAGACTGCGGCAGTGTACCTCATTTTCAGCCAGTAGGGCATAGGATTCCATCCGGTTGACAGACTGCACCAGCGCATAAAATGTGACGGCGATCCCCAGAAAAGCCAGCGGATGGTAAGGAGAAAGCGATTGCACCCGCTCCAAGGCAATCCAGATAGACAGCAAGCGCAGGGAAGGCCAGCAGCCGGCACTTTTTCTGAATCGTTTGATACTGCGCCTGCGGTTCTTTCCAGTATTCGTGGTCAAATAGAAGCGGTTCCTTTGTTTTCCATAAGATCTGCGATCAAATGTTCTAATTTTTTTCGATTCAGGAGCCGGATGTTCCGATAGCCCAAATCGATCAGCCCCTGTTTGGCAAGGCCGCTCAAAATACGGCTGACGGTCACACGGCTCAACCCTAGGGCATAGGCTAGTTCCTCATGCGTACAGGAGATGGTGTGGCTGCCGCCGATGTCCATGTTGAACAGCAATCGGACGATCCGTTTCTCCGCAGGCAGAAAAGAGGTAGCGTCCAGATGGGTCGAAAGCATGCGCACCGTGGCGGACAAGTAGCGCAGCAGGGAAAACGCCAGGGTGGGAAACTGCTGCATGCAGCGCTCCAAAGCGGGCCGGTCGATGGACACCACCTTCGTGTCCGCCATCATCTGGGCGGAAGAAACTCTGGGCCGTTCGTCAAAAAATGCCGCTTCGCCCAAAATATCGCCCCGTCGGTAAATGGTCAGCAGCCGTTCGTTTCCCTCTGTAGAACTGATAAAGGTTTTAATGCGGCCGGAAACAATATAATAAAAGCAGAATGCCGTGTCCCCCTGACTATATAAAAGCTTGTTTTTGGTATAGGAGAGGACAGGGCCCGCATTGAGAAAAGGTTTCCATGCATCCTTTGGCAGTGCCAGTGCATCCGACATGAAATATTCGTATTGATATTCCATCGAATGTCCTCCATTCTTGTAATTTTTTCAAATTGTAACATAGTTTACATTCTATTGCAATGGAATATGGCATAATACAGATATACTTTCCGCAACGAATGGAAGAAAGGGACGATTTCATGGGAATGACAATGAGCCAGAAGATCCTGGCCCACCACGCCGGGCTTGATCGTGTGGAGGCCGGGCAGCTGATCGAGTGCAAACTGGATCTGGTGCTGGGCAACGATATTACCGCGCCGGTGGCCATCGGCGTATTTGAGGACGCAGGACTCACCGAAGTGTTTGACAAAAACAAAATTGCCATCGTGCTGGATCACTATACCCCCTGTAAGGATATCAAAGCGGCACATCTCTGCGCCACAGCGCGCACGTTTGCCCGCAAGCACGAAATCAAAAATTTCTTTGATGTGGGCACCGTAGGGGTGGAGCACGCCCTGATCCCCGAAAAGGGACTGGCGATCCCCGGCGACTGCATCATCGGCGCCGATTCCCACACTTGTACATACGGCGCGCTGGGTGCATTCTCCACCGGTATCGGCTCCACCGATATGGCAGCCGGTATGGCCACCGGTACGGCCTGGTTCAAAGTGCCCCAGGCGATCCGTGTGGTTTTGACCGGCAAAAAGCAGAAGTATGTCAGCGGTAAGGACGTAATTTTGCATCTGATCGGCATGATCGGTGTGGACGGTGCGCTGTATCAAAGTTTGGAGTTTACCGGGGACGGTGTGGCAGACCTGACCATGGACGACCGCTTTACCATCGCCAATATGGCCATTGAATGCGGAGCCAAAAACGGCATCTTCCCGGTGGACGACAGAACGATCGCCTACCTTTCCGGCCGCACGGACCGAACGTATACCAAATTTGAAGCCGATCCCGACGCGGTATATGCCCGCACCATCACCATTGACCTGAATACCCTCAAGCCCACAGTGTCCATGCCGCACCTGCCCTCCAACACCAAAACGGTGGACGAAGTGGCCGGCAAGCATCTGGATCAGGTCGTGATCGGTTCGTGCACCAACGGCCGCATTCAGGATCTGCGCGAGGCCGCCGAGATCATGAAAGGGAAAACCGTAGCGCCCAATATCCGCTGCATTGTGATCCCTGCTACGCAGGAGGGCTATTTGCAGGCAGTGCGCGAAGGCCTGGTGGAAATTTTCATCAATGCCGGCTGCGCCGTGTCCACGCCCACCTGCGGTCCCTGCCTGGGCGGTCACATGGGCGTGCTGGCGGACGGCGAGTGGGCCATTTCCACGACCAACCGCAATTTTGTCGGCCGCATGGGTCCCACATCCTCAATGATTATCCTGGCAAGTCCTGCCGTGGCGGCAGCTTCCGCCATCAAGGGCTGTGTGGCTTCGCCGGAAGACGTGGAATAAGGAGAGGAAGGTATATCACTATGGCGAAAGTTTATAAATACGGCGACAACGTGGATACGGACGTGATCATCCCCGCGCGTTATCTGAACGCACCCGAAAAAAGCGAACTGGCCAAACACTGCATGGAGGATATTGACCTGGAGTTTGCCAAGACGGTGCAGCCCGGCGACTTTATTGTGGCCGGCGCGAATTTTGGCTGCGGCTCGTCCCGGGAGCACGCTCCCATTGCCATTCAGGCCTGCGGCGTCAAATGTGTCATTGCGAAAAGTTTTGCCCGCATCTTTTACCGCAACGCAATCAATATTGGATTCCCCATTATGGAGTGCCCCGAGGCGGCAGAGGACATCGATGCCGGCGATACAGTTCAGGTGGATTTCAGCACCGGCGTCATCACCAATGAGACGAAAGGGAAGACCTATCAGAGCGCGCCGTTCCCGGATTTTGTCAACGGCATCATCGAAGCTGGCGGTCTGATGAACTCGCTGAAGAAGCGCGGCCTGGCAAAATAAAGGCTGCAGCAGAAAACAATACGAAAGGAAGCCGTTTTATGGATTATAAAATTGCGCTGATCCGCGGCGACGGCATCGGCCCGGAAATTGTGAGCGAAGCTGTGGGGGTCATTGACGCCGTGGGTGAACGGTTCGGCCACACATTTTCTTATACAGACGTGGACTTGGGCGGCTGCGCCACAGACAAATACGGCGTCTCTTATCCCGAAGGGACTGCGGAGAAGTGCCGCGCCTGCGACGCTGTGCTGTTGGGTGCCGTCGGAGGTCCCAAATGGGGGCCGGACCGGCCCGCCGCGGAGCGGCCCGAAACCGCTCTGTTGGCGATCCGAAAGGATCTCGGCCTGTATGCCAATCTGCGTCACGCCACACTGCGTCCAGCACTGGTGGACGCTTCGCCGCTGAAAAAGGAAACGGCGGAGAAAGGCATCGACATTATGATGGTGCGCGAGCTGATCGGCGGTATCTATTTCGGCAAGCGCGGCCGCTATGAGACGGAAGATCGGGGCGTAGAGTGTACCGATCTGATGGCTTACAGCGAAATGGAGATCGAGCGTATTGGCCGCCGGGCCTTTGAACTGGCGCGGAAGCGTAGAAAAAAGGTCGCCTCCGTGGACAAGGCCAACGTATTGGAAACCTCCCGGCTGTGGCGCGCCACCATGCACCGCATCGCGGCGGATTACCCGGATGTGGAACTGGAGGACGTGCTGGTGGACAACTGCGCCATGCAACTGGTGCGTGATCCCTCTCAGTTCGACGTGATCGTGACTGAAAATATGTTCGGAGATATTCTCTCTGACGAAGCCAGCATGGTCACCGGCTCTCTGGGGCTGCTGCCCTCGGCTTCCATCGGCAGCGGAAAGCCCGCACTGTATGAGCCGATTCATGGCAGCGCGCCCGATATTGCAGGCCAGGACAAAGCAAACCCCATTGCCACCATTTTGTCGGTTGCGATGATGTTCAAATATTCCTTTAACCTGAGCGAAGAATCGAAGGCGATCGAGCAGGCGGTGGACACGGTTCTGTCTGCCGGGTGGCACACAGCTGACACTATGGGAGAAACAGATAAACTGGTGGGCTGCAGGGAAATGGGCCTCCTGATCCGGGAAGCGCTGAAGGTATGAGCGATTGGAGCCGCAACAGCGGAAAGAATAGGAGGAAGGCCATGCTGCTGGCTTTGGACGTGGGCAATATGACGACATCGGTGGGGTTGTTTGACGAGACGGGGGAGCTTTGTTTCCTTTCCACTCTGGATACGGACAAGCGAAAGACCGCCGACCAGATCGCCGTGGATTTGATGAACCTCTCCCAGCTCTACCACTACGACCTGAATGAGGTCGAGGGGAGCATTTTCTGTAGTGTAGTGCCCAGTATGGATTTCCACCTACAAAAGGCGCTGAGCCGCCTGGTGGGGCGTCCGCCGCTGCAGGTTGGCCCCGGCGTTAAAACCGGACTCAATATCCGCACAGAGATCCATACCCAACTGGGGGTGGATCTGGTGAGCGGTGCCGTAGCAGCCACCAGGAAATTTGCGCCGCCCATCATTATGATCGTGATGGGTACGGCCACTGCGTTCTGTTATATTACTGAGAAGAAAAGTTTTGAAGGTGGATTGCTGTTCCCGGGCATCAATATTTCTCTGGAAGCTCTTTCCGGTCGGACGGCGCAGCTGCCGGACGTTTCTTTCGCTAAACCGGTATCTCTGATCGGCAAAAACACACGGGACTGCATGCAGTCCGGCATCGTCTATGGCACCGCCAGTATGCTCGACGGGGTGATCGACCGGATTCAGGCGCTGACGGAAAAGAAAGCGTCTCTGGTGGCTACCGGACCCAATGCGCCGGTCATTGTGCGCTACTGCAACAACCATATTATTTATGACAAAAATCTGGTTATGGATGGGCTGTACCAGATTTATCGAAAGAACACAATTTAACAAAAATTCCCATGTACTTGAATGTACATGGGAATTTTTTTATCGGGGTGCCCTTTTATTCTACAATATAAAAGAACACTGGTTATGATTTTGATTTACCAATATCTTTTACAGACGTGATCGCCATAATCAAACCGATGATCAGAACCGAAACAAATGTTGTGGAAACACTGTCCATGAAATAGTCCACAATTGCCATGGAAAAGATCGTAGAAAGCAGGTCCAGCAAAACAAACAGGATCCGTGCATCCTGCAAAGAAAGTCTGCCAAGGGATAGCATGGCTTCCGGAAATGCCTTTGCAAAGAGTTCCAAAGGAAACCCTACCACAGCAACGATTACAAAAAACAGTATTAGCTGTCCGATGGAACGGTACTCGAAACCAAATAAGTGCATAATGGAACCGCCAATGATTGCCAAAACCACAACGATTCCTATAATAATCCCTATGATAATGAAAAAGCCGCACGCTGAGGCAAAAAGCTGTTTCATTTTTTCCATTTCACTTGAACCACCATATTCAAAATTCAATCGTTTTATTTTATGATAACATATATATGATCTGATGACAACAGCGCAGCCACAGTCTCTGTAAACACATGGGGATACGTCTTGCATGATCAAGGGGAACATAGTATAATAGCCACAGATTTCCATGTCAATGAAAAGGGAGTGCCAAAAGAACGATGAAAGAGTTATCCAGGATCGCGTCGGCCATTGCGCCTTCCAGCACGCTGGCGATCAACAACTTGTATAAACAAATGAAGGCCGATGGCAAAGATGCGCTGGGGTTCGGCGTGGGCGAGCCGGATTTCAACACGCCCGATGCCATTAAGCTGGCCGGAATTCGCGCCATCGTTGACAATCAGACCCGCTATACGGCTGCTTCCGGAACGCAGGAGTTGAAGGAGGCTATCTGCCTGCGCCTCAGGGAGGACTGCGGCGTGGAGTATGCTCCCGCAGAGATTGCCGCAGCCAGCGGTGCAAAGCACAGCCTGTATATTGCCCTGCAGTGTCTGCTCAATCCCGGCGATGAAGTGATCCTTCCCGCGCCTTATTGGGTCAGTTATAATGAGATGATCCGTATGGGCGGCAGCATTCCTGTGGTCGTGGAAGCCGGCCACGAGCAGGATTTCAAAATCACGCCGCAGCAGTTGGATGCTGCAATCACAGACAAAACCAAGGCTATCATTCTGAACAATCCGTCGAATCCCACTGGCATGGTGTATACCAAAGAAGAGCTTCAGGCTTTGGCGGACGTGTGTGTCGCCCACGACATCTATATCATTGCCGACGAAATCTACTATTGCCTGGTTTATGACAACAAGCCCTTTACCAGCGTTGCTTCGCTGGGCGATGACGTCAAAGCACGCACGATCTTGGTCAATGGCGTTTCCAAAGCCTACGCCATGACCGGCTGGCGTATCGGTTACACAGCCGCACCTGCCCCAATCACGAAACTGATCAGCAATTATCTGAGCCATTCCACCGCTGCTCCCAGTACGATTTCCCAGGTTGCGGCAGCTGAAGCTTTTCGTGGAAGCCAAGAAAGCGTCAAGAGGATGCACGCGGCTTTTGAGGCACGCCGCAATTACATGGTGGAACGCATGAATGCGATTGATTCCATCAGCTGTCTCAAGCCACAGGGAGCGTTTTATGTCATGATGAATCTCGACGGCGTTATGGGCCGCACGATCCGCGGCCATGCCATCGGCAGTTCAGCAGACTTCGCCAGTGCTTTTGTGCAGGAAGAAATGGTTGCCACTGTCCCTGGCGCGGCTTTCGGTGCAGACCGCTACGTCCGTTGGTCCTATGCTACCGATATGGATACCATCCGTAAAGGTATGGATCGTTTAGAAAACTTTATCAAAGATCTGAAATAAAAATCCTTTCGCAGCGGGAAGGGGAGCGCTATCCCTTTCCCGTTGCGTTTGCGTTCATCAATTTATTGACGGAGCGTGCGGGACTATGATAAAATATTGAAAATATAATGTATTTTGTTTTATATGATTAAAATACAAAAAATGAGGTTGAAAGAACATGAAAAACACCTATGAGAGTCCGCTGGCATCCCGCTATGCCAGTGACGAAATGCTGTATCTCTTTTCCCCGGATAAAAAATTCTCCACTTGGCGCCGGCTCTGGATTGCGTTGGCACGGGCGGAAAAGGAGTTGGGCCTGACCCAGATCACCGACGAGATGATCGCCGAGATGGAATCCCATGTCAACGATATTAATTATGATGTGGCAGCAGAAGAAGAGAAAAAGCTGCGTCACGACGTGATGGCCCATGTGCATGCTTATGGTGCCCAGTGCCCTAAAGCGAAAGGCATTATTCATTTAGGTGCCACCAGTTGTTATGTAGGCGACAATACCGACGTAATCCTGATGCGCGAGGGACTGCAGCTGGTGCGCGGAAAACTGGTGCAGGTTCTTGCGGCGCTCGGGAAATTTGCCGATGAATACAAAGCCATGCCGACGCTGGGCTTCACCCATTTTCAGGCTGCGCAGATGGTCACCGTGGGCAAGCGCGCAACTCTTTGGATGAATGAACTGCTGATGGACCTGGAAGAGGTCAATTTCCGCATTTCCACGCTCAAACTCCTCGGTTCCAAGGGAACCACCGGCACGCAGGCCAGCTTTATGGAGTTGTTTGCCGGCAATACGGATAAGGTGAAGCTCTTGGAGCAGAAAATCGCCGCTGAAATGGGATTCGACGCTGTTGTCCCCGTCTCCGGCCAGACCTATTCCCGCAAAATAGACAGCGCTGTGGTGAACACGTTGGCCGGCATTGCAGAGAGCGCTTCCAAGTTCGCTACAGACGTGCGGTTGCTCTGCCACTTGAAGGAAGTGGAGGAGCCTTTTGAAAAAGACCAGATCGGCTCCTCCGCCATGCCCTATAAGCGCAATCCCATGCGCTGCGAGCGCATCTGCTCTCTGGCGCGCTATGTGATCGCCGATGCGGCTAACCCTGCCATCACCGCCGCCACGCAGTGGTTTGAGCGGACGCTGGACGATTCGGCCAACAAACGGATTTCCGTACCGGAGGCATTCCTGGCCGTGGATGCCATTTTGAATATTTATCTCAATGTGGCATCCGGTTTGATCGTTCACCCGAAGGTGATCGAGAAGCACATTATGGAAGAACTTCCTTTTATGGCTTCAGAAAATATTATGATGGATGCGGTGCTCCGCGGCGGGGACCGGCAGGAGCTGCATGAGGAAATCCGTCGGATGTCCATTGAAGCAGGGCGGAACGTGAAAGAACTGGGCCTGGCCAACAATCTGATCGATTTGATCGCAGCGAATCCAAAATTCGGCATGAGCCGGGAGGAATTGATGGCACATATGCGGCCGGAGGCCTATATCGGCCGTTGCCCGCAGCAGGTGGAGGAATTTCTGAAAAACGACGTGGCCCCGGCCCTGGCACCTTTTGCACAGGAATTGAACAGAGAAGCCACAGCGCTAAAAGTCTAAAGGACGCGAAGTTGTAAATTCCGTGGATCTGACATGCTTCGCGGGATTTATATTGACTTTATAACGCATTTCCTATATAATAACTGGCTGTACTTGTGCGATGGTGCAAGTGCGGCAAGACCCCAAGGAAAACATAAGTGATGGGAGATTCGAAAATGAAAAAGAAGTACAGTCCGGCTGGCTTGATCGTGATCTTGCTGGTCATTGTGCTGAGCACATGGACAATCTTCAACGGCTTGAATCTCGGCATTGCCAAGATCCCGAATGTGAAGGACGGCGTTGTCCTCGGTCTGGATCTGGTTGGCGGCGCTGAAATTACATACGAAGCCGATCTGGAGGGCGCCGATGTTTCAGCCGAGGAATTGAGCGAGGGGATGAAGGCTGCGCAGACGATGCTGCGCGAACGTCTGACGACCTTCGGCTACACTGAGGCGGACGTATATCTGTCCGGCGATGATCGTGTCGTCGTGGCGATTCCCAATATCGACGATCCGGAAGAGGCAGTCCAGATGCTGGGTTCCACGGCAAAAGTCACATTTGTCGATGCCGATGGTAACGTGATTCTGACCGGCGACGATCTGACCGGGGCCAGCATGGCTTATGGCGATGTGGACAATACGGGCTTCAATGTCTATTATGTCAATGTTGATTTGAGCGCCGAGGGCCAGAAAAAATTTACAGAAGCCACAAAGCAGGTGGCCAGCCGTACTGACGGCAGCAATTATATCTCGATTATGATGGATGATGAGGTTATCAGTGCGCCCTATGTAGACGCCAAATATGCCTCCACTGGTATCAACAGCGAACATGTGTCCATCACCTTGGGCAGCAATGCAACACAGGAGAGCGCTTCCCGTCTGGCGGGCCTGATCGCATCCGGCCAGCTGCCGTTCTCCCTGCAGAATATCCAGATGGAATCCGTTTCCGCAACACTGGGCCTGCAGTCTTTGAACACCAGTATCCAGGCTGCCATCATCGGCCTGATTCTCATCATTCTGTTCATGATTTTCTATTACCGCGTGCTGGGGGTGGCCTCGGCCATTTCCCTGATTTTCTTCGGGGCGGTTTTCGTGGACATTATTTCCTGGAGCCATCTGAATCTGACCCTTTCGGGGATTGCCGGTATCATCCTGACATTGGGAATGGCGGTGGATGCCAACATCGTAATTTTTGAGCGCATCAAAGAAGAACTGCGTGCGGGCCGCACGATCCGTGTGGCGATGGATGCTGGTTTCAAAAATGCGTTCTCCGCGATTCTGGACTCTAACGTCACAACCTGTATTGCGGCATGTTGCCTGTGGTGGCAGGGAACCGGCACCATTGTCGGTTTCGCGAAAACATTACTGATCGGTGTGATCTTGTCCATGTTTACAATGATTGTGATCACCCGCGTGATCCTCAAAACCTTTGCCAACCATCAGCCCAAGAGCCTGGCGGCATACGGTGTGAAGATGGGAGGTGCCGACTAATTATGAAAGATTTTACGAAATCTACGTTCAGCTTTGTGCAGAAATTCAAAATTTTCGGCATTATCTCCCTGATTCTGGCCGGTATCGGTTTGGGCTGTTTCCTTGCTACGCTTTTCGGCGTCAGCCCGTTCAATTTTGATACGGAGTTCGTCGGCGGTGTCAGCACAACGTATGATCTGGGCGTCACTGTAGATTCCGGCGTGACAGATAATATCCGTCAGATCACCAGTCAGACTACAGGATTCCAGGCCGCGGCTGTTCAGGTCCAGGCTACAGGTTCCAGCGGCACCGGTGTTCTGGTCAAAACGCTGGAAATGGACAGCGAGACTCGCGATGCGGTGTTTAGCGCGGTCAAGGAGGCTTATCCCAATGTGCAGGCCGGCGAGACCACCTATATTTCCGCCTCGGTAGGCGACGATTTGAAGGCCGCAGCCGTGAAGGCGTCCCTGCTAGCGATCGTTCTGATTCTGATTTATATCACGATCCGCTTTGAATTCCGTTCCGGCCTCGCCGCCGTTTTGACGCTGTGCCATGATATCTGCGTTATGATGGCGTTTTTTGCAATTTTCCAGCTGCCGGTGAATATGAACTTTATCGCCGCAGCTTTGACGATCCTCGGCTACTCGATCAATGCCACTATCGTCGTGTTTGATCGCGTCCGCGAAAACACCAAAGGCATTGCCGATAATAAGATCTTTGGTGATGTGACCGACCGCAGCATCAAGCAGACGCTGGCCAGAAGTATCAACACGTCTGTGACGACGCTGATTCCCATTGTGCTGATTCTGATCTTGGGCGTGCCTTCCATTCAGAACTTCGCCATTGCACTGATTGTCGGCATCGGCAGCGGCACATATTCTTCTGTATGCATTGCAGGTCCGCTGTGGGTGAACTTGAGAAGGATTGGCAGCGGAAAGAAAACGGCCAAAGCATAAATCTTTTTTATTGACAATAAAACAAAAGTCCCGGAGCAACAGAGTGAGTCGCCCCGGATTGTGCGGACAGTACAAAAAAGCCCCTGGTAGGAAATATTGAGTTTTAGGCGGAGAGGCGTCGCGCAAGCGGCGCCTCTCCAGTCTTTAACTGGATACGCTCATGGTTGTAAAAGTGGATATATCGGTCAATCATTTGGTTGGCCTCGGAAAAGGTAGCCGGCTTGTGCGGGTAAATACACTCTGCTTTGAGGATGGAGAAGAAATTTTCTGCCATGAAGGTATCCACCACAATCCGAAAACCATAGGGAGTTTTATGCAGACAGGCTAAACCGGAAATGGGTAACAGATATTTCTTACATTCATACCAAGCAAGGAGTGCTGTATCCATCCATGATCCGGGATCTATACGACAACAGCATTATAGCTTATAAGGCCGCTACTCAACAGACGGTGAATCTGGTCCTGGACACCATTCGTTTAGCCATGAGAAAAGGAAAAAAGAGGGCCGCCGCAGAGTTGCGGCTCCACAGCGGCCAGGGCTTTCAATACACCTCTCAAGCATAGCTCCAGCTGACTAAAAAAATACGGCATTACAAAGTCTATGTCAAGGAAAGGAAATCCATATGACACCTTGCCGCGTTAACCACAGGTGCATCCGGCGATAGCCATAGGTTTGAAAGCAATGCTCCTGCTGTTTCCGAAGCAGATCAGCCAGTGGCGCCTCCTTCTCAGGCGGATTCACTCGTTTCACATAATCATAATAGCCACTCCTGGATACCCCAAAATACACACATGACGGATACCGGATACTTGATCTTCAGCCTCACTTCCTTCCCATGAGCAAAATAAAATCCCGCAATAGTGTATTTTCCATTTTCAGACGTTTCTTTTCATACTTGTATTCTTGTAGGGGCCTGGCGGGTTTCCTCCCTCTCTGTTTGGGTACGACCTGCATTGTTTTCTTCCGCTCTCGCTTCAGCAAGGCATGGATTGGACTGTCTCCCTCCAGCCCCAGGCTTTCTGCAACTTCCCGCTGGCTCATACCGCTTTCTACATTTTCTTGATTTCCGGTAGAGGCCCCTGCATTTTTTGATATCTTTTTGGCATATGAAATCCCCCCTGATGTAGTTTTATTTTCCTACATCAAGGGGGGCTTTGTCTATTGTCCGTTTTTAATGGACCGGTTCACAATTGTCCGGGACTTTTCGTATTTTTTCATACCAAATAGGGCGTGAGAAAATGAAAATCTCCCGGTGCACGCAGCACCGGGAGATTCGAAAGAACGTTCCTTATTCTTTTACCAATACTTTTTTCAGTCGAGCAAAACGGGGGAGGGAATCTGCCATCGGGCGATTCGGCTCGCCTTGGATCAGGGGAAGGACGTAGTCGATATAGGCTTGCGTCATACCGTTGCCGTCCTTGTTGATCCACTCCAGGGGAACCTTTTTTTCAGTGTTAGCAACTTCGGTCAGCCCCAGCAGCTTGGTCTTGCAGGTATATGCACCGTCTTCATAGACGCGCTCAAAAGCAACCATCTTGTCCGTCACACCGGAAACAGCGGCTTCCACGGCTGTTTTGCCGGCGAGATACGATTCCTCAATATCCGTTTCAGAAGCAAGATGCGCGGCGCAGCGCTGCAGCAGGCTCAATTCGATGCCGCGCACCTTTGCACCGGTACGGGTCTTGGCCAAATCGGCCAAAGTGGGGGCCAGACCGCCCAGCTGAGCGTGGCCGAAGCCGTCTGTAGCAGAGGTGCTGGCCTCAGAAACGAAGCTACCATCGGGGTAGTGAATCCCTTCCGACACAGCCACCAGGCAGTTACCTTTTTCTTTGTAAACACGGTCCACATCCGTCAGGAACTGATCCATATCAAAATCCGTTTCAGGGAGATAAATTAAATCGGGACCGCAGCCGTAAGCCGAAGCTAAAGCGGCCGAGGCTGCCAACCAGCCCGCATGGCGGCCCATGATTTCAATGATGACCACCATACCCGTGTCATACACGCGAGCATCGTGGTAAACTTCCATGCAGGAAGTAGCGATATACTTTGCGGCGCTTGCATAACCCGGGCAATGGTCCGTTCCGAACAGATCGTTGTCGATGGTCTTGGGAACGCCCATAACACGGCACTCGTAGCCTACCTTCTGCATATATTTGCTGATTTTGTTGCAGGTATCCATGGAGTCGTTGCCTCCGTTATAAAAGAAATAGCGCACGTCGTATTTCTGGAAAATCTCCAGGATCCGTTTGTAATCGGTGTCATCGACATCGGGATCCGCCATTTTATAGCGGCAGGAACCCAGGGCAGAGGAGGGGGTATATTTCAGAAGAGAAAGCTCCGCGGGGTCCTCCTGTCCCATATCGAACAAGCGTTCGTTCAATACGCCAACGATACCATGTTCAGCGCCCAGGACTCGGGTGATGGAATTGTTTTTCAGTGCTGTTTCGATCACGCCCAGAGCACTGGCGTTGATCACAGATGTGGGACCGCCGGATTGACCAATGATGCATGCGCCTTTCAATTCGCTCATTTTCTCATTACCTCCAAATTTTACTGTCTTACGAAAGCCAGCTGCCCGCCTGCACAAAAGGGAAACAGCAGGCAACTGTTTTCTGCAAAACCATGCTTACTTTGTTATTTTACCATGCTTTTGGAAAAAAGTATAGGCTTTTTCAACAGAAATCTTTGAAATACTCTTGCATTTATGCGCCAATATTGATAAAATTCAAGTACAAATTAATTAGGAGATGAAGTTTCATGGCACTTGTTTCATCCAAAGAAATGTTCGAAAAAGCATACAAAGGCGGCTACGCCATTGGTGCTTTTAACGTGAACAACATGGAAATCGTTCAGGGGATCACCGAAGCTGCAAAGGAAGTGGATGCGCCTCTGATTCTCCAGGTCTCCAAAGGCGCCCGCGCCTATGCAAACCATACTTATCTCATCAAACTGGTGGAAGCTGCCGTGATCGAAACCGGCCTGCCGATCTGCCTGCATCTGGATCATGGCGACACCTTTGAGTTGTGCAAAAGCTGCATTGACGGAGGATTTACTTCTGTCATGATCGACGCCTCGTCCAAACCCTTTGAGGAAAATGTGGAACTCACCAAGCGCGTTGTGGAATATGCGCACGATCACGGCGTGGTCGTAGAGGCTGAACTGGGCGCTCTGGCCGGCATCGAAGACGACGTCAACGTTTTGGCGGAAGACTCCCATTATACCCGTCCGGAGGAGGTCGAGGAGTTTGTCAGCCGCACAGGCTGCGATTCTCTGGCCATCGCCATCGGTACCTCCCACGGCGCGTACAAATTCAAGCCCGAACAGTGTACGCCAAATAAAAAGGGCATCCTTGTCCCGCCTCCGTTGCGCTTTGATATTCTGCATGAAGTGGAGAAGAACCTTCCGAATTTCCCCATTGTGCTACACGGTTCATCTTCGGTTCCACAGGACTATGTGAAGATGGTCAACGAAAACGGCGGCACCATGCCCGGCGCGATCGGCGTACCAGAAGACCAGCTGCGCGAGGCCGCCCGTAGCGCAGTCTGCAAAATCAACATCGACTCAGATCTGCGCTTGGCAATGACTGGTACGATCCGCAAATTCTTCCACGAGCACCCCGATAAATTTGATCCCCGCGAATATCTGAAGCCCGCCCGTGCCAATATTCATGAGCTGGTCAAGCATAAACTGGTAGATGTACTGGGCTGTGCAGGTCATGCACACGAGCTGAGCAACGGCTGATTCTACCGTAAATCAACGTTTTCAAGGGAATTCCTGCCATTTATGATCGGGCAGGAATTCCTTTTTTACGACCGCAGCAGAAAGGAAGTCACCGTTCTTGGGATGAACGCTTCGACACGCTTCACCATTGCCCTTATACAGGCATACAATAAAGAGGGCAGGGAGGTGTTATCCTTTTTGACTTTATATCCATACAACCGACAGGCCGCCGTAGCGTATGCCCACCGATGGGCATTTCGCCGCAATCCGCAGTTTTATGATTATGAAAACATCGGCGGCGATTGTACCAACTTTGCTTCACAATGCATTTATGCCGGCACAGGTATCATGAATTTTACGCCGGTATTCGGCTGGTATTATATCAGCCCCAATGAAAAATCGCCATCCTGGACAGGCGTTCCATATTTGTTCGATTTTTTAACACGCACACAGGCATCGGTCGGCCCAGTGGGACAGGATACGGACATCAGCCAGATTGAGCCGGGCGATGTGCTGCAGCTGTCGTTTGACGGCATCCAATACAAGCATACGCCTGTAGTTGTGTCTGTGCGCCGGCCCATTACACCGGCTACTATTTTGATTGCAGCCCACAGTGATGATGCCGACAACCGCCCGCTTAGCACGTACCAATACAAAAGCATTCGCTATATTCACATCCGCGGTTTTTATGCTCCATGAAAGGATCATTGCCGCGGCCCAAGCATCCCCGGACATACTCGAATTTTTCCTTGGTATGCCCGGGGATTGTTTCTGTGAAAATGAGCAGCAGGAAAGTTCATGGATCAAAAACCGGAACGGGATGGTTGACAGTTTTTGACTGATTTGCTATAATAAATTCGGTTAAATTGATATTTAACCGAATTTGATGAGGAACATCCATACGAAAAGGAGTTGTGCAGCCATGGCCGCCGTTGATTACCGCCTGGAAGCGCCGGAATTGGTCCGGGATTTTCTGCAATACCACGAAACCATCAAAAATCATTCAATACGCACTGTGGATGCGTATTATATTGATCTGCGCCTGTTTCTGCGCTTCGTGAAATGGAATCATGAACTGGTGCCGCAGGACACGCCCTTTGCCGAGATCGCAATCCGCGACATCAACTTGGACTTCATCCGTGCCATAAAAAAAGCAGATATTTACGATTTTCTTTCCTGGCTGGCACGGGACCGTCAAGGAAAAAAACAGATGGGCCTGAGTGTTCCTGCCCGTGCTCGCAAACTGGTTGCTGTACGCTCTTTTTTCGATTATTTACTGCTCAAGCGTGAACTGATCGCTTCCAATCCCGCAGCGGATATTGACGCCCCCAGGCTACGCAAAACGCTTCCGGTCTACTTAAATGAGCCGGATGCCGTCAAGCTTCTGGACGCAGTACGCGGCCCCTATGCTGAGCGCGATTTCTGCATACTTCTTTTGCTGCTCAGCTGTGGGATGCGCGTATCGGAACTGGCCGGGCTGAATCTGAAAGATATAAACGGCGAAACGGTGCGTGTTTTAGGCAAAGGAAACAAAGAGCGCATTTTATATCTGAATTCCCCTTGTCAGCAAGCCATACGGGATTATCTGCTTGTTCGGGATGGAACAAATGTTCAGCCGAAAGATCAGGATGCGTTGTTCCTCTCGCGCAATCACCGGCGGATCAGTGTAGACAGTATCCAGATCTTGGTCAAGCGCACCTGCTCCGCTGCCGGCTTGGACCCGGAGCGCTATTCGCCTCATAAACTGCGTCATACGGCGGCTACATTGATGCTGCAGAACGGCGTAGATGTGCGCACGCTACAGGAAGTTCTGGGTCACGAAAGCCTGAATACCACCCAAATATACACCCATATTGACAACGAAGGTCTGCGCACAGCAGCCCGCGCCAATCCCATCGGCCGCTATAAAAAGCAGGAATCGGCAAACGATGAGGAATGAAAAATAGGATAGAAACCAGCAGCCAGAGGCTTTTATGAAGTCGGCTGCGGGTTTTCTTTATTTGCCAAGCACCGCTTGCAGTGCCTGCGCAATCGTTTTGACCCGGATCAGTTGGAGATTGTCAAGACCGGTCAGCTTGTCTGTTCTCTGCCAAGGTACTACACATTTATGGAAACCCAAACGCTGCACCTCGGACAGGCGCTGTCCAATATTCTGCACACTGCGCAGTTCTCCCGTCAGGCCCACTTCACCGATGGCTGCCAAATCGCTGCCCACCGGCACATCCAGATAACTGGATGCCAATGCGATCATAATCGCAAGATCGGCCGCAGGCTCGTCCAGGGAAAGGCCGCCGATCACGTTGAGATAGGCATCGCAGTTGGAGATTTTCAGACCGCCCCGCTTCTCCAAAACTGCCATCAGCATGGCGCTGCGGTTATAATCTAATCCATTGCTGGTACGGCGTGGATTCGCATAGGCAGTTGGCGCAATCAGGGCCTGGATCTCTGCCAGAACGGGCCGCGCGCCCTCCATAGCACAGGTGACGCAGGTACCCGGAGCATCCTGAGGGCGGCCGGAAAGCAGTGTTTCCGATGGATTGGTCACTTCGGCCAGTCCCTTATCCGCCATCTCAAATACGCCAATCTCGTTAGTAGCGCCAAAACGGTTTTTCGCCGCCCGTAAAATACGGTAGCTCATATGCTGATCGCCTTCAAAATAGAGCACACAATCCACCATGTGCTCCAACACCTTAGGACCGGCAATGGAGCCTTCCTTGTTGACATGGCCAATCACAAAAACAGTGACACCCTCCCCTTTCGCCAGCTGCATCAGGGTCATGGTACACTCTTTTACCTGCCCGATGCTTCCGGGAGGCGTATCCAATGCGTCGCTGAACATGGTTTGGATGGAATCGATAATGAGCACATTGGGCTTGCATTCATGGACGGATTCCAGAATATCGGATAAATTGGTTTCCGAAAGCACATAAAGGTTGCTGTTGCAAACATGGAGACGCTCCGCCCGCATTTTCAGCTGGTGCTCCGACTCCTCGCCGGAGACATACAATACATCACCGGTGTTGCAGAGCTGCTCACAGATCTGCAGCATCAGCGTGGATTTTCCGATACCGGGTGCACCGCCCACCAACACCAACGAGCCTTTGACTGCACCGCCGCCCAGCACGCGATCCAGCTCTCCCATACCAGTGGCAAAGCGCAGTTCTTCGGCGGTGCTCAGCTCGGTGATGGGCCTTGCCTTGCGGTTTCCTCCTAGGGACATCGCGGTACGGGCATCCCTTCGGGCGCCGGAAGAACGGCGTGCAGCGGTCTCTGCCGGGCGCTCTGCAATCGTGTTCCAGGCGCCGCAGGCCGTACATCGGCCGGCCCACTTCGGAAATTCATTTCCGCATTCTGTACAATAAAAAGAAGTTTTTGCTTTCATGAGACAACCGCTCCATTCTCTTGCTTGTTTTCTGCCGTATCCTGCTGCGCATCCGTGCCAGCATCTTCTGCAGGTTCCTGCAGCACCCCGGCGGCGATCGCCAGAGCCAACCGTGTCTGATACTTCTGCTCCTGCAGCAGCTTGGTTTCCTCTGCATTAGAGAGGAAGCCACATTCCACCAGAACAGCCGGGCGTGAAACCCGGCGCATCAGATAGATCGTATCGTCAATTTGCTTCTTCGCTTTTTCATTGCCTATGTTCACCGTCTGATTCAGGCTCTGCTGAATCTGCTCTGCCAACTGATCCGCTCCGGAAACCGTATTATAAAACGTCTGTGCACCATGAACGGATGGTACCGTGGGCAGACTGTTCTGATGGATGCTGAGCAGCACAGCGTCGTCATATCCATTGACCATAGCCACACGGTTCTGAAGATCAGAGCGCTTTTTCTCCCGCAGAGTAGACGCGCCGACACTGTATACAGCATTTTCTCCGGGGCGGGTCATGACGGTATCCTTTCCAAGAAAGGACAGCATGTCATTCAAATGCTGCGCAATTTCCAGGTTCAGCGTACTTTCCGTCACACCGGAGGCTGAAACAGCTCCCCCATCTTCCCCGCCATGCCCGGCATCGATGACGTAAACCACTGGCGCGGTGACGTTCTCCAGCTCCGGCCCAAAAACCGGAACTAAAGTTCGATATCTTATTATCATCATACCGCCAAGAAATAGAATAGTCAAGCCTATGATGCAGAGAATCCGCTTTGCATGCAGTACGATAAACATAAAACCACCTCGAAAAACCATATGCAGGGCGCGGCAAAACTATGCCGCGCCCTGCACAAATACAAATCGTGCGGCCGCAAGATGGGTTATTTGTCGAAAGAAGGGTTGATAAAGTAAAGATTCTTTTGATTCATCTTCTCTTTCGCGACGCGCAGTCCTTCGCCAAAGCGCTGGAAGTGTACGATCTCACGCTCACGCAAGAATTTGATGACGTCATTGACATCCGGATCATCGCTCAACCGCAGGATATTGTCATAAGTAACCCTGGCTTTCTGCTCAGCGGCCAAATCCTCTGTCAGATCGGCGATCAAATCGCCTTTACAGGCCATGCTTGCCGCGCTGTAGGGGAAACCGGACGCTGCAGTGGGATATACACCGGCTGTGCGGTCCACAAAGTAGCTGTCAAAACCGGCGGTCTTAATCTGCTCTTCGGTTAGGTTGCGGGTCAACTGGTAGACGATTGTACCGATCATTTCCAGATGCCCAAGTTCTTCCGTACCGATGTCGGTCAAAAGCGCTTTCAATTCGGGATAAGGCATGGAGAAACGCTGGCTCAAATAACGCAGCGATGCGCCCAGTTCGCCGTCCGGCCCGCCATACTGTGAAATGATCAGCGCAGCCAAACGCGGATTGGTATTCTTGATCTTGATCGGATACTGCAGCTTCTTTTCATAAACAAACATTACATCTTCCCTCCCTCAATGATTTCCCAGGGCCACGGATCATTGATCCAGGTGTATTTCCCGTCTTCGGAAACATATTTCTTAGCCAACGGGCCATACATGGCCTCATATTTCGTGCGGCCCTGCTGCGCCAGTTTGATATAGGAATTAAAAAGCTCCAGCGCTTCGCTGTCATTGGGGTGGGTATCCAGATAAAGTCCCAGCTCGTCAATGGCAAAATCCAGAGCCATCAGCTCCGCCAGAGCGGCCGGAACCGTCGGAAAGCGGCTCTGCATCTCCACGTGGAAGGGAAGATTCAGTCCGGGAAACAACGTACCGCTTTTCAGTGCCTCACTGCTGTCATAACGCTCGGAATTCTCCGTCTGCATGGCGATAAAGGGAAAAACCATCGGCGCGCACGTGCCGGGCAATGTGCCCTCTGTCACCGCACAGCCGGTCTGTTCAGGTTTCACATTCAAAGTAGATTCCTCCTTTGCTCTCGGGCCTGCAAAACGCATACCCGTAGTTCACCTTATGCAGCATACAGGCGAACGGTGCCGAAAAAGAAGCGCAAAAGAAAAGCGCCGCAGGCAATTTCCATTGCCTGCGGCGTAGCAGCATCAGCGCTTTTAGCGCTTTTTTTTCAGATGTGTGCGAATTGCTTTAATCACCTGGATCTCCACCACGTTCATGGCCGCACAGCCGATGATCACGCCATAGAGCATCGGCGTCAGCGTCGCAACCTTGAACAGCGGTTTCAGCGGCGGCAACAGCAAAACGGCACTCAGCAGCGCAAAGCCCACCAGGAACGAAAGATTCAGATAACGGTTGTTGAACATTTCCTTCTGAAACAGTACAGGATGATCTGCCTTGCTGTTAAACCCGTGCATCAGGCGGGACAAGCACAGCGTGGCAAAGGCCATGGTACTACCGACTGTAGCCGCGCCTGCAGCCATGCCAGCGCCGTAATACAGACCTGTATGAAAGGCAATCATGGTGTTGAGCGCAATGATAGCACCTTCGATCAGAATCCCCACCAAAAAGTTTCTGGTTAGAATCGGCTCATTTTTCGGTCGGGGCTTCTCCTGCATCACCTCGCTGCCGTGGGGATCCAGTCCCAACGAAATTGCGGGCAAGCTGTCGGTCAGCAAATTGATAAACAGCAGATGCACAGCGGCAAAAGGCACGGGCAAGGCGATAATACAGGCATACAAAACCGAAAGAATGCCCGCTGTGTTGCCGGAAAGCAAAAACTTAATGGACTTCTTGATATTGGCATACACGTTGCGGCCGTTTTCCACTGCTTTGACAATGGTGGCAAAGTTATCATCCGTCAATACCATGGAAGCGGCGTCCTTGGCCACTTCTGTACCGGTGATACCCATGGCCACACCAATGTCCGCCTGTTTCAGCGCAGGGGCATCGTTAACGCCGTCGCCGGTCATGGAAACGATATTGCCGCGATCCTGCCACGCCCGTACAATGCGGATCTTATGCTCCGGCGAAACACGGGCATAAACAGAGATCTCCGGCACTAGTTCACGCAGGGCTTCATCACTCAAGGCGTCAATTTCTGCGCCTTCCACGGCCCGGGTACCGGGCTGCAGGATACCGATTTC
Organism: bacterium 210917-SL.2.15; assembly: GCA_020555605.1. Taxonomy (GTDB): domain Bacteria; phylum Bacillota; class Clostridia; order Oscillospirales; family Oscillospiraceae; genus Pseudoscillospira. Next base: position 210,367 of record JAJCJC010000003.1, on the reverse strand, counting down.
CCTGGCAATGGCAGCAGCCGTCACTTTGTGGTCACCGGTGATCATAATGGGCCGGATGCCAGCCTGCATGCATTTTGCAACAGCGTCTTTGGATTCCAGACGCGGAGGATCCATCATGGCAATCAAGCCAATAAGGGTCAAGCCGTTTTCCTCGCCGGTATCCAGCGCACCCTTCATCTCCGCGTGCCCTTCCTTGTAAGCGAAAGCCAATACGCGCAAACCATTTTCCGAAAAGTGCTGGTTCGCGTCGCGGATAGCCTGGTGATCCTGCTCTGTCATGGGCCGCGGGCCGCTCCCGGTCAGAATAGCCTCGGTGCGCCCCAGAATGACGTCCACAGCTCCCTTGGTAAAGAATACAAAACCGTCTGCACAGCGGTTGACCGTAGACATCAGCTTGCGGTCGGAGTCAAAGGGGATCTCCGCCATGCGGGGCATATCCTGGCGCATGGCACGCCAATCCTGTCCGTGGCGCTCCGCCATGGCGATCAGCGCGGTTTCCGTAGGGTCGCCGATCTCCTTGCCGTCCGAAATTTCTGCATCACTGCACAAAACTGCCGCATCCAGGAGTTTGCGTGTGACGGCGCCGTCAAATTGGACCGCGCTGTCTTCCAGCACGACTCCGTCGGCAAAGCACTTCTGGACAGTCATCTTGTTCTGTGTCAGCGTTCCGGTTTTATCCGAACAGATGATCGAAACGCTGCCCAAACCTTCCACGGCCTGCAACTTTCGAATAATGGCGTGCTCCCGGACCATTTTCTGCGTACTGAATGCCAGCACAATCGTTACGATCGAACCGAGCGCCTCCGGAATGGCTGCCACAGCCAGCGCAACGGCAAACAAGAACGCATCCATGATCTGGCCGCCGCGCAGCACGTTCAGTCCAAAGACCGCGGCACAGATTACCAAAATCAGCACCGCCAGCTTTTTCCCGAAATCATCCAGGTTCTCCTGCAGCGGCGTCCGCTTTTCCGACGTGGATTTAAGAAGGCTTGCGATCTTGCCCACTTCAGTTTCCATACCAATACCGGTCACCAGGAAGCTGCCGCGCCCATACGTCACAAAACTGCCGGAATAGACCATGTTTTTGCGGTCGCCCAGCGGGGCCTCATCTTCAATGGTGCGGTCTTCTTTCTCCACGTTCAGGCTTTCACCAGTCAGCGCACTCTCATTGATTTTCAGGCTGGCATTTTCGATGATGCGGCCATCGGCACACACAGAGTCGCCGGCTTCCAGGAAAACGATATCACCAACCGTAACTTCCCGAGAGGGAATCACAACTGTCTTTCCGTCCCGCAGCACTTTTGCAGTAGGCGCAGAAATTTGCTTTAGGCTGGCCAGAGAATGTTCTGCCTTGATTTGTTGCACTGTACCAAGGATGGCATTCATAATAATAACCGCCAAAATCACAGCAGCGCTTTCGATATCGCCCAGAACGATGGACACCACAGCAGCAGCAATCAGGATCAATACCAGAAAGTCTTTGAATTGTTCCAAAAAGATGACAAAGACAGACTTTTTCCGTCCCTCAATCAGTTCATTGTACCCATATTCCTGGCGCCGTTTTTCGACCTCCTCCGAACAAAGGCCCGACCGGGATGATCGGCAGTCCCGAAATACATCTTCTTTCGTTTTTTGATATGCAGGTTTCATTGTTCACATCAACTCCCCTGATCTATTCTTTACAGTTTTCCTTGCGGCTATCAGGACAAAAGAAAAAGCGAGTCCTTTTACCGCGGCGTACACTGCAGCAAAAGTCTCGCTTCTTACTTGTGCTCCGGGGACGCGAAACCCAACGCCCCGAGATGACGAAAACACAAACATCCCGATTGAGATGTGAACTACTCCCTTTTGGTAAATGGACTATACCATATCCCTGGGGGAAAGTCAACCATTTCCTGGTAAAATCCGTTAAAGCATCGCCAGGAACTCATCCTCCGTCAACACCGGAACGCCCAACTCCTGCGCCTTTGCCAGTTTTGATCCGGCGTTTTCGCCCGCCACCACATAAGTGGTCTTTTTGGAAACCGAAGACGCCGCCTTGCCACCGCGCTCTTCCACCAATTTGCCGGCTTCCTGACGGGTAAATTTCCGCAGCGTCCCGGTCAAGACAAACGTCATACCCTCAAAATTGCTGTTGACCTTCTTTTCAAGATATTCCATATTCACACCGGCTGCTTTCAGTCGGCCGATCAAATGCTGCGATTGCGCACTTCCCAACCAGTCCAGAATAAACTGAGCTGTAATGGGGCCAATATCCGGGATTTCGGTCAGCTCATCCAGCCCCGAAGCAGAAAGCGCTTGGAAGCTTTTGAAATGAGCCGCCAGCACATGGCCCGCTTTCGCACCCACCTGTCGGATTCCAAGCGCATACAGCAAACGCGACAGGTCGCTGCCTTTGGATTTTTCAATGGCCTCCATAGCGTTACGCGCCGATTTTTTCCCCATACGCTCAAGGCTTGCTACATCCTCTTCCCGGAGATAATACAGATCTGCCGGCGAACGCACCATCTCAGTTTCGATCATCTGCTGCAAAACGGCGGGACCTACGCCTTCGATATCCATGGCGTCCCGGCTGACGAAATGAACCAGGTTGCGCAACAGCTGAGCCGGACATTCCGCGCCGGTGCAGCGGACGGCAGAGCCGTCCGGGTCCCGTGACACCGGTGCGCCGCAGACAGGGCACCGCTCCGGCAGCATATAAGGCGCTGTCCCCGATGGCCGCTTGCTCAGATCCACCGATACGATCTCCGGAATGATCTCCCCCGCTTTCTGCACCAATACGGTATCTCCGATGCGAATGTCCTTTTCCGCAATATAGTCTTGGTTGTGAAGTGTGGCGTTGGTCACTGTCGTTCCCGCCAGATGCACCGGCTCTACAATGGCCTTCGGTGTTAATACGCCCGTGCGGCCCACCTGCACCACGATATCCACCACTTTGGAGGGCTTTTGCTCCGGCGGATATTTATATGCAATGGCCCACCGGGGGGATTTGGCGGTACTGCCCAGCAACTCGCGATCTGTAAGGCTGTTTACCTTTACAACAGCTCCGTCCATATCGAACGGAAACTGATCCCGACTCTCGTTCAGCGCAACAATTTCCTCGTTGCATTCTGCAATGCTGTTGACCACACGATGCGCGATCACTTTGAAGTTCTGCGTGCGCAGATAGTCCAGGCTCTGTTCATGGGTTTCGAACGTCCGCCCTTGGCACAGCTGCAGATTGAATACCTGAATATCCAGCCGCCGCTGGGCGGCGATCTTGGAATCCAGCTGGCGCAGAGACCCTGCCGCTGCGTTGCGCGGATTGGCAAACAACGGTTCCCCGTTGATCTCCCGCATGGCGTTAAGTTCATCAAACACCTTGTGCGACATATAGACCTCGCCCCGGACAATCAGATGCGGCAGCTTTTCCGGCAGTGTCATGGGGATGGATTTGATTGTGCGCAGATTCTCTGTTACGTCCTCACCAACCCGTCCGTCGCCCCGCGTGGCACCGCGGACAAAGACGCCGTCGCGGTATTCCAGCGCAACCGAAAGTCCGTCGACTTTCGGCTCCACGCTATAGGCAACCTGATGGAGGCTTTCCGCCATCCGGGCGCCGAATTCGTCCACTTCTTCCGGCGAAAATACGTCCTGCAGGCTTTCCAGGGGCACTTCGTGCTCCACGCTTTCAAAGGCAGTCAGGATCCGTCCGCCCACCCGCTGTGTCGGAGAGTCGGGCGTAATTTCCTCTGGATGTTCTTTCTCAAGGTCTTCCAAACGGCGCAGCATACGATCATATTCATAGTCCGGAATAGTTGGGGCATCCAGCACATAATAGCGGTAACCGTGCGCGTTGAGCGTGTCGCGCAGCTGCTTCATCTCTTCACGATAATTCATACGATTTCCCTTCTCATTGGTTCGTCACATATTCCCGCACATCATCCACGGAATCCGAGTTGAAATACGTGTATGTATCTGGTACCGAGCCGACGATGACGGTCTCCGCCACGGCCAGGGAACTGTCCACCGCAACGGATGACGTATATCCCGGCATCAAAATACGCACAGTGACCTCTACTTTCAAAACGATCTGGTGCTTTGTCTGATTGATGCCCGCATCCGTAAAATAATTTTCAAATGCAGTTTCCGGCGACCCCACCGACAGGATCCGCACATGCAGATCCGGCCCACGACCCGCTAAAAGGGCAATTCCGGTCAAACTGCCCACCGGAATTGCCAACTCACTACTGGAAACAGAGCCTACCTTCTGCATCACATTTTCTGCAACCTCGATCTGCAGCCGGTTGAACTGGATCATATTGCTGGTCAAAGCGGTGATTTTCCCCTCGTTGTCCTTTTCCAGGGAAATCAGATCATTATATTCATAAGAACCGTCCTCAATCGTTTCTGCCACGGCCTCGGCAATCGCCTTGTGAACCACATTGGAAACGCGCGCCGTCGCCATGCTGTTCATGATCGGACGGAGCTGTCCCATGGCTATCACCACCATCAGCAGTGCGGCAAGCAAGCATACTGCCAGCGCGAGAGCCAAAAAACGGCCCCGTCTGCGCCGCCTGCGCCAGGAAAAAAAGTGCATTGCCATCAAACCACCTCATAGGGCAGTTTATGGCGCAAACGCTTGTTCGGATACCTGCTTCGCTCAAAAGGTCCCTGTTTGAGTTCCTTTTTCCCGATGCTTCAAAATTTCAGACACGGCCAGCATCACGCCGGTTTTCCCCGATTCATAGGTAAGTCCACCCTGCATATAAGCGGCGTAAGGCTCGCGCATGGGCGCGTCGCAGGATAACTCGATAGATGCGCCCTGAATAAATGCGCCTGCCGCCATAATCACCGGGCAGTCATATCCTGGCATGTCCCAGGGCTCAGGCGTCACATAGGAGTCCACCGGGGAGCCGAATTGAATGCCCCGGATAAAAGCTTGTAGCGGCTCCGGGCTTCCGAAAGACAGCATTTGGATAATATCATGACGCACCGCATCGGAGGCGGGTTCGGTATCATAGCCCAACAGCTCCATCATACGCGCGCAGAACACAGCAGTTTTCAACGCCTGCGCCACCGTATGCGGTGCCAGGAACAGGCCCTGATACATCAAACGGTTATTGCCTAGGGTGCTGCCGCATTCCTTTCCGATACCCGGTACCGTCAAGCGGGCTGCTGCTGCTTCCACCAGATCGTGCCGGCCAGCGATATAGCCGCCAGTCGGCGCCAGTCCGCCGCCGGGATTTTTGATCAGGGACCCCACCACCAGATCGGCGCCCACATCGGTGGGTTCCAGCAGTTCCACAAACTCGCCATAGCAGTTGTCCACCATAATCACACACTCCGGCGCCGCGGCACGAATGCAGCGGCACAAGCTGCCGATGGTTTCCACCGACAGCGACTGCCGGGTGGAATAGCCTTTAGAGCGCTGGATCATGGCGATCTTCACCTTGGGATCGCGGACTGCGGCCGCGACTGCCGCCTCATCCGGCAGACCGCTCGGGAGCATTTGCACCTGACGATATCCGATGCCGTACTGTTTCATATTGCCCGCTTCATCGCCCACAATACCGATCACGCTCTGAATTGTGTCATACGGCTCCCCGGTCACATAGCACAATGTGTCGCCGGGGCGGAGATTGCCGAACAGGGCACAGGTGATGGCATGCGTGCCGTTGACAAACTGGAGGCGCACCACAGCGTCCTCCGTGTGAAAAATATCGGCATAAATTTTTTCGAGCGTATCTCTTCCGGTATCTCCGTAGCCGTAACCAGTGGTGCCTGCAAACATATATTCTGCCACTTTATGCTTTTGAAATGCAGCGAGCACCTTCTGGGTATTATGCTCCGCGACCTCGTCAATCCGGGCGAACATCGGCGCGATGTCTGCCTGCGCACGGTCGCGCAGCGCTAGGATTTCTTCGTTCAATCCAAACAAACTCATGTATCTCTCATCCTTATTCCAAATGATTTACAACTGATTTGAACGTTTTTCCACGCTCCATAAAATTGGAAAATTTATCAAATGACGTGCTGGCGGGAGACAGCAGAACCACATCCCCCTCACCAGCCTGGGCCGCAGCGGCGCGCACAGCCTCTTCAAAATCATCGATCAGAAGGATCGGCAACGCCGTGCTGTCATAGTCCGGCACATTGAGCACCGCGGCGCAGATTTTCGGCACAGTAGAGCCAATCACGTCGCCCCCGGTGAGAATCAGAAAGCGGACATGCTGCACGATTTCCGGCCCCAAAGGCGCGTAGTCGATATTCTTGTCCTTGCCGCCGGCAATCAGGATCACCTTTTGCCGGAACGAGCGCAGCCCTGCGATCGTGCGCGTCGGGCTAGAGGCAATGGAATCGTTGTAATACTTCACTCCGTGAACCTCGCGCACCAGCTCGATGCGATGCTCCACCCCGCTGAACGAAGCAGCCACCTCCCGAATCACCTCATCGGATACCAAGCCTTCCACCGCAGCCACGGCAGCCATGTAATTTTCAATGTTATGCACACCCGGAATGGCAATCTCGTTTGCGGAAAGCACCGGCCGTACACTGTCCCCGCTTCGGACGGAAATCATGCCGTCAGCAAAAAACACATCGCCTGAGCGCGGGGAAAGACGGCTGAAAAATACGGTTTTTCCCGGCGCGCGCTGGGAAAAAGCGCGGGTCAGATCATTGTCATAATTCAAAATGATCTTCTGCTCTGCGCTCTGATAGCGGAGGATATTGGCTTTGGCCTCCACATATTCTTCCATCCCCTTGTGCACATTCAAATGGTTCGGCGCCAGATTTGTAACTACGGCAATTTCCGGGCTTTTGTGCATGGTCAGCAGCTGGAAAGAGGACAGTTCCAATACGGCATAATCCTCTTCTTTCATCTTTCCCGCTTCCGCGAGCAACGGATGGCCGATGTTGCCGCCTACATATACAGTCTTTCCGGCAGCGCGCAGCAACTCGGCAATGATGGTAGTCGTCGTGGTTTTTCCGTCGCTCCCGGTCACAGCAATAGTATGGCAGGGGCAAACGTCAAAAAAGACTTCCATCTCAGAAGTGACTTTGCTACCCTGCTCTACGGCGGATAAAAACTCCGGGATATCCGGACGGATCCCAGGTGAGCGGAAGATCACATCCTGATCCAGGCCCTGCAGATAGTCCTTCCCCAGTTTCAACGTGCAGCCCCATTTTTCCAGTCGGTCCGCCAGATCCCCGAACGCGCTGCGCTCTTTTTGGTCGCATGCAGTCACAGAAACGCCATATCCAAGCAGCAGTTCGATCAGCGGTGTATTGCTGACGCCGATTCCAATGACAGCCACCCGTTTCCCCTTTAACGAGTCCAGATATTCACTTAGCCGCATAAACGCAGTCCCTTCTTTTTTCAAAAATGTCAAAGGTGATTATACCGCAAACCGCCTCTATTTTCAATCATATCTTGACTTTCCGACTACAATCCGATAAAATATTTTTTTGAGTAGGCCAGGCAGTCGCGCAGGCATGCCGAAAGGCCGTTTGTGAGGAAAGTCCGGGCTCCACAGGGCAAGAATAACGGGTAACGCCCGCCGAAGGCGACTTCAGGAAAAGTGCAACAGAGATATACCGCTGGTGAACGGCCGGCTGAGGCCGGTACGCGCCAGTAAGGGTGGAAAGGCGAGGTAAGAGCTCACCCATCCCCCTGGTAACAGGGGGATGCTGTAAACTCTATTCGGAGCAACACCGCGGACAGGACATATGGCCGGCCCGGCCGTCCTTGGGAGGTGGCTTGAGCGCGTTGGTAACAGCGCGTCGAGATAGATGACTGCTTAATACAGAACCCGGCTTACAGACCTGCTCAAACTGCATAACGCCCCCTCTGCGTAAACCGCAGAGGGGGCGCTTCGCTTTTTATGAATCTTCCATCAATCCTGCTGCCAGTTGTGATACACGTTCTGGATATCGTCATTGTCCTCCAGCGCGTCGATCATTTTTTCCATGTTAGTCACATCGTCTTCCTTTTCCAGAACGATGTAATTCTGGGGAACCATCGAGATATTGGCCTCCAGGAAAGTGTACCCTTTTTCCTCCAGCGCGCTGCATACGGCGCCGAAATCATCCGGCTCGGTATAAACCTGGAACACAGGACCTTCGTTGGAGAAATCGGAAGCCCCAGCCTCCAGCGCATCCTCCATCACTTTGTCCTCTTCCAGACCACCTTCTTCATTATCGATGATCAGAACACCCTTGCGGTCAAAAGACCAAGACACACAGCCTGTGGCGCCCAGATTGCCGCCGAACTTATCAAAGGCATGGCGCACAGCAGGGGCCGTGCGGTTGCGGTTGTCCGTCAGCGCTTCTACGATCACGGCCACCCCAGCAGGGCCGTAGCCTTCATAAACAACGCTTTCAAAATTATCCGTATTGCCCGCGCCCAGCGCCTTGTCAATGGTGCGTTTAATGTTGTCATTGGGCATGTTCACGGCCTTCGCCTTGGCAATCACGGTGGCCAGACGGGAATTGTTTGCGGGATCACCGCTGCCGCCCTCTTTTACAGCCACGATGATTTCACGGGCGATTTTAGTAAAAGCAGCACTGCGTTTTGCATCAGCTGCGCCCTTTGTTTTCTGAATATTATGCCATTTAGAATGTCCGGACATGAGTATGATCTCTCCTATCGAATAAATTTTATGAAAGAAAATATTGAAATACTTCTCTGTGAGAAGTGGATTTTTTGATTTTCAACTGCGGGTACGCCGACTGCAGCATGGAAACGAGTTTGGGACAAACCACATCTTCTGTCGGGAAATGGCCCGCATCGATCACGTTCAGGCCCATAGCCCTGGCGTCCAGAAAATCGTGATAGCTCAGATCCGAAGTCAAAAAGGTATCGCACCCCTTGTACAGCACATCGGCGTGGTAATTCCAACAGGCTCCCCCGCCCACCGCCACACGTCGAACCGGCTTTCCTGCAGACACATAGCGTATCCCGCTGCAGTGCAGTGCCTGCGCTACAAAGGGCAAAAAGACATCCATCGTCATCTCTTCCGGTAAAATGCCGACACGTCCGCAGCCGTCTTCGCCCAGCGGTTCCAGAACCGCCAATCCTACCGCTTGGGCCAGACAATCGTTGACGCCGCCTTCGGTAATGTCGAGATTGGTATGCATGCAAATGGCAGAAACACCGCTGCGAATCAACTCCGTCAAAACACGCCCCTGCGGCGTATCGGTGCGCACCGTCTGCACCGGGAGCCATTTGCAGTTCATCACCGGGTGGTGCGCCACGATCAGTTCAGCCCCCTCCGCGGCCGCTTCCTGCACCACGTCCCCGGTAATATCCAACGCAACCAGAACACGCCGGACGATTTGATCCGGCTGCCCCACCAAAAGGCCCACATTATCCCAACTCATCGCCAAGTCTTTGGGCGCTGCAGAAAACAGAAACGCTTCAATTTCTTTTACCGTTGGCATGAAGCCATTCCCCCTTCATCTGACGAAGTTGGACAAGAATCGCCCGCTGCTGCTCGGCACGTTCCCGATTTTTCGGAACAACGGAACGTTCCAGCCCATTCAGGGCATATGTACGAAGGCGCAGCAACTCATCCAAAGCCCCTCCCTGCAGAGGGTCATCTTGTAGCGCAACGCCGCCCCACGCCTGTCCGAGGGAAAGCGGCCGGCATGCACTGCCGCCGCGCAGGGCCATAATTGGGAAATAAGTGCGGTTTTCCAACACCAGCCGTTCCCTTAAAAAACTGTAACCATGCTCAGAAAGCCACGGACGCAGCACCTCCGCCTTGGTCATGGGCTGCAGCAGAAGCGTATAACGTGCGTTATTTGTCCAAGGAGCCGCTTCTAAAATGGACAGGATTGTCTCCCCTCCCATACCGGCGATCACAATCGTGTCGATCTCCTCCGGCACAACACAGGAAAGGCCGCTACCCAAACGGAACGACAATTTTTCCTGCAGGCCGTACTGCTCAGCAGAGCGACGGGCATGCTCCAGCGGCCCTTCCCGCATGTCACAGGCGGCGATAAACGTCGCACGGCCGTGCTGCAAAAGCCAAATCGGGAGATAGCCATGGTCGGTGCCAATATCTGCCACGCGGCTGCCTGGACGGATCCACTGTGCGATGGCAAGCAACCGTTCTGAAAGAATCAACTCTTTTCCGCCGTCCATGGGCCTTACTCCTTTGCTTTGCGCAAACAAATCAAAGCACGGGTCTTATACAGAACCGTGCAATGATTTGCTTACGCTGTGTTTACTTGGCTTCCTTGTTTGCTTCCTCGTTTACCAGAGCCAGCAGCTTGTCCACATCCACGCCATGAACCATGCAGGCTTCTTCCACGGTTTCGCCGCGGGAAGAAGGGCAGCCCAAGCAATGCATGCCGATGGACAGGAAAATGGGAGCCGTCTGAGGAGCGATATCGAGAATATCACCAATGATCGTATCTTTTGTAACTTCAATCATGAGGAATTGCCTCCTATTCTGAAAAACTTGTTTTTATAGTATATCCTAAAAAGGGGCGTTTTTCAATACATCAATAGAAATTTCTTCTTTTTTACTGAAAAAAGGGGGGCCGCGCTCCATATCCAGATACAAAGTTCTATCAAAAATCCAACAAAATGGTTCGATCCGTGAAAGACATCCGCGGAAAATGGACGTATAATAAAGGCAATAATATCCGAGACCTTCAAAAAGGAGATTTGATTGCCATGGGAATTGCAGTCACGCCATTGGAGCGCCCGATCCACATTGGAAAGCGATTGGCAAAAAACCGTTTTGTCATCCAGCCGATGGAATGCGGCGACGCAAACCTGCGCGGCGGTTTTTCAGAAGACTCGCTGCGCAGGTATGAGAAACTGTTACACGGCGGCGCAGGCATGGTGGTGATGGAATCCGTTACATTGCAAACGGAAAGCCGCGCCCGCAAAACACAGCTTCTGCTGGATGTGAACGATCCGGATAACCGTGATCAGTGGGAGCGGTTCGTTTTTCACAAACGGATGCATGCTCCGGACACGCTTCTGGTGGTGCAGCTGAATCACAGCGGCGAATTGTCAGACGAGTCTTTTTCCAGACGCGTCTGTGTCAAACCGCTGCCGGGCTTCGGCGGTACGCTGATCGATGCAGATTATATCGAACAAACCATCGCTTCTTACGTCGAGGCCAGCCACTTTTTGGCACAAATTGGCGTCGACGGCGTTGATCTCAAATTCTGCCACGGCTATCTCGGCTCCCAGCTCCTGCGCCCGTTTAACGACCGTTGCTGGAAATATGGCGGTTCGTTCGAAAACCGCGCCCGGTTCGCTTATGAACTCTGCGAAAAAGTGCGCCGCGCCATACCGAACGAAACGTTCCTGATCGGTGCCAAAATCAGCGTATACGATGAAATGCCAGGCGGACAGGGGCACGCAGGGCCAAACAGTCTGATCATCGACCCCGAAGAATCGATCCGTCTGTGCAAAGGTCTGGAAGCCCGGGGCGCCAATTTTTTCATTGAATCCCTCGGCAATGCAGGACTTGCATGGCAGCTGATGTGCCCCGACCGCAGCTGCCCCGGCGTCGTTTCTCAGCACATGACCGCCGCAAAGCTCCTTCGGCGTGCCCTGCGGCCGGAAACCACCGTGATTTGCGGTGGATTATCGCTCCTGGGAAAGGGCGGCACCCTTCCCGGCATGGATGCCGAAAAAAGCAGCCTTTTTGCATTGAGCAATGCTGCCATCGAGCAGGGGGATTTCGACATGATCGCCTTGGGACGGCAGTCTTTTGCCGACCCGGCCCTCCCTGCCAAATATATGGCAGGAAAAGAACAGGAGATCCACTGGTGCACCTGCTGCAACCGCTGCGGCACGCTGCTTGGCAAGCAAGTGCACGCTGGCTGCGCCGTATATGACTCGTATTACAGAAACGCGTACCGTGCTTTGACCCAAAAATAACAAAAGTTGCCCGAATGGAGATCGGAGATTTTCTCATTCGGGTGACTTGCGCTTAAAGCGGCGAATATAATGTCTTGTATTCAAAAAAGGACGAGCAGGATTTCCTGCTCGTCCTTTTTGTCATACGATCTCAGAATCGGTCTTATGCGTTTTCTTCGCGCATTTTGGCGAAGCACTCACTGCAGTACACAGGCCGATCGGACTTAGGCTCGAAGGGCACTTTGGCCTCGCCGCCGCAGGCTGCGCAAACAGCCGTGAAATACTGGCGGGGGCCGCGGGTGGCGTTCTTGCGTGCATCACGGCAAGCCTTGCAGCGCTGAGGCTCATTCTGGAAACCGCGCTCGGCGTAAAACTCCTGCTCACCGGCAGTGAACACGAACTCCTGGCCGCACTCTTTGCATACCAATGTCTTGTCTTCGTACATGATTTTTTACCCTCTCTTTGATTAGATAATATATGCGCTCAGCATTTGCTGATTTCGCCGGGATGAATGTGCTGCGCTACCTTGCGTCGGATACGCTGCACAGCGTTGTCCACCGATTTTGGGGACTTGCGTACTTTGATTGCTATTTCCTGATAGGACAGACCGTCCAAATAGAACCCCAAAATCTTCGCTTCGAACTCGGACAACTGGTCCTGAACACGCTTCCACATTTCATCAAAACTCTCCTGCAGGATCACCAGATCCTCCGGATTGGACTGTGAAACGGAAAAAGTGTCCACGGTGTAGGAATTACTATCAAAGAAGGGTGCTTCCAAAAGAACAGAGTGATTCAGCGCGGCATGTTTATCAAGCTTCTGGCTACGCAGCACGCTGTATAAGCGGCTACGGATACAGACTCCCGCATAAGTCCGAAACGACGCTTCTTTCGACGTATCAAAGGTGCGGATTGCCTTGAGCAGACCCAGCATTCCTTCTTGGATCAGGTCTTCACTGTCGCCACCCACCAGAAAAAATGGACGGGAACACATGCGAACCAAGCGATTGTAGCGGCTGACCAAGATCTCCTCTGCCGAGCGATCCCCATCGGCGGCCAATTGGCACAGAGTTCCATCCGTCATTTCCTGCATCTCTTGCATGATAAACCTCAAACTTTTACTTACATAACTTAGTATACATGGAAATTATTTTTTCGTCAAGAAAAAGTGAGAAAAATTTTGCCTGAATCAAGAAATTTTTAGTGATTTTACCACATTCACCAATTCTTCGGCATAAAAATGAGCCATTTCCTCTGTTTTGGCCTCTACCATCACACGGATCAGGGCCTCCGTACCGGATGGCCGAAGAAGAATTCTTCCCTCCTGCCCCAGTTTTGCCTCCTGTTTACGGATGGCAGCCGCCAATATTTCCGAGGCCATGATCTGCTCTTTTACACCACGGCGGGAGGCTACGGGCACATTGACCAACACCTGCGGATACTGAGCGCAGCAGGAAACCAGTTCCGACGCCTTTTTCCCGCTACGTTTCAGGATTTGCAAAAACTGCAGACTGGTCAACTCGCCGTCGCCAGTGGTGGCATACTCCGTATAAATCATATGTCCCGACTGTTCACCGCCGATACAGTACCCGCACGCAAGCATCTCCTCCAGCACATGACGGTCGCCTACGTCGGTGCAGACCAGCCGAATCTTTTCTCTCTGGCAAAATTCGTGCAGGCCCAAATTGGACATCACCGTGGCCACGATGGCATTGCCGTTCAGCTTACCGGCACGGCGCATATCCATGGCACATACTGCCATGATCTTGTCGCCGTCGATGATATTCCCCTTCTCGTCCACCATCAGGCAGCGATCGGCATCGCCGTCATAGGCCACACCGATATCGTACCCGTCGTTGACTACGGTCTCCTGCAGGGATTCCAGGTGCGTGGAACCGCAGCGATTGTTGATATTAACCCCATTGGGAACAGCATGCATAATATCGGTACGCGCCTTAAAGCGGCGGAACAGATCCGGCGCCGTGGCGGAAGCTGCACCGTTGGCACAGTCCACGCAGACACGAAGCCCAGACAGGTCGTCCTCAATCGTAGCGCACAAGTGATCGATGTAGTTTTCGCGGGCTTCCCGCATACCGCGGATCATCGTTCCGATCTCGCTGCCGGTTTTTTCCGTGATCGGAGCATCGCTCAACAGCAGCGCCTCCACGCGCGCTTCCGTTTCATCCGGTAATTTATAGCCACGGCTGTTGAACACTTTGATGCCATTGTGCTCGTAAGGGTTGTGGGACGCGGAAATCACAATTCCTGCATCCGCTTTGCGCTGTACGGTGAGATATGCCACCGCCGGCGTCGGAATGACGCCCAGTGGGACCACGTTGCCTCCCACAGAACAAATCCCGGCGATCAGCGCTGACTCCAGCATATCCGAAGAAATACGGGTATCCTTTCCAATGGTGATCTCCGGCGCACTCTTTTTATCCTCAGCCAGCACCGTAGCGACAGCCTGCCCCACACGATACGCCATATCAGCGGTCAGCGTTTCTCCGACGATCCCGCGGATGCCGTCGGTTCCGAATAATTTACCCATAGTTCAATATAATCCCTTCTATATTTGATTTTGCACATCACAGCGAGATCTGATCCATTCCGCCGGTGCTGGGGCTGTCCGGCAAAGGCAGGTGTAGATGTTCATACGCCTTGCGGGTAACGCAGCGCCCCCGCGGCGTACGTGTCAGAAAGCCCATCTGCATCAGATACGGCTCATATACATCCTCCAGCGTGACCGATTCCTCGCCAATGGTGGCTGCCAACGTTTCCAACCCCACAGGGCCGCCGCCGTAATTTTCTATAATAGCGCACATCATACGGCGGTCCACAGCATCCAAGCCGAGATAATCGATCTCCAGCGCCGTCAGGGCCAGATCCGCGATATCCTTCGTGATAACGCCGTCTCCGCGCACCTGCGCAAAATCACGCACACGGCGGAGCATACGGTTGGCGATCCGCGGCGTTCCGCGGGAGCGCGAGGCGATTTCCATGGCCCCCTGCGGCTCGATGGGGACTTCCAGGATTCCCGCGCTACGGGTGACGATTCCGGAAAGTTCCTCTGGCGTATAAAGTTCCAGGCGCAGCGTAACGCCAAAGCGGTCGCGCAAAGGTGCAGAAAGCTGCCCTGCTCTGGTAGTCGCACCAATCAACGTGAACTTTGGCAAATCCAAGCGGATGGAATTGGCCGAGGGTCCTTTGCCAATGATAATGTCAATGGCATAATCCTCCATTGCCGGGTACAGAATCTCCTCTACACTGCGGTTCAGACGGTGGATCTCATCAACGAACAGGATGTCATTTTCGTTGAGATTGGTCAAAAGAGCCGCCAAATCCCCAGCCTTTTCAATGGCCGGGCCAGAGGTAATACGGATATTGACGCCCATTTCCGCAGCTATAATACCGGCCAGTGTCGTTTTGCCAAGTCCCGGAGGACCATGCAGCAACACATGATCCAACGGCTCTGTCCGCCGCTTCGCCGCCTCAATAAAAATACGCAGGTTTTCTTTGGCTTTCTGTTGCCCCACATATTCTTCCAGAGAGTGGGGACGCAGAGACACTTCGCTGCGCAAATCCTCACCGAGCAGCGTCTTGGTTACCAACGGTTCTTCTGCGATATCGCGGCCATAATCAATGCTCAAAAACTCACTTCCTTTGCAGGCACATATCGTTTACTTCACCATTTTTTTCAGAGCCTGACGGACGATCTCTTCCAGAGGAAGGGCGTCCACATCGATGCCCTTCAGCGCTGCGCCGACCTCCTGCTGCGAATAGCCCAGCACCATCAAAGCGGACAGCGCTTCCGCGGTCTTCTGCCCGCTGCGGGCGCCGCCTTTGTTCATGCGGATTCCGGACAGATCTTCCTTGCTCATTTTATCTTTGAGTTCCAAAATGATGCGCTGGGCAATTTTTTTCCCGATCCCCGGCGCAGCCACCAGTACTCTTTCGTCACCGGTGACAATCGCCAGCGCCAACTGGTCTGGCGTGCTGGAAGAAAGGATCGCCAAAGCCGCCTTGGGGCCGACGCCGGACACGCCGATCAGCTGCCGGAACGCAGACAGCTCATTCTGCGTGTAAAAGCCGAATAAATCCACCCCGTCCTCTTTTACATTGAGATGTGTGAACAACTTTGTCCGCGCCCCCAGCTGCAGGCGTGAGAGCGTGTGGCTCGTGGTGGCGCAGGCATAACCCACGCCGCCGCAGTCGATCACCGCAAGATTCGGGCCGAGATAGGCAACAGTTCCGTCGAGATAATAAAACAAATCGCTTCCTCCTATACTGTGGGCTTTGCCAGCGGATTCTGACGCAACAGCGACGTGGCGCTGCGGGCATGGCAGATCGCCAGGGCCAAGGCGTCCGCCGCATCGTCCGGCCGGGGAATGCGGTTCAGCTTCAAAAGCCTGCGCGTCATATCCATGACCTGCCGCTTCTCTGCTTTTCCGTAGCCCACTACGGCCTGCTTGACCTGGGAAGGCGTGTACTCAAAAATCGGCACGCCCAGTTTTTCCGCTGTATATAAAATGATGCCGCGGCCGTGCGCCACAGCAATACCCGTGGTGATATTGGTATTAAAAAATAACTCTTCCACCGACAGGGCATCCGGTTGGAATGTTCTGATCAATTCTTCCAGATCGCGGTTGATTTGCACGAGGCGTGTGGACAGCGGGAGTCCCGCTTCTGTGGTGATCGCACCGTATTGTACCGGCCGCAGAGGGCAGCCGCGCGCCTGATCCACAAAGCCGAAACCGACGGTGGCAATGCCCGGGTCGATGCCGAGAATACGCATGGGTCCCTCCTGTTCGGTTAATCAATAAAATCAGAATAGTACTATTGTATCATATCTCAGAGGAAACGCAATAGATTATTGCCTGCCGTTCCAATCCGTAGTATACTGAAGCAAAGACCATACTAAGGAGTGTTCGATATGAAAAAAGCTATTTCCGCCGAGGGTGCTCCCGCAGCCATCGGCCCGTATTCCCATGGTGTCGCCCTGGGCGATCTCTTTTTTACTTCCGGGCAGATCCCGCTTGTCCCGGAAACCGGAAAACTTGTAGAAGGCGGTATCCAGGAGCAGACGGAGCAGGCTTTCCGGAATCTGGAGGCTGTTTTAGCCGCCAATGGCATGACCTTTGAGAACGTGGTGAAGACCACTGTCTTTATCACAGATCTGGCGGACTTCGCCGAAATCAACCGCATCTATGCCACGCGCTTTCCAAGCAATCCTCCCGCCCGCTCCTGTGTACAGGTGGCAGCCCTGCCTGCCGGCGCCCGTCTGGAGATCGAGTTGGTCGCTGCAAAGGCATAAGCCGGATAACACGAAAAAAATCCCGCCGAACCGTTTGCGCTTCGGCGGGATTTTTATATCGGCATTGCATGCTCAGATTGCGCGCGGGTGCGCTTTATTGTAAACATCCTTCAGTTTCCGATTGATTAAATGGGTATAGATTTGTGTAGAGGAAATGTCCGTGTGCCCCAACATTTCCTGAATCGCCCGCAGATCCGCTCCGTTTTCAAGCAGATGGGCCGCAAAGGAATGCCGAAGCGTATGCGGCGTGATATCCTTTTCGATATGGGCTTTCTCCTGGTAATACTTAATAATCTTCCAGAAACCTTGACGACTCATGCGCTCCCCGTTCATATTGACAAACAACGCCTCTTCCTCCGGCGAGGCGATCATATTGGGCCGGATCACCTCCACATATTCCCGCAACGCTTTCACCGCGGCGGGATAAAGCGGAATCATACGTTCTTTCTTTTTTCCTACACAGCGGATAAAGCCGGCGCTCAAGTTCAAATCGGAGCTATTGAGGGCGATCAGTTCGCTGACACGGATACCGGTGGCATAAAGCAGTTCCAGCATAGCGTGATCCCGGTAGCCTTTCATATCGGTGCACTGAGGCTGTTCCAAAAACAACTCTACTTCCTGACTGGTCAGGATCTGCGGAAGATGGCGCTCTGCTTTCGCAGCCGACACATTCTGCACAGGCGTTCTTACCACCACGCCTTCCTCCATAAGGTAATGGTAAAAAGATTTCAGCGCGGCCAGCGAACGGGTTACGGTGGAGGCCGATTTTCCGCGCGCCGTCATCCAGTTGACATAGGCCTGGATCTGTTCCTGCTGAACCTGGGATAAATCTCCCGCCTCCGTCATGTGCAGATACTGCTCAAACTGCCGGACATCGCGCAGATAAGAACTCAGCGTATTGGCAGACGCATGGCGCTCTTCATTCAAATAGGTTCGGTACCCCTCCACATAATCGGCCACAGACAAAGCCTCCCTCGATTGCTTTCTTTTCTCTCTCAGCAAACGGCACTCAGCACCCCAGCCAAAACCAGATGCTCAAAAGCTGCCCCCGCAAACAGAATCAAACTGCAAAAAATGAACCGCCAAACGGTATCGCTTCCGGCCCTCTCGCTGCCCAGGCGCGTTTTATTCCCAGTCCCCGGGCCGACAGCAAGCGCCATACCGCTGCTGGCAAGCCAAAAATAACACGGCAGCACCACAATGCACCGCAGGCCGAACAGCAGCAGCGCCAATACCAGGCCATGCTCCCCGGCGGCATATAAAAAGACAGAAACCGCAAAAGAAAACATGAATCCCTGGTAAAAAGTAACGATCGGTATAAAAAAGATACCGATCGCCAAAAAACTCAGTCCAAAAACCAGGATCGGATATTTAAAATATGAAAAAAGGGCGGCGCCGAAAGACGCCGGCTCCAGCTGGCCGGAACGCACCAAAGTCAGGAAAGAGGAAAGAAAATCTTGCAGCTCCGCACTGCTGTATACCTCTTCCATCCCTGCAACGCGATTGCCCAGCAACGCGCCGAAGAAAAAACAGCTAGCCAAAAAAAGCGTAAGCAAAAAAGAGCGGTCCGCCAAAATAACTCGTCCATGAAAAGTGCCGCGTTTCACTGGTGACTTCACCTCACGCATCCAGACTATGTGCAGACAAAGCGATTTAGAAGCAATCTGCACAGGGATTTTGCGCGAGGCTACATAAAAGTAGTTGATACTATAATAATGCAAGCAAACGCATTGCGCAAGAGGGGAATATGCCAAAAACACAGTTTTGTAAATTATGCCAAAACATTATGTCAACATAATTATGTAAACTCCGAAAGCGTTCTTTTCTTGTTGCCTGACTTTCCCCTGTCAAATCGCAAGATATGGCGCATCCCACATCAAACACCCCCAAATAAAGTGCCCCGGCGATGTCAGACAACGCCGGGGCGCGCTTTACAATTTGTATAGTCCCTCTTTCGTTCCACTCAGCCTGCCTCGACTGCAGCGGCTGCTTTTAGTGCAATTGCACACTCAAGCCTCTTCCGCTCCATTTCACAGGCAATGTGATTGGGCGTTTTGATATCTCCGTTTACCGTCAAATTGGATGCGCTGCACCCGCCAGTGCAATAAAACTTCGCCCAGCAATCCCCGCATTCTTTTCGGGTGTAGATGTTCAGCCCGGCAAACTGATCCGAAACTTCCATATTGAAGCCCTCT
The DNA here is from genome assembly GCA_020555605.1 of bacterium 210917-SL.2.15. Taxonomy (GTDB): domain Bacteria; phylum Bacillota; class Clostridia; order Oscillospirales; family Oscillospiraceae; genus Pseudoscillospira. Next base: position 190,996 of record JAJCJC010000003.1, on the reverse strand, counting down.
TTATGGACGTTGCCCAGCTTGTACTCTTCCCGCCCCACGAACTGGTGGCAAGGATAAATATCCCCCTCCGGCGTGATAGCTACATATTCGCACCCCGCACCGCAGCCGCGAATGCGTTTGATTACACAGGGCCCCTGCGTCAAATCCACATTAAAATGAAAAAAGTTAAAATCATGGCGCTCTTTCATAATCTGTGCCAGTTTTTCATATTCGGCGCAGATTGCCGGAAGATCCTCCTCCCGCAGCGCATAGTCACAGTCTTCCTCCGCCGAGACCGGCTCGACCGAAATTTGCCGAAATCCCTCGTCCGCAATCGCCAGGACATCTTCCGCAAAATCTAGATTTTCATGAGTGAATGTGCCGCGCAGATAAAAATCTTTGTCGCCGCGCCCCGCCACCAGCTTTTTGAACTTGGGTACGATCACATCATAGCTTCCTTTTCCATTGGGCGAAATACGGAAACGGTCATTCACTTCCTTGCGCCCGTCCAGCGAGAGCACGCAGTTGTCCATTTCGCGGTTGATGTACTCGATCGTTTCGTCGTCCAGAAGCACGCCGTTGGTGGTAATGGTAAAGCGGAAGCATTTTCCACACTCCGCCTCCCGGGAGCGGGCATACGCCACCGTTTCCTTGACCACATCCATCGCCATCAGCGGTTCGCCGCCAAAAAAATCCACATCGATGTTTCGCCTTGCTCCGGAGCGGGCGATCACAAAATCAATGGCAGCCTTTGCCGTCTCCACATCCATCAGCAGCCGGCCAGTCCCAAAGTCGCCAGTGGCGGCAAAACAATATTTACAGCGCAGATTGCAGTCATGGGAAACATGCAGACATAGCGCTTTGACCGGCGCATTCTTAATCATGGCCATCGCCGGATCGACATAGTCCGCCGGCGCAAACAGCTCGCCTTTGGCAATCAATTTGCGCAGCTCGCTATAGCTTTCGGAAACATCCTCTGCGCTGTATTGTCCGAGCGCTACGGTGATCTTTTCCAGAGGCGTCGCAGCGTCCTCCATTTGCCGGAGCACATGATAGGTGATTTCATCGAGAATATGTACGGCGCCGCTGTTGACGTCCACGGCAATGTTCTGCCCCAGCAGTGAAAAGGTATGTACCATGTTTGTTTCTCCTTTTGTTCGGTATATCGGTATTGCAATGCAGTAGAAAGGACGGACTTTTCGGCTGCCTAAACTAGGCAGTCCATCAGTCCGTCCTTGCGGTGTCAAAAATAATGAGCTTTACTGCTTATTTTCACACTTCTGGTTGGCAACGGTGCAGGAGGTCTTGCAAGCAGACTGGCAGGAGGTTTGGCATTCGCCGCAGCCACCCTTTGCCGCGCTGTTCTTCAGAGTAGCACCGTTCAAGGTCTTAATATGCTTCATCAAATTTCCCTCCTTGCTTCGATAAGTATAGCTATTTTATCATAAGATCATTTCTTTTTCAATCGTATCGCCGCATTTTTCTGAAATTTCTTCTTTTTCTTTTTCCCAAACAACACAGAAGCGGCAAACACAGCGCCTATCGCCGCCACAACCGCAACCGCCAAGGCCAGCCAGTCTGTCATGCTTTCCCAAGCCAGCATCCCCGACAGCACCAGCACCGCCAGGAAAATCCCCTGCACAAAGACTCCCGTCAAAAAAACCGGCCGTTTCTGCCGCAGTGCGCAGAAAACCGTGCTGCCAAAGGCAGCCGCAGCAACGGACGCCCAGAGCAGAATACGCGCGTATTCCATCGGGATCACGCCGCGGTAGATCAGAGCCGCAGAAAACAGTACACCCGCAGCAAACAGCACAGCCATGACAATAAGCCCTTTTACCGCAGCACGCAGTAATTCTGCAGGATCTGAACTCTTCTTCTTTTCCATGAAAAATCCCCCTTCCGCCTGCATGGAAAGCATATGCGGAAGGGGGGGAAAATTATTCCTTATTTGCCTCTTCGGAAGCGGTATCCTCCAAGCTGAAGGACTCTGCACGCTCCTCAGGAGTCTGCTTTTTGCGGTTCTTTTTATTGTTGTTCGTATCCTCGATGCTCTTTTGTACACCCACAGTGGAAACCGCCCACTTGGCAAACTCCATACGCACGCGATCCTCGCTGGTCTCGATGATGATGGTGTTTTCCTCAATCTTCACAACACGGCCTACCACACCGCCGATCGTTGTGATCTGATCCCCCTTGCGCAGGTTGCTGCGCATTTCTTCCTGCTGTTTCTTGCGCTTACTCTCCGGGCGGATCATAAACAAGTAGAACACAGCGATCAGAATGATGATCATAATCAGGGTATAAGTCATATCTCCATTGCCCATTTTTAAAAAACTCCTTTGTGGTCACATTCGGTATTCCCTGCATAACGCATTAGCATATAGTATACAGAATAATTTTACAGATTTCAAGTCTTTTTCCAGTTTTCCCGTCAGATGCGCTCATCCAGCACGCCGCTGTACTCCGCCCGGAACTGTGCAAATGCCCCCGCGTCCAGCGCATCGCGGATGCGCTGCATCAGCTTGTTATAAAAATACAGATTGTGCATGACGCACAGCCGCAACGCCAGCACTTCCTCTGCCTTCATCAAATGGCGCAGATACGCTTTGGAAAAATTACGGCAGACCGGGCAGTCACATTCTGCATCGATGGGACTTTCATCCAACCTGTATTTTTCATTTTTCAGATTGATGGCACCTTTCCAAGTGTATAACTTCCCGTGTCGTGCATTGCGGGCAGGCATCACGCAGTCGAAAAAGTCCACGCCGCGGGCTACCCCCTCTATAATGTTGGACGGCGTGCCAACCCCCATCAGATACCGTGGCTTTTCCTTGGGCGCATAAGGCTCTACCGCGTCCAGGATCTCATACATGATTTCTGTCGGCTCTCCCACCGCCAAACCACCGATGGCATAGCCGTCGCAATCCAACTGCGCAATCTGCTGCATATGATGGATGCGCAGATCTTTATATGTGCATCCCTGATTAATGCCGAAAAGCTGCTGGTGCGGATTGACCGCATCTGGAAGGGCGTTCAACCGCCGATGCTCCCGGATGCAGCGCTCCAGCCAGCGTGTGGTGCGCTCCACCGAGGCTTTGGCATATTCATAGCGCGCCGGGTTCTCCACACATTCGTCAAAAGCCATGGCAATATCCGAGCCAAGATTGCTTTGGATGCACATGCTCTCCTCCGGCCCCATAAAAATCCTGCGGCCGTCCACATGCGAGGCAAATGTCACTCCCTCTTCCCGGATCTGGCGCAGTTTGGCCAGAGAGAACACTTGGAAACCGCCGCTGTCCGTCAAAATCGGGCCGTCCCACCGCATAAATTTATGAAGCCCGCCCAGTGCGCGCACAGTATCGTCGCCGGGCCGCACATGCAAATGATAGGTGTTGGACAACTCGATCTGGCAGCCAAGCTCTTTCAAATCCAGCGCAGAAACGCCGCCTTTGATGGCAGCCTGTGTGCCGACGTTCATGAACACCGGCGTCCGCACCGTTCCATGGGCGCATTGAAATACGCCGCGCCGGGCTTTTCCTTCGGTCTTTACTACTTCAAACACAAGCAACTCTCCCGTATTTTCGAATGAAATGAAACGGGGATGTTTCTTTTATCCAATAAACATCGCATCCCCAAAGCTGAAAAACCGATAGCGAAGCGCCACAGCCTCTCGATAAGCCTCCAGCACATGTTCCCTGCCGGCCAGAGCGGAAACCAGCATGATCAGTGTTGATTCCGGCAAATGGAAATTGGTAATCAGGCAGTCCAGAGCCTTGAACCGGTAGCCGGGATAAATATAAATATTTGTCCAGCCCGCAGAAGCCTTCAGCGTGCCGTCTTCCTCCGCCCAGCTTTCAATGGTGCGGCAGGATGTGGTTCCGACACAGATCACCCGTCCGCCCCGCTTTCGGGTCTCATTGATCACATCCGCTGTTTCCTGCGAAATCATACAGAATTCGCTATGCATTTCATGCTTTGTAATGTCATCTTCCTTTACAGGACGAAATGTCCCGAGGCCTACATGAAGCGTAACATAGCAGAGCTTCACGCCCATCGATTCGATTTGGCCGAGCAACTCTTTGGTAAAATGAAGCCCCGCAGTAGGCGCAGCCGCGGAACCAACCTCCTTGGAATATACAGTTTGATACCGTTCCGGATCCTGCAGTTCCGCCTTGATATAAGGCGGGAGCGGCATTTTACCCAAACGTTCCAGCACTTCCAGAAAAATCCCCTCATAGTCAAAGCGCACCAGACGGTTCCCGCCGGGCAACTCTTCCGTGACCTCCGCCCTCAGCGTTCCATCGCCAAAAGTGAGTTTGGCTCCAGTTCTCATTTTTTTGCCCGGCCGCACGAGACATTCCCAGGTCTTTTCGCCCCGATCCACCAGCAACAGCACTTCGCAGGCGCCGCCGCCTGGCTCCCGATGGCCCAACAGGCGTGCCGGCAAAACCCGGGAATCGTTCATTACCAGACAGTCACCCGGGCGGAGCAGCTGCGGAAGCTCATAAAAATGCATATGCTTCCGTGCACCGGTTTGTTTATCCAATACCAGAAGCCGCGATCCGTCCCGCCGGTCCAGCGGCGTCTGCGCAATCAGTTCCTCTGGCAAATCATAATAAAAATCATGGGTTTTCATTCTGTGTATTTCTTCCTGTTCTGTTTATTCAATGGTAATCCCCGTATAATAGAAGGTCAGGATATCGCGGTATGTCAATCCCTGCTTTGCCATGGCATAAGCGCCGTACTGGCTCATGCCCACATTATGACCATTTCCGGTGCCTTTGATGACAAATGTACTGCCGGATACCGTTGTGCTGCCATTCCCGCCTTCGCCGCCGCTCAGCGCGGATGTTCCGTCGGCAGTGCGCACATACACTGTCCCCCCACTGTATTTGGATACCATTCCGCTGCCCGAGACCGCATAAAGACTGTCAAAGGAGGAAACAGTGCTCCCTTCCCCGTTGATATAATAGGTCCCACCACTGGAAGCGCCGGTTTCTGCAGAGGCCGTGCTTCCGGAGTCGGAATTGATCGTAAAGCGCATGCTCGGTGCAGAAAATAGAAGCCTGCAATTTTCTTTCTGCACCGTGACGCTCTTGCCGGACGTATCTGTAAACCTGATCGAATAGATATTCCCCATTCTTGTATAACTAGCTTGTACGGACGCCACGGTTCCGATGCTGTAGCCTTTATTCTGCAGCAGCGCAGTCAGCTCCGCTGCACTGTAGGACTTTTCATAGTTGTAGCTGGGAATGCTGATGGTACTTTCATAAGGATCCTTTTTCCCGCGCAGATACGGCAGCGCTGCTGTCCAGACATTTTCCGAATCCTCCGAAGCACCGCCGCTGGAAGAATAATAATCCGCCTCGATGATCTTGCCGTCATAGTACATAACCAAGCCCGCCGTTGCATCCACCGCTGCATCCGAAGCATCCTGGCAGGCCGATGCGCCACGGTATACCTGGCAGTTCGTCGTGGAGCACACGTCAAAATTACGGCTGTTGTGCTTGTTTTGATTCAGTGCGTAAGTACGGGCACAGACTGATTGTGCTTTCAAAGCTTCCGCGGGCCAAGAAGGGCTCATTTCAAATGTGATCACGCACTTAGTATAATCTTCCAGATCCACCACATTGATCACATTGATCTTCCCGCCGGACAGCACCGAAGATCGGTCATATTCAAACCCGCCGTAATACCGGTATCCCTTAAACCAAGTCTGCGGCTTTGCGCCGCCCACAGGCCGCGGTTCTACCGCCAGATAGGTATTGCCGCTGTCGTCATATTCAAATAAAATCTGATTAGTGCCAGTTTTTGTTACCGTCACGGTATAACTTGTCCCACTGGTAACCGAAGCGTCCGCACCGGTCCTGGAAAGGCTGGACTCCGCTTCCAACTGCGAAGTATAGTTTCCCACGCGAACGACAAAACAGCCGTTGTCATAGGCAGGAAAAGCCGTACCATACGTCCCCAGCAACCCCGCCGCCGCTGCAGAAGCCAGATCATAGGAGGCATAGGTCTTATTCATCTGCAGATGGTAGCATCCAATGCCGTCGCTGCTGGCCCCGGTGGAGTAGCTCCCGTCGCTGTTGACGGTCAGATTGATATCCTGGGACATGGAGATCTGCGTCTCGGATGTGGTGCCCAATGCAACAAAATCCCGCGCGCCATCATAATATCCAAAATAGTAGCCTTTTCCAGTGTTCTCATAATTTTCCAAATTGGCCGACAACAAGGCTCCGTTGCTTCCGGAACCGCTGTAATACAAGCCCACCCGCAGGGTATCCTGCTCGCCTGCCCAGGCAATTTGCAAAAAAATGGGCAGGCACAGAAAAAAAAGGAAAAGTGAAAATATCGTTTTCTTCATATTGTCCTCCATATATGGACTGGAAATTGACAGTATTCCTGAAATATGCTACCATGAGGAAAAATTTGCGGAATTTTCCCGCAGGAGCCGTATAACTTTTTTTATTATATTAGAATCAGGGACGTTTTTCAACCCAATTCCCATTCTTTTCTTGCAGCAGGACGTTTCTCTGATGACTTTTATGGGAGGAATACAGCATGGAAAAATATCGCGTAGGAATTATCGGCGGCACAGGCATGGTGGGCCAGCGCTTCGTTACGCTTCTGGACCGGCACCCCTGGTTCGAACTGACCGCCGTGGCTGCCAGTTCCGGAAGTGCCGGCAAAACATACGAAGAGGCCGTGGCCAGCCGCTGGGCCATGGAAACAGAAATTCCCGAAAAGGCCAAAGCCCTTGTAGTGCTGGATGCCGTGAAGGATGCCGAAACACTGGCCGATCAGGTGGATTTTGTCTTCTGCGCCGTGAATATGAAAAAAGGCGAAATCCGCGCCTTGGAGGAACGGTACGCCAAACTGGAAGTCCCTGTGGTATCCAATAACAGCGCCCACCGCTGGACCGAGGACGTTCCTATGGTGGTGCCTGAAATCAATGCAGACCATATCCGCATTATTGACGCACAGAGACAGCGGCTGGGGACGAAAAAAGGCTTTATCGCAGTGAAGTCCAACTGCTCGATCCAAAGCTATGTCCCCGCCCTGGCCCCCCTGTTGAAATACGGCGTAGAGAAAGTGCTGGTATGCACCTATCAGGCCATTTCCGGTGCCGGAAAAACATTTGAGCGCTGGCCCGAAATGGTGGACAACTGCATCCCCTACATCGGCGGCGAGGAGGAAAAGAGCGAGCAGGAGCCGCTGAAAGTATTCGGCCGTGTGGCAGGCGGAAAAATTGTCCCCGTAGAGGATCTTTCCATCACCGCGCAATGCTTCCGTGTCGCCTGCCAGGATGGCCACATGGCCGCTGTATTCCTGAAATTTAAGGATGGCTGCACGCCTCCCATGGAGCAGATCAAAGCGGACTGGTCCTCCTATGTCGGCCGCGCGCAGGAACTGGCACTTCCCTCAGCACCCAAACAGTTCCTGCACTATTTTGAAGAGCCGGATCGCCCCCAGACCCGCCTGGACCGCAATCTGGAGGGCGGCATGGCCATTTCTCTGGGCCGCCTGCGCCCTGATACGCAGTACGACTACAAATTCGTTGGCCTGAGCCACAATACCCTGCGCGGCGCGGCTGGCGGCGGCGTACTTCTGGCGGAACTGCTGTGCACAGAAGGGTATATCACAAAAGACTAACGCACAAAACAGAGACGGGAGTCGCCACAAGAAGCAGCTCCCGTTCCCTTCTCCGTATCGGTATCAAAAGGCGGCCAAAGCATATAGAATATGCTTTGGCCGCTTCGTTTGTTACCAACTCGCGTTCTCAATCTCGTGCTTCTTATCGCGGCACATCAGTTCCATCAATACATCCTTTGCATGGCGACCGTTATACAGCACTTGATAAGCTCCTTCAGAAATAGGCATTTCAATGCCATATTTCCCCGCCAGGGTACGCACCGTCTCAGTGGCATAGTACCCCTCCACCACAGCGCCCACTTCCTTTAGCGCTTCCTCCACGCTCTTGCCCTGACCGATCAGGATACCCGCCCGGTGGTTGCGCGAATGCATGGACGTGCAGGTGACGATCAAATCGCCCACTCCGGCCAGGCCCGCGAAGGTTTCCTTCTTGCCGCCCATGGCCACACCCAAGCGCGCCGTTTCCGTCAGCCCCCGCGTCATCAGCAACGCACGGGTATTATCTCCATAGCCCAGGCCGTCGCACACACCGTAACACAAGGCAATCACATTTTTCAGCGCCGCCGCCAGCTCCACGCCTACAATATCCGGACTGGAATAAATACGGAAACGTTCGTTCATGAAAACATCCTGCACTATTTCTGCCGCTTCCCGATCCGATGACGCGGCCACACAGCCCGTCGGCACATGGCGTCCCACCTCCTCAGCGTGGGAAGGGCCGGACAGTGCAACAATGCGGCAGCGTCCCTTCGTCTCTTCGTCAATGATCTGGCTCAGCCGCAAAGACGTCCCTTTTTCAATACCTTTGGATACCGAAACAAGCAATGTACCGTCCCCGAGATAAGGTGCAGCTTTTTTTGCTGTTTCGCGCACGGCGAAGGAAGGTGTTGCAAACACCACAAGCTCTTTCTCTGCCACACAGGCAATCTCCGTGCAGATTTTCAGCGCCGCCGGCAGGGTAATACCCTTAAGCAGCGGGTTTTCCCTCTGCTTACACAAAATCTCCGCTTCCTTTTCGGAAAAGGACCAGAGCGTGACCTCATGTCCGTTTTCCAGCAGAACGAGGGCCAGTGCAGTGCCCCAACCGCCGCTGCCAACTACCGCAATCTTCATTTTGCCGCATCCTCTTTTCTATGTAAACTGAATTTATTTTCCGTTCCATGAAGAAGCCGTTTGATGTTGGAGCGGTGCGCAAAAATCAAAAGTCCCGCAGGGATCGCTCCCAGCACCTCGAAGCACACATTGTGGTAAAACAGCCACAGACATACGAGAAAGGTCAGCGCCGCACAGATGGAACCCAGGGACACATACCGGGTCAGCGCCGCGACAAGCAGGAACACCGCCAGCGCAATCAAGGCGATGCGCCAATCGATGACCATCAGTGCCGATACGCCCGACAGCACGCCCTTCCCCCCCTGGAAATGAAAGGTAATCGGATACATGTGCCCCAGTAAAACAAAACTGGTGGCAATCAGCTTCCCCACCATAGGCAAGCCAAGAAAATATCCAAACAGGAACGTACCCAGCAGCACGGCAATAACTGCTTTCAAAATATCGCTGAGCAGCACACCCGCGACACCCTTCGTGCCGAACGTGCGGTAAAAATTGGTCAGTCCGGCATTTCCGCTGCCGTGGTTACGAATATCATCCCCAAAAATATACTTTGACACCAAAATGGAGCCATTGACACATCCCAGCGCGTAGGCTGCCACCATAGCCGCCAGTGCCGGCAGACAAAGGATCAGTACCGTTCCCATCAGCCCTCATCACCCTTCTCACGAATGGATATGATGATCGGCGTGCCTTCCAAACCAAAAACGCTGCGCAGCTGGTTTTCAAGATAACGCTTGTAAGAATAATGAAACAGCCGCGCATCGTTGCAGAAGCACACAAAATGAGGCGGCTTAACGCCTACCTGCGTCATATAATAAATCTTCAGCCGACGGCCCTTGTCCGTGGGCGGCTGCACGCGGGTCTGCGCATCGGAGAGAACATTGTTCAGCATGCCCGTGGTGATGCGCACCGCAGACTGCTCGTTGACATAGTTGATCAGCTCAAACAGGCGGTTGACCCGCTGCCCGGTCAGGGCGGAAATAAACAGAATCGGCGCATAGGTCATATAGGCCAGATCCGTGCGCACCTGTTCGCGGTAAGCGTCCATAGTTTTTCCGTCCTTTTCCATGGCATCCCATTTGTTCACCACGATGATACAGGCCTTTCCGGCATTGTGGGCCAGCCCTGCCACCTTGGTGTCCTGTTCCGTTACCCCTTCCTGCGCATCAATCATGATCAGGCACACATCGCTACGCTCAATGGCCATGGTGGCGCGGAGCACGCTGTATTTCTCCACGTTCTCCTCCACCTTGGATTTTCTGCGCATACCGGCCGTGTCGATAAAAATATATTTTCCCTGCTGGTTTTCAAACTTGGAGTCGATGGCATCCCGGGTCGTTCCGGCCACATCGCTGACGATGACGCGCTGTTCGCCCAAAATACGGTTGACAAGCGAAGATTTGCCCACATTGGGCTTTCCAATCAGGGCAACCTTGACGTAGTCTTCATCCTCCTCATCGGAGTCTTCTTCCGGAAAATACTGTACACAGGCGTCGAGAAGGTCGCCGGTGCCATGGCCATGAACCGCAGAAACCGGAATCGGATCGCCCAGGCCCAGGTTGTAAAACTCATAAATATCCGGATTCAGCGTACCGGTAGAGTCCATTTTATTGACGCCCAACACAATGGGTTTTCCGCTGCGCAGCAACATATTGGCCACTTCCTGATCCGAAGCGGTCAAACCGGTCTTAATATCGCACAGGAAGATAATGACCGTTGCGTTATCGATCGCGATCTGAGCCTGTTCGCGCATAAAATTCAGGATCTGGCTGTCAGTATTCGGCTCTATACCGCCCGTGTCCACCAGCGTAAAGCGTCGGCCGTTCCAGTCCGTTTCACCGTAGATACGGTCACGGGTAACGCCCGGCGTATCCTCCACGATCGAAAGCCTCTGGCCGATCAGTTTATTGAACAGCAGGGACTTGCCCACATTGGGACGCCCTACGATTGCAACGATGGGTTTTGCCATTGAGATGCACTCCCCTCTCCATAAGTTTTAAGTTCTTGTTTTCGTTTTTAGTATTCCAATTCAAAGATTGCGTCCGCCAGAGAAAAACCGTCCGTTTCCGCAATGCACACCGGCACGCCCAGCGCCTGCTCCACGTCGCTCACGCGATAATCGTCCAGAAATACGTCGCCGCCGTGACGGAGCATATTGGCTGGCAGCAGGAGCCGCTCTCCCAGCGGCTTCCCTTTAAGCTGCTCCATCAGATCCGTGGCTGTGACCAAACCCGCCACATCGATGGTTTCCCCAAAATAATGATTGACGACAGCATAAACCGTGCCCTGCACGGCCGGGCAGCGCTCCTTTGCTTTTTCCACCAGTCCCCGGATAAAAGGGGCCGCCAGGCAGCCGGTGCCGATCGCAAAGGGCCGACAGGGTGTGTCCGGTTCCAACTGCCGCAGCGCGCTCATGAATTCCGTTTCCATGCTGCGCAGCATACCAACGCCGTTTTCCAGCTGAACATAACCTTCATAATATTCTTCTTCCGGCAGCGGACGCTTTGCTTTGATAAAAATCTCATCCGAGCAGAAAAACAGCCGGGTGCCGAAGCGCGCAAAACATGTCTCGCTGAACGGGAGCACACGATCAAGAATGTCGTTTGCCGTCCGCTCGTCCACAACCGGCATTTTATAAAGTCCCTTGCGGTACTTTGTTACACCCACAGGTACAATGGCGCAGCTGGCCACCCCCATCTCCGCCAGATCGCGCATCGTACGGGAAAGCTGTTCTCCGTCGTTGAGTCCGGGACAGACCACAATCTGACAATTCATCACAATACCGTTTTGCGCAAAGGCTTTCATATATTCCAGCCCCCGGGCCGCAGCCTTGTTGCCCAGCAGGATGCTCCGCAGTTTGGGATCCGTGGCATGCACGGAAATATTGATCGGGCTGATCCGCAGATCGATGATCCGCTGCGCTTCCCGTTCGCTGAGGTTCGTCAAGGTTGTATAATTGCCCATTAGAAAGGACAGGCGGGCATCGTCATCCTTAAAATATAGGGTATCGCGCATGTTGGGCGGCATCTGATCCACAAAGCAGAACAGGCAGTGGTTGGAACAGCAACGCTCCTCATCCATCAGATAGGTTTCAAAGTTGAGGCCGATATCCTCGCCCTCCTCCTTGCGGATATTCACCGTGCGCTCAGCGCCATCCGCCCCGCGCAGCACCAAGGTCAGTGCAGGATCATAAGCATAAAAGCGATAGTCCAACACATCCTCAATCGTTTTTCCGTTGATGCTCAGCAAGGTCTCGCCCACATGGATTCGGGCACGCGCGGCGGGTGAGCCGGGATCAATGGATGCAATTTTTCCAGACACAGCCTCCGCTCCCCTTCCTGATGCAACGACACGGAAAAACACCGATCATGGCCGGCCACGCTCTCTGCTGTTATTATAAGCAAATTTCCGCACAATCGCAATGAAAAGTAAATAAAAAGCAAGAGGGGAAGATATTTTCTTCCCCTCTCCATTTCACAAAGCAACCTTACTTTTCGGTCTCAGCCGCAACAGCCTTGACCTGACGGCCATTGTAGTAACCGCATTCCGGGCACATTCTGTGGGGCATATGCAGCGCGCCGCACTTCGAGCACTTCACCAGCGCCGGAGCGGACAGCTTCCAAACGGAGCTGCGTCGTTTATCGCGTCTTGCTTTGGATACTTTTCCCTTAGGTACTGCCATTTTCGTGACACCTCCTTGGTAAGTAACTGCATAAAGCAGTGTATTTTTCAAAATTCAGTCTTTGTCCTCATCCCGCTGCAGCAACTTGGCCAGCACAGCCAAGCGCGGATCTGTTTCCTTTTTGCATCCGCACGGACCTAAATTCAGATCCGCGCCGCAAATCGGGCAAAGACCCTTACAGTCTTCTGAACAAAGCATTTTTGTGTCCATTTCGAGAATGAACGCCGTACGGGCCGCATCCTCTGCATCCACTTCACCATTTTCGATCAAGAGGATTTCATCATCCCCTTTGTCCGCATTTTCCAGTTCCTGTGCAAGCAAATGCTCAAAAGGAACAATCTTTTTGCGGACCAGCGGCTTGCCGCAACGGTCACAAAACGTATGAAGCATCGTTTCGGCGGTGCCCTGCATTACCAAAACGCCTGCCATATTGCGAACGGTCCCTGTTACCACAACAGGCTCCGCAACTGGGCAATACCCGCCGAACTCCACACAAGACAGATCCATTGAGAACTGGAAACTGATCTTTTTTCCAGGGGTATTGATAATTTCACGAACGGATAACAGCATAATACACCTCGCAATGGTACGGGTAGTATTATAATGGGAAGAATTGAAATTGTCAAATATTTTTTGCAGTTTTTTCAGAAAATCTTTCTTTTGCGCCAAGCACCGCCCCCCTTTCCCCGATTTCTTTGCTATTTCAGCCGACCTGTGATATGATGAATTAAATTTTGACTGAACAGAACAAAGCAAAAGGAGCGTGGCAGGATTGAAAGAACTGCAGATTGGGAAAAATGATGCTGGACAAAGATTGGACCGTTTTCTGGCCAAAGCCGTTCCGCTGCTGCCTCCCTCCCTGCTGCAAAAATATATTCGTCTGAAGCGAGTAAAGGTTAACGGGAAGGGCAGTAAGCGCGATGTACGGCTGTGCGAAGGCGATCAACTGCAGCTTTATATCAACGACGAATTTTTTGAAAAACCTTGCAGTGAAAACGCTTTTTTGACTATCGCCTCCCCTCTTCTGGACGTCGTTTACGAGGACGCCCATATTTTATTGGTGAACAAGCGCCCCGGTCAGGTGGTGCACGCTGACGAAAGCGGCAGCGCCAACACATTAATCGACCATATCAAAGCTTACCTCTATCAAAAACGGGAGTGGAATCCCCGCTGGGAAAACGCCTTTGCTCCCGCTCTGTGCAACCGCATCGACCGCAATACCGGCGGTATGGTCATCGCCGCAAAAAACGCCGAAGCTCTGCGCGTGATGAACGATAAAATCCGCAGCCGCGAAATTTTAAAATATTACCTCTGCATCACCCTGGGCCGTCCCACGCCGTCAGAGGGAACACTGAGTGGGTATTTGTTCAAGGATGAAGCCAAAAAGCAGGTCTTTGTGCACCGAACCCCCGCCCCGGGTGCCAAAACGGCTGTGACCCGCTATAAAACGCTTTCGAGCCGCGGTGAATTGAGTTTGGTGGAATGCGAACTAATGACGGGCCGTACACACCAGATCCGCGCGCAATTTGCCGATGCTGGCCACCCGCTGCTTGGAGACGGAAAATATGGCCGCGGCGAAATCAATCGCCGCTATGGTGAAGAAAAGCAGGCGCTTTATTCTTATAAATTGACATTCGCTTTCCAAACAGATGCCGGCGCACTGAACTATTTGAATGGAAAAACAGTGAGAATCGAAAATATCCCTTTCTGTGCGAAGTATTTTCCAGATTATCATTGACTTTTAGTCCTGTATCTTTTATTATGTGTTTCGATTGATTTCAGCTGCTTTCGACACATATTTATAATAGGTATTGTTCTTGTGTTGTTTCGGCAAGTTTCAAGTAAAGGGGGGGAACTGTTACGGATACGAATTTATGCCTTTATCACGCACAGCATTTTCAGTGACTATTACTATGAAACGGGGGAGGATAAATGTCCAAAGAGTTGATTCGCCTTGTAGACTGCTGCATGGCGTTTGACGACGAGCTTGTTCTCGATCATTTGAATCTTACAATTGATGATAGCGAATTTCTGACGCTGCTGGGTTCCAGCGGATGCGGCAAAACCACCACGCTGCGTATTATCGGCGGTTTTCTCACACCCACGTCCGGCACAGTATATTTTGACGGCGCGGAAATTACGCATGTACCGCCCCATAAGCGACAGATCAATACGGTATTTCAAAAATACGCCCTCTTTCCGCATCTGGACGTATATGACAATATCGCCTTTGGTCTCCGCATTTCCAAAACGCCGAAGGCTGAAATCGACCGGCGCGTAACGGAAATGCTGGATATTGTCAGCTTACGGGGTTTTGAACACCGCAGAACCGACGCCCTTTCCGGCGGCCAGCAGCAGCGCGTAGCCATTGCCCGCGCACTGGTCAACCAACCGAAGGTATTGCTTCTCGACGAACCGTTGGGCGCACTGGATCTGCGGCTGCGCAAGGATATGCAGAATGAGCTCAAACGCATCCAGCAGCAAACGGGAATCACGTTTATCTATGTGACCCACGATCAGGAAGAAGCCCTTGCCATGTCCGACACCATCGTCGTAATGAATAAGGGCCACATTCAGCAGATCGGTACCCCGGAAGATATATACAACGAACCTCAGAATGCCTTTGTCGCTGACTTTATCGGTGAATCCAATATTCTCGACGGCTGTATGCATCAGGATTTTCTGGTGGAGTTCCTGGGGACAAAGGTTCCCTGCGTGGACAAGGGATTTGCCCCAAAAGAAAAGGTGGACGTGGTCATCCGGCCCGAGGACATCGACATTGTGTCCCCGGATGCCGGTCTTTTGCATGGCGTGATCACTTCCATCACCTTCAAGGGCATTTATTACGATATTATCGTGGATATCCGCGGTTTCAAATGGCTGATCCAGACCACCGACTTCCACCCGCTCGGCGCGGAAATCGGCATCGTGATTCCACCTGATGATATCCATGTGATGAAAAAGAGCGTCTATTCCGACCAAGTGGGTGACTATAGCTCCTACAGTGACGAGTACGAAGAGATCAATGACCCCAACTTTGCCGAGGAAGATGACGATGAGGAGGCGGTCGAGGATGACTTCTAAAGCCTTTGTCCGCGGCGCCTCTATCCCCTATGTGGTATGGATGGCCATTTTTGTCATTGTCCCGCTGCTCTTTATCGTGGGCTATGCTTTCACCAATGCAGACGGCTCTTTTACGCTGGAAAATTTCTCGAATCTCGGCGTGTATGCGTCCGTTTTTAAGAATTCGTTTCTGCAGGCCGCCATTGCCACCATCATATGCCTGCTCATCGGCTATCCTTTCGCTTATATTCTTTCCCACGAGCGGCCCTCCGTACAAAAGGCAGCCATGCTCCTGATCATGCTTCCCATGTGGGTCAATTTCCTGCTGCGAACCTATGCATGGATGTCTATTCTGGAAAATAACGGATTCCTCAATCAGTTTTTTCGGGCCATCGGCCTGATCGACTATTTGAACAGCATCGGTGTACTGAGTACGAATTATATTCCCATGATCAATACCAGTTTTGCTGTGGTCTTGGGCATGATCTACAACTATTTGCCCTTTATGATCATGCCTATCTATACCGTGATCAGCGGTATTGACCGGCGTCTTATTGAAGCGGCTCAGGATCTGGGTGCCAACCGCATCCAGACTTTTACCCGGCTAATTCTGCCGCTGTCCCTGCCCGGTGTGCTCTCGGGCGTGATGATGGTGTTCATCCCTTCGGTCAGCACTTTCGCCATTTCCCGCCTGCTGGGCGGCGGACTGCACTGGCTGTTGGGCGACGTGATCGACATGCAGTTCCTGGGCGGTACCTATAACCCACATCTGGGCAGCGCCATTTCTTTGATTATGATGATCGTGGTGCTTTTGTGCATGGGCATTATGAACCGTTTCGGCGAAGGCGAAGATGAGGCGGTGATGCTATGAAAACAACAGCGCCAAAGCTCTCCAGATTGTATAACATTCTGGTATATGTATTTTTATATGCACCGATCCTGGTGCTGATCATCTTTTCCTTCAACGAATCCAAAAACCGTGCGGTATGGACCGGATTTACCCTGCACTGGTATGTGGATCTGCTCCATAACGACGCCATTATCGACGCCTTTATCACCACGCTGAGCGTTGCCGTTCTGGCAGCGTTGATTGCCACTGTGTTCGGAACGTTGGCCGCCATCGGCTTCTTTTCTATGAAGCGCCGTCCCCGCAGTGTCTGCATGAGCATTAACAACATTCCCATGACCAACGCCGATATCATCACCGGTGTATCACTCATGCTTTTGTTTGTCTTTTCCTCTCAGATGCTCAATGGTCTGGTGTACTGGATTGGCAATCATTTCGGGCTGTGGCTTCCCGTCAATTTCCATTTGGGCTTTGTGACCCTCTTGCTGGCCCATATTACGTTTGATATTCCCTATGTCATTCTGTCGGTAATGCCCTGTCTGCGGCAGCTTGACCGCAACCTGTCCGAAGCCGCCCAGGATTTAGGCGCCACACCCATGCAGGCTTTTACAAAAGTGGTGCTCCCCCAGCTGCGGCCCGGCATTGTCAACGGTGCCATCATTGCCTTCACTATGTCGGTGGATGACTTTGTCATCTCTTACTTCACTGCAGGCGCTGAAGTATCCAACCTTGCTATGGAGATCTATGCCATGGCAAGACGCCATATCAGTCCGGAGATCAACGCTATCTCCACTATTTTGTTCGGCATTGTGCTGATTCTTTTGATCATCATCAATATCCGCTCTTTCCGTCAGGAGCAGGAAAAAGCCAAACGGCTCAAAGCTCTGCGCAAAGACGCAGCACAGTAAAAGGAGGTTTTTCATGGTAAAACGTATTTTTTCTCTTCTCTGTGCCGGCGCCATGCTTGCCGGCATGCTGGCCGGATGCGGCGGCACTGCGGCAACAAACGGCGTGGTCAATGTATACAACTGGGGTGAATATATGGATACCGATCTGTTCGATGAGTTTACGGAACAGACCGGCATCAAAGTGAACTACAGCACCTATGAAAGCAATGAAGCCATGTACACCAAGCTGCGCAGCGGTAGCGTCAATTATGATGTAATCATTCCCTCGGATTATATGATCAGCCGCTTGATTGACGAGGGCATGCTGATGAAGCTGGACTTTGACCAGATTCCCAACTACGCCAATATCGACGAGCAGTACCGCAACATGATTTATGATCCCAACAACGAATATTCCGTTCCTTATACTTGGGGCACTACCGGCATCATTTATAACCCCAATATGGTGCAGCAGCCCATCACCAAATGGGCAGATCTCTTTGACGCAGAAAAAGTCGGTACCCACAGCGTCTTGATGTTCGACAATTCCCGCGACTGCATTGCCATTGCCCTGATGGCTCTGGGCTACGACATTAACACCACGGACGCCTCCCAGATCACCGAGGCTGTGGATCTTCTGGTCAAGCAAAAGCAGGATGGCATCGTGCAGGCTTATGTTATGGATCAGATTTTCGACAAAATGACCAATAACGAAGCCGCTGTCGGTGTCTATTATGCCGGGGATTATCTGATCATGGTGGAAGATAACCCCGATCTGGTTTGGGTACAGCCGGAAGAAGGCGCCAACTGGTTCGTGGATTCCATGTGTGTGCCCACCACCTGCAAAAATTATGACAACGCCATGGCTTTTATCAATTTTATGTGTGAAAACACATCCTTTGTGCGCAACTTTGATATAATCGGGTATGCTTTCCCCTCCTCTGGCGCCCGCGCCATGCTGGATGAGGAATATCGCGACAGTTCCATTCTTTATCCTGATGAAGCTTACCTTTCCACCTGCGCTCCCTTCGTCAATCTAGACCAAGCTTCTCTGGAACTATACGACAGTGAATGGCTGCGCCTGGGTCTCACCCAGGTGGGCTAAACAAAAGGAGGTCCGCAATGATACTGGAAATCGGAATGAAACATACGGCGGAGACTTTGGTCACCGCCGAAAACACCGCCGCCAAAGCCGGCTCCGGCAGCCTGCAGGTATTCGGTACTCCGTTCATGGTGGCTCTGATGGAAAACGCCGCCCTGACACTGATGGCGGCTACATTGCCCGAGGGTAAAGGTACGGTGGGAACCGCCATGAACACAACCCACATTTCCCCGACCCCTGTGGGGATGAAAGTATACGCAGAAGCGGAAGTCATCAATATTTCCGCGAACGGCAAAATTGTAGATTTTAAAGTATCCGCTTACGATGAAACGGGTCTGATCGGCGAAGGCACCCATCAGCGTGCCGTTATCGATAATGAACGTTTTATGGCGAAAGCCAACGGAAAGCGTTCGAACTAAGCGCATAGCCAACCGCGGGGGACATAACTCCCCGCGGTTTTTCGCTTTGCACAGTATGCACAAACCGCTGCTTCATATTTGAACCTGGCCGCTTTTCTGATACTCTTCTGTCGTCAAACTGCGCAATTCACCTGAAACATGCAAAAAACGGCGAACCGGTTATTCGGTTCGCCGTTTTTGGTCTTTGTGCAAACGAATATCAATGCTGATACTGTACCCAGTCGGGATCGGTATTCATCTCCGTCCAGTGTTCATAGATTTCGCCCTTGCGTTCGTAGGCGTGGCTGTTTGTGGCTTCCTGCACCGCCAGGTAATACCAGGCTCCCGGCAGATTGTCCGGCCACTCGTTCATCCCTTCCAGAAGGTCCTCTTTCTCCTCCGGCAGCCGGTTCAGAACACGGTTGATGATCGTCATCGCCTCTGCTCGTGTGATCGGCACATTCGGGCGGAAGCGCCCGTCCGGGTCGCCCTGAATCCAGCCCAGCTGCGCCGCACGCAGGATTTCGCTTTCGGCCCAGTGGCCGGAGATGTCCGTGAAGTTGCTCTCGCCGTCGGTGGTGCCGGTATCGAACCGGGCACAGATTGCCGCAAACTCCGCACGGGTAATGGCTTCGTTGGGGGCAAACGTATCCTCAGTGTACCCCTTCACCACGCCCAGCGCCGCCATAGTGGAAACGGCCTTGTTGTACCATGCGCTCCGCGCCACATCGGCAAAGCTGCTCTGATCGGTCAAATACTCTTCCCGCACATCCGCTTTCAGCAGACGGAAGAAGATGGCCGCCGTTTCCGCGCGGGTGACGTTGGCCAGCGGGCGGGCATAGCCTTCGTCGTCACCGATGATGTAGGCAAAGTGATCCTCACCGTTGAGCCAGTCCGGCACGCCGGTGGCTTCCCAGCCGGCATAGACGGTCTTGTTCGAGGTCATTTTGATCTCGCCGATCTTCTCCGTCAGGTCCTTGTCCGCATACCAGCCAGTGAAGGTATAGCCTTCCCTCGCAGGGGCTTTATCCAGCTGCACCACCGTGTTCCGGCGGTAGCGCTCGGAATCATATTTCGTCCCTCCGTTGGATTCGTAAGTCAGCGTGTAGCGCGTGGTGGTTCCGCCGCCGCCACCGCCGCCGGACACGGTATAAACGACAGAGGGCCTGTTGAACGTGGACACGCGTTCATTTCCCGCTGTATCAACCGCGGTTAATACAGCGCTCTCATTGGTAAACAGTCCGCCTTCCACGCCCTGTGTACCGCCCTTGCTTCCGTCGTAGTCCTGTACGCCGTATGTTCCAGCGGCAGTCTGCACCTTGTCCAGTTCCAACTGTAGCCGGTATGTCAGCTGAACCGGGGCAAATTTGCTGACGGGAACGTTGATATCCCACACGAAGCACTCTTCCGAATTTCCATCTTCGCCTTTGGCATAATAATGGAGGACAAATTCATTTTCCTGGCCTTCGCCAAACGCGTAACAAGTGGTTTCATTTGGACGATCGCTGCCCACAGTCATTGCACGCGCCGACAGCGTTTCGCCGCCTACGGTCAGGAGCAGTTTGGATGCATCGTTGACAAAGTCAAAGTCGCAGCCAATGATATCATTCACGGTGGAACCACTGTCAAGCAGGTAGTAGATATCGTTTTGAATGGAATCAAAGGAGATGCTCTTACCGCCAGCCAGATAGTTTACGAAGGAAGCCCCCCACGGATACTCTGCACTGGTTTCGGATTCCGCTGTCATCGCATAGCAATGGTAACCGGCATCCTTCGCACTCTGATAGACTTCATTGCTCAGATACAGTGCCTTATCAATACTCATTGCATACCCTGTATCCCACTTGTCGATATCTTCTGGAGTTGTTGTACCTACTGTACCTTTATATGGATACTCATAGGTGGTACCCTGAGCATCCACTTTTGGGCCGATGTCTTCCAGCCACGCGCTCCAATCTTCCGGCGCTTCTATCGTGTGGTACTTCGAATACCAGTTATCCGGACTGGCAAAGATATCCCATGTACCACTTCCATGCCAGTCACCGGCAGCAAAGGGTATATTAAACTTCCACGCAGTCACTGTCGGTTCTGCATCGTACATATAGGTGATGCCATCGCTGACAAGGATCAGATATTTGCGCTCTGCAGCGACAGCGGTATCCGCGTCCAGCATTGCCTTGCCTGCCAACAGGCCCGCATGCATATTAGTGCCGCTGCTGATATCCTGTTCAATGGCAGTTTTGATCTCGTCGTAATCGGCAGACAAATCAAAGAACGTTCCATCATTGGCCACATTGGCTTTTTGATTGAAAATGACCACGCCAACCTGAACCGATGCATGCTCTTGATCGACCTGCTCTTTCAGTTGACTCAGCATAGCAAGCGCTTGATCTTCCAGAGCCGCACTGGTGGACTTATCGAGCACGAATACTACATCGGAAACCAGCGGTTCCTCTGAGCTGGGCAGGGAAAGCGTCACATTCGTCGTATAGGAACCGTCGCTCTGCTTGACCAGACCGTCCGCAACTTTCGACTTGGATACATCCCACGGAATTGGCTCTTCCGGATCCGGCGTTTCCTCAGCCGCAAAGCTCCAGCTTCCGGTAAATGTTACGACAGTTCCAACAACGGCTCCACCGTCCCAGCCGCTGAAAGTCCACACGCCATCTTGGCCATCTTTCTGCGCGTGGGAAACAGACGCGCTGTTAAAGGTCGTATCCACTGCCGCTTTGGCTGTCTCAACCGACTCATATGTATTGGAATTGCTGGGCAGGGTACAATCACCGGGCGCCTCTATCCCCCAATCATAGGCGACCGTATAGCGCTCGGCCGGTGCAGGCGCTTCGAGATCCACCTTCGGAATACCGATATCCGCCTCAACGATGGTCTTACTGGCGCCCTCCGCGTCTGTATAGTTCAAATACACATTCTGATTCGTGCGGATTGCTTTGCCGGACACTCCTTCTTTGGGCTTGAGCAAGATGGTTGCCTCTATCGCCTCAGAGGGGATGGTCCCGATGTTCCAGGTCAGTGTTTTGCCGTCTGCCGCCAGCGTCAAATTGCTGCTCAGGCCGCCTTCCGCAAGGTCAAACTGCTCCGTATTCACAACATCGGTCAGCACAGCGTTCGTACCGGCCGGCACAGAATTGATCTGCGTGGCCCACTGCTCCATAACATTGCTGAGCTGATCGCTATAGTTCTCGCCCGTGACATTCACATAGTGCTCCACGTCCGTTGCCAGCGATTTGAGGTATGTGCTCTCGTTGTCCTTGAGCGCAATGCCAATGGCGTACACTATAACGCCGTCAGCGTTCAGAGCCTGCACCTGCTGGCTGCCGTTCCATTTTGGGTCTTTGGCGGAATCGCCGCTCCGGCCGGGCGCTCCGTCGGAAAGGAAGATCACATAAGCGGGACGGCTCTCTTTCTCCTCCTCAGAACGCCCATTCAGATAGGCGTATGCCTGCTGCAGTGCGGCCGAATAGTTGGTGCCGCCGTCGGCTTTCATTTGAAAAATCGCATTCTGCACCAGAGTCAGATCATTGGTCAACGGTTGCGCAACCTGAATTGCTTTGCTGTCATCTGCGCCGCCTGCACTTTCGCCATGTGAGAATCCCACCACGGCCAGCCGGTTTCTGCTACTGTCCAGAATCGACTGAGCAAAGGAGGAACTCACTTCCTTTGCCGTATCCATGCGGACATGCTTGCCTTTCTCGCCGGTGCAGTATTCCGGGCGCGTATCCCACAGGAGTCCAAGCAAACTGCTGTTATAGACGGCTCCGCACTCCGGGCAGGTGTATTTCTTCCAAAGAAGCATCGTCTCTTCCTGAAACTGCGCCTTTGGCGTATTGCACGGCGTGCCGACACTGGTTCCCATGGAACCGGAATTATCCACCACGAGAACAATGTCTGCACTGGAAGCGTAGGGCTTTTCCACTGGCTCTCCCTGTACGGTCAGCCGGATGGTGTAGTTTCCGTTTTCGTCCAGAACGGGCTGGTTGTTTTCATCGCAGACCAGCTCTTTTTTTGCCGTGACGCCTCCCGGCACACCCGTATTTCCTTCTGACGCCAAAGCTGTGGCTGGCAGAAGGCTCAGTGCCATAAGTATGGCCAGCGCCAGGGATTGGATTCGTTTTCGCATACTCTGATTCCTCCTAAAACAAAATTTCCATATCATCTCAAATCCTTCCGCAATTTCCCTACGGCGCCACCTCCTCCTGCAGTGTTCAAGGTACGAGTATCCCTCAGCTGAACCTTCTCTAATCGGCTTGTTCAGCCTGAAGGATCTTGCGTAATTTGGAAAAGTGTACCTTTTTGAGTTGAAGCACTACTCGCCGGATTTTCCGAAAAACTCTTGAAAACTACAGGAATTACGTGTATTATGTAATTGAATTTTTTTAGCTGTGTAATTTGTAAAGGTACACATTTTAGAATTGTCTCTTCTGTCGGTCTGCGTCTCCACGCGTACCGCTTTTGCATAAAATGTTCCTTCCGGCATCTGACACGCCATTGCCGCCTGCTTCAGCGTAATCTGCTTGCCCCGCCAGGCCCGGCATACTTCCTGAAAATTTTCAGGAAGTGGAAGCGGCGGTCTCCCGAAGCGAACACCTCTGGCTTTTGCCGCGGCGATCCCCTCCGCCTGCCGCTGACGGATATTGCTGCGTTCATTTTCCGCCACAAAGGACAGCACCTGCAGCACGATATCGCTGAGAAAAGTGCCCATTAGGTCTTTCCCCCGGCGGGTATCCAGAAGCGGCATATCCAACACCACAATATCCGCCCCCTTTTCCTTGGTCAAAATACGCCACTGCTCCAGAATTTCCGTGTAATTGCGCCCCAGACGATCGATGCTTTTGACATAGAGTAAATCGTCCTTTTTCAGCCGCCGCACCAGCCTGCGGTATTGAGGCCGCTCAAAATCTTTTCCGGACTGCTTGTCCATAAAAATATTCTTCTCCGGGATACAAAGCTCCCGTAGCGCAATATACTGCCTGTCCTCATTCTGGTCTTTCGTACTGACCCTGACATATCCATAGTTTTTCAAGCTGATCCCTCCATCTTAGTTTGTAGGCAAAAAGCCTCAATTTATATTTTCTCAAATCTCAATAGAATATAAAAAAAGCCAACTCAAAATGAGTTGGCTTTTTTTGTCGATTAATTATGAAAGCGTTGCTTTAGCAATCTGCCGTTTTTTCTGCCGCTCAGGTATTGTGATCCGAAACATGAAACGTTTTCAGGTTTCCGATCTTCTCCGCGCGCACATCCATCTCCCGGCACACATCTGCCAGCGTGACGCCGCATTCGTTCATCATCACCAGAAGATGATAGAAAACGTCGTTGATCTCGCCCACCAGTTCTGCCTTTTCGCCGTTTTTGGCGGCGATGATGGTTTCGGCGCACTCTTCCCCCACTTTTTTCAGGATTTTATCCAGGCCTTTGTCAAACAAATAGCAGGTATAAGAGCCTTCCTGAGGCTGCGCGCGGCGCTGCGCGATCACCGCCTCCATCTGTTCAAATGAGTTCATCGTTCTCTTCCTCCTTGTTTCCTCTGCCGCCCCTCAGCGGCACAGCGCGATCACAACAGCCAGTACCAAAGCCGCTGCAGCGCCGATCATCAACAGAAACACCAGTGACATCAGCGCGGTCCTTCTTCTTCCCACAAGGTATGAAAAAAACAGGAGCGGCGGCCGGTGTGGCAGGTGGGTCCGTCCGGATGACAGACATAGAGCAGCGTATCCGTATCACAATCGGCGACCATTTTCACCACATGCAGAAAATTCCCGCTGCTCTCCCCTTTGTTCCACAGCCTCTGCCGGGAACGGGACCAAAACCAGGCCGTTTTCGTATGCAGTGTCCGCTCCACAGCCTCGCGGTTCGTAAAGCCCAGCATCAAAACAGTTCCGTCGCTGGCATCCTGAATAATAACCGGAATCAGCTCCGATTTCTGAAACAGCATATCCAAATCCAGCATTGCAGATCCCCCCTTCACAGCCTCACGGGAATGTGCTGGCTGTGCAGATATTCCTTGACCTGTCCCACCGTCAGTTCGCCAAAATGAAATAATGAAGCAGCCAGCGCCGCATCGGCATCCGTTTCTTCAAATACCTGAGCAAAGTGCTCCAGTGTGCCGCAGCCCCCGGAGGCAATAACGGGAATGTGCACCGCTTCCGTCACGGAGCGGAGCATGGGCAGGTCAAAACCTGTCTTAGTGCCGTCGGCGTCCATGCTGGTCAGCAAAATTTCGCCGGCCCCAAGTTGCTCGGCCTGTACCACCCAGTCGATGAGACCCAGTCCCGTAAAACGGCGGCCGCCTTCCACCACAATCTCATAGCGGCCATCCGGCCGCCGTTTGGCATCTGCCGCCAAAACAACGCACTGGCTGCCGAAGCGCTCCGCAGCCCGGGCGATCAATGTTGGATCGTTCACCGCAGCGGAATTAACCGAAATTTTATCCGCCCCGGCGCGCAGCAGCAGCTGAAAATCCTCCACGGTGCGGATGCCGCCGCCCACCGTCAGAGGCACAAACACCTGCTCCGCCGTGCGCGCCACCATATCGGCCACAGTCCTGCGCGCCTCGTGGGTGGCCGTGATATCCAGAAAGACGATTTCATCGGCCCCGGCGTCGCTGTAACATTTGGCCAGCGCCACCGGGTCGCCGGCGTCGCGAATGTTCACAAAGTTGACTCCTTTGACCACACGCCCGTCTTTCACGTCCAGACAGGGAATAATCCGTTTGGCTAACATTGCGCACCCGCCTCCTCAATGGCCAGAGCCAGATCAATGGTCCCGGCATAATACGCCTTGCCGACAATGGCGCCGTACAATCCCATATCCCGCAGGATGCGGATGTCCTCGTTGCAGGATACGCCGCCGCTGGCAATAACGCGGCAGGATACCCGCCGCTGCAGCTTCGCAAGCCACTCCACCGAGGGGCCTGAAAGCATCCCATCGGTGGAAATATCCGTAAAGATCAGCGTTTCCACGCCCAGCCCCTCCATCTGCTGCGCAAAATCCAGGCAGTCGCGCCGGGAGTCCTGCTCCCAGCCGGACACGCGGACGGTGCCTTCCAGCGCGTCGATGCCCACGGCAATGCGTGCTCCGTATTCCCGCACGGCCGCGGCCACAAAATCAGGGTCAGACACCGCCGCAGAGCCAATGCACAGGCGCTGCGCGCCGTTGTCGGCGGCGGCGCGCAGATCCTCCATGGTGCGCAGCCCTCCGCCCAATTCGATCTTCAGGCCGCTCTCCCGGGCCACCGCGGCCACGATGGGCGCATTGACGCGCACGCCGCTGCGGGCGCCGTCCAGATCCACCATGTGAATCCACTGCGCTCCGGCGGCGCAGAACGCCAGCGCCGTGGTCACCGGATCAGCGGCCACTTGGTGCACGGTGTCAAAATTGCCCTTTTGCAAACGGACGCACTGTTGATTTTTCAAATCGATGGCCGGTTCAATAATCATCCCTGAAGCCTCACAAAATTCTTGAGAATTTCCAGCCCCACATCGCCGCTTTTTTCAGGGTGGAACTGGGTGCCGTATACGTTTCCTCGACCTACAGCTGCGGTAACAGGGCCGCCGTAATCTGTTACAGCATACACATCACTTTCCAGCTCTGCCGTGGCGCAATATGTATGGACAAAATAGACATACGCCCCCTCGTCCAACCCGGCAAAAAGCGGTGTGGGCGTTTTTAAGTGCAGGGTGTTCCAGCCAATGTGGGGTAGCTTCAAATCCGTTTTGATTCGGTCTACCGTACCGGGCATGAAATGAAGGCCCCGGCAGGGACGCACCTCTGTACTGCCGCTCATCAGCAGCTGCATGCCAAGACAAATGCCGAGGACGGGCTTATGCTCCGCCTGGCGGCGCAAAACAGCGGGCAGGCCGCGCTGTTCCAGTTCCGTCCAGGCATCCGGGAAAGCACCCACACCGGGCAGAATAATGCCTTCGGCGCGCTCAAGTACTGCTTCCTCCGCCGTAATCTGCGTCTGCACGCCGATGTACTCCAGCGCGTGGCAGATGCTGGACAGATTGCCCACATTGTAATCCACAATTGCAGTGTATCGCATCACAGTACTCCCTTTGTAGAGGTAACTGCGCCTCCCCCCACGCACTTAGCGTCCTTGAGCGCCAATCCCAGCGCCTTGAACAGCCCCTCGGTGATATGGTGGGCATTGGCGCCATAGATGGCCTTCATATGCAGCGTCAGCGCCGCATGGGTGGCAAGGGCGCGCATAAACTCTACCGTCAGGCAGGTATCGTATTCCCCGCAGCGTTCCTGGGGCATAGGCGCGTCAAAAACCAAATAGGGGCGACCGGACACATCCAACGCCGCAAAGAGCAACGCCTCGTCCATGGGCACATAGGCGCTGGCAAAACGGCGGATTCCCCTCTTTTCGCCGAAAGCGCCTTTGAGCGCCTCACCGAGCACGATACCCACATCTTCCACCGTATGGTGGCCGTCCACCTGCAGATCGCCTCTGGCTTGCACCGTCAGGCCGATGCCGGCATAAAAGGCAAAAGCACGGAGCATGTGATCGAAAAAGCCGATGCCTGTATCCAGCGCGATTTCGCCGCCGTCCAACTGCAGCTCCACTGAAATATCTGTTTCTTTTGTTTTCCGCTCGATTTTTGCGGCTCGTTCCATAGCACTCTCCCCTTTTTCTCAGTCCGTTTCATCCGCGAAACGCACTTCGATGGAATTAGCGTGGGCTGTCAAGGATTCCGCTTTGGCAAAAGCCACGATCTGTTTCCACTGCTGTTTCAGGCTTTCCCTGGAATATTCCAGCACGCTCATGGTTTTCAAGAAGCTGTCTACCGACAGAGGGGAGAAGAACCGGGCCGTACCAGAGGTGGGCAGAACGTGGTTCGGCCCGGCCAGGTAATCGCCCAAAGGCTCCGGCGCATTTTCACCCAGAAATACCGCTCCTGCATTCAAAATCAGCGGCAGAAGCGCCCGCGGCTCCCTGGTGCAGATCTCCAAATGCTCCGGAGCAATCTCGTTGGCTAGATCCGCACAGATGTTCAGATCTGAACAGACAATGGCTGCGCCGAAATCCGCCAGCGACCGCTCAATGATCTCCCGGCGGCTGAGATAAGCACTCTGGCGGAGTATCTCTTCATCCACCCTCCGCGCCAGCTCCTCGCTGGTAGTCAGCAGTACCGCAGAGGCCAGCACATCGTGTTCTGCCTGACTGAGCAGGTCCGCAGCGACATATTTGGGATTGGCTGTTTCATCGGCAATGACCAGCACTTCAGAGGGACCGGCTACCATGTCAATGTCAATAGTGCCATACACCAGCCGCTTGGCCGCAGCCACATAGGCGTTTCCCGGGCCGCAGATCTTATCCACCTTCGGGATAAAGCCCGCGCCATAGGCCAGCGCGGCGATAGCTTGAATACCGCCCACGCCGATCACACGATCCACCCCGGCAATCTTTGCCGCCGCCAGTACCGCCTGGTTCAGGTTTTCCGTAGGTGGCGTGACCATGATAATCTCCTGCACGCCGGCCACTTTGGCAGGCACAGCATTCATCAACACCGAAGAAGGATAGGCTGCCGTACCGCCGGGCACATAGATGCCCACCCGCGTCAGGCCCCGCACAATACGGCCCACCGTGCCGCCAGCGGGATTTTTCCACTCCATGGTTCTCAAAAGCAGCTTTTCATTGTAGTCCCGAATATTCGCCTCCGCCGTTTCCATGGCCTCAATCAGCTCTTTGGGGCAGGCGGCATAGGCTGCCTCCACTTCCTCTTTCGAAATCTCCCGCGGCACAGCTTTATCGAATTGCACGGAGTAGCGTTCCACAGCCTCATAGCCGCCCTCCCGCACGTCTTTGAGCACCGCTGCAGCGGTGGCGTTGATCCCCTCGCCGGTCTGGGCTGCCCGCGCACGCATGTCAGCAATCTGTCTGCGCTCGGCTACGCCGTCGGCTTGAATAATTTTAAGCATGGCTTTCCAACTCCTTTTCCAAGCGTTCCAGGAATTCGTTGATCTCTTTCTGATACAGCTTCATGCTGGCAGTATTGACGATCAGCCGGGCACTGATGGGCGCCACATCCTCGATCACCTCCAGGCCGTTGGCCTTCAGCGTCGCTCCGGTTTCCACGATGTCCACAATAGCGTCCGCAAGGCCCACGATAGGCGCCAACTCCACAGAGCCTTCGATTTTGATAATATTGACGTCCAGGCCCTTCTTATCAAAAAAAGCACGGGTCACCTTAGGATATTTGCTGGCAATTGTTCTTGTGCGATAACCAGTGTAAAGGTCTATCCCTTTCGGCGCAGCCAAAGCGAATTTACACCGGCCGAAGCCCAAATCCAGCACTTCATAGAAGGAGTGCCCCTTTTCCAAGATCGTATCCTTACCCACAATGCCCAAATCGCACACACCATGCTCAACATAAGTGATCACATCGGGCGCTTTGGCGAGGAAAGCATCCATGGGGTAGTTAGGCAGCGGGTGGATCAGACGGCGGCCCGGATCGCGGATAGGCGTGCAGTCGATACCGCTCTTTTCAAACAGCTCTACCGATTTGTCCTGGAGCCGCCCTTTTGTCAGGGCGATCTGCAAACGGTGCATAAACCTCTCCCCCTTTCAGACGGGTTCTTCCCGCACGCCGGAAGCGGTAAGCACAACCAGCGTGGGAATCCCTTTTTGAAGTGCCAAGCGGCGGCTTTCTTCCTCGCTTTCGCAGCAGGAAAGCTCGATCTCTCCCGCCCCAGCAGAGCTTTGCAGCTTCATGGCCGCCCCGAGGCATCCAGCCTCATAATGCACCAGTTTGTGCGCCGCCTTCACTTCCTGTGCAGGCAGCGCGCCGGCCACGCTGGCCACATCCACAGCAAACCCTGTGGCAGGTGCACTGCGGCCGAACTTACCCATCAGCGCATCGTACCGCCCGCCGGTGACCACCACATGGCCGCTGC
This sequence comes from bacterium 210917-SL.2.15, assembly GCA_020555605.1. Lineage (GTDB taxonomy): Bacteria > Bacillota > Clostridia > Oscillospirales > Oscillospiraceae > Pseudoscillospira. Next base: position 161,352 of record JAJCJC010000003.1, on the reverse strand, counting down.
CTTCCACATAGCCGCAGAACACCATACCGGTATAGTAATCGATTTGATGCACCAGTCCCAGATCGAAACCCACATAAGCCCCCCATCCAGCGGCACACAATGCCTCATAGATGGCGGAAAGCTCCTCCAGCGCCTGCACGGCAGCGGGATTGTCCGTCAGGCTGCGGGCTTCAGCAAGCACCTCCGCCCCACCGAACAGGCGGGACAGGCGGCGCAGGGCCTGATAAGACGGCTTGTCAGAAAAGCGTTCCTTCAACAGATCATCCAAGGCCGCAAAGCTTTTTTGCTCAATCAGCGCCCGGATCTCCTCCACCTGCATCTCGTCAGCGTTCAACTCTTCGGCCAGTGCCCGGAAAAAGGCGGCGTGCCCCAGTTCAATACGGTAGTGCTGCAGCTGGCAGCTTTGCAGCGCCTCCAGCGCCACAGCGACCGCTTCAGCATCCGCTCGCGTCCCAGCAGCGCCAATCAACTCAACGCCGCACTGATCCATCTCGCTCATATGTCCGGCGTTGACCGTGGCAGCACGGAAAATGGTTTCATCGTAATACAGACGCTGCGGCAGCGGTTCATGCTGCAAATGCGTCGCCGTCACGCGGGCAATGGGCAATGTACAGTCCGGCCGCAGCACCAGGATCCGGCCGCTTCGGTCGATCATCTTCAACGTCCCCTCCTCCGGCACAGCGCTGCCGGCCTTGGAAAACACGTTGTAATACTCCACCACAGGCGTAGCGATCTCACTGTAGCCGCAGCGCTGAAACACAGCCGTCAGCTCCCGCTGTACGGCTCGGTGCAGCTGACACTCGCCGTAAAGCAGATCCTGGGTCCCCTCAGGCGTATTCATCATCATCGGCATAGGGCGCCTCCTTTTCAGGGTCAAAAGTTATTACTTTAATTCGCTAATATATTAACACATTAAATCTTCCCTTGTCAAGGACATTGCCTCTCTTTTCCGTAGCTTTCCGCCCCTCAGCCGAACAGGGAAATCTGGCTGGTATCTGGCATCCCGGCAAAGCTGCCCAAAGACCGCAAGGTATCAATGTGAGTCTTGGAAAGTTTGTTGCAGCACAGCGAGAACTCTTCCACCGAAATGAATTGCTTGCCTGCACGCTGCTCCACCGTAGCCAGCGCCGCGGATTCTCCCAAGCCGCTGACTGCCACAAACGGCGGGATCAAGCCGTTTTCACTGATGACAAAATGCGTGGCATCCGACTCATAAATGTTGATCGGATCGAAATGATAACCGCGCAGATAGAACTCATAGCATACCTCCAGCGTGGTGGCAAGACTCTGCTCCACAGCGGTGGCTTCTTTATTGTTCATGATCTCCAGCATTTTTCGCTTGACCGCTTCCTGGCCGGCGCAACAGTATTCCGCATCGAAGGCTTTGGCACGGATCGAGAAAAAGGCCGCATAAAACGCCAAAGGCTTATGCACCTTGAACCAGGCGATGCGGAACGCCATCATCACATAGGCTACAGCGTGGGCCTTCGGGAACAGATAGCCGATCTTGGCCAAGGATTCGATATACCACGCAGGCACGTTGTGCTCCTGCATGGCTTCTACCCAGCCCTCCTGGAAGCCGCTCTTTTTTACTTTGCCCTTACGCACAGCCTCCATAATTTTAAAAGACATTTTTGCATCCATTCCCAGGGAAATAAGGTAGATCATGATATCGTCACGACAGCCCACAGTCTCTGTAACGCTGGCCGTACCGCCTACAATCAGATCCCGGGCGTTGCCCAGCCACACGTCGGTACCATGGGAAAAACCGGACAAGCGCACCAGCGTGTTAAAGTCTTTGGGCTGGGTGTCTTCCAGCATCTGACGGGTAAAGCGGGTATTAAATTCTGGGATAGCCACAGCGCCGGTTGGTCCCAAAATCGGGTCGTTCTCATAGCCCAGCACGGCAGATGACGTAAAAATGCTCATGGTATCTGCGTCATCCAGCGGGATGGCCCGGGCATTCACGCCGGTCAGATCTTCCAGCATGCGAACAATAGTGGGATCATCGTGTCCCAGCATATCCAGCTTGAGGAGGTTATCCTCCATGCAGTGGTATTCAAAATGGGTGGTAACCGTATCGCTGTCCGCGGCATCCGCCGGATGCTGCACCGGGCAGAAATCTTCGATCTCCATGTCATCCGGCACAACCACCAGCCCGCCAGGATGCTGCCCCGTGGTGCGGCGCACGCCTACAATTCCCTGCGTCAGACGGTTTTCCTCCGCCCTGCCCGCCGTGAGGCTGCGTTCTTCCAGGAATTTGCGCACATAGCCGTAGGCCGTTTTGTCAGCCAGCGTGCCGATGGTTCCGGCGCGGAACACCTGCGTTTCGCCGAACATTTCGATGGCGTGGCGGTGGGCTTTGGCCTGGTATTCGCCGGAAAAGTTCAGATCAATATCCGGCACTTTGTCGCCGCCAAACCCCAAAAAGGTTTCAAAAGGAATGTAAAAACCATCCTTTACATAAGGTGTGCCACACTCCGGGCAAAGTTTGTCCGGCATATCCGCGCCGCAGCCATAGGAACCGTCCAGAATAAATTCGCTGTGTTTGCATTTAGGACAGCGGTAATGGGGCGGCAGCGAGTTGACTTCTGTGATTCCGGACATATACGCCACCAGTGAAGAACCGACGGAACCACGGGACCCAACCAGATAGCCGTTTTCCAACGAACGTTGTACCAATTTCTGCGCCGACATGTAAATCACGTCATAGCCGCGGCCCAGAATGGAATTCATTTCCGTGTCAAGACGGTCCTGAACAATCTGCGGCAGCTGCTCGCCGTACAGCTCATGAGCCTTGCCCCATACCAGATTGTATAGATCTTCCCTGGAGTTTTCCAGTCTCGGCGGAAACAGCTGCCCCTTGGGCAGCAACTGAATATCCTCCACCATGTCCGCGATCCGATTGGGATTGGTAACTACCACTTCCATGGCTTTCTCCGGCCCCAGATAAGCACATTCCTGAAGCATTTCCTCCGTGGTTTTGAAATAGATCGGCAGCTCCGAATCAGCGTCGTCAAATTTCTTGCTGGCCAAAAGAATGTGGCGGTATATTTCGTCCTCAGGATTCAAAAAGTGTACATCCCCCGTGGCCACCACAGGCTTGCCTAATTCTTCCCCCAGGCGGACAATAACACGGTTGAAGTCCTGTAGATCCTTCTCCGAGCGCACCTTCCCCTGACGCAGCATAAACATGTTGTTGCAGATCGGCTGGATCTCCAGATAATCATAAAAGGAAGCAATACGCTTGAGTTCGTCCCAGCCTTTATGCTCAATCACCGCCTGAAACAATTCGCCCGCTTCGCAGGCCGCGCCAATAATCAAGCCTTCGCGCCATTTCACCAGCTCTGTTTTGGGAATGATCGGCTGCCGCTTGAAATATTTGAGATTCGACAAAGAAATCAGCTTGTACATATTGTGCATGCCCAGCTTGTTCTTGGCCAGAATGACCATGTGCCGAGGCCGGCGGTTCGCCTTACCCAGTGGGCGGAGCTTGAGCATTTCCTCGTTGATCTCCTGAATCCGGGAAAGCCCGCGCGCACGAAGCATGTCAAAAAAGGGCACCAACATATAGCCCACCGTCGCGCCGTCATCGCTGGCGCGATGATGATTGAAGGCAGGCAGTTTCAACCGCTCAGCCACCACATCCAGCTTAAAATGCGTCAACTCCGGCATCAGGTTTTGAGCCAGGATCAGCGAATCGATGTACGTCGGATCAAACGGCAACCCTTCTTTGCGACAGTTCTCCCGAATAAAACCGATATCGAATTCGGCGTTATGCGCCGCCAAGGGACGGCTACCCACAAACTCCAAAAAGCTTTCCAGTGCTTCTCTGGGCTGCGGCGCCTTTTTGAGCATCTCGTCGGTAATGCCTGTCAATCCAATAATCTCTGGCGTCAAACGACGGTTGGGATTGACAAAGGTTTGAAAAGTGTCGGTAATCTTCCTGTTCTTTAGTACTACAGCTCCAATTTCTGTAATGGCTTCATACTTTACATTAAGTCCTGTAGTTTCAATGTCAAAGCAGACGATCTCATCCTCAAAAGCCGCATCCTGTGTACCATGCACAGCCAGGCGGTCATCCAGATTGTTGACAAAATAGGCCTCCACACCATAAAGAATCTTGATTTTTCCGCCGGCGGCAGAGGCGGCATCCGGAAAGGACTGCGTCACGCCGTGGTCCGTAATGGCAATAGCGGGATGTCCCCAGCGGATGGCCGTTTTGACCGCTTTTTTGGTGTCTGTCAGCGCATCCATGTTGGACATGCGGGTATGCAGATGCAGCTCCACCCGTTTTTGCGGAGCGTTGTCCATGCGTTCGCTATGTCCGGCTAGGCAAATGCTGTAAGGTTCCATTTGCAGATCCATGCCGTCACGGGTGAGTTTCATCCTCCCCTGCACCGTTACATACATATCCACATTGATTTTACCCCGCAACGGCTCAATTTCCTTCTCCTTCAGATATTTTACCACACGGACAGAATTCTGCTCATCGGTCATATCAAAGGTCAGGCACCACACACCGGGGCGGCGTGTTTCATAAATTTCTTCGGCAAAAACGCGCCCTGTGACGGCAAAAGTGGGCATTTTCAAGCTCAGTCCCGTCATCGGCACCACATCGGCCGTGATCGGCCCGCCAAACAGGACGCTCTCATCGCCGGAAACTGCTGCCCGCCCTTTGCGTTCCCAGTTCTTACGCTCTGTCGTTTCCGTTTTTTTCTTTTTGACCGGTTCCGGCGCACATACGCGGACGCTCAGTTCAACCGATTTCAGCCGGTACAGCTGACACATCTGCTCCTGCACCTTTTCCAGCGCGCCTTCTGGCAACGGCTGGCTGGAAAGAAGCTTTACGGACATCGTTAGCGCTTCTTTATCGATAACAGCCTCTTCGATCAGTACCTCCAGGAGCAGGATACGAAGCTCTCGCTCGGGGATATAGTCAGAAAATAAATCAAAAAAAGGAATCGTTTTGCTCATTTTTACCCTCTCGTACTCTATTTCACGCAGTATCCTGCAAACACCATTCATTGCCGCTTCCGGCTCACAGCCGTTCGATCTCTTCCATCAGCGCATCCACCAGCTTTTCCTGCGGTACCTTACGCAAGACCTCGCCCTTTCGGAACACCAGGCCTTCGCCATTCCCGCCGGCAATTCCCACATCGGCCGCAGCAGCCTCCCCAGGACCATTGACGATACAGCCCATCACTGCCACCGTCAGTGTTTTCCGACAGTCGGCCAAGCGGCGTTCCACCTCTTCGGCGATGGGGATCAAATCGATCTTTGTGCGGCCGCAAGTAGGACAGGCGATCAGGTTGATGCCCTGACACCGCAGCCCGGCAGCTTTCAAAATGTCCTTGGCCACACCAATCTCCTCTACGGGATCGGCGGTTAGCGTAACGCGGAAGGTGTCGCCAATCCCAAGGCACAGCAGTCCGCCGATCCCCATGGCTGATTTGATGATACCCTGTTTGGGCGTCCCCGCCTCGGTGACGCCCAGATGCAGCGGATACGGGCATTGCTCGTGCAGCAGCTGATATGCCCGCACCGTAGTCGGCACACTGGAACATTTGACGGAAATGCAGATGTCGTCAAAATCAAAACGGTTCAGCAGCGCCACATGTCCGAATGCGCTCTCCGCCAATGCTTCGGCGGTCACACCGCCGTATTTGCGCAGCAGCGGCTTCTCAAGGCTTCCCCCGTTCACGCCGATGCGGATAGGAATAGCGTTTTTGCGGCAGGCATCCACCACTGCCTTCACCCGTTCCTCGGCACCAATGTTGCCAGGATTGATACGGATCTTGTCAATACCGGAATCCACACACTGCAGCGCCAGCTTATAATCGAAATGGATATCCGCCACCAGCGGGATATGAATCCTGGAACGAATTCTGCCCACCGCAGCTGCCGCGGCTTGATCCGGCACCGCCACGCGCACGATCTCGCAGCCAGCTTCCTCCAGGCGATGAATCTGTTCCACCGTTGCTTCCACATCGGCGGTATTGGTATTGCACATGGACTGAATCGCCACCGGCGCGCCGCCGCCCACCGCTACAGAGCCGATCTTGATCTGCTTTGTCATCTTTCCTGAGCGCCTCCCGTTATACAAAAAGCTTAAAGATATCACTGGCCGTGACAACCAGCATAAACAGCATCAGAGCCATAAATCCAGCATAATTGAGATACCCCGCATACTTGGGATTGACCGGCCGCTTCGTCACTTTTGTCACTAGGGCTGTTGCAAACATGATAAAAATCTGTCCGCCGTCCAGTGCCGGGATCGGCAATAAATTCATCACCGCCAGATTGATGGCGATCAGCGCTGTCAAATAGCCGATATTGGCCGCCGCCATAAAGAGCGATGTGGATCCTTGCCCCACATCGGAGATCGTCGTCACAATCCCCACAGGCCCGGACATATCGGACAGCCCCACCTGGCCGGTGACCAGCATTTCCAGGCTGTACCACACCAGGCGGACAAAATCTGCGGAATGCAGCCCTGCCATTTTCAGCTTCACCAGAGGCGTCGCCTCCACGATTTCACCGAAATTGAGCCCAAAGCGTACGCTGCTGGTGCCATCCTCATTGGGATATTCCTTGGGCGCAAGGGGCAAATCAGTCAGCGTGATATGCCGACCGTCCCGCTCCACTACAAAATCATATGTCTCGCCATTGCCCAAGTTCAAAAAAATCGAAACATCCTCATACAGGAGCACGCGCTCCCCGTCAATGCTGATGATGCGATCTCCCGCCGTCAGGCCGTTCTCGCCCTGCGCCTCAAAGCCATCCGCAAAACCGGTGATCACCGGCGTATAGACAAAGGCCAAATTACTGCACAACCAAACTAAAATCAAAAATCCCGTCAGGAAATTCATAAAAGCGCCGGCGGCAAAAATGATAAAGCGCGGGAACAGCCCTTTGTTGTTCAGCGCCCTGGGATCGTCAGATCCCTCATCTTCCCCCTCCATGGCACAAAACCCACCGATGGGCAAAAGGCGCAGAGAATAGGCCGTTTCCCCCTTTTTCCTCTGCCAAACAGCCGGTCCCATACCGATGGAAAATTCATTGACCCGCACGCCGAACAGCTTGGCCGCCAGGAAATGTCCCAGCTCATGCACAGCAATCAGCACGCCGAAAATCAGTATCGCAATGATGATATACATGAATGCAAAAAACTCCTTACGCTTTTACCAGATGATGATACGCTTCCATAGCCGCATCCCGGGCCTGTGCATCCGCATGCAGAATTTCGGCAAGATCCGGACGCTGCACCACACCCAGCCGCTGCAGGGCCGCATCCACAAGTTCCGGGATCTGTCCGAAAACGATCCTATTCTGCAAAAACAAGGAAACCGCTGTTTCATTGGCTCCGTTGAGCACCGCACAGGCCGTCCCACCCGCCTGCACCGCCTCCATCGCCAGGCGCAGACAGGGAAACGTATCCAAATCCGGCCGGGCAAACGTCAGTTCGCCGCAGGAAAAGGGATCGAACCGGTGCGCCGGAGACGGCAGCCGCCCCGGATGCGTCATGGCATACTGGATCGGAATGCGCATATCCGGCGCCCCCAGCTGGGCCAACACCGCACCATCACAATATTCCACCATGGAATGAATGATGCTCTGCCGATGTACCACCACACAGACCTTATCCAGCGGAAGGTCATACAGACGCATGGCCTCGATCACTTCCAGGCCCTTGTTCATCAGCGTAGCGCTGTCCAGCGTCACTTTTGCGCCCATATCCCAGTTGGGATTTTTCAGCGCTTCGCGGGCTGTGGCGCGGTAGATTTCTTCTTTTTTGCGGCCGTAAAAGGTGCCGCCAGAGCATGTGAGCAAAATGCGCGCCACTTCGGAACGGTCTCGACAAGATTGAAGACATTGGAAAATCGCCGAGTGCTCGCTGTCCACAGGGACGATTTCTACGCCCTTCTGCACCGCAGCAGCCATCACCAGTTCACCGCCGCAGACCAGCGTCTCCTTGTTGGCCAGCGCGATCTTTTTCCCCGCTGCGATGGCTGCCAGCGTAGGCTGCAGGCCCACCATACCCACCACAGCCGTCAGCACCGTGTCGGCTTCCTCTGCCACAGCGGCACGGAGCAGTCCTTCCATTCCGGAGCACACTTCTGTTTCCATCTGATCGGAAAGTCGTCCCCGCAGCGTCTTTGCCGCGTTTTCGTCATAAAGCACAACAAGACGCGGAAGATATTTCCGCGCCTGCCGTTCCATCAAATCCACATTGCTCCGCGCCGTTAAAGCGGCCACCCGCAGCCCCAGCTGATCCACCACTTCAAGTGTTTGGGCTCCGATAGAACCGGTCGAACCCAAAATCGAAATGCATTTCGTCATGCTCAAACCCTCTTTTTCATCTAAAACGCGTCTGTCATCAGAAAAAAATGGACACAAAATGAAGCAGAAGCTCCAACGCCGGCGCGGCAAAGATAACGCTGTCAAAGCGATCCAATACACCGCCGTGACCCATGAAAATACGCCCGTAATCCTTGATGCCGAATTCCCGCTTGATATAGGAAAAGACCAGATCACCGAACTGGGAAATCACGCTCAGCGGGATGCCGAGCAGGCCCAGCGCTATATAATTGGGCTGCAGGCCGAAACCATACTGCGCTGCCGCGCCAAACAGTAGTCCACCCACTACCGCAAAGAGTACTGCGCCGACCGAACCTTCAATGGTTTTCTTCGGCGAAAGTTCCGGGGCAAGCTTGTGCTTTCCAAACAGGCGGCCGACAAAATAACCGCCTGCATCGCTGATAAAGGGATAAATGAGCGGGAGATAAAAAATCAGCCGCGTTTCCATCTCTATTTCCATGCGCAGGAAAGAGGACAAAAAGCACGGCACAATCAGCGCGCCGAACAGAGCCGCACAGACCATTTCAAATTTCACCTGTGCCTGGTGTAGCATCCCGTCCAAGAAACACAGCGACACCAACAAAAATGCACCCAAAAGCAGAAGATAAAATTCCGAGCTGTAATACGTCCACAGCGGCACCAGTGCTGCAAACACTGCGCTGATGACACACAACCGCCTCTGCCGGACAAACCCGGTGGCCCACAGCAACTCATACACGGCCACCACAGACAGCGCCGAGATCGCCAGCGCGATGCCCCACACCGGCGCAAAGGCAAACCCCAGCGCCGCAATGGGGAGCCAAATCACTGCGGTTAAAATACGCTTTGCCATTAAATTCCTCCATATCTGCGATGGCGGCGCTGATATTCCAGCAGCGCTGCATCCAGATCTTCTTTTTTAAAATCGGGCCACAGAGTGTCAGTGAAGAGGAACTCCGAATAGGCCCCCTGCCACAACAAAAAATTGGACACCCGTTTTTCTCCGCCGGGTCGGATAATCAGATCCGGATCCGGCAGACCCGCAGAGGAAAGCCCGGCTTCAAACAGTTTCTCGTCCAATTCCTCCGACCGATGCTTCCCCGCAACACAGTCGGCAGCAAAAGCCCTGGCTGCACGCAGAATCTCATCCCGCCCGCCATAGTTGAGGCAGATATTGGCCTGGAATCCGTCCAAGGTTTCGGTAATAGCATTGGTTCGCGCAGCCAGCTTCTGCAGCTCCTCTGGCAACGCCGAAAGATCCCCAAGAAACCGAAGGCGGATATTATCCCTGGCCATCGTGTCGATCGCCTCTAAGAGATACCGCTTCAAAAGGCCCATGATGGTATCCACTTCATCCTTGGGCCGCTTCCAGTTCTCGGTGGAAAAAGCATACACCGTGAGATATTCTATGCCCAGATCCTTGCAATAAGTCGCAATGGTGCGAAATACTTCCGCCCCCACCTTATGCCCAGCCGTACGGGGCAACGCCCGCCGCTTGGCCCAGCGGCCGTTACCGTCCATAATAATAGCGATGTGGCGGGGCAGGTGGGCCATATCCACCAACCCCGCCGTCTGTTCCGATTTCGACTTAAAAAAAGCCATGACCCCACACCACTGCACCCGTTAGACGGACATCAGTTCCTTCTGCTTTTTCTCCAGGAGCGTATCAATCTCCTTGCATTTTTTGTCCGTCAGATCCTGCATATCCTTTTCAATATCTTTCAAATCGTCATCCGTGATCTCGGACTTCTTCTTCTGGGCTTTGAAGGTATCCATCGCATCGCGGCGAATATTGCGAATAGCTACCTTGGCGTTTTCAGCATATTTGCGCACCTGCTTGCTCAGTTCCTGGCGGCGCTCCTCAGTCAGCTGCGGGAAAGATAAGCGGATGCAGGTACCGTCGTTCTGGGGATGGATGCCCAGATCAGATTCGTTGATCGCCTTCTCCACCAGCTTCAGCGCCGTTTTATCCCAAGGCTGGATCACCAGAGTGCGGGAATCGGGAGAACTGATGCCGCCGATCTGATTGATGGGCGTGGGAGCGCCGTAATATTCCACTTTGATCTTGTCAAGCACCTGGGCATTGGCCCGACCGGCACGGACACCGGCAAAATCCCCCTGGAGCGAATCCAGCGTTTTATTCATCTTTTCCTCGTAAATACGGTATTCTTCCTTCATCATGTTAATCCTCCTTCACAATCGTTCCCACTTTTTCTCCGCAAATGGCACGGATGATATTCTGGGGATCCTCCAGTGCAAAAAGCAGCACAGGGATCTTATTGTCCATCGACAGGGATGTGGCCGTGGAATCCATCACGCTCAGGTGCTGGGCCAGCACGTCATCATAGCTGATCTGATCATATTTTTTGGCATCGGGATTCTGCACAGGATCCGAATCATAAACGCCGTCCACATTCTTTGCCAGCATGATCACGTCGGCATTGATTTCCGCAGCGCGGAGTACGGCTGCTGTATCGGTGGAAAAATAAGGATTTCCGGTTCCGCAGCCAAAAATGACCACACTGCCCTTTTCCAACTGATGCACGGCACGCAGGCGGATATACGGCTCGGCAATGGCCCGCATTTCAATGGCGGTCTGTACACGGACGGGAACCCCCTTCTGCTCCAGCACATCGGCCACGGCAAGGCAGTTCATCACTGTGGCCAGCATGCCCATATGATCGGCGCGGGTGCGTTCCATTTTTCCAGTGCCGTTTCTCACGCCGCGCCAGAAATTTCCGCCGCCGATGACAATGCCCACCTGAACGCCCATATCCACGCATTGCTTCACCACATCGCACACATTTCCAATCACATCAAAATCAAGGCCAAAATGTTTATCTCCCGCAAGCGCTTCCCCGCTGATCTTCAGCAGGATTCGTTTATACTGGGGCGTCTGCATTCTGTTTTCCCTCCAATGTTTTTTCTGAAGTCTGAACTATTCTGAAATGAATCCTTTGCTATTTTATATTATTTTTGCCTTTTTGCATAGGGGAAAAACAAAAGTTTTTCCGATTCTTTACAATTTTTTGCCGCCGCAGGGCACAAAAAAGCGCGGGGAAGCAGCACATACTTCCCCGCGCGTCTTACGCATGTAGTTTATTGTGAATTCGATGGATCAGTTCTTCCTTACCCACCCCGGTCTCGGCGGAAAACGGAATCACTTCCGCCTCATTCTCCGGACAAAGCGTCTGACGGATACGCACAAGATTCGGTTCGATCTCACTTTTTTTCAGCTTATCCAGCTTATTGGCCACGATCAGCACCGGGCAGCCTGTGCCATAAAACCATTCTGCCATAGTCCGGTCATCCGCCGTAGGCTGATGGCGGGCATCCACAATCTGCACACCCAGCGAAATCAGTCCCGTTGCAAAATAGCTCTCCATCAGCTTTCCCCAGCGATCGCGCTCTGCCTTGGACACCTTGGCATAGCCGTAGCCCGGCAGGTCCACCAGATACGCCGCGCCGTCCAGCTTAAAATAATTGACCTGGGATGTTTTGCCGGGCGTGGCGCCCACATGGGCAAAATTCTTGCGTCCCAAAAGGCGGTTGATGACCGAAGATTTCCCCACATTGGAGCGCCCTGCAAACGCAATCTGCGGCAATCCGTCGCGCAGAAATTTGGACGGCTCCACCGCCGACAGAATAAATTCCGCTTTACTGAAATTCAACGCCCTTCCTCCTTTTCTTCAGCACTTTACTGCCGAATCGATGCACGCGGCTTTCTCTCGCGTTTTCCCGGCATCGCAGCGCTGCTGCTCCGCTTTCCCTTTCCGCGCAGCGCCTCCAGAGGCAGCGCTTCGGCCAGGACTTCATCAATGGTTTCCACAGGAACAAACGTCAGCTGCACGCGGACCGAAGGATCGATCTCTTCCAGATCCGGCACGTTGTCTTTGGGGATGATGACTGTTTTCACCCCATTGCGCAGGGCCGCCATGGTCTTCTCCCGCAAGCCGCCGATAGGCAGCACCCGTCCATGCAGGGAGATCTCCCCGGTCATTGCCAGATCGCGGCGCACTTTCTGTTCTGTCAAGGCCGATACGATAGCCGTGGTAATCGTAATGCCGGCAGAGGGACCGTCCTTCGGGATCGCCCCCTCAGGGAAATGCACATGGATATCCTGCTCCTTGTAAAAACCGGGATCGATCCCTAAACGTTTGGCGCGGCTGCGCAGGCAAGACACAGCGATATGAATGGATTCCTTCATCACATCGCCCAAATTCCCGGTGCACTCCAGTTTGCCGGAGCCGTCCATAAGGTTCACTTCCACCTCCAGCAGTTCGCCGCCCACTGCCGTCCAGGCAAGGCCTGTGACAACGCCGGGATCCTTTCCTGCGCCGCGCACCTCGGGATGCACTTTGACCGGTCCGAGGATCTCCTGCAGATTCTTCGGCGTCACACTCAGCAGATGCTCCTCGCCTTCCACCAGCCGGATGGCCGTTTTGCGGCAAATGCGGCCCATCTCCCGGTCCAAGCGGCGCACACCGGATTCGCGGGTATAACCGTCGATCACCGCACGCAGCGCCGCGTCGCTGATGCGCAGCTGCGTGCGCTTGATGCCGTTGAGTTCCATCTGCTTGGGCAACAGATACCGTTTGGCAATCTGTACTTTTTCCTCGTCCGTATAGCTGGACAACTCGATCACTTCCATACGGTCTAAAAGGGGACGCGGAATGGTGTCAGTGGTATTGGCTGTGGTGATAAACATAATTTTGGACAGATCCAATGGGATCTCCAGATAGTGATCCCGGAAGGAACTATTCTGCGCGCTGTCAAGCACTTCCAATAACGCCGCGGAAGGATCGCCCCGATAGTCGTTGCCCAGCTTATCCACCTCGTCGAGCACCATCAGCGGATTCATGGAACCGCATTGAATCAGGGCATTGACAATGCGGCCAGGCATGGCTCCCACATACGTCTTACGATGACCACGGATCTCCGCCTCATCCCGCACGCCGCCCAGCGACAGGCGCGCCAGCTTGCGGTTCATCGCCTCCGCCACCGAAATGGCGATGGAGGTCTTACCCACGCCGGGAGGTCCCACCAGGCACAAAATCTGTCCCTTCGCATCCGGATTGATTTGCCGCACAGCCAAATGCTCCAAAATGCGTTCCTTGACCTTCTGCAGGCCAAAATGGTCACGGTCCAGAAGTTTGCGCGCCTGCGCCACATCGGTGCGATCCTCATTATACTGATTCCAGGGAAGTTCCAGGCACACATCGAGATAGTTGCGCAGCACACTGCCCTCAGCGCTGCCATAGGGCTGTTTTGCCATGCGCTCTACTTCTTTCAAAAGCTTTTCTTCGATTTCCTCAGGCAGATGCAGCGTCAGGATCTTTTCCTGGTATTCCGCTGCCTCTGCATTGGGGTCGCCTTCTCCCAATTCCTCCTGCAGCACCTTCAGCTGTTCGCGTAGTATGTAATCCTTCTGCATGCGCCCCAGGCGTTCGCGCACCTTTCCTTCCAGATCCTGCTCGATGGAAAGAACCTCCAGCTCCCGTGCCAGGATACCGTTCAGGTTTTTCAGCCGCTCCAACGGCTGAAACTCTTCGAGAATCGCCTGCTTATCCTGATGGCGCAGATTGGTATTCTGGGCAATGTAATCGGCAAGATATCCCGGATCACGGCTGGAAAGCACAGTGGTCAGGACTTCTGTGCTCATGCGCGGCGCCGCTTCGTGATATTCCCCAAACACCGAGTAGCACTGACGCAGCAGCGCCTCCACCATCAGCGTATCCTGGGAGGCAGGTTCCCGTTCCTGCAGCAGCTCCACCTCTCCCAAGAGGTAGGGTTCCGTCTGCAGCAGGGCCTTGAGCCGCGCGCGGCTCTTCCCCTCGATCATCACGCGGACATTGCCTTCGGATACCCGCAGGATCTGACGAATGTGGGAAACTGTTCCGACGCTGTAGAGATCCTTCTGCCCCGGCTCCTCCGTCGCGATCTCACGCTGGGCCACCAGAAAAATATCCTGGTTATTCTCCATCGCCGCTTCCAGCGCTTTAACGGAAATATCCCGTTCCACATCAAAATGCATCAGCATATTGGGAAAGATCGTCAGTCCGCGCAGCGCCAGAACCGGCACATTCGTGTTCTTTTCTTCCATGGTCAAAATACACCTCCTGTGTGGATATACAGCCGCTGCGGCTGTAAAAACAAGGGGACGCTTGAAAACGCCCCCTTGCCGCTATGCTTCATTTAAGATGCCGAGGCACTATTCACAACACCGCCGGACTTCTTTTCCGAATGCAGCTTGGCACGGCGCGACGCCTGTTCCTCACTGCGGACCAGCTTCACGTCTTCTTCGCCGCGGACATACCCCGCCGTGATAACAACCTGCTCAATGGAAAGGTCAGACGGGATATCATACATAATCGGCGTCAACAATCCCTCCATAACAGCGCGCAGACCTCTGGCGCCGATATTGCGCTCAATGGCTTTATCCGCCACAGCCTCCAGCGCGCCATCTGCAAATGTCAACTTCACATCGTCATAGGCCAGCAGCGCCTCATACTGCTTCACGAGCGCATTCTTCGGCTCCTTCAGGATACGCACGAGTTCGGGCTTGCCCAGAGATTCGAGCGGTGCAACGACTGGCAGACGGCCCACCAGCTCCGGAATAATACCGAACTTCAGCAGATCGTGGGGCTGCACGCCCTTCAGGACTTCGCCCACAGGACGCTCCTTTTTGCTGTGTACTTCATTGCCGAAGCCGATCCCCTGTTTATTGGTGCGCTTTTCAATGATTTTTTCCAAACCGTCGAAAGCGCCGCCGCAGATAAACAGGATATTAGTGGTGTCAATATGGATAAATTCCTGATGGGGGTGCTTGCGGCCGCCCTGGGGCGGGACATTGGCCACAGTGCCCTCCAAAATCTTCAGCAAAGCCTGCTGCACGCCTTCGCCGGACACGTCGCGGGTAATGGATGTGTTCTCGCTCTTGCGGGCAATTTTATCGATCTCATCGACATAAATGATGCCGTGCTCAGCGCGCTCCACATCGTAATCCGCCGCCTGCAACAGCCGGAGCAGAATATTCTCCACATCGTCGCCCACATACCCAGCTTCGGTCAGCGTGGTAGCGTCGGCAATAGCAAAGGGCACCTTCAGAATGCGGGCCAGAGTCTGGGCAAACAGCGTCTTGCCGCTTCCGGTGGGTCCGATCATCAGGATATTGCTCTTTTGCAGCTCCACATCGTTGCTGCCGCCGAAATAGATGCGCTTATAGTGGTTGTAAACCGCCACCGACAGGGCGACCTTTGCGCTCTCCTGGCCGATCACATATTGATCCAGAATCTCCTTGACTTCCTTCGGCGTGGGCAGCTGCTCCACCGTCTCAGGAAACTCGTTGTGCTCTTCGCCGTATCCCTCATCGTCCAGCAAACTCATGCAAAGCTGCACGCATTCGTTGCAAATATAGGCGCCAGGACCGGCAATGATGCGTTCGACCTCGTCTTCATGCTTCCCGCAAAAAGAGCAGCGAATCGACTTTTTTTCATCATTCATAAATGGAACAAACCTCCACGCCTCAGCGGCTGTAGATGACCTTATCAATCAGGCCAAAACCCTTTGCTTCCTCTGCTGTCATCCAATGATCGCGCTCCGAGGCCGCCTTGACCTCTTCCGCTGTTTTGCCGGTATTCTTGGCAAGGATCTCATTCAAATGCTTCTTGATCCGCAGGAAGTGCTCCACATCGATCTCCATGTCTGTGACCTTACCCTGCGTGCCCGCCGAAGGCTGATGGATCATCACCTCGGCATTGGGCAGCGCCAGACGCTTGCCCTTTGCGCCTGAAGAGAGCAGAAACGCTCCCATACTGGCAGCCATACCGATGCAGATGGTGGATACCTCGCATTTCACGTATTGCATGGTATCGTAAATTGCCATCCCCGCCGTAACGCTGCCGCCGGGAGAATTGATATACATCTGGATCTCCTTGTCAGGATCCTGCGCCTCCAAATACAGCAGCTGTGCCACAACCAGGCTGGCTGTGGTATCGTTCACCTCTTCACCCAGGAAAATAATGCGGTCATTCAGCAGACGGGAAAAAATATCGTAGGATCGCTCGCCGCGGCTGGTCTGCTCAACAACATAAGGAATTAAACTCATAATAACAGCCTCCTGTCCCAATAGCTACTGTTAAGTATTGCCAGAATTGTCAGTTTTCACTCAAAAGAACATGCACCCTTATTCCGCAGCCTTCACGCTGGCGCTGTCTACCACGAGCTTAAGAGCCTTTTCGCGCTTGATTTGCTCCTCCACATCGGCCGAACGCAGATACTTTTTCACATCCTCCAAAGAAAGGCCATACTGATCCGCCATTTTCTGCATCTCAGCGTCCACCTCTTCTTCAGTGGCTTCGATGTTTTCAGCCTTGATAATGGCCTCCAGTGCCAAGCTGCCGCGCAACTGACGCAGAGCAGGCTCCTTGGCCGAATCCAGCAGATCGGACTCCTTCATACCGGTCATCTGCAGATAGTCGGCAAAGCGCATGCCCTGAGACTGGACTTGCATCTTGTAATCATCCACCACACGGCGGGCCTGATTTTCCACCATGGCCTCGGGAATATCGCATTCCATGTTCGCAGCCACCAGTTCCATCAAATTGTTTTCAAAGGCCTGCTTGGCAGATGCCTCACGGCTCTCCTCTTCCTTCTTGCGCAGATCAGCCTTCAGCTCCTCCAGTGTGTCAAACTCCGACACGTCCTTGGCAAACTCGTCATCCAGTTCAGGCATATCCTTGGCCTTCACTTCGTGAAGCTTAATGGAGAATACAACAGGCTTGCCCGCCAGTTCCTCAGCCTGGTAATCTTCCGGGAACGTCACGTCGATATCCTTTTCATCGCCCGCTTTCATGCCAACGATCTGCTCTTCAAAACCGGGAATAAACGAACCGGAACCCAGTTCCAGAGGATAACTCTCACCCTTACCGCCGTCGAAAGGCACACCGTCCTTCTTGCCTTCAAAATCAATCACAGCCGTGTCGCCATTCTGTGCCTCGCGCTCCACGCTCACCAAACGGGCATTGCGCTCGCGCATCTGCTGCAGCTTTTTGTCCACGTCCTCGTCGCCGACCTCGACAGAGGGCTTCTCCGCGCTCAGGCCCTTGTACTCGCCCAGCTTGACCTCGGGGTAATTGGCAAAGGTGGCCTTGAATGTGAAACCGTCGGCGCTGACCTCGGTCACCTCAACCTGAGGATGCTCCACCGGCTCCAGTTTAGCTTCCTCCAGCGCAGCCTGGTATGCTTCGGGGAACGCGAAATTCATCGCCTCGTCAAAAAAGATTTCCACGCCGTACATCCCCTCAATGACCTTGCGGGGCGCATGGCCCGGACGAAAGCCGGGGATCTTCATCTGCTTGACCTGCTTTTTGTATGCTTTTTCAATGGCGGGCGCAAATTCGTCCTTGCCAACCTCAACGGTCATGGTGACCATATTTTTTTCATGCTTTTCGACATTTTTCAAATTCATTTTGTTTATCCTCCGTTCCGTGTGCAGTTTATATCACACGCAGTCTATAATTTTAACAGAAACAGTAAGAAAAAGCTACTCTTTTTTTCTGTTTATTCACAGATTTTTTTCAATTGGAAGCGCAGATAATCCGCTGCGATCAGGGAAAAATCGACGCCTGCGCGTACTCCCTCAATGGCCCGCTTGTGACTTGGCCCGTGAAGATGCCCGTAATAACACGCTTTCACAGGATATCGATGCAGAAGCTCCAAGATCTCCGGACAGGTATAGCCCTGATACAGGGGCGGGTAATGCAGGAAACACAGGATCGCTCTATTCCCGGCCGCCTTCAGCGATGTTTCCAACCGCATCACCTCCCGGTTGAGCACCTTGCGGTTGTGCGCCATATCCGGTGTTTCTTCGTCGCTGAACCAGCCGCGCGTGCCGCACAGGGCATAATCCCTATAAAAAAAGCAGTTGTTGTGCAGCAATTTGAGCGTATGGATCCCGTTCTTCTGAAAAAAAGCATTCATTTTTGACGCTGTTTCCCACCAGTAGTCATGGTTCCCTTTCAAAAGGATCTTCTGACCCGGCAGCCGGTCCAGAAAGCGAAAATCCTCCAGCGCCTCCTCTAAGGAGATCCCCCAGGACGTGTCCCCGCAAAGCACAATAGTATCCTCTTCCCGCAGCTGCGAAAAACTCGCACGGAGCTTTTCGGTATGGTCTTTCCAGACCTCGCCGAAAATGTCCATCGGTTTGTTCACCGATAGCGACAGATGAAGATCACCGATCGCATATAATCCCATGCTGTTCCTCCAGGGCCTTCTCAGTTCAGGTAATCCAGCACAACCTGTTCCATGGCCTGCTTCTCCGTGCTCCCGGTAAAGCGCACCATCTTACCACCCAGCTCTGCCAGGCGCCAGGGTGCTTTCACGCCGGCGGCCTCCTGCAGTTGCGCAATCAGCTCCACTCCGTCGCCCACCGGTACAGCGCCGATGGCACGCAGCACGGGGCTGCAGAATTTGTACGGACTGGCAGTGGAAGCCACCACAGCCGGGCCACCGTCGCCGGTTTCGGCGCGGTATTGTTCCAGCACATTGGCCGCCACAGCGGTATGGGTATCCATCAAATAATTCCGCTGTGTGTAATAGCGGCTGATCGTGTTCATCGTATCCTCTTCGCCGCAGGAGCCAGCCCAGAACAACTCACGCACTTTAGCCAAAACAGCATCGCTGACCTGATACCGGCCCGCAGTGTTCAGCTGTTCCATATAACTGCGCACTTCAGCGTCATTGCCACCGGAGAGCGCATAGAGCAGACGCTCGAGGTTACTGGAGATCAGGATATCCATTGAAGGCGACATGGTAGTATAGAATGGGCGGTTACGGTCGTACACGCCAGTGCGCAAGAATTCCGTCAGCACGTCGTTTCGATTGGACGCACAGATTAGTTTTGCGATGGGCGCGCCCATGCATTTGGCATAGTATGCCGAAAGAATATTGCCGAAATTGCCTGTTGGGACACAGAGGTTAACCTTCTCCCCTTCTTTGAGCTTCCCCTCCCGGAGAAGATCGCAGCAAACAGACACATAGTAGACCACCTGCGGCAGCACGCGGCCCCAGTTGATCGAGTTGGCAGAAGAAAGGAAATAGCCCCGCTCCAGCAGCTGTGCACGGATCGCTTCATCAGAAAAAATGCGCTTAACGCCAGTCTGGGCATCGTCAAAGTTGCCCAAGACAGCATACACGCTGACATTGCTGCCTTCCTGGGTCACCATCTGCAGTTTCTGGATCGCAGACACGCCGTCCTTGGGATAAAACACCATGATCTTGGTGTGATCCACATCCCGAAACCCTTCCAGCGCCGCTTTTCCGGTATCGCCGGAGGTCGCTACCAGAATACAGGCGGTTTTTTCCTCGCCGGTTTTTTTCAGGCTGGCGTACAGCAAATGCGGAAGCATCTGCAGGGCCATATCCTTAAACGCGCTAGTGGGACCGTGCCACAGCTCCAGGCAGTGCGTCGCCGCATCTAGAGACCGCACCGGAGCCACAGCGGGATCGTCGAATTTTTCCGAACTGTAGGCCGCATCTGCAAACGCGCGCAGCTCTTCTCGGCTGTAGTCCTCCAAAAACATGCTCATAATCTCCACGGCCCGCTCCTGATAGGACATGGACTCCATCGCTTTCATCTGCTGGACACTCAGCGTGGGCAGTGTTTCTGGCAGAAACAGCCCGCCGTCCCGGGACAACCCCTGCTTGATCGCCTCTGCAGCAGTATAGCGCAGTGTATGGTCTCTTGTGCTCAAATAATGCATGGTTTGCATCACTCCTTATCGTTCTGATTGCTCATAAAGCACCCGCTTAAGATTTTTATAAAACAAATCCTCGATTAACTCCGCACTGTAATTACGCCGGAGCATCCCCTCATAAATCCGTTCCATATCCTGCACACCGCGGATGCCGTTTGGCATCCGGTCGCAGCCGTCCCAGTCGCCGCCAAAGCCCACATGCTTTTCACCGCCCAAGTCGAGGAAATGCTCCAAATGGGCGAACACGGCATTCAGAGAATGGTCGAGGCCAAGGAATGGCGTATAGAAATTCAAACCAGCAAAGCCTCCGGTGTTACAGATGGCACGGAACATCTCATCGGTCAGATTCCGCGTGTTGGGGCATAGCGCTCTGGCATCGCTGTGGCTGGCCACCACAGGCTTTTCGGTCCAATCCATCAGATCCCAAAAGCCTGCATCGGACAGATGCGACACATCCATCAAAATACCAAGGCTCTGCGCACAGCGCACAAAGTCTCTTCCCTGCGCACTCAGTCCCCGCTCCGGCTCTTCCAGATGAGAGCCGGACAAAGCATTGGCCCGGTTCCAAGTGAGATTGATGAGCTTCACGCCCCATTGCGCTGCCGTCTCAAGCCGTGCCGGGTCACATTCCAGCAGATCCGCTCCCTCAATGGACAGCACCGCCGCACATTTTCCTACACGCTCTGCTTGTTCCAGATCTGCCGCCGTGCGGCAGGGCGCCACCAGCGCCGCATTGCGCTTCATCTGCGCAAAAAATTCTTCTGCCTGCCGGCAGCACTCGGCGAACATACCGTCCGAGGGTGCCCGGGCTGCATCATGAAAGATGGCAAATACCTGTGCATAGTGCTGAAATTGTGCGCCCCGCTCCAAATCCGTGTGTCCAGGGCTGCTGCAAAGATCCCATCCCAGGTGCGAGCAACAACTCAATGTATCACAATGCGCATCAAAAAACGAAAAGGGCAGCATAGCATTCCTCCTTTGCCTGCGTCCGGCTTTATTCAAAGGCTGCTTCCAAATACTCAATTCTTACGTTCGCTTCATTCAACGCGCCACCGGTATAAACCTCGGCTACATCAAAACGCACCGGGCAATCCAGCGCGCAACGTGCCAGATACTGTGCCGCCGCCGCACGAATGCGCCGCTGTTTGGAAGGCCCGACAAATTCCCGGGGCAGTCCATGCTCCGTTTTCGACCGCGTTTTGACCTCTACAAAACAAAGCACGCCGTCCCGGCTGGCGATCAGATCAACCTCTCCCATACGGCAACGAAATTGACTCGCCTCAATGCAATACCCTTGCTGGCGCAGATATGCCGCCACACAGGCCTCGCCCCAGTCACCTGTCAACTTTTTCGCATTCACTACGCCTCGCCTCCCATTTCACCAGAAAACTGCGCCGATGGGCCTGACAGGGTCCATAGCAGTCCAGGGCCGCATAGTGCTGCTTCGTGCCATACCCTTTATGTTGCTCAAAGCCATACTTTGGGTATTCCTCGGCCAAGCGCTCCATATAACGGTCACGGCTGACCTTTGCCAGAACAGAGGCAGCCGCGATATTGGCACTGCGGCTGTCGCCTTTGACGAGCAGCGCATGGGGCATGGAAATGCTGCAGCGGCTCCCGTGGTCCCGGTTGCCGTCAATCAACGCAAAATCCGGCTTTTGCGCCAGCTGCCTGATCGCCTCGTCCATTGCCCGGATGCGGGCATTGAGAATATCAATAGCATCAATGGTCCGCTCATCCACCGAAACAACGGCATACGCTCGCGCTTCTGCACAGATCTGATCGAACAGCTCCTCTCGCCGATGGGCCGTCAGCTTTTTGGAATCGTTCAGGCCGTGAATTACCCGCTCCGGTGGGAGAATCACCGCAGCAGCATACACCGGTCCCGCCAGCGGGCCGGCTCCCGCTTCGTCCGCGCCGCAGATGCATGCGCAGCCGGCTTCCCAAAAGCGGCGTTCTTCGACCCAGAGATCGGCTGCTTCCCGCTCATTCTTCACAGCGCTGCTCCTGTACCGCTTCCGGCTGTTCGAGTGTAAAGCGTCCCAACTTTCCGCTGCGAAATTCATCCATCAGCACCTTCGCCATGCGCTCCGTGTCCACTTCGCCGCCGGAAATCAGAAAACCGCGTTTGCGGCCCGTCCGGCACAGCAGATCGTAGCCGCTCTCCCCCGCCTCAGAACTCACTTTGTAACGCTCCAAAAGACAGGCAGGATAATCCCGGGCCAGGAATTCCATCAACGCACAGGCCAGTTCTTCCAAATCCATGACCTCATCACGAATGGCGCCGATGAACGCTAGCCGCAGCGCTGCAGCCTGATCCTCAAATTTAGGCCACAGAATGCCCGGCGTGTCCAAAAGTTCCAAATTGCCGCCCACATTGACCCACTGATTGGAGCGGGTCACTCCCGGACGGTTTTCCGCTTTGGCGCGGGTCTTACCCGCCACACGGTTGATAAAAGTGGACTTGCCCACATTGGGGATACCCACGACCATCACACGGATCGTGCGCCCGGCCTGCCCTTTTTCGGCATATCGCTGCAGTTTTTCGGAAAGCAGCGCACGCACGGCGGGCACAAATTCTTTCACGCCCGCGCCGCTTTTGGCCGCCGTTTCCATCACTGCATAGCCGCAGCGGCGGAAATAGGCGCTCCATAGCTTTGTTTTGGCACTGTCCGCCTGATCGGTATGATTGAGTACGATCAAGCGCGGCTTGCCTGCGGTTAATGTGTCGATATCGGGATTGCGGCTGGAAAGCGGGATGCGGGCATCCAGAATTTCACACACCGCGTCCACCTTTTTGATCGCTTCTTCCATGGCCCGCTGGGTCTTTTTCATGTGACCCGGAAAATAATGCAGATCCTGCATGCTACTTCACTCCTCCGATGCGGCTCCAGTCGGTCCGTCCCGTTTCATCCGGACCCGGAATCAGAATACAGACGGCCTGCCCCAGCAGATACCGGCGATCCAGTTCTCCTAATACGCTCTGACGGCTGTCTGTACTGGCGTTGCGGTTATCCCCCAGCACAAAAACACAGCCAGGCGATACGGTGAACGGAAACGCCACATCCCCGGCAGTCAGGGTGAGATCCTTAATATAGGGTTCATCCAGCACTATGCCGTCCACCGTTACCGCACCTGTGTCAAAATCAATATCCACCGTCTGCCCTTCCGTAGCAATAACACGCTTGATCACCGCTTCGCTCAAAAAGCTGTCCTTTCGGAACACCACCACGTCCCCATTCTGCGGAGCGCGCCAGAGGGTAGACAAAACCAGCACCCGATCGTTCTGCCGCAGAGCCGGTTCCATGGAAATACCTTCCACACAAATAATGCGCACAAAAAAGGTAAAGCACAGCGCGACCAGCACTGCAGACCAAACCAGCGCATGCAGCAGATCCAGCCAAAAGGGGGCTGCCTCTGCACTTGTTCTCTCCCGCTGGGACGGGCTTATCTGCTTTTCCTGCTCTGTCTGCGTATCTTGGCCCACGGTTTCTTCGTTCCTCCTGCCGCCTATCGATAACCATACTATAATAGTTTATTATTATATCTGATTTCTTTTTCAAAAGAAAGAGGTTCTTTCCCGTTTTTTTGATTTTTTCTATGGGAAGAGCCTGTATGGCTCCGAAAACAAAAAAGAGGAGCAAAACGCTCCTCTTTTTTCCGGCAAAAAATCAATATCAGATCTTTTCCTTGACTTTGGCAGCCTTGCCCACGCGGCCGCGCAGATAGTACAGCTTCGCTCTGCGGACCTTACCGTGGCGAACCACTTCGACCTTGTCGATAATGGGAGAGTTGACCGGGAAGATCTTCTCCACACCGACGCCGTAAGACACGCGGCGGACGGTGAAGGTCTCCTCAACACCGCCATGCTTCTTGGCAATAACGGTGCCTTCAAAAACCTGAATTCTCTCGCGGCTGCCTTCCTTCACCTTCACGTGAACCTTGACAAAATCGCCGATGGCAACCTCGGGGCGATTTTCCCTGACCTGAGACTCTCTCAGTGCCTGCATTAAATCCATGGGTATGTTCCTCCTCAAATATAGGCGTTCGTGCCGCTTTCTCGGCTGCACAGTTAAAAATGGAACCCATTTGTTCCCAAAAATGCGCAGCACGACAGAGGACCGCCCTTTTAGACTGAAGTATTTTATCATATGATCGTCTTCAATGCAAGCATTATTTTCATTTTTTTGATAAAGCGGGCCCTTTTTCCAGTCCCTCAGCAAAACAGCTTTCCCTCTGCATCCAGGATGCCTGTTCGCCGCACCAGTGAAAAATCCGGAGCGTACTGCGGCAATTCCTTTTCCACAGCCGCAGTCAACAATGCCGGATTCAAGCCGGGGTTCTGCGCCGAAACAACTGTATGAATGCAAAGCTGCCCCTCTTCCTCTTCCAGCTCAAAAGAACGAATCAGAGGGATCAGATCCACATCTGCCAAAGCTTTGCGCTTCGTTTTTTTCTGAATCAGTACTTCTTTCCGCAAAAAAAGCGCCCGAACCGCATCCGCTGCGCCCCGGGGCACGCCGTAATCATACAGCATTGTCACATCCGCCGCCACAAAAGACAGCTCCCGTACGGGACGCACCGCCTCATATGCTCTGCATACCCACAGCCCTTCCGGACACCCTGCGTTCAACAAAGCAGGCAACGCTTCCAGATCCACTTCGCTCTCCACTTCAAAATCCAGCAGTTCACAACAGCTGCTCTGCCCCACCGGTAGCGGGAGCACAATGGACATGATCGGATGCGGATGAAAGCCCTGGGAGTGCTTGACAAACATGCCTCCCCGTAAAAAAAGCCGCTGGAAGGTACGCATCAGGTCAAGATGGGAAATATAGCAGGCCGTGCCCTGCTTTTCAAACAGCAGCCGCAGTTTAGACATCACATTTCCCTCCCCCAATCAGGCAGTTGGCCCCGCAACCGGTGCACTGAGTGCGGCAGTCAGGCGTGGTAATACCCTCGTAAGCGCGCTGGCGTTCCCGCCACAGAAACTTCTGTGAAACGCCGGAAGAGATCATGGACCAAGGCAGAATTTCATTTTTCGAACGGACACGATTGGCATAAAAGGCCGGATCAAGCCCACAGTCCTCAAAAGCAGCCATCCAGAGATCCAAATTGTAATAATCCTGCCAGGCATCCATTTTGGCGCCCCGACGCCAAGCCGCTTCCAGCACGCGCCCCACGCGGCGGTCACCGCGGGAAAGCACCGCTTCCAGGAAGCTGGTATCCGAATCGTGCCACTTGTAGGACACAGCCTTAGCCTTAATGCTGTCCCGCAGTAGTTGCACGCGGCGTTCATATTCGTCCTTAGTGATCTGTGCCTCCCACTGAAATGCGGTGTGGGGCTTAGGCACAAACCAGGAGGTGGACACTGTGACGTTGACGCCCCGGCGCTTGTCCGGCGCGCTCTCGCGCCAGGTGTGCACCACATGGTCGGCAATGCGGGCAATTTCCACGATGTCCTCATCAGTTTCCGTGGGCAATCCCAGCATGAAATAAAGCTTGACGGAACTCCATCCCCCTTCGAATGCAATGCGGCAGGAATGGAGCAAATCCTCTTCCGTCAAATTTTTATTGATCACATCGCGTAGGCGCTGGCTGCCGGCCTCCGGGGCAAAGGTAAGCCCCGCTTTGCGGCCCCGGGACAGACGCTGCTGCAGCTCCATGGAAAAATTGTCCGCCCGCAGCGACGGCAGAGAAAGATGCACTTTGTTGGCCTCACAGTATTCCATCAGGCCGTCGCACAGGTCGTTAAGCGGCTTATAGTCGCTGGTGCTCAGCGAAGAAAGGGTCATCTCCTGATAGCCCGAGTCTTTCAGGGCTTCCACACCGTATTGCAGCAGCAGATCTTTGCTGCGGTTACGCACCGGGCGGTAAACATATCCCGCCTGGCAAAAACGGCAGCCACGGATGCAGCCGCGGAACAGCTCCAGTGTCACACGGTCATTGATCACCTCTGTAGAAGGCACAATCGTTCTCGCCGGGAAATAGGCTTTGTCCATATCCTGCACGATGCGCTTGGTAACCACCCGCGGCGCACCATCCCTGGCTTCGATGGCAGCGACAGTTCCGTCAGCATGATAGGAAACATCGTAAAAGCTTGGAACATACACGCCTTCGATCTGCGCTGCCGCACGCAGAAAACGGGGCTTCTCCCATCCTTCGTACTTGGCCCGGCGGTACAGTTCGATGATTTCCACCGTCACATCCTCGCCCTCGCCTAAGGAGAACAGATCGATAAACTCCGCCAAGGGTTCAGCATTGAAGCAGGCTGTGCCGCCAGCCATGACCAGCGGCGTCAGGGCCGTGCGCTCCGCTGCATGCAGCGGAATACCCGCCAGATCCAATACGTTGAGCACATTGGAAAAAGCCATCTCGTAGCCCAGAGAAAAGCCGATAATGTCAAAGTCCTTCACGGCGTCACCAGACTCCAAAGCATACAGAGGGATCTGCGCCCGGCGCAGTTCCTCCTCCATATCCGGCCAAGGGGCAAACACCCGCTCGCACCAGACACCGTCCATATTGTTCATCACACCATATAAAATCCGCATGCCCAAATTGGACATGCCGATCTCATAGGTATCCGGAAAACAGAAGGCAAAGCGCACATCCACCTGCGCTTTATCCTTTACCACCTGATTGTATTCTCCGCCCACATAGCGCGCCGGCTTCTGTACCCGGGGCAAAATGCGCTCCAGTCGTCTCTCCACAGGTAAAACGCTCCTATTCCATAACATTGCATTTCATTTTACCCGCAAAGACGCGATTTGACAATACCCGTTTCTGCGCACCAGCACAAAACGAACCAAAATTCCAGTACGATAAGCGGCAGCTGTAGCCCAGCTCCTCCCTGCAGCGCGGCTGTCAGCATCAGCGCCCCGCATAGGAAAAAACAGCCGATCCGATGTTCGATCCGATCCGCCGCAATCGGGTCCAGCAGCCAGGAAAGCGCCAGATACAGCGCCCTGCCGCCGTCTAACTGCCGTAACGGAAGTAGATTGAACAACGCCAGCAGCATATGGATGCCCGAAAACAGATATCCCCGCTCCCAGGAAAGCTCTGCCGCCGCGCGGCCCAGCACCAAAGCGCACACCAGATTAACCCCCGGCCCAGCCAGGACGGATGCGATCTCCCCGCCATAAGAGAGTCGTTCGCTGCGCCGGATGCGCAGTTCTCCACCAAAGGGCGTCAAGGTGAACCGTTCGATCTGCCCGCCCACCAGACGCAGCACCGCAATATGTCCCGCCTCATGTAGCGCTGCGGCCGACAAGATCGGAAGCAGCAGCATCTGGTGGTCCACCGCCGCAAACAGGACCAGCAGCAGGAAGAAAAGCGGGCTGACCGCAATCCGCCCTGCATTATTCCGATGGTGCTTCTTCCAGCGTGACATAATAAATCGGATTCAAATAGGTGTCCCCCTGCTGCATGGCAAAATGCAGATGTGCGCCTGTAGCCAAACCTGTGCTCCCCACTTCCGCAATTTTTTCTCCTTTTTTCACTGCTGCGCCGCTGCCGGCTGTGATTTTACTACAATGTCCGTAGATCGTTGTCAGCCCTCCGCTATGGCTGAGCATGATATATTTTCCCAGAGAGCTGCTTTCGCCCACTGCTTTAACCGTTCCGTCCGCAAAGGCGCCGATGGCTGAACCGGCGGGTGCGGCAATATCCAATCCGCGATGGAACTTCTCTTCTCCCTCAACAGGATGCTCCCGGTATCCAAACGGCGAGGAAAGCCAGCCGGATACTGGCGTAGTATAGGAAATCCCCAGCACGCACTGCTCCATGATTGCTCCCTCTGGCACTTCTTCCGCCGGCACTGCCTGTTCTTGCGCGCTGTCCTGCACCGCCTCAGGGGCTGTTTCGACATCCGAAGGCAGTGCGCTTTCGGCCGTCTCTGTATTCTCTGCCACAGGCGATTCCTGGCGGGTTCCACGTCCACCTTGGCGCTGGAGCCAGGCGCCGCAGTCGTTCCAATGCCGCGAAAAAGCCAGCAAGGCGTTTACCGGCTCTTGCTGGCTGATGTCCGAAAGGGGTACTGTGACCGTAGTTTCCACGCCCTGCCCCTCCACTCCGGCAGGGCGGAATACCTCTGCATAAACATCTCCGGCGACTTTCTGTAAGCTCTCTTCCCCACTTACCGCCCGGCCCACAGCGCTGAATACCTCCCGATAATCCACACTGTGCTCCATTTGTGCGGAGAACGCGGCGCGCAGGCTTTCAAACCGCGCCGGCATATTGATTTTCGCCACCACCAAAGCAAGAAAAATCGCTGCGCATACGACCAGCTGTATCCAGCGCAGCAGTTCGCCGCGTCCCATGGCTTCGTCTCTTCCCCGACCTCTTTCCCGGCCGGCGCTGTAAAGCCGGCTCTTTCCGCTCCGATAATCCTCCGCCACCGTGCTGTAACGCATATCCGCCAACGCTCTCCGCCTCCTTTGGAAGATTTTTTGATGTTCTACTCTATGTCTTTGTCCCTGAAATATGCCTGTTGTAGCCTATCAATTAGATCAATAGCATCCAACCCCCGCCAAAAAAGTCAAGACCACGCGTGAAACGCGTGGCTTGAACAAGCCCTAAAAGGGCATAGTGATGCCAGCGCCTAAAAGACGCTGGCTTTCACTACGTTCAAGCCATTGTGGATTGATTACCTCGCGTGACCCTTAAAAGGGTTTTCGTACTCTTGGGTGCTGATCTTATCCTCTATCTGATCCTGCTTCTCCTGCTCTTGGATATACTTCCTCAGAGCCTTCTCCTGGATACCTACGGTGCTCACATAGTACCCCGTCGCCCAGAAATGCCGATTCCCAAACTTATACTTCAAATTTGCGTGACGCTCAAATATCATCATCGCACTTTTTCCCTTCAAATATCCCATAAAACTGGACACCGAATATTTAGGCGGAATCGACAAGAGAAGATGGATATGGTCCGGCATCACTTTCCCTTCCAGAATCGCTACGCCTTTCCATTTGCATAAATCCCGGATGATGTCCCGGATGTCCTCCCGCATCCCCCAGTAATCGATCTTCCCCCGGTATTTGGGCGTAAATACGATGTGATACTTGCACACCCATTTGCTGTGTGCTAAACTGTCTGCCATAGAGCTTCACCGTCTTTCTTGGTTTCTTGATGGCCTGAACATCCATCATTCTACCATCGGTGCGGCTCTTTTTAAATTTTCAACCTCACCCGCAGAGCGGGTGGCTATTCCTTTCGCTTCCGCGAAAGCCGCTTAAGCGAGCAAAAAGAGAGACACGACTTTTGTCGTGTCTCTCTTTGGTCGGAGTGTCGGGATTCGAACCCGAGGCCTCATGGACCCGAACCATGCGCGATACCAAACTTCGCCACACCCCGATGAACTTTATTTATTATAAAGATCGCTCCCTCTTCTGTCAAGTATTTCTTTTTTCTTTTTTGCAGGCAAAAATACAAGCCCTCCCCTTGACAAAAAAAACACGGTCAGGTATGATACAGAAGAATAAAAACGATGAAGGGAAAAAGATTGGATTCTCCTTCTTTCAGAGAGCTGGCGGTCGGTGCAAGGCAGCAGAAACGATCCAATGGATAACTGGTCCCGGAGTTGGCAGCCTGAAACAAATGCGTAGGGCCGCACGGTGAGCACCGTTATATGCTCAGGCCTTGTTGGAGGCCGATAAGGGTCTACCGGGTAACCGCAGGCTGAACCAGGGTGGTAACGCGTTAGTACACGCCCCTGACTGAACTAAGTCGGGGGCGTTTTTTTCATGCCCCCCGAAAGGAGATTTTTATCATGATGTACGAAGGCTGCAAAAAATACATTCCGTTCAAACCGGAACAGATTTCCGACCGAACCTGGCCGGACAAGGTGATCGACCATGCCCCCATCTGGTGCAGCGTGGATCTGCGCGACGGCAACCAGGCCCTGATCGATCCCATGAATCTGGAAGAAAAGCTGGAATATTTTCAGACGTTGGTGGATATTGGCTTCAAGGAAATCGAAGTAGGCTTCCCCTCCGCTTCGGAAACAGAATATGAAATCCTGCGCACCCTGATCGAACGGAACATGATCCCGGACGACGTGACCATTCAAGTGCTGGTACAGGCCAGAGAACATCTGATCAAAAAGACGTTCGAAGCCATTGACGGCGCAAAAAATGTGATCTTGCACTTCTACAACTCCACCTCCACCCTGCAGCGCAAAGTGGTGTTCCATATGGAGATGGGCGGCATCATCCAAATCGCCACGGATGCTGCCAAATTGATCCGGGAGTTGAGCGAACCTGTCATTGCCGGCGGCATGAACCTGCGCTATGAGTATTCTCCCGAGAGTTTCTCCGGCACAGAAATGGACAATGCCGCGCTGATTTGTCAGAAAGTAATTGAAACCATCGGCGCCACACCGGAAAATAAGATCATCCTGAACCTGCCGGCCACAGTGGAAGGCAGCATGCCCAATCAGTATGCCGATCAGATTGAATACTTCATTCGCCATCTCCCCTCCAGAGACAGCGCCATTATCTCTGTGCATCCCCACAACGACCGGGGCACCGGCGTAGCCACCACGGAAATGGCTCTTCTGGCCGGCGCTGAGCGCGTAGAGGGCACCCTGTTCGGCAACGGCGAACGCACCGGCAACGTGGATATCGTAACCGTGGCCATGAACATGTATACGCAGGGTATCGATCCACACCTCGATTTCTCCCAGATCAACAAAATCAAGGAGATGTACGAGCGGTGTACCAAAATGGTGGTGCCGCCCCGCCAGCCCTATGCCGGACAGCTGGTGTTCACTGCTTTCTCCGGCAGCCATCAGGACGCCATCAACAAAGGCACCCAATACATGAAGGAAAGCCAGAGTCCCTATTGGGAGATTCCGTATCTTCCCATCGACCCGGCCGATGTGGGCCGCGAATATGAGCCGATCATCCGCATCAACAGCCAGAGCGGCAAGGGCGGCGCAGCTTTTGTCATGCAGCATAATTTCGGCTATGACCTGCCCAAAAACATGCATGCTGAATTCGGACATATCGTACAGGTGGAAACCGACAAAGTGGGCAAGGAACTGCCTGCTGAACGCGTTTATGAGTTGTTTAAAGGAAATTACATCGATGCTACTTATCCCTATGAACTGCTGCGCCATTCTTTCAAGGAAACCACGGGCAAGGACGGCAGATCCCACGTGAAGTTCTGCGGAACCTTGCGGCATACCGATACGACCTTCGACGTATCCGGCGAGGGCAACGGTCCCATTGATGCATTCTTCAACGCCATCCATGGCCAGAAAATGGACCGTTTCACCTTTGTGGACTATAAAGAGCACGCCATTTCCGACGGCTCCGATTCCATGGCTGTTGCCTATATTCGTCTGAAGGACACAGACGGCAAAGATGTATTCGGCGTGGGCGTGGACCACAATATCAACTTGGCCCCCCTGCGCGGTATTCTGTCGGCTATCAACCGTGCCTGGAAGGCGCGGCATCAAAAATAACACAATACACCAAACCAGGGCGGTTTTCCTTTGTCGGAAAGCCGCCCTGGTTTTCGATATAATATCGCTTTTTGTATATCTGCTCTATCATCTTTCAGACGACAAACGCAGGCGGGAGTAAATGCTCCCGCCTGCGTTTTCAGGGCTCGATAAAAGATCATTTTCAGCTTACATATAGTCTTTTATAAATGCTTGTTCTATAAATTCTTTTACTGCAAATATATGGTATATCTGTGCCCAATTCATCTCCAGTAACATATAAAACGTTATCATTCGATTCTCATTTTGCTACTGCCCGGATTTTCTTATAGTATAAGGAATGCTCTTGCCCAATTTCTTTTTTTAATTCCTCGAACAAAGCCCCTCCTGCCTGCGAAAACGGAATCATATGCTAATTAAAATCTTCCCCATATTGATCGAACAAATCACAAAAGATTTTTTCTGCTGTCATTTATACGTTTCCCTTTCCATTCCGATTTGCCGTTCTGTCGCTCCCGGGAAGGTATCGTAAGCGCTATAAACACATCTGTTTCAATTGGACCTTCTGTTTTTTGATTCAGAGCTTATTGCGCCGTGTAGCCTCCATCCACCATCAGCGTAGTACCGGTGACAAAAGAGGAATCCTCGCAGGCAAGATACAAATAAGCCTTTGCCACTTCTTCCGGCGTACCCAATCGCCCGACGGGATGCAGGGCAATGAACTCCCGGCAGTACTCTTCAATGGTCTGGCCGTTCTGGCGGGCATCCTCTTCGGCCATGGGTGTGAGGATATAGCCGGGCGCCACAGCGTTGACCCGGATGTTCAAGCCTTTTTGTCCGCAATAGAGCGCAGCACAGCGGGTCATGGCCTGCACCGCAGCTTTGGTGGCGCAATACGAGAAAAAGTCCGCGTCGCCCACCACGCCATCGATCGACGCTGTGGATACAATGGCGCCAGCCTCGCCGTTTTCCGCCATGGCGGCGATGCACAGCTGCATGCCGTAATACACGCCGGTCTGGTTGGTGGCTATCGTTTTTTCCCAGCTCTCCGGCGTCGTTTCTGCCAGCGTTTCACGGAAACTGATGCCGGCGTTGTTAATGAGAATGTTCAACTTGCCGAAGGTTTCCTTTGCAAAAGAGACTGCTTGTTTCCAATTTTCATAATCGGTCACATCCAGCGCAAAAAAGGCTGCCCGCTGCGCGCCACCGGCGTTTAGTTCCGCGGCAATGCGCTCTCCACCCTCCCGTGTGCGGCCGCAAAGCACCACGCGTGCTCCCTCCTGCACAAAAAGCCGCACGGCGGCCTCGCCAATTCCCTTGGTGCCGCCGGTGATCAGCGCCACCTGACCGTCCAGTTTACCCATGCCAATGCACGTCCCCTTTCCCTGTGCGTTTTTGAATGTTTGATTGGCTTTATTGTACCATATTCCCCAATACTGTCCAGACATCTCATCCTGGCAGGAATTTTTAACTAAGTATTGTGTGAAAGTCCTCTTTTTGTTATAATAAAAGCTATCCTACTTAAAGACAGGTGATTTTTCATGCTGAATATTCACTCCGATGGCATGTACGTCCGCGACGGTGCACTAATCCCCGCCGCAGACGGGCCTGCTGTCGGCCTTCTCTCTCCCGCTGAGGCCAGAAAAGGCACCATTGCCTACCGTATTCTGCAAAGCCATAACACCAGCGGCAACAATGGCGCCTTAGAAATTACATTTGATGCCATGGCGTCTCACGATATTACCTATGTGGGCATTATTCAGACGGCCCGTGCCTCGGGCATGCGCTCCTTTCCGTTGCCCTATGTGCTGACCAACTGCCACAACAGCCTGTGCGCCGTAGGCGGCACCATCAATGAGGATGACCATGTATTTGGCCTGTCCGCCGCCCAAAAATACGGCGGCGAGTTTGTGCCCGCTCATCAGGCAGTCATTCACTCCTACATGCGCGAGCGCTATGCAGGCGGCGGTAAAATGATCATCGGTTCCGATTCCCACACCCGTTACGGGGCCTACGGTACGGTAGCCATCGGCGAAGGCGGCCCGGAATTGGCCCGGCAGCTTTTGAAAAAGACCTACAATATCGCTTACCCCAAAGTGATCGCCGTGTATCTCACCGGCGCGCCCCGGCCCGGCGTGGGGCCCCAGGACGTGGCTTTGACTCTGATCGGAGAAACGTTTCCCGCAGGCATCGTCAAAAACGCCGTGCTGGAATTTATCGGCCCCGGTATCCAGAATCTGGCCATGGAATACCGCAACGGTATCGACGTGATGACCACGGAAACCGCCTGCCTCTCCTCCGTCTGGCAGACAGATGAAACCGTGCGCCGCGCCCTGATTTCTTACGGCCGCGCCGAGGACTATCAGGAACTCCTGCCGGCCGACGGCGCGTATTATGACAAATTGATCGAGCTGGATCTGTCCAAAGTCGAGCCGATGATCGCCTTGCCCTTCCACCCCAGCAACGCTCTCACCATCGCCGAATTCAAAGCCAACCTGGCCGATCTTCTGCATCAGGTGGATATGGACACGGAAAAACAGCTGGGCGTGAAGAATGCCCCATCGCTGCTGAGCAAAGTGAAAGACGGCCGGTTCTGCGTGGATCAGGGCGTGATCGCCGGATGCTCTGGCGGAACATACCAGAACCTGATGCGCGCGGCGGACATTCTGAAGAACCATAGCACCGGCAGCGGTGCGTTCTGGCTCTCCTGCTATCCCGGCTCCATGCCCGTGATGCAGGCGCTGACGAAAAACGGCGCCATTGCTGCGCTGATGAGCGCAGGCGCCTCTATCCGCTCCTGCTTCTGCGGTCCCTGCTTCGGCGCCGGCGACGTGCCCGCCAACGGCGCGTTCTCCATCCGCCACTCCACCCGCAACTTCCCCAATCGCGAAGGCTCCAAGCCTGCCGATGGCCAGGTGTCCTATGTGGCCCTAATGGATGCCCGCTCCATTGCGGCCACCGCCCTCAACGGCGGCGTGCTCACCGCCGCCACGGAACTGGACTGCGTCCCCGCAGATACAGCTGATGAGTTGTATGAGTTC
The DNA here is from genome assembly GCA_020555605.1 of bacterium 210917-SL.2.15. Classification (GTDB taxonomy): domain Bacteria; phylum Bacillota; class Clostridia; order Oscillospirales; family Oscillospiraceae; genus Pseudoscillospira. The sequence continues at coordinate 126,772 of JAJCJC010000003.1, read as the reverse complement.
GACGACAGCTCCTACAAGGCCCGAGTGTATTACGGCGTGGGCAAGCCAGAGCACGACGCAGAACTGATTCTCGGACCAAATATCACCGACTGGCCTGAGCAGATCGCCCTGCCGGAAAATCTGCTGCTCACCGTGGCTGCGGCAATTTACGATCCCGTGACCACCACCGATGAGTTGATCCCTTCGGGTGAAACGTCGTCCTATCGCTCCAACCCCGTGCGGCTGTCCGAGTTCACCCTGAGCCGGAAAGATCCCCACTATGTACCCCGCGCCAAAGCAGTGAAAGAACTGGAACTGGCACGCCGCAGAGGCGAGCACAGCGAAGCTCTTACGAAAGCCCTCGACGGACATGATGCAGCCACGACGGGCTTGGGTACTCTGGTGCTGGCCATACGGCCCGGTGACGGTTCTGCCCGCGAGCAGGCCGCCTCCTGCCAGCGCGTGCTGGGCGGCTGCGCCAATATCGCCGAGGATTACGCCACCAAACGCTACCGCTCCAATGTGGTCAACTGGGGCATGCTCCCGTTCATTCTGCCAAATTTGAAGGAGTATCATCTCCAAAGCGGCGACCGGGTGTACATCCCCGGTATCCGTGCCCTGCTGGAAGGGACGGGCGAGGAAATTTCTGCAACGCTTTGCCAAAACGGCAAGGAAACTGCCATTACGCTGCGCCTGCCGGGGCTTACCCGAGAAGAGCGCGACATTATTCTGGCGGGCTGCCTGATCAACTATTACGCATAAACCGCTTTATACTATCCCCTGCGGCCGGTTCCTAAACAAGGAGCCGGCCGCTTTGGGCAAGAAATTTGAGGCCCAATTTGACTTTGTGCTCCCTACCGAACGCAAGCGTCTGCCCGCATACAGCCGCCGTGACCCGGCGATCTGCCAGCAGACAAACGCAAACTCTAAAATGGGCTGTTGGGATTTAACCTTGAGAAAAACCGCTTCTCTTTCCGTCTGACCACCTCTTACAGCGCGAAACGATGGGAAGCGGTGCAGCGGTATGCCAGGGAAAACAACGTCGCTGATAGACTGAAAAAATGTAGCTTTATTCATCATCTTGCGCTATACTTTTTTGAAAAACAGAGCGACAAATAGGATTTTACGGAGGTACAAAGTTATGAAAAAATATCAAAATTTTCTCTGAAATTATCATTGCAGTTGCAATTATTATGGGAGCAGTAATGATTGGTAATGCAATAATTGAAGCAAGTGGTAATATCGGAAGTCAAATCGCTTCTGCACTAAATACGGTTGCATCTCAAATTCAGTAGAACGAAAATTTATCGAGCAGGACATCGTAAAAACGAAATACTCCACCTACAAGGGCAGCTGATTTCTCGGCTGCCCTTTATCGTCGAATGCCGACAGGCAGAAAAGAGCACCGCCCATGACGAAACCAAGGGAGAAAGCCCGCGAGAAATGGATCACCGAGACTATGGCGGGCGTTACTTTATACTTTTTGGTAAAGAAATCGCATTTGTTCAGGCGAACCTGCGTCAGGAACACAGAAGGAAAGCGGGAGAAATTTGAAAAACAATTTCATTTTACTTGACAAATCCTCTTCCTGCGCATAAAATGAAAAAAGTTTTCAAATTCAAAGAAATGGGGCCATTTCCATGAATACCGGAAAAACCTACAAAACCAAACAACGCGAGTGCATCCTCGAATGCATCCGCAAAAAGGCGGATGCCTATATCACTATCCAGCAGCTTTCCGAAGAGCTGGAAAAGCAAGACCGCAAAGTTGGGCTGACCACCATTTACCGCACCCTGGATCGCCTGGAAGCCGAGAAAGCTATCGCCCGAGTCTCGATCGACGGCGTGGCCGCCGCATGCTATCGCTACCTTCCCAAAAAGAACGACGTGTTTTTCTCCATGAAATGCGAGCAGTGCGGCAGTGTGGTGAACATCGACTGCGCGGAACTGTCTCACCTTTACCGTCATCTGTCCCAGGCCCACCAGATCGCGATCAATCCCGGAAAAACTATGTTTTACGGCACCTGCGCCGCCTGCTGTGCGGCCCAGGAGCAACGTGCGGCACAGCCGTGATAAAGAGCAAAAGGAGCACATATCGCTATGAAAAAACAACGTATCTTCCCGTTTCTGCCCGCTGCCGTCCTCTCTCTCTCGCTCTTGCTGAGCGGCTGCGACACGCGCCAAACCGCCCCTTCGGCAGAGGACGACGGCGTTTTGACTATTGCCGCCACCACATATCCCGTCTACGAATTGCTTGAAACACTGACCAGCAATATGGACCATGTGGAGCTCACCCTGGTAGTCGATCAGCAGATCAGCTGTCTGCACGACTACACGCTGACCGTGGATGACATGCGCACACTGGAACATGCGGATGTAATCTTGATCAACGGCGCAGGTCTGGAAGCCTTTATGGCGGATGCCCTTTCCGCGGTGGACGCACCGGTGATTGACTGTTCCAAAGGCATCGACCTGCTCCCTGCCACAGGACATGACGACCACGATCACAGCGCCGCCGAAGACGAGGAAGACCACTATGACCCCCATCTTTGGCTCGACCCGGAGCGTTATATGCAAATGATGGACAATGCCGCCCGGGGCCTTTCCGATCTTGGTTACGGCAATTACGACGACTACCGCGCCGTCATGCTTAGGTCCTGCGCCCACATCGACGAGCGTTTCCTGACGTGGAAAGATCGCTTCGACACACTGCCTCAGGAGAAAAAGCTGCTCATCACATTCCACGACGGCTTTTCCTATCTCGCCGATGCCTATGGCCTGACCATCCTGCGCGCCATTGAAGAAGAGGCCGGCAACGAAGCCAGTGCCAAGGACATTAAGGAAATTGTGGAATTGATCCGTGAATATGATATACCCATGATTTTCGTTGAAGAAAACGGTCCGGACGCCACGGCAAAAGCCATTCAACGGGAAACCGGCGTAGCCATCGGCACGCTGAGCACGCTGATGAGTCCGGACGACAGCACAGACTATGTCCAGCGGGACGAAGACAACCTGAAAACGATCTACGAAGGCCTGAGCAGAGAGGACTTGCCCGAAGATGAAAAATGAAACGATTTACAAAAAAATGCGCAGTGACAAACACCCGGGCCTCCATGACATCGGCTGCCACGGCGCCTGCTGCCTGCGGGCCACCGATCTTGGGCTGCAGTTGGGCGAAACGACGGTGTTCGAACATGTGGATCTGCACATCCACTGCGGCCAGATCGTGGCCCTAATCGGTCCCAACGGCGCGGGAAAAAGTTCCCTGCTCAAAACTATTCTGGGCCAGGTCCCCCACACGGGCAAGCTGGAATTCTTTCTGGCCACCGGCGACAAAGCCCAGCCCACCTTCGGTTATGTGCCGCAGAACCCAGCCTTCGACCGTAACGACCCCATCAGCGTGCTGGATCTGTTTGTTTCCTGCATCTCCCAGTGGCCTGTATTTTTACCGGTGCCCAAAGCATTGCGGGAAAAGATGGTCCAATGCCTCGCGCGTGTTCACGCCGAAAAGTTGATCGACCGGCGGCTGGGCGCTCTTTCCGGCGGAGAACTGCAGCGGGTGCTGCTGGCCCTGGCCCTGGAACCGGTGCCGCATATTCTGATTCTGGACGAGCCGATGTCCGGTGTGGACATCGATGGTATGAAACTGCTGCTAGACATGCTCGATGAGATCCGCACCAAATATGATTTGTCCATCCTCATGTCCACCCACGACTTTACCATGCTGGATCCTTATGTAGACAAAGTCCTGCTGCTCAACGACACCATCCAGGCCGCCGGCACGCCCCGCGTTGTGCTCAATTCCGACGCATTTCGCGAAGCGTTCCACCTGGGACAGGAATGGAGGGCAACATGATGGAACTTTGGTATTCCCTGCTCAGCCTCCTGCCGTTTACCTGGGCGCAGGCAGACGGGCTGCTGTTTATGAAAAACGCCTTTTTGGCAGTGTTGGTTATCACGCCCCTGTTCGGTCTGCTTTCCACCATGGTGGTTACCAACAAAATGAGCTTTTTTTCCGACGCGCTGGGACACAGCGCTTTCACAGGCATGGCCGTGGGCACGCTGGCCGGCGCTCTCGCTCCCACCCCCTGCGCCGTACTCTTTGCCATCGTGTTTGCGCTGCTGTTCACCGTGGTGCAGCGCAAGGCCCACATGTCCAGCGATACGGTGATCGGTGTGTTTTCTTCCACAGCCGTGGCCCTAGGTATTTTCATCGCTACCTTAGGCGGACAAAGCTTCACCAAGTTCAACGCCCTTTTGATCGGCGATGTTTTGAGCGTTTCGCCAGCAGAAATCGGACTGCTTTTCTGGATCCTGGTGGGCGTAGCCGTGTTCTGGCTGTTTGCCCTGAACCGCATGCTGCTCACCGGAGTTCACCCTGCCCTGGCCGACAGCCGCGGCATCCGCGTGGCGCTGTACGAAGCGCTGTTTGCTGTGGCTATCGCCGTGGTGGTTACGCTGTCCATGTCCTGGGTGGGCCTGATGGTCATCAACTCCATGCTGGTGCTGCCTGGCGCGGCAGCACGGAATGTCGCCCGCAATATGCGCCAGTACCATCTGTTTTCCGTTCTGGGTGCCTTGGCAGCGGGCATTGCCGGTGTGATGACCTCCTTTGCCATCGGCGCCAGCGCCGGCGCTACGATCACGCTCTATCTGGCCGCTTTCTTTGCGCTGTCTTTTCTGCTGCGGAAAAAATAACTGTATTCTGTCACCAGACGATGCATCACCCCCGCCGCCACAGTCGGCGGGGGTGATGCGCACAAAACGGCACGTTATTTCTCGACGAAGTGGGCGAACTTCCCCTTGCTTTCCAGGCAAAGCTGCTGCGTAGAAGCTCCAGCGTTCAGAAACGTGTTTTATGCTGGAAAACAGGGCAATTTTGAAGAAGTAAAAGGATTTTGACACAAAAAAAATTAATAAGATAAAGATATTTGACAGACAAAAGCGACATCATATTTTATGATACGGACAGAAAAGGTGGTAGGCGAATGGACATAGCGGCAAAAATAAAATATGCGCGCATACGGGTAAACCTCACACAAGGGCAGGTGGCCGAAGCGCTCGGCGTAAGCCGGCGGACCATCTTCAACTGGGAAACTGCAAAAACATATCCAGCTATTGTCAGCGTTGCCAAAATGAGTGACCTCTGTGGCATCAGCCTGGACCATCTGTTAAAGGAGGATTCGTCTATGTCAAATTATCTTGATTATCTGGAAGAAAGCACGAATACCGTAAAGAGTAAAAACAAGCTGTCCAAAATCATTTTAATGGCCATCCACCTTGGAATCTGGGCAATCGCACTGATTGCATTCTGGGTGTTCAGCAGCGGATCCGATGCTTTGGGCTACAGTATCATGTTCCTGTGGGTACTGCTCCCTGTTACGACCTTCATCGTTTCCCTTTGGATTGGGAAAAGCAGCAATTGGGGAAACTGGAGATGGCTCTTGTCCATCGGATTCGGGATTATGTATATGCTTGCTGAATATGCGACATTCAGTGCAGCAAATATGATTGCCTTTGAAGAGATCAACTCGCCGGAATGGAGCATGATTCCGATGGAGGTGCTGACCTCCTTAGCCGGTATGGGAATTGGCCTCGGCATTCGCCGGCTGCGTTCTGTTTTTTTCAAAACAGGGAAAACCGAACCAAATCGGTAAATGGAAATGCTGCCTCTTATAGAGGCAGCATTTTTTTAATTCACGATGGACAAATTTACATTCGCTTGTCCCTATTCCGGGAACACCAAAAGGAATCAGATGTATAAAAAGGCAGTCATCGTAGAAACGATGACTGCCTTTTCAAATAAAACCAGCAAACCCAAACATTAGGGAGCCGCAACCGGCTTTCCCTCTCTATCAAGCAACGGAGTAAATCCCGCGGCATTCCCGTTCCGGTGAAACACGTAATGGACGCCTGTTTCTGTATCTTTCCAAATTTCCATCACTTCAATCGTCCCCTGGCTGTATACTTTCTGAAAACGATCCATCTTTTTCCCTCCGCACTCTCTTATCGCTTCTATCGCAATCGGTTCCGGCAGCCGGACCCATTCAAAAGCACCCGTTCAGGGGAGACACTTTTTTCATAAAAATCTCCCGGTCTCTCGCAAACCCGAAAGGCTCATACAGGGAAAAGGCATCGTCTGTCGCCAGAATTCCCTTGAGCTTACAAATCGGCTCCTGCGCAAGGATGGTACCCACCAGCGCTTTTCCCAGTCCGCGGCCCCTGTGCTCCGGATGAATCACCACATCCTCCAGGTAAAACACAGTGGTATAGTCCGTAACACAGCGGGCAAACCCCACCTGAATGCCCTCGGCATACACGCCCATGCAGAGGGAATTCCGGACGATCCCATCGATGGTGTCCAGCGTATAGTGCTTGGCCCAGGCCGTTTCCTTTAAAAGGGCAAGGATGCGCTTCGGCTGAAGGAGTGTTTCCTCATCGCTGAGAACATATTCCAGGTAACGTTCCTGCATGGCTCCGCTCCTGTTCCGTTCATCCGTTCAGCCGCACCCGGTGAAATACTTTTTTGCCCTTTTTGATGATCACACCGTCTCCTGCAAAAGCATCTTTGGGAAATATGGCATCTGCGGCCGTCACTTTCGCATCGTTCACAGACACGCCGCCCTGCTGCACAAGCCGTCTCGCCTCGCCGTTGGAGGTACACAGCCCACAGGCGGTAAGCAGGTTCAAAACCCCAATCGTTCCGTCGGTAAAGTTTTCGTCCGACAGTTCCGTAGTCGGCATGTTGGCACTGTCACCCGCACCGGCAAAGAGCGCTTTAGCGGCGGTTTGGGCTTTGTCGGCCTCTTCCTCGCCGTGCACCATCTTGGTCAGCTCCCAGGCCAAGATCTCCTTGGCACGATTCAACTGGCTGCCCTCCCAGCTGTCCATTTCATCGATCTGTTCGATGGGCAAAAAGGTCAGCATGCGGATGCATTTGAGCACATCGGCGTCATCCACATTGCGCCAATACTGGTAAAAATCGTAAGGAGACGTCTTGTTGGCGTCCAGCCAAACAGCATTCCCTGCCGTTTTACCCATCTTTTTGCCCTGGGAGTCCGTCAGGAGCGTAATCGTCATGGCATGGGCATCCTGTCCCAGTTTGCGGCGGATCAGCTCCGTGCCGCCCAACATGTTGCTCCACTGATCATCGCCGCCGAACTGCATGTTGCAGCCGTAATGCTGGAACATGTAGTAAAAATCATAGGACTGCATGATCATGTAGTTGAATTCCAGGAACGAAAGGCCCTTCTCCATGCGCTGCTCATAGCATTTGGCGCGGAGCATGTTGTTCACACTGAAGCATGCGCCCACTTCGCGCAGCAACTCCACATAATTCAGGTTCAAAAGCCACTCGGCATTGTTCAGCATCATGGCCTTGCCTTCGCCGAACTCAATGAAGCGCTCCATTTGCCGCTTAAAGCATTCGGCATTGTACGCAATGTCTTCTTTGGTCAGCATCTTGCGCATATCCGTCCGTCCGGAGGGGTCGCCGATCATGGTGGTGCCGCCGCCGATCAGCGCGATGGGCCTGTTGCCCGCCAGCTGCAGACGCTTCATCAGCGTCAGGGCCATAAAATGCCCCGCAGTCAGGCTGTCTGCCGTGCAGTCAAAGCCGATGTAAAAAATGGCCTTGCCTTCATTAATCATTTTGGAAATTTCTTCTTCGTTAGTAACCTGGGCAATCAGCCCGCGGGCCTTGAGTTCTTCATAGCAAGTCATGATCATTCTCCTCTTTATTGATTATCGTGGATTTTCACCCTGTCTTACTGTGCCTTGAATGCACCGTTTGCCTCTGTTGCAAGAGAAGCGGCATCGCTGCCTCCCACCGGCAGATTCCGGTGTTTTTTTCCTTTGTGCTTTGTCAGCAGAACATTGTATCCCACAACGCCGCCGACCACAATGACAGCGCCGAGGAACGAAAGCGGTCCCATCAGCTCGCCGTAAAACAGCGCAACCAAGATGGGATTGAGCACCGGCTCAATCCCAGACACCAGGCTGGCTGTCACCGGTGGCGTTGTGCGCAGGCCGATCGTCAGGCACAAAAACGCACCGCCCATTTGAAAAACGCCCAAGACCAACATGCTGATGAGCCCCGCCGTACCCAGCGGCGGCAAATCGGCCATAAACGGCAGCCCCACCAGCACACTGCCAACGGCCCCCCAGAATACGGACGCAATGGGATCTCCGTCCGGCATATCGTTCAGCATGAAGACGCCCGCGTAGGTAATTCCTGAAATAAGAGAAATGAGATCCCCAGCGAACTGTCCGCCGCCGAGACTCTCTACAAAAAAGCACACCACCCCCAGAAACACCACTGCACAAGCCGCCACATCCAGGCGGCCGGGTTTCTTTTTCAGCAGCACAAAAGAGAGCAGAATTACAAAAATCGGCGCCGTATACTGCAGCACAATGGCATTGGCCGCCGTAGTCATTTTATTGGCCAGCGCAAAAAGCACGTTGGTGCCGCATACAGTAACCGCGCCCAGCAATACCCATCGATTCAGCTTTGGCTTATGGCGCGTCAACAGCAAATACGCGCCGAACACCCCCAACGCAATGATGCTGCGCCCGCCGTTGAGCGCCATACCGCTCCACGGGATCAGCTTCATACATAGCCCGGCTGTGCTGTACAAAACCGCTGCCAGAAATACAAACAGCGTCCCACTGCAGCGCACAGACATCTTCTTTCCCCCTTTTTCAATAGAAACAAAAAACACCCGCCGCCCGCTCCACGCGGACAGAGGGCGTTCACAAACGCGGTACCACCTCTGGTTTGCCCATATGCTCGCGCATACCGGCCTTACGCTGTGCCATCACACAGCCTGCGCGCTATCGGGCGCAACCCGGCCAACCCTACTGCGCTTCCACAAGCGGTTCAAGCGGCGGCTCAGGGGCGTATTCACGAAGGGTGCCTCTCTTCCTTTCACCAAACGGAAGTTCTCTTTGCAGGCAACAGCTTTACTACTCTTCCCCATCATCGCTGACGAGTGCCACTATACCACACTTCGCCGCGCTTTGTCAACCACTCCGGGCTTCGAAATAAATACAAAAAAGCAAAAACATCTATTTTCTTTTTCGAAAAACTGAAATCATCTCCGATTTCCATATGGATTATACAATGCAGGCTGTATGATTACCCGTTATAATAATAAAAAAGCACTGACACAAAACTGAAATAAATCCACTTTTGGGGAAACTTTATGGAAAAAATGCATTTTATCTCACCGACAGATTATATTCTTTGAAAGAACAATATCCGAAAGCCGTGCCAAGCATTACCATTGGCCGGGCCTTGGCTTTTACGGAGGTTACCCAAAAATACCCCGACCTCCCTGCAAATCTGCGTATTGCAAAGAGTTTTCGCCGCGCGTGCGAAACGACGCCCATGCTGATCCAGCCAGACGAGCCGATTGTCAGGCATCCTTGTGGCAAGCCGCGCGCCAGCGCATTTTCCCCGGATATCTCCTGGGACTGGCTGGAATCGGAATTAGATACCATCGCTGCCCGCCCGCAAGATCCCTATTACATCCGCGAAGAGGATAAAAAAGTGATCCGCACGAAACTGTTTCCATTCTGGAAAGGGAAATCTCTTTCCGAGGCATGCGATGTGGAGCTGAAAAGGCCGGCCTGCTGGACTATGGCCGCATCAATGGCAGCCTCAGAAAGTGATCCGACACGTAAGGCGGAACTGCTCAACATTGCTGAGGTAAATGCAGAAGTGCCCGCCCATCCCCCAGAAACGTTTGTGGAAACGTTGCAGTCCATTTGGGCGATCCAATCCCTCCAGTCTCTGGAAGCCAGTCAGTGCAGTACCTCTCCGGGCCGCGTAGATCAATACTTGTATCCCTATTTCCAGAAGGATACGGAATGCGGCCGCATCACGCCGCAGGACGCTTTTGAGCTGTTTTCCTGCTTCATGCCCAAATGCTCTGAGGGGATCTAGTACACGCCCAGCGCCACCGCGAAATATTTTGCCGACTATATACCCTTCATCAACATGTGCGTCGGCGGCATCAAACGCAACGGCGGCGACGGCGTAAACGAACTAACATATCTTATCATGGACGCCGTGCGCCAGATGAAACTGTATCAGCCTGCGCTGGCCTGCCGCATCCGCAATTTGTCCCCCAGAACGTATTTGAACAAAATTGTGAACGTCATTGCAGCAGGCGCCGGCATGCCCGCCTGCCACTTCGATGACGCGCATATCAAAATGATGCTGCGCAAAGGCTACTCCTATGAAGACGCCTGCGACTCCTGCCTGATGGGCTGCGTGGAAGAAGAACAGCGGAGCGGCCGTGTGCACCAGCGAACCTCCGGCGGCTTCACCCAGTGGCCTATCTGCATCGACATAGCGTTGCACGGCGGTGTGCTGAACACCTACGGCAACTGGATGTGGCTGGACAGCGGGGACATTTCCGACTTCAAAACCTATGAGGATTTTAAAGCCACTGTAAAACGGCAGCTGGACTATTTGATTGATGTAAACTGCCGTAGCGCAGCCATCATTGAAAAGGTGTACCGGGATGTGAATCCCACACCCTTTATGTCCTTGTTCGTCGACGGCTGCATGGCGCATGCCCCCTTGTCCGACGGCATGGACCCCAGACAGGGAATGGATCAAAACGGCCCCACTGCAATCATCCAATCCGTGTCCAAGATCAATGTGGAAAACATGGGCCTGGGTATGGCACACAATTTCAAGCTCTCGCCCCAATTTATCGCCACCGAGGAAAGCCGAAATGCCGTGATTGTCCTGCTTTCTACCGCCTCGCTCCTCGGCAACGCACAGATGCAGTTCAACCGCGTGGACAATGCGAAGATGCGCGCGGCCCGGGAAAAACCGGAAGAGCACCGCCACCTGATTGTCCGCGTGGCCGGTTATTCCGCCTTTTTTGTAGAGTTGTGCAAAGAGGTACAGGACGAAATCATCAGCCGAACCACCATTGACCGGAATTGACCTTCGCTTCAGCAAACAGATGAACCGATGAAATATGAGGCGGCGGACATAAGCCCGCCGCCTCATGTTATCGAATCGGATTATTTCATCTTCTCCGCGCCCTCACCATAGGTTCCCATATTGCCAGAGCCATTTCCCTCGTCATCTGCACCAAACACATAATCGTTGCCAGGCAGAATGGCGTTGAGTACGATGCCGGCAATCGCAGCCACAGCCAACCCCGTCAGCGTGATCGAAGTGCCCGCCACCACAAAGGTCAAGCCGGAAGAGAAGCCCAGGCCGCACACCAGAATCACTGCCGCAATAATCAGATTGCGGGACTTGGTGAAATCCACCTTACTCTCCACTACGTTACGCACGCCGATGGCAGAAATCATACCGTAGAGCATGAAGCTGACGCCGCCGATGATGGCGCTGGGCATCGAGCCGATCACATTGGCAAATTTCGGAATAAAGCTGAGCACGATTGCATAGACCGCGGCCAAACGGATGACGCGGGGATCGTAGACTTTGGAAAGCACCAGCACGCCGGTATTCTCGCCATACGTCGTATTGGCAGGCCCGCCGAACAGCGCAGCCATAGCCGTGGCGATGCCGTCGCCGACCAGCGTGCGGTGCAGGCCCGGATTGGCCAGGTAATTCTTCCCCACCGTAGCAGAAATGGCGGACATATCGCCGATATGCTCCATCATCGTAGCCAGCGCAATCGGCGCCATGACCAGAATGGCGGTAACGTCAAATTTGCACAGCTTCATCGGCGGAAGCCCCACCCAGTTGGCCGCCGCAACATCAGCAAAATTCAAAATCGCCGTGCCGTCGGGGTTCGTCATTCCCATAGAATACATCGCCAAGGCGACACCATAGGAAATCAAAACGCCCATGAGAATCGGAATGATTTTAAACATTCCTCTGCCCCAGATATTGAAAACGATGATCACGGCCAGCGCCACAACCGCCAAAAACCAGTTGCTGGATGCGTTGGAAACGGCGGAAGGCGCCAGAGTCAGACCGATGCAGATGATGATCGGGCCGGTAACCACCGGCGGCAGGAAGCGCATCACGCGGTGCACGCCCACCGTTTTGATAATGGCCGCCAGCACCAGGTACATGAGGCCCGCCACCACAATACCGCCGCAGGCATAGGGCAGACGCTCGCTCATGGGCATACCGGCAAAAATACCGGTATCCAGCGTTGCGATCGTTTGAAAACCGCCCAGAAACGCAAAGGACGAGCCCAAAAACGCGGGAACCTGAAATTTGCTGCACAGATGGAAAAACAAGGTGCCAAGACCGGCAAACAGCAGTGTGACCTGAATGGACAGTCCATAAGAGGCGCCGTTTTCCGTAAAATAAATCCCAGTCAGGATCGGCACAAGGATCGTTGCCCCAAACATGGCGAACATGTGCTGCAGGCCCAGGATCGCCATTTTCGGCCGCCCCAGAGTACGGGCGTCGTAAATGGGCTGCTGCGTGGTTGTTTGCTGTTTCATGAATAAAATTCCCCCTTTTACGATTTCAAAGCCGCATCAATTTATGCAGCCCCAAAAAAAGCAACCGCTTTATGAACCAGACATAAAAGCGATTGCAACCTCAAATGGAACATCAGAAACAGATGTATCGCTGCGCCCAAAACACATACTCCCTTTTGGGGACCACAGCCGCATCCGTTTCCACCTCCACTCTCATTCTGTTTTATGGTAGCAGAAAGCCCCATAAAAAGCAAGGGAAAAATATGGAAACAGAAAAAAGCGCGCCTTGTAGTATTAAATGCGAAAGAACAAACACCACGTCGAACGACGGGTGAAAGTTCTATCGCATTTATTTTTTTACCATAACAGAGCCGGAAATACAAGGGAGGAACCGACATGACGCACGTTTCTTTTGAAGAGTACGAGGCCGCGAAAGCGGAAATCATCGGTGGAGTTCATTACAAAGAAAAATCCACATTGGAGGGGAACGTGATCCGAAAGACCTATGCAACGGAAGAGAATGGGACGTTCTACGAGGTGAACGACGGCGGGCGCATCGAGTTTTGGAGCGACAAGCACCCGGATAGCCGGATTTACGACGAAAACGAGCGGGCGGACCTCCCGGAGAATGTGGGGGCAGTTCCCGGATATGGTGACTTGCTGGCCGAGAAAATCAGGGAAACGGCGGATTTCGCAAATCTGAAACCGTTTGAAAAATTCGTGCTGGATAACGGATATTTGTACGATTCGAGCGACGCGCTAAAAGCTGGCTATGACCGGGCGTGGAAAGCACAACACGGAATCACCCTGACAGAAGAAGAGTTTGCGGCGGAGGTTATGAGCCGCGGGAAGCTGGTTGACGCGTCGGGGCTTTACGAGGCGGTCATGGAACACGTGAACGCGGGGCGGCTGACTGCGGGCGACGTTATGCAGTACGCGCATTACAGATGGTGCGTGAATAGACCGGAAGCGGTTATTGCGTATCAAGTGGGCCGCGAGAAATGGGAGGTCAATAACTGTTCCGAAGAGATCACCGAAGAGGCCGCGCGGATTGAAGTTTGCGAGGAATTCGGGTTCGAGGCAAGCCGGGTAAAAATCATCGGGACCCCGTACTATGACGCGACGGACTGGAACTTCATCCGCTTTAACTGTTCGGGGCGGGCGTGGCTGATGAAAAACGGCGAGATTTATCAAGTTTACGAATGAAAGGCCGTGGGCGCGGTGTACCACAACCGCGCCCACGGGAAGCAGAAACAGAACGGGGGTGAAATGTGGTGCGGCAGTACAGATACATAGACTTTCGGGACCGAGAGCAGATCGCCGCCCGATACCTGAACGGGGACCGCGTGGCCGACATTGCCGCAGGGCTTGGCGTGACAACGGCAACGGTCTACCGCGAATTGAAGCGCGGCGAAACGGGAGAACTTGACCGCAACCAGCGGCGGGAATACAACCCCGTTCTTGCACAACAGAGAGTTCAGGAGAATTTCAAGCGGCGCGGGAAGCCCGCCGCGGCGAATGCTAAAGGGGGCGTGCGAGTTGGCAACTAATTTTGAAGCGATCACCAAAAACCCGGAGACGCTGGCCGCGTTCTTGCGGGCCTTGCCGATTTTGGAAGGGCCGTGGGACGAAGAATTCCAGCGGAACTATTGCGCCGGGTGCGGAAAGGTCAGTTGTGACGATGGAAGCCCTTGTCCTTATGAGGACAAACGGAATAGTCCGGGCTGGTGGTTAGGGCTTGAAGCTATGGAGGCGGAGGCGGAACCATGAAGAAAAAGGACTATCCCGGCGGCGTGAAGCTGACCTTGAAAACCGCCCGCGCCGTGGCAATGCAGGAATTCGGGACCGCAAAGGGCCTGACAAAAGAAGAAACCGCAATGCCCGGCTACTTCAAAATGAGGTTGGGGAACCTGTTCATTCGCATTCACCCGGACACCTACGACGGAACAGGGTGCATTGTGGTTTCGGCTGAACTGGCGTTCGCCACGGGGCAAACCCTGAAATTCCTGAACCCGGACACCCTGCAAGACGATTACGACGCGTTGGAACGGCATTGCAAGCGCGCCCAGCGGGACGATCTGAAAGATTGGGTGCTAACCAACGGGGCGGACTACTGTTGCGAAGAAGTCAAGCGGATTTGGGAAAGAGGGTGACGGCGTGAAAATCCGAATCACCCGCGATACAAAAATTCCGCTTGTTGAGAAAGGCCGGATTTTCTACGTGCAAGGGGTATCGACGACCGGGGACGGCGAAACAGTCTATTTCATCCACCACGGCGGGAACTATTTGGGAATCCGCGCCGGGGATTGTGAAGTGATCGAGAGGGAACCGGAATGAAGAACGTAGCGCGAGAGGCCACAAACGGCGTGATTTACGGAGAATCCGGCGAGATCGTGAAAAATGGCTTGCGTGTTGTTTGTCCCCGTTGCGGAGAAATCGGACTTTACCCCGGCCACGGCGGAAGTGTGAATATCTGGACCGTGGGGGCAATCGAGCGGCGGGAATGTACGAAATGCCGTAAGCAGTTCCACGCAATCAGTTTGACCGTTCCGGCGGACATGACCCCGGAGGAATTCTATTTGAAAATCAAAGAGGGGGTGAAGCTGTGAAGCGTCAATTCTGCTTGCCCTGCTTTCTCGAACTGAAAAAGGCCGGGAAGCACGACATAACACGCATAGCAGGCGGAAAGAACCTGAAAATCACCTGTTGGCGGTGCAAACGCCGCCGCTACGGGGCGGAATACGAGATTTCCCGGAAAGGCGGTGCGCGCCGTGACAGTGAATGAATTGAAGCGGGCTTTTCTGGATGAACGCCCGGTTGCGTTCGGCGGTATCACCTATCAGAAAATAACGGCGGTGATTTACCGAAAGACCCCGGACGGGAAAGGTCTTCACGTGCAAGGCGAACTGCTGGACCGGAACGGGCGCGCCGTTGCAATCGCGGCGGCGGACCGAATCACGTTGCCAAAAGGAGCGGGAGAAGATGACCCCGGAAGAACCGAACGAACGGGTTAAAAGTCTGATCGCAGACATGGAGAAAATCGGAGCGCGCCCGGCGTACCTGCGGGGCGGAAGTTACAACGACTATTTGGAGTACGGCAGATTGAAAGACCTGATTGCTAAAGAGTGCATAGAAGCATTCAAGGCCGGGTTCAGATTCGAGAAAGAGGCGACACCATGACGCAGGAAATCAGAACAATCACCATTGGAGCGGGACAAGCCCGCCCGCGGCGGCGGAGCCAGAAGCACACCCGGCGGCGCGTTCGGCTGAACGGCTGGACCGTGGCGAAATATGCGGCCCTGACCGTGGCCGGGGTCCTGCTGTTTCGAGCGGGTGCGGCCTACGCCCTGACAGAACGGGGATATAAGGCGATCGGCGGCGAAGTTTTCGCCCTCTTCCTCCCCGTGTTCTACTACACAATTTCCGCAACGGTGCGGGACTATATCAAGGAAATCAAATCTATTTTTCGGGAGGAAAAGGACCATGAAAAAACTTGCTGAACTGAAACCGGGCGATCGCTTCATGTATGGCGGCGTTGAGTGGGTCAAATTCGAGGACATCGGCGCGGGAACGCTTTGTCTGGCGGCGGAGCCTGTTTTTCGCCGGGCGTTCGATGAAGAGAACTGCAACGACTGGCGGAAATCCTCTTTGCGCCGTGAACTGAACGGGGCGTTCCTTGACGCATTGGTTGCGGAGGGCGCAGACCGGGCCGCGTTCCTTGATTGGGAAAGCGACCTGACCGCCGACGACGGAATGACCGATTACGGAACCGCCGTGGACAAGATCGCCTTGCGGTCCGACGCGCTGTGCCGGAAGTATCGGGACATCACCCCGCCCGTGGACGCGTGGTGCTGGAACCTGACCCCGTGGACGTGTGACCCGGAATATAACGCTTGCGTCCGCAACGTCGATTCCTCCGGCGCGCTGGACTGGTACGACGCGTACTACGGCGACTGGGGCGTCCGCCCGCTTTGCTATCCGAAATCTGTAATCTTGGTATCTATCCCCGGAGAGGACGACGAAGAAGAGCAGGCCGCGCGCCGTGAAGAAATGAAGCTGGAAGCCGTGGACGCGCTCATGTCCACGCTGAACGATTATCCGCCCTATTTGTGGGGCGACGCGCTGGGCGCGGTAGTTGCCGCCCTGTTCCGGTCAAAGCAGGACGCGGAAGAGATCGCGCAGGAAGAGGCAGACAAAAAGGCGGTGGAGGGTTGACCCCCTCCCCGCCGCCGCAAAAAGTACATAAGAAAAACCGCCCCGCGTTGTTCTGCAAAGCAACGCGAAGCGGATTCCGCCGATGAAAATATATCATCTATCAACCTAACGAAAGTATAGCAAAAAGCGGCGGAAAAGTCAAGAAACAACGCCGTTTTTATGCGGCGTAGCGGGCTTGTAATGGGTATTATCATTCCGACGAAGCCTTGTTACGCAGACAGGAAGAAAGCACGGGTTCAGCGGTCCCGCTCCACGTCCTCTTCCCTCTTCACATTCTCTTTTTGCGCCGCCGAGGGTAAAGGGGGATTGCAAAGGGGGAAGAGGGAGGGGGCGCAGGATAGGAACCCTCTTCCCCCTTTGCGCCCTGACGGGGAGCAGACCGGAAAGACAGGACACGCCCGCTTCATCATCCACAGAAAGAGGGTGAAGCAAAGTGCGAACATTTATCAGAGAAAAGAAAATCTATTGCGGAAAGAGCTACCGGGAAGTTGACATATTCCAGTACACAGACGCACAGTACAGAGCCACAAGGCGGACCCGCTCGAAGAAAGTGCGAGAATCGGAGCCAAAGCAAAAGAACCTGAACGACATAAACGCCCGGCGGTATTTTATCCAGCTTGGAAACCTGAATTTCGGGGACGACCCGGACGCGCTTCATGTATCGGCTACATACAGCCCGAAATATCTTCCGGCCACGGTGGAGGACGCGGAGCGGGAGGCGACAAATTACCTCCGCCGGATTTCATACCGCAGGGAGAAAGAGGGATTGCCGCCGCTGAAATACCTGCTGATCACGTCATACACCACCAAACGAAACAGCGACACCCCCGTTCGTATTCATCACCATATCGTTATGAACGGCGGGTTGGACCGCGACACGGTGGAAGAGTTGTGGAGGAAACGGAAACGCAAGGGCCAGAAGAAGGGTGATCGAATCGGCTTTTGCAACGCTGACCGCCTGCAAGCCGATGAAAACGGCATAGCGGCCCTTTGTGTCTACCTTGTAAAGCAGAGCGGCGGGAAGAAGCGGTGGACTTCCTCGCAGAACCTTGAACGCCCCACCAGTCGGACGAACGACGGGAAGTACAATCGGCGGCAGATCGAGAAGTGGGCGCGGGAGCGTCCGGGGCGGGAGTTTTGGGAAAAGAAATATCCCGGCTGGACCCTGACGGACGAAGATTACGGGATTGAGTACAAATACAACGACTTCACGGGTTGGTCAATATACCTGAAATTGAGGAAGAAAGAATAGAAAGGAGTGGTCAACATGGGAACGCCTTACCGGGAATGCCCGAATTGCGGGGCGCATTTGGACGCGGGCGAACTATGCGATTGCAGGCGGTCCGAGCGGGAGCCGCGCCGCCCGGAGCAAGAGCCAAGGAAGCCTATGCGCCTTATGGCGATTTGCCGCGAAATTGACAAGGACACGGGAAGAATTGCCGTCTATCCCCTGCAAATGGAGATTGACGACCGGATTTTGGGAGCCTTGAAAGTTCGGGCAACGATGAACCCGGAATTGCGGTATTTCGTCCTTGTGTCGGCGCGCTGGGAAAAGTACGGGACCGTGACTGCGGGAATTCTGAAACGCCGGAGCGTCACGCGGGCAGACGTGGACAACATCGGCGGAATTGTGGAGTTGTGAAGCGGGGTGCGCTATGCGGATAGGACTTCACGACGCGGAACAGGAGTACATGAAGCACAAGACCTTTCCGAACTATGCCTTGATGAAGATTTCGGCATACCACAAAGCCCGCGGGGATTTCGTCGAATGGTGGTCCCCTATGTGCCATTATGACCGGGTGTATTCAAGCAAAGTCTTTGACTTCACGCCGGAAAACCTGTACTTGCCGCCGGACACAATACGCGGCGGGACCGGGTATGACGACATACCGATAAACCAACAGTTGCCGCCGGAGATCGACGCGGCCTTTCCTGATTACAGCATTTACCCGGAATGCGACTACGCGATAGGGTATTTGACCCGCGGTTGCCCGAATCATTGCCCGTGGTGCGTGGTCCCGGAAAAAGAGGGTGAAATAAAGCCGTACAGGGAATGGAAACAGGTTGTGCGACCGGACACGAACAAACTTGTCCTGATGGACAACAACATTCTTGCTTCCGAATACGGAATTTCCCAGCTTGAAAGCATGATCGGGAGCGGGTACGCGATAGACCTAAATCAAGGCATGGACGCACGGTTGGTCAATGACCGCATAGCGGGCATACTGGCGCGGCTGACGTGGATTCGATTCATTCGGTTTTCGTGCGACCAGATACCGCAGATTGAAGCAATCGAGCGGGCGGCGGAACTGCTGGGGAACCACGGGAAGAAGCCGTATAACCTGTTTATTTACCTGCTTGTCACGGAGGACGTGGAAAACGCGGCCTACCGGGTGGAACGGCTGAAACGCCTAAAGGGTATCAGCATATACGCCCAGCCGGAGCGGAACGAGAGAAAAGGAATCATACCAAACGCGCTTCAAAAGGAATTCGCACAGCGGTTCATTTACGGGCGGTCATACCTGAAAGAAAGCTGGGGCGAATACTTGGAGCGTCACAAAGAACGGAGGTTGCATGAATGGAGCGCGACAACCTGATAGAACAGGCGCAGGCATTGAACGCCGCAGTTGCCGTTATCAAAGAATATTGCGACGGCAGGACGGCGGACGACGCTTGCCGAAAGTGCCTGTTCCGCGATAATTGCGGCGGGGAGCCGTACACATGGGGGAATGTTGCGAAGAGTGCTACCGGACAGAGCCGTTCCCCTGTCCAGACCATGACGAACGGGAGCGGGAGAAAACGGAGGGATAAACGATGCAGATAGATCACCAGCGCGCGGCCTTGCGCTACCAAAATAAGGTCAACAACGCGCAGGGGCATTTTTTCGAGCAGGCCATAAAAGCCGCGTGCGCGTTGTATGCGTCCCACGGGCGGGCGACGGCGGACAAAACGCCTGAACCATTCCGCGTGTTGGAGAAGAGCCGCGACGGGATTTTCAAAGGGCGGTTCACGGCCCGCGCACAGCCGGACTTTCAGGGGACGCTTGCGGGCGGACGGTCAATCGTCTTTGAAGCAAAGTACACCACCACGGAACGCCTGAAATGGGACGTTCTGACGCAGGAACAGCGGGACGCGCTGGAACATCACCACAAGCACGGCGCGATCTCCGCCGTGTGCGCCGGAATCGGGAATGACTTTTTCTTTGTACCGTGGGAAGTCTGGCGGGACATGAAAGAGCGGTTCGGCAGAAAATACGTCACCGCGGCGGACCTCGAACCGTGGCGGGTCCGATTCAACGGAGCGGTTCTATTTCTCGACTACGCGCACGAAAGGAGCGGGAGCAATGAAGAAACAGCACAGACAGAAACTAACGGTTCGGGTAACACCGCAGACCGCCTATAACCTCGAACGGCTTATGACCATGAGCGGGCAGAAAACGCCGGGCCGCGTTGTTGACAAGCTGGTTCGTGAAAAAATGCTGGCCCTACGGGGCCACACCGGAGAAGTGGAGAGAAACCGATGAACGCAGGAATTTTGCTTATGATCGCCTATTGGGTGATCTTCACGGTGCGAAAGCACTTCACGCCGAAACTGGCCGCGGCTACAAAGGCGAATACATACGACTTGAACCGCGGGGACCCGGAGGCGAAGCGGGCCGCACAGCGCAGGCGTGGCCCGCTGATTGCGGCGAAGTTGGCCTTGCGCGCGGCGGATTGGGCGGAAACCGCCCTTGTGGTTCTTCTGGCCGCGTGGCTTTTCTTCCTGATCGGCGCGGTGCTAACGGGAACCCTTGTCGTGTTCGGTTATCCGGTATAGGTGGCGCGCTATGAAACTGAAAGCGTGCGAACGGTGCGGGAAGCGGACGGCGGAGGGATTGACGCTTTGCCCGGACTGCATGAAAGAATCCGGCGCGGCGGCGGAGGCCGTGGCCGCGGCGGAGGAATTGCGGGACATTGCGCGGGTGCTTTCCATCACGGCAGGCACAGACACGAATATTCGGGAAGCAATGACAGGAATTTTGAGCATAGCCGACAGATTGGAAGGTGGAAAGAGCAAATGAAGATAGAAAGGCAATGGGCAATGCCTAATAAATGGACGTTCAGAATCAAGCCCATAAAAGAATTACTCATGCAGGAAATAACGGATGGGTTGTGGGTTGACCCATACGCGGGAGAGTGTAGCCCTGCAACGATAACAAACGATCTTAATCCTGAACGACCGACGGATTATCATTTACAGGCGATAGATTTTCTGAAAAAATTCAAGGACAAATCGGTGGATGGTGTTTTATATGACCCCCCATATTCGCAAAGACAGGTAAAGGAATGCTATGACGGAATCGGAATTGACGGGTGGGATGGACGCATGACGTTTTGGAGTGAGGCGAAGAACGAGATTGCAAGAATAGTGAAGCCGGGTGGAAAAGTTATATGTTTTGGCTGGAATAGTATGGGATGCGGTGCAAAACGCGGCTTTTCGATGGAGCGGGTACTTATGGTCCCGCACGGAGGTTCGAGAAACGACACAATTTGCACGGTAGAAATTAAAAAGGAGTGAAGAAGAGACATGGAGTTTTTGCGATTTATCTTTTCGTCTTTTTGGGTTTGGCTGGGGTTCGTGGTTCTGGTAGCCGCGGCGGGTGGTGCTGTTGTGGAGATCGTCAAGGCCATTCGCCCGGCCCGGAAGATTGCAGTATATCGAACGGGCGACGTTGTGCGCGTGGAGGTTGAGGGCGCAGGCCGCGGGGATATTCCGGCGGCGGTTAAAGCCGCAAAGGAGCGGGACACGGAGGACGCGGAATGAACGCGGCGTTATTGAGCAGTAAGAAAATGGACTATTGCACGCCGCAGGACTTTTTCGACCAACTGAATGATGAATTCGGGTTTGTGCTGGACGCGGCGGCGACGGCCAAAAGTGCAAAATGCCCGGCGTACTACACGCCGGAAACCGATGGTTTGAATAGTCCTTGGAATCTTGCGGGGGGGGGGTGCTGTTTGGTGTAACCCTCCATACGGACGGGAAACCGGGAAATGGGTTCGCAAAGCCTATGAGGAATCCCGGAGCGGGACAACGGTTGTCCTGCTGATTCCGGCCAGAACAGACACAGCATATTTTCACGACTACATATACGGGAAAGCAGAAATCCGGTTTGTGCGCGGGAGGTTACACTTCACCGATGAAGAGGGAAACGCATACGCCCCCGCCCCGTTCCCGTCAATGTTGGTCATATACAACCCCAAAAAGGAGGTTTCAGCGTGAAAGTCTTTACCGTATACCAACCCTACGCGTTCGCAATCGTGGCCGGGTTGAAGCATTACGAAACCCGCCCGCGGCGGACCAACATTCGGGGCCGCGTGGCGGTCCATGCGGCAATCGGAGGACCGGACTATATCAGCGTTGCGCTTGATTCGATATTGCCGGAATCAATGGAACTTCATTACGGCGCGGTGGTCGGGACCGTGGAAATCGTCGATTGCGTACCTGTTGAAAACCTTGTGGACAGTCTGGATGACCGGGAGCGGCTTTTGGGCGACTATTCGCCGGGGCGGTTCGCGTGGGTCCTTGAAAACCCGGTCATGTTCGACGAACCTTTCCCGGCCAGAGGGAAACAGGGCTGGTGGAACTGGGACCAGCGCGCGGCGGAAATGTCCCGTCAGATCAAGAGGGAAATCACGCGCGCGGCAACAGATTTGCTATACACCCCGCACACGGAGGACGGAATAAGCGCGGTCAATTCTGCTGTTTCCGAAATCGTGAAGCAATATTGCGACAGCGGAGAAATCGCACACGGGCCGACAACGGACGATATTTCGTTAGGAGGTGCGCCGCTTGAAGTTCTCCCTTTCCTCCCGTTTGCAATACAGACTATCAGCGGGTACGGGACATACAGTGTTTACCGCGGGTCGGAACTGGCCGGGACGGTGACTTATAGCGGGCCTCCGGTTCAGGAAACACCGGGAGAAGGAATTATCGGAATCAAAACGAATTTCACCCCGGCGGAAAAGATGAAAAGCAACCAGTTTACTTTTGCTTTCAACAGCGGGAAAGACGGTGAAAATACATGACCTATCAACCGAAAGTCATTCGGTGCCGCCTCCATACGGGCGGCAAGACCATTCAGAAAATCCGGGAGAGGTACGCCGGACAGGGCATGACATACCGGGATTTCGAGAACATTCAGCGGGCGAATGAAGAGTTTGACGGGCTGGTGGTTCTGCTGTCCCTTTGGGACTACGACAACCACGAAGCCTATCACCTGCATAATTGGGACCCGGCGGACGACGAACGAATGATGATGGCAATTTATCATTCCGAGCAGGTCCACCCGTTCCCCCGGTACAAAAACGCCCTTGAACAGTTCAAGGCGGATTGGGCCGCGGGGACCTACGACCCCGGCGCGACACTATGTTTTCAGCCGGAGGACGTGGAGGAAATCGAAGTTCTTTGCGAAGAGATCGTGCCGGAGCCGCAGACGGCCACACCCCCGCCCCGGACACCCAAAAAGAAGCGCAGGAAGCGGCGCAGGAAGTGAGGAAGCCGGAATGGGAGAACAACAGAAAATGACCATCGAAGAGGCCATAGCGATTCTTGACCCGGAGACAAGACGCGCCGCCCTGTTTGGTTATCGGTATTTCGGAGGGTTCAGAGGTTCGGAAGCGGTGCTTGCGGCCACGGAAGAGGCGTGCCGCGTGGCCGTCCGGGTTATGCGGGAATATCTCGAACAGAAAGGCGGTGGACCCACATGAAGCTAAAGAAAGTTGCTTCCATTTGCAGTAAAACGAAAATCTTCTGTCTGTACGACCGGGAGGAATCCGGCGGAGAGGTTTCACAATGGCTTGGGGATTCATCCGCAATTTACCCGATCACAGGACTTCCGTACATGGATGAAGAAAATATCTATTCCATGTTCGACATTTCAGCCAAACAGCAAGAGAAGATCATATTTCGTCACCAGCGCGCGCCGGAGGGAATCAACCTTTCCGACACGGACCAGACGGAACACCGGATTGACGAAGAGAGCCTTTCACTGGTGTACGACGGCGGCGTGTTGAAGCCGTTGCAAACGCGGAACGGGATTTCGTTCATTCAGAACAAGTATTTATCGCCGCTGGAAGATGTAATTGACATGGTGCAGTTGTACGAGCGGGAAACCCCGCAGGGCATGACATACATTGTCGCAAAGACCGGGCTTTTCGTCGCGGCGGTCATCATGCCGTATAACGTCATCAATGAAAAGTTCGTCTACCACCTTTCCGCGCTGGCCCGGCAATGTAGCCGCGCGCTGGCGGAAAAGAAGATAGACCGACCCGCGACGGAAGCCATAGACAAAACACAGTACCGAATCAACGTAGACGAAAGCACCGGGGAAATCATCAATTTCCCCGGAGAAATGGAGGCAGAACAATGAAACTTGCGGCATTCAATGCAACATGCCCTTTCGAGATTGGCGACAAAATTAAAATCCGGCGAGAAATAAGGGGAGAACTGGCGAAGCGTTTCCACCTGATTCCGGCAACGGTTGTCGAAGAGGTCCACACGATCACTGACATTGTGTGCGTACATAGCGTGAAGAACGGGACCGTTACATTCATGTATGAACTGGACAACAACGGAAAACTGGTCCATATCGCCGCGGCCCCGCGCCCGGAACAACGGGAAGCCGCGACACAAAGCGGAGGCGTAATGCTGATTACAGGGGATGAAAGCGGCCCGCTTCCGCCGGAATTCGTGGACTTCATCAAGCGGCGGTTCGAGTAACGCCGCGCCGGACCGAACAGAAAGTAGGCGACCACATGACGATCATAAAAATTTCCGCCTCTTGCCCCTATGAAATAGGCGACAAGATCGTGACGGGGCGGGAAATCCACCCGCCGGAACTGGCGTTCAGATTCCCGGCGGCGGTCCGCACGATCACCGACATTGTGTGCCAGTACAGCGCGCAGACCGGGGAAGCCGTATTCCTGTATGAACTGGACGGGCGCGAACCACTGGTGCGGCTGGAAGCACCGCCGCGGAAGAAGAAACAGAAATAATAACCCGCCGGAGCGGGGCAAATTCAGCAAGGAGGTTTAAGCGGTGAAAACTATATCAATTATCAACCTGAAAGGCGGCGTGGCAAAGACGCTGACCGCCGACAACATGGCCCACGTCCTCGCGGTTTTCCACAATAAGCGGGTTTTGCTTGTGGATAACGACAAGCAGGGCAACACGTCAAAGGCGTTCGGGGTCCATTCCTACGACGAAAAGAGCCTTTCCGACGTTCTGACCGCCCGGCGGCTGGACGTGCGGGAGGTCATCAAAAAGACCCGGTTCGAGAATATCGACGTATTGCCCGCTAACATGACGCTGATTCGCGCAAATATGGAAGTGCTGATGGACACCACCCGGCCACAGCAAACGCGCCTGCGGGCCGCGCTGGACCCCGTAGCGGGGCAATATGACTTCTGCATTATCGACAACGCCCCGGACATCAACATTTCCACGATAAACGCCCTTGTTGCCTCCGACGACGTGATTATTCCGATTAAGATTGACAAGTACGCTTTCGACGGGCTGGCCGAACTGAAAGAACAGATCGAGGACACGCGGGACGACTTGAACCCGCGCTTGCGGCTGGCCGGGTGCCTGATTACCTGCTTTATCCGGGCCGACGCAGAGAAGCAGGGCGAAGCGTGGTTGCGGAGCCGCCCGGAATACCCCGTATTTGACACCCGAATTCGGTATTCGGAGAAAGTCACCGAAAGCACCTTTTCGGAAATGCCGATTGCGGAATACAGCCGCCGGAGCGGGACCGCTATGGACTATATCGCATTTGTGCGGGAATACCTGAACCGCGGGAAAGATTGAATCCGTCCGATTCGGACAGAAAGGGGCGTACATCATGGGAAAATTCAATCTGAATCAGATTTTGAACAACGCGTCGCGGCAGGCGGCGGAGGGCGGGAACACCCCGCCCCGCCCCGCTGAAAGCGAAATAAAGAAAATCAGCGTCTTTGACCTTGTGCCGTCGGAAGATAACTTCTATTCCATGCGGGAGATTGAAGAACTGAAAGCGGCAATCGAGATCGCCGGGAAAGTTCTGCAAAACCTGACCGTTGTTCCGCTGGACGGCGGGAAATACAAGGTCATTGCAGGCCACCGCCGCCGCCTCGCGTCGCTGGCCCTTGTGGAAGATGGAAAGCCGCAATATGAATTCGTCACCTGTTCCGTGGAGCCGAACGAAGAGGCGGCGGAAGATCAGGAAATCCGGGACGGCCTGAACCTGATTGTCACCAACTCCCAGCGGGAGAAAACGGCGTGGGACAAGATCGAGGAAGTGCGCTACTTGCGGGACGTGCTGGAAAAGGCAAAGACCCGCCCGCGGTTCGTGGCCGTCCTGCAAAGGATTGTCAAAACCGTGTTCGGGGACAGCGAGGTTCAGGCAGACGGAACCCGCGATTTTATCGCAAAAGTGCTTCACACAAGCCCGGCGCAGATTGGGCGGTATGACACCATTATTCGTCACCTGTACCCGGAGTTCAAAGAAGAACTGAAAGCAGACCACATAAACCTTTCAACGGCTTATGAACTGGCCGGATTGCCGGAGGACGAACAGCGCGCCGCATTCGAGGACTATAAGCAGACCGGGGAAATCTCCATAAAGGCCGCGCGGGAGAGGAAGCGGGACGCGGAGACGAAAGACGGGGATTTCCATTGCCGGGACTTTGAGGAATGCGAATACAACGGGCAGGACGTTTGCCGCTTGCCGCAAGGCGAAGTTTGCCCCCACAGCGCACGGGAGAACGCCCCGCCCCCTCCCCCGCCGCAGGCCGAACAGCCGCCGGAGGAACCGGAAGAAACCGCGCCACCTGATGAACCCGTCCGGGAGCGGGACGAACACACGCCGCCCGCGGCGCATTGCATTCCCTCCACCGTCCCGCCTCCGAAAATCGAATGGGACAAAGCGCCGGGGGCGGAACACCCCGCAGACGGCCCGCAGAACGCGCAGGACGGGCAGAAGCCGCAGGCGGTGAAGATGGACCCGGAGGGGGCCGAAAAGCCCACAGAGGACCCGCAGGGGCAAACGGGGGCGGAAAGACAGCCGCAGAAAGAAACACGGTGCGTCGGGAAAGGGATTTGCCCGTGTTGTGGCGAGAAGTTCGACGCGGGGCAGGTCACGCGATATAACACATTCGGGACGCAGGCCGTCGGTCCCGTGCATTGTCCGCATTGCGGGAAGATGCTGAAAATCTTGTGTTCGGTGGAATATATCTGTTCCCCGGCGGAAGAGTGAGGGCGTGCAGATGGACAAAATCGAATTGGCCGGATTTACTGCGGAACAGGCCGAAAGCATAAGAGAAGCCGCGAGAAAATACGCTGAAAGAACAACGTTTACCGCGGAAGAGGCAACTGAAAAGATTTTGGGCGCACTAAACTTCATTTCGGGCGAGATTCGGGAAGCGTTCGACAAGCTGACAGCGGTATTTCGTGAACTGGCGGAAGAGTTGGAGCCGATAGACATTGAACCGCGCGTCCGTCGGAGGAAGCGGAATAGGGCGCGGGCGAAGATAATCGAACAGCAATACCGGGCGGAAATCCGGCGGGCGGAAAATACACGAATTTATCGGCGGATATATAAGCCGCCCTAAAGCAGAGCGGAGGAAGCGGACGTGAACAGGGAAAAAGTTATTGTGATTCTGCATTATTACAGGGACGCAGACAAAGCAATCAAAATGAACGAGCGGGTTATTAAGAACCTCGAAGATCAGTATTATTCGACGTTGGGGGCGGTCAATTCCGACGGTATGCCGCACGGGAAAGGCACGACTTCAAATCCCGTTGAACGTGTGGTGCTGAATATCCCCCGTTCTGTCACACAGACCATTGACCGATTGCGGCGCGAGATAGAGGAAATCGGGAAAATAAAAGCAGAGATCGCGGAAGAATTGAAATGCCTGAATTACACCGAAAAAGCGTTGATTCAGGGGTTTTACATAGAGGGCGAACAATGGGAACGGCTTTCGGCACGAGTAAATTACAGCCCGCGGCAATGCCGGAATATCCGCGCCGCCGCGCTGGACTGTCTGGCAAGGAATTTCAGCGCAAACAAAATCATTTCGCGCTATCGCTTCCCGGAAAAATAAGATTGCCACCCATTGCCCGTTTTCCGTGGTAAAATTGGTATTGTGGAAAATGAACACAACGATTCGGGCGGCGTATTCCTCCGCGCCGTTCGAGTGCAGAAAACGGACCATGTTTTGAACATGGCCCGTTTTTTACGCGCTTCCGCGGAAGTATGCGGGGCGAAAAATAGGAAACAAACGAAAGGGGGTGCGTAGACAATGGCAAAAGCGAGAAGCCCGGAGCGGGACAAAGTGCGCCGGGCATGGCTTGAATCCGGCGGAACCATGACGGCGAAACAGCTTGCGGAACAATTCGGCGTAAGGGCTGAACAGGTCCGAAAATGGAAAAGCCTTGATAATTGGCAAGCAGACCTTGACGCACAGAAACCGAAGCGGAAACGCGGCGGACAGCCGGGCAATAAAAATGCCGTGGGAGCGGGCGCGCCCGTAGGGAATAAAAATGCCGAAACGCACGGGGCATATTCCACGGTCCGCCTATGTGATCTACCGCAGGAACAGCGGGAGTATATCGAGGGAATCACGCTGGACACGGAAACAAATATGCTTGCAGAACTGCAAACACTGATTGCAAAGGAAGCCGACCTGCAAAACAAGATTGCCGCGCTGGAACATGGCGACCCAGCCGCGCTTTATATTGACCGCGTTGTTGAAATGCGCGCCCCAAAAGGGACAAAACGATTAGAACAACAGCGAGAGAAGTTGGAAGCCCTGCAACGGGAAGAAGATTCCATGATTTGGGATATGGACGGGAGCGACGGAAAGAAACCAACCAGACAGCAGGAAAAGAAGCTGGAAGCCCTGCAACGGGAGATTGCCGCATTGCAGGACACCACGGGCGACAAGGAACGCGCCCTTGAACGCGAGGGCTACACGGTGACAATGCAGACTGTCATAAAGGCAAGCGCATTCGACCGGGCTATGAAGTTAGAAGCCGAACTGAACAGAATACACGGGCGCATTATCAAACTGCTTGATTCCATCAAGGGATATGAGATGGAGAGCCGCCGCCTGCGGCTTGAAGAGCGGAAATATAATCTTGCAAAGCAGAAACTTTCAGGAGCATACGACATCGACCCTGAAACGGGAGAGATCAACGACGAAGCGGAAGAGCCGGACGAATTGGAAATATGAAATAGGTTCTTTCGGCGGGCCGCGCGGCCTGCGGGTCCAGCGAGCCCCGGCGTTTTTTTAGATACGAAATTTTTTTGAACGCTTCCGGGGCCGGGAAAATTTTTAAGGGGGTATGCCAAAAAAGCGCGGGAGGGGTGGAAAAACGGTGAAACTTTACGACGCGAAAGCGGTTGCCCGATTCCTCGACGTGTCGGAACGACGGGTGCGGCAGTTGCGCGACGAAAAGGTGATCGCAGAAGTTCGACCCGGTTTGTACGACCTGATCGACACGAACCACCGCTATATAAATTATCTCCGAAAGAGGAACCCGGAGAGCGAAGAGACGATAGATTACAACACCGAGCGGGCGAAGCTGGTTCGGGCAAAGCGAAAGAATGAAGAATACGAATTGCAGTTGAAAGAAAACACGCTTCACGCCGCGGCGGACATCGAGGCCGTTATGACGGATATGCTGGTAAACTTCAAATCCCGCCTGATGGCGATTCCGTCAAAGCTGGCCCCGGTCCTTTGCAAGAAAACGGACAAGGCAGAGATATTCGCCCTGCTGAAAGATCATATCGACGAAGCATTGATGGAACTTTCCGATTTCAAAACTACGTTCGGGGAAAGAGGGAACAGCAATGAAAAAAGCGACGGTTGACCTGTTCACCCGGATTTTCGCGGTGCTGGCCCCTCCCCCGAATATGACCATATCGCAATGGGCGGACAAATACCGCCGCTTGTCCTCCGAATCGTCGGCGGAGCCGGGCCGATGGCGCACATCAAAGGCCCCATACCAGCGGGAGATTATGGACGCAGTTTGCGACATGCGGATTCAAAAAGTGGTCATCATGTCGGCGGCGCAGATCGGGAAAACGGACGCGCTGATTCTGAACCCGATCGGCTACTATATGCACTACGACCCGTCCCCGATCATGGTCATGCAACCGACCATTCAAATGGCGGAAACATTCTCCAAAGACCGCCTTTCCCCGATGTTGCGGGACACCCCTGTTTTACGGGACCGCGTGAACGACAAGAGCCGGAACAGCGGGAACACGATCTTGCAGAAAATTTTCCCCGGCGGTCATGTGACGATGGTTGGCGCAAATTCGCCGTCCTCCCTCGCCTCCCGCCCGATTCGGATTCTGCTTGCGGACGAAATAGACCGCTACCCGGCCACGGCTGGAAATGAGGGCGACCCCCTGTTGCTGGCCGGGAAGCGGCTTGCGACCTTTTGGAACAAGAAAGAAGTGTGCGTGAGTACGCCGACCAACAAGGAAACGTCCAGAATCGCCGTTGAATTTGAACACAGCACACAAGAGGAATGGAACGTACCTTGCCCGGCGTGCGGGGCATACACGCCGCTTTTGTGGGCGAATATCATTTTCGACCGGGACAAGCTGGACGAAATCGGGTGCGCTTGCCCGGCGTGCGGCGTGGTTTCCAGCGAAACGGAGTGGAAAGAGCAGTTCGGAAAGGGTAAATTCGTTGCGGCACACCCGGAACGAAAGGTGCGCGGATTCCATTTGAACGCCCTTGCCTCCCTCTTTGTGGAATGGCGGGAAATCGTCGAAAAATTCCTGACAGCAAACGAAGAGAAGAAAAAAGGCAACATCGAACTTCTAAAAGTCTGGACAAATACCGAAATGGGCGAAACGTGGGAGGAAGAGGGCGAACAAATCGAAACGGACGACCTCTTCAAACGCCGCGAACGCTATAATTGCGAGGTCCCGGAAGAAGTGCTGGTGCTGACCGCGGGCGTGGACGTGCAGGACGACCGATTTGAAGTGGAGGTTGTCGGCTGGGGCGTGGACAAGGAAAGCTGGGGAATCAAGTATCAGGCGATCTACGGCGACTTGAAGTTGAAGCCCGTGTGGGATGAACTGGACAAGTTTCTTTCGCAGACGTTCACCACCGCAGACGGGCGGCGGCTGAAAATTATTTGCGCCTGCGTGGATTCCGGCGGACACTTCACGACACAGGTTTACCGATTCTGCAAAGAGCGGACGGCCCGGCGTGTGTTCGCAATCAAGGGAAAAGGCGGCGCAGAAGTGCCGTACTTCAATAGGCCGTCAACGGCGAACAATATCAAAGCCCCTCTTTTCACTGTCGGAGTTGACACGGGCAAGGCCCTTTTATATCAACGACTGGCGGTGCAGGAAGAGGGGCCGAATTATTGCCATTTTCCGCGTGAAAAGGACCGGGGGTACACGCAAGAGTATTTCCGCGGCCTGACCGCCGAAAAAATGGTGATCACCTATAAGCGCGGAAAAGCGCAATACGTCTGGACGCTGAAAGACGGCGGGTACAAGCGGAATGAACCGCTTGATATTCGGAACTATGCGACCGTCGCTTTGGAAATTGCAAATCCGGTTTTGAAACGGACGGAGCGGGACGCGGCCACAGCCGCCCCCGCGCAGAAGCGGCGGGGCAGACGATCAAGAACCAACGGAGGTATTTTGTAAATGGCGGGAATCAGCCTTGAAATCGCAAGAAAGCACCTTTCCGCATGGCTGGAAGCGGAATTGGAGGTTACGACACACCAAAGCTACACCATCGGTTCGCGGAGCCTGACAAAAGCGGACCTTGCGGACATCCGGCAACAAATCGAATTTTGGAAAAACGAGGTTGCGCGGCTGGAAAACATCGAAAAGCGCGGCGGGCGAAACCGCGTTTTCCGCGTGGTCCCGCGGGACCTTTAAGACCATGACAAAGGAGGCGAAGCGGGTTGAACACGTTCGACCGAATGATTGCCGCAGTATCGCCGCAACGGGCCGTGAAGCGCGCCGCCGCCCGCCGGAAGCTGGAAATACTGGACAGCGGGTACAGCAACTACGGCGCGTCACAGACAAAAAAATCAATGCTGGGCTGGTTGTATGGCGGCGGGTCCGCAAAAGAGGATATACAAGAGAACCTTTCCGTCCTCCGGCAACGGTGCCGCGATCTTTACATGGGCGTACCGCTGGCAACGGGCGCGCTGAAAACGTGCCGGACAAATGTTGTCGGCGCGGGGTTGCGGCTGAAAAGTCAAATTGACTATGAGGCGTTGGGAATGGATGAAGAAACAGCACGCGACCTTGAACGCAAGATCGAGCGGGAATTTTCCTTGTGGGCGGATTCCCCGGCCTGCGACCTTGAACGGCTGGACAATTTCTATGAACTGCAACAACTGGCCTTTCTGAACTGGCTTATGAGCGGCGACGTGATCGCCACGTTGCCAGTGACAAAGCGGGTGAACTGCCCGTATGACCTGCGAATCTGTCTGATTGAGGCGGACCGATTGAGCAACCCGAACGGAACGGTTGACCCGCATTTCGTCGGAGGCGTGGAAACCAACGACGCGGGCGAGGTGATCGCGTACCATATCAGCAAGCACCATCCGTTGTCCTACGATGCAAGCGAATATGGGTGGACGCGGGTTGAAGCATGGGGCGCAAAGACCGGACGGCGGAACGTGCTTCACATTATGAACCGGGAGCGCATCGGACAACGGCGCGGCGTGCCGTTTCTGGCCCCTGTCATTGAAGCATTGAAGCAGTTGGGCCGATATACCGACGCGGAACTTGTCGCCGCCGTGGTTTCCGGTATGTTCACGGTGTTCATCGAAAAGGAATCCGCGTCCAGCGACGGAACCTTTGGCGAGATCATCCCGGAGGAAGCGCAGGTGGACGCGGGCGACGACAGCACGATTGAACTTGCGCCCGGCGCAATCGTGGACTTGAACGAGGGAGAAAAGGCGCACGACATGAACCCCGGCAGGCCGAACACGGCGTTTGACGGGTTCGTGGTTGCGATTTGCAGGCAGATCGGCGCGGCCCTCGAAATCCCCTATGAACTATTGGTAAAGAACTTCAACGCGTCTTACAGCGCGTCCCGCGGGGCGTTGCTGGAAGCGTGGAAAATGTTCCGAATGTACCGGACATGGCTTGCAAATGACTTCTGCCAACCGATTTATGAAGAATGGTTCGCGGAGGCCGTGGCAAAGGGACGAATCCCCGCGCCCGGATTTTTTGGCGACCCTATCATTCGCAAGGCGTACACAGGCGCAGAATGGAACGGCCCGGCGCAGGGGCTTTTGAACCCGGTGCAGGAAGTGACCGCGGCGGAAAAGCGGGTGCAGAACGGATTTTCCACCCGCGACCGGGAAGCAATGGAAATGAACGGGTCCGATTTCTACCGGAACGCCGCGCAGATCAAACGGGAAGAAAAAATGTTAAGGGAGGCGAAAGCAGATGGCACAGGAACAGAGCCGGGCGCAGGCCCAGCACAAACAGGTAAAGAATAAACATTTCTGGACGTTCCGGGCCGCGGCGGGAGATAACGCCGCCCCGGAACTGATTTTATACGGCGACATTGCTTCCGAAACGTGGTGGGGCGACGAAGTGACCCCGCGGCAGTTTACAGAGGAATTGGACGCGCTGGGGGCCGTCCCTGAAATCGTTGTGCGAATCAACAGCGGCGGCGGCGACGTGTTCGCCGCGAATGCGATTTACACCCGCCTAAAGGACAACGCGGCAAAGATCACCGTAAAAATCGACGGGTGGGCCGCGTCCGCGGCGACGATTGTTGCAATGGCAGGCGACGTGATCGAGATTCCGGGGAACGGCGTTTTCATGGTGCATGACCCGTCCTTGGGCTTGCTGGGCTACTTCAACGAAGCGGACCTTGCAAAGATGACCGAGGAATTAAAAGTGGTCAAACAGTCTATTGTGAATGCTTATGTCCTGAAAACGGGGAAAGACGCGGCGGAGGTTGCCGCAATTATGGCGGCGGAAAGCTGGTTTGACGGAAAACAGGCGGTTGACGCTGGATTTTGCGACAAGCTGATGTTTGAGGACGCGGAAACCACCATTGAAAACGCCGCGAAAATCGTTGTCAACAGCGTTTCGCTGGACCTGAACCGTTATCCGAATATGCCGATTTCGTTGTTAAACCGCACGACGGCCCGCGCGCACGGCGGTTTTTCAAATAAACCAACAACAAATGAACCGAAAAGGAGCGAAGAGAACATGGACGGAATCAAAGACATTAAGACCGTGGCCGACCTGAAAGCGGCTTTTCCTGACCTGACAAAGCAGATCGAGGAAGCGGCGACCGACGCGGAGCGCAAGCGCATTCAGGACATCGAGGACGTGGCGATTGCGGGCTATGAAACCATCGTGGCGGACGCAAAGTTCAAGACACCCATTGCCGCGGGCGACGTTGCGAAAGCGATTCTTGCGGAGCAGAAGAAACAGGGCGGCAAGTACATTCAGGACCGCGACGACGACGCGCACGCGAGCGGCGCGGGCAACGTTGGGACCGGAGGACAGCGAGAGGGAGCGGGCGGCGACGGCCCCGACGAAGTGGACGCGGCCATTGACAAGCTGTTCCACGACGTAAAGTAAGGAGGAAAGAAGCATGTACGAGATTCAGAAAGACCAGACAAGCCCGGTGAATTTTTTTGCGGGCGATTATCCCGTTGCAACAGCGGTCCGCGAGGTTTCGAGCGGGAAAAGCGTCAAGAAATACGACCCCGTGAAACTGGTTGGCGGCAAGGTGGAACCCATCGTCAAGGTGGACGCAAGCGCGGCTGACAGCGGAAGCACTACCCCGGCAAAAACAGAGTACGAGAACACCACGGCGGGAATCTACGGCATTGCGGCGGGCGACGCGGGAGCCGGAGAAGATGTCGTTGTTTACCTGACGGGCGAATTTTTCGCGGACGCAATCAATCTCCCGGACAGTGTGACCGTGGAAACCCTGACAACCGCATTCCGAAATATCGGAATCTTTTTGAAGTAAAGGAGAGGAAACA
The DNA here is from genome assembly GCA_020555605.1 of bacterium 210917-SL.2.15. Classification (GTDB taxonomy): domain Bacteria; phylum Bacillota; class Clostridia; order Oscillospirales; family Oscillospiraceae; genus Pseudoscillospira. The sequence continues at coordinate 92,111 of JAJCJC010000003.1, read as the reverse complement.
AAATGGGAATCGAAACTACCATCTATACTCCCCGCACGCTGGGGAAGCTGGTTCGGCGTATGCCTCCGGTGCATACGTTCTTCCGCGATACTTTTTTCAAGAACCGCCGGACGTTCAACACGAAGAGCGTTGACGTGGACTTCAAAAAGGGGTCCCGCGCCCTTGCGCCCTTTGTTCATCCGAAAGTAGGCGGGAAAACCATCCTGAACACGGGCTATCAGACGAAGAGTTACACCCCCGTTCTGCTGGCCCCGAACAAGATTACCACCGTTGACGACCTGTTGGAGCGGGCCGCGGGCGAGGACCCTTACAGCGGCAGAAAGCCCGCGGAACGCGCCGTGGAAAAGCTGGCGGAGGATTTGCGGGAACTGAACGAAATGATCGTGCGCCGGGAAGAGTGGATGGCGGCGACAGCGATCTTTACGGGGCAGATTCCGATTGTTGGCGAGGGTGTGAATGAAGTCATCGACTTTGACTTCACCAACAAAGAAACCATCGTGTCCGCCGAAAAGAAGTGGGACAACGCGCAGAGCGACCCGCTGGCAGACATTGAGCGGTGGCACGAAATCGTACAGCGGGAAGGTTTCGTGAACTGCAACGTCTGCGTCATGGCGAAAGATGTTGCAACAGCGTTCATTAACCACGCAAAGGTTAAAGAAGTGCTGGACGTGAAAGCCTATGATCTTGCGGTCATCAAGCCCCGGCAACTTCCGAACGGAGCAACTTACATCGGCACGTATCACAAGTTGGGGCTTGACTTCTATCAGTACAACGAATGGTATCTGGACGACTGGACGGAGCCGGGCGAACCGGAAAACAAGCCCATTGTACCGGACAAGCACATTGCTTTGCTTTATACGGAGGCGGATTACTCCATCTACTACGGCGCAATCACTATGATTCCCGAAGAGGGCAAGGGATTTGTCACCGTGGAGGGCGACAAGGTGCCGCAGACATGGATTGAACGCCGCCCGGACCGCCGCTTCCTGCAAATCAACAGCAAGCCGCTGACCGTCCCCCATGAGGTCAATAGCTGGTACGTGGCGCAGGTACTTTAACCATGAATTTCAAAGATCAGGTGGAGCGGGATTTGACCGCCGTATTCCACAACAGCCGGGAACACGCCGACGTTGTGGAATTCTGGATTGACGGAATCCGCTACAAAGGCCCGGTCATCATCGACGACGGCGGGGCGCAGGACCGGAAGAAGCCGTCCACGGACCACGTGGACGGTTTGATTCTTGTCGATCTTGTCATGTATGTTCCGCTGTCCCTGTTGAAAACCATCCCGCAAAAGGACCTGAACGTGGAAATCGGGGATTGCCTGTACCGAATCACAAAGGTTCACCCGGAAGCAGGGGAAATCGTGCTTTACATGGAGGCGTTGACCGAATGATTCAGATTACAGCCGACCAGATCGAGCGGGTGAACCTGATTCTTTCCGGCGTTCCAAAAGGCGCGGAAAAGGCAATGGCAAGCGTCATTCGCCGGGCCAACAACACCGTGAGAACAGAGGCCCTAAAGGGCATCACGAGCGTTTACGCAATCACCCGGCAGAATGTCCGGGCAGACACCACAATCAAAGTGCGGACGCAGAAAGCGGACGGCGGGGTTGTGGGAATGGTATCGTTTGCCGGGTACAAAATCCCCCTTTACCGCTTCAATGTCTCCCCGACCCTCCCCGTCCAGCGCGCGACCGTTTCGGCGGCGGTGCTGGCGGAGAGCGGGCGAACCCCGTTTGCACACGCATTTATCGCAAAAATGAAAAGCGGTCATACGGGCATGTTCGAGCGGGACGGAACAGGCAGACTTCCGATCACCGAGTTCATGGGACCATCCGCCGCACAGATGGCGGCGAACAGCGTGGTTGTGGAGCAGGTGGAGGAAAAGGCGCAGGAAGTCATAAACAAGCGGATTGAACATGAAATCACCCGGATTCTGAACGGCTACGGAGGATAAGACATGACACCTTTAGACCTTTTGGACGTGCTGGAAGAGTTCGTGCGGCGCGAAACAAAGGACATGCTTTTGCCTGTCCGCGTAGACCGCCGGAGCGGAGAGCCGAAAGAGCGGCCCGCGGAAATTTACAAAATGCGGTTGCCGACCAAAAAGGCGCAGACCGAGCGCGTCCCCTATCTGCTGTTGCAGTACATCAAAAGCACAGACACACAGGAGCCGGGAGAGGAACCGGAAAGCGTCTGTACGGTGCGAATCGTCGCCGCGACGTATTCGGAGGACGAAAGCGAGGGCGCAACATGCGTTCTGAACCTGCTGACCCGAATTCGTGTTGCCCTGTTGAAAGACGGCGTGATTGGAGAGCGGTACATGCTGAAACCGCCCCTTGAAATGATTGTGTACCCGGACGGAACGACAGCCCCCTACTATTTGGGGGAAATGATGACGGAATGGGAAATGCCCGTTGTAGAAAGTGAGGTTCAAAAAGTATGGCAATGAACTATAAACCCAGCATGACGAAAGCGGAATTGCTGGAAATCGCCGCCGCAAACGGCGTGCAGGCCGACGACGGCATGACAAAAACGGCAATTCTTGCCGCGCTGGACGGCGCAAACAGCCGCGCGCCCGACGGGGCGGAACTGAACACCGGCCCGGAGGGAACCGACGCAGACGGCCAACAAGCCGCACAGGGCGGCGCAGGACAGGCCGGGGACAGAGAGGGGGCCGAGGACACCGCCGGGCAGGAAACGCCCGCAGAGGACGCGCAGGAAGCCCCGGAGGGGTACAACCTGTTCGTCTATGCCGGGCCGTCCCTCCCCCACGGGAGACTGAAAGAAAACGCCGTGTTCAACGGGACGTTCGAGGACGTGAAAGCGTACCTTGCGGACGTGATCGCGGACTATCCCCTTGTAGCGCGGATGATCGTCCCCGTTGAGCGGCTTTCCGCGTTTCACGTCAAGGTGAAAACGCCCGGAAACCTTGCGCACAAGTATTACAACGACATTGTTTCGACAATGCGGGGAAACAAGGAGGTATAACAAATGGCAGAGTATTTCCACGGGGTTTCGACGCGGCAGGTTGACACGTCGGTTTCGACCCCTGTTACGGCAGATTCCGGGATTGCGTTCGTCGTAGGCGCGGCCCCGGCGCACACCGTCGGCGGAAGCGTGAACGACCCGATCATGTGCCAGAGTTACGCGGAGGCCGTGGCCGCTATGGGGTACAGTGACAACTGGGAAAACTATCCGATTTGCGAAGCGATCTATGCACAGTTCAAACTGTACGGCGTATCGCCTGTCGTATTCGTGAACATTCTGGACCCCGCAAAGCACAAGAAGAGCGTTTCGGAGCAGAATTACACCGTCACGGACGGAAAGGTTCTTTTGCCGCTGGAAGCCCTGAAAGACACGGTGAAAGTCACTGACTATACCGCAGGCGAGGATTTCGACCTGTTCTACGAGGGCGAAAATCTAATTCTTGAAGTGATCGAGGGCGGGAGCATTCCAGAGCGGACGGGAGAACTAACCATTGCGTTTGACGCGGTGGACCCCTCCAAAATCGCGGAGAAAGACATTATCGGCGGTTTTGAGGTAAGCACAAAGAAGTATTCCGGGTTGGAACTGATTGACAAGGTTTTCCCGAAATACGGAATCGTGTGCGACATGATTCTTGCGCCGGGATGGTCCCACAAATCCACCGTCGCGGCGGCAATGCGGGCAAAGGCGGAAACCATCAACGGCGTTTTCCACGGCGCAAAAGCCCTGATTGACATTGACACAACGGAAGTCACGCATTACGCAGACGCGCCCGCGTGGAAGAAAACGCAGAACATCAACGACAAGGCGGAAATCCTTTGCTGGCCCCTGTTCGGGCTGGGCGATTACGTGTTTCATGCGTCGGTCCACACCGCGGCGCGGATGACGGCGACCGATTCGGACAACGGCGGTTGCCCGGCGGAAAGCCCCTCCAACAAGTCTTTGCAGATCGACCGGGCGTGCCTTGCCGACGGGACCACCGTTCTTCTCGACCTGAATCAAGCAAACTACCTGAACAGCAACGGCATTGTAACCGCGTTAAATTTCATTGGCGGGTATGTGCTGTGGGGCAACGAAACCGCCTGTTTCCCCGCCGATACGGACGTGAAGAACTACTTCATTCCCGTGTCGCGCATGTTCGGATGGGTTGCGAATTCGCTTGTCCTGTCCTATTGGAGCAAGCTGGACAAGAAGATGACGCGCCGCCTGATCGACAGCATCGTGAATTCCGTTAATATCTGGCTGAACGGCCTTGTCAACGAGGAAAAGCTGCTGGGCGGGCGCGTGGAATTTCTGGAAGAGGAAAACAGCGAAACCGCGCTTATGGCTGGAAAAGCGGTTTTCCACATCTACATGACCCCGCCCAGCCCGATGAAAGAATGCGAATTCGTGTTGGAGTACGACGCGGACTATGTTTCGTCGGCTTTGGCGGCATAAGGAGGGAAAGACAGCATGAAAGTTGACAACGGCACAACCAACTTTGCCGTGTATGAGGACGCGACGGAGTTTTACGGAATGGCGGAAGCTACGCTTCCTGAAATCTCGCAGATCACGGAGGAAGTCAAGGGCGCGGGAATCGCGGGCGCGTTCAACGGCGCGTTCGTCGGGCATATCGAGGCAATGACGCTGACCCTGAATTTCCGTTCTGTGACCGCCGACGCAATCAAACTGGCAGAGCCGCGCAACCACCAGCTTGACTTGCGCGCGGCACAACAGTATTGGGACAACAGCGCGGGCAAGTTCATTCAACAGGCGGTAAAACACGTGCTGATGGTAACGCCGACGAAGTTTGCGCCCGGAAAGCTGGCCCCCGCCGCCTCCGCGGAAGCGTCCGGGGAGTATGCGGCAACCTATTTCGCAACCTACATCGACGGGAAAAAGGTCCTCGAAATTGATATTATCAATTTCATTTACTACATCAACGGAACCGACTATCTGGCCGACGTTAGAAAGGCACTTGGCAAGGCATAAGCCCGGCGGGGGTTCTCCCCCCCGCTGGGCTTTCCTTTGCCCTTTTTCTGTATTTGAACCTATGAAAATCTGAATGGAGGAATTGACCATGAACGACACCGAGAAAAAAACCACCACAGAGGGCGCAGAGCGGCCCGCAGGCGCGGCGGAAGCCGTCACCCATGAACCAGCACAGGAAGCCGCAGAGAAGCCCGCAGAGGGCAACACGGGCGTTTATACGCACGTGTTCAAGAAGCCTTTCGAGTATGAGGGAAAGACCTACACCGAACTGACGTTCAATTTCGAGCGGCTTTCCGGGCGCGACATGGTTTCCATTGAAACCGAAATGCAGATGAACAACGAATACGCCCTTGCACCGGAAATTTCCCGGAGTTTTCAAGGGAAGATGGCGGCAAAGGCCGCGGGCATCGGAAGCGACGTGCTGGAAGCAATGCCCCTGAAAGATTTCAACAAGATCACCAACGCGGCCAGAAGTTTTTTAATCGACACGGGCTTTTAAGAAGCCCGGCCCGCTGGTGGCGGCGGGAATGCTTCAAACTGGCACAGGCAACCTTTACGCCCGTTCCATTCTGGCTTGACATGACCGTGACGGAGATCACGGCATGGATTGAGGACATCAACGCCGCCACAGCGGAGCAGAAGAACCAGAAAGCGAGGTGAAGAATTTGGCAGGAAGAAAGGAATATGAACTTCTCTTCAAACTGACCGCCGCATTGGGCGGAAACTTCAATGCGGCATTCAGTAGCGCGCTGAATACCACGCGGCAAATGCAAAACAGCCTGCAAAAGCTAAATTCTATCACCGGAAAGATCGACGCTTACAAAAAGCAGGAAGCCGCCCTTGAATCGAACCGTCAAAAGCTGGAACGGCTGACCGCAGAGCATGAACGACTGCAACGGGAAATCAGCGAAACCGGAGAGCCAACGGAAGAACTGCGGGCAAAGATGGCGCAGAACGAACGGCAGATCGCGGCGACCACATCGAGAATCGAGCAACAGGAAGCGCGGCTGAACGAATTGGGCGGAGAACTGTCCGACGCAGGGGTGAACACCTCCCGTCTGACCGAGGAAAACGAACGATTATCCAAAAGTTACGAGCGGGTCAAAAAAAGTCAAGAGGAATTGGCAAAAGTAAACGCCGCGTTGGAACAGAACAACGCGGCGATTTCAAAGACCAAAACGCAACTTGCGGGGACCGTCGGAACCCTTGCGGCACTTGGAACGGCAATTTACGCCGGGCCAGTGAGAAAGGCCGCGGAGTTTGAAGCGCAGATGTCCACCGTAGAAGCCATTTCCGGCGCGACCGCGGATGAAATGAAGCGTTTGTCGGATGAAGCAAAGAGAATGGGCGCGACGACGCAGTTTACCGCCGTTGAAGCGGGAAAAGCCCTCGAATACATGGCAATGGCCGGATGGAAAACAGACCAGATGTTGGGCGGCTTGCCGGGCATTATGAACCTTGCGGCGGCATCCGGCGAGGACTTGGGGCAGGTTTCTGACATTGTGACGGACGCGCTGACCGCGTTTAACATGACGGCAGATCAGGCGGGCCGCTTTGCGGACGTGCTGGCGCAAGCGTCGAGCAATTCAAATACCAACGTGGCAATGATGGGCGCGACTTTCCAAAAAGTGGCCCCCGTCGCGGGCGCGCTGGGATATTCCGTTGAGGACGTTTCCCTTGCAATCGGCCTGATGGCGAATGCGTCCATAAAGTCGGAAGTGGCCGGAACCTCGCTGAAAACCGCCCTTGCGAACATGGCGAAGCCGACAAAGCAGATGAAAGAGTACATGGACAAGTACGGAATCAGCCTGACGAATGCAGACGGAAGCATGAAGTCATTCCGCGAAGTGGTGGACAATCTGCGAAGCAGTCTGGGCGGGTTGTCTGAAACGGAGCAGGTGGCGGCGGCAACGGCCATTTTCGGCAAGGAATCCTTTGCGGGTATGCTGGCGATCGTCAATGCAAGCGAGGCAGATTTTCAAAAATTGTCCGATTCGGTCAACAATTCCGCAGGCGCGGCGGAGCGAATGGCGCAAATCAAACTGGACAACTTTCAAGGAAAAGTAACGCTGTTGCAATCCGCGGTTGAGGGTCTACAAATTGCGCTGGGCGACGCGCTGTTACCGACGTTTACCGAGGGCGCGGAAAAGGCCGCGGAGCTGATCTCCAAACTGACCGAGTTTATCAATGCAAACCCGGAGTTGGTACGGACGATCACAAAGGTTGTCACCGGACTTCTGGCGTTCAAGGCGGCGGGGCTGGTGGCAAAGCTGGCATTTCTTGACCTGAAAGGCGGGGTACTGACCATTCAAAAGGTCATGGCCCTGTTCAAAGGCAAATTCGCCCTTGCGGGCGTGGAAGCCGTGGGCTTTGCGTCTAAAGTCAAGGGCGTTGCAAAAAGCGTCACAGGGTATTTCGGCGGAATCGGAAGCGCGGCGGGCGGCGTAGGCCGCGCGTTCGGGCAGATGTTCGCCGGAACGAAAATCGGAAACCTGTTTTCCGGTATCGGCGGAGCCGTGGGCGGCGTGTTTACCCGCATATTTTCCGGCGTGGGCGGCGTTGCTACGCGGGCGTTTACCGGAGTAGCGGGAACCATTACCGGAATATTGGGGCGGGCCGGGGCCGCAGTTGCGGCGGGTCCGCTTGGAAAGATTGGAAGCGTGGTTGCAAAGGGGTTCGGGAAGCTGTCAACCCTGTTCGGCCCGCTTCAAAAGCTGGGCGGCGCAATCTTGGGGCCGTTCAGCGGCATTCTTGGGAAAGTGCTTCCCGTCGTGGGTGTGATCACCCTGATTATTTCGGCGGTGCAAATCCTGCGGGACAATCTGGACAAGGTGCGCGAGGTTATCCGAAACGTGTTCGGGGACGCGGGTGTTGAAGTGTTCGACAAAATCGTGTCCGCAATCTCGAATATCGGAAGCACAATCCAGAGCATCTTCACAGACGGGAACTTGGGCGGAGCGCGGGACTTCCTGATCAACCTGTTCGGAGAGGAAGCGACGGGCGTTATCGACGGTGCGATCACGGTTTTGCAAACTGTGTGGAATATCCTTTCCGGCTTTATCGAGTTCGTGAATACCTACGTCCGCCCGATTGTGGAACAGATTTTTACATTCATCGTTCAAACGGTGCTTCCGCAGATCGCGCAGGCGTTCGCGGATTGGGCGCCGACAATCGCTTCCATCCTGCAAGGGCTGGCAACCGTCGTTTCGACGATCGCAACGGCCATTATGTCCGTGATTCAGTTTCTTATGCCGACGATTCAAAATATTATCAGCGTTGCGCTGACGACCATTCAAGGGGTTGTGTCCGGCGCGCTGACGGCGATTAAAGGCATTGTGGACGTGTTCGCGGGCATCTTCACGGGGGATTGGTCCCGCGTGTGGGAGGGCGTGAAAGGGATATTCAGCGGCGTTTGGAATTCCCTGAAAAGCATTGCAAGCGGCGTTCTGAACGGAATTATCGGCCTGATCAACGGCGTGATTTCCGGGCTGAACAAACTGAAAATTCCTGATTGGGTCCCCGGCATCGGCGGAAAGGGCATCAACATTCCGTTGATTCCGACTTTTGCAAAAGGCACGAAAAACACGCCTGACACGTTCATAGCGGGTGAAGCGGGCGCGGAACTTGTCACGAATGCAAGGAACCGGACCGTTTTCAATGCGGCGGAAACCGGGGCTATCTTCCGCAATCTCGCAAACACCGTCAACACCATTCGGGCGGGGGTTGGCGTTCCGGCCCTGCAACTGGCTTATGCAGGCGCGGAGGCCCCCAGCGTGTCGGCACCGTCTATCGCGTCCGGCGCGCGGCAAGCGTCGATCGTCATTCACAGCGCGCCCGTTTTCCATGTTGGGAGCGAGGCGCAGGCGGAGGACATCGAAGAACTGCTACGCAGGCACGACGAAGAACTGCTGGACGAAATCGAAGAGCGGAAGCGGCAACAGGAGGACGACGAAAGGCGGCGGAACTATGACTAAATACACCACCATAGCCGGGGACATGTGGGACGCAATCGCCTATAAAACGCTGGGCGACGAAGCGTACACGGACAGGATTATGAAGCTGAACCCGGAATACCGCCGCCTTTTCGTGTTCCCCGCGGGAATCGTGCTGACCATCCCGGAGCCTGAATCACAGGTTGCGGCGGGGTTGCCGCCGTGGAAAAGGGGGACGGCATGAACGCGAGAAGAGCGGTTATCCGCCTGACCTTTTCGGGGGTGGATATTTCGGCGGACATCAACAAGCATCTTCTTTCGCTGACCTACACGGACAACGAAGAGGACAAGACGGACGACCTGCAACTATCCCTTGACGACAAGGAGGGCGTATGGCTGGGAAGCTGGCTGAATACGCCCTCCGCGTCAAAGGGGGCGGAAATCTCCGCCGTGATTGTGCAAAAGAATTGGGAATCGGACGGGAAAGACCGGGTTCTTGACTGCGGCGTGTTCGCCGTGGACACAGTGGACGGAAGCGGCCCGCCCGCGAAAGCGACCATCAAGGCCGGGTCTATCCCCTACGCCTCCACCATTCGGACACAGAAAAAGACGAAAGCGTGGGAGAAATACACGCTTTCCGGCATTGCAAAGGAGATTGCGGGGGCGAACGGGTTTACCTGCATGTTTGAATCCGCGTCCGACCCATTTTATCAGCGGAAAGAGCAAATGCAGGAATCCGACATCACATTTTTACAGCGGCTTTGCAAAGCGGCTGGAATCTCCCTGAAAGTCACGGCAAAAATCATCGTCCTGTTTGACGCGGCGGCGTATGAGCAGAAAGACGCGGTGCGGACCATCCAGCGGGGAAAAGCGGACGTGGGAAGCTATTCTTTTTCCACGAGCCTGCACGACACCGCGTACAGCAAATGCCACGTGTCCTACACAGACCCGGCCACGGGGACGACGATCGAATATACCTACACCCCGCGGGACGCGGACAAGAGCGGCCAAACGCTGGAAATCAACGAAAAGGTATCAAACCGTGAAGAGGCCCGGCAACTGGCAATGAAGCGGTTACGGGAAAAGAACAAAGGAGAATTCAAGGCATCGTTCAAGCTGGCCGGGGACGCGCGCCTTGTGGCGGGCGTAACGGTTCAGGTGGCCGGGTATGGGGCGTTCGACGGAAAGTACATCATCGAAACGGCGACACATTCCATATCCCGAAGCGGGTATAAAACCGATCTGACCTTGCGCCGCGTGCTGGAGGGCTACTAAATGAGCGAATTATCCGTTTTGAAAAATATGGTCCGAACGGGCATCGTCTCTTCTGTCAACGCAGGGAACCGAACGGCCCGTGTGACCTTTTCGGACAAGGGAGAAAGCCCGATTGTTTCGGGAGAACTGAAAGTTCTGAAAAATGCGCCATTCATCCCGGCGCAGAACGCGCCGCAACGGACGGAAACCGAGAGCGGCGGAAGCGGCGACGCGGCCTTTGCGGGCCACAGCCACGCCGTCAAGATCAGCCCATGGCTACCGTCGCCGGGGGATTACGTGCTTTGCATCTACCTCCCGACAGAGGACGGGGACGGGTTCGTGATTGGGGGGATTTGACGATGGCAGAAATCGGAAGCTGGGGGACGTTCACCTTTTACGTCTCACGGTCATCCATCAAGACGTTTGACGACCTGAAATGGGAAAGTTCGGTGAAGTACGCCACGCACGAGCGGCATTTGAAAGAGCCGCTTTTGGAGTTCACAGGGCAGGACGTGGAAAGCATGTCTTTCACCATGTTCTTTTCCGTCTTTTTGGGCGTGAACCCCATTGCGGAGGTTGCGAACCTGCTTCAAACCATGCGGCGGGGCGAGGCCCATTACCTGATCATCGGCCCGAAAGCGTATGGGACAAACAAGTGGGTCATCACCAAACTGTCAAATTCCCTGCAACGATACGACCGGGGCGGGAACCTGCTGGCCGCATCGGTCAACGTAACCATGCAATCATATTCGAGCAGATAGGAGGGCGGACGATGGCTTACACCGTAAAGGCATACGCCCTTGAAAAAATCAACCTCGCGCCGGAGGACACCACGGAAGAGGTATTGCAGAACGTGGCGGTCATCCTTTCTACGCCGAAATTTTCCGTTCCGTTGGAGCGGGGCTTGGGGCTGGCGCAACGGTTTCTTGACAAACCGATTCCGGCGGCGCAGTCAATCTTGATTTCGGAGGTACTCGAAGCGATCGAGGAATTCGAGCCGCGGGCGGAGGTGGAAAACGTGACCTTTGAATTGGGGGACAGGCCGGGGACCCTGATTCCCATTGTGGAGGTGAAGATCATTGGCGGCGACGAATAGGAGTTACCCGGACATTTCCTTTGTGGAAACCGACACGGAAACAATCGTGAACGCGCTGATTCAGTCATACGAGAAGTTCACCGGGCGCACGCTGTACCCGGCGGACCCGGCGCGGCTTTTCGTTTTGTGGGTGGCGGACATCATCGTTCAAGAGCGGGTGAACATCGACTTTTCGGCAAAACAGAACGTGCCGCGGTACGCGGAGGGGGAATATCTGGATTCCCTCGCAGAACTGTTCAAGGACACGTACCGATTGGAGCCGGAAAAGGCGAAAACAACTTTGCGCTATACGCTGTCCATCAAACTTGACACCGCAACCGTCATCCCGGCGGGGACCCGCGCAACACCGGACGGCGACGTTGTGTTTGCCACGCTTCAAGACCTGACCATTCCGGCGGGCCAGTTGTCCGGCGACGTGGCGGCGGAATGCACGCAGGCGGGAGAAATCGGGAACGGCTTTGTTCCGGGGCAAATCAAACAGGCGGTTGACGTGTTCCCCTACTTTCAAAGCGTGTCGAACACAACGGAGAGCGCGGGCGGCGCAGATGAAGAGAGCGACGCGGCATTTTATGAACGGCTACGGGAGAGCGTGGAAACATACTCCACAGCGGGGCCGATGGGCGGATATGAGTATTTCGCAAAATCCGCGTCGGCCCTGATCGCGGACGTAAAGGCCACGTCGCCGGAGCCGGGAGAAGTGGACGTGCGGGTTCTGCTGGCAGGCGGAGAACTGCCAGAGGAAGAAATCTTGAAAGAGGTTTCGGAAATCCTGAACGCGGACACGGTGCGCCCGCTGACCGACCATGTGACCGTCAAGGCCCCGGAAACCGTGGCATACAACATCGACGTGACCTACTACACACAGGAGGGCGGCGCAATCAGCGACGACGTGATTTCGGAGAACGTAAACGCGGCGGTGGGCGCGTTCAAGAAATGGCAGGCGGAGAAGATGGGGCGGGACGTGAACCCGTCCTATTTGATTCAACTGCTTATGCAAGCCGGGGTAAAGCGGGTGGAGGTCCGCGCCCCAGCTTTTGCGACGGTGAAAGACAATCAGGTTGCGAAAATCGGAACGACCGCCGTTACGAACGGGGGTGCGGAAAGTGAATGACAACGAACTGCATTCGGCAGATTATACGCGGTCCCTCCCCCCTCCCCTGAAAAACGACCCGACCATGACGGCCCTTGCGCGGGTCATTGCGGAGCAGTTGCAAGGGACGGTCCAGCAGATCGGGAAGAACATCATATACGCCCGGATTGACGAACTGGACGAACAGACGCTTGACGTGCTGGCCTATGATCTGCATGTGGATTGGTACGACTATTCCTATCCGATCGAAGTCAAGCGGCAGACCATCCGGGACAGCGTGCGCGTTCACCGGAGGTTGGGGACGAAATACGCCGTCGAAACCGCGCTGGGGGCGGTATTCCCCGGAACGCGAGTGCAAGAGTGGTTCGAGTACGGCGGAGAACCGTACATGTTCAAAGTCATCATCGGCGCGACGGAATCGGGGGTATCGGCGGACCGGCAAGCGGCGGTTTTGGAGCGGGTGCGCTTTTATAAAAACCTCCGGTCCCATTTGGAAGCAATCAGTTATCAGATTGAGAAAAAAGCGGCAGTATTCACGGCGGCGGTCCATTCCGTCGGCGTGCGACTGGAAGTTTACCCCTATCTTGCGGAGGACATCGAGGAAACGGCGCGCATCAAGGCCGGAGCGGGCCACACCGTCGGCGTGCGCGTGGACATTTACCCGCATGTTTACCGGAAGATGGGGGCAGATTGGCGCGCGTTATGCGCCGCTTATATTCAGCAAACCGGGAAACTTGAAATCTTCCCGCAGAACAGAACGGAGGCGTAACAATGGCGGAAATCGAAAACAAATATGGAAGTATTGTGACCGACGTAGGCATTCAGCTTGTCACGGAAGCAGTCATGGAGGGCCAGAAAGTCAATATTACGACCCTTGCCGTGGGAGACGGCGGCGGAAGCTACTACAAGCCGAATTCCACAATGACCGCCCTAAAGGGCGAGAAATGGCGCGGAAAGGTAAACCGCGTGGAGGTCAACGAGAAATCCCCGAACATGATTGACGTGGTGGCGGTGGTCCCCTCCGACGTGGGCGGCTGGACTATCCGGGAAATGGGCGTGTTCGACGACGCGGAAGAGCCGAACATGATCGCCGTTTGCAATACGCCGGACACGGAAAAGGTCATTATCACCAGCGGAGCCGCCGGGGAAATTGAACTGACTATGCACATCGAAATTTCCAACACGGGCGCGATCTCTTTTGTCATCGACCCGAACGTGGTAACGGCCACGAAAAAGGACCTTGCAGACCACAACACGTCGCAGACGGCGCACGCCGCGGAGTTTAAGAAAAAGGCAGACGTTACCGCCCTGAACGACCACGCGAACAACAGCGACATTCACGTGAACCCCACGACGATGGGGAACTATGACACGGCCATTGCCGGACTGATCGACCACACGGAGGACACAGAAGTTCACGTTCAGCCGGGCGAGCGGGCCGCGTGGGACGCAGGCGCGGAGGCCGCAGAGCAGGCGGAGGCGGACGCGGCGGAAGCCCTGTCCGCTATTGCGGGGCTGGAAAGCCGCGTTTCCCGCGTGGAAGATGGACTGTTCAACAACATCACCGGAAACCCGTTTCTTGTGCAATTTGATTCCCTCGACGGGGTGGTTATGACAAAGGGCATTTGGAACGCGGCCAGAAACAGAATCGAATGTTGAGGGAATACGCCTGCACACGGCGGGAACTGTCCTGCATCATTGGGAATCTGTTTGCGGAGCTGGACCCGCCTTGCGCCGCGTGCGATTCCGACGCTGACGAACTGACGATCAGCGGGCGAACCTATACCGGGGCGCAGGCGGTTCTAACCGTCACGGAATGGGGATTCCGGTTCGACGGGGACCCGTCGGAGATTGAAGAAATCCGGGGAAAGAGGTGCTTGCGGCGTGGCGGATGAAAAAGAATTTATCATCATCACGAAAGCGAAAGATTTAGCCTTTCACACCTACGACATGACCACCGCCCGCCGCTTTCCAAAGCGGCACGGGAAACTTGCCGTAGACCTGATGGAATTTGCGCGGGAAATCGTGGTTCATATTCAGGACGCGAACGAACTTGACGTTCAGGACGCGGGAGAATTCCGGGAACGGCGGTATGAACAGAAACAGGCCCTTTCACGTTGTAAAGACATGCTGTTTTTGATCGAACTGGCCGAACGAAAGAACCTGATTTCAACGACGCAATGCGCGGCGTGGACAAAGTACGCCGTGGAAGTAAAACGGATGACGGCCAGTTGGAGAAAAAAGGACCTCGAACGGTTCACGGAATCCAGACAACGGGGAAACGCGCCGCGGCGGTGATCGCCGGGGCGTTTTTCTTGGGGTGCGGCTTGTAGCGTCGAATTCGTACAACGTCCGCAACGTCAATTCCTCCGGCGCGATGAACTGGAACAACGCGTACAACGGCAACAGGGGCGTTCGCCCGCTTTGGTGGAATACCGCGAATGAGTAAGCCAACGGCTGAAAACAGAGGACCACTATCAAAGGAAGCCGCATCCCTCCGCCGCGGTGACAGCGCGACGGTAAACACAAGATTGGTGAAGCAAGGCCCACGGGAACCAGTTTCCGCCCCGGCGCGGGCGCGCGGCGGGGTCCGATGATGAAGCATTGCGACGGCAGGCGCAGGCCGCTTGCCGTCCCCGCAAGGCCGATTCTATACACGGCAAGGAGTTATTTTTTATTATTATGCAACAAACAGAATTCGAGCGGGTCCACGATTTCGGGAACCTGTACGCAGGGTTTCTAAAAGCCCGCCGGGGCAAACGGGGAAAAGAAAGCGTTGCGAAGTTTGAAGCAAACCTTTTGGAAGCCCTTTGCCTGCTTTCGGAAATGCTGAAGAACAAAACCTATCGCCCGTCGGAATATTTCGTATTTCGGGTTTACGAACCGAAAGAACGCATTGTTATGACCAACGCGTTCAAAGACAAGGTGGTTCAGCATTCCTTATGTGACAATGTGTTAGAACCAGCGTTTTCCCGTACCTTTATCCGCGACAACTACGCGTCGCAGGCCGGGCGCGGGACGCATGACGGACTGTATCGACTGGAAGCGTTTATGCGGTCCTATTATTTCGAGCGGAAAGCGCGGGAAGAACAACGGTGCCGGGAGGAGGGGTTGCCGCGGCCCGACCCGCGCGCCGCCCATTATGCGGACGGCTGGGTTCTGAAATGCGACATATCAAAATATTTCTACTCAATTCCGCATGAGCCATTGAAAGCAATGGTGCGCCGCTTCATCCGGGACCCGGACGTTCTATGGCTTGTTGATATGATCATTGACAGCACGGACGACCCCGGAATTCCGATCGGCAACCAGACTTCACAATGGTTCGCGGTCATGTACCTTTCGGGGCTTGACCACTTCATAAAAGAGAAATTGGGAATCCGCTATTATGGGCGGTATATGGACGACTTTTACTTGATTCACGAGGACAAGGCGTATTTGCAGTATTGCCGCTGGGAGATTGAAAAGTACGTGGCCGGGCTGGGACTGAAACTGAACAACAAGACAAATATTTTCCCATTGCGGAACGGAATTGATTTCCTTGGATTCCGAACCTATATGACCGACACAGGGAAGATCGTGCGAAAGGTAAGGAGGAACAGCAAATGTAACGAGCAACGGAAATTGAAGAAACAGCGGGGCTTGCTGGACAAGGGGAAAATTACCCTTGCGGCAATCGAACAGTCATACGGAAGTTGGCGGAGCCATGCGGCAAAGGGCAACTGTCACCATCTTATCCGGGAAACGGACCGCCTGTTCAAAAAATTATTCAAGGAGAGTGTTAAACAATGGCAAAAAGTTTAAGTTCCCTTGCCGTTGGCGCGCTGGTCAAGGACACGGGGACGCTTTACAACGGGAAACCGATTATCTGGAAGATCGCGGACAAGAACCACGCCGGGTTTCCGGCGAATTCCGTCACGCTGATCACAGAACGCATTATCTCGCTGAAATGCTTTGACGCTATGGAGCAGAACAACGGCGACGGAAACCGCCGTTCCTACGGCAACAACCGCTGGATTTGGTCAAATATCCGCCGATGGCTGAACAGTCAAGCGGGGGCGGGCGCGTGGTACGCGGCCCAGCACGGGCAGGACGCGCCGCCGAACAACTCGAATGTGTGGAGCAACTACAACGAGTACGAGGCAGAAGCGGGCTTTCTGGCGGGGTTCTCCGCGAACTTCATTGCCGCCCTGCTGACCACGAACCGGACCGTCGGAAAAGCGCAGGTGGACGGCGGCGGAACAGAAACATGCACCGACAAGATTTTCTTTGCCACGTCAACGGAAGTTGGATTGTCGGGCGACGTGGTGGCCGGGAGCAAACTTGCGCTATTCACGGATGACAATTCCCGCAAGGCGAAGCCAACGGCGGAATGCGTATCAAAAAGCGAATACCAGACAAGCAGTTTTAACGTCAATGACCCGTGGTACTGGTGGCTTGCGGACGCTTATGCGTCGTATTCGTACGGCGTCCGCAACGTCAGTTCCTCCGGCGCGATGGACTGGAACGACGCGTACAGCGGCTACAGGGGCGTTCGCCCGCTTTGTAATCTAAAATCTGAAATCTTGGTATCTGATAACCCGGATTCGGACGGCGCATACACGATCATTTGGAACCGCGCCCCGTCGGTCCCGGATTCCATCGACGTTCCGAGCGACGTTCGGGGCGGCGAAAAACTGACCGTGACGTGGGGGACCTCCACCGACCCGGACAACAACCTTTCGGGGTATATCCTCGAACGGCAGTACAACGGCGGCGGCTGGGCGCAGGTCTACAAGGGAATCAACCGGACGTACACCGACCAGATCACAAAGGGCTGGGAGAATGTGGCGTACCGGGTCAAAGCATACGACAGCGCGGGCGCGGAATCGGCGTACAAAACCAGCGCGACACGGACGGTCATCAACAACACACCGCCCACGATCAGCGGGACAGATACGGACCTTGGGGCAAAGACCGGAGCGTTCGACCAGAAATACACCGTCACCGACCCGGACAGCGGCCAGACGATCACCGTCGTTGAGAAGATCGACGGAACGCAAAAGCGGTCCTACGCCGCGACCAGCGGGCAGGAATACACGTTCAGCGTGACCGCGGATGAATGGCGGAAGCTGTTGAACGGGTCCCACACGCTGACGGTGACGGCGACGGACAATTACGGCGGAGCCGCGACGCGGACTTACACATTCAGCAAGAACGAAACTGAAATCGAACTGACCCTTGCAACGCCCCTTGAAGCCGACGACATGGTGACAAAGGCGATTATGTCCATTACCCGGCAGATTCCGGCAGGCGCAGAATTCACCGTGGAGGCATGCAACAACGGCCACGACGATTCCCCCGCATGGGAGGACGTGACGCAGGCCGTCACCAGCGGGAGCAAGTTTTTTCTTTCCAACGACAGCAAGACGGCGGAGGAATGGGGATTCAATTTCCGAATCAAGGTGAAGCGGAACAGCGCAAGCGGGGATTGCTTTATTTCATCCGTGGGAGGGAATTTTGAATGAGCGTACAGCATAAGCGGACAAGCATCAAGAACAAGCCGAAAACGGTTGAAGAATTGACCAGAGAAAATGAACAGTTGCAAAGACAAAATGAAAGCCTATCGGTGCAGGTGACAGACCTGCAACTTGCCCTTTGCGACGTTTACGAAATGATCGAAGCGACCGTGTACGGCGCAGAGTAAAGGAGGGGCGAACATGGAACGGGTCTATGCCGATCTGATTCAAAAGGGACTGAAAACGATTGATGATGTCCCGGAGCGGTTGCGCGACAAGGTACGCGAACTGCTGAAAACGGCTGAAAGCGGGGGCGGCAATGAGTAACGCGCTGTTCCTGCTTTTTGCATACATCTTTTGCCGAAAGGAGGTGGAAACGATGGCTGTTGTTTATGCGACCCTGATCGTCAAGGGCAAAAAGACCTTGGAGCAGGTCCCCGCGCGGCTAAAAACCGAGGTGGAAGATCTGCTGACCGCCCTTGAAATCACCCTTTAAGGGAGGCGGAAAGGCCCCCGGCGCGCAATCCGCGCCGGGGGCGATCTTCTACACGGAGGGAAACAGACGTGACATTGAACGACTTATTTTCCGGGGGTGGTGCCGTCGGCATTCTGCTTGTCGCTTTGACCCTGATCGAGATTGCCCCCATTAAGATCAACCCGTGGTCAAAAATCGGAAAGGCAATCGGGAAGTGCGTCAACGGCGACGTGATCGAAAAGCTGGACGAAACCAGAAAAACCCTTGATGACCATATCAGGGCAGACGACGCGCGAAACGCAGATATGCACCGGGCCGCGATTTTACGGTTCAACAATGAGCTATTGCGGGATATTCCCCACACGCGGGAAGAGTTCTTTGAAGTTTTAAGCGAAATTGACTTTTACGAGCAATATTGCGACACCCACAAAGAGTATATCAACAACCGCGCAACACACGCCGTCGCAAATATCAAACGAGTTTACGACGACAGATTGATAAAGCATGATTTTTTGTGAAAGGCGGTGTGAAACGTGCTTTACCTTATCAGCGCCGCCGCCGGGCTAATCGGTGGAATTGCCGCGGTTCTCCTATTTGGCGGACGGCGGAGCCGCCGGAAGAAAGAGCAGGACCGCCGAAAGATCGAGTTTTCAAAACTGGTTCTTTCGGCGGTGCTTTTGACCTATTTCGCGGGGTTCGTCGTCGGCGTTCGTGTCGTTATCCTCGACCCCTCGCAACTTGGCGTTTTCCTCGCCTATGTGGGAACCCCGGCGGCAACGGCAATCGGCTTTTACAGTTGGAAAGCAAAGGCGGAAAACGTGGTGAAGATCAAGCAGGCAAACCCGACGGCGACGGAGGGAATGCCCGTAGACCTGAACAACATTCAGCCATAGCGGAGGAACACAAATGACACAGGAACAAAAAGCATTTATTGAGCGGGTGGGCGCGCTGGCCGCGGCGGATATGCAGAAAAGCGGCGTGCTTGCCTCGCTGACAATCGCGCAGGCGATTTTGGAAAGCGGCTGGGGAAAATCCGGCCTGACCGTCAAGGCAAACGCCCTGTTCGGCATCAAGGCGGGGACAAGCTGGAAAGGCCGGGTTTACAGCACGAAAACGCAAGAGTGTTACGACGGCGTGAACTTTACCACCGTGACAGCCCTTTTCCGGGCATACGACAGTTGGGAAGAGAGCGTGGAGGACCATTCGGCGTTGCTGACGGGCGCGGCCCGGTACAAAGCCGTTGTCGGGGAGCGGGACTATAAGACCGCTTGCCGGGCGATCAAGGCGGCGGGCTACGCCACGGACCCGAAGTACCCGGACAAGCTGATTCAGATTATCGAATCATACGGCCTGACGGCCTACGACGGCGCAGGACAGGCCGGAGCGGGCGGCGGGTCAAATATCACGGCTGGGGCGGAACGCCCCGCAGACGCGAAAGGAGAGGGCAAAATGAAAGCGTCTGAATTCATCAAGAAACTGCAAGACATCGTGGACCATTACAAGACACTGTACGTCATGGGCTGTTTCGGCGCGCCCCTGACCGGGGGCAACGTGTCCCGGTACTGCCAGAACCACAGCTACAACAAGCAGGCGGCGCGCACGGCCATGATCAAGGCCGCGGCGAATCAGAACCCGCCCGTTTTCGGCTTTGACTGCGTGTGCATGATCAAGGGCGTTTTGTGGGGCTGGAACGGCGACGCGTCCAAAACCTACGGCGGCGCGTCCTATGCCTCCGGCGGTGTGCCGGACATCGGAGCCGACACCATGATTACGAAGTGTTCCGGCGTTTCCACCGATTTCAGCAAGATTGTTCCGGGGGAAGCCGTCTGGCTGAAAGGTCATATCGGCGTTTACATCGGCGGCGGAAAGGTGATCGAGTGTTCCCCGGCGTTCAAAAACTGCGTACAGGTGACGGCGTGCCTGAACATCGGCGCAATCTCCGGCATGAACGGGCGCAGGTGGACCAAACACGGCAAATTGCCGTATATCACCTATGACACCGCAGGCGCGGCCACAGGCGGCGCAGGAACGGCGCAGAAGCCCGGCGGGGCCTCCGACACCTCCGGCGCGCTGGCGTTCGCCGTGGGCGACGTGGTGCAGTTTACGGGCAACACGCACTACACCAGCGCGGCGGCGGCAAGCGGGAAAGCCTGTAAGCCCGGCCCGGCAAAAGTCACCATGATTTCAAAGGGCGCGAAACACCCGTACCACCTTATCAAGCAGGCGGGCGGCGGGTCCACGGTTTACGGCTGGGTCAACGCGGCGGACGTTCAGAGCGAGACGGACGCGGCCATTGACAAGCTGGCCGAGTTGGGGGTCATCAACTCCCCGGACTACTGGAAAAACGCCGTCGCAGGCGGAAAGGTGGCCTATCTGGATATTCTGTTCACACAGGCCGCGGCGAAGATTACAAAGGCCGGGCCGCGAACCGCGGACGTGAAATCGGGCGTTGACGCGTTGGTGAAAGCCGGGGTCATCAACACCCCGGAATATTGGTTGCAGAACTACGGGAAATTGCAGAGCCTTGACCTGCTTCTTTGCGCGCTGGGTGGGGCTGTGTAAAAACGAAAGGAGAAACGAATTATGAACATCATTCAATTTCTGGCCGCGAATTGGGACAGTGTTCTTGTGGTCCTCGCGTTCCTTGTGCTGGTTGTCGTGCTTATCAAGCGCGGAGAAACAAAGGTTTTGAAGAAGATTCTTTTTAATCTTGTCACACAGGCAGAAAAGCAGTTCGGGAGCGGGACGGGCGAATTGAAGTTTGCCGCCGTCGCAGACTGGATTTATCAGAGAATTCCGGCGGTGCTGAAACTGCTGTTCACGGAAAAGGATATTGCGACTATGATTGAAGCTGTATTGGAGGAAGCGAAAAAGGCGTGGGGAACCAACGAGAATTTGAAAGACTACGTGGAAACCCCGCCCGCCGAAACCATGCTGGCAATCGGAATTAAACAGGACGCGGAAGAGGAAGCAGACGCGCCCGCGGAAAGTGAATAACTGTCCGATTCGGACAGAAACGAAGCCCGCCGGGGGCATTCCCCGGCGGGCTTTTTTTGTTTGCGATTATAAATTTTCAAGGAAACAGGGTATATGATCGAATGCCGCGGAAATGATCTTGTCAATGTCGATCATCATCTTGCGCGTGTCCGCGCCGCACCCGTCATGCGCAGAAAGAACCTTTTCTTTCCATGCGTCAATCTGCTTTTCTAACTCCGAATTTTCCATAAACAACGTCCTTTCTTTATTGGGGCGGGCGGCGGCTTGCACCGCCCGCCTTTATCTTACGCGCTGACCGTGGACACGTCAAGCCGGAACGTGAGGTCAAGGACCTTTGCGCGGGTGGCGGCGTTGTTCCGAACGGCCTTTTCCAGCGTGGCCCGAACCCCGGCGGGAGCAAGAGACAGGCCGTAGGCAATCAGGCGATCTTCCGCCGCTTTCAGCGCGGCGCGGGCGGCGTTCAGTTCTTCTTCAAGCCCGGCGGAAGCAATGAGCGCGGCGCATTCGGCGTTTGCCTTTTCAAAGGCCGCGTCATCCTCCATGCAGTAAAGGAATTCGGGAACGGAGCCGTCGGGATTGACAATGCCGTTGTCGGCAATGAACTTCTTTTCGATGGCCTCTTGCCGGGATTCGACTTCCTGCACGCAGGCTTTGGCGACCATATAGGCCCGCTGGAACTTGTTTGCAGTTCTTTTCATGGTCATTCCCCTTTCTTGCGGCGGCAATGGACCGCGGCGGCGATAATCAGTTTCACAATGGCAACGACGATCAGGAAGATTCCGAGTTTTGCAAGCATGGTTGACAGTTCAGAAGAAAAAGTGTATTCTATGGGTGGGCGGTGAACCCGCCCATAGAATACGGGGTTTCGGCTTACGTGTGCTTATCAATCAGGAGTAACGCAAGCCCTACCAGAAAGTCCACGATTGCGGTTATTACGATGGTGCGAACATCGACCCGCGATTTCGTGGGCTTTTTCTTTTTCTTCTTCACCGTTTCACCCCCTTTCTGTTTATTATTATACTCACGTGAGTATGAAAAGTCAATAGGAAAACGTAAAGTTTTTCAAAAAAATTGCGCCGCCGTGGGAGGTTCGGCGGCGCGGGGTCAATCGGTATTTTCAATCAGGCGCATCACACGCAAGGCGAGATCACGGGCGGGCGCGCCCTCCACGCTATCAGCATAACGGCCCAGCACACCCAGCAAGCGCGCCTTGTACGCGTCAACCTCCGTCGGTATCTTTACGCCGTAGCGGGTTTCGTAGCAATCGCGGCAGAGGTACGGCGCGTTTGCGGTGATCGCCCCGTTGCTTTCGTCGGTGTACTGATACGCGCGGCAACTGCAAAGGGGCTTTCCACAGGATTCACAACGCCCGGAGAACTTGCGGGAGCGGGTGCGGGCCGTCCGGGTCATGCGGTGGGGCTTGCTGGACATCAAACCACCGCCCTTTCGCCTGCGGCGGGGACGCGAAAAGAAGCGATCTCCGCCGCCTTTGCAATATCCGCGTTCATACGGTCAAACATAACGGAAAGAGAAAACGCGGGGTACTTCCGGGAATTCATGGGATAGGTGCTATAAAGGCCCACGTAGTCACCTTTATTCGTGTTCTGGCGCGCGCCGCCGCAATTATTGTTTACAGTAGCGGTGAACACGGCGTAATCGGCCAGAATGTCAATCAGTTGTGCGCGGGTGTAACCCTTGTATGATTTCATCGAACTATCCTCCATTCATCAAAGAGGGGCGGCGGCTTGCGCCGCCCCTTGTTAGTTTATCCGGCCACGAACACGCCCAGCGGAGAGCCACCCGCAGACCGCCACCCGCGGCGGTGAATGTCGGAGAGGCGGACCCGTTCGGGACGGTCCGGGCGGCTGTCCCAGCGAATCAGGGCAAACACGCCGCCACGGAAGAAACGCCCGTCGGGGACATCCTCAAAGCCGATCACCGTTCCGCCCTCAACGGGATAGCAGGCACCGCAGACGCATTCGACGCGCTGGCCGATCATTACAATTACCGTCCCACTGTCGGCGGGCTGGGAAATAGTGATCACGTTGGAGGGGGCCGCGTCCTCCGCGGGAACGGAAACGGCGGATTCCTCCGCGGTTGGGGCCTCTTCCTCCGGCTGAACCTCACGTTCAGCGCGGAACGTGGGAGCCATAGAATAGCGGTCCGGCTGGATATATTCGCCGGAATCATCGAAGCGAATCTTGGAACGGCGGGATTCGCCCATATACTCATAAGAAACGGTTTTTGCGGTCCGTCCGGTGATCTTGATGGAGAAAATGCACTCACTGTCGCAAATGCTACGTGTGAAGTATTCCTTGCCAATCTCAAACTTTTTCATGTGATTACCTCCCATATATGAAACCAGAAGTTGAAGTGTTGTCGTTACCGTGTCGGCCCCCTTTTCGTGTCGGCCCGTAAGGTTGGCCCCCGCCGTATTCTTTATGCCCCGGCAGGTGGGCGGGTTGTGCTTCCCTCTTTCTGTCTTTTATTATACTCACGTGAGTATGAAAAGACAAGATGGAAATTTGCACAAAAATACTCACGTGAGATTGTGCGCTTTTTCATACTTGCGTGAGTATTCAAGAAGTGATATAATCAGCGGAGAAAGGAGGCGGACACATGGAAAAGAAAAAGTATGCGTGCAACACACGGGCGAAGAACAAGTGGAACGCAGAAAATTACGACCGCCTTTACCCCTATGTAAAGATTGGGAAAAAGGCGATCTATCAAAAAGCGGTAGAAGCTGGCGGCTTTGAAAGCCTGAACGATTTGATTGAAACGGCGACGGACAGAATCGCGGCGGAGGTTTTGGGGCTGACCCCGGAGCAATACGCGGCGGAAGTGCAGGCCGCGGCGGACGTAAAAAAGAAATCAGAATAAGCAAAAGAACGGCGGGCATAATTCAATGCCCGCCGTTCTGCTTTATTCGTTCAATGCCGCGTGCTGGTAAAAGTCGTCGCAGATTTCCGGTATATTGTCGGAATCAAAATTTTCAAAATTGATCTTATCAAGCGTATCTTTGTAGAATGTCACTTTCATAACGGTTTCGGTTGAAGTGTTGCCATAAGCATCAACGAGCGGGAAAGACCAAAAAAGAGAAACGCG
Source organism: bacterium 210917-SL.2.15 (assembly GCA_020555605.1). Taxonomy (GTDB): domain Bacteria; phylum Bacillota; class Clostridia; order Oscillospirales; family Oscillospiraceae; genus Pseudoscillospira. The sequence continues at coordinate 67,703 of JAJCJC010000003.1, read as the reverse complement.
CCCGATGTCGTCGCGGGATTGCAGAGATTCCAGAATGTCGGCGGCCTGCAACAGCATTCCTTTCCGAACCATATTCGAGGTTAAATTATCTTTCCCGGAAAGATAGATGTCCACAAAGGAGCCGTCCGAACTTTCCCCGACGCTGGCCGCGTCGTAAATACTGACATCTTCTTTTTCGGCGTTGGCCGCGGTGATCGCGTCGTCAACTGCCTGTTCCAGCGTGGCCGGAGTTTCCGGCGCGGCGGGGTCATCCGTGGGCGCGGGTTCTACGGGAGCCGGGGCGGGGTTCGGGTAAAGTTCCTCCCCGTTGTATTCCACGCGGTCAACCACGCCGTCGGTGTAATAGACATCATACACGTATAGCCCGGCGGAAACCTGACAATGCCCGTCGTCACCCGCCTTTCTGGTGACATTTGTTACTTTTGCTTCCATGCCGCAGGACACAAGGATAATGAATACTTCATCGGCCTGTTCCGGCGTGATTGCCATACCGGAAGAAAGCGCGCTTTGCGAATCGGCGTAAAAGTCGTACTGTTCGGACAATTCGGCGTGCTTGGGCGTGTCGTAGTCCGCAAGACACCCGGAGAGGGAGAGGGCAAGACAGGCCGCAAGAAAAAGAGAAAGCAATCTTTTCATGTGAAATCCTCCATTTCGCCGCCCGCTGTGTCGGGCGACCCGTATTTTTGCGGGTTTGAATCCATTGAAAGCATTGGATTCTGACCTTTAACACAATTATCGGCGGTGTGCGTGTTAAAGTCAAGAAAAATGCGAAACTTTAACACATGTGGAGGAACAACCGATGAAGATATATGACTATAAAGGGCGCAAAAATCTTTGCGGAAACCGCGTAAAAGAAGCCCGCGCCCGCCTAAAAATCACACAAGAGGACCTTGCGGCCCGGTTACAGGTGGAGGGAATCACGATGGAGCGGGACAGCGTAAGCCGAATTGAAATTGGAACGCGTTTTGTGACAGATTATGAACTTGTCGTTCTCGCAAAGGTCCTAAACGTGTCTTTGGAATGGCTGACGGAGCAGGACGAAAAATAAATACTTGCGTGAGTATGAAACAAATGCTATAATATGACCACAACGGCGGAGGAAACCCCGCAAGAACAAGGGAGAACGAAAGAAACCCGCCCGGATTGGGCGGGTTTCTTTGCTTTGTGGAGGTTGTGGCATGGGACACGTATTTAGCCATTTATCAAAAACAGACCGTTATAAAATTGAAGCCCTCTTGAATCAGGGGCATACAAAACGGGAAATTGCGGACGAATTGCACGTGCATATCAGCACGATTTACCGCGAAATCAAACGCGCCCGCTGGCAGTATTTGGACGGTGATACATGGATTACAGAAGATCGCTATAACCCGGACGGGGCGGAAAAGCGATACCGCGAAAACCTCGCCGCAAAAGGCGCACCGCTGAAAATCGGGCGCGACTTTGAGCTTGCGGAATACATAGAACGAAAGATTATCGTGGAAGATCGTTCGCCCGCCGCGGCCCTTGCCGAAATCAGGTTGGAAGGGCGGACGTTCAAAACCTCGATTTGCGTAAGCACGCTTTACAGTTACATTACAAAGGGCGTTTTCCTGTCCCTGACCAACAGCAATTTGCCGGAGAAATCGAAGCGAAAGCGAGAATACAAGAAAGTTAAAAAGACCGGAAAGCGTGCGTCGTATGGGAAAAATATCGAAAAACGCCCGGACGAAGTGGACCAGAGAAGCACTTTCGGGCATTGGGAGGGCGACACGGTTTACAGCAAAAAAGACGGGTCAAAAGCCCTGTTTGTGCTGACAGAGCGTTTGACCCGATGGGAAATCATTACAAGAATCAAAGACCGGACGGCGGAAAGCGTTATAAAGGCAATGGACCGCATAGAACGGAAATTCGGTGCGGACCTTTTCGCAAAGGCATTCAAGACGATCACATTCGACAACGGCGGGGAGTTCTCTGACGTGAAGAGGTTAGAACGGTCCGTGGTGCGAAAGGGAAAGCGGAGGACAGCGGCTTACTACTGCCACCCGTATTCATCGTATGAACGCGGGTCAAATGAGTGCCAGAACAAAATGATTCGCCGGAAGTTTCCGAAAGGAACCGATTTCGGAAAAGTGTCCGCGGCGGAGATTGAGGCGGCAGAAGCATGGATGAACAATTATCCGCGTGAAATATTGGGATGGAAAACGGCTGAAATCTGCTTCCGGGAGTGTATTGCCGCCCTTGCTTGATGCCCTAAAAATAAATTTTTATATTTTTTTCGCATTTACTATTGACATTTCCGGGGAAACAGAAAAAAGAACGGCGAATCCCGGCGGCTCTTCTGAGCAGCCGGGATTGTTTGTTCTTTCACTTCAGTCTGGACCGGAAACGATCGGCATCCTCCAGCATTTCCTCTGCGCTGCGCAGCAATGCATCTGTAATTTGCGCGCCACCGGTGATGCGGGCCAGTTCTTTCCGGCGCTGTGCACGGGAAAGGCAGGTAATCCTGGTGAACGTCCTCCCCCCTTCTTCCCCTTTTTCCACCAGGAAATGCACATCAGCCATCGCCGCCAGCTGGGGTAGATGCGTTACACACAGCACCTGCTTACGCCGGGACACTGCGGCCATTTTTTCCGCCACCTTCTGGGCTGCCCGCCCGGACACGCCGGTATCCACTTCATCAAACACCAGCGTCGCCACGCGGTCCGTTTCTGCCAACACATTTTTCAATGCAAGCATAATGCGGGCCAGTTCGCCGCCGGAAGCAATTTTGTGAATGGGCCGCAACTCTTCGCCCACGTTAGCCGACATCAGGAAACGCACCTGATCCTGCCCATCTCCTTCAAGCACCTTCGGTTCCACAACGATCTCAAAGCGCACCTTATTCATATCCAAATCCCGCAGTTCCGCCAGAATCCGTCCCTGCAGATCGCCGGCCGCCTGTTTCCGTGCTTCCGTAAGCCGGTCGGCTGCCTGTTTTGCTGTATCCTCCGCAGCGCGGTATTTTTTTTGAAGCCGCAGCAACGTATCGTCGGCATACTGGATCTCATCCAATTCCGTGCGGGCGCCTTCCAGATAAGCCAGCATATCCGTCACGGTGGCGCCGTATTTCTTTTTCAGCCGATAGATCTGATCCAGCCGCCCTTCGATCTCATCCAGCTCCGCCGGGGAGAAATCAAATTGCTGTTTCATATCCCGCACGGTTTCGGCAATGTCGTAAAGCTCATGGCGCACTTTGGTGAGGCGGTGCAGCAGGGCGGAAAATGTATCCCCAAGCTGGCGCACCCCTGAGAGGGCGTTTTCGGCTTCTGTAATCTGTGAAACCGCTCCGTCGCTGCTTTCGCTGCCGTTCAGGCAATAGTCGGCCCCCTCCATCGCCGCGCTGAAGCGCTCGCCGTTGCGCAGCAGGTTCCGACGTTCCAACAGGCGCTCTTCCTCGCCCTCTTTCAGCTCCGCCCGCTCCAACTCCTCGATCTCCCGCTCCAGCGTATTGATCCGGCGGCTGCGCTCGGCATCGTCCATCTGCATGCGCTCGATGTCCCTACCCAATGCCCGCATTATGCCATAGGCTTCCTGATAAGTATGCAACGGCGCATCCACCTTGCCGAAACTGTCCAGATAACGGATATGCTGCGTTTCATCCAGCAGCTGCTGGCCGTCGTGCTGGCCGTGGATATTGAGCAGCGCCGTCCCGATCTGCCGCAGTTGGGCAGCGGTACAGGGGCGGCCATTGATACGGCATACGGATTTTCCATCGGCCTGGATGTCCCGCTGCAGCAGGATCATCCCGTCCTCATCAGGCACAATTCCATACTCCTGCAGCGCTTCCAGCGACGGATCCGCATCCGAAAACATGGCGCTGACCGATGCGCGCTGTTTCCCCGTACGCACCAGGTCGCGGGAGACGCGCTGTCCCAGGACCGCCCCCATGGCATCAATCACAATGGATTTACCCGCGCCAGTCTCACCCGTCAGCGCATTAAAGCCGGGCTGAAACGTAATATCCGCCCGTTCGATCACAGCAATATTCTCAATATGCAGCAACAGCAGCATCGCACAGCACCGTCCTTCTTGTGTATCGTTCAGCGTCAGAGCCTGCCTGCTCACTCGATCATTTTCCGGATATCCTCACAAAATGCCACAGCGCTTTCATTGTCGCGCATCACCAGGAGCACCGTGTCGTCCCCGGCCAGGGACCCCACCAAAACGCTGATGTGCATATTATCCAGCGCCATGCAGGCCGCAGACGCCAGACCGGGCAGCGTTTTCAAAACCACAAGATTCTGCGCGCAATCAAAGCTGCTGACACTTTCCCGAAAGATCGTGCGCAGCCGACCGGCGTTACTGAAAGTTTCCTTATGCACAGAAACGGCATAATGATAACTGCCACGCCCGTTTTGTTCCTTGACCAGATGCAACTCCTTGATGTCCCGCGAAATCGTGGCCTGCGTCACGTTCATGCCGGCATTGCGCAGAGCAGCCAGCAGCTGCTCCTGCGTTTCGATCGGCTCAGAGGCAATAATCTCCAGAATTTTTTCCTGACGCTTTGCTTTCATTTATTTACTCATCTCCCGATTCGCCATTTTTCGGCACAGCGTTTCATAAAAGCTTCGGTCCTTCAGTTTGATCAGTTCCGTTTCATATTTCGCGCGGCGCACGACCATCCGGTCTCCCTCCCGCAGCAAAAAAGCTTTTCCACCGTCTGCGGACAGGTAAACTGTCTTGTTTCCGTTTCCCACAGAGCGTACCTCAATCACCTGATCCGGTCCCAGCACATACGAGGATGTGGTCAGCGTGTGTGCACAGATGGGGGTAAGCAGGATATTCTGTGCCGCCGGATCTACAATCGGGCCGCCAGCAGAGAGAGAATAGGCTGTAGAACCTGTAGGTGTAGCAAAAATCATGCCATCCCCACCGATGCTGATAAACTCTTTTTGATTGAGGTACATCTGCAGATGGATTACCCGAGCCACAGCACCTTTGGTGATCACGGCGTCATTTAGAACAATGTTAGAATAGACCTGTTTGTCCGCGCGAAACACCCGCACATCCAGCATCATCCTCGCTTCGCGCTTCAGCTTCCCGCTTTTCAGCTTGCGCAACAGCTCGATATCCGTACTTTCCAGCTCTGCAATGTAGCCGAGATTTCCCAGATTGATGCCCAAAATCGGTAAATGGTGCACCGCAGCGGTTTTGGCCAGATGCAGGATGCTCCCGTCCCCGCCGAAAGCGATCATCAGGCCTGCACCCTTGATCGCCGTTTTCACCGGAAGATAGGTCAACTCTTTCGGCAAAACATCGCCCTCTGGCTGAAAGGGAAGGCTGATCACACTTTCGATGCCGGTTTCCGTTAAAATCTCACGCACCTTCTGTGTCATATACAATCCGTGATCGCGATAGGGATTCGGGCACAATACGACTTTTTTCATTCTTCCCTCACCCCTCGCCCTTGAGTGCGCGGTGGGATGCATCGATCACCGCCTGCAAATCCAGTCTGCGGCTGCAGCCTGCCCCCTTCTCCAGAAAGCCAAGATATTCAATGTTGCCCTCTTGCCCCGTAATGGGGGAATACGTCAAATCTAGAACTGAAAAATCTGCAGCTTCTGCATGCTCCAGATACTGTTCCAACACCATCCGGTGTACCTTCGGATCACGCACGATCCCTTTTTTCCCGACAAACTCCCGTCCGGCTTCAAACTGCGGCTTGATCAGGCTCACCACCTGCCCGCCTTTGCGCAGCAAATCGTGAAGAGCTGGAAAAATCAGCTTCAGGGAAATAAAGGAAACATCGATCGAAGCAAAATCCAACGGATCCGGCACCTGTTCACGGCTCAAATACCGCGCGTTGGTACGCTCAAGCACCACGACCCGCTCATCGCTGCGCAGTTTCCAGGCCAGTTCACCGTAGCCCACGTCCACCGAATAAACCTTCTTGGCCCCGTTCTGGAGCATACAGTCCGTAAACCCGCCGGTAGACGCCCCGATGTCGGCGGCAATACAGCCGTTGAGATCAATCGGGAATACTTCCATCGCTTTTTCCAGCTTCAGGCCCCCCCGTCCCACATAGCGCAGCGTATTTCCGCGCACCTCCAGAGGGATGGTGTCCTCCACATTCATACCGGCCTTATCCAGTTTTCGGTCTCTGGAAAAGACTTCCCCAGCCATAATCAACGCCTGAGCTTTCTGACGGCTTTCCGCCAAGCCGCGCTCTGTGACAAGCACATCAAGTCGCTTTTTCGCCATGCCCCAGGGCCTCCTCCACAGCAGCGGCAATGCTTGCGCCGTCCAGCGCTTTGGCTTTGCGCAACAGCGAAACGCTGCCCTGCGCCGTATAGTCATTGCCGAGATTTTTCAAAAGAATTGTACGTGGCAAAGCGCTTCGCTTCGCCAGCTCCGTTGTCAGGCGCTGCCCTACGCTGCCGTTTTCCACGCAGTCTTCCAGAACCAGAAGACCTCCGGTTTTTTCTGCCGAGGCTGCAACCGCTTCCACATCTAACGGAGAGATCGTATTGAGCTTTATGATTTCTGCCGAAATGCCTTTTCGCCCCAACAACTCTGCCGCCGTGAACAGTTCGTTGAGCAGTACGCCGTAAGATACCAGGGTAATATCGTTTCCCTCCCGGCAACATTCGGAGATATCATGGGAAAGGCCTTTGTATGCACCCTCTCCGCCGCGCGCATACCGCACGGCCACAGGCCCGGAATCTTCCAGCACGGCGCGCTCTAACATGGCGCGCATTTCCGCAAAACTGGCCGGGCAATAGATCCGCATACCCGGGATCTGGCTGAGATAGCCGACGTCAAAAACGCCGTGGTGCGTCTCGCCGTCCTCGCCCACCAGGCCGGCCCGGTCCACCGCAAACACCACATGGAGCTGCATCAATCCCACATCGTGAAGCAGCATATCGAATCCACGCTGCAGGAAACTGGAATAAACGGCAAACACCGGTACCAACCCCTGGGCCGCCATACCAGCCGCCATGGCCACCGCATGCCCTTCGGCGATTCCCACGTCAAAAAAACGCTCCGGGTGATCTTTTGCAAAAAGATCCAGCCCCGTGCCGGATTCCATAGCCGCCGTAATGGTGCAAATGCGCGCGTCCTGCTGTGCCAAATCGCACAGGGTTTTTCCGGCAACTTTGCTGAAATTCCCCCCGGAGGGCTTTAAGACCATCCCGGTCTGCGGATCAAAGGGCGAGACGCCGTGAAAACGATCCGGATTTTCTTCTGCAAAAGAATAGCCTTTACCTTTTACCGTATTTACATGCACTACCACCGGAGCGCGGAGTTCTTTGGCCCAGTTGAGCACATGGCACAACTGATCCAAGTCATGTCCGTCCACAGGCCCTAAGTACTGAAAACCCATGTCCTCAAAAAAACTGCATGGCCACAGCGCTTTTTTGACGCTGCTTTTCACGCGGTGGACACCGTGATAAACGGCCCTGCCGCCCGGAAGATGGTGCATCACGCTATGATAACATTTTTTGAATTGATAATACCCGGGCCTTGTGCGGATACGCGCCAGATGCGAGGCCACGCCGCCCACGTTCTGCCCGATGGACATGCCGTTGTCATTCAGCAAAATGATCAGCGGCTCCTGCGAAGCACCGGCATTGTTCAGCCCTTCGTAGGCCAAGCCGCCCGTCAGCGCGCCGTCGCCAATCAGCGCAAGCACGCGGTAATCGGCACCCTGCAAAGTCCTGGCCCGCGCCATCCCCAACGCCACCGACACCGAATTGGACGCATGCCCCGCAATAAAGGCATCGTGGACACTTTCATGGGGTTTTGGGAAACCGGACATTCCTTCAAAGGCGCGCAGTGTGGAAAACAGCGCCTGCCGCCCCGTCAGGGCTTTGTGCACATAGCATTGATGTCCCACATCAAAAACAAGGCGATCCTTCGCCGTATCAAACACGCGATGGATCGCCACGGTCAGTTCCACCGCGCCAAGATTGGATGCCAGGTGTCCTCCGGTTTTGGACACCGAATCCAGCAAAAAAGCGCGCAGTTCTGCGCATAGCTGTCTGCATTCCCCGGGCGAAAGTTTCTTTACGTCATCCGGAGACGCAATCTTATCTAAAATAGTATATTTCATATTAGAACCCTTCTGCGTTTCACAAAAGAGAATCGCCTGCTCTTTATTTTCTTTTGATCATATAGATTACACGGGACACCGAATGCACCACCTGCGTACTGTTGTTGATGGCAATTTTTTTGCCGATCGCCTTGCCGCCGATGGTCAATCCGGAAACCAGAGCCGAAATCACAAGAGACATTACCATGGAATCCAAGTCAAACGAGGCACAGAGCTTTGTCACAATCACCGCCGCAGTAGAACCGCTGACAATGCCGGAAATATCGCCCACCACATCGTTGCACACACTGCTGACCTTCTCAGCGTTGCGGATCAGCTGCATCGCACAGGAGGCGCTCTTTTCGCCGTGAGCTGCCATAGAATGGAACGGGCGCTCTTCCGCCACCGTGACCGAAACGCCGATGATATCAAACACAATGCCGATCAGGATAAACGCGGCCAGCAGCAAAAAGGCGATAATATATCCCGCACCATTGAGCACATTGGAGGATACCAAGCTGAACACAGCCGAAATGGTGATGGACATCAAAAAGATCTTTGGTATCCAGTAATCCCGCTTTTTCTTTCCCTTCTCGCTGGTCTGATTCTTTCCTCTGCCCGCTTTTTGGCTGTCCACTAGAGAAACCTCCCACATCTGTCAAAACAAATAAAATGCTAAACAGGACGGCAGCACCAGAAGTAAATCTTACGGCTTAGGTACGGGTAGGCTTTCCCCATGGAGCGCCGCGCGTTTCCGCTTGGCGGTTTCCCTTTCAGCTCCACGTCAGCGCGTTGCCGACACTGCGACCCGACTGCCACTTAGTCCGCACTGCAATCCTTCTGATGTCCGGGAATCGACAGCCTAGGTGTTTTCCACAGCAGTCAACCCATTTCTTAGCCTCTTTTGCAGCCGTGGTTTCAGCAGGCGATCGCGATGCACTTCCCTGGCCGGGGAACGCATGCGTAGTTCCCGCATTCACCACGCCCACTCAAGGCAGGCTACTCTGCACATAGCGACTTTGGAGCGAAACCGCCCCAGTTGCACCACATTGCAGGTTTAACCCTGCTTCGTAACGAGTCACAAGCCTGATACAGGTTTTACCTTGGCTCATCACAAGAGCAGGTCTCCACGGTAAGAGGGTCGAATTTGCATGCCATTGCAAGTCGCCCCCAAACCTTAACCCCCAGCATCCACCCCAAACTGGGCGTAAGAGGCAAACACCAGGGACTTCATCGATATGCCCTTCAAAGGATTTTTAGGCCCTTCCTGGTAAATGGTTGAAACTGACTAGGATACTGCGCCGCTGTTTAGCAATTTTTAATTATATCAAATTCCTGAAAATATGCAAGTTTTATTCATTGTAAAACCGGCCATTTTTCATATTTTTCGCACTGTTCAATGCCGTCTCAGCGCCAATTCATCCGCCATTGTGCATAAAAACTCCGTTTTTTGCTTCCATTCTCCCGCAGCCAGCGCCCCCTTTGCCCGCTCGGTATAATCCAGCACACAGCGCTCACACTCATCACGACCCAACAGCGTCACATAGGTAGCCTTCTCATTCGCCGCATCCGAACCGATGGGTTTGCCAAGCTCTTCCGCCGTAGCAGCCACATCCAGAATGTCATCACGGATCTGAAACGCAAGGCCCAAATATGTAGCATAGTCCCGAGCAGCGGTCATGCAGTTGTCATCCACCGCGTGGCGCCCCATGGCCGCTGCGACGCCCATCATACAGGCAGCGCGCAGCAGCGCCCCGGTTTTGCGATCGTTGATTTCCGCCAGTTCTTCCGCCGTGCGACTTTTTCCCTCTCCGATGGTGTCCAGATATTGACCGAGACACATGCCGCGCTCCCCTGCCGCTTCCGCCAGGATCTGCGCCGCGCACGCACGCGCGGCTCCTCCTCCAGCGCGCCAGGGTCCCTTCGCGGAAAGCACCGTAGAAAAAGCCGCCGCCTGCAGCGCATCGCCCGCCAGAGTCGCAGTACACTCGCCGTAAACCTTGTGGCAAGTAGGACGGCCTCGGCGCAGATCGTCGTTATCCATACAGGGCAGATCATCGTGGATCAAAGAGTACGTGTGCAGCATTTCCACACCGCATCCAAAGTCCAGCGCCTCTTCCATGGTTCCGCCCGCCGCTTCGCAGAATTTCATGGTCAGGATAGGCCGGATGCGCTTGCCGCCCGCCATCAAACTGTATCGCATGGACTCTTCCAGGCCGCCGCCGGTAAAAAATTCCGCCAGGCGCGCTTCCACCATGGCGCGCGCCGTTTCCATTTCCTGGGCAAACGTATCCGCCATTTATGCTTCCTCCCCGCTGTCAAACGGCTCTTCCCGCGGCGTGCCGTCGGCACTTTTGACCAGCCGGATCACTTTCTGCTCCGCCTTATCCAGCAGGTCTGTACAGGAAGATACCAGCCTGGTCCCCTCTTCAAACAGTTTCAAAGAATCCGCAAGGGGCGCATCGCCTTTTTCCAAAACAGCCACGATCTCCTGCAAACGCCCAATGGATTGCTCAAAACTCAGCCTTTTTTCTGCCATTTCTGTGCTTCTCTCCCTTCCGGATGCCGTCGACGGTGCAGTCAAGGCTGCCGTCGCCCAAGGTGACGGTGATTGCCTGTCCCACCTCTGTCTGTTCTATACTTTTCAATAGTTTACCCGTCGTATCCTTTGCCACGGAGTAACCCCTTCCCAAGACTTTCATGGGGCTGAGCGCGTCCAATGACGCTGTCAGCGCGGCAAACTGCTGGCGCCGGCGGGCCAAGTCGGCCTGAGCAAGGCCTGTGAGCTGCCGGTGAATCAGATCCAGCTCCATGCGCTTATCCTGCACAGCCGCAGCGGGATCCCGCAGAGCGCGGCTTTCGGAAAGCTTTTGCAGGGTCTTCCGCCGCAGCTGCAGGCTCTGCCGGATCATCTGGAGCATGTGGGCACGGGTACCGGACAGCTGTGCCGTCAGTTCCACAGCGTCCGGTACGGCGATCTCCGCCGCATTGGACGGTGTGGACGCCCGCACATCCGCTACAAAATCGGAAATGGTCACATCCGGTTCGTGCCCCACAGCGGAAATCACAGGAAGCTCCGATTCATAAATGGCACGGGCCACCCGCTCGTCATTAAAGGCCCACAAGTCTTCCATGGAGCCGCCGCCGCGGCCCGTGATGATCAAGTCCGCCACCTTCCAGCGGTTGGCATAGCGAATGGCGCCCACGATCTCCGGAGCCGCCTCGGCGCCCTGCACGCGCACCGGCAAAACGATCACTTTACAAATTGGATAACGCCGGCGAAGAATACGGATCATGTCGTGCACCGCAGCCCCGGAACCGGAGGTAACGATGGCGATACGTTGCGGAAACGGGGGCAACGGTTTTTTATGTGACACATCAAACAGGCCCTCCTGATACAGCCTCGCCTTGAGCTGTTCAAAAGCCACGGCCAGATCGCCTGCGCCCTCCGGCGTAACGGCCTCGCAGTAGAGTTGATACTGCCCGTCCCGCACAAACGCCGTAATCCGCCCCCGCACGATCACCTTCATGCCGTTTTCCGGCTGAAAGCGAAGCCGTGCGGCACTGGAGCGGAACATGACACAGCGCAGCACGCCCCCCGGATCCTTCAATGTGAAATAGTGATGCCCGGAAGGGTAAATTTTATAGTTGGACAACTCGCCGCGCACATAGAGATCCTGTAAAGCCGGTACGCCGTCCAGCATGGTTTTGATAAACTGATTGACCTCAGCCACGCCAAAAACGTGTTTTTCGCACTCGCTCATTGCTGCGCCTCCCGCTTTTCCCAGGCCCGGCGCGCCAAAACAGCAACGCCCATCGCGTTGTCCCGCGAATAGTCCGGCAAAGCAAACACCGCATCCGGCAGCGCAGACCGGAGCGCAGAATTGGACGCCACGCCGCCGGAACAGAGCACTGGCAACCCAGGATACTCTTTTTGCGCAGCCTCCGTCGCCCGACGCACCGCGCCGACTACGGTATCCACGGCAAAACGGGCAATATTGGCCTCCTTTTTTCCTGCCTCCCACAGTGCCTTCACTTTATTTTCCATTCCGGAAAGAGAAAAATACAGCCCATTTAATTTTACACGAAAGCATTCTGCACGGTCCGCCTGATAGGATAGCTCGTCCACATATTTTCCCGCAGGAAACGGCAGCCCTAGCAAAACGCCGGTGCGGTCCAGCAGCTGTCCGGCGGAAATATCTGTAGTGCCGCCGACCTTTTCGGCATGGGGCGCCCCGTTTTCCGGCTTCACCAACAAAAGCTCCGTGGTGCCGCCGGAAAGATGCCATGCAAGAAACGGCTGTTCCAGCAGCTCTTCCCGCCCAGCGGACCAGGCCGCCGCCGCCAGATGCCCCTGTTGGTGTGAAAACTCCATATACTCTGCGCCCAAAGCGCTGGCAAGGGTTTTCGCTTCACAGACACCCGCCAGAAAACAAGGCATATACGAGTCCTCCGTTTCCCGCGGGCGGCTGCTGGCCGCCACTACTTTTGCCTGGAGCAGATCGCCCCGATCCGTCAAAAGCTGCGCCACGATCTCTGGAAGACGGCGGATATGCAAAAAAAGGGCGTCGCTCTGCCGCAGCCCCAATGCGCCCTGCGGCACATCGAGAATGCGGCTTTCGTTCCGCCCTTCGCGGCCGTCCCACCAGGCAGCCGAGGTTGTATAATTACTGGTATCAAATGCTACGCACAATGCCATCCCGGCTCACTCCCCGCATTCCTGCCGCACGAAACTGCCGAGAATACCATTCAGAAAAGCGACAACCTTTTCATCCTCATACTTCTTGGCAATTTCCACCGCTTCATTAATCGCCGCAGCATTGGGAATCTCCGGCATATAGAGAATCTCATACATAGCCACACGCATGATTGCGGACGCCACCAGCGGAATACGCTCAAACTTCCATCCCACCGCATACTTTTCAATATAAGAATCCAGTTCCGCACCGTGCTCCGCCACACCGCAGACCAATTTGCGAATATAGGCAGACTGTTTTTCGCCGGGAAGTTCGGCATACAGCGCATCTTCCTGGGCCAGGTTTTTAAAATAATCGGCAGTCAGCGTTTGATTCAGCAGCGCTTCGGCCTTGAGATCGGTAAAGCTAAGTTCATAAGACAAGCGGACCGCGATTTCCCGTGCAGTTGAACGAACCATAGTAAAACATCCTTATCTATTCGATCTTTTTTCTCATATCTTCGGAACACAAACGAGGCGGAGGAGCTTCTCCGCCTCGTTTGCACCACTTCTTCTCACTGGGCGGAAGCTGCGTTCTCGCCGAAGGTAACGCCGCTGATGCGCACATTCACCTGGCACACCTTAAGCTCCGTCATGGATTCCACTGCGCTCGTGACCGCTTCCTGCACATTCTGCGCCACCTGCGGGATCGGCACGCCGTATTTTACAGTGATCTGCAGATCCACAATCACGCTACCGTCGCCGATGGTCAGTTTAACACCTTTGACAGCGCTGCTCTTTTTGCCGCGGCGGCCGGCGCTTCCGGCATCCAGTTCGCCCACGCCATCCACTTCCAGCGCAGCAGACACCGCAATGGCTGCCACAACATCTTCCGATATATTGATGCTGCCCATCTCATCCGGACAGACCACATATTCCTTCTTGGTATCGCCCACAGTTGTGCACGCCCCTTCAAACAGTATTTTTATGTATTGTACCATCATCGGGCGTAAAAAACAATCCTTAATTTGCCTCCATAATCTTGATTTTATCGGCCGCCAGCCCAGTCTCCTCCATGACAATGTCCGTAACCTTGGCGATATCGGAGTTCTGTAGGCCCTCTCCCGTGCCGGCAATCACCACGCTGACGCTCTCCTCATTGACGAACGCCACACAGTCACTGTAGCCTTTGGCCATTACGAGATTTTCAATGGCGGCTTCCGTCGTGGTATTCTGGGCAATCTGCTGTATTTGCCGGTTAGCTTCATCAATCGCCTCCTGATCTGCTTTTTTGTCCGCCGCGGCCTCTTTAAGCAGGCTGAGCGCACTGTCTCTGGATTCCTGACGGTTGAGCCGCGCCGTGTCAAAATAGTTCTTTTTCGCTCCAAAGGCTTCCTGGTCCTCTCCGGAGGCGTCTTCTTCCAGGGATGAGCCATCCGCTGTACCGCTCACCAGCGCGGACTCCCCAAGAATTTTACCTACATTGGCCGCGCTTTGCGAATAATTCCAGTTCAGGTACGCCGCCGCACTGACAAACAGCACCACCGTCAAGATCATTAAATTGCGTTTCATTTTTTTATTCATGGTCCCTTTCACCTCATGTAAAAATTTTTTAAGATTCCGTCCGTCTGGCAACGGAAATACAATCGCTTCCAAGCCCTGTCAGCACGGACACAGCCTCCTTTATTTTCAGTACCGTACCTGAATCACCGGCTCCGTCGCATACCACCAACGCCCCCACATAGGGCGGGTAGATCTCCTGCGTCTGCAGCGCCTCATCTCCGCTACCGCTGCGGTCCAGCAATACGGTTTGCGTGGTGCTGGTATAATCTTCCGGCGTGCTGGCCGGTCCGCTGTAGGAAATCTCCCGGTCGCTCTGATACACGCGCTGTGTGCCGGAAGCTACTGTCAACATAACGTGCACACGCCCCACGCCGTCGATATCGGATAAGATCTCCTCAAGCTCTTTCTGCGTCTGCCCAAGCGAGAAGTCCGCAGCGCTTTCCGGCTGCGCGGTGCGTGTATCTTGTCCCTTTTCACCACCAAACGAAGGCAGCATCATTAGTAAAATCCCCACTGCCACCATCAGCAGCACGAAGCGGTATTTTGAGATCAACTCCATCAACTTCACCGGCGGCAGCATCTTTTTGTTCAAAATGGTTCTCACCCCGTTTCCTTTGTACCCCAGCTTTGGTATTGCTCGGCAATCCCAAGCTCTTGTGTGATCTGCGCGGAAAGCGAAGCGTTATAGGGAACATCCAACCAGACCTCCGACGGCTGCGGGACGCCCTCCTCCGATTCCTGCAGGGCGACCCTGGCATGGGCCTCCAGCCCCATTTCCTGCGCCGCCGCTTCAATATATGCCTCGCACCGCTCTTTTATGAGCGAGGAAAAAGCATCGTTTTGCGCACTGCGGTATTCCTCTTCCTTCTGCGCGGTTTCCGCCAAATGCTCCGAAACGGAAAAATCCAGTTCCGCGCCGCGCAGATGGATCAGCGGACCCAACAGAGCCACCAGTAAAAGCAGCCCTCCCACCAACCGCCCTGCCTCCCGTACCTTGGTATCCGGAATCAACGCCTCTGCCAGCGCCACCAAAAGCGCTGTGCCGATGACAGAAAGCAGCCAGCTCGTCAAAAAATTCATACAGGCATCACCGCCGAAATCGAAGTGATCATGGAAATAATCAGCAGCAGCGCGCATGCTCCCGTCATACCGAGAATCATACCGAAAGCGCCGCCGATCTCGTTCACAAAGCGGGAAAGTCCCGTTTCATCTACCAACTCTGCCAGGAACGCAGTCACTTTGTACATCAGATACTGCATCCCGATCTGCAGAAAGGGGGTCAGACACAGCGCAAACACCGCCAGCGTGCCAAACACGCCGATCGCGTTTTTCAGGATTGACGCGCCCACCAGGATCGTGGAAGCCGCATCGGACAAAATACCGCCCACCACAGGCACCGCGCCGGATATGGCAAACTTTGCCGCCTTGAGCGCCGCCGCATCCGCCGTGCCGGAAACAGCGCCGCTGATGGTGAGATAGGCTGTAAAAGCGGTCAACAGAATCGTCAGCGCCCAGGTGATGATCTTCCGGATCGCCGCGGCAATCGCTTCCAGGCTGTGCTGGTGCAGTACCGCATTGGCCGTGATAGCGCCGATATAGATATACACCAGCGGCACCAGAAGGGTGTCGATACAGGTGATCAAAAGATCGGCAAACAAAGATGTGGCCGCCTCGCGCACCGCCGCAGCCGTTACGCCGCCCGAGGCCGCGCAGGCCGCCCCCATCAAGGGCAGCAGCGTTTTGGAAAAATCGTTCATTGTGTGGATTGTTTCCACGCCCAGGCCGATCATCTGATCAATACTGCCCGCACTGAGGAGCACGATCGCCAGTGCCCCCGTCATGGCCGTGCACTGGAGAAGCTTGCTGTCTTTTTCCTTGAAGTACAGCAGCTGCGCTCCATCGCACAGCAGCACAATCAGCAGCAACGCCGCGCCGCCGCCCAGCGCCTGACGGAACAGGCGCTGTATCTGTCCTTTGCCCTGCTCCAAAAGCGAGGATAATCCTGTGCTGATATCGCCAGAAGATACGTCGGAATCCTCAAGAACAGACTGTGTCTGGCGCGGCAGGGCATCCATCAGGGTGTCCAGCGCCACTCCCCGCTCCGTCTCCTCCTCTACGCCATACGCGCAGGGCATAGTCAGCAGACACAGCAGGAAAAGGCATAGTAGAGAAATCACTTGTCGTTGCAGCATCCTTATCCCGCCTCCCCGTCAAATGATTTCCACCAGCAGATCCAGAACCTGACTCATCAGCGGCAGGGCCGCCAACAGCGCGCAGCAGGTCCCTCCCATCTCCAGCAGCGCCGCCGCCGTGTCCGATTCGGCTTCCTTGCAAAGGCTCGTCCCCACTTTGGTTACAGCAGCAATACCCACCACTTTCAGCATGGGCGAAAACACCTTTTCCGACAGGTTGGAAAGCGTAATCAGCCGCTGGAAAAAGGAGAATACTTCCGCCAGCGCTTCCCATAGAAGCGGGATCGCCGCCATCGTCAGGGCCAAAATGACAAAAATGGCTAAAACCTGCTTTTCTTCCCTGAGCAGCAGGGCAAACACCGCCCCCAGGACACACAGGGCCAGGAGCTTCACAAGCAGCTCCATACCATTACAGATTGAACAGGCTTTTGGTCAGCGCAAACAGGTCGCTGATCTGCTGCACCATCACCATCATGACAATGATCAGCGCCGCCAGTGTGACCATCAAAGCCTGTTCTTCCCGGCCCGAGCGCACCAGCAGCTGATTGAGCACCGCCACAATGATGCCGATGGCCGCAATTTTAAAAATGAGATCGATATCCATGCATTATCCCTCTAAAACAGTAAAATAAGCAGCAGCAATGCCGCCGAGGCCTGCAGGCCCGTATGCGTTTTGAAATCTCTGCGGAAGGCGCCGGCCGCTCTGTGCCGGTACTCTTCCAGCGACACGGCCATCCGTTCCAGTGCATGCAGTACCTGCTCCGTATCGTAGGAGCGCAGCGCCGCCGGAAACGGCTCCAAAATCCGCTGCGCCTCCTCCGGAAGGCCAACACGTTCCAGCTCTTGCCGCCAGAGCCGGGCCGGCTCTGCGTCCCGTTCTTCCATCGCATGACACAGCCGCTGCCAAAAAGAGCGCAGCAGCATCGGCCCCTGCTGTGCCATATGCGCTGACAGCACAGACAACGCGGCATGCTCACAGCGTATGGACCCCATACAGCCGTCCAGCGCTTCGAGAAACGCTTCCAGCAGCCGGTCCTCCCGCCAGTGCTGTCCCCAGCGGGACAGGGCCAGTAGTACCGGCGAAAGGACAATCAGCGCCGCTCCCCACAGCTTCAGCATCGTTCCACCCGGCTTGTGCGCGCGCTGCCGCGGCCTTCCAGAATAATAAACTGGTGAAACAGTTCCGTATCCAAAAGCTCCCGGCAAAGCTTCCGGCGGCGCAGCTCGTCCAGATCCCGGCCGTGTACTGTCGCCAAAAAGGCAACACCGCAGTTAGCGGCCGTAGTCATGGCACGGATATCCTCCGGTGCCGTGATCTCATCCACAGCAATCACCTGCGGATTCATGGCCCGCAGCAGCATGGAGATCCCTTCGGCCTTTTCGGTTCCTGTAAGTATGTCCGTATGCGGTCCCACATCGAATTGCGCACAGCCGCCTCGGGCGGCGGCGATCTCTCCACGCTCGTCCACCACCGCCATGCGAAGCGCCGGATGCGTCTGCGATCCGCTTGATAAACAGCGAATCAAATCTCGCAGCAGGGTCGTTTTCCCTCCGCCGGGCGGCGACAGGATCAGCGTGCTCTCAAAGCCGCCGTCGCCCCATAGTTTCGGATACACACCTTTTGCCGCCCCAGGCGCTGGCCTGGCAATGCGGATAGAGAGCGACGACAGCTCTCCCACTGTGGCAATCTCGCCGCCACGCAATACAGCTGTGCCGCAGATCCCCACCCGGCAGCCCCCGCGCACCGTGACATACCCCCGCCGGATACTCTCGGCACAGCGATAGGCTGAAAACTCTGTGGCCCGGTCCAGTACGGCCTGCAGATCCTGTCCGGTGACCGGCTCTGCTGAAATCGGCGACTCTCCTGTCGGCCCCAACAGCGACATCTTCTGCCCGGAACGCAGCCGAAACTCCTCTGCTGCTGCCTGTTCATCCGTACAGCGTGCCAACGCCGCACGCCGAAGGTGCTCCGGCAACACTTCCGCCGCCCGGCGGTATGGCGTCAGGCACAGATCCTCCCGCATTTGCCTCTCCCCTTTTCTTTCGTAGTTCCTTTGTAACGGATGCTAAACTATATGGGTGGTTGTCCCTTTTTAGAACGCAAAACAAAAAGTCGTTTGATCCGGGCGGAAAAATCCCTGTACAAAGGATACCGCCGCCATACGGCATTTTGACAGAAGGAATGCCGACCGCTTGAGATTGATGCAGAAAAAGCCCGGCACATGCCGGGCTTTTCTCTGCGCCGCTGCATCGGAACCGGCAGCGTACGTCCCTTTATCCTGTAAAACGGACAGGTACCGCGCGCTCAGATCACCGCTTTGAGCAGCAGCAGCACTTGACGCCTTCATAGTCGCACTTTTTCTCCAGCGCGTTGGGCGGGAAAAATTCGTTGACCGGGAAAGCAATCCCACGGAACAACTCGCAGGGATCCGTGCCGCAGCCGCCGCAGGCGCACTCTTTCTCAGGCATGCAGTAACTGTAGCTTGGGATCAACAGCTGGGTGTCCCGTTCCAGCCGCACGATGGAGAACTGACCCAATGTGATAAATACGCGCTTACCTTGATCCGCGCCGCACAGCTCTGACTGGAAGCAGTCGCAGATGCAGCTGGGGATCTCGCAAATGTCGCAGTCGCAGCAACGACGCTCGCAGGCATCCACCAGTTTGGTGTCCAGCACGATGGGGTCTACCGCGGTGACCACTGCGCAGGGCAGGTTGCTCTTTTCAATGCTGTCTGCGTCCATGGAACTCATGCAGGTGCCGGAGGTGAATACTTTGGCACCGCCTTCGCTGCCGAAGAGGACCACGCGTTTATCAAACACGCACAGCCCTTCCACCTCCGTGGGCCGGCCGCAACCGCAGCAAACCTGCAGCACCACGCGGTAGAAATAGCGCAGATCCACGGTATAGAATCCGCGATTGAAGTTAATCGCCTCCACGTCCGTGTACACATGCAGCAGCTCGGCTTTGGCACTTTTCACCGAAACGGCGTTATTGATGACATCCTGGCCGCACTGGACAGGGTAAAAGCGCAGGTCCTCAATGCAGTCCTGGTCGCGGCAGCTGTCAAAGATTTTCTTCGTATTGACGCAAACGGCCTCCTGAATCGATGCAGAGCAATCCTGCAGAGGGCCGGGAACGATCTTCTCAGACATATATATATCCTCCTATAAGTAATGGAAGGAAAATCTCCCTTCATCATCATTGTATGCCGCTCCCCAAAATCCGTTCCCATTCGCTGTGCGGACCCTTGTTGCTTTTGTAAAGATGTGGTACAATAAAAAGGCAAAGCGGATTATGAAACCAAGGAAGTGAGCAGCATGGGCCGCATCGGCTTTATTCATGACAAACTGGACATCAAATTTTTGATCCTTTATATCGCCTCCCGCCTGATCGAACCGGTCGGCATCGACGTTTTGACGGATCTGGCGCTGTGTGATGACGGCGTGGATTATTTCTCGTTTTCCGAATGCCTGAACGAACTGGTGGACAGCGAGCATATGAAACGGACGGAGGACGGACTCTACTGCGCCACCCCCCGCGGCATTCGCAACAGCGAGGTGTGTGAGAGCAGCATCCCATACTCCGTGCGCATCAAGGCTGACAAAAACATCTCCGTATACAATCAAAAACTCAAACGAAAGGGGCTGGTGCGCTCCACGGTAAACGAGCGCCCCAACGGGACGTATACCGTCACCCTCTCCCTGAGTGACGATGTGGACAACATTATGAACCTCGACCTGATGGTGGCCAAAAAAGAGATGGCCGAACAGCTCAGCGTACACTTTCAATCCCATGCAGAGGAAATTTACAACAGCATTCTCGATGCGCTGTTGAAAAAGTATCCTAAAGAAACCTGATTCAGGCGATCAAAGCGAAAGGGCGGGAACCGATGCTAAATCGGTTCCCGCCCTTTGTAATATATCCTTTACTGCTGCAATACAACACACTCTTTGCCCAGCGTCTCTTCCAGCTCCTCCACCAGCGCGCGGTGCAGCAGGCATTTTGCCCCGTACCGCTTGCCGGTATCCGCCATTACCATAATCAATGGAGACGGTCCAGGGAACATTTCCAACACCAGTTGGATATGCCGCATCACAGGATCGTCGATCGAAGGACACTTGATAACGAGCCGGCGGCCCTCCAGCACCTTTGATCCCTGCCGAGCCGGTTTAGCCACCGGAAAAATGGCACCGTCCAGCGGAATCGCTTCGTCACACATGATCTGCGGCGTTTTTTCATCCCGCAGGGAAATGCGTCCCCGCAGCAGCAGCGCATTACCTTCGGACAGATAGCTGCCCGAAGCAGAAAGCACTTTCGAAAAACACAGCAGTTCGATGGATGCGGTGCTGTCTTCCACCATGACATAGGCCATCAATGTATTATTCTTTGTGGTCTTCGTTTTGCTGGAAGTCACCACGCCCGCAATGGTCACATACTGTCCGTCTCCATATCGGACCGGCCCATTCTCGTCGCCGCAGTCCTCCAAAACGGATAAAATAGGCACCGCACCCGCCGCCTTAACACGCTCGTGATAGGCATCCATCGGATGGCCGGAAAGATAAAGCCCGGTCGTTTCCTTCTCTTGGCGCATGCGCTCCTCCGGAGAAAATTCTTCGATATTGGGCAGCGAAATTTCGGAGGAAACGGGTGCCGCTTCGCCAGAAAACCCGCCGAAAAAGTCAATCTGTCCCTCCAGATTCTGCCGCCGACTCTCCACCACGCCGGCCAGCACCCGTTCATAAACAGCGTGCAGCTGCGAGCGGCGCGCGCCGGTGGAATCAAACGCGCCGGACAAAATCAGGTTTTCCAGCGCCCTCTTGTTGATCTCTGTGCCATACATTCGTTCGCAGAAACTCTGCATGGAAGCAAACCGCCCATGCTTCTTGCGCTCGTTCATAACAGCGCGGATAAAACCGCGCCCAATGTTTTTGATTGCTACCAGCCCGAACCGGATCCCGCCGTCCTCCACGGTAAATGTATCGTCGGAGTAATTGATGTCCGGCGGCAGGAGACGGATGCCACAGTCCCTACACTCGTTGATATACTCGGCGATCTTGTCGGAGCTATCCAGCACACTGGTCAGCAAGGCGGCCATGTATTCTTTGGTATAATGACACTTGAAGTAAGCCGTTTGATAGGCCACCACCGCATAGCTGACCGCATGCGCCTTGTTAAAAGCATAGTTGGCAAAATCATAAATCTGCTGATAAATATCCTGGGCCGTCTGTTCCGGAATGCCATTGTTGACACAGCCGCAGATACCGCGCTCAGGGTCTCCGTGCAGAAACGCCTCTTTTTCCCGCTGGATTTGAGCAGCCTTCTTTTTGGAAATGGCCCGGCGCACCATATCCGCCTGCCCCAGAGAATATCCGGCCAGCTTCCGAAAAATTTCAATGACCTGTTCCTGGTACACGATGCAGCCATAGGTGTTGCTCAGGATCGGCTGCAGGGATGGATGGAGATAGGTAATGTTTTCCGGATGATGCTTGCATTCGATAAAGCGCGGAATGGATTCCATGGGACCGGGGCGATACAGGGCGATAATCGCCGTGATGTCCTCAATATTCTGTGGCTTCAGGCCGATACACACGCCGGTCATGCCCGTCGATTCCATCTGGAATACACCGCTGGTCTGGCCTCGCGAGAGCATCTCATAGGTTTCCGGATCCTCCTCCGGAATTTCTTCCAGCCGAAACTCCGGATGATGCTTTTGAAGCATTTTCACCGCATCGTCCAGCACCGTCAGGTTACGCAAACCCAAAAAGTCCATTTTGAGCAGGCCTAATTCTTCCAGCGTGGTCATCACATATTGGCACACCACTGCCTCGTCGTTTTTCGCCAGCGGAACATACTCATACACCGGCCGGCGGGTGATGACTACGCCGGCGGCATGCGTGGACGCGTGCCGCGGCATTCCCTCCAGAGCCTGGGCCGTATCGATCAGCGTTTTATAGCGGGGCTCACTCTCATAGAACTCCCGCAGAGGCTTACTCAGGCGCAGGGCATCCTTGAGGGTGATATGCGGCGTGTTCGGCACCTGCTTGGCAATCTGGTCTACCTCGGCATAAGGAATATTCATCACGCGTCCCACATCGCGGATCACGCCGCGGGCCGCCATGGTTCCGAACGTGACAATCTGTGCCACATGATCGTCACCGTATTTCCGGCGGACATAGTCCACCACTTCGCCCCGGCGGGTGTCACCGAAGTCCATATCAATATCGGGCATGCTCACGCGCTCGGGGTTCAGAAAGCGCTCAAAGTACAAATTGTACTGCAGCGGGTCGATCTCCGTAATGTTCAGGCAGTAGGACACCATGCTCCCTGCTGCGCTGCCGCGGCCCGGACCTACAGGGATTCCCGCATGTTTGGCATAGTTTACAAAGTCGGACACAATGAGAAAATAGTCGGTAAAGCCCATTTTCTCGATCATGTCCAGTTCATATTCCAACTGCTGACGGCACTCGGGGCGGTCAGGGTAGCGCTCGGCAAACCCTTTGTCGCACAGTTCGCGCAGGTATGTCGCTGAATCATATCCCTCCGGCAGTTGGAATTCCGGAAGGTGATACTTGCCGAACGTGAATTCCAGGTTGCAGCGCTCGGCGATCCGTCCGGTGTTCTCGATGGCCTCCGGGTGGGTGGGAAACAGCGCCGCCATCTCTTCCGTGGAGCGGAGATAGAAATTCTGCGGCTCATATTTCATGCGGTTAGTGTCATTCAGGGTTTTACCCGTCTGGATACACAGCAGCACATCATGGCTGTAGGCGTCTTCCTTGTGCAGATAGTGAGCGTCATTGGTGACCACCAACGGGATGCCCGTTTCATCGTGAATGCGCAGGATGCCAGCATTGACCGCCGCCTGCTCACGGATCCCGTGATCCTGCAGCTCGAGGAAGAAATTGTCCGCGCCGAACAGCTCCCGCATCTGCAGGGAATAGCGCTTGGCGCCCTCGTAATCCCCGCCCCGGAGGCGGCGGGGGATCTCGCCGGCCAGGCACGCCGAAAGGGCGATCAGCCCTTTGGAATGGGCGCGGAGCAACTCCAGATCAATGCGCGGTTTGATATAAAATCCCTCGGTGAACGCCGCGCTGACCATGAAGGAAAGATTGCGGTAGCCCTCTTCATTTTCGCACAGCAGCACCAAATGGCGGGATTCGGCGTCGAATTCGTGCATCTTGTCAAACCGGGTGCGCCCTTCGGGCGTGACGTACACTTCACAGCCGATGATGGGCTTGATTCCCTCCGCTTTACAGGCACGGTAAAAGTCAATGGCGCCGTACATAACGCCGTGATCCGTGATAGCCACCGCAGTCTGCCCCATGGATTTGACCAGCTTGGGCAGCTCGCTGATCCGGCAGGCGCCGTCCAAGAGACTAAACTCCGTATGTACGTGTAAATGGGCAAAGGACATGGCGTCTCCTTTCTTTCAGCGCGTTTCCTCGCTCAGGATCTGTTCCACAAGTTCCACAGCAGTGGTAATCAACACCGGACACTTTTTCATCACGCCAGAGGCTTTGGCCGCCTTGAAGCGTTCCGTATCGGAAATATCGGTCTGCAAAAGATCCAAACACCGCTCGCAGCCAAACTCCGCTTTGAACCGGCGGTGAAATTCCTTCGTCAAACGGGCAATTTGATGCTTCCGTTCGAGATCGGCGCAGTCGGTATAAGCATGCGTCATCCCCAACACCATAACCGCCCCCGACACGGCGCCGCAGATCTCCCCACAGCGCAGTCCGCCGCCGAAGCCTCCGCCGATAGCCAGAGACTGAACCTCGCTGAGTCCGGTCACATCTGAAAAAGCGGCCGCTACCGCCTGGCAGCAATTATAACCACTGTCGTGATATGCATTCGCTCGTTCCGCTCGGTTCATCGTCCCATACTCCTTCCAGATTTCTTCCGCTTTACGGTTCCGATTGTTTTGCCAGCTCCGCCAGCTTGCGCAGGCGGTGGTTCAGGCAGGATTTGGTCAGCGGCGGTTCAAAGCTGTCCGCCAGCTGCGAAAGTGTCATCTCCGGGAAGCGCACACGCATGGCGGCCGTTTCTTTCAGCTTCTGAGGGAGCGCATCCATCTGCCCGGTTTCTTCCAGCCGCCGGATCGCTGCCAGCTGTTCCTGCGCCGCGTCCACGGCTTTTGTCACATTGGCCGTATCGCAGTTCACACGCCGGTTCATTTCATTGCGCAAATTTTTTTCGACCTTGGCCGACATGATATCCATGGCCGCCACCGGCGCGCCCAGCAGCGTCAGCAGATCCTCAATATGCTCGCTCTGCTTGAAATAGGTGACAAAATTGCCGCCCCGCGTCGTCTCACGGGAGACAAATCCCATGTCGATCAGCAGCGCTTCCAATTCACGGCTGACCTTATAATGGGACGTAACAAACTCCATATGATAGCGTTTGGCCGGATCGGTCACGCTGCCGCCCGCCAAAAAGACGCCCCGCAGAAAGGAAACCCGACAGCAGTCCTCCTCCAGCAGTCCAAAATTGATATGCAGAGACAGATTCTGCTCCATGGAAAAGCCGCACACGTTGACAATACTAGTCAGCTTGCCCTGATCCAAGATCTCAAACGTCCGTTTGGCCGCTTCTTCGCCTTCTTCCGGCATGCGGTCAAAGGTCAGGCCAAACGCTTTGTGAAACAGCTTGGGGAGCCGGGCCGCAAAAGCCCGGTTCTCCGTGACAATGCGAATCTTGTCCTTTTGAAAAGTATTGCAAAACAGCAAAACACCGTGGGCTTCGGCCCTGGCGCAGCACTGCCGCTGAAGCGCCGCACGGCACAGCTCCGACTTGGCTTCGCCAGAAAATGACATGATCGTTCCTCGCTTTCTGTCTGCGCACACACTTTAAAAAGAATCGTCCGCAATGCGGATCGCGCCATACTCCGCGTATATGGAAAAAATCTCCCGGGCCAATGCCACAGTGTCATGCTTGACTTTTCCGTCAGCTCCGACAAGGGACACCTCCCGCTCAACGACCGTAACCCCCAGCTTTTCGCTCTCTTCGCGGTCGCACACGATAGGGGCCGCCCCCTCGGCGGCATAGCGCGTACAGACTTCCGCCGGAACCACCGCCGAATTGGTCAGGCAATAATCAAAGATATGGTCATCGGCGTGATGGAACAGCGCCCGGATATGGTCGCTGACAGAGTATCCCTCTGTCTCCCCCTCCTGGGTCATAATGTTGCAGATGTACAGCTTCAGCGCGTCCGACTGGGTGATCTCTTCCACAATGCCGTCCACCAGCAGATTGGGGATGATGCTGGTATACAGGCTTCCCGGACCCAGGAGAATCATATCCGCGGCACGGATGGCCTCCAGGCTCTCCTGCAGCGCCTGAGGATGGCGGGGCTGCAGCCGCACGCAGCGGATACGGCAGTCCTGCTGCTTTTTGCATTGAAAAATTTTCGATTCGCCCACCACCCGGGCGCAATTTTCAAACTCTGCTTCCAGCACCACATTCTCATTGGTCACTGGCAGCACCCGGCCGGTGATGGCCAGCACCTCGCTCATGCGGCGCACCGCCACATCGAACGATGGAGAAATTTCATTGAGGGCGGCCAGGAAAAGATTGCCGAAACTTTGTCCTTTCAGAATCCCCTCCGTGAAACGATACCCCAGCAATTCCCCCATCACCGGCTCGGTGTTGGCAAGGGCCAAAAGGCAGTTACGGATATCGCCGGGGGGCGGCATGCCCAGGTCCTGGCGCAGCACGCCGGAACCGCCGCCGTCGTCGGCCACGGTAACGATGGCCGTAATGTTTTTTGTATACTCCTTCAAGCCGCGCAGCATAGTGGAAAGGCCGGTTCCGCCGCCCAGAGCAACGACCTTTGGCCCCATTCCTCCGCGCCGCGGCTTAAAAGCGGCGCTGTGCTGTTTCATCGTGTGCCATGCCTCCCAACATCTCCCGGCGCCTGTTCAGGCCCGTGTCATATCCCGGTGGCTCTCTGTTGCCTGATACCCTTTGCGGCGGATAAATTCCGCCAAAGCCCGCGTGACGGCCACACTGCGGTGCTGGCCGCCTGTGCAGCCCACGGCGATGACCAGCGCGCTCTTCCCTTCTTCATTATACAGCGGCAGAAGGAATGCGATCAGCCTCTCCAGATATTTCATGAAGTCCTGCGTCTGTTGAAACTGGAACACAAAGTCATAGACTTCTTTATCCACTCCGCATTTGTGGCGCAGTTCGTCGATATAAAAGGGATTGGGCAGGAAGCGTACGTCCAGCACCAGATCCGCCTCAATCGGGATGCCGTATTTATAGCCGAAGGAAATCACATTGACCGCCATCTGGGCGGCAGGTTCTTCGCTGGCAAAGAGATTGCGCAGCGTATCACGCAGCTTTGCCGTGGACAGCGCCGTGGTATCAATAATATAATTCGCCCGTTCCCGCACCGTTTTGAGCACCTGCCGCTCGTAGCGCACCGCTTCTTCAATGGTGGTAAAGCCGTTGCCCAGCGGATGCATGCGCCGCGTTTCTTTATAGCGGTGGATAATCGTTTCCGGGCTAGCCTCCACGAACAGGATTTCATAGGGGCAGCCCATCTGCTCCAATTTCTCCAAGGATTCAAAAAGCTTATCAAAGGTTTCTCCGCCGCGCACATCCGTCACCAGCGCCACCTTTTCATATTTCCCCTGATTGGCCATGCAGATCTCCGCGAAATTGGGGATCAGCGCCACCGGCATATTATCTACACAATAAAAACCGAAATCTTCCAAAATAGACGCCGCTTTACTTTTTCCCGCGCCGGACATGCCGGATACAATCAAAAATTTCATAGCTTTTCTCACTCTCTCATTGCTCATAAAAAGTTGGGCCGTCTGATCAGCGGATGATCTTCACCTCAGGCTCCAATTCCACGCCGAATTCGCGGAACACCGTATCCTGCACCACACCGATCAGCGCCACCACATCCGCAAAGGTAGCGTGATCCTTATTGATGATGAATCCGGCGTGTTTCGTGGAAACCTCCGCGCCGCCCACGGCGGTGCCTTTGAGTCCGCACTGATCGATCATCGTTCCGGCAAAATGGCCTTCTGGCCGCTTGAAGGTGCTGCCCGCGCTGGGATACTCCAATGGCTGGCTGGCTTTGCGCCGGGCCATGAAATCGTCCATCTCGGCACGGATGGCCGCGCTGTCCCCTTTTTCCAGGGAAAGCACTGCCGAGAGAACCACGCCCTCCTCTTCGGTAAACACGCTGTGCCGGTATCCAAAGCGCAGCGCTTCGCCACGCAGCGTGCGCACGCCGTCGGGAAACAGCGCGGTGACCGATTCCACCACCTGCCGCATCTCGCCGCCGTATGCTCCGGCGTTCATGGCCACGGCGCCGCCCAGGCTTCCGGGAATACCATGGGCAAACGCCAGGCCCGCACAGCCGGCCTGCTGCGCCGCCACGGCAATGCGGGAAAGCAGCGCACCGGCCTGCGCATACACCCGGGTTCCTTCCACACGGATCTTGTTCATTTCCAGCATATTCAGCACCAGCTGGTCCAGCCCCTCGTCCGCTATCAGCAGATTCGTGCCCTTTCCAATCACAAGGCAGGGCACCTCATGTTCCCTGCAAAAGGACAAAAGCTGCTCCACTTCTTCTTCCGTGCGGGGAAAGGCCATGCGTCTGGCGCTGCCGCCGATGCGGAAAGACGTGTAATTCGCCATTTTTGCTTCACGCTCCACCCGCAGGGAAGGCAAGTGCGATTGTACAAATGCATCAAAGGATCCGACCCAAGCCATAAAAACGCTCCATTCTCATTTGGTTTCCATCCTGCCCAGCAGTGCCGCGCCGATCAGCCCGGCGTCATTGCCCAACTTCGCCTTGACCACCTTGGCCATGCGGCGCGGATCATGCCCGAAACGCTTCTGTTCCACAATGCGCTGCAGCGGGTGCAGCAGCGCTTCATCCGCTTCATTGCTGACGCCGCCGCCAATGCACAAAACTTCCGGCTGGAACAGGTTGATCAGATTGACCACGCCCAGCGCCAGATAACGCACATAGTTCCGGCATACTTCCTGCGCCGTTTCATCGCCGCATTCCCGGGCCACCTGAAAGGCGCTTCGGCCGCTGACCCGCTCCCGCTTTCCTTCGCAGTGCGCCCAGAGAGCGCTCTCCGGGCAGCGCTCCATGGCCTCCCGCGTCATGCGTTTGAGCGCATTGGCCGAAGCGTACTGCTCCCAGCAGCCCCGGCGGCCGCAGGGACAAGGTACACCATCCGGCTCCACCACCATATGGCCTGCCTCCCCTGCCGTTCCGTTGACGCCCCGCAGAAGCTTCCCGTCGAGCACGATGCCTGCGCCGACACCGGTGCCCAATGTGATCACGATCAGGCTGCGGCACCCCTTTCCCGCACCGGTCCAATATTCTGCCAGGGCCGCGCAGTTGGCGTCGTTTTCCAAGTAAACCGGCACATCCAGATACCGGCGGAACAAAGTGCCGACAGATAGATCAGAAAGCGGGATATTACAAGTATATAGAATTGTACCGCGTTCCGTGTCAACCTCGCCGGGCACCCCCATTCCCACAGCGCAGATCTCCTCTGCCCCGATCCCGGCCTCTTCTGCCGCCTGCCGGGAAAGGCCGGCCAATGTTTCAACAAACGCCTCAGGCGTGGTAAAGTGCAAAGGCGTTTTTGCCGTGGACAGCAACGCCCCCGTTTCATCCACCACGCCGGCTTTCAAATTCGTGCCGCCGATATCGATTCCGACGTATTTACCAGACATGCCGCATTACTCTCCTTTGCCGTTTTGCTGCTCCATGTGCTGGCTGAGCTGTGTCGTCAGCTCCAGCGCCGCATTGTATCCCATTTTCTTATGACGGTTGTTCATGGCAGCGACTTCAATGATCACCGCCAAATTTCGTCCGGGCTGCACCGGAATGGTCAACGTGGGCAACTGGACACCCAAAATCGAAACAAATTGGTCGTCCAGTCCCAGCCGGTCGTATGCAAATCCCTCTTTCCATTGCTCCAGATTCACCACCAGATCAATCTGGGATTCCACTTTAACCGCACTCATGCCAAACAGGCGGCGCACATCCACCACGCCGATGCCGCGCAACTCGATATAGTGGCGGATCAGCTCCGGCGCCGTGCCGGTTAACATATCGGAAATCCGGCTGATTTCCACCGCATCGTCGGCGATCAGCCGGTGGCCGCGTTTGACAAGCTCAATCGCCGTTTCGCTTTTGCCGACGCCGGAATCGCCCATAATCAGCACGCCCTCGCCGTAAATCTCCATCAGCACGCCGTGGCGGGTGATGCAGGGGGCCAGATAACGGTTGAGCGCATCGATCATCTGGCTAGTGAACACAACCGTGGTCTCTGGCGTGCGCAACAGGGTGCGCTCATATTCACGCGCTGTTTCCATACACTCCGTAGAAGGCTCCATATCGCGGGACAAAACCAGCGCCGGAATCTCATAGGAAAACAGATTGGAATAGCTCTTCCTGCGCTCCTCCGGCGCCAAAGACGACAGGTAAGTATGTTCCGCCTTACCTTCCACCTGAAGGCGGCGCGGATCAAAATATTCAAAGAAACCCGCATACTGAAGACCCGGACGGTTCACATCCACGATCGTCAGCAATGCGCTGTCATAATCGCTGCCCTTATGCAAAATCTCCAATGAAAATTCATCGACAATCTTGGACAGTTTCACACTGCGCTGCTGTGCCATACGTATGCTCCTCTTTTCCGCATTGTCTCTTCGCCGCCGTCATGGGCAGAAGAGGAAACAATCGCGTCAAATACAATATAAAATAAATCGACAGCTATAGTATACCCGATTCTCTGCCCATAAGCAAGCAGGAAGTACCCTACCGGGCAAGAAAAGGCGCACAAGAGCCTCCCTCTCTGTGCACCTTGCAACGTTTTAATTCGCTCAGCTTTCCAGCTCCGCCATGGTGGGAATGGAATCGGCTGCGCCGGGTCGGGATACCGTAACGGATGAGGCCCGGGCCGCCAGCGCCAGCGCCTCTGGAATCGTCTGCCCGTTCAGATAGGCCCGCAGGAAAAATCCGGTGAACGTATCCCCCGCGGCTGTGGTATCCACTGCTTTCACAGGGACAATCTCCTGCTGGTATACTTGACCGTCCTTCATGCAGCAGGAACCGGCACCACCTAGCGTCAGCACCACCAGCGCCTTCGGGTGGTGCTCCCGGAACCAGGCCAGGATATCTTCCGCTGCTTCCCGGCCGCTGATCTGTGCCCCCTCTACTTCGTTGATAAAGAACACATCCACCTTATTCCAATCACAGCGGTCCAGATACGCGTCAAAGGGCGATGGATTCAACACGATCCTCATCCCTTTTTCATACGCTTCATCGATCACCTGATCCAGATCGTTGATCTCATTCTGCAGCACGATCACATCTCCGGCAGAAAACTGCGAAAACACCTTCTTACGGTACGCGGCGTCGATGCAGCGGTTTGCGCCGCCAAATAGAAGGATACAGTTCTGTGCATTTTTATCCACCTGGATAACGGTATGCCCACAGGGTCCGTCGATCCGGTTGACCAGCGAACAATCCACACCATTGCGCTCCAGAACCCGCAGCAGCATCTCTCCGTCGGCATCATTGCCCACCTGCCCGGCATGATAGGTCGACAGCCCGGCTTTTGCCAGGGCCACCGACTGGTTCAATCCTTTCCCGCCGGCAAACACATTGCGCCGCGTGGAGCTCTGCGTTTCGCCGGGAAGCATGATATGATCCACCTGATACACATAGTCCACATTCAAAGAGCCAAAGTTCAATACTTTCATAATGCCCCTCCCTTAGAACAACCGAAATTGTTAAATTCACTATACCAAACCCGCTTGTCCGGCGCAACCTTTTCTCCCCGTAGTGCAGGCACTTTTTTTATTTTCCAGTTTTTTTGGAAAATAACGAAATTTTTGCTGAAAAAATACTTGCTTTTCCTTAAGGGTTGTGCTAATATATAAAAGCTGTCTGCATATGGTTTTCTTATGCGGCAAATCAAGGTTCCCAGCAAGGAGGTGCAACGGATGGCTAAGTGCGAGTTTTGCGATAAGGGTGTTACGTTCGGTATTCAGGTGTCTCACTCTCACAGACGCTCCAATCGTCCTTGGAAGCCCAATGTGAAGCGCGTGAAGGCAATTATAAACGGTACGCCCCGCCATGTATATGTTTGTACCCGGTGTCTGCGTTCCGGTAAAGTTACCAGAGCGATCTGATGACAAATACAAACAAGCTTCGCTGATCCCGCTCTTATGAGCGGGATTTTTTCTGTTTATGCAAAAAACACAGAGCGAACCGCCGCCCGTTTCAGCGGCTGCTTTGCGCAAAAAAGACGCAGTATGTACCACATACTGCGTCTTTTTATAGCCCGTTTGATCGCTTTTGATCGTTGCCCAAAACACCCCCGCGCTCAGCCGCGCTTCAGCAAACCGGCCAGCTGCGCGATCTGATCGGTCCGTTTCATCGCCGAAAGCACATCCTCCGGCGTGACCGGGAAAGGCATGTTTCCCATGGTGTCCTCCTGCGCGCAGCTCGCAGCCGCGGCCCGCATCAGCCGTTCGTCACCGGCATGGGCCAAGCCAAGCTCCCGCAGGGTTGTCGGTAATCCGCAATCGCGGCAGAAGCGGATGATCGCCAAAAGCTCCTCCGCATCGCGGCGCTCCAGCACCAGCTGCACGATAGTGCCGAAAGCCACCTTTTCCCCGTGAAGCAGTGCATGGGTCTCTTCCAGCGCGGTCAGTCCGTTGTGGATGGCGTGGGCGGCGGCAAGGCCGCCACTTTCAAACCCGATGCCGCTCAGATAAGTGTTGCTTTCGATCACATTCTCCACGGCTTCGGTCACTCTTTTCTGCTCTGCATCCGTCCGGGCCTGCCGGCCATACTGCAGCAGCGTATCCCGGCACAACTCTGCCAGGGCCAGGGCGGCCCGGGTGCTACATCCACCGGCCATGGTCATTGCGCCGGAGCGCGCCGCTGCAGTCGCTTCATAATAGGTCGCCAATGCATCGCCTATACCCGCCATCAAAAACCGTACCGGGGCCTGGGCCGCCGCCAACGTATCCATTACGACCACGTTGGGATTGGATGGCAGCGAGAGGTAGTGGAAAAAAGCCCCTTGCTCCGTATAGAGTACCGCAACCCGGCTGCAAGGTGCATCCGTGGAAGCAATCGTCGGCGCGATGATCACCGGCTTGTGGGCAAAATGCGCCACCGCTTTCGCCGTATCCAGCACTTTTCCGCCGCCGACGCCAAGCACTACGTCACAGTTTCCCATTTGGCGGAGGTGCTTGTCAATTTCGCTCTGACAGCATTCCCCGCCGAAAGAATGCACTTCATAGGGAACGTCCGCGGAACAAAATCCGCCGTCGATACGATCCTTCCAAACTGCATAAGCCGACTGGCTCACAATCAGATACGCGCCCTGCCGTCCCAGCGTCTGGTAATACTGTGCTAACTGGCCCAGTTCACCCGGGCCCTGAATATAACTGCCCGGCGAACAAATCACCCGTTTCACTGCGCACCCCCCCTGTCTTCTCCGCTCCGCAAGAAGGCAAACCTCCCGCAGGCCGACCATATTTCGGATTTTATTATACTGCGCCCCCGCTGAAATAGCAAGCAGGGCGCGGGCCTTTTATTTCTTCTGTGCCGTGCAATGCCGTCCATTGCACAACCGCAGCAGCCAACGGATCAGGCACAGCGGGACGCCGCCCTGCACCGCTTGGCGCAGCGGGCTTTGGGTGACCAGCGCCCAGGCCCGCGCCTCCCTGTGCGCATCGCCGCGGCAGCGCCAGCGTAGGAAACGACGTATACCGCAAAGAAGCGCGCGCCCGACACGACAGGAGGCCAGCTCCTCTGGCAGAGTATTGAGCGTATACTCTCCCTTTTGCGGCGGCCGGTAACGGGGGACCGGCTGGCCCAAAAGACGCTCAAATTCTTCTTTCGGGAAGGTCCCGTCCACGTCTGCATAATGGGGACAGGCCGCCCATACCGCCTCGTCCGCCGCGCAAACGCCGTCCCCCGGCCATTCGACCGCCCCGCGCAGGCGGATGTCCCGGCTGGATGCCCCGAGGCGCAGTTCATAAGCGCCGCCCTCCACTTTCCAGCGCCGCTCCGCAGGGCTATAATAAGAAACGTCCCGCCGTCCGAGGGTAAACACAACGTCTACTCCCTCCCCCGGTGCAAGAGTGCGCCGGGCAAATCCCGCCAGCATTTGCGGCGGGGCAAACACCGCCTTGCGCGGCGGGGCAAGATACAGCTGCACCGTTTCGGCCGCCGTCATGCTCCCCGTATTCTCAATACGGCAGCGCACCACAATCTGCTCCCCTGCACGCTGCACGGAAAGGGCACTGTATGCAAAACGGGCGTAGCTCAGCCCGTGGCCGAACGGATAACGCACCGCTTTTCCCACAGCGTCGTAATAGCGGTAGCCTACATATAGGCTTTCCCGGTGCTGGGCAACGTGCCGGGCCGGGTAATGGCCCGCCGCGGGTGTGTCGGACAAGGAAAGCGGAAAGGTCTCCGCCAGTTTTCCGCTGGGAGACAGATCCCCCAGCAGCAGCTTTGCCGCTGCCGCTCCGACCGCTTCCCCGCCTAGATGCAGCAGCAAAATCGCCCCCGGCCGGTCCGCCCAGGGCAGCTCCAGCACCCCGCCGG
Source organism: bacterium 210917-SL.2.15 (assembly GCA_020555605.1). GTDB lineage: Bacteria > Bacillota > Clostridia > Oscillospirales > Oscillospiraceae > Pseudoscillospira. The sequence goes on along the minus strand of JAJCJC010000003.1, from coordinate 33,602 downwards.
AAAGCAAGATCACCACAGTATAGGGATTCTCCCGGCACACCGCTTCAATCAGCGCCTCCTGCCCCGCCGGCAGGCGCAGATGCGTCCGGTCAAATCCCTCGCATTCCCAGGCCTCGGGCAGCCCGGCAAAAAGATACACGATGTCTTTTCCCCGAACCGCCGCCAGCGCCTGGGCAATTTGTTCGCTCTGCGGCTCTTCCGCCGCCAGATCATATCCCGGCGCATAAACCGCGTCGGGCAATTCCCCGCGCAGCGCCTCCCAGGGACTGTCCAGCCGCCAGGGATGGGTCCGGCTGCTGCCGCTCCCCTGGCAGCGGGGTTCTTTGGCCAGCGCGCCGACCACCGCCGCCCGCTGTCCCCGCCGTCCGGGCAAAAGGCCGTTGTTCTTCAGCAGCACCGCCGCAGACGCGGCGATGGTTTCCGCCAGCGCGTGATGGGCGGCAAAATCGCATGCATACGGACGCTGCGCTCCCTTTTCCGCCCGGCCCAGCAGCTGCAAAACCTTCTCCGCGCTCCGGTCAAGGGCCGGTCCCTTCCCGGCCGCCAGCGCTTCCCGGTGGCCGTTGGATACGCCGGGCATCTCCAGATCCATGCCGGCATCCACAGCGCGCAGAACGTCGTCCACCGCCCCCCAGTCGGACACCACCAGGCCGTCAAAGCCCCAATCCCGGCGCAAAAGATCCAGCAGCTCTTTGTTTGCGCAGCAGTACGTTCCGTTCAGCCGGTTGTAGGCCGCCATCACCGTCCAGGGCTTTCCCTCTTGCACGGCGATCTCAAAAGGGCGCAGATAGACTTCCCGCAGCGCGCGCTCGTCCACCACTTCATCCACCGTCAGGCGCTCCGTTTCCTGGCTGTTCACCGCAAAATGCTTCAGCGACGCGCCCACACCAGTGCTCTGAATTCCGCGGATCATGGCGGCAGCCAGCTTGCCCGCCAGATACGGATCCTCGCTGAAGTATTCAAAATTGCGTCCGCCCAGGGGACTGCGCTTGAGATTGACTCCCGGGCCCAGCAGCACCGACACCCCCTCCCGACGGCACTCTTCGCCCATAGCCCGGCCCATGGCATAGGCCAGCTCCTCGTCAAAGGTGCAGGCCACAGCGCTGGCCGTTGGGAAACAGACCGCGGGCACGCTGTCGCTGGGGCGGGCGCTGTCATGGTTTGCCACCTGCTTGCGCAGGCCGTGGGGGCCGTCGGCCACCATGATACCTTCCAGGCCCAGGCGGGGTATTCCGCGCACATGCCAGAAATCCGCGCCTACACACAGTCCGGCCTTCTCCTCTGCCGTCAAAGGCAGTCTACCCGGTTTTGCTTGCCGCTGTCCGTCCACCGCCGTTTCCTCCTTTCCGATTCCTTTCGCCGTACGTCTCCTCCTGTGCCGAAACGCAGGCCGGATTTTCCCTATTGTATCACGATTTGGTCTTTTTTCTCTTTAAAATTCTTTTATTTTTCCGCCGAAACGCATCGTCCCCGGCGGGATCCAGTTTCCGCCGGGGACGATACGATCTTCCGTTTCTGCTTCAGTCACAGCTTCAGGCTGTCCACCCAGGCGCGCAGGGCATCCGTCGTGACGTCGCCGTTCCACAGGCAGCCGGACCGCCAATTTGTGGCAGCGGAACAGTTGGCATGAAGCTTGCTGTCACATCCGCCCACGCCGCTGCCGCCGGAGGTGCAGAAGGGCACCACGGTTTTGCCGGAAAAATCGTAGCTTTCCAAAAACGTTTCGATGATGCGCGCGCTACATACCACCAGATGGGGAAGCCCACAAACACCACGTCATACTCCGCCATATTGGGCACCGCCGCAGCGATGGCGGGCCGGGCATTCGGGTCGTTCATTTCCAGCGTGCTCCGGCTTTTCCGGTCCATCCAGTTCAGATCCGCGGCGGAATACGGCTCCCGGGGCACAATTTCATACAGGTCTGCCCCTACGCTGTCCGCCAGGGCAGCGGCAATTCTTCTCGTCACGCCGCTACAGGAAAAATAAGCCACCAGCATTTTTTTACTCATCGTTACGTCCTCCTTGAGATGATTTTATTTTCTGCCGCCGTTCGGCACACGGAGCCGTTTCAAAGCCGCCTGCCCATGTCGTAGGCTTCCTGCCGATAGCGCTGCGGCGTCATTTCCACCGTGCCAGCGCCTCGGGCCAGTAGCATTCCGCAGTTTTCAAACTGAAGATATTCAAACACCGCTTCCATATGGACGGCAAACGCTTTCATCACCGTGTCGTTATCGTCCCAGGCCGTGGCAATCGCCGCGGCCTTCATGTGCTTTGCCGCGAGCGCGCCGTTGCGCGCATGAAATCGGTCGATCATGGCTTTCAGCTACGCGCTCACGCCAAAATAATAGATCGGCGTTGCAAACAGCACCATGTCCGCCTGCAAAAGCGTTTCCAGCACACCTTCACCGTCGTCCCGGTGCACACAGGGGTCATCCATACCGCAGTGTCCGCAGCCCAGGCAAGGGTGCAAATTCGGCCGGGCACAGTCGCAGCGCTCCACCGTGTGGCCCGCTTCCTGCGCGCCGCGCATCCATTCCTCCGCCAGGGTGTTGGACGTTCCCTTCAGATGGGGGCTGCCTGTCAGCACACAAATACGCATACCCATTTTTTTCACGCTCCCAATAATTTTCTGGTACCCGTCAGCGCGATCTCATAGACCGGGCGAAGCGTCATCGGCACCTGCGCCTGCGCCATGGCCCCGCTCTGTTTTTCCGTTGCCACTGCATAAGGATAAATTCCATAGACAAAAGGAAAAAACGAATACAGGAACGCTTCCTGCTCCGCCCTGTCCATCGGCGGTGCAAGGCGCGCAAGACACGCTTCCACTGCGCGGATGGACGCGCCATACACCCGCTTAAAGTCCACCAGGCGTTCCATGCGGCTGTTTTCCTCAAGGTCATACAGGTTCATGGCCAGCAGTTTGAGCATATGTGAGCGCTTGGCCAGGGACGCCGCCAGCGCCTGCGCCAGCTGCGTACGGCTCAGGGCCTCTCCTGCCGCCACGGCACACAGGTCCTGCTCCCAAAGGGTATACTCCCGCTGCAGCAGCGCCAGGAAGATCTCCTCTTTGGTTTGGTAATAATTGTAGATCGACGTGCGGGTAAAGGATGTGGCCCGGCCGATCTCCTTGATGGTGATATCTCGGAAATTCATATGCTCATACAGCCCGGCGCAGGCGTCGATGATCTCATCCTTCCGTGCCTGCGTCAGCTCCGCCGAGCCTTTCGGCATCTTCGCCACCCCTTTCTCCAATATGCTGACACGGTGTCCGTACTATGATTATACCATATTCTGACACGGTGTCAAATCTCTGCTTTTTCCGCGCCGCGGCGCACGTTTCCAAGGCCTGGAAACCATGGAAGAGATTGTGGCTTGCCCCTGGCGGCAGTTTCCTTTTATACTGGAAAACGGAAAGGAGGTTTTGGATGACAAAACAGAAACACCAAAAACGATTGGGTGCACTGTTGAGCGGCACACTGCTTTTCGGCATGCTGCTCCTGCCCGCGCAGGCAGAGCAAATGCACGTTCTGGTGGACGGCGCAAGCTACGACGGGCCCGTTCTGATGCAGAACAGCACCACCTACATACCCATGCGGCATTTTCTGACGGAATTGGGCTGGACCGTGCAGTGGGACAGTGCCCGCGGCGTTGCCGCGGCGCAGAAAGATGGGGATACCGTGTCTGTCGATCCCTCCAGGCAGACGCTGACGGTCAACGGCCAAACCCTGGCCACCGCCATTCCTTCCCGGGACGAGCGGCTGTACCTTCCCCTGCGCACTCTGGGCGCCTTTCTTGACTACAGCGTCGAGTGGGACGGCGGGAACCGCGTTTCCCTCACCTCCGGCGGCGCTGCGGACAAGTGGGGCGGCGAGAATCTGTACTGGCTCTCCCGCATTATCTGCGCCGAGGCCGGCGGGGAATCCCTGGCCGGACAGGTGGCCGTGGGCAACGTGGTGCTCAACCGCGTGGACTCCGATGAGTTCCCGGATACCATCCGCGAGGTGATCTTTGACCGCAAGAATGCTGTGCAGTTTGAACCAGTGAGCAACGGCACCGTCTACAACGAGCCGACGGAAACTTCTGTGCAGGCAGCAAAATTGGCGCTGCAGGGCGTCAATACGGCGGGGAGAAGCCTGTATTTCTTCAATCCCAGTCTGTCGCAGGGTACATGGATCGCCGGCAACCGGACCTACTATACTACCATTGGGTGCCATCGGTTTTACCTGTAAGCCCTTTTGCGGTTTTTGCTTTGTCCCGGCAGCGTTCCGCCGCTGCCGGGAATTTTTTACGCCGCAGCAGCGCCTCCGTTCAAGCGGCGGCAGCATTTCTGCTCCCGTCAAAACGGCTCTCGCCGGCGAACCCTTTTCCCACAATACCCAGCAACCGCAGGACGCTGGGATGTAAAGTGGGCGTCTGTCCCCGATGGGCCTTGCCAAACGGCGCGAAAAAAGGTATAATATGGCGGAATACCGATCAGACGGGAACTGCATCATGGATAAACTGGATCTCCTAAAGCAATATTTCGGCCACGATTCCTTTCGCGGCGGGCAGGAAAACGTAATTGACGCTCTGCTGTCCGGCCGCGATGCCATGGCCATCATGCCCACCGGCGGCGGAAAGTCTCTGTGCTACCAGATTCCTGCGCTGCTGCTGCGCGGCGTAACGCTGGTTGTTTCCCCGCTGATTTCCCTGATGAAAGATCAGGTGGCAGCGCTGACGGGCAGTGGCGTGGCGGCAGCTTATATCAACAGCTCTCTGTCCGAGGCGCAGATATCCGCCGTATACCGCAATCTGCGCCAAGGTATTTATAAAATCGTCTATGTCGCCCCGGAACGGCTGATGGGCGAGGGCTTCGTCGCCCTGTGCCGGCAGCTGGATCTCTCCCTGCTGGCCGTAGACGAGGCGCACTGCATTTCCCAATGGGGCCAGGATTTCCGGCCCAGTTACTTAAAGATCAGCGAATTTCTCGCCCAGCTTCCCCGCCGTCCTGTGCTGGCAGCCTTTACTGCCACCGCCACAGAGGCGGTGCGCAGGGACATCGCGCGGATTCTGGAACTGCGGGATCCGCTCTGCGTTATCACCGGATTTGACCGGCCAAACCTCTTTTTTGACGTGCTTCAGCCCCAAAAGCGGAGTGCGGAACTGCGCCGCCTGATTGCCGCGCGCAACAGCAAAAGCGGCATTGTGTACTGCACCACCCGTTCTGCGGTGGAGCGGGTTTGCGCCGATCTCAAGGCGCACGGTGTTTCTGCCGTCCGCTACCACGCCGGGCTGGAGGACGCTGAGCGGCAGCAGAATCAAGATGATTTCCAATATGATCGCGCCAGCGTTATGGTGGCCACTAACGCCTTCGGCATGGGGATCGACAAATCCAACGTATCCTATGTGATCCACTACAATATGCCCAAAAGTATCGAGGCCTATTACCAGGAGGCAGGCCGCGCCGGGCGGGACGGCGAGCCAGCCGACTGTATTCTTCTCTACTCCCCCACCGATATCCTGACGGCCAAAATGTTGCTGCAGGGCAGCAGCGAGAACGAGGCATTGGATCCGGAAAGCCGACGCAGGCTTCAGGAGCAGGATCTCAGGCGTCTGGAGGCCATGACCGGCTACTGCACCTCTTCCCGCTGCCTGCGCGGCGTGATCCTTGACTATTTCGGCCAGCCCCACGCCCAGCGGTGCGGCAACCGCGGTGTCTGCCGCAGCACCTTCCGCCAGCAGGATATCACCACCCAGGCGCAGATGATCCTTTCCTGCGTGCTGCGCATCCACAAGCAGCTGGGTTATTATGTGGGGTATACCCTGGTGGTCCGCACCCTGTCGGGCAGCCGGGAACAGCGCGTTCAAAGCCTTTCTCTGGATAAGCTTTCCACCTACGGCCTGCTCCGACAGTATTCCCGCGCCCAGATCCGCACGTTTATTGACGAATTAATCCGTCAGGGTTATTTGCAGATTCAAAGCGCCCATCAGACGCTGGAACCCACGGAACGCAGCCGGATGGTGCTGTTTGAAGGCGCGCCGGTAACCATGTCGGCGCGCTTTGAAATTGCACCGCAGCACAGCGCGCCCGCCCATCCTGCACCGGAAGCGGGAGAGGTTTCTCCGGCCCTGCTTCTGGCTTTGAAAGCCGAGCGCGCCCGGATCGCGCAGGAAGAGCACATCCCGCCTTACATGGTTTTTTCCAACGCCGTGCTGACGGCCATGGCCGCGCGGAGGCCCCATAGCGCAGAGGAATTTCTTTCCCTCAGCGGCGTAGGTGAAAAAAAGGCTGCCCGTTACGGCGACGCCTTTCTTTCCGTCATTGCATCCTATGAGGAAACGGAGCGAGAACAGACATGAAAAGCGCATTGTTTCAGCAATTTGAAAATATCGTTCTTTTGGATACGGAAACCACCGGCATCGAACACAGACAGGACGAGATCATTGAGCTGGCCGCCCTGCGCGCCGTTCCCGGCAAAGAACAAACGGAAACTGCAGAAGAGCTGGACCTTCTGATCCGCTTGCCGCCCGGCCGGACGATCCCGCCTTTTATCCAGAATCTGACCGGGATCACCGACAGCATGCTACAGGCGGAGGGCGTTTCCAAAGGAGATGCCGCGGCCGCCTTTGCCGCGCTGCTCGCGCATCCCAACACGCTGCTGATAGCGTATAACGCCCAGTTTGATTTGTGTTTTCTCTACTACTTTCTCGCCCAGCAAAAGCAGGCAGGCATCCTGCAGGGCGTTAAACTGCTCGATGCCATGACCGTGTATAAAGACCGGCATGACTATCCTCACAAGCTGTGCAACGCCATTGAAACCTATGGTCTGCAGGGCCAGAATACCCATCGCGCCATTGACGATGTGAAAGCCACGCTGGAACTGCTTGACGCCATGGCAGCCGAAGAGGACGACTTGGTACAGTACGTCAACCTATTCGGCTTTCACCCCAAATACGGCGTTTCCGGGCCACGCATCTCCTCTGTCACCTATCGGCCCCAGGGGTACGAGCGGCGCCAGAAATTATACCATTCCCTGCCCTGTGGCAGATAAATATAATAGATATTCGTGCAAGCCCATGAACCCATTGATTTCTGTTGACACAGCGGCAATACGACCAAACATGGAGGACCAAACATCATGAAAAAACTATTTGCTCTCACCCTATCTCTCGCTCTGATGCTGAGCATGGCTGCCTGCGGCGGCAACAACGCCAACAAACAGCCTTCTTCCAGTGAAGACAGCACATACGAAGATGTGCTCGGCGAGGACAGCAGCATCGAGGATCAGCAGCCTTCCACCGATGAAAAGGAGGCCGACGGAGAGACGACGACACCGGCAGAGAACGAGCAGGAACCGAAACCGGATTCCAAGCCGGACAACAGTAAGCCCAGCAATGGTGGAAGCAGTAAACCGGATAACAGCGGGAGCAATAACTCCAGCAACGGTGGAAGCAACAAGCCCAGCAATGGCGGGAGCGGAAGCAACAGCGGCGCCGGGGACAACACCGGCAGCGGCTCCCAGGAGGAAACCAAGACGTATTCCGGCACTCTTCCGGATCTGATCAACGCCATTTATGCCAACCACAGCGTGGATCTGAGCCTGAGCGACCCCACCGCAGTGGACTTGAGCAACAGCGACCAAATCAGTTACTATCTGGGGCTGACCGACGCCTCAAAACTCAAGGAGGCCTATTATTCCGAGGCTATGATCGGCTCTCAGGCCTATTCCCTGGTGGTGGTGCGCGCCAACAGCGCCAAAGACGCCGCCTCTGTTGCCCAGAGTATGTTTGACGGCATCAATCAGAACAAATGGATCTGTGTCGGAGCAAACGCTGTAGCCGCCGGCGCATATGGCGACACTGCCATGCTGGTTATGGCTGATACCGGCCTGGGTGAAACGCTGACCACTGATCTGCGCGCTGCTTATGCCTCCGCCGCGGGCGGGGCACTGGACGTGTCGCTGGATCGCGTGGATACGTTCTAAACAGGACTTGCAGCGGCGCACAAATTCTGTTATACTATCTTCATAAGAAAAGGATGCTCCTTCTGCGAGGGCTGCTGCTAGCCGGGCAACCGCGCAGTGGGAGTATTCTTTTTTACGGCTTGAAACGCCGATTTTCCCATGCATCATTCTCTCCTTTTCCGCATAGACTGAAGCAAGAAGCAAAGGCGCTTATTCCCGATGGAATAGGCGCCTTTTTTCACTGCACTCAGTCGCTGTCCAGATTAAAATTCAAAAACGCGCCGCCTTTCGCCGCTTCCGATTGCTCCAGGCAATAGGAATATCCACCGAAGTTAAAGCGGGCGTTGGGATACTCCGCCCCTGCAGCAGGTATTTCCTTATATTCCGTACAGGAAACGCCGATCAGGTCTGCCAAGATGGAAAAGCGGTACGGCCACTGCGTCAGCACCAGGTCCGGCTCTCCCTGTACGGAAAGGGCATACACTACGCCGGTCTCCTCATCCAGCACCACGGAAAAACGGGTATCCTGTTCCAGCCCGTATGCTTCACTGTCCTCCAGCGCAAGGCGGATGCACAGGAGCGACATGGAGAAAAAGGGATCGCCGTCGTCTGTGATAGAACAATATTCAATCTGCATCTGGCTTGCCGCTTTCTGATAATGCAGCAAAAGATCGTTGCTGATCACGCCGCTTTCCACCAGAAAATAGACGCCCTGGAAAAGATAATCGTTGACGTGCTCAGAAATGCTGCCGCCCTGCATCGGACTCAGGAGATAATTGTCGGCAGCGGAGTTTTCGCCGACATCTTCGTCCCCGCCGGCTTCCATGGATGCAATGGATTCCACCTGCCGCACCTCCACAGAGACACTTCCGCTGGGGGGGTCATAGAGAATCTCCCCATTCCGGGCAGAAATGCCGGAATAGCGCAGCAGATGCAGCCGGTCCGATCCGCTGAGAGTATAATTCGTAACCAGCGCGTCCTCATCCATGGATTCCTGATGCAGCACATCCCGATAGCTGCGGTCCCATTGCTGCAGCGTGCCCATGGGCAGCGACACGGCCAGAAGCACCGCAGCAGCGGTAAACGCCGGCAAAAAGAGATCGCGCGCGCTCATCTCTCCCCCTCCTTCAGCAGAAGCGACACCGTGGTGCCTTTTCCCAGAGCACTGGTGAACTCCAGCGCAGTGCCGTGCACCTGCGCCACCGCAGCGCACAGGGCAAGGCCCAGCCCCGCGCCGTTTTGTGCTCGGGCGCGGGACTTGTCCACCATATAAAACGGCTCTGTGATGCGCAGCAGTTCCTCCGGCGCAATGCCGCTTCCATGGTCGCGCACACGGATGCGGTAGCCGCCCTCCTCCGCCGTCCCGGTCAAAGACACCACACGGCCGGTAGGACTGGCCTTGCGCGCATTGTCACACAGATTCACTACCAGAGATTCCAGCAGATCCGCCTCGCCCCATATGATGCCCGGCTCGGCCGACAGCGCCAGAGAAACGCCGCTGCCCCGGAACGACGGCTCCAGGACCGCCGCGATGGCAGAAAGCCACGGCTCTGCCTCAAATGCGGCGGGCGTATAGGTTTCGCGCCGGTAGACGATCAGCTCCAGCAGCTTGTGCGCCAGGGATTCCAGCCGCTTTCCCTCGGAATAAATATAATTGGCCGCTTTGAACTGCTGCTCCGGCAGCAGCGTCTGCGAGCGCAGCATATCACTGTACCCGATAATGGAGGTCAACGGCGTTTTCAATTCATGCGCAAAAGAAGCGATAAAGTCCTCCTGGCGTTTGGAGGCGTCCTCCAGCTGATGAATCTTTGTTTCCAGGCTGTCTGCCATGGCGTTAAAATCCTCCGTCAGGGCGCCGATCTCATCTCGGGATGCCACGGTGCAGCGCAGCTGATAATCCCCGCCCGCGATACGGCGGCTGACCGCCGAGAGCTTATGCATGGGCCGCGTCAGATAAACGGACAAAAGCAGCATCACAACGGCGGAAAATGCCATCAGCACCAGGGTCATCAGCTGATAAAACATCAAATAGCGGTTCCGTTTCTGGATCGTCGCCGTGACATCCCGCAGGTTCTCGAGATAAAACTGCCGCTCTCCCACCTCAACGCAGCAAGCTGACTGCATATAGTACCGCCCATCCTGAGTAAAGTACATCCAGCTGTGGCTGTTTTCTTCCAGCGACCCGACCAGGTCCCGGCCCGTCTGAAAGCTTTTGCTGATGTACAGCGTTCCCCGGTCTGCGTCGCTGATGCGGATGCAACAGTTGTTGCTGCTCTCCAGCGTCCAGCCGATGCGGCGGATGGTCCCGTCCGAAAGCGCATCCATCATGCCGTAGCTTTCCGCCGTGGCAACCGCGCCGGCGGCCGCTGTTCCGAAAGAAAAGCGCAGCATCTGGTTTTCGTCCAGCGTGACGCGCTCCTCTCGTTCCAACGCTGAACGGAACACCGAATTCAGCAATACAGTATTACCCACGCCGAAAATCAGCGCTATGATCAGCAGCGTGGAAAAAAAGACTTTGTGCGAAAACTTCACAGTATCCCTCCTGCGGGCTTGTCTGCTTCCGGCAGATTCAATTCAGGCGGTAGCCCACTTTATAAACCGCCGAAATATGTTCTTCCCATTCCAGCTTTTTGCGCAGACGCTGGACGTGCAGATCCACCGTGCGGCCTTCGCCGGTATAATCCCCGCCCCAAACACGGCGATAGAGCGTTTCCCGGAACAGGGCAATGTTTTTATTCTGCAAAAATAGCACCAGCAGATCGAACTCTTTCATGGTAAGGCTTACGGGGACACCGTTTTTAGTCACGGTCCGAGATGGAATATCCACCTCCACCCCATCCAGCGAAAAATGCTGCGCCGCTTTATTGTAGCGCCGCAGGACAGATTCCACCCGGGCCAGCATCTCCACGATCTCAAAGGGTTTTGTGATATAATCGTCGGCCCCTTCATGCAGTCCCCGCACACGGTCGGCCACACTGTCCTTGGCCGTAATAAAAATAGCGGGGATATTCATGGGCCGGATATAATGCAGCACATCATAGCCGTCCGCGCCAGGCATCATCACATCCAGCAGCGCCAAGTCAAACGTTTCCCGTTCCAGCGCTTCGATGGCGCTCAGCCCGTCCGCCACGCAGGTGCAGGCATAGCCGGAGCGTTCCAGATTCATCGCCAGCAGATCTGCAATCGCCTGCTCATCCTCTGCGATTAAAATTTTTATCATAAAAAAGGACTCCTTCTAAAAACAACAGGATACATTACCATATTCCTGGATTTTATATCTAATTGTATCACACTTGTATCACTGCCGCATAAATTTTTTCAATTTCTATTGCAATCCCAGCTGAAAACAGTGTATAGTAAGAAAAGCCAGGATACATCTGGCACGGTATGGACAGAAAGGAGAAATTACCATGGAATTGAAAGGAAGCAAAACAGAAGCCAATCTGTGGATTGCATTTGCAGGTGAAAGCAAGGCCCGCAACAAGTATACATATTTCGCCAGCAAGGCAAAAAAAGAGGGTTATGAGCAAATTGCTGCAATTTTCGAGGAAACGGCCGGCAACGAAAAGGAACATGCCAAGCTTTGGTTCAAAGAGTTGGGCGGCATCGGCGACACCGCAGCTAACTTGAAATCCGCCGCAGAAGGCGAGCACGAGGAATGGACGGAAATGTACAAAGAAATGGCCGAAACCGCCAAAGAAGAGGGGTTCGAGCGTTTGGCGTTCCTGTTCGAGTCCGTGGCCGCCATCGAGAAGGAGCACGAAGAGCGTTATCTGAAGCTGCTGGGCAACATCGAGGACAATCTGGTGTTCCAAGCCGGCGAGGAAACTGTTTGGATCTGCCGCAACTGCGGCCACATCAGCGTGGGCAAGGAGGCCCCCCAGGTGTGCCCCGTCTGCGCCCATCCTCAGGCTTATTTTGAGCGGCGCTGCGTCAATTATTGATTGGATTGTTGCTGAAACGGGGGAGGATGCCGGCGGTATCCTCCCCCGCCGCTCTGTGCCGCCCGAAGTCTAGATTCCCTATAAAAAATAATCCGAACCGAGCCGGAAATCCGTTCAGATTATTATTTGCTTCAAAGGGACAGTTAACATTGATACCTTTCCCAAAACTCCCAAAGCCACTCGCCGCAATCCTACGGAACCGGCCTTCTGGCCGGCAGGGATTTTGCGCCGTACAAGTGTTTTTGCCGGAGGTAACAACCATGGCGCAAAACAGATTCAATTCACCTGAGTATTTGGATCACCAGCGGATGGAGCTGCACTCAATCTGCAAAAGCTAAAAAAGAAGACACGCAATAAGCGTGTCTTCTTTTTTGGTGCGCGAGGCGGGAGTTGAACCCGCACGTGCGTAATGCACACTAGAACCTGAATCTAGCGAGTCTGCCAATTCCACCACTCGCGCATATATAAAATCGGAAGAATCAGTTGGTGCGAGTGACGGGACTTGAACCCGTACGGCGTCGCCACACGCACCTCAAACGTGCCTGTCTACCAGTTCCAGCACACTCGCATTTTCAAACGCTCAACTGATTACTTGGATTATTATAGTCAGAGAGGGGCTGTTTGTCAAGGGCTTTTTTTATGGGCCGCCCCGCTCCCCCGGAGCATGAACTTTTTTGTTGGAACAGCTTGACTTTTGGATACAATGCTCCTATAATACACTTTAACAACGCAAAGCGACAAAGCTTGCAATACTTGTTTGGAGGAAGAAAAGATGAAGACATCCACACGCGTTCTTGCAACTGCTTCTGCAGCGGCCATGATGCTGTCCCTCGCAGCCTGCGGCAATAACAACAATACTGATCCTTCCAACGCCGGCAGCGACGGCGACGTACAGCACTATACCGTCGGCATCTGCCAATATGTGCAGCACGCCGCCCTGGATCAGGCCACGGAAGGCTTCAAAGCAGCTCTGACCGACATGCTGGGTGAAGGCAACGTGGAGTTCACCGAGCAGAATGCCAATGGCGACTCCCCCACCTGTGCTACGATTATCAATGGTTTTGTGTCCAGCAACGTGGATCTGATTCTGGCCAATGCTACCGCGCCTTTGCAGGCCGCTGCCGCCGGAACGAACACCATCCCCGTCATCGGCACCTCCGTCACCGACTATGCCACTGCGCTGGCTATCGACGACTGGACCGGCACCACCGGCCGCAACATCACCGGCACCTCCGACCTGGCTCCCCTGGACCAGCAGGCAGAGATGATTCAGGAGCTGTTCCCCAACGCCGGAACGATCGGCCTGCTGTACTGCTCCGCCGAACCCAACTCTGTGTATCAGGTGGATACGATTGAGGGCTATCTCACGGAGATGGGATATGCCTGTGAGCGCTTCTCCTTCACCGACTCCAACGACGTGGCCGCAGTCACCCAGAGCGCCTGCGACGCTTCCGATGTAATTTACATCCCCACCGACAATACCGCCGCCTCCAACACGGAGCTGATCTCCAACGTGGTCCTGCCTGCCAAGGTTCCTGTGATTGCCGGTGAACAAGGAATCTGCAACGGCTGCGGTGTGGCCACCCTCTCCATCGATTACTACGACCTTGGCTATCAGGCCGGCACTATGGCTTACGACATCCTGGCCAACGGCACGGATATCGCCACCATGGAAGTGGAGTATGCGCCCAACGTCAGCAAGCTGTACAATGTTTCTGTCTGTGAGCAGCTGGGCATCACCGTCCCCGATGACTACACCGCTCTGGAAACGGAAGCATAATCCGGAAAACACCTGAAAACACAAGAGCAGCGCGAAGGCTTTATCCCCCTCGCGCTGCTTTTCCCGCAAAAGAACACCAACACCAAGGGGGGCTTTTCTTGAATATTGCATCACTTTTTAACGCGCTGCCCGGCGCAGTATCCCAGGGACTGATCTGGGGTATCATGGCCATCGGCGTGTACATTACCTTCAAAATCCTGGATATCGCCGATTTGACTGTGGACGGCACGCTGTGCACCGGCGGCGCTGTGTGTGTGGTGATGATCATCGGCGGTTATCCCATGTGGCTGGCGATCCTGATGGCGCTGATCGCCGGCATGCTGGCCGGTCTGGTGACCGGTTTGTTCCACACCGCTTTCGGTATTCCCGCGATTCTGGCCGGTATTCTGACACAGTTTGCTCTGTGGTCGGTCAACCTGCGGATTCTGGGCGGAGCCAATCTGGCCATCAGTGCAGACAAATATGACCTACTCACCTCTCTGCGCTATCTGACCAACACCGAAATTCCATTCTGGAAGAATCCGCTGGTCATGATCACGATTTTCCTTGTGGCCGTAATTGCGCTGTTGTACTGGTTCTTCGGCACAGAAATGGGGTCCTCCCTGCGCGCCACCGGCGCTAACCAGAACATGGCCCGCGCCCAGGGTATCAACACGAATTTCACCAAGGTGCTGGGCCTGATGGTATCCAATGGCCTTGTGGGCCTGGCCGGCGCGCTGCTGTCCCAGTACCAGGGCTTTGCCGACATCAACATGGGCCGCGGCTCCATCGTCATCGGTCTGGCCGCCGTGGTCATCGGCGAAGTGCTGTTCAGCAAAATTTTCCGCAATTTTGCCCTGAAGCTGCTCTCGGTGGCCTTCGGCTCCATCATTTACTATGTCGTCATTCAGGTGATCCTCTGGACCAAGCTGATCGACTCCAACGACCTGAAGCTGCTGTCCGCCATTGTGGTGGCCCTGTTCCTGGCGCTGCCCTATTGGAAGAGCAAATTTTTTACCAAGGGCGCCAAGAGAGGAGCGGTGAACCATGCTTGAAGTGAAAGGGATTTACAAGACCTTCAACCCCGGAACGGTGAATGAAAAACACGCCCTCAACGGCGTGGATTTGACCATGGAAGACGGCGATTTCATCACCGTCATCGGCGGCAACGGCGCCGGAAAAAGCACTCTGATGAACGCCATTGCCGGCGTATGGCCCATCGACGAGGGCACCATCCTCATCGATGGTGCAAATGTTACGCACCTATCGGAGCACAAGCGCGCCGCGTTTATCGGCCGTGTGTTCCAGGATCCGATGATGGGCACCGCCGCTACTATGGGCATTGAAGAAAATCTGGCCCTAGCCAAACGCCGCGGCAAGCGGCGCACGCTGATGCCCGGTATCAAAAGAGCCGAGCGCGAAGAATACCGCGAACTGCTGAAAACCCTGGGACTTGGGCTGGAAAACCGATTGACCAGCAAGGTCGGCCTGCTCTCCGGCGGCCAGCGCCAAGCGCTGACACTGCTGATGGCCACCCTTATCAAACCGAAGCTCCTGCTGCTGGATGAGCATACCGCTGCCCTGGACCCAAAAACCGCCGCCAAAGTACTCAGTGCCACGGACCGTATCGTCGGCAAGGATCATTTGACCACGCTGATGATCACCCATAATATGCGTGACGCCATCGTCCACGGAAACCGTCTGATCATGATGCACGACGGTCGTATCATCCTCGACATCCGCGGCGCGGAAAAACAGAAACTGACCGTTGAAGACCTGATGCACGAATTTGAAAAGATTTCCGGCGAGGCCTTTGCCAGCGACAAAGCGCTGCTGGGCTGAAGGAGGTCTTCTCCGGTCGCCGCGCCCGTTTGCTTTCCGCAGACGGGCGCTTTTTCCCGATTTTCTCCTGTGGCATTTCCCATTGCTTCTGTTTTTCCGGCAATGTTATACTGTTCAACACATTACATTTCACACAGATTGAGAGGCATACGATCATGCATATTCACATACGCCCGTACAGCCGCGCAGATCTATCCGCCATGGCAGAGATCTGGAACGAAGTCGTGCGTCAGGGCGAGGCTTTCCCGCAGCTTGAAACGCTGGAGGCACAAAGCGCAGAATCCTTTTTCACAGAACAATCCCACTGCACCGTGGCTCAGGAGGACAAAGGCAGCGCGATCCTGGGCCTTTACATCCTGCACCCCAATAACGTGGGCCGCTGCGGCCACATTGCCAACGCCAGCCTTGCGGTGAGCAGCACACACCGGGGCTGCCACATCGGCGAGGCCTTGGTCCGGGACTGCCTGCACCGCGCTAAAGCGCTGGGGTTCCGCATTTTGCAGTTCAATGCTGTAGTGGCCGGTAACCATGGAGCACAGCATCTGTATGAAAAGCTGGGCCGGATTCCCGGCGGTTTTTTTGAATATCCGCGGGGAATACGAGGATATTATTGTTTATTACCATACTCTCTGCGAAGAATGAGCGTTGGAACAGGAGCATAGAAAATTATGGCGAACAAATGGCACTTAAAAGACGCACTGGATCGCTATCGCGCGCAGGGCGCCCCTCAGAACCAGCAGGTCCTGATCGCCCTGCTGCAGGAGGTCCAGGCAGAAAAAGGCGGTGTGCTTCCGCAAAAATCCCTGAACAAAATCGCAGAGCGCTACGCACTCAAATCGTCGCTTCTTTCTGCCCTGATCCGACAGATACCGGATCTGCGTACAGAAGACGCCCCGCACCATCTGGAAATCTGCGGCAAAAAGAGCTGCCGGAAAAACGGCGCAGGCAAACTGGCCGCTTTCGTGGAAGCAACGTATGACGTAAAAGACGGCGGCGTCAGCAGTAACGGCACTTTTACCTACTGCACCACGCATTGCCTGAAAAAATGCGGCAAAGGGCCTGTGATCCGCTGGGATCAAACACTTTACCCCCATGCTGACGAAGCGCTGATCCGCTCTCTGGTCGAAGGGCACGCCGGCAAACCATAAAAAAGAATGGCGCCATGCCGAGCCTCACGGGGCGGCATGGCGCCGCCGCTGTACAGGCGCAGAAAAATCTGTTATACTGAGCGGCACAGGGATTAAAACACAGGCCGGTTGGTAGTCCGGCCGCGGCGGCCTCCGCCGCCGTCAGTAGCCCTCCTCCTTGGTCGTCCTTTCCCTGCAAGCATTCTTTAAGGAGGGCTTTTTTATGAGCGAATCACAATCCATGCTGCAGGTATATTTCGAGGGGCCTTTCTGGGTCGGCGTATTCGAGCGGAGGGAAGCAGGCTTTCTGCGGGTGTGCAAAGTCACCTTCGGCGCACAGCCACGGGATGAGGACATTTACTATTTCCTGCAAACGCATTTCTCCTCCCTTCGCTTCAGTCCGCCGGTGGCGGAAATGCCGAAGCCGGAGCACAGAAGCGCCAAGCGCCGCCTGCGGGAAGCGCGCCGCGCCCTGTCCGCCCCAGGCGGTGCCAGGACAAAAGCGCAGCAGGCGCTGCAGCTCCAGCACGAAGCGATCTGCACAGCACGGAAGGAACAGAGCCGGCAGCGCAAAACGGTGCAGGCGGCTTTTCGCTTCCAAAAAAAGCAGCAAAAGAAACGGGAGAAGCGCCGTGGGCACTGATGATCTCCCAAACAGGCTAAGCGGCGGCCCACGTGGGCCGCCGCTTAGCCTATTTTTCTTATCTTCTATCCCAGTTTATGCCGCCGGAGCCAGCCAAAGGCAATCAGGCAGATCAGGACGGACAACAGTGAGCCGGCCGGAGCCGCAAAGCCCATGGGCAGCAACGTACTGACAAACAGGGCAGACATGAGATACGAGCCGGGGATGCGTACCAGAACGATGGAAATCATATTGTGCACAAAAGAAATATCCGAACGGCCGTAGGCACAGAAATAGCCGCTGAAGCAGAAGTGAATACCGGCAAAGATGCAGTCCCACACATAGCCCCGGAAATACTGCCCGCCGGCAAGCACCACGGCCGGACTCTTGTCGAACAGCGCCACGATGGATTCGGCCGAGTTCTGCACCAGCAGCACCACGGCAGCGCCAAAAAGCACGCAGATCACAATGGCGCAGCGCAACGTTTTGGCGGCGCGTTCATGCTTACCTGCGCCGATGTTCTGGGCCGATATGGCCGACACCGTAGAAAGCATGGACGAGGGCACCAGAAACAGCATTCCGATCACTTTTTCCACGATCCCCACCGCCGCGGCATCGTTCAGGCCGCGCCGGTTGGCAATGATGGTGATGACAATAAACGTAATCTGAATAAATCCATCCTGCAGCGCCACGGGAACGCCCACCCGGAGAATCGGGCGCAGCACGACTCCCTGCAGCCGCAGATCGCTTTTTTCCAGCCGCAGGCCGCTCCTGCGCCGCCGGATTGTCACAAGGGCGATCAGCACACTGATCGTCTGTGACAGCACTGTGCCCAAAGCCGCGCCTGCCGCGCCCATGCCCAGCACGCCGATAAAAAGGTAGTCCAGGGCAATATTGGCCCCGCATGCTACCGCAATAAAATACATGGGACTTTTGGAATCCCCCAGGCCGCGGAAGATCGAACTGATGATGTTATAGGCCGTAATAAAGGGGATTCCCACAAAGCAGATCGTCAGATACTGCCGGGTGCCTGCCACAGCGGCCTCCGGCGTGGACATCAGCGCCACGATGGGGTTCACGCATACCAGCAGCAGCGCCATGGCTGCCACCGCCACTGCCATGAACAGCGTAATGGTGCTGCCGACAATGGCGGAGGTGCGCCTGCCCTCCCCCGCGCCGACGGCCCGGGCAATGGACACCGTAGTCCCCATGGCAAGGCCCACGATCATTACCGTCAGCATATGCATCACTTGGCTGCCCACAGACACCGCCGTGATCTGATGGGTACCGTTGAATTGGCCGACAATGTAAAGATCGGCCATACCGTAAAGGGTCTGCAAAAAATACGAAAGCAGATACGGCAGCGAAAAGGAAACAATATTGCCCCAGATACTGCCGTTGGTCAAATTCCGTTCCATACAACACTCCTATGGTAAAACGGGGGACCGCCGTCCCCCGTTTTACCATGTTTTCCGCTGAAAAAACGCGCGCGTTTCCCGGCTTCAGACGCCCTGCATCCGTGCGTCCAGCCGTGTGCGGATGGACGCCATAAACGTATCCGTGTCCACGGCTTCCACCGGCGTATCGCACAGCGGGGCGATATCGCCGGTCATCACGCCGTCCTCTACCGTGCCCAGGGTTGCCTGTTCCAGATGATCGGCAAAGGCGCACAGGTCAGCCAGGCCGTCCAGTTCGCCGCGCTTGCGCAAAGCGCCGGTCCAGGCAAAAATGGTAGCCACCGGGTTGGTGGAGGTCTTTTTCCCCTGCAGGTGCTGATAATAATGATCCTGCACCGTGCCGTGGGCAGCCTCGTATTCATACTTGCCGTCGGGCGACACCAGCACGCTGGTCATCATGGCAAGACTGCCGAAGGCCGAGGACACCATATCGCTCATCACGTCGCCGTCATAATTTTTGCAGGCCCACAAAATCCCACCGGAGCACTGCATTAGACCTGCCACAGCGCTGTCGATGAGCATGTACTTATAGCGGATGCCTGCCGCTTCAAAACGGGCTTTGTATTCCTGTTCATACAGCTCGACAAAAAGATCCTTAAAGCGGTGATCGTACTGCTTGGAGATCGTGTCTTTGGCGGAGAACCACAGATCCTGCTTCAGGTTCAGCGCATACTGGAAGCAGGCATGGGCGAAGGAGCGGATGGAGGTGTCCTTATTGTAGGAACCCTGCAGCACGCCGGGACACTCGAAATCATAAATGGTTTCGCGGAAGGTTTCCCGCCCGCTCTTGTCGGTGAACACCAGCTCCGCTTTTCCCTCCCCCGGCACACGGTACTCGGTGGCCTTGTAGATGTCGCCGTAGGCATGGCGGGCAATAGTGATGGGCGCCTTCCAGGTGCGCACCACAGGGTGGATGTTGCTTACCACGATGGGCGTGCGGAACACCGTGCCGTCGAGAAGGGCGCGCAGAGTCCCGTTGGGGCTTTTCCACATCTGGCTGAGGTGATATTCCTCCACACGTTGGGCATTGGGCGTAATCGTGGCGCACTTGACGCCCACGCCGTATTTCGCAATAGCATGAGCCGCATCTACAGTCACCTGATCTTTGGTCGCTTCCCGCTGGGCGAGACCCAGATCGTAATACTCCGTGTTCAGATCCACATAAGGAAGAAGCAGCTCCTCCTTAATCTTGCGCCACAGAATGCGGGTCATTTCATCGCCGTCCAGCTCCACCAGCGGCATAGTCATTTGAATTTTGTCCATGGTCCCCCTCCCCTTTCTCAAAACACCATCGTGGCAAAATAATCCTCCGCCGTTTCTGCCCGGCGGATCAGCTCCGCACTGCCGTCCTCGCGCAGCAGCACTTCGGCGCTGCGCAGCTTTCCATTGTAATTGTAGCCCATGGAAAAACCGTGGGCGCCGGTGTCGTGGATCACCAGCAAATCGCCGATATCGATACGGGGCATCATGCGGTCCACGGCGAATTTGTCGTTGTTCTCGCACAGCGAGCCGACAATGTCATACATGTGATCCTGGGGACGGCGCTCTTTGCCCATCACCGTAATGTGGTGGTAGGCGCCGTACATGGCCGGGCGCATCAGGTTGGCGGCGCAGGCGTCCACGCCGATGTATTCTTTATAAGTATGCTTTTCGTGGATCGCCGTGGTAACCAAGCACCCATAAGGGCCGAGCATAAAGCGGCCCAGTTCGGTATAGATGGCAACATCGCCCATGCCCGCGGGCACCATGATCTTTTCAAAAGCCCGGCGCACTCCCTCTCCGATGACGGCGATGTTATTGGCCTTCTGCTCCGGTTCATAGGGAATACCGATGCCGCCGGACAGGTTGATAAATTTGAAGGTCGCGCCGGTCTCCTTGTGCAGCTGCACCGCCTTTTTGAACATGATCTCCGCCAGGGCGGGATAATACTTATTGGTCATGGCCCCGCTGACCAGGAAGGCATGCATGCCGAACTCCTTGGCGCCCAGCTTCTGCAACCGGATATAACTCTCCTTGATCTGCTCAGGGGTCATGCCATACTTGGCGTCGCAGGGATGGTCCATGATGGTGTTGCCCAGAGCAAAGTGGCCGCCGGGATTGTAGCGGCAGCAGATCAACGGCGGAATGCCAACCAGCCGATCCAGAAAATTGATATGGGTGATGTCGTCCAGATTGATGACAGCGCCCAGTTTGCGGGCCAGTTCATACTCCGAAGCGGTGGTTTCATTGGAAGAGAACATGATCTCCTCCCCGCGGAAGCCGCACTTGTCCGCCAGCATCAGCTCCACCTCGCTGGCACAGTCCACCCCGCAGCCCTCTTCCTTCAGGATCTGCAGAATACGTGGCGTAGGCGTGGCTTTCACGGCAAAGTATTCCCGGAATCCCTTATTCCAGGAAAACGCCCTATAAAGCTTGCGGCAATTCTCGCGGATCCCCTTTTCATCGTACAAGTGAAAAGGCGTTGGATATTTTTTCACGATTTTCTCCAGCTGCGATTTCGTGACAAACGTTTTCTTCATGGGCGCAGACAACCTTTCTCCGGCAAAATAACAGTGGTTTTATTATAATGCGCCCCTAAAGGAAATGCAACTTTATTTGAATAAAACTTCACATTTATACAAAAGTCTGTCCCTGCAAAAAACAACTTTTTATTCATAATTTATGGATTCACTCTTTTAGCGCTTTACTTTTATAAAGCGATATTAGACGAAACGCCATCCACCTCTTCCCATGCCGGTCAAAGAATCCCTGTTTCCTTTTTACCGCCCGGCACCGTTGACAAATTCTCCGCCGGGCCGTAAAGTAACAACAACGGGTTTGTTCGATTGTGCGAAGCATGTTTTGATCCAGAGCGAAAAACAGGAGGTTGTGTAACATGAAAACGATCACACTTGGTTCCACCGGAATCACCACGGTGCAGAACGCATTCGGCGCACTGCCGATCCAACGCATTTCCACACAGGACGCCGTACATCTTCTGCGCAAAGCCTACGACGGCGGCATGACCTTTTTTGATACCGCCCGCGCCTACAGCGACAGTGAAGAAAAAATGGGCGCCGCCTTTGACGGGATGCGCCACAAGATCTTCATTGCGTCCAAAACCATGGCCCAGACGCCGGAGGACTTTTGGACGCAGCTGCATATCAGCCTTCACAATCTGCGTACAGATTACATTGATGTCTATCAGTTCCACTGCGCCAACCGCTGCTTTGTCCCCGGCGACGGCACCGGCATGTATGAATGTATGCTGGAAGCCAAGCAGCAGGGCAAGATCCGCCACATCGCCATCACAGCCCACAAATTGGGCATCGCACAGGAAGCCATCGCATCTGGGCTGTATGAAACGCTGCAGTTTCCGCTGAGTTATCTTTCGCTGCCCCAAGAAGAGGCTTTGGTACAATCGTGCGCCGAGCAAAATATGGGTTTTATCGTGATGAAAGGGATGGCCGGCGGACTGATCATCAATTCCCGTGCTGCCATGGCCTATATCCAGCAGTTCGACAACGCCCTGCCCATCTGGGGCATCCAGCGAGAGCAGGAATTGGAGGAATGGCTCAGCTATATGGACCAAACGCCCGCCATGGACGAAGAGATCACCGCTTTCATCGACCGGGAGCGCCGGGAGCTGACCGGCGATTTCTGCCGCGGCTGCGGTTACTGCGCGCCCTGTCCCCAGGAGATTTTGATCCACCAGTGCGCCCGCATGTCCCTGATGCTCCGCCGCGCGCCTTCCCAAGCCTGGCTGACGGAAGAGATGCAGGCGGAAATGAAAAAAATTGAAACTTGCACCGAATGCGGCGTATGCAAAACGCGCTGCCCTTACGAACTGGACATCCCCACGCTGCTGAAAAAGAACTACGCAGACTATCAGAAGGTCCTCGCCGGAGAAGTCAAAGTTTGATTCTCCCATGTGCTGACAAATGAAAGACCTTCCTTGAAACTGTTCCAGTTTCAAGGAGGGCCTCTTTTTTGCCATACTGAGCGCCGTGATCCACGGCCGTTCAAAACGCGGGTCATTCCACACCTGAACTGCCGCCCAGGCCGGATGCCCGCACTGCTTTTTTGCCGACCAGGCCACGAAAGCGTACTTCCATTTGTAAAATATAAAATTTTGAACAGGAGCAAGGTATGGCGTAGTACAGGAACACATAAAATGGTTCCACGGAGGTGATCTTTTGAAGCAAAAACCACGACAACTGCTCCTTTGTATTGCAATCCCGCTTGCAGTCGGTGGGATCTCTGCATGGCTGACCCAGGGAAGTATGGATACTTTTGAGGCCCTGAACAAACCGCCTCTGTCCCCGCCGGGGTGGCTTTTCCCGGTGGTATGGACGATTTTGTTTGTTTTGATGGGCGCTGCATCGTATCTGGTGCTCCGATCGGCGCAGCCGCAGCAGACCATCCACAGGGCGCTGCGGCTGTATGGAATACAGTTAGGCGTCAACTTTTTCTGGTCGATCTTCTTTTTCAATCTATCGCTCTACCTGTTCTCCTTCGTTTGGCTCGTTCTCCTATGGTTTCTGATTGCAGCAACCACCGTGCGGTTTTACCGCATCTCCCAGACAGCAGGGTATCTGATGCTCCCGTACTTACTCTGGGTCACATTTGCCGGATATCTGAATTGGGGGATCTATCAGCTGAATTAGACGGCAGGCCGCGACAAGCCCCGAAAAAACACCACCTTCCACTTTTCAGGCAGTGAAGGTGGTGCCTGTATTTTACAAAAACGCACGGATGTCCACGGCAAGCTGCGCTTCCAACTGAATCAGCCGTTTTGCAATATCCTTAGAGACCTCATCCGCTGCTTCATATTGATTCAAATACTGATTGAGCGCTTTTACGCCCATATTGCATCCGTCTGTCATCAGATCCGCAATCGTCTGATCGGAAGGATCCATGCTCATTTTCATATTGGTTTTTACCCAAGACATGCTTTTTGCAATGGGATTTGGCTCTTTTCCGTCATCATGGTACTTTTCCAACAGCGTTTGAATCTCGCCTTCCAGTTGTTCATGTTGCTTTTTACATTCCGTCAGGTTGTCCTTGAGGGTATCGCTGTGCACCTGATCCAGCACATCGTCAATGGACGCAACTCCCATTTTGACACCTGCATCACATTCCCGCAGCAGTTTTATCGTGTCCTGTTCGATCATAGAACTTCTATCCCCCCTTATAAGATAACAGTAGTCTGGACAGTTCTACAGTTTTTATTCCCCGGATTTGCTATAAACACTGCGTGCCTTTGAATGCAGGAAAAATGCCGGCTACGGCGACGTTACCGTCAGCCTTCCCGAAATATAAAAAGGAAAAACCTTGAAACTATGACAGTTTCAAGGTTTTTCCTGGTACGGCTGGAGGGATTCGAACCCGCGACCTTTTGATTCGTAGTCAAACACTCTATCCAACTGAGCTACAGCCGCATACTGCATATCTCACAGACAGCTTTTGTATAATACCACTCCTACGCAAAAAAAGCAAGCCTTTTTTTCAAAAATTTTCAATTTTTTTGTTCCCAGCACAAATCGCAAATGTTTCTCACCACAGTTATTGTTTTTCCGCGCTTTTCATGATAATATAAATACAAAATATTGTTCTTTCGCCCTTTTTTCACCTGCTGCAAAGCAGAAGTCGGGCGAAACGAGGAGTGTACTATGGAAAACAATACGTTCAAAGGTTCCATCTTCGGCGGCTTCAACCGCCAGGATGTCATGAATTATATTGAAAAAGCCTCCCGCGAAAGCGGTGAACTGCTGCAGCAAAGCCAGGATCAAATTGCCGCCCTGGAACAGGAAAACGCTCAATTACGCACCCAGTGCGAGCAGCTGCGCGTCTCCCTGCAGGATACTGCCGCTTCGCTCAACGCCGCTCAGGCAGAACGGGATGCCGCTCAGGCTTCCTGCGCCAGTGCCGACGAAGCGCTGGAAACCGCCCAGCGTTCCAGCCGCCAGTATGCCGACGAAGTCAAAACGCTTCATGAAACCGTGGCCGCCCTGCAGCCGGAAGTGGATAAATTCCACACCCTGCAGAAAAATATTGCCGATGTCGAGGTGGAGGCCAAGCACCGGGCGGACACCATCGTGGCCGAAGCCAAAGCCAATTCCGAGGAGATCCTCCGCAAAGCCCGCGTGCAGGCCGACGCTGTCCTCTCCGCTGCAAAAGCCGAGGCGGAAAAGATCCGCGCGGAGGCCAACAGCAGCGCCGCGGCAATCCGCCAGAAGGCCGATCAGCACGCCATGCTGAGCCGCCAGCAGCTCAATGCCCTGCTCAACAGCAGCCAGGCACAGTATCAGACGCTGCTGGAAACCTATAAATCCTCTGCCCTGCAGGCCGCTGCCGCGTTGCAGAAAGCCCAGGAGCAAGTGACGCAGATGCCCTCCGTGTTTGACAAAATCAGTGCAGGAATGAAAGCCCTGCAGCCCAGCCGTGAAAAGAAGGATTGATGTGTGTATGACGTACGAAATCTCCACGGATGAAATTCGTTCCTATCTTCCCAAGCTCCGCGCAAGCGACCGGGTTTTGCTGAGCGGCCGCATCTACACGTCCCGCGACGCGGCGCACAAGCGCATCTGCCAGGCGCTGGACAACGGCTCCCCCCTGCCCTACGACCTGTGCGACGCCATCATTTACTACGCCGGACCGACCCCAGCCCGCCCCGGCATGGCCGTCGGCTCCTGCGGTCCCACCACCGCCGGGCGGATGGACCGGTATGCGCCCCAGCTGCTGGATCTGGGCCTGGCCGCCATGATCGGCAAGGGCGACCGCAGCGACGCCGTGGTGGAAGCCATCCGGCGCAACGGAGCGGTTTACTTCGCCGCCGTCGGCGGCGCGGGCGCACTGATCGCCAAACACATCACCGCATCCACCGTGGTGGGGTATGAGGATCTGGGCTGCGAAAGCGCCAAGCAGATGCAGGTGGACCGGCTCCCCTTGATTGTGGCCATTGACTCCGCCGGCGAAAACCTGTACCGCACCGGCCGCCTGGCCTATCAGAACTGAAGGAAAAAACGCACGGCTGCGCCGTGCGTTTTTTTGTGTATCTCTTTTTCGATGCTTGCACTCAGCAGCCGCAGCTGGGGGTGTTATTGCTGCAGCCGCAGCCACAGCCGTAGCCGTTGCCCTGGCCGCCGCCGCAGCAGCAGCAAATAAGGATAATGGCAATGATGATCCAGCAGCAGTTACCGCCAAAGAAGCCCTGATTATACATAAAATGAAACCTCCTAAAAGATTCGTGCTCGGCCCGTCTGGCCGGCCTCACTTCATTCTATGTATACTGCGGGAAATGGTTCCGTTTCCGCTGTTCTTCTCTCCGGAGCGGTGCGCAGCATACAGCCGTGCATCTTCTGCGCCGAGTGTCTCCTCCTCAGATGCGAGCCACGCCGCTTTGGCGGGCAGCCTCGGCCACCGCTTTGGCCACCGCAGGACCCACGCGCGGATCAAACGCCTTGGGGATGATGTTATTTTCATCCAGATCTTCCCCGGCCAGCGCAGCCAGCGCCTCCGCCGCAGCGATCTTCATTTCTTCGTTGATCTGGGACGCGCGCACATCCAGCGCCCCGCGGAAAATCCCGGGAAAGGCCAGGACGTTGTTGATCTGGTTGGGATAGTCGCTGCGGCCCGTGGAGATGACCCTGGCGCCCCCGGCCCGGGCGTCGTCCGGGAAAATCTCCGGGGTGGGATTGGCGCAGGCAAAAATGATCGCGTCGCGGTTCATGGTTTTCACCATCTCGGTGGTCACAAGGCCCGGCGCCGAAAAGCCCAGGAAGGCGTCGGCCCCCACCAAGGCGTCCGCCAACGTGCCTCTGCAGTGCGCGCGGTTGGTCACTTTGGCCATTTCGGCCATGTAGGGGTTCATCCCCTCGGTGTGCCCTTCACAGAGAATGCCGCTCTTATCGCACAGCGTGATGTCCGTAAACCCGGCGCGCAGCAGTAGCCGGCACACGGACATGCCCGCCGCACCGGCGCCGTTGATGACCACCTTCACCGCTTCGCGCTGTTTGCCCACCACCTTGAGGGCGTTGGTCATGCCCGCCAGGGCGATCACCGCCGTGCCGTGCTGGTCATCGTGAAACACGGGAATGTCGCACAGTTCCTTGAGCCTGGCTTCGATCTCAAAGCACCGGGGCGCAGAAATATCTTCCAGGTTAATGGCGCCGAAACTGCCAGAAAGCAGATACACGGTGCGCACGATCTCATCCACGTCCTTGCTTTTGATGCAAAGGGGAAACGCATCCACGCCGCCGAACTCCTTGAAGAGCACGCATTTGCCCTCCATCACGGGCATGCCCGCCTCCGGCCCGATATCGCCCAGGCCCAGCACGGCGGTGCCGTCTGTGATCACAGCGGCCATATTCCAGCGGCGGGTCAGCTCATAGGATTTGTCCACATCCTTCTGGATCTCCAGACAGGGCTGGGCAACGCCGGGGGTATAGGCCACCGACAGGTCATGGGCATCGTTGACCTTGACTGTGGAAATCACTTCGATTTTACCGCGCTTCTGCGCGTGGAATGCCAAACTCTCTTCGGCGATGGGCGTCATACGCAAAATCTCCTTTTCCATCCGCATCCGAATCGGCCGCGGAACTCAAAATAACAATAATAGTTTTATTATAGGTGCTGCACCGGAAAAAAGCAAGATTTTCCGGTCCTTTTTCTATCTATTCTGCCGAATGGCAGCCATCCGCTTCCGCCAAAATACCTATTGCAGAGTGTGAAACCCTGTAGTAAAATAAAATCATTAAACAGATCTGCATAAGAATCGGAGGGGCATATAATGAAGCTTGCCGAAGCTCTGCAGGAAAGGGCAGACCTCAATCGGAAGATCGAACAGCTACAGGATCGCCTGAACAATAATGTATTGGTACAGGAAGGCGAACAGACCGCCGAAGATCCGAAAAAACTGAAATATGAACTGGATTCCTCCATTCTGCGTCTGGCCGATTTGATTGCTCATATCAATCAGACAAATTGTACAACTATCGTGGAGGGACAGACGCTGACAGCGCTGATTGCAAAAAAAGATACATTGTCTCTGAAAATCCGCCTCTATAAAGAAATTACTTCCACCGCCAGCCAAACATCCTACCGGGCTAGAAATACAGAAATCAAAATAAAATCCACGATCTCTGTAGCGGACTGGCAGGCAGAAATTGACCGGATGGCTAGAGAATTGCGCCTGTTGGACAATCAGCTGCAGCAAAGTAACTGGAGTACAGATTTGGTGGAATAACAAGAGCACACTACGGATAGTAGATGCAGGGTGAATATCACGCAGCAACAGCGCAAGTTGCATCCATGGTACACTGAAGAGCAGGTGTGAGGTCCGACTCCTCAAGAACAGTTATGCTCCGATCATGTACAAAGGTATTGTCATCAAAAATTGTAATTACCGGATATTAACTACATCTGCAAGGGCGGGAACGGGGAAATTTTTATGTTGGGAATCAAATACCTTCAAACACAGCAGGCAGCTACTTTATACGGTGGCCGCCTGCTGAAGATTTCTTCTGCACGATCACAGAAAACAGGAAGCTCGTCTCTTATAATCAACAAACAAGGACCTTTCCATTCCTATTCTTTTTGGGGTATACTATATAATGTTGATTACTGAAAGCGAGGCCTTGCCATGCGCATCGAAGATTTTGAAAAGCATTTCGCCTGTCATATGCCCAGTCTGCTGGGCGCTGGCAGCGCCTTTGCCGTTCTGGTGCCGCTCATTGTTCGCCGCGGCGTGCCGCACCTGCTCTTTGAAGTCCGCGCCGATACCCTAGACCGCCAGCCCGGCGAAGTCTGTTTTCCCGGGGGGCACATGGAGTCCGGCGAAACCCCCGCCGCCTGCGCCCTGCGGGAAACCGAAGAAGAACTGTCCATCCCCTCCGCCGCCATCCGTCCCCTGGCGGAGCTGGATTTTGTCTATCACCAGTCCGGCACGCTGATCTATCCCATTTTAGCCGAGGTGGATGCAAAGGCGCTACGCCGTATGCGGATCAACCCCGCCGAGGTGAAAGACACCTTCCTGGTTCCCTTTTCTTTTTTCCGCAAAACAAAGCCCATCCTGTACACTTATGACCTGGAACCCCATATTCCGGAAGATTTCCCCTATCATCTCCTGGGTTACCAATCGGCCTATCCCTGGCGCGCCGGCAAAATGGATGTACCGATTTATCTCTACGGCGGCCATCCGATTTGGGGCCTCACAGGCCGCATCTGCCGGTATCTGGCCGAAGAAATGGCCGCCGGGGAAAAAAGCGCCGCCCCCGGCGCTTATCAGCACATCGAGCATCCGATTCCCGCGCTCTACCGGGCTGATTCCAGAATTTTGATCCTCGGCTCGTTTCCCTCAGTCAAATCCCGGGAGGGGCATTTCTTTTATCACCACCCGCAAAACCGATTCTGGCGCGTTATCGCCGCCCTGACAGGGGAAACGCCGCCCGCCACCATCGAAGAAAAGCGCAGTCTCCTGCTGCGTCACCGCATCGCCCTGTGGGATGTGATCCACAGCTGCGATATCATCGGCTCCAGCGACAGTAGCATCAAAAACGTACTCCCGAATGATCTTCGCCCCATCCTGAACACCGCCGACATCGAAGGGATCTACGCCAACGGCGGCACCGCCGGCCGACTGTACCGGAAATACATCGAGCCGGACCTGGGCCGAAGCTGCACCGTGCTCCCCTCCACTAGCCCAGCCAACGCCGCTTACTCACTGGAAAAACTGACGGCCCTATGGCACGCAGCGCTTCCTTCTCCACTATAATCGCGATAAGGAATCATTTTCCGACAGTATTTGCCAATACCATATGAATAGAAAGGTCCGACCATTGATGAACGACGCGCTCACCATCCGCATGGCTGCAGCAGAGGATTCCCCCGCTCTGTTGGACATCTATCGCCCCTATGTGGAACACACTGCCATCACATTTGAATATGACGTGCCCAGCACGAAAGAATTCGCCTCCCGCATCCTCCGCACGTTGCAGCGCTATCCCTTTCTGATCGCGCTTTGCGGCAGGATAGCCGTTGGCTACGCCTACGCTTCTCCCTTTAAAGAACGCGCCGCTTACGATTGGGCTGTGGAAACCTCCATTTACATCAGGAAAGATTATTCCGGCCGAGGATATGGAAAAGCGCTTTACGATATCCTGGAACGTCTGCTAAAGGCACAGAACATTCTGAACCTGAATGCCTGCATTGCCTACACCGCACATACAGATGAATATCTGGACAATCACAGCGCCGACTTTCACGCCCATCTGGGCTATCACCCAGTGGGAACCTTTCACGAATGTGGTTACAAATTCGGCCGTTGGTACGACATAGTCTGGATGGAAAAGATGATCGGCGCACACACCGTTGCGCCCGAACCAGTGCGGCCCATCGATCAAATCGATTGGTCCAGCCTCTTATAAATATCAGGAAACAACGAGCCGGACAGGAAACCCATCCGGCTCGTTGCCATTCTATTATTCGCGGCTGAATCGCAGCGAAACGATGCAGGATACTGCCGCTGCGCCGAGTGCACAAATCATAATGACCCAGAACAATACAAACCCTTGCAACAAAAGGGACAACACAAGACATATGGCGCCCGCTGCGGCAAAAGCGATCCCTCCTGCCCGTTGGCTCTTGCGCCACGCCTCCGGATGCCCCTCCAGCCACGGCAGGCGGACGCCCATGATCGGGTTTGGTTTTGCTTTCGGCATGATATTCCCCAGTACCAAAAACAACAACCCGCAACCGATACCTATGATTTTATAAAGCGGTACAGAAGATACCACAGCTGCTGTAGCGGCCTCCCGCGCCGCTCCAATCAGCATCACGACTTCCAGCACTGTCAGAAACAGCTGCACTGCAATTCCTGCGATGCGCACGATGTGCGCGTTGGCCTGCGCCTGAACCCGCTCGGTTTCCGTGTCCGCAAATACCCCGCTGAAACGGGAAACCAGCCACAAGATCCAGCCGCTCAGCGAAAAAGCCACCCCCAGGATCAGTTCTTCATATTTGCTGCCCCAGCGCTCGATCTCCCCGACATCATTGTAATGCACCGGGATCTGATCTGGCAGGAATTGAACGCCCGCAACCGCTGCCAGAATTGGCGCAGCGCACAGTACCAGCAAAATCCACGACAGAATACGCTCTTTTTTGCTCATACCTTTTCCTCCCCGCTAAACTGCTGAAACCACAGCATCATTTCGTCAAACAGCGAAGTGTTTAATTCATAATAGACGAAATTTTTTTCCTTGTATTCCGTCACCATATCCGCCTTTTTCAGCGTTTTCAAATGATAGGACAGCGCGGAGGGTGAGATCTCCAGTCGCTCGGAAAGTTTGCCCGCCGTACAGCAGCCCTGCCGCAGCAAGAGCAGCATGTCCCGCCGCTGTGGATCTGCCAGCGCCCTAAAGGATTCCGCTAATCCCATACGCACACCTGCTTCTACCTATTTCAAATTTTCTTGAATTAGATTTTATTACACCCTCCGCAAAAAGGCAAGGGGTATTTCAAATTTTTTTGAAATACCCCTTGCCTTTTTTATTCTAAAGTTCTCATGGGCGCAACAATGCATAAACACAGGCATCCATCACCCGCCCCCATTTATACACACTGTGCTGTAAAACGCCTTCCAGTACAAATCCGTTTTTCTCCAGCACTCGGCGTGAAGCTGTATTAGAGGAAAACGGCTCTGCAAAAATGCGCAAAAGATCCAACTGCTCAAATCCCGCATGGCACATCCGGGTTACCGCCTCGGTCATGATGCCGCGGCCCCACTGCGCCCTCGCCAGCCAATAGCCCAATTCTGCGCTCCGGCAGGCCACATCCTTTCCCACACACAGTCCAATGCTTCCTACCAACGCACCGTCCACCTCGACAGCGTAATGCAATCCCTCTTCCTTCGGCTCCTGTAGGCACGCTTTTATAAAATACTCTGCATCACTCAGTACATAAGGGTGCGGAAAGACATCGCGCAAAAAGCAGGCAATTTCCCGGTCGTCTGCACACCGCTGCAGCGCAAAAGCATCCTCAGCCCTCCACTGACGCAGCAGAAGTTCCATGTCCGCCGTCCTCCTCTAAAAAAATCCGCAGTGCTTCCATGCGCTCCTCGGCCTCATGAAACCCATCCAGGAACCATTGCTCCAGCACCTTCGGATTCTGCTCCAATCGATGGTACCCGCTGGAATCCTTCGGCGCCAGGACAAAGGCCTTGCCTTCCTCCTCATACCGCTTCACCCGGGCCAGCGCGCCGTTGTAACGCATGGTGCGCTCGTCCAGCGCCCTGACAAAATTCGGATCATGCCGGTAGCGCCACTTTCCAACTTCCAGCGCAGGCTCCGGCGATTTGATATAGCGGCGATCCTGCGTCAGAACCACCACGACCTTGTCACAGCCAGCATCCAGCGCATGGGCCACGGGGATCGGATCGGTAATGCCGCCGTCCATATAGCGCTTTCCGCCGTAAGAAATCGGCGGGAACAAAAAGGGCAGCGCGCATGTGGCCCGCAAGAGTGTGGAGCGGCGATCCCTCCGAGGCAGCGGAAGATATTCCGGTTTTCCCGTTTCCATATTGGTCACCACGGCCACTACTTCGCCGGGAAACGCGGCAAACGCATCATAATCAAAAGGCAAAAGGACATTCGGAATCTGATCATAGATGAATTCCAAATTAAAATAACTCCGATTGTTGCGCTGGGCAAGGTATTTGGCTCCCATATAACGCGGATCGGGAATATAACGCAGCACCAGCTCGCGATTGCGCCCCTTCTGGGCGCTGGCGTAAGACACCATATAACAGGCGCCGGCGCTGACGCCGATTAGATAATCCCCCTGAATGTGATGTTCCAAAAAGGCTTCGATCACGCCTGCCGTAAACGCCGAGCGGCAGGCTCCGCCTTCAAAAATCATGCCAACCTTCATATCGTTTCACTCCTCATACGGATCGCCCCTCAAAGCTCGACAGGGACAGGCGCGTCGATGCAAAGATGGTCCGGCGTGACCCGGCAATCATAGGCATACAGCCCCACCCCGGCACGCGCCGCTTCCCGTAAAGCTTGGCCAAAAGCGCTCTGCGTCTCGTCATTGGGGGAAAATGCCCGCGCCTGCTTCATCTGGATCACAAATACAGCGGCCGCCTCATAGCCCTCCTGCACCGCACGAACCAAGCCGCGCAGATGCTTGACCCCGCGCTCCGTCGGCGCATCGGGAAACAACGCCCGGCCATCCCGAAGCAGGGTGACCCCTTTCACTTCCACAAACTGAATGGCGCCGCGGCATTCCAGGCAAAAATCAAAGCGGGAATCGCCATAAGAGAACTCCGCTTTGATGCGCCCCAGATCCGGACGAAAGGCTCCGGATGCTGCAAAGGCTCCGAAAACCTGATTAGGGGCCTGGGAATCGATATTCACAATCTGCCCCCGGCTCTCCACTGCGATCAGGTCCCATTTCGTTTTCCGTTCGCTTTTGTCGTTGTGCTCCAAATAAACCGTGGCTTCCGGCAAAAGCAATTCGCCCAGACGGCCGGTATTTTTCACATGGCACAATTCCTCGATGCCGTCAATGCGTACCAATGCGGAAAATCGATTGAGCCGCCGGAGGAATTGTCCTTTTTGGATCGGTCCGTACTGCATTCTTTTTTCTCCATTACAATAAAATCAATATTCCTCTGAATTCGTGCCATTATTATAACCCATGTTCCGTACAAAGGCCATAGACAGAAGCGGAAGAACTGTAAAATAAGAAGCTCCACAGTGTTCCTGTGGAGCTTAGTTTGTGTTGGCGCTACCTATCTTTCCGGGCCGTCTCCAGCCAAGTATTGTGAGCAGAAGTGAGCTTAACTACTGTGTTCGGAATGGGAACAGGTGGACCCTCACTCTAATCAGCACCAACTCTATGTTATCCGGTTTTGCCGGAAAACAAACTA
>JAJCJC010000029.1 GCA_020555605.1 bacterium 210917-SL.2.15 | reverse complement strand
CCATTGGTTCAGTTGATAGTGTTCTGTATACTTCAAGTCGATTTCTCCCTTCTGTAGTCGAATTTCGGAGCTTTTGTAAAAAAAGCCCTACACTTACCGTGTAGGGCAGGGCAAAAGTTGTATGGTTCAGGGCAACAAAAGAAGAAAAAACAGAGGAGAAGAAGGGAGAAACGCGGCTTGTGCGCCGGCGGGAAACAACACCGGTCAGACTGATTTTGCTGAAAGGAAAATGTAAAATCCTGATTGCAAAGTAGTATCCTTTCGGCTATACTGGAAACTGCAGTTCCAGCGGACTGCGATGAGAAACGCAAGGAGGCCGAACGAGTATGACGCCGGTCACATTTTATATTCCCTGCCTCTTCGGTTTGGAGGCTCTGGTGGGCGATGAGCTGCGCCGCCTGCATATGAAGGATATCCGCGTGGAAAACGGCCATGTGTTGTGCTGCGGCACAGTGGCGGACGTGGCGCGGCTCAATTTGAACCTGCGCTGCGGCGAGCGGGTGCTGGTGGTGCTGGGCGTGTTCACCGCGTCTTCGTTTGACGCGCTTTTTGAGCAGACAAAAGCCCTGCCCTGGGAAAACTGGATTCCCAAAGACGGCGCGTTCCCTGTAAAGGGATACAGCCTGGACAGCACGCTGCACTCGGTACCCGGCTGCCAGAAGATCATCAAAAAAGCCGTGGCCACCCGTTTGGCCGGGAAATACGGCGCTGGGCAGCTTCCGGAAACGGGTGCAAAATATCAGATCCAGTTTGCCATGATGAACGACCGCACAGCTCTGTTTCTGGATACTTCCGGCGCGGGGCTGCACAAACGGGGCTACCGGGCCGTGGGCGTGCGCGCGCCGCTGCGGGAAACTCTGGCGGCAGCCATGGTGACGCTTTCGCGCTTCCGGGGTAAGGATCCCTTCTGTGACCCCTTCTGCGGCAGCGGCACCATCGCCATCGAGGCGGCGCTGATGGCTAAGAACCGCGCGCCGGGATTGGATCGCAGCTTTGACGCGCAGAAGTGGAAAACTGTGCCGGGTGAAAGCTGGATGGATGCCGCTGAAGAGGCTATGGATCAGGAATACGACGGCGATTACGATATTTGGGGCGGCGACATCGACCCCAGAGCCATTGCCATTGCCCGCAGCAATGCCGAAAAGGCGGGCGTGGAGGATCTGGTGCGTTTTGAGGTGGCCGATGCGACGTCCTTTTCCCGCAGCAGCGACTATGGCCAGCTGGTAACGAACCCGCCCTACGGTGAACGGCTGCTGGAGCAGGAGGAGGCCGGGCAGCTCTACCGCGCGTTCGGGCGGGCTGCCGCAGCGCTGCCGGAAAAGTGGCGGGTGTATATCCTGTCCTCCCATCCGGAGTTTGAAGCATGCTATGGCAGCCTGGCGGCCAAAAAGCGCAAGCTGTACAACGGCATGATCAAGTGCGATCTGTTTATGTATTACCGCTGACACGGCGGGCGGAAAGAGGAAGAAAACCGTGAAGCACATCTTTATCATTAATCCTCGGGCGGGGCGCAAAAACAGCGCCGCGCATCTGATGGATCAGATCGAAGCGCTGCGGCGCGTCCATGGCCTGACCTGCGAGACTGTGCTGACCGGCCGGCAGGGCCATGCCGAGGCAGTGGCCCGCCGGGCCGCGGAGAGCGGGGAGGCGGTCCGGCTGTATGCCTGCGGCGGCGATGGGACGCTGAATGAAGTCCTCAACGGCGCGGCCGGGGCGGACCGGGCGGGGATCACGGTGGTGCCCATGGGCACCGGCAATGACTTTTTAAAAAATTACGGCGAGGATGCAGTGCGCTTCGAGGACTTGGAACAGCTGTGGAACGGTCCGGGGCATGATCTGGACCTGATCGAGTGCGGTGGCCGACTGGCGGCTACCATTGCCTGTGTTGGGCTGGATGCCAGGGTGGCGGACGATGTGCACCGTTTCAGCAAGGTTCTGCCCCTCAACGGAAAGATGGCATATCTGGCCTCGGCGGGGGCAAATTTCTGCAAGGGCACAAGCCAGCGGATGATGGTCACCTGCGGCGCGCAGGCCACCATCGGGGAATACGCCATGGTGTGCGTCTGCAATGGCCGGTACTACGGCGGCGGCTTTATGCCCATCGCCGATGCCCGCATGGACGACGGACGGCTGGACGCACTGATCGTGCGGCGCGTAAGCCGGGCGAAATTTCTGCGCCTGGCCCCGGCTTATGCCCGGGGCGAAGCGTGGCGCTTTCCGGATGTGGCCCGGAGGGTGCAGACCAATTCCGTGCGCATCCAGAGCAGGGAGCCGTTTGCGCTGAGCCTGGACGGGGAGATCCAATATAGGACCGATGCGCAGATCATGCTGAGCACCAAAAAACTGCACTTTTTTGCGCCGGCAGGAGCCTCCTGCAACCGCACAGCGCGGCGCCGGCTCGACAAATAGCCTGACACAGGACGCGATGTGTCGAAGACTTTAGTCAAAGTATGTCAAAATACACAAAGAAGTTTTTCGAAATCTGGAATATTTTTCTCCATATTTCTCTTGCATAAATGAAGGAATTGATTTATGATAATACCAGCGTTAGCACTCGGGCGCGTTGAGTGCTAACGCTGGTATCGCCCTATACCGGCGAGAAACATTGTGTTGATACATGCTCATTATATAAGGAGGAACTCAAAATGAAACTCAATCCGTTGGCTGACCGTGTTGTGCTGAAGATGGTCGAGGTGGAGGAAACCACCAAGGGCGGCCTGATCCTCACCGGCAATGCAAAAGAAAAGCCCTCCGTGGCAGAAGTCGTGTCTGTCGGCCCCGGCGGCATGGTGGACGGCAATGAGGTCAAGATGACCGTCAAGCCTGGCGACAAGGTCATTACCAGCAAGTACTCCGGCACCGAAGTGAAGATGGACGGCGTGGAATACACCATCGTGCGTCAGGGCGACATCCTGGCAGTGGTGGAATAAAGCGGTTCCGGCGCGCCGCCGCAAGTGCGGCGTACAAGCGTTTTGCGTAGGCGCAAAACCTTGGTGCGGCAGAATTCAGTTCTGCCGCGCAAGTGAAATCATGGGTTCCCGCGAAATGAAATTTCGTGGGAGATACACCATCGTGCGTCAGGGCGATATCCTGGCTATCGTGGAATAACAACAGTTCTGATTGATTATCCTGTAGGAGGTAGATTATTATGGCAAAGATTCTCAAGAGCAATGACGAGGCCCGCAAGGCTCTGGAAGCCGGTGTTGACAAGCTGGCCGATACCGTCAAGGTCACCCTCGGCCCCAAGGGCCGCAATGTGGTGCTTGAGCGCAAATATGGTTCCCCCCTTATCACCAATGACGGTGTGACCATCGCC
The DNA here is from genome assembly GCA_020555605.1 of bacterium 210917-SL.2.15. Taxonomy (GTDB): domain Bacteria; phylum Bacillota; class Clostridia; order Oscillospirales; family Oscillospiraceae; genus Pseudoscillospira. The sequence goes on along the minus strand of JAJCJC010000029.1, from coordinate 7,096 downwards.
AAGGAGATTGAGCTGGAGGACCCCTTTGAAAACATGGGCGCCGCTCTGGTGCGCGAGGTTTCCACCAAGACCAACGATGTGGCCGGCGACGGCACTACCACCGCCACCCTGCTGGCCCAGGCCATGATCCACGAGGGCCAGCGCAACCTGGCCGCTGGCGCCAACCCCATTGTGATGCGCAAGGGCATGGCCAAGGCTGTGGACGCCGCGGTGGAGGCCATGAAGGCCACTGCCAAGAAGGTTTCCGGCACCGACGATATCGCCCGCGTGGGCACCGTCTCTTCCGGCGACGAAACCATCGGCAAACTGATTGCCGAAGCTATGGAAAAGGTCAGCAACGACGGCGTGATCACCGTGGAAGAGTCCAAGACCGCTGAAACTTACAGCGAGATCGTGGAAGGCATGATGTTCGACCGCGGCTATGTGACCCCCTACATGGTCACCGATACCGACAAGATGGAAGCCGTCATGGATGACGCTTATATCATGATTACCGATCAGAAGATCAGCGTGATCCAGGATCTGGTGCCCCTGCTGGAAGGCATCATGAAGAGCGGCCGCAAGCTGGTTATCATCGCCGAGGACATCGAGGGCGAGGCCCTGTCCACCCTGATCGTCAACCGTCTGCGCGGCACGCTGAACGTGGTGGCCGTCAAGGCGCCCGGTTTCGGCGACCGCCGCAAGGAAATGCTGCAGGATATCGCTATCCTGACCGGCGGCACCGTGATCTCCCCCGATGTGGGCTATGAACTGAAAGACGCTTCCATGGAACTGCTGGGCCATGCCCGTCAGGTCAAGGTGGATAAGGAAAACACCATCATTGTCGGCGGCGACGGCGACAAGGCCGCCATCGATGGCCGCGTCAAGCAGATCCGTGCACAGATCGAGACCACCACGTCCGATTATGACAAGGAGAAGCTGCAGGAGCGCCTGGCCAAGCTGGCCGGTGGCGTGGCTGTCATCAAGGTCGGCGCAGCCACCGAAACGGAAATGAAGGAAAAGAAGCTGCGCATTGAGGACGCCCTGAACGCCACCCGCGCGGCGGTGGAAGAGGGTATTGTCCCCGGCGGCGGCACCATCTTTGCCGATGCCATTCCCGCTGTGGAAGCCCTGATGAACGGCGTGGAAGGCGACGAAAAGACCGGTATGAAGATTGTTGCTAAGGCGCTGGAAGCCCCCATCAAGCAGATTGCAGCCAATGCGGGCCTGGATGGCTCCGTGATCTTGGAGAACATCAAGTCCCACGTCAAGGAGCAGAGCACCTACGGCTTTGATGCTTACAAGGAAGTGTACTGCGACATGATCGAGGCCGGTATCGTTGATCCCGTCAAGGTCACCCGCAGCGCCCTGCAGAATGCTGCTTCCGTGGCGTCCATGGTGCTGACCACCGAGGCCGTTGTGGCTGACAAACCCGAGCCTCCCGCTCCGGCTCCCGCAGCTCCTGATATGGGCGGCATGGGTGGAATGTATTGATCGGCACTGCAGCCCCTTGAAACCGCTGGCGTTTGGGCTGGAATGCGGTCGATCGATACCAAATTTATACCCAAATCAGCGCTTGACGGGCAAAATGAGGCCGCCGCTCCAATTGGAGCGGCGGCTTTTTGCTGTCTGATGAAATCAGAGTTTGTGGTACGCCCAGTGTCCGCCTATGCGGCATTTGATCAGCTTTTCCTCCTTGACCAGCCTTGCTAGAATGCGGTTTGCCATGGCAGCCGGTACGCCGCACAGCGCGCGGACATCGCTGTTCATGATGAAGCCGTGGGGGTCCAGGAAGTGTTCGATGCTTCTCCAGCGGAGCGCAGCCTTGTCCGCCGCGGCATCGCTCATTTTGATGGCATCCATGAGCGATGCTTTGATGGTGGCGAGCAGCAACTCGATGAACACGGTGGACTCCCCGGCGGCATTGATCTGCCGCTTTCGGATAGATGTACTAAGCAGATCCCGCGATAGTTTGATGAGGGTCCATGCTCCGAAAGGGTATGCCAAACAATGAAGCAAAGCGCCTCTGTCTGCGATTGCAGGCAGAGGCGCTTTGTGTTTGTGTGGTTTGGATGCTGGATGTATTGCAGCATTACCCGTACATCGGGTAATGCTTACCTTGTATCCGGATAAATATTGCGTACCGATCTGATATAATATGATTTGCCCAACAGAACATAATATGAATAGGAGGAATAGTTTTGAAAGAGGCTCCATACGACATCTTAAAAAAGGATCAGCGGGCTTATGGAATGCTGCTTCTGCGGGATCAGCGCGGCTATTCTTTTGCTGCGTTGGGGGAGCAATAAGGCGTTTCTGCCTCCCGCGCCCGGGAGATCTATCAGCGCATCAAAGTCCAGCAGGTCGGTCGCTATATCTGCCATATTTCCACGGCGCTGGGCCATGAGCGCATTTCCGCCGTCCATGTCGAGTTTAACGACGCCTATGAATGCTATCAGGACATGCGCCTATCTGGAGCAGAAATACCGGGAGATTCTGGATGCCTACCGGCAGGGGGGAGCCGGGGGTGCCGCCGCCTTTTTTCGAGAGATTGCCGCCCTTTCGCCGGCGGCTGTAGAAAAGAACGATTGCCCGTGTGGTCGCGCTGCGGGAGCAGGAGCACGCTCCCTTTGCCGCCATCGCCGATGCGCTGCGCCTGACGCCCGCCAAGGCGCAGCGCGTATACGGAATGTTTTACCATGAAAAGGTGATACAGGAGGTGGAGGCGCTGCAGAACAAGGCGCCCGGCGCGGCGGAAAAACAGGCCATTTGGGATCGGTATGTGCGGGGAAACGAATCGGCGAAGGCGCGCTATGTGCGGCTGTCGCCGAGAGAATGGCTTCGGGGCCTTCGGCGGTCTGGAGCTTCCGGCTGGTTTCCAGCAGTATTTCCGTGCGGTAGGCCTTATTGGCGCTCAGAATAGCCTGTCCTTTGATGCGGGTGGTCAGGGAACTGACCAGCAGGGCCACGATAAACATAATGCCAAAGGTAACCAGGTATCCCGGATCGCTCATCAGAGTAAAATATGGATGCGTGAAGAAACAGTTGAAGATGAGGACGGAAAGCAGGGAAGAAATCAAACTGTAACTGCGGCCCGTTGCCGCCATGGAAACGGCCAGAACGCCCAAAATGTAAATCATAATGATGTTATTTACATTGAATCCGAGCCACCAGAAGAAATAGCCCACCGCCGTGCACAGAGCAAGGATGCCCAGCATTTTCAGACTGTCCCGCCAGGAAAAGCGCTCCTGCACGGCCTGATACCGCTTTGCATAGCGGCAGCCCGGCGCATTGGTATGGGCCAGTTCATCCACCAGAATCAGCTGGGGCCTGCGCGCGAGTGCGCCGTCTAAATCGAACTTATGGAGTTCAGTGCCTTTGTATGGAACACCTTTGGTGGGGAGCTGCTCCAGACCATCAAGCAAGGCCATGGTTTCCGGGCGGGTATGAGGTTCAATATAGCCAGCCACCACGTCAATGCCGGCCTCTCTGGCGCGGGGCGCGGCTTCCAGCATGGCATAGGTTTTGCCGACTCCGGCGGCATAGCCGAAAAAAATTTTCAGCTTTCCTCTGGGAGAGGATTCCTTTTTCTGTATCGTTTTCAGCAGAACATCTGAATTTGGCCGCAGCAGTTCCGACATAGCGGTACCTTGAAATCCTTTCTTGTTTTTCTCAGTATAGTACAGTTCATGTCAGTATCACATTGATGTTTTTCTGAAATTAAGATATCATTAAGATGCGCCTTAATACCACGGAGTTTTTCTTAATGGAATTCTCATCTGAGACGTGGTATAATCATTCCAAATCTAAAATTTCCTTTTTGCAGCCGGATGGAAATGCGGCTGCGCACAAGCGGGAGGCTTGTCATGTCCTTTTTCAAACACCGCCGGATTACGCCGGCGCAGATCATTCTTCTGGGCTTTTTTCTTTTGATTCTGGGCGGGACGCTTCTGCTGATGCTTCCCTGCGCCACCAACGGCCCCGGCGGCGCGCCGTTTCTGGACGCGCTGTTCACCGCCACGTCCGCTACCTGCGTCACCGGGCTGGTGATCCACGACACGGCCCTGTATTGGGCGCCCTTCGGGCAGGCGGTCCTTTTGCTGCTGATTCAGATCGGCGGCATGGGGGTAGTCACCATGGCGGTGGCGATTTTTGTGTTTTCCGGTCGAAAAATCAGCCTGAAGCAGCGCTGGGTCATGCAGGAGTCCATTTCTGCGCCCCAGGTGGGAGGGATTGTTCGTATGACGGGCTTTATCCTGAAAGCGGCTCTGCTTCTGGAAGGAATCGGCGCACTGCTGCTGGCGCTGCGCTTTTGCCCGCAGTTCGGTCTGGGGAAGGGCTTGTGGTATGCGCTGTTCCATGCTGTTTCCGCTTTCTGCAATGCAGGGTTCGACTTGATGGCCACAGAGGAGACGCCCTATCCTTCATTGACGGGCTATGCGGGAGATCCGCTGGTGAGCCTCACAATCGCAGGTTTGATTGTGCTGGGCGGGATCGGTTTTCTTACCTGGCATGATTTCCGGACGCATGGCATCCATTGGAGCCGATACCGCCTGCAGAGCAAACTGATCCTTTGCACCACGGTGGCCCTGCTGCTCTTCGGCTTTTTGTTTTTTGCACTGTATGAATTCCGGCAGGCGCAATGGCAGGAGTTGAGCACGGGAGAGCGAATGCTGGGCGCTGTGTTTCAGTCGGTCAGCCCCCGCACGGCGGGCTTCAATACGGTGGATCTGACCCAGCTCAGCCCGCCCGGGCAGATGGTAATGATCCTTCTGATGCTGGCTGGCGGTGCGCCCGGTTCCACGGCGGGAGGCTTTAAAGTCACTACGCTGGCCATCCTGCTTCTGGGGATCCGGGCGGTATTTTACCGAGGGGGCAGTACACAGTGCCTGGGGCGCCGCTTTTCGGAGGATGTGCTGCACCGGGCCAGTGCGCTTTTCGTGCTGTATCTTCTGCTGTTCCTGGCCAGCGGCATTCTGATCTGTGCCATCGACGGCATTCCTATGATGGATGCGCTCTTTGAGACGGCCTCGGCCATCGGAACGGTGGGGATGTCGCTGGCCGGCACGGCAGAGCTGTCTGTGCCCAGCCGGCTGATCCTCATGTTTCTCATGTACTTTGGCCGGGTGGGCGGCCTGACGTTAATCTATGCCGTGTCCACCAACGGAAAAAACCCAGCGCAGTATCCCATTGAACAAGTGACTGTCGGATAAAGAAAGGAAAATTTCCATGAAATCGGTTTTACTGATCGGGCTGGGCCGCTTCGGCCGACATATGGCCCAAAAACTACAGGAACTGCACCATGAAGTGCTCGCTATTGACAAAGAGGAACAGCGGGTCAATGACGCGCTGCCCTATGTGACCAACGCCCAGATCGGCGACGGCACCAACGAAGCCTTTATCGCTTCGCTGGGCGTGCGCAATTTTGATTTGTGTGTGGTGGCGATCGGAGATGATTTTCAAAGCTCCTTGGAGGCCACAGCGCTGCTGAAAGAGAACGGCGCGCCCCTTGTGGTGTCGCGGGCGGCCCGCGACGTTCACGCGAAATTTCTGCTGCGCAACGGCGCGGACGATGTGATTTATCCGGAACGGCAGATGGCTTCCTGGGCGGCTGTGCGCTACAGCAGCAGCCATATTTTCGATTATGTGGAGCTGACGCCGGAATATTCCATTTTTGAAACAGCCGTGCCTGAGGGCTGGGTGGGAAAAACGGTAGTGGAGCTGGAGGTCCGGCAGAAATACCACATCAATATCCTGGCCATCCAACGCGGCGGCAAATTGGAACCGCTTCCTGGGCCGGACCACTGCTTTCAGGCCCACGAAACGATGTTTATATTGGGAGACAACCGGGATATGAAAAAATTTTTAAGGCTGTCGTGAACGCAACGGCGGCGCCAAGAGGCGCCGCCGTTCTTTTACGCGGAACAGGCCGGCTATTTGTCATCTAAGGGAAAGAGCAGCTTCAGAGCCGGCTTTTCCGCCGGGCCAACTTTGGCAAAGCCGAAGCGCCGCTCGCGGCCCTCCCGGTTCAGCAGGCGGAAGGTATTTTGTCTCTGTTCAATGTGAAATCCCAGCTGTGCCAGCGCCGCGTCCAGCCATCGGGCCTACAGCGCAAGCCCCTGCAGATGATCGAATTCCCGGCCGGAGGCTGAGCGGCGGCAGGCTATGAGTACCGTGCCCCGCTGGAAAAAATTCATTTCGGCCGTTTCCCGGTGCTTTGTGGTGCCGAACAAGCGCGCAGGCGTTTGGGCGGCAAAAATGCCGGCCTGCTTACAGGAAGCCACGACACCGAGAGCGACCACCAGCATGATAACCATGGCCAAGAAAATCGCAATGCCTTGGCGCTTATCCTTAACGCACTTGCCGAAAGAGAAGCACAGCGCCACAGGGATCAACAGCAGCAGCAGCGTCATCTCAAACAGGTTGGTCAGCGCATTGGGGTTTTCAAAAGGATGTGCCGAGTTGGCGCCCACGATACCGCCGCCGTTGGTACCGGCCTGCTTGGGAGCGACCTGGCTGGCCTGGGGATTCCGGGGAAGGACGCCCTGCAGCATCAGAATGGCGAACAGGAAAATCAGTCCCACCAGGTTGAATGCAAGAGCGCAGAACAGATATTTCTTCCACTCCATGTTTTCATTTGCGTTGATGTGGAGCAATTTATAGATTCCATTTTCACAAGGACGCAGGATCCTGGATAGGAACACTGGCTTACCTTCCATTGCTTTGGCGATCTAGCTGCCCAACGGAATGGCCAGCGCCACCAGAAAAGCGAGGTAAAAAAGATACTGGACCATAGAACTCATGGCATCATTCCCCCTTTATCAGCGCCCAGCTTAAATAGGCCAGAACGGCGATCAAAAGCCAATACCGATAGGAGCAATTTGCATAACGTTTTCTTCTTTTTTGCGCACCTATCGTAGCATAAGGAAAATAAAGATGCCATTTCGGGGGCGGCGGCATGAAAAATATGTTAACAGCGGCCGGCGGGTGTGAACCGCCCCCTGTCAAGTAGACAGGTAAAAAAAGAAAAATTACGCCACGAGGGTCTGGTTCCTGTAAGCAAGGGGAGCCAGGCCCTTTAACTTAGCTTGAAGCCGCCTTGTATTGTAAAAGTCTA
>JAJCJC010000028.1 GCA_020555605.1 bacterium 210917-SL.2.15 | reverse complement strand
CAAAGAAATTTGGAAATATGAAAATGAAGCAGCAACATCTTGGTGTTACTGCTCCATTCTTATACGGTATAGCGGTAGCCTTGGCTGCCTTTGTCTTGTTTTAGCTTCTTTACCGCACATGAGCATTGGCGCCGGGGTTGTCGTTGCCGTAACCTTCCAGCAGGTTGATAACGCCCCAGATACCGAGACCGGCACCGAGCGCGATAACGAGGGTCTGAAGAACGGTGATTGCCTGTTCAAAAAATGCCATATAGTTTGTTAGCCGGAATCTGATTAAAAAATAGGTTTGTCATGTTTCATAGGCATACAAAAGCCGGAACAATCTGCCGCCCGGTTTCCGGGGGCATGATTCCGGCTGTCCTCCTTTTTCATTATTTTTTCTCGCGATTGTCCGCTTTGTACGCCAATGGCCCATAGAGGGCAGATGCGGCGAATAGATAAGATCACTCCCTTCTAAAGCGGAACGAAATTAAGCGCCCTTTGTGTCTACTTCATATACATCGCAGACCTCATTGGGCTTGAGTTTCAGCCTTGCGGACAAGAATGCTTCAATATCAAAAGCGTTCTTGTCATCCGCGTCGGCAGTGTACTTGAAATTGGGGTGCTTGGTGATGTCGTACTTATCCGAAAGGAAAGGACGCACACCGCGCAGCTGGAGGATACACTTGCCGCCATCCATAACAGCAAGCTCATCCTGGCTCATCAGCTCTTTCCCCAATTTTTGATAGTTGAGTGAATGGGATGTTTCCCGGCCACGGCTCTCTCCGGTGTTGTAGGTGTCGATGGTTTCCTTGCCCAGCACGGCAGCCAGCTCTTTGAGAGTAGTCGGCTCTTTACCGCCCAGGAAGATGGAAGTATCCATGTTTCCGATGATGGTATCGGCGTTATCCTTATAGATCGCCTTGAGCTGACTCTGCGCCTGCAACACCAGACAGGCGGAGATCTCACGGCTTCGGATGGTTGCCACCAACTTTTCCAGCTTCGGAATCTGCCCGATATTGGCACACTCATCAATCAGACAGCGCACATGAACCGGCAGTCTGCCGCCGTACACATCGTCGGCCTTTTCGCAGAGCAGGTTAAACAGCTGGGTATAACACATGGATATAAGGAAATTAAAGCTGTCATCAGTGTCACTCATGATGAGGAACAGGGCAGTTTTCCTGTCTCCCAGAGTGTCCAGCTCCAGCTCATCATAAGCCGTGACCTCACGCAACTCTGCAATGTCGAACACGGCAAGGCGAGCGCCGCAGGAAATCAAAATCGACTTGGCTGTTTTTCCGGCGGCCAGCTTATATTTCTTATACTGGCGCACCGCAAAGTGATTTGGCTTCTCGGCTTCCAGTGCATCAAACATCAGGTCCACGGGGTTTTTGAACTCCTCGTCATCCTCCCGGACCTCCATGGCGTTGATGAACTCAATGAGGGTGGAGAAGTTTTGTTCCTCCACCGGAGCCTCATAATGGATATAGCCAATCAGCGCGCAGTACAACAAGGTTTCTGCTTTTACCCAGAAATCGTCCCCGGCCTTGCCTTCGCCTTTGGTATTGGCGATCAGCGTTGTTACCAGCTTCAAAATGTCCTTTTCGGAGTGGATATAGGCAAAGGGGTTATAGTGCATGGACTTCTTGAAGTTGATGGTATTTAGGACCTTGATTCGGTAAGACTCATAAATGACCTTGCCGTGCTTATCCTTCATGGGCTTTCCGTCCTTGCCCAGCTTGGGCGCACCCCTCTGGAGCATTTTTCCGCACTCCACCAAAATGGTTCCCTTCGGGTCTGTGACCACATAGGAACTGTGCATCTGCATCAGGTTGGGCTTCAGCCAGAAGCGGGTCTTACCGGAACCGGAGCCGCCGATCACCAGCACATTTTTGTTTCTGGCGGTCTTTGGGTCCTTGGGGCGGCTGTTCATTGTCAGGCTCTCCGTTTTCGTCAGAATCACATTGTTCTGAAATACAGGATCAACGTAAGGTGCAATATCCTCACGGGTTCCCCAGCGGGCCGAACCATACTCCATACCGTGACGGTATTTCTTAGCGTTCTTGCTTTTAAGATACACCGCCAGCCTCAGACCAGCACCGCAGCACAGCCCCACCAGCAGATCCAACGGGTGCAGGCTGGGCCAAAAACTTTGCAGCGTCCCAGGCAGAACCGCAACCAGCGAAAGAAACTTTTCTGAAGCATCCGCCCCTTGTGCCATTCGCCATGCCTCTCCAAAATTGGTAGCAAACAGCCCCAGCAGGATATACGGCATATTCAGCAAAACGAGCTTTTTGATGTCCAATGTCTTTTTCATCGTTCCAGCTCCTTTCGCTTGGTGCGATCCACCACAGCATTTTTAACCATCTCTTTGAACTGGTTAAGTTTTGCCAGTACAGACGGGCGCTCTGTTTTCGTTGCCTTTTTGACTTTTTTATTGGTGTACTCTGTAAAGGCTGCTGTCAGCGCATCCGCATCGCGACCCTTGAAGAAAATCAGGTACTTTGGCGGAGAACTGCTACGATCCTTTTTCACCGCATAATCCACACCATATTTCCGGGCGATTTTCTCAAACTCCTTGATAGAGGGGTCTGTGATCTCAATATTGGATATTCCCTGATTCTGCCCGACAAGCTGCTTCACAGTCTGTTTTCCGTGCGGAATAACCGGCGCATCACGGCTTCTCTGCTTTTGCAGTTTCTTTTCCTTGCGATGTGCCATGTACTTGCTTATGGCAGCCTTAAACATTCTGCCGGTAAACTTTGTTCCACTGACAACCAGCGTCAAAGTTCTGTTTTCCACTTCTTCCTGCATTTTCTCTCCTCCTTTCCACAAAATGTGCAGGGGTGGTGCATTTATTTCTAAGGCGGGACCACCAGCCGCCGGAGAAGGTATTTCTTCATCGAACCGCCCTCAACGAATTTGCTCAGAACGGTCATAGAGCAAATCTCCATTTCTGACCTTTGCATGACTGAGAATCTTGATCTGTCCCTTTGCCTGACTGTCCAGAGCTTTTTCATAGCCCTTATCTGACAAAAACAGGCGGGTTCGTTCACCTTTCCAGCCCACCGGGGAGTCATGCGTCAGCACATCAAAAATAATCATGTGCCGGGTGTTCTCAGCAAATCGCTGGAGATCCATGTAGTCATGGCCGTGATAGTTCTGCGCTCCAGCTTTCTGGCGCATTTCTTCCATCAGCTGACCGATTGTTTTGCCTTCTGGCATAAAACTCACTTCCTTTCCCACTCTCATACAACCATCAAAATCATGTCTCTCAGCTGAGCAAAGTAGAGTTTGCCTTGCGGGGTTATCAGCGTATAGGAGCCGATATGCCCGTGATTGCAGTAGTCTTTGACACAAAACAGTCCTTCATTGGCTGGCTTTGCATAGGGCAGTACATTACCGGATGCGGTGCGGTACACAAAACGCTTTTCCAGAAGGAAACGGACAAACCGACGCTCCGGGACAAGCAACTCTTTGGCGGTGGTGCGGAGGTTGGTACTGTGATTGAGGTCGATGAACAAATCATAAAAGGCTGCCTTACTCTCCAGCAGGGCATTTTCCTCTCGTAGCGACGCATTTTCTTCCCGCTCAGCAAGCAGCTCGGAGCAGAGCTTTATCAGAGCTTCCGGAGAAGTGGCTATCTCCCACAACTTCTCTTTTGTGAGATAGGCTCCGTGCTTGCGAATGGCAGGTAGAACTTCATCAAACACCCATTGTTCAAACCGTTCCGCTGACGGCAGTTTACTATGGGCGATCAGACGATATAGATCACCTTCGGGGATAAAGAGCATTTCGACCATTTGTACCGCGGGGCTTCCATCTGCCTTTTTCCCAGTCTGGACCCCTATGGAACATTTCGTTCCACCCCTGGTATGGTCGCGGACGGCTTTGCGTGGATTGGTATATCCCAGCGCTGTTGCCACATCTGTACCGCAAAATAATACTTTGCCATTCTGTTCCAAAGTGCGAATGCTTCCGAACTCTGGACTATTGAAAATTTCAATCTGATTCATGCTGTGCCTCCTTTGGTGTAATACAAAAGCGGCTGATTACCAGCCGCCTGCGTGCATATCGTGATTTACCAGTGAAGTGTAGTGGTTATTCATGGTGGTAGGAGCGTTGAACAGCACTGCAAGCAGGTACTGCTTGATGTTGTGTACCTGGGTGGTGTTCTTTTGCAGACAGTCCATGACAAACTCGATGTGAGAGCTGTCCAGCTTCAAAAAGCGGGAGCGTACAATTTCATGAGGAAAGTCCGCACCAGAGATCCGGGTGGTCTTTCGTTTGGCACAGACCGTTTCTACCAACAGCTCTACGATCTCATTCAGGTCATCCAGGTAGAGAGGATAACGCTGCTTCAGACAATCATACTCGATATTCTCCAAAATCAATTCCCGATAATTTTCTATCTCTGTGACAGACATCGCATCCCTTCCTTTCCGTTCCGGCGGTATTACCGCCGCTGTTTCCCGGAAGGGAATGGAATCGGTATTTGATCCATGAGTATTTTGTTTTTGGGTATTTGATTTCTTAGTATTTAATTGTGTTGGATTTTCCGGTAACGGATTTACCGCTGACGGGTTTACCGTTATCGGGTTTTCCGACAACGGCTTATCCAACATCGGTTCTCCCTCGATGGGACGCTCAAAAATGGTATACTCATTGGCTGCGAATTTACCAGAAGCATCAGTTGTCTGTCTGCGCCGAATGTATCCGGCTGTTTCAAGCTCATTGACAGCAGAGCGGATTGCATCTTTGCTTTCTCGATTGATATAGCTGAGTCCTGACAGCGTATAATCCCAGTCATCAGGCAGAGATAACATTTGCGACAAGAGACCCTTTGCCTTCAAAGAAAGTCGTTTGTCTTTTAGATGAAAATTGCTCATAACCGTGTAATCGCCAGTGCGTTCTACACGAAAAACAGCCATTTACTTCACTCCTTTCATTTCTCAGGTATGAAAAAAGCCGCAATTCATAAAAGAATTGTGGCAGCGGTTAGGGTCTGTCTGTATCTTTTTTCTTGCGTCGGTAGGGGCGTTTTGGCATTGGTGGTTTATCAAACAGATCCCTTTCCTGAGAAAATGGTAAGGTTTGAAAAACACGGTCAATCTCGGTGGATTCCATATCACGCTGTGAGCGGCAATCTTCTTGAATAGCTTCTCGGATTTCTCTTACAGTACACATATTCATTCCTTTCCTTTCGTTGTATCGGTTATGAACGACGGTGTTTTTTAGGCTTGAAGTCGAGGATATGCCCCTCAATAACATGGGCATATCTCTTAATTTTGATTTCTCGACGCTGCTGGCTTTGCAGAGCTGACTGATACCCGTCCTCTGTGAGAAAAAGCCTCATTTCGTCACCAGGTTCTCCATAAGCAGTAGGGCGCAAGACAGTAAACTCAATCATCCAGAAAGTGCTGTCCCAAAATCGCTCCACTGCAAGAATGTTGTGGCCTTTCAGTTCCCTTGCTGCAATATCTTTCATAGGCTCTCCCTTCATCGTTCCTGATCTCGTTGGCGTTTTTTCTGCCATTGTTCCAGCAGTTTAATAATGGTTTCCTGCATTTTGGCCGGTGTATAGCTTTTGGGGAAATACTTTCGTAAGGTATCGCTGCTCAAGGTCACTTTATCCAGATCACCCTTTTTTTCCTCTGACATGATGGCAAGCATCACATCTTCTGACAATTTCCCTTCCTGGCTGAACTTTTTCATTCGCTGAGCCTGAGAGAGAGAAGGGGTAGCCTGCTCATAGTCCATTGTTTCCACCAGCATTTGCTGTTCGTCCGGTTTCAAAAAAGAGAGTTCATAGGCTGGGTTAAATGCGATTTTCTTTTCATCCACCATATCCAAAAGCTCTGGAATCAGTTCAGTCAAACGAACATATCGCATTACCTGGATACCGCTTCGTTCACCGGCTTCTTTTGCCACCTGGTCTCTGGCGCTCAACTTCTGTTCAACTTGAACAGAAGTCAGGTCTGTTCTTGCTCCTTGATGTTTAATGGCTTCCAGCTTCATTTTGTAGGCAAAAGCCCTTTCACTGGGGAGCAGATTTTCTCGCTGCAAATTGCTGTCAACCATAATAATTGTGGCAGCATCGTCATCCAAGTCGCGCACAATGACAGGCATGGTTTCTTTTCCGGCCAATTCGCTGGCTCTGCGGCGTCTGTGACCGGCTACCAGCTCATAACCGCCATCAGGCAGTGGTCTGGCAATCGCAGGAACCAACACACCATACTTTTTGATGCTGTCTGCGGTTTCTATCATTGCATCATCATCCTTGACCTTGAAGGGGTGATCCTTGAACGGATGCAGTTCAGATAGGGGAATTTCCTGAATTTTTTCCAGTTGCTCGTCTTGCCGACTTTCTTCTGTAGAAAACAGGTCATCTACTGAGGCCAGCTCTATTTTTTTCGCGCTGCTTTTCAAGTTTCAATACCTCCTTCGTCAGATTTTTGTAGCCCTCAGCCACTTTGCCATTAGGATCATGGGCATAAATGCTTTTTCCTTCAGCACTGATTTCTTTAGCCCTGACAGAATGAGGAATTTCTGATGTAAACACCTTGATCTTACTGCCATAGGTTTCGCGCAGAAGAGCGGAGATTTCTTTGGCAAAATTGGTTCGGCTGTCTACCATCGTCAGCAGAATCCCATCAATTTGCAGCTTGGGATTGATTTGTCTGCGAACCTTATTGATAGTTTGCAAAAGCTGCTCCAAACCTTTAGCTGGAAGATACTCTGCCTGGACGGGGATTATAACCCTATTAGCGGCAGCCAGTGCATTGACCGTAAGCATACCCAGGGAGGGCTGGCAATCAATAAGGATATGGGAGTATTGCCCCTTCAGCGTGTCCAGATATTGTCGCAGAATGGTTTCTCGGCTCATAGCGTTTACCAGAGATACCTCCATACCAGATAGCTGGATGTCCGCAGGCATCAGGTCTACGCCCTCAGGGTGGTGCAGGATACCCTCGCCGGGACGAATTGGTTCATCCATCAAAATACGGCCCATAGCGTCTGACAGTGTAAAGGGCAGCTTATCAGGCTGAGGATTGCCCAAGCTGATGGTCAGGCTTCCCTGTGGGTCTCCGTCAATCAGAAGGACTTTCTTCCCGGACTGCGCCAGACCAATTCCAAGATTGGCACAAGTGGTTGTTTTGCCGACACCACCTTTTTGGTTGGCTATGGCAATAATCTGTGTATTCATGATTTCACCTCATTTCTTTCTAAGTTTAGATATGAAAAAAAGTGCCTGCTTTACCTTTCCTGAGAAAGATAAAACAGGCACTTTCACTGGCTCAATACCTCTTGTAATGAACCTCTATGTATGGTAAACTATGTCCACGATACCATGAATATAATTAAGTCTCGACGGGAATTGAACTTTTGGCTAACGCCAAATTTCGCGCCTTTGCAAACAGAGTGCAAACAATAGGGGGCTAAAATCCTTTGTTTTTGCTTGATTTTGCTTGTACAAGGTTTATAGAGAACATGGAGAAAAGCCTTGATATAACTGCATTTTCTTTATCCCTGTTGATAGGGAATATATGCACTGGGTCCATCTCCTAAGCGTGGGGTCGGAGGTTCAAATCCTCTTATGGACGCCAGTGAACAACGCCGAAAGCCTTTGTTTTCAAGGGTTTTCGGCTTTTCTTATATAAAAAGCTACGAAAAAGCTCTTTCACTGTATGAGATAAAATTCTACTCCAAAATTTGATTTTTGACAACCCCTCCAGAATCGAACGGTTGTTATAAGACAAAATCGCCAGCTAATTTTTAGCAGAAAACGGGCTGTTCTTGCTAATGAAAATGCCCTTCCTGCTAATCAGCCCCAAAATCGTGCCAAAAATCCAGCTAATCAAAAAAGGCGGATGTTTTGAATACCATGCAGTTATAGCAGATAAAATTAAATATCGTTATGTACATAGAGCGTCTATTTGCCCCGCATTGGGGATGGATAGGCGCTCTTTTTTTATGCCCAAACCCATGGGCAAATACAAGAGATTGGAGGTGTTTTATTTGAGCAAGCCTGTTTATACCGCAGACAAGCCGAGCGACTGTCATTACTGCTACTTCTGGACGAATGGCAGAAAGGGCTGCCGTCTGGGTAGAAATAATTGCTACTACTTAATCTCTTTGCCGCCGAAACCCAAGTCGGAATGTGATGGCTGTCCCTATGGGCGAGATCACCCGTGCATTGGTTGGTGTACGAAGAAGGTTATGCGTGAAGTGGGGCTTCGTTGATATGGATGTGTATGAACAGGAATACCGCTTCTACTATTTTGCCCGATGTCCTTACGAAAAGACGGATACGACTTTCCGCAGCATTCCGCTGACAACAGAAAGTTTTCCGCAGAAAGAAGGTGGTGAAGCCGTGTGAGTTTTGATTATTTTTACGGTCAGCAATCCGATCTATTCACATTCTATCGAGTTCCGAAGGTGTTGTTCACGAACGAGAGGTTCTGGAATATTTCTGCCGATGCCAAGATGCTGTATGGCATTTTGCTTGACCGCATGAGCCTGTCTGCCAAGAATGGTTGGATAGATAAAAACGGTAGAGTGTATATCATTTTTACAATCGACGAAGCGAAGATGGCTCTGAACTGTGCTGAACAAAAGGCTATCAAGCTGCTCAGTGAACTTGAGAAGAAAGCAGGATTGATTGAACGTAAGCGCCAGGGTTTGGGAAAGCCCAACCTGATCTATGTGAAGAACTTTATCTCTGCTGTGGATTCACAACTCTTGAATTGTGAAAATCACAATTCTGGAACAATGGAAATCACAACTCAAGAACTTCCGAAATCACAATGTAATAATACTGATATTAAAAATACTGAATTTAGTGATACTGATTCTATCTTTCCTTCCGGAAATGGTGGAATGATGGACGAGAATGACCGGTATCAAGAATACTTTGATTATTTCTCGGATCAGCTCAGTATGGATTTGTTGAAGAAGGATTACCCTTACGATTCCGAAATGCTGGATAACATTCTGGAGTTGATCGTTGAAACAGTTTGCACGAAGCGACCGTTGATTCGCATTGGTGCAGAGGAGCGTCCGGCAGAAATTGTCCGCAGTCGGTTTATGAAACTGAATGCCGAACACATTCGATATGTTATGGACTGCTTCAAGGAGAACACCACAAAGATTAGAAATATCCGTCAGTATATGCTGACTACGATATACAATGCGCCGACGACAATAGACACCTACTACGATGCTCTTGTTCGGCACGATATGTCACACGGATATTTGGAAGGAGGATTTAAGAAATTGAAAATGAAGCGAGAGGAAGGAGAGTGACGATAAATGTCGAAAAAAGCAACCATCATTGCGGTGGTCAATCAGAAAGGAGGCACTGGAAAGACCACCACCACCGAGAATCTGGGCGTTGGCTTGGCTCTTGAAGGAAAAAAGGTGCTTCTGGTAGACACCGATCCCCAGGCTTCCCTGAC
Source organism: bacterium 210917-SL.2.15 (assembly GCA_020555605.1). Lineage (GTDB taxonomy): Bacteria > Bacillota > Clostridia > Oscillospirales > Oscillospiraceae > Pseudoscillospira. Next base: position 4,714 of record JAJCJC010000028.1, on the reverse strand, counting down.
GGTCAGTTTGGGCAATCCCTGCCCGGATGATCTGTCTCCGACACTTTCCGATCTGATGGGAAAGATTATGATGGAAAACCCTATTACTCCCGATGAAGGGATTCTTCATCATCCGGAGGGCGTTGATTTGGTGCCGTCCAACATCGAACTCTCAGGTATGGAGGTAGCACTGGTCAATGCCATGAGCCGGGAAACCATTCTCCGGCAATACCTGGATACAGTCAAACAGAATTATGATTACATTCTTCTTGACTGTATGCCGTCTTTGGGTATGCTGACCGTCAATGCGTTGGCAGCTGCCGACAATGTGCTGATACCGGTTCAGGCAGCATACCTTCCTGCAAAGGGTCTGGAACAGCTGCTTGGAACCATCAACAAGGTCAAGAGGCAAATCAACCCGAAACTGAGGATTGAAGGGATTCTTCTGACGATGGTGGACAGCCGCACCAACTACTCCAAAGACATCAGCAATCTGATTCGGGAGAGCTACGGCGGAAAGCTGAAGGTTTACAAGACCGACATTCCCCGCTCTGTCCGTGCAGAGGAAATCAGCGCAGAGGGAACCAGTATCTTCAAGCATGATCCCAAAGGCAAAGTTGCCGAAGCCTATAAAATTCTGACGAAGGAGGTGTTAAACAATGCAGAAAAAAGGCGCAAACATCAGCTTGAAGGGGTACGATGATATTTTCTCCACCGATCAATCCAGAGCTGAAGCCCAGCAGGAGCGTGTGCAGGAAATTCCGCTTTCTGAGCTACACCCCTTTGAGGGACACCCCTTCCGTGTGGTTGATGATGAAGAAATGATGAAAACGGCAGAGAGCGTCCGAGATTTCGGAGTTCTCACTCCTGCGATTGTCCGTCCTGACCCCGACGGTGGTTATGAAATCGTTTCTGGTCACAGGCGGCACCGGGCATCGGAGCTTGCGGGTAAGGAAACCATGCCTGCGATTGTTCGTGACCTGGACGATGATGCAGCCATTATTTTGATGGTTGATGCGAATTTGCAGAGGGAGAGTATCCTGCCGAGTGAAAGAGCATTTGCTTATAAGATGAAGCTGGATGCGATTAAACATCAAGGTCAACGCACCGATTTAACTTCATCCCAAGTTGGGATGAAGTTGCAGGCAATGGATATAGTCGGTCAGGAGGCAGGAGAAAGCAGAAATCAGGTACACCGTTATATCCGTCTGACCGAACTGATTCCGGAACTGCTGGATATGGTAGATACGGGTCAGATCAAATTCAATCCTGCGGTGGAGCTTTCCTATCTGGCAAGTGAAGAACAGAAGGATTTTCTTTCTGCAATGGATTATGCTCAAGCAGCTCCTTCCCTTTCGCAAGCACAGCGAATTAAAAAGCTCGCACAGGAGGGCGAGTGTACGCTGGATGCGATGTGCGAGATTATGAATGAAATCAAGAAGGGAGAGCTGGACAGAGTAACCTTCAAAACGGATTCGTTGCGAAAATACTTCCCGAAGTCCTATACCAACAAGCAGATGGAGGATAAAATCATTCAGCTTTTGGAGCAATGGCAGAAAAAAAGAGAAAAATCAATGGAAAGGTAAGGTAAAAAATGTTTACACCCAAAAACATTCAGGGCGCTTTGGAAGAACTCTACGACCTTTGCGATCCTGATTATATGGTAGATATGCTCGTAAACTACAGTGAGGAGTTCGATGATATTTCTCCTGCGCTTCTGGCAAAGTCGTTTCAGAAAAATGCCGAGATGATTAGCGAGTATCGAGTATTGTCCTCTGCTGGTGAGGGTATCGACTATCAGGGAAAGGTACTTCTGAACAGCAGAGCCGTGCGGCTTCTGTCCTATGTAGAAGATATGAGCGGCGATGAAAAAGTTCGCACGATTCAGAGCAAGGAGCTGTGGTTAGCAGAAGATATGACATTCTATGTGGTGTCCTGTATGTCTACGATCACGATGGACAAGGAAGAAGCCATTTGTCTTAACGAACACCGCAGCGTGGTTACTACGGTGGAATGCGAGGACGATATTTTCTTCGACATGGGTTCCCTGATTTGCGAACTGGACGATATTTGCTTGTTCGAGCTTTTAGCCGATGTGGATGCGACTATTTATGAACTGTAACAGGTTCATGGATGGTCGCTTTTCTTATTTCCAAAGAAACGGAGGTATCGAAACTTGAAAGAATACGATGTGAAGATCACCGAAACCTTGGAGAAAACGGTTACGGTGCAAGCAGAATCTCACGATGCGGCAGAGGAACAGGTTAGAGCCGCTTATTACAATTCGGAGTACATTCTGGACTCCGAAAACTTTACCGGTGTTGCGTTCGGCACGACCGAGGAACGGGAGGTTCAGAAAGAACAGGCAGATACCATGAATGTGTTGCTGGTAAAGCCGTTCATGTATCCGCAGGCTGTGCAGATCGGCTGTGAGCTGGAGGATTTGCAGAAAGCCGTAGGTGGCGATATTGAGGCAACTTATCCGTTCAATGAGCCGGTTGCACTGGTGATGCACGACGAAGGTAAACTCGTAGGCAAAGAACTGAACCGTGCGCTGCGTGATGATGACGGCGATATTTATGACATTATCGCCGGTGATTTTCTGGTTGTGGGATTGGGCGAGGATGATTTTTGTTCTCTGTCCCCGGAACTGATGAAGCAGTTTGAGGAACACTTTCATCAGCCTGAGACTTTTGTACGCATGGGGCGCAGCATTATGGCGCTTCCCCTGCCGGATGACATGGTGAAGAAAGAAGATGCACCTGTCAAAGCTGATTCGGTTCCCCACAAAAGTAACCCTGACCGAGATGTTCTGTAAGGAGGTTCTTATGCAAAGAAATTCGACGATTGGAGAGCTGATGGAGCGAAAGCGGATTCAGGATGGTGCCAAGGAGTACCAGGGACATACCTATATGGACTTGGCACGATTTGATGACGCCACCAAGCACATGATTATTTTCGATGTGCTGACCGATGAATCGCCTGTCGGTTGGAAAGGCGAAAGAAATCGCCTGTATTTGAGCGATGTGGGTTATCAGAAGGCTCTGGATAACCAGAAAGCTGGCAATATCAAGATTATCAGCCATGCCGCAGTTGCCAAGGGCAATCTGTATTACGACCACAGAGATATGGCACGATAATCTGTTCACTCTACTGCTTGCAGGAGGTGATGAATCATGCAGGAAGAAGTTGAAAACAGAACAGTAAACCTGGCGATCAGCACAACCAAGCTGACGGGGCGCACTATCATTGCCGGTATCCGCAAGTATTTGCAGCACCGGGAAAAAGTGAAGATGAAAAAGGCACGAGACCCTGCCGTTCATGGAAAGCAATCCGTGAAACAGCTTTTGGGACAGAATCAGGGTGCTACGAATGTTGAGATCGACAAAGAGAGTATCCGTGATTTTGAAAAGCTCGCCAAGAAGTATGGCGTGGACTTTGCCGTAAGAAAAGATAAGTCCGTTGATCCTCCCCGGTTTCTTGTTTTTGTCCGTTCTAAAGATGCAGATGCTTTGGATGCAATCTGCAAGGAACATCAGGCAAGGGCATTAACCAAGAATGAAAAGCCGAGCGTTCTGGCGCAGCTGAAGAAGTTCAAGGAAATTGTCGCAGCGATTCCGAAGAAGGTTCGAGAGAAGAAACAGGAGCGTGATCTGTGATGGATAAGAGAAAAATGAAAAAGCTCCTGATTCTGAATTTACCGTATTTTCTGGTAGGGTTGTTCGCTACGAATTTAGGAGAAGCATGGAGATTGGCTGAGGGGGCAGATTCATCTGCGAAAATCCTCAGCTTTTTTCATGCCCTTCCGATAGCCCTGAACAATCCGTTTCCCAGCTTTCACCCGTTGGATTTGCTGATTGGTATTCTCTGCGGCGCAGGACTTCGGCTGGCTGTCTATCTAAAAGGCAAAAACGCAAAGAAGTACCGACACAATGTTGAGTACGGTTCTGCTCGTTGGGGAACGGCAAAAGATATTGAGCCGTTTATTGCACCAAAGTTCGAGGACAATGTGATCCTGACGAAAACGGAGCGGCTGATGATGAGCAATCGCCCGAAGAATCCTGCCAATGCCCGAAATAAGAATGTTCTGATTATCGGCGGTTCGGGTTCCGGTAAAACTCGCTTTTGGTTGAAGCCAAACCTTCTCCAGATGCACAGTTCCTATGTGGTCACTGACCCGAAAGGCAGCATCGTGATTGAGTGCGGCAACGCCCTTTTGAAGCATGGCTACACCATCAAGATTTTCAACACCATCAACTTTCAGAAGTCGATGCACTATAACCCATTTGCCTATATCCATTCAGAAAAAGACATTCTGAAACTGGTGACAACGCTGATTGCCAACACAAAGGGTGATGGAAAAGCCGGTGATGAGTTCTGGACGAAGGCGGAAACGCTGCTCTACTGTGCCTTGATCGGATATATCCACTATGAAGCTCCGGTTGAGGAACAGAATTTCTCCACCCTGATTGAGTTCCTGAACGCAATGGAGGTGCGGGAAGATGATGAGGAGTTCCAGAACCCGGTGGATCTGATGTTTGAAGCCCTGGAAAAGAAAAAGCCGAATCACTTTGCAGTCCGTCAGTATAAAAAATACAAGCTGGCTGCCGGTGTTGTATGCTCTAAAAGACTTCTTAATCAAGCGGTTGGGAAGTCTCTTAGAACACACAACCTAAAACCGAAGAAAGGAGCGCAAGTTATGAGAAAAAACGAGAAAATCACAGCTCTGTACGAA
>JAJCJC010000027.1 GCA_020555605.1 bacterium 210917-SL.2.15 | reverse complement strand
TAGACTTTTACAATACAAGGCGGCTTCAAGCTAAGTTAAAGGGCCTGGCTCCCCTTGCTTACAGGAACCAGACCCTCGTGGCGTAATTTTTCTTTTTTTACCTGTCTACTTGACAGGGGGCGGTTCATATTTCAAAACCGCCATTAGAAGTTTTTAAGCATATTGAATTACCACTTCATATAACGGTTTTTTTATTTCCGTCATGTGAAATGGAAATCAAGGCATGTCAGAATACTACAAATTTATTTTAGCATAATAAATGCTTTGTGCGAGGAACATGATTGATTAAAAAAGAAAATGTGCCATATCGAAAATATGGCACATTCAGAACTAATATCTATTTTTTTCTTGTCGTATGATACGTTGGATGCTTTTTTCTACCAAAAAGTATTTTTTAGCAAGTTTTGAAATTGGGATTCCGGAACAAAACTCAGAATAAATTTTAGCATTTCGATCTGCAAGTTCCCTTTTAGTTGGCGTATTCTCACCCCAAAAGCACTTATTATTTTCCTTTTTAGGAATATATAAAACTTCGCCACTGATATATTGTTGTACTTGTTCTATAACTTCAAGTGGCAAAACATCTTTTGCTTTTATATAGCCCAAAATGGTGCACCTCCTAAAGAATTTCATGTTCATTTAGGATTAGCACAGGCTATTACCTTTCCATATTAAATTTTATATTTTGCAATAGCCCATGCTATGCACCAATATCACCCATAAACCAAAGAGCCACCTTTCTGCAAATCTTATTAACAGTTTAATCTATCAGTTGAACTTTTGCAATGCTTTTTAAGAAATATCCGCAACCATGATATATTCCTCATTGTTTTCACTAACAATTTTAAACCCTGCTTTTTGGTACATTTTAACAGCATAATTAGCTTTTTGAACAGACAACGATACCTTAGCGTATTTGCTATTCTTTAATTTGGTAAGCAAACCTTCCAACAAGGCCGTTCCTATTCCATATCCTCTGTATTCTTTATATAGTGACATTGCTAAGGATGGCGTTTTGTTATCAATATGCCCGTAATCATTCATAATTCTCACCCAAGCCGCTCCAACAATTTTATTATCAATCTCTACCACCATTCCTTGGTCTCCATGTTTTTTTCCAAAGTCCTTTATATATACTTGCAATTCTGGCAAGGAAATAATGGTTTTAGGTGGTGGGGTTGAGCCTTCTGGAATGAAAATAGCTTCGTATAGAAATTGGCTTAGTAGCAAATACTCATGGTTTCTTATCTCTCGTATCTTATAATTCATATAATCCTCCTATTATTATTTTATCATACTTCTTGGTTACTATACATCTTAACACAGCTTCACCTTGTAGTGAAATAAAATAATACTTTATATCAAATTTCACTACATTCTCATAAGCTGACCCGAAATGTACAATGATATAGGGTGATATGAGAATGAACCAAGACGAAAGAAGGTTTGACTTTCACGGGCTCGGGCTCGCTTTGAAACAAGCCAGAGAGGAAAAGGGCTGGACACAAGCCTATGTGGCGGAGCTGGTCGGCAAGACTGATCGCACCATTATGAACATTGAGAACAAAGACCAGCACCCCAGCTTCAACCTGTTTTTCAAACTCGTCACTCTGTTCGAAATTTCCGTAGATCAGTTTTTCTATACAGAAGGTCAGCGTGGAGAGAACAGTTGCAGAAAGCATATTGATGTGCTTTTAAGCTCGATGAATGAGAAAGAGCTTGTTGTCATGGAGGCCACAGCCGAAGGGCTCAAGAAAGCCAGAGAAACGGAGGTTCAGGAGTAAGAGCCTCCGTTTTTTCATGCCATTTTTGGGGCTGCCGCTAAGTGGCAAGCAATGCCTCCGTGGCCACAAAGGCCCGGACGCCGCTTGTTGGGGCTCGCCCCAAACCCGTATCTTCGGGCCAACATGGCCCGAAGTAATCGCGTCGCTTTGCTCCTTGTTTTCATAATCTCAACGCTCCTTTTCCTGCTTTCTGCCCGGCTCGGTGTAGCCCAGCAGCGTATCAATATTTGCCTTGATGGTGACGATCTCCTGCATATCACGGCGCGCTTTCTGATACTCTCCATAAAGGCGCTTTTTCTTTGCCGTGAGCTTGCGGCCTTCCTCCTTCAGCACATCCATTTTCGGGAGCTTCGCCCCGCCCAGCAAACGGCGCATTTCTGCTTGTGCCGCCCGATACAGCTCAATATCCGCCTCATGCTCCGCAAGGAATTTCCGGCTGCAATTTGCAGCCTTGTACTGCTCAAAGACCGGGCGTGTTTTGGCATACTGAACCGTTGCGGCCTTTAGCCCGGCATTGGTTTTCATGGCCTGCTCCGTCTGCTTGATCTGCTCGGAAAGTACATGGAAACGGTCGGTTGCCTCGGCGGCTTTCTGCGCCAACTGCTCATAATCAGTCAGGCCGTTGTCCTGTATATAGGCGAGGGCGGCGGCCATCTGCTTGATGTTGAACACCTTTGCCCACCGCTCGTAGCCCGGCCCCTTACCGGCAGCCAGCTTTGCTTGAATATCCACCGCCAGACTGATTTTTCGCTCCGGGCGTCCGGGGCGTTTTTCTTTGCCCTCAATGGCGGCAAGAACATCTTTCAAATCGTAGCCGTCCCCCAGCGTAGAGGCCCGCAGCCGGGTAAAGCGTTCCTGTCCCTGGCCGGTCAGCCGGAAGCTGATACCACCGCCCCGAACCTTCTTGACTTCATATCCGGCCCGCTTCATCAGGCCGAGAAATTCGTCCAGATCGACAGGGCGCTCCGCCAGCGCAGTATCAATGGCAAGGCGCAGCCGGTCCTGATACGAAAGCGGCCCTTTCCGTTCTTTCTGCCACTCCCCATAGTTCCGGTATTTTCCCTTGCTCCGGGGCTTCGGGTTCTCTACAATAGACAGTCCGTTTTCAAGGCACAGTCTGTCGGAGAGCCGCCGGAGGGCGAAGCTGGAGCCCCAGAAGTTTCGGAATTTCCGGGTACAGTCAAGGGTGGTAGAGTTGTAATAGATGTGACAATGGATGTGCTTCTTGTCGGTATGCGTGGTAACGATAAAAGCGTGCCGTCCCTTCGTCCAGCGCATAGCCAGCTCATAGCCGATACGGTTTGCCTCCTTCGGGGTGATCTCCCCCGGGTAGAAGGATTGTCGTATCTGATAGCACAGCACATCATTGGCCTTTTTCTGTTCCCGGCCTGTCATGGCGGCATAGCTGGCTTTCGCTAAAAGAAACTCGTCCGCCACGGTGGCAGGGTCGCACTCATAAGCGGAGATAAACTTTCCGCTTTCTGTTTTCTCCGGGTTTTTGCCATAGTCCAGACAATCCCGGATGGCCTCGGCAATCGTTTCGCCTTCGCCCGCATGGCGCTGCAACAAAGTTGTGGTAGCCAGAAATCATCCCTCCCTTCTATGAAAAAAGGGCGGCCCATCCAGACCGCCCCGACTTCGGGCCAACATGGCCCGAGGCTGTTTAACTTGCCAGAAACCGATACAGAGCGGATTTGCCTCCGTCCAGCGCCCAAAGCAGAGAACCAGCCGCCGCTTGCAGCCCATACGGCGAAAGGAGGAAGGCGAGGAACAGAAATACAATCCCGCCGATGGGGGTCGGCGTGAAAAAGAGGGCGATACCCAGCACCGCCAGGATCACGGAGGCAATCGTCAGCAGGAAGGCGCAAATATCAAACAGAAACACCAGCAGAGCCGCCAGAAGGGATAGCGCCAGAGCGAAGGGCGCGACTAATATTTTCAGCAGTATCTTCATCATCAAAACCTCCTTTATTCTTTCTATCTCTATTTTATCATGCCTGCCCGGGGACATAAATGTTGCGAAAGATTAGAGAATCCTGTCCTAAATCTATTTTCAAATAAAAACGGATGGTCTAATGAAACCATCCGTTTTTAAACATATTCTATTTGTCTGGCTTGATAGTTTGCTTAACCAGTTCGGCTTTTTGTTTCTCAATGAGATTTGAGTAGACTGCATAAGCAACATTTTGAAAATAATCGATATACAAACTCTGGTCACTTGCAGGCAAGGGGGCCAAACGTTCTATACCGTCATCTTCAAGCTGGTATGTTTTTACAATATTGATTTTCAAGTCGGTTTGCTTAAAATTCACATCGATTACTATTGTTATCGGGAGTGTCTTGTGCGAGAACTTGTAACTCATACTTGAAAAAATAAAACCTTGAGCCATACATTCCTTTACAAAATCATTATTTCTTAACCCGTCACCTTTTAAAATCGCACTACTAATTCCCGAAAGGCGTCCGGTGGGTTCAGAAGCATCAATTTCGCCTGATGTAGTCTCGTCATTTTCATCATCAATGCTTTTTTCATCTTTGTTTACAGTAACATTAATAATGTCTGTTAGTTTCCATTCTTTGTGAGTGTACGCGCCAAAATCATCAAAGAAATCTACCTTGTGTGCCTTTAAAAGACTTGCTAAAGTTATTCTTTTAAGACCAAATACAGCCTGTTCACTATCTTCCTGAATCATTTCATCCAGAAGTGTGACAAACTGTTTTGATTCCGACATTCCTTCGTGCCGTATGCTAACTTTAAACTTCTGCGAATCATCTTCTAACGGGGAAATCGTAACATCTAAAGTCACTGTTCGCGTTTCAGCAATTTTAATACGGCCTCTTTGGGGTTTTTTATATATGTACTGCAATGTTACGCTGGTTTGATTTCTTGCAATGTTTTTTAATGTATACTTAGTATTCGAACTACGACCTTTATTGACAAATTCATCTGCTATACTCGTCAGAAAATCTTCTTTGGACTGTTCGCTTTTAGGAGAGATTATGACAACAGTAGACTTCAAGTTGTTTTGCTCAAAATTCATAACCTCTTGCATCTGAGTCATAGTTGCAGAGCCAAAAAAATGATGGTGTATCAAGTCAGAAAGAGCCTCTGAATTAGTACATACGGGAAGGATACCTTTTTGCCGTAAAACATATTTGACACTTTGAGCGTTAATTAGTTTATCGTCTATTAATTTTTTAAGGTCATCCCCCTTAACAAAGGATTGAACTGCCATTATTCTCGCCTCCCTTATGACTCATAATAGATTCTTGATAAACGACGATTGTCCATCAGATAATATTTAAAAGTATCTTTTTCTGCGAACATTTTTGAAAAAGATTCTTTAATGTGATCTATGTCTTTTTCTGTTTCAGGATAAAAATAGAAATGAACTTCTTGATAACGATCACTTCTCGATTCTAATTGTAATTCATTAATCATATCCTGCAAATACTTTAAAGAATCATCTGTAACATGCTCAAAACAAAACAGGGCCTTTATATCAACCTTTGTTGTAACGCCTTGGTTGGTTGCACTTTTAATATAGGATGCCAAGATGTAGTCGGAAAATAAATATGTTGGCGTGACTACAGGTGAACGATCCCAGGTAGAACCACCAATGGATGGATATATAATGCCAAAGCTATTTTCAATACTGTTTTGCTTAATTTTCGCAATTTCAGCATTAAAAGAATACCATTTTTCAAGCCTACTATTATCTGCAAGATAAATCATTAGAGGATGGCGACGTCTTGGAACCTTAATTTGGGAAATGCTTTTTAACGCACGTTCCATCTCGTATATGTTATCACTTGAATTATATAATAAAATCCCACCGATTAAAGTATATTCTTCTAAATATGTAGTTAAGGCAGGAGATGTTGAAGCACACTCAATAGTATTACACAATTCCTCAACCCATAATGACAAATTGCTCGGAATAAAGTTAGACCATTCGCGATGTTTGCATTCTATAATAAAGGCCTCTTGGCGTTTAGTGAAAGGATTATAATACCCTGCTAATATATCTACACCATGCGTTTTTTTGTCAGAAGATTTTGCGTTTTTATGTGCAGCTCTTATGCAGTCAATTTGAACATCTTGAGCTAAAATCTTCCATTCCAAATGCTCAAAAATAGAATTTCCATAGTGCTCTAATTTTTTCCCAATTCTTTGACTAAGTTCGCCCATCAATGTTCACCTCCATTCAGCAAAATTTGATGGAGAAACAATATTTCTTCATCGTCCATCGAGGAACGAGACTTATAAACGGTAACTCGCCCCTTTGCAGTAATTCGGAGTTTAATTGAGCTATTATCACAGTAAAGAATAATAGTCATGCTTGAAATTTTATCATTATATTTCTGTAGGATAGAAAAAGCATCTCCATACGATGAGAGATCCACAGTAAAGTTGCCAACAATATCCTCCGTAAAGAGAAAATCTTGAAAGCACACTTTAGAGACTTTTAACTTATAACCTTTCAATTTTTCTAATAGAGTGTCAATCGTAACTTCGATACTATTAATGGAAATAGGCGCTAACAAATTCGATAGCTCAAATACTAATTTGTTTGCCGAAGTTTTGTTTCCCCAAATTTCCAAAAAACCATCCGTAATGCTGAAAGAAATAACATTTGCTTTAGGAACAATACGATATTCAAAAACTCTCTGCTCAGGGTTATAATAAGATTCTTGAGCATTTTGGACAATGACATATTCGCCCAGTAGTTCATTGGCGCTAATCATTTCCAAATTAAAATAGGTATTTTCATCTTCTGGATAACCTTTCAAGCGTGAATATATTGATTCTACATTGATTTCTGCTGGTGAACGCAATTCATATATAAAAATACTGCTGGAAGCCATCGAGTTACCTCCTTTAAAAATGTTGTCAGAATCTACAATTAATACAATTATACGACTATATAAAAAAGTTATCAATGTCATGGCAGGCAAAAGTTATCATCAAAATAAAAAAGGAAGGGCGACAGGAAAACCTGCCGCCCTCGTCTTATTTTGCCACCAGCTCGGAGAGCTCCCGCAGCACCTTTGACACCTCGCCCCACAGCTTTTCATAGTCTCGCTTCAATCCGTCGATTTCTTCCGGGTACACGCCGTAGGTATGCGCGTGTACGGCGACCTGATTGAGATTGTTGGAACAGCGCCTTTGCAGAGAGATCAATTCTTTTATGGGCGCAAGGTCAACGTGCAGGATATACCCATTCAGAGCCATCTTCCGCACATAAGCCCCGGCATTGGAAATGCCCGCTTCGGCCATCCGTTCGTGGATGGCCGCCAGCTCGTCCGGCGTCACCATGACGTGCAAATGGACATTCCGCTTGCGGTTCTCCATCAGCGTTCCAGCTCCCGGCCCTTTCTGCGCTCTTTGGGCTCCTTCACTTTGTCCAGCGGCTTTGCGTCCAGCTCCGGGGGCGCAGGCTGGATGGGCGTGTTATTGGGTACGCCGTCGATCATGTTGCAGTTCTGCTCCGTGGAAAGCTCGGTGGTTTTCAAACAGTTGTCTTTTTCGTGCATGGCAATCCTCCTTCTGTTCTGGCTTCGGGCCAACATGGCTCGAAGTGTGGTATGTTACGAAATGAGGGAGTAAACCGGGGCGGGATGGGTTGCAGTATTCCCGCCCCGGAAACGCCCTCAAAAAAACCCGGAATATCAAGCCTTTCGGGGCGGCAAATCGTAACCGCCGCCCGGCCTTTTCTCCCGCATTTTCCTCATACGTTCCCGGCTTTTCCGGCGGTTTCCTTCGGCCTTGCAGGCGTCGGAACAGTAGGCTTGACGGCCTTCGGGTAAAAATGCCCGCCCGCAGACCGCACAGGCCCGAAGCTCCGGGGAGCCGCCTTCCACGGTCAGCGCCGCAAGAAGCTCCGGGTCGAGGGGCAAGACGGCCTCCCGGAAATCCCGGCAGTAAGCGCCCGTCCAGCATTTGTGCAGCATATAGCAGCCACAGTCCAGCGGCAGGCAAAGGCCCGTTTCCCGGTCATAGTTGGCGCACATCCCCGTGACAAGGGAACGGATTTTCTTCCTCTCGTCACGGGTCAGCTCCCGGGCGTCCATTCAGGACTTCGGGCCACGATGGCCCGAAGGGCGGGGCCCCACGATCAGCGCCCGGAATTTCTTCCGGCACTGTTTTTTCCTGCCTTTGCACTCCTTGTAGTAGCGGCATCCGGTACAAGGGTCGTCGCTGCCCCGGCCCGGCCACGGCACTTCCTTCATCATTCGCTCAAAGGGGCTGTTGGTAAAATTCACTGGCGGGCCTCCTGTTCTTCCGTGTCCTCGTCCCACGGAGGGGTATCCTCGTCCTCGGGTTCCTCTGCGATTTCCTCCGGCCCTTCGTCCTCATATTCGCAGTAGTCGTCCTCCAGGTCCGGCGCTTCGTGCTTCGGCTTGTAAATCTTGAAGTAATAACCGGCACCGCCGCCGATCAGCACCACCGCCCCGATCAGGAGCAGCGAAAGAAGTGGGCTGTCTGTTTTTTCGGCCTCGGTTTTGGGTTCCGGCTCGGTCACTTCCTCCACGGGTTCGGTGGGCTCCGGCTCCGGTTCGGGGGTCACTTCCTCGGCTGGTTCCTCGTCCTGTTCGGCAAGAGGCAGAAGGTCATCCACGGTTACAGCGTTGAGGAAATAGACGTTTTCGCTGGTTTTCTGCTTGTCGATCACCAGATAGAAAACACTCTCGTCTGCGGTGGTAATGGTGTAGAACTCTTTGCCGTCCTCGTCGGTGGCGTTGTCCACCACCGTTCCCGTTCCATCCGGGGTAAAGGGGTTCTGGGTTTCCGGCTCCGCCTCGGTTTCCACCGGGGCGGGCGTGGCCTCGGGCTGCGGCTCATTGCTCTGGGCGTAAGCCGGGACCGTAAAGATCAGGCAACACAAAAGGCTGGCAGTCATCACCGCCAGCCTGCGAAATTTAGTTTTCTTCATGGGCCGTGTCCTCCTTTTCGGGTGCCTCCGGCTTCGGGCCATTGTGGCCCGAAGCGGCAAGGCTGTTTTTGGGGTCGTTCAGAAATGCCATCAGCTCGGCGGGGATCAGTTTGAGAGAGCGCACCGCCTGCACGATCTGGCTGTTTTCTTCCTCCTGTTTCTGCTTTTCCAGTTCCCGGATTTTGGCCTGCCACTCGGCGGCCTTCTCCCGGGCCTTTTCCAGCTCCTTATCGAGCTTGTCGATCTTGTTCATGCAAGGGCTCCTTTCTTCTGGCTCACAAGCGCCCGAAGGCGTAGAAATGTGTCTGCCAGTAGCTTGAATTGATATTTGCGTATTGGATGGGAGAACCACAATGGAGCATCATCCCGTCGCCCACATAAATCCCCACATGGGACACAGGGCCGGGGCTGTCATAGGTTCCCGTGAAAAAGATAATGTCGCCTGGCTTTGCCTCGGAGGGGGAAATGATGGCGCACTGGTTGTAAATGCCCTGCGCCGTGGTACGGGGCAGGTTGTGGACGCCGCTGACCGTGTACACCCAGCAGACAAAGCCCGAACAGTCAAAGGAGGTGGACGGGCTGGAGCCGCCCCACACATAAGGCCAGCCGATGTACTTTGTCGCCTCCGCCATGAGCGCCGCAAAGGCCGGGTCATCCAGCGCCTCGCCGGGTATCTCATAGCTGGGGCCGGTGTCCTCGCCGCCGGTATAAATTCCTTCCCACAAATAGGGCTTGTTGCCTTTGAGCTGCTGCATGACGGTGTAGATTTCCCGCTGCTGTTCATCCAGCCTCGGCAGGATCACGGCAGGCAGCGTTTTATTGGTGAGGGTCACATTGAGGATGTAATACTCATAGGGGACTTCCTCGGTGGTGGTTTCTCCGGTTTCCGGGTCGGTGCTGGTTTCGGTGCGGTAGCGTATCTCGATTTCCTCCGTCAAGGTCAGCTCATACTGCGCCTCGAAGATCTCCCGCAGCTCGTCCTGCACCTGCTCCCGGAAATACACATGGTACTTTGCCGAGAGATAGGACGCCAGCTCATAGGGGTTGTGGCCGATCTCGTCCACGGAATAGCGGTACTCGTCATAGCCGGGATGGGTACTTTCGATGTTCGCTACCGTCTGCACCAGTTCATTTTCCAGCGCCGTGTAGTCCTCGTCCACGCCAAGCAGGTCGGCGTCCTCCGAAGCATAGGAAGTGCCGGACACCGCATTGGCAAGACCGCTGCCAAGCGTGGGAAAGATGGAGCTTACCGCCGACAGGATATAGCAGACCAGTAACAACAGCACCAACACCAAAACCGCCACAGGATGACGGGTCACAAACTGCGCCGCCCGCCGGGTCACATTCCCCGAAGCGGCAGCGGCTTTCTTTGCGGCCTTTGCGCTCTGTTTTGCCGCTGCCTTTGCCTCTTTGGAATACCGGCGTTTCAGTTTCCACTTCTGCTGTATCCGGGACAGCGGATTGCTGGCAAGCTCCGGGTGTTCGGCGGCCATCTTCTGAAAATCCACATTGGCCCGGGCTTTTATGTCCTTCCGTTCCCACTTTGCCACCTTCCGAGCCGGGTGTTCCCGCCAGCGCCGTTTGGCATACCGGGTCAGTTTCCGGGTCCCGGCCTCGGCGGTCAGCTCGGATTTATGCGCTCCTTCCACGCCCACATTTTCATGCTCGACTTCGTGGATTTTGTTGTGGAGATAAAACCATGCCTCGGTGCGGGCTCCCCGGACGGCTTTTTTTGCAAGGCCCGGCGGCTTCTGCGCCGCCCGTTTCGCCTCGGCCTTATCCAGCTTTTCCCGGGCCTTTCCCAGCTTTTCCCCGGTGCGCTCCGCTTTGGCCTGCGCCTTCTGGTACTTGTCCTTTTTGCTTCCGGCTTTCTCGGCGGGACCCTCCGGCTCCTGCGCCTTGCCGGTATCCTGCGGACCGCCCCGGTCGTCCTCCTGCCTCATGTGGTCAGAAGGGCGGGCTTTCCGGCTGTCCTCTTGAAACTTGCCGCTTTTGGACTTCGGGCCATCATGGCCCGAAGTGCCGGTCTGCCCGGTATCCTCGTCCTCAAACCGCAGGCGTCGGGACGGTGCGGGGGAAGGCCCTTCCCGGTCAGCCGGTCCGGGGCGAGTGCTCCCGGTATCCTCCGGCGGCCCCGGCCTTTGAAAATTCCGTTTATCCGGTTTCTTTCCGATGATGTATCCCTCCTTTCCGAACCTCGGGCCAGCATGGCCCGAAGTGTGTTACGCCCGCTTCATTTCCTGTTTCTTGTCCTCCGGGCGGGTGGTCATAATGGCGTACAGCTCGGTATTCTGCGGGAAGCGGTCAACAAACGGGATGGTGGTGTTCCCGAAGAACAACAGCCCTTCGCCGGAATTGGTGTGGGTCACATAGGAAAGCTGGTGGGGGCTGATACCGAGCTGTTTGGCTAAAATCTGCCGGTCGCCCTGCGCCTGCGAGAGCAGCACAAGGAAGTCCGAGTTTTCAAAGATGTTCTCGATCTCCGGGCTGGCAAGGAAGTCCTTCACATTCTGCGTTAAGGCGCTGGGTACGCAGCCCTTCTTACGGAGCATTTTCCAGATCGCCACACAGTAGCTTGCCGTCAGCCGGTCACGGAGCAGCACATGGAACTCGTCGAAGTAACACCATGTAGCGATACCGCGCAGGAAATTCATGGACACCTGCGAATTGACAAGGTCCTGCATAATGAGCATGGCAATCGTCCGAAGCCCGGCCCCCAGCTTTTTCAGGTCGAGGCACACAAGGCGGCGGTTCAGGTCCACATTGGTTTCATGGTTGAACACGTTGAGAGAGCCCGAAACATAGATTTCAAGGGCCGTTGCTAGCCGTACCGCCTCGCCCTCGGGCTGGGAACAGAGTAGGTCATAGAGGGTTTGGAGGGTCGGCATTTTCGCCGTCTCCGGGTTCTGCAAATGCTCCCGGTACATCTGGCGCACACAGCGGTCAATGACGGTCCGTTCCACCGGCTGCAAGCCGTCCTTGCCGCCGACGATCAGCTCCATCAGCGACAGGATAAAGTCGGCTTTCAGTGCCATCGGGTTTTCCTCGTCGAAGCTCAAATCAATGTCCATCGGGTTAATATGGTGCGGGCTGTCCGGGGCGATCTCGATGACCTGTCCGCCCAGCCGCTTGATAAGGGGCGAGTATTCGCCCATCGGGTCCACCACGATGATCCGGTCACGGGTGGCAAGGAACACGTTCACAAGCTCCCGCTTTGCGGCAAAGGATTTGCCGGAGCCCGGCACGCCGAGAAACAGGCCGTTGGGATTTTTGAGCTTTTTCCGGTTCGCCATGATGACGTTATGGGAAAGGGCGTTGAGCCCGTAATAGACCGCCTCGCCGTCCATGCGGAGCTCCTGCGTCATAAAGGGGACGAAAATGGCCGTGGAACTGGTGGTCATGCCGCGCTTGATCTCAATGCCGTTATGACCCAGCGGCAGGCTGGACAGAAAACCATCCTCCTGTTGGAAGTCCAGCCGCTTCAAGGTGCAGTTGTATTTCTGAACGATACCCGACACCGTGAACAGGTCGTTGTCCAGCTCCCGGCGGGTCGGGGCCATGTTCACCACAAGGAATGTCAAAAGAAACATTCGCTCGTTCCGGCTCTGCAAATCTTCCAAGAGGGTCTTTGCGTCGTTGCTGTACGTCACAAGGTCGGTCGGAAGTATGTCCATGTCGTATCCGGCCCGGGCGGCCTTTTTCTGTTCCTCCACCTTCATCTTGTCAATGTCGGAAACTTTGGCCTTGATGGATTTCACGGCAGCAGCCTGATCGACGGTCTGGATATGGAGCGTGATGGTCATTTCCGCATCCATTTCCAACAGCTCCGCCAGCAGCTTGTCCGAGAGCTCCGAGGCCAAAATCTGCAAATAGGAGGCCGCGCCCCAGGTCGTCCCTACCCGGAACAGGCGGCTGAAACGGAAGTCGAAGCTGTCCGGGGCAATAAAGTCCTTTGTGGAAAGGCCGGTCTGGGGTATCATATCCCACGAAAACCGGAAAGGGTCGGTGCCGCCGGGGTGGAGCTGCCCGTGAAGGAGCTCCAGCCGTTCCAGCCCCGAGAGGGAGCGGCACTTGACGCCCAGCTTTTTGAAGTTGCCGCAAATGTCCGCCTCCACACGCTCCAGCCTCGCCCTTGCGGTGGAGAGGTCGTCCACATTCACACCGAAGGTCAGGAGCTTTGTGCGGACAATTCCGTTGTTGCTTTTGGCGATCTGGTTTTCCAGCATTTCCACATACTCACGCCGGACGCTGTTGTAGTCGTCCTCCTGCATGGGGATGTTGACGCTGTACCGGCTGCCCGGGCGGCTCCGATGGTTGAGGAAGGAAAGCTGAAACGGCAAGGAACTGTCAAAGTAGTTTAGACAGGCGCTCCACCCGTCAAAGATGGCCGCCTGATCTTCGGTCTGGGCGAGCTGGTAGTTGATGTCCTCGTATTCAATGGTTTTGGTGTAATAACGATCCTCCACCCGGCACACCCCATCCCGGTACATTTCCCGGTAAGGGAGGGTTTGCTGGGCGGTGGTGGGAATGTCCTTTCCCTTTGTGAACAGGCCGAGAAGGCCCGTCTTGTCAGGCTTTTTGCCTGCGGGCTTTCCGGCCCTTCTGTTGTTTTGCAATCGGCTGCGCCTCCTTTCTGGCGCCAAGCAGCGCATAGAAGTTTTCGGTTTTGTAAGGCCGCACCCGGGGATAGAGGAACCGGGTGCGGATGATGTTTTTCAGCACCTTTTCCAGCGGTAGGCCGTCCCGCTCATACATGGCGAAAAAGAAGAACGGGAGCATGAGGCCGATCATCAGGAACATGGCGGCGCTGTTGCCGATACTGCTACGGGAAAACAGGTAGGCCGGAAGGCCCACCGCCGCCGCGCCGGAAAAACAAATAAGCTGGCGCTTCGTGAGATTGAAGGCCAGCTTTGTCTTGATTTTGGACAGGTCTTTGGGTACTGGCACATAGGCCATTTCGTTACACCTCCTTTGCCGCTTCGGGTCAACACGGCCCGAAGCTTTTGCGGAATTCCAAATTGCACCAAAATGTGGTTTGAGGTATAATAAAACTAACGATTTTCGGGGGTGATTAAATGAGCAACGCTTATCGGACCAACCTCATCCAAAAGGTTCTGGACAAGTCTGAAGGCAACACATGGAATGAAGCTGTCCAAGAATGGATGATAGACGATTGTGAGGAAGATGATAGTTTAGAATCATCGTGTATATGTGGGAAAGAAGAGTTGCGCTATCTTTTCACCATTAGAAATGTTAGAAATGGAAACACCCTTTTCCCTATTGGGAGTTCTTGCATTAAAAAATTCGACCGTGCTGATCTGAATGAAGAAGTAAGTATACAGGAAAAACTATTTAAACTCTTTCATGCGATTGAGGATGGAAGTTTTATTACTTTGTCGTCGGAGTTCTTTTCCAGAAAATTGTTAAAATACCTTTATGATGAGGGCGTTTTTCAGGCAAATGAGTATAATAATTATGATCCAGAAATTGATTATGAATTTATGCTCAAAATGTTTAATAAGCGTGACAAAGATTCGATTACTCGAAATCAGCAAAGAAAGATAAATGCAATTATTATGACTTCAATCAGACCATACTTAGCTGAACAATTGATAAACAAGATATTGTAGTTTGCATAAAAGTCCTTCATCCCAAATGGAGGGCTTTTATATTTGTTTGGAGTTCTTTTCGCGCTCCTTTTTAGTGGTCTTGTGATACTTTTTCATTGTTGCTTCGATTCCGCTCTGCCTTGCCCGCCAGTATTCGGGATTGTATTGCCGGATGGACTGATTGAGGTTTTCTTCAAACCGCTCTTTGTCCTTGATACGGTCGGGGATCTTCCAGAGCTTTTTGTCCAGCAGCTCCCGGAGCACCACGCTTTCCTGTGCGTCCTCCTCATAGCAGATATAGCCCTTGTCCTTGAAACCGCATTTTTTCGCCGCCGGAGAGAGGACGGCGGCCACCTCGTTTGCTACCATCGTCCCGCCGTGGATGGCGGTGGATACCAAAAACACGCCCGGACAGAGAACTTCACAGCTCTGCACCTCTCCCCACGGGGAGCTCTGGGGCGCATGGAACATCCCGCCCGTCCGGTTCCGGTCCGCCTGCATGAGCGCCGCCTTTTCCAAGATGGCCTTCAGCTCCGGGGAAAAGTAGGCGTATTCCCGCAGGACACGGGCGGCGTCCCCGCCGCAGGCGTTCATCAACAGGGTATAGGCGTCGCTGTCTGCTTTGGTACAGCGGCCCAGCAGCTTGCCGTCATAGTAGCAGGCCGCATCATAGCCCGTCCGTTTGCGTGGCATTGGTTTCGCCTCCTTTCCGCTTCGGACCAGCATGGCCCGAGGTCAACGCTCCGCACCACGGCTGGGCTTTTCCTTCGGGGGCCGTTCCGCTTTTGCCTGTTCGGCAGCCGCTTCCCCGGCCTTGAGCTGTTCGCTGATGGACGCACGCCCGGCAGAGCCGCGCTCCGCCATCTGTTCCAGCTTTACTTCATAGGCTTGCAGAACAGCGGTGTTGAGCTGTTCCCGGAACTCCTTCGTGACGGGATAGGCCATATCCCGATAGCCCCCCTTGCCGTCCGGCTGGCTGGGCATCCCCACGAAAAGTCCCTTGCTGCCCTGCGCGATTTTCAGATTTTCCACCACAAAGCAGTCGTTGAATTTCACGCTGGCAAAGCCCATCAGGTTTTTCACAGGTTCGATGACCCGCACGCTTACATCCAGCTTCAACGGTGCGGCGGGGGTGGTGTCTGCATCCTTTTCCTGCATGGTTTCCTCCTTTCCGACGGGAACAAGGTTCCCGTCCTTGTAGTCATAGCCTTCCGCCCGGAGTGCCGCCAGCGTGTCCGCCGATACGCAGCCGGACAGTTTCAGATCGGTTTCCACCATGAAGCGCATGGTGTCTGTTTTAGAAAATTCCTCGGGGAGCTTTCCGTAGAAAGCAGGGTGCGGCTGTCCGTCCGCACCCTGTTTGTAACGCCGGGGCATACCGCCTCCTTTCCGCTTCGGGCCAGCATGGCCCGAAGTCTCTTAATGGCAGCCGAAGATGGATTTTGCAAGGCTACCCGTTTTGAACAGGGTAAAACACAGCAGCACCGTATAGCCCACACAGCCCCAGATCGCCCCGATGGGGTCGCCGTCGGTGGCGATACTCTGGATAAGCACCGCATAGATGGCGACACAGACCAAAATGAGCAAGCCCTGAAAGCCCACCGCAAAGAGGGAGCGGAAATAGTTCTGCCCCATGTGTCCGGTTTCCCGGTTGGGGACGGTGGCAAACGGGATGGGTGCCAAACTTGTGAGTAAGTAAATTTCAATCATACGGCCATATACGATAACGAAAATCACGATGTTTAAGGCAATCATGGTAATCTGGATCAGGAATGACTGGAGCCAGAGGCCAAACAGGGGTCCTAACTCCATTGCCTCCAGTTCGGTCCGCAGACCGTCCATTACATCCGTTGTGATCTCTGTCCCGTTCTGGATAATGCCCGCCGATTGCTGGATGACGTGCTGGCTCACGTCAAAGACGGCCAGCACGATATTGAAGGTGTTCGTCAGGATCATTACCGCCACAAAGGTTTTGAACACCCACTTGAAAAACATCCATGTGTCAACGTCATGGAGGTTGTTGCGGTCAATGAGCATTTGTATCAGCTCATAGGTCATTACAAAAGTGAGGATGACCCCGGCGATTGGCAGGATGGCGGTTTCAGAGATTTGCCGTATCATGGAAAAGACCCCGGCGTTCCAGTCCGCCGGGGTCGTGCCTACCTGTGTGGCGATCTCGCCAACGCTCTGATTGACGTTATTGAAAAGACCATCCAGATTTCCCATGATACCATCGACAAGCAAACCTTTGAGCCATTCAACGATTGCGTCGATGATAAAGTCCATACATCAGCTCCTTTTCTGGAAAAAGGGACAACGGGTAAGGGTTAGCTGAACAGGCCGGACAGCAGAGGGATAAGCTGCATACCGATCAGGACGACACCGCCGCCCGCCATGAGCTGCTTGATGCCCTGGCTCTTTGCCGCGGATAGCGATAGGTAATCCTTTGAAGTTATCGCCAGATTTTCCCCCGCTCCGCACCGTGCATGCGACTTTCACCGCACACGGCGCTCCATCGGAAATGAATTTCAACGGTTTTAAACACAACTTACAC
>JAJCJC010000026.1 GCA_020555605.1 bacterium 210917-SL.2.15 | reverse complement strand
AGCAGCCTTGCGGCTCAACCAGGAGGGTGAGAACTTGACCCTGCTGTCCTACAGCTATTGTATCACGGGCATCCCAAAGCCTGCTGATACCTAAAACTATTAACTTTAATCTTATTATACGAGGAGGGAAGACATGGCCAAATTGCAGCCTATGCGCTATAAGGAATATGTATGGCCCCATAACCCGAAAAGCTACAGCATCACTTATCACCGTCGTCTGACAGCGCGGGAAGTGCCCTACGGCTATTATGTGTTGCAGAATCTCGGGCAGGAGATGCGCGTGATGAAAGGCAGCGGCGAATTTGTGGGGAAAGATGCTTATGAAGAATTCAAACGCTTGGCTACCGTGTATTACGACGGAGGCGAGGGAGTGCTGGTGCACCCCTGTTGGCAATCAGCCCACGTGTATTTTGCGGCACTTTCCCTGGCACAGGCACCGCGGCCGGATTATGTGGCGTATACCTTTGAATTTTGGGAGAACTGTGATTTGTATGAAACGGAACTGCAGAAAACGGTGGTGGTAGGCGCTGGTGCAGCACCCGTTGAAGATGGTAAGAGCACTGCGGTGCAGGCGCGCTATCATACCGTGCGCAAGGGCGAAACGCTGTGGGGGATTGCGTGCGCATGCGGTACGTCGTTGGAGACGATATTGCAACTGAATCCCGGCATCAAAAATCCGAATTACATTACGGTGGGACAGAAGGTGCGTGTGGCATAATGGAAGCGGTTGTGCAGCTTTACGGCGGTGGCAGCCTTGTGCTCGCGCCTCTTTTGGAATGGGAAGCGACGCTGACGGGCGGCGTGCCCTGCGATAGTTTTCGCCTGAAATGCCCCTATGACGCGGCGCAGGCCGCGCTTTTGGAGCGGGCCTGGCGTGTGACACTGCAGGAAAAGGGGATCGTTTTGCTCCGGGCAGTGGTGGATGAAACAGAGATTGTGCAAAATGGCGCCGGGCGAACGCTGGAGATTAGTGGCCGAGGCTTGGCCGCACTGCTGCTGGACAACGAGGCGGAAGCGGTGACTTATACCAGACCCACGCTTTCGGAGCTGCTGCGCCGTCATGTGGCGCCCTATGGCTTGCCTTGGGGAACGTTTACAGAACTTCAGGGAGAGGCAGAATACAGCGTGTCCAGCGGCGAAAGCCAGTGGAGGGCGCTGGAAGGCTTTACCCGGTGGGTTGGCGGCTTTGTACCACGTATTACGGCGGAAGGACTGTTGCTGCCCGCGCCGTGGAAGGACAGCGGGACACGGCTTGTGATCGGCACAAAGACACCTCTGTTGGAGCTGCGCTGGCGGGACAGGCGCTATGGTGTGTATTCGGAAGTGCTGGTGGTGGACAAAGTGCGCCGCCAGACGCAGCGGGTGGAGTATGCATCGTTTCTGGCCCGGGGCGGCTGCTGCCGGCGAGTGCTGTATGTGCCGGGGCGCAGCAGCAGCGCGGCGATGCGCTACACGGGGCAATATCAGATCGAGCGCTCCCGGGAGGGGGCACGGCAGCTGACGGCGGCGCTACCGGGAAGACAGAATGCAGCGCCGGGGAGCGTGGTGCGCATGGAGCGCGGCGATATTGGCATTCAGGGCGACTTCTATGTAAACGAGGCAGCATACTGCTGCAGTGCTGCGGGAGAAACGACAACACTGTGTATGAGGAGGTTGGAGGAATAATGTGGCTATCGCAAAAGCTGAGGGCGGCGCGTACAGCAGATGAAACTGCGGCAGATTTGGGCGTGACCACCATCGGCGGCGACCGGGCGGGAGTGTATGCTCGAGGCGAAGTGCGGGATCTTCCTGTGTGTACGCCGGGTGGTATGCTTTGGCAGCCCAAAGGCGGCGACCGGGTGGTGGTACTCAAAGGCGGTCCTGGCGGGGAAGAAGTTTTTGTGCTGGGCACACACAGAGAGCAGGGGACGGCGGCGCTGGAGGACGGAGAGGTATATCTCTTTTCTGAGGGAGCGTCCATTTGCCTGCGCAACAACGGCACCGTTGAACTGACCGGGCAGTTGCTGATCAACGGAGAGGCGTATACCCCGTGCAATTGTGGCACATCCGGATCGGGCGGGCTGTGAGGTGCAGAGGAGAACAAGGCTATGGAATTAAAAATCAGAAATGGAGATTATGTGGCGTTGGAGAACGGCGGGATGGAAACGGTGGACGGCAGCGCGGAGTTGATCCAGCGGGTGCTGTACCGCCTGACGGCCCGCCGGGAAGGATTCCCTTTTATCCCCACGCTGGGGAGTACGCTGCATCAGCTGGGCCGGGTGAGCGCGCGGGAGCGGACCAGCGCGGCCGAGGCGGCGGTACGGGAGGCGTTGCGTGAAGAGGCGGATCTGGACGTTGCCGGCGTGACGCTGGAGAATGTGGCGCAGGGGCTTTATACGCTGCGCATCGCGTTGCAGTACAAGGGCGACCCTATCGAGGTGGCGCTGACCATTCAATGAGAGGAGAATGGGTTTGAAAACGGTGGAGGAAATTTATCAGGAGCTGTTGGAGGATTTTTCAAAGCGCATCGGGCGGGATGTTTCCCATTCCTGTGATCTGGCTGTGCGGCTGTATGCTGTAGCGGCGCAAGTGCAGGCCCTGTATGCCCAGATGGATTGGGTGCAGCGGCAGAGTTTTCCACAAACGGCGCAGGGGATCTATCTGGATTATCATGCGCAGACGCGGGCGCTGGAGCGCCGCGATGCAGTAAAAGCCACGGGCACGATGCGCTTTTCCGTGCGGACTGCGCCGCAGGAGGCTCTCTCAATCCCGGCAGGGACCGTATGCCTCAATGCCGCGGGGGTGCGGTATGAAACGGTGCAGGAAACAGCTCTGGCTGCGGGGGAAACCTTTGTGGATGCGCCAGCGCAGGCGGTGGAAGCCGGTGCGGCGGGCAATACGGCGGCAGATACGGTTTTGTTCCTGTCTGCGCCGCCGGCGGGTATTGTCAGCTGTAGTAACAGCACAGCCTTTGCCGGCGGAGAAGATGAAGAGGACGATGAAAGCCTGCGCGAGCGGATCTTGGACAGTTACCAGCGCTTACCTAATGGGGCTAACGCAGCCTTTTATGAGACGGAAGCTATGCTGTATCCCGGAGTGGCGGCGGCCAGAGCCGTAGGCCGGGCCAGAGGGATCGGAACGGTGGATGTTTATGTGGCGACCACGGCAGGCGTACCGGAAGAGGCACTGCTCCGGGAGATCCAGGCGGATCTAGAACGAAAGCGGGAAATCGCAGTGGATGTGCAGGTGAAAGCGCCCGCGACCAAGGCAGTGGATATCGCCGTCGGAGTACAGGTGGGAACAGGAGAGACACTTGAAACGGCAAAAAAAACGGTAGAAGCAGCGCTGCGGGCCTATTTTACCGGCGCGCGGCTAGGCTGTGCGGTGCCGCTGTCTGAACTATACGCTCTGCTGAACGGCTTGCACGGTATCGCCGGCTATCGCATTCTGTTGCCGGCGGACGATGTGGCGGCGTCGGTATCCGTGCTGCCGGTGTTGGGGGAACTGTCTGTGCAAACGTTGGAGTGAAAAGGAGGAACGGTCCTTGGGGTATGCAGAATATATTCGGGTGCTGCTGCGTCCGGTTGGCATCTATGCGTTTGTGCCGGGGAACATCGGAAACGGCGAAATCGAGAGCATTGGCACGGCGCTGGACGACTGTGAAGCGGTGGTGGAGGAAGGCGAGCGGGAGGCGCTGGTGCCCACGGCGGAGGACTGGGGCCTTGCGCTCCGTGAGGCGCTGTTTGCCAAAAGACCGGCGGCGCCGACCCTGGAACTGCGGCGTGCGGCAATTCTGGCCCTGCTGCAGATCAGCGGCGACGGCTTTACGACAGAATCCATCAACCGCGCCTTGAGTGGCTGCGGGATCCGGGCGGTGGTGGCGGAGACTGAGCAGAACGGGCGTGTGCGGGTGACCTTTCCCAATACGGCGGGGATTCCGGAGGAGTTTGACCAGATCGCGGGCATCATTACGGATATCATTCCTTGTCATCTGGAAACGGAATTTTATTTCCGCTATCTGACTTGGGTGGAATTGGAAGCGCACTTCAGCAGCTGGGAAAGTATTGAGCAGGACGGATATACCTGGGAACAGCTGGAACTTGCTGTATGAAAACAGAGAAAAGGCCGCTCCGACGGATCATCCGTCGGAGCAGCCTTTTGGGTTGCGGGAGAGACGCGCTTAAAAATCGTCATCATCATCGTCGTCATCGGCATAGCGATCCGGATCCTTGTGCATATGGTAGGAAACGATCAGCAGGAAAACGCCGGCCAGAACCGCGGTGACAACCAATTCATTGTTGCCTGTGCCGCGCAGAACCAATGCTGCGCCGATGAACAGAATACCGAAGGTAAGACAGATGAGGGACTTGGGGTTTTTCATAGATGGCCTCGATTCCGATAAAGTTTCAATTTTCCTTTTTATTATAGCGTTTTTGCGGAAAAAGTCAAGAAAATGCGGAAACGGTCACAGCGCGGCGCGATAGATGGCGCGCACGTCGTCCGGCGTCAGTTTGCAGGGGTGATTCTGGAGCATCATGGCGGAGACCTGGAAACAGTTTTCTGTCATCCAGTCGATGTCCTCTTCCTGCACGCCCTGTTCAGACAGGGTGCAGTTCAGATCGATGCGCTCCAGAAAGCGGCGTACAGAATCCGGGCAGTCGGCGGCTTTTTTGCCGCCCAATAGCTTGGCGATGGTCCGGAATTTTCCGGGCGCGGCAGACAGGGTGCGCTCGTAGATGACGGGCGTCAGCGCGGCTAGGCCGCGTCCGTGGACAATGTCACGCAGGCCGCTGGCGGGGTGTTCGATGCCATGGGGCGCCACGACAGAGCTGGTGTAAATGCTCATCCCGCCGAATGTGCTGGCCAGAGTGACGGCTTCCCATGCTTCATCGTCGGCGGGGTCCTCGTATACCCGGGGAAGGAATTTGATGCTCAGTTCCATGCCGCGCAGGGCCATAATCTCGGAGAAAGGCTGCCCTTTGCGGGACAAAAATGCTTCCATATTATGGCACAGCGCGTCAAAGCCCACGGCGGCCAGGACAGGTTTGGGCATGGTTTTCATCAGCAGCGGGTCCACAATGGACACCGTCGGAAGATAATCATTGTTGCGCATGCCCCGTTTGTCGTTGGTGGCGGGATTGGACAGCACGGCGGTGCCGTTGACTTCGCTGCCGGTGCCGCAGGTGGTGGGGACGGCAATCAGCGGCAGAATGGGCTGAGGGGTGCGGCGCAGCAATTGATAATCGAGGATATCCCCCTCGACCCGGCACATCAGGGCGATGGCTTTGGCGGCATCCATAACGCTGCCGCCGCCCAATGCCACGACCAGGTCGCATTTCGCGTCCCGGCCAAAGGCTGCGCCTTCCATTACGGTGGTAGTCAGCGGATTTTGAGTGATTTTATCGAATACGACGTTTTCCACGCCAGCATCCTTCAGCAGCGCGGCGGCACGATCCAGAAGGCCGCTCTTTTTTGTGCTGCTGCGGCCGGTGACAAGCAGGGCGCGTTTACCCAGCTTGGCGGCTTCAGTACCCAACTGCCCGATGCATCCGCGGCCGAAGACAATGTGGACAGGAAGATTATATTCAAATTCCATATGCTGCATTCCCTCTTTCTTTTGTAATCTGGGTCTTAATAGCCCAGCGCTTCGCCGATCAGGACTACTTCTGTTTCTCCGATACCCTTTACAGGTTCCCACAGCACCACCAGGCCGCGGCAGATGCGCTCGGGGCTGGAGCAGTCGTAGCACTTGTCGCCGTGCAGGGCGCAGGGGGTCTTTTTCTGCAGGCGCTGGGCATTTTTGGGGCTAGCAATATTGCGGGCACGCCACAGGGCGGCGTCATAATCGGCTGCAATTTTATTGACACCGGTGACTAGGTAAAGCTTTTTGTGACCGTACAGCGTGGCGGCCACTCGGTTACCTGTACCGTCGATGTTGAGGATCTCTCCGGTTTCGGCGATGGCGTTGACGGAAGAAAGATACACGTCAGCCCGCTCCGCTTTGCGGTAAGTTTCTTCCTGGGGTGTACCCTCGGGGACGTACCACTGCCAGAACACTTCATTATGGGCAGCGAGCTTTTCGTAAACACCCATATCCCGCAGTGTGACGGAGCCGCCGATACCTACGCTCTGACTGTCAATCGACCGGTCGAGGTACTCTGCTGCCTGGGCTGCGGTATTGAAATAGGATACGGTGAAGCCGCGTTTTTTCAGGTTTTCAATGGTTTTTTTCACATTCATAACAAAATCTCCCTTCTTTTTCATCCATTCTATTTTACATGAATAAACTTTCTTTCGCTCATATATGCATCTTATAGTGTATATACACTATAAGATGCTGCTGCACATTTGTCAATAGTAAAAAAGAGACGTATCTGTTTGGCAGATACGTCTCTTGGTGACCCGTCGGAGATTCGAACTCCGGACCCATTGCTTAAAAGGCAATTGCTCTGCCAACTGAGCTAACGGGTCACATCGTATGCGCTATAAAATGCGCATCTATGGAAAACGCAGCTGGTAAACCGCTGCGTCTGGCATGCTGGCTGGGATGGCTGGACTCGAACCAGCGAGTGAGGGAGTCAAAGTCCCTTGCCTTACCACTTGGCTACACCCCAATACAGGGGGAAAATCCGTGGGGCCGGACAGCGCGTCCGACCCGCTGAACTTTCTCTGGGGTGGGTGAAGGGATTCGAACCCTCGGCCTCCAGAGCCACAATCTGGCGCGCTAACCAACTGCGCCACACCCACCATAGCGGATTCCGTTGGGTGGAACCAATGCTGCTGACCTCCTGCCCGCCTGAAGCAAACTCATCGGAAAAAGATGGTACGCCTGGAGGGATTCGAACCCGCGACCTACCGCTTAGAAGGCGGTTGCTCTATCCAACTGAGCTACAGGCGCATATGGAGCAGGTGATGGGAATCGAACCCACGTCCCCAGCTTGGAAGGCTGGTGCCCTAGCCGTTGTGCTACACCTGCAGATATGGCAGGAGAATGTCAGCCTTGACATGATAGCATAACTGGGGCGCTGTGTCAAGAGAAAACGAAAAAAACGGGAAAATCTTTTGGAAAACGCTGCCGATTTTGCCCTGGACCATCTGAATGGGCCGCTCAGGCCGGAAACAGGGTGAACAGCCCGGCTGAAAAGGCGGTAAAACAACAGAGTGCCGCGATCTGCAGAAACAACAGCAGCGGGATGCCGAAACGGAAATACCATTTGCGCGTTTTGTGATGAAAAACGCGCATGCCCAGCAGCGCGCCGGCACTGCCGCCCAAGAGCGAGAGCAGAAAGAGCGTTTTTTCCGGGATGCGCCAAGCTT
The DNA here is from genome assembly GCA_020555605.1 of bacterium 210917-SL.2.15. GTDB lineage: Bacteria > Bacillota > Clostridia > Oscillospirales > Oscillospiraceae > Pseudoscillospira. The sequence continues at coordinate 9,894 of JAJCJC010000026.1, read as the reverse complement.
CGCGTCGGGCGCGCCGCTTGTCTGCACCGAAAGCTGAAAAGGCGGCGATGTTGATGGCCAGCAGATACAGCGCTGGCAGATTGTCCAGGAATTCCATGAGGCAGCGTTCTCCTTTGAAAGGTTTGCTTTTTTCAAGCATACGGGGAAAGAAGCGCAAAAGCAAGGAGTTTTTTCGCGCTGTGCCTTGTCAAATCCACGAAAGCTGGCTATAATGTTTCTATATTTTGACGAACCGATTGCCGAAAAGAAGGGATTTGACAATATGAAGAGAACCGAAATCGCCGCTGTGTATGCCGACGGTGAAGCCTTGGGCGGCCAGGAGATCACCGTTTGCGGCTGGGTGCGCACCATCCGCGATATGAAAACCTTTGGCTTCATCGAACTCAACGACGGCAGCTGCTTCAAAAATTTGCAGGTGGTGTTTGAGGACGGAAAGGTGGATAATTACCGGGAAATCGCCAAACTGAACGTGGGATCCTCCCTGATTGTGCGCGGTACGGTGAAGCTGACGCCTGAGGCCAAACAGCCCCTGGAACTGACGGCGCTGAATATCGCGGTGGAAGGTCCCTCCACGCCGGATTATCCTTTGCAGAAAAAGCGCCACACGGTGGAATACCTGCGCACCATTGCCCATCTGCGCCCCCGTACGAACCTGTTTTCGGCGGTGTTCCGTGTGCGCTCTGTGGCGGCGATGGCAGTGCATGAATTTTTCCAGGAGCGCGGCTTTGTGTATGTGCACACGCCCCTGATTACCGCCAGCGATTGCGAGGGCGCGGGCGAAATGTTCCGTGTGACTACGCTGGACGCAAAAAACCCGCCGTTGACCGAGGACGGAGCGGTGGACTTCAGCCAGGACTTTTTCGGCAAGGCCGCAAACCTGACGGTGTCCGGCCAGCTCAACGCTGAGTCCTTTGCCATGGCTTTCGGCAACGTGTATACGTTCGGACCCACCTTCCGCGCCGAAAATTCCAACACCCAGCGCCATGCCGCCGAGTTTTGGATGATCGAGCCGGAGATGGCTTTTGCCGATCTGAACGATTATATGGACACCGCCGAGGCGATGATTAAATTCATCATCCGCCGCACCATGGAGCGCTGCCCGGAGGAGCTGAAGTTTTTCAACAGCTTTGTAGACAAGGGCCTTCTGGAGCGGCTCAACCATGTAATGACGTCGGAGTTCGCCCGCGTCGGCTACACCGAAGCAGTGAAACTCCTCTCCGAAAGCGGTCAGGACTTCAAATTCCCGGTCTACTGGGGCTGCGATCTGGCCACGGAGCACGAGCGGTATCTGACCGAGCAGCTGTTCCGCAAGCCTGTGTTCGTTACCGACTATCCCAAGGAGATCAAGGCGTTTTACATGCGCCTTAACGACGACGGCAAGACGGTGGCGGCGGCGGACTGCCTGGTGCCCGGTATCGGCGAGATCATCGGCGGCAGCCAGCGTGAGGAGCGCTTGGAGTTGCTGGAGCGCCGCATGGACGAGCTGGGCATGAACCGGGAGGATTATTGGTGGTATCTTGATCTGCGCCGCTACGGCGGTACAAAGCATGCCGGTTATGGCCTGGGATTTGAGCGCATGATTATGTATCTCACCGGCGTGAGCAACATCCGCGACGTGCTCCCTCATCCCCGTACGGTGGGCAACGCAGATTTTTAAGCGAGGGCTATGGCGAGAGAGAAAAAAAGCCTGACTTTGCGGATGCGGCGGATATTGCTGCCGGCGGCAGCGGTGGCGGTTCTGCTGCTGCTTGCCTTTGCCGCCGGTATGATCCGGGGTGGACAGGGGCACAGGGCGGAAATCACTGCAGATCTTCTGGGCCGGCAGCTCAGGGAGGTCAGCGACTTGGTGACGGTGGAATACCGCTACACCAATATGGGCAAATTTGAAAACACCCTGGATTTTTACGGCTGGGAAGTTCCCTTTACAACCAAAAGCTTTATTGTTTCATACGACGGTGTTATTCGCGCCGGGGTCGATTTGGCGGAGGCGACAGTGGATGTGTCGGGCGATGTTGTTACCATCACGCTGCCGGCGGCGGAGATTTTCTCCAATGAAGTATTGGAGGACAGCCTTGAGGTTTACGATGAAACGCGGAACCTATTTAATCCTATCACTATTGAGGACTATACCGGCTTCACTGCAGGCCAGAAACAGAGCATTGAAGCCAAAGCCGCGGAGAACGGTTTGTTGTCCGCCGGCGTGCAGCGTGCCGAGACAGTGGTGCAGGAGTTTTTAAATATGCTCCCTGGCATGGACAATTATACGCTGGAAATCAAAAGTAGTACATAAAAGGAAAAGGTTCCTGTGCGCATGTGCGCACAGGAACCTTTTTTGGTGCCGGAAAAATTCAGGATACATCCACCGGGATCACGATACCGCCCACGGTAATGCTTTCTACGTCAGCAGGATCGATGATCGTATCGAACACTTGGCCCTTCTGGGCTTCCGTCACATCCTCGCTGTAGTTGGGCGAGAGCGAGCCGCCGGCGCCTGTGAGATCCATTACTGTGCCGTCTTTCATCGTGAGAAGCACCGTGAGATCGGACAGATACCGGTCGCTCTGGCCGCGGTTGTACGCGGTTTCCCGCCCGCTGGGCGCATCCTCCCACTGCACTGCGCTGCCCACAGTATAATCTACCCGCAGTGCCAGTGGAGAGAGCGTAACGGCGTTGATGGTGATGGGCATATCGTTGAGCGTGGTGGTCTGTCCGGCGCGTAGGGCGATGGAGGTATCCTCGAAATCCAGGTCGAACTTCAACACCCATTTGCCTTCGGCCAGAAGCCGGCGGTTTTCGTAGTCGCCGTTCGGATAGGTATACAGGTTCCGGAACACCGCTTTGACCGCGCCGCCGGCGGGCAGGTTGCCGTCCACTTCGCACTCCTGCACAAACTGGATGGCATTGTCCGAGGGGTCGGCATCATAGAAATAGGAACTGCCGTGGGAACCGCCCATCAGACCGATATTGGTGTCCTGCTGTTCAAACGTCAGAGGCAGCACGCCGTTGCCCACGGTGGCGTTCACGTCGAAATCGAAGGCCGAGCCGTCGTTTTTTTCGATGGTGTAGGCGATGGCATAATGGTGCTTGTCGCCGATGATAGCGTCGGCGGTGATGGTCACGCCGCCGGCGGTGGCAGAAGCGCCGATGGGATGGCCGATCTTGTCCACGATCTCCGTTTCAGCGCTGCCGAATACCGGGGAGAAGGTGTCGCTGGCCAGTTTGGTGACGCCCACGGCGCCTGCGCCGACGCACAGGCAGGCCACGGCGGCCACTGCCGCAACGGCGCTGCGCTTCCAGCGGCGGCGCGGCTTTTGTACACTGCCGGTTTTCTGCGCGGCGGAGAGGAGACGCTCGGTCATGGAGGCCTTCTCTTCGGGTGTGAAGCGCAGCTGGTTCAGTTCGGCTTTATAATCAAATGCAGTTTTCATAGTATTCTCCCTCCAAAATCGCTTTGAGCTTTTCGCGGCCTCGGGCCAGCCGGGTGCCGGCGGTGGCCGCCGGGATGTTCAGCAGGGCGCTGAGTTCTTTGAGGCTGTAGCCTTCAAAGTAATGCAGGTAAAGGACTTCGCGGTAATGTTCGGGCAGCTGGGCCACGGCGGCAAGGATGCTGCCTTCGTTTTCTGTCTCCGGAACGGCATAATCTCCGCAGGCTTCCAGTGCACAAGTGCGCGAGCGGTGGGCGCTTTTCAGCAGATCTTTGCACGCGTTAGAGGCTGTGCGGATGATCCAGGCCTTTTCATGCTCGGGCGAGGTAAAATGAACGTTGCCGCACAGGAGCTTCACAAAGGTGTCCTGGCAGATGTCCTCGGCGTCCTGGGTGTTTTTCAGGTAGGTCCAGCACAGACGCAGGATCAGGTCGGAATAAGTTTCGACCAGCCGCTCAGCTTCTTCGCGCTGGGATGGTTTGTTCATGGCAGTTCACTCCTTTGTCCAGCGCATCCGGCCGGTGTGCGCTTTCATCCTAAATACGAATCAGAGGGCCGGATTTTTTCAAAGAAAGAAAAAAGCGCTCCTGTCCGTTGGGGACAGGAGCGCCGGAGCAGTTTATGCGATGCCGACGCGCTGCATGAAAGCCAGCGCCCGGGCCGAGGCGGCCTGGCGGCTGAATGCAGCGAACAATTCCTCGCCTACCAGCTCGGCACAGGAAACGATATAGGCAGCATCGTTTTCCGGGGAAGGGTCGGAGCGCATATAAGCGCTGTGGTGCTCTTCCAGTACGGCGCGGACGGCGTTCAGGGCGGGGAGAACGGTTGCCGCCGGACGCGGGTTTTCGCGCAGATAGCGCTGTAGCGCCCGGCTGAGCCGGTGCTCGTACAGGCAGTGCGCAAAAAAGCCGCCCTCAAAATGGCTGTTGTGGGGATAGGTGAAATAGTCCTCGAGAAAATGAAGATTATAGCCCAGGCGGAAACAGTCGCGTACCGTCCAGGAGCCGGTGCGCTTGAGCTCAGCCAGGTTTCCTGCCACCTTTTCCGCGGTGGTGTCGTATTTGTGGCCGGAAATATAGGTGTACAGAAGAACGTCCGGCATAATGCTGCCCAGCTTCAGCGCAAGGCCGTGCAGACGCCAGGCCCCATCTCCCATCAGATGAGCGGCCAGCAGCCAGTGGCATTTTTTATTCACGGAAAAAAGCATCTCCTTGTCAGAATCAAACCTAGTAATTTGTACAGCCGATGAGGTGGAAAAAAGACCGCATCTGTTTTTTAGAATACCGCGAAAAGGCTGGAATTGCAATGGCTTTTTTTGTAAAAAATGTAAAATTTTCCAAACAAAAGGGCGCGAAGCAATTCGCGCCCTTTCCGAATCGGTATTTGTCAGGATGGCTGCCCCGCTGTGCCGAAACGCCGCATGATATCGTTGAGCGTCTCTTCAAACTGTACGGCGGCATAGAGTTTGCCGCGGGCAATGTACGGTCCGCGCATGCTGTAGGCGATGAAAATCAGCCGCTGCTGGGCTCCGGCTTCGTCTTCGTAATCAATGGCGATGAACCAGCGGGCGCGGGCTTCGGCGTTTTTGTCCATGTCGCCCACGAACTGCCCGGCATCGCCGGAGAGCAGCTCTGTCATTTCCAGAGCGGTAATCGGGCTTTCATCCCGGGCGATCTGGGCTTCGCTGGAGGTGGACATGCCGCGCAGGGCGGCATAAGGAATAGAAACGACCTTCCGGCCGCAGTTGATCTGCAGCGCCTGTTCCTCCGGCACCAGGCGGACCATGCAGATGTCGGCCAGGGAAAGCACGCCCACCGGCGTCATGATGGCGCCGCCGAACGCGCGATCGCCCTCGGTGCGTCGTAGCTTTTCCAGACGCGCGGCTTCCTTTTCCTCAGGGCTTTTCCGGTTGAATAAAAACATGGTTTCCTCCTTTAATAGCCCACGCTGCGCTCTACCACATGCTTCAGGGGCTGCTGGCGGCAGTAGCGGGTCAGATTGTCGCAGAACATGTTCACGTCGATGTCGCAGGTGATATCCAGAGACATATTGCCGGACACATGGGGCGTGATGATTAGATTTTTGGTGTTCCACAAAGGATGCTCCGGCGGCAGCGGTTCGGGATCGGTCACATCCAAAGCTGCGCCGGCGATCTTGCCGCTGTTGAGGACGTCCATCAGCGCATCCTGATCGAGCACAGAACCGCGGCCCACATTGATAAGCACGGAGGTCTTTTTCAAAAGGCCCAGCCGCTCCCGTGTGATGAGATGCTCGGTCTCCTTGGTGCCGGGAACGCAGAGCACCACGATGTCCGCTCCGGCCAGGGCGAAGTCCAGATCCTCCACGGCGTAGCTTTCGTCGAAGCAGCGGGGCAGCACCTTGTTGGTGCGGTGCACACCGCGGATGTGGGCCGCCCCCAGGGCCTTGGCCCGCTGGGCAAAGGCGGCGCCGATGTCGCCGGTGCCCACCACGGTGATCACGCTGCCGTAAATAGAGCGGATGCGGCCCAGGTCTTTCCACTGGTGCTGGTGCACCACGTCGTAATATTCCGGGATGCGGCGCAGGAGCATCAGCAGGGTGGTGATGATATGTTCGCTGATGGTGATGCCGTACGCGCCGGCGGAGTTGGTCAGGATCACGCCGGGAGCGGCATAGAGGTATTCGCCCAGATATTGCTCCACGCCGGAGGAGGCGCAGGCCAGCCAGCGCAGGGACGTTGCCTGACGCAGCTTTTCCGGGGGGATGTAGCCGTACAGGATTTCGCACTGGCCGATCACGGCGTCCATGTCCTCCGCGTCGGTGAAATAATGCAGCTTCAGATTGTTGGACAGGGCAATGCGCTCAATGTCCCGTTTGTGTTTACTGGTGAGAAAATCCGCCTTGATGCCGACTGTTCCGGTCATGCTTTTACCTCCAAGTTGTTTCTGTCTGTGTTCCCGGCAGCGCTCCGGGGGGAATGTATGCTTGTGCCCCGTCCGGCAGCACGCGCAGCGTGTCGCCCACGGAAATCGTGCCGCCGTGAAGCACTCGGGCGAACACGCCCTCCCGGGGCATGATGCACTCGCCCATGGTCTGATAAATCGCGCAGCCGTTATGGCACTCTTTGCCGATCTGCGTCAGCTCCAGCACCACGTCGTTGCACTGAAAGCGGGTGCCCAGGGGCAGGGAGCGGAAGTCGATGCCCGAAACCACCAGGTTTTCACCGAAGGCCCCGTCGGCCACCGTTGCGCCCCGGGCGCGGAAAGCCTCGATTTTTTCATGGGAGAGCAGCGACACCTGCCGATGCCACTTGCCTGCGTGGGCGTCGCCCTGGATGCCCCAGTCCTCCAAAAACGCGGCGGTTCCCACATTTTCCTTCTGCGTGCCTTTTTCGCGGCTCACGCAGACGGCGATGACGTTGCCCATATCAGCCTTCGCGCCCTTTCTGTCTACAGGCGAGAATTTTTTCCGCGCAGCGCAGCCCATCCGCCGCTGCGGACAGGATGCCGCCGGCATAGCCCGCCCCCTCGCCGCAGGGGTATAGGCCCGCGATGGGGGACTGGTAGCTGCCTGCGTCGCGCAGGATACGCACCGGGGAAGACGAGCGGCTCTCCACCGCTGTCAGCACCGCATCCGGCGCGTCGTAGCCGGCCACGCGCCTTCCCAGCGCGGGCAGCGCTTCTTCCAGCGCTTCGGTCAGGAAAGGCGGCAGGCACTGGTGCAGGTCCGTCCAGCGCACGCCGGGACGGTAGGTGGGCAGCACCGTCCCTGGCCCTGCGGAGGGCCGGCGGGCCAGAAAATCCTCCACCCGCTGGGCCGGTGCGATAAAATTGCCGCCGCCCAGGCGGTAAGCTGCCTCTTCCAGACGGCGCTGAAAGGCTACACCCGCCAGGGGATCGCCGCTGCCAAAATCCTGCGGCCCGACGCCCACCAGAAAGCCGCCGTTGATGTTTCCGCCGTCTCGAGCGTATTCGCTCATGCCGTTGGTCACCACGCGCCCCTGCTCCGAAGCGGCAGCCACCACGGTGCCGCCGGGGCAGACGCAGAAAGAGAACACACCACGCCCGCCGCTGGTGTGGCAGGAGAGCTTATAGGAGGTGGGGGGCAGGGCCGGGTGGCCGGCATACCGGCCGTATTGGGCCATGTCAATGTCCCGCTGGCGGTGCTCAATGCGCACGCCCACGGCAAAGGGCTTCTGCTCCATGGGTATGCCGCGGCGTGCCAGCAGTTCAAAGGTATCCCGGGCGCTGTGGCCGATGGCCAGCACCAGGGTGTCGGTGTCGATAAATCCGTCGCTGCAGGAGACGGTATGCACGCCCCGCACGCGGCCGTCCTTCAACTCTAATTCGCTGAGACGCTGGCCGAAGCGGATGTCGCAGCCCAGGGAGAGCAGCTCTTGCCGAATGTTCTGCAGCACGAAATAGAGCTTGTCCGTGCCCACATGGGGTTTGGCGTCGATGAGGATCTCCTCCGGTGCGCCGAAGCGCACCAGCTGCTCCAGAATGTAGCGGTTGCGCGCGTCGTGGGTGCCGGTGTTCAGCTTGCCATCGGAAAACGTACCCGCGCCGCCCTCGCCGAACTGCACGTTGGAGGCGGGGGAGAGCAGGCCGGTCTTCCAGAAAAAGGCCACGTCCTCGCGCCGCTGTTCCACCGGCGCGCCCCGCTCCAGGAGAATGGGCCGCGCCCCCGCGCGGCTGAGGGCCAGGGCACAGAACAGGCCCGCCGGACCGGCGCCGACAATCACGGGGCGGTGTGTGCCGCGGTAGGAAACCGTACTCGGGGTGTAGCGGGTGCGGACGGCTTTGGAAATGTGCTTGTCCCGGCAGCGCCGGAGGACTTTTTCCTCGCCGTGCACCTGAAGCTGCACTGAGTAGACCAGGGATACCTCCTTGCGGGCATCCACGGACCGGCGCACAATGCGGAAATGATTCAAAGCCTGGATCGGAAGATGCAGCCGCGCCGCGGCCCGCTCCGGCAGCACGCTCTCGTCCTCGCCCGGACGCAGGCGGATTTCGTCGATGCGCAGCATAAAAGCCCTCCCCTCTCTTCGGCGCGGCGTTCGGCCCCCGCGCCGGGTGTTTGCCACTGGCGGCAATGTTGCCTTTATTATAATATAGCCCGCCTGCCGGCGCAAGAGAAAATCCTATCTGTCCGCTGCGGCGGGCGGTTTTTTCACTCCTGGCAGGGGGGGGGACGGCTGCGCCCCGCAATGGGGTGTTTTTGGCCTTATTGGAAGAAGGGGGAACGGTTGCGTCCCACAACGGGGTGTTTTTTCTTCTTGGAAGAGAAAGGAACGATTGCGCCCCACATTTCTTTTCCTCTTGGAAGAGAAAAAGAAACGTGCCGATCTCCGCGCCAAGAGCCTCGCTTCGCTCGGTTGCGCTCCGAAACGCGCCTGCGGGCGCAGGCCCGGTACAAAGAAAAAGAGAATCTGGAGCGGCTTTCGTGACGAAAGCTGCTCCTTTTTCGTTTGCGCTCTACGTCCTGATAGTGGTTTTCTTGGTGCTGTGCGGACTGGTTTTACCGCTTGCGCCGCTGCCGCTGAGTCCTACTAATGTCATTATTCGGAAGAATATGTATTATCTCGATTATTTGACAATCCAACAATATAGTCTATGCTGGTTTTGTAAATTAAAGCAAGTTGTGCCAATACAGAAATTGGTACATCACGAGTACCTAACTCATAGTTGCTGTAAGCTTGTTGCGAGCAGTTTAACAATTTTGCAACTTCTTTTTGAGAAAAATCAGAATCCTCGCGCAATTCCCGAATTCGTGGATACATTTTATCACCTCTAAGACAGTATATACTACAACGAAATGTGGTATTTACTTTTACAACAAATTGTTGTATTATAAAAATGAGGTGATAAATATGATTGGCCACGGCCCGAAAAAAGCAGTTTCCGTACTGCTTCCCATGAAATTATATGAACAAATCAAAACGCTATCGGAGGAATCACAGCGTACAACATCAGCCTATATCCGCCAAATTATTCGCATTTATCTGCGGTATTACGCCGAGCATGCGCAGGAAGCAGAGAACGATCCTCTGATTGTCAAGTGAGCAGTGAAAAGGTGATGCCAAATGGCCACAAACAAGCGGGTGTTCACATTGCGTCTGCCGGAGGACGTGTTGGACAAAATCGGCAAGCTGGCGACGAAGGAGCACCGGTCTGTTACAAATTATATTGAGTTCGTGCTGCTGCAGCATTTAGAAGGAAATGCTCTCGATTCCGAACAGCAAAAAACGCCCCCTTCCCGCACCCGTTAGCGTCAGCGGCGCAAGCGGTGAAACCAGTCCGCATGGCACCAGGGAATCCTGCTTCAGGACATGGAGCAAAAAAAGAAGGAGCGGCTTTCGCAATGAACCGCCCCCTGTCAAGTAGACAGGTAAAAAAAGAAAAATTACGCCACGAGGGTCTGGTTCCTGTAAGCAAGGGGAGCCAGGCCCTTTAACTTAGCTTGAAGCCGCCTTGTATTGTAAAAGTCT
>JAJCJC010000025.1 GCA_020555605.1 bacterium 210917-SL.2.15 | reverse complement strand
TTTCAAAAAATCTTAGGGGACAGGGCTTTGGTTGGTGTTGCCTTTTTTCTGCCGACATCCTGCTTTGTGCACTGTTTTACTCAATTTTTTCTTGCATCACCCTCTTGACTTAATACCATTGGACTTTCTCCTATTCTTCTCTTTGCGGCTGCATTAGTGTTAGCAAATATCTATCACTAGAACGTTTTATAACAGTCATATAGATACATTCTACGACACAAAGCATTATAATAATAGTGGCAGCTATTATAAGCATTTCACCCTGGGTATTCTTTACTTCCGATGATAAAATGCCAGAAAATAAGGCTTTAACACCGAACAAACTACTGATAGCTGCAACTATTACAGGAAGTCCCATAAACCAACTGATCTGTTTTCTAGCTGAACTGCACAAAGTATGATATGTGGCTCCGAGCCGCACCAAAGTTTGGTACCTGCGCCCGGTACGTTGCTGGTTCATCAAGAACTGCACTCCGATTATAGTATTAGATACCACTAAAAATATAATAGCGAGATAGCTTGTGATATAGCTAGCAGCTACCGTATAGAAAAGCTGCCGCCCCATACTTTGGAGATAGCTTTCATACTCAAGGCCAAGTGCGTCTAGAGCAATCGTATCTAATACTTCATTGATTGCAGAATACGCGCTCATCAACCCAATTTCATTCGTAATATTTTGACTTAGAATACCATTTACATACACATTATAATTTCCCTGTGTGTAGTAGAAAAATTGTTCATCAGGTAAAATTAAAGCAATGTCTAGGGTAATAGAAGAATCAGTTGCCAAGGGGATTGATTGCACTTCACCAGTAAGATAAATGGTGTTTCCGTCTAATTCAGCTTTTGGGTGTTTAGCAAGCACCACATTGAGCATAGCATTTCTTTCCTCATTTGTACTACTAGCGCCACAATAAATAGCGGCTTCATCAGAATCAAGTTTCAAGGTTGGCTCACCGGCTATCTCCAAGAGATTGTTGTAATCTGAAAGACAAATCACGTGCAGGTAACCCGCATAACTAAGATTATTCAAAAGAATATCTCTATCTCTGGATTGCGGAAATTCATTAAGAAGCGAATCAATTACAGAATCCATTACAAAAACCTCATCGGTTCTATCGGTTGTATTGATACGTCCTTCTCTCATTTGGAATAACGTTGCAAACTGATTTTCGAGTCCGTTATCTCTTAATAAAGTCTGCACGGTCGGAAAAAATTGTTCTGGTTCTGGCTCTTGTCCTAACACAATATTGCTGCTTACCGTAAACGTATAATCTAATATGTGCGTGTTAAGTTTACTACTTGTATTAGCAATTCCAATTCCAGCACCGAAACAACATAATGCTGCCAAAATAAGCATTGAACTTATCGCCAAAGAAGTCGACTGCTGAACAACATTTTCTTGAATCTGTCGGAAATTAAAAACACGAAGTGGGGCATTCGATTTTCCAACCACTATAAGCAACGAAATGAGCGCCCGCATACCATAAAACAAAAGAATCGTTCCTAATATTCCAAGAGATAAGGTAAGCAACATCATTGAGGATTTTTGCCATGCAATCCCTTGGATTGCCATTGAATACGCCGCTATTAGCATAGCAATTCCGAAAATAGCAGAAAATACATAAATAAATGCGGGTTTCTGTCTTTTGGCATTGTTTGATATAGGAGCCATAAGTGAACCGATTTCTTGCCGAGTGATATTTCCACTCAAAATTAGGAAAGCAAGCAGCTTAATTGCCAGGAAACCTAGAACAGTAAAAAGTATGGCGGAAAGAGATAATGTAAAGCGGTGTCCTATAATACCCATTCCAACCAATTTTGCAGTAATCAAGCTAATCATTTCAGAAAGTACGATTGCTATGGGGAGTCCAATTATCAAAGCAAAAATACTACTAATGAAATCTTCAGCAATCAACATAGAAAAGAGTTTGCTTCTTCGCATACCCAACATCAAATACACGCCAAACTCATGCTTTCGTCGTTGAAGCTGATATTTACACGCAAAATAAATTAAGAAAAATAAAATACCCAAAGTTACAATATAAAAAATCGGAATTAGCAGCAGCAGCCTATTAACCGCGTCACTTTCCATTTCTTTCAGAAATCGCATGATGTCTTGATTAGAAATAGAAAGAATTATATAAAAGGCAACTATTGAAATCACAAGTGAACTGAAAAACAGTCCATTTTCTTTTCGGCTGCGTTTGCTATTTCGTACAATCAAATTAGAGAACATTATAGCTGCCACCTCCCAACTGTGCCATAACTTTTAAGATACGCTCGTAAAATTCTCGCTGACTTTCATCACCCCGCCGAAGTTCGTGAAAAATAATTCCATCTTGGATAAACAGTATTCTTTTACAAAAACTGGCGGCATTAGAATCGTGCGTTACCATAAGAATTGTTGCTTTATCGTCACGATTAAGTCCAGAAAGTTTCTCCATAACATTTTTTGCATTCTTGGAATCCAAAGCCCCCGTAGGTTCATCAGCAAGAATCATTTTGGGGTGAAGAATCAACGCTCTGGCAGTTGCGACGCGCTGTCGTTGTCCACCAGACATTTGCATAGGAAACTTATCCAAAACATCAGTAATTTCCAAATACTCTGCAAGCTGTTTCAAACGGAGCCGGCTTTCTTTTTCAGATACATTATGGAGTGAAGTAGGTAACAAGATATTTTCACTACCCGTCAAATTATCCAATAGTTCAAAGTTCTGAAACAGATACCCAATATTTTTTCCTCTATAATTTGCTAATGATTTTCCGTTAAGGGAAGTAAGATCCTTTCCCCCCATTACAATGCTTCCGCCACTTGGTTGAATAACGGTTGCAATACAGTTAAGAAGTGTGGATTTTCCGGAACCGCTGCTTCCCATAATACCAAGAAACTCTCCGGGCATGACCTGAAAGGTAATTCCATTTAATGCTTTTGTTTGGTTAGGAACATTCCCATAAACCTTTACCAGATTTTCTATATTCAAAATTGCTTCCATAACACTACCTCCTATATGGTCTATCAACATGATAACACGCACAAATCAAAAATAATACTTACAGTCGTTGTAAGGTTATTTTCGCTTCGATTTCAGCCCATTATTAAGGAAAAAGTTATTTTTTCTTTCTTCTCCCGTCAACCGGCTTTTCCGTGTCCTGAGGTATTAACCAAACACGGCTGAACTTCACCGCGCCGGGTACGTGGCCTACCTCGCAAAGTTTTTGTACTCGTCTTGCAGAAATGCCCCATTTTGCTGCCGCTTCTGCGCATGATATATATTCCATACAAGCACCTCTCCTTTCTGCTTAAAACCTTCCATGATATATTATATACGTTCAAACGAATAATAGCAACAAACAAGGTTTGAATAATAGGAATTATTTAAGCTAATGCTATGAATTGTGTAGACATATCCAAACAGAAAGGTGAACTGTAAAATGTAATAGGGTGAATTAAGAATGGCAAAGCGACCAGTACCATTGTATGATTTTAAGGCTTTCGGGGCTGCCATAAAAGCCGCGAGGAAAGAGCGCGGCGAGAGCCGGAAAAAGGTAAGCGACGAGTTATATATTTCTCCGCGCTACCTTGCGAATATCGAGAACAAGGGGCAACAGCCGAGTTTACAGGTGTTCTATGACCTTGTAACGCGGTACCATATTTCGGTAGATCAATTTTTCTTCCCGAACAGCAACGCGGAGAAATCCACCGGACGGCGGCAGCTTGACGCGCTGCTGGACGGTATGAGCGATAAGGGCATACGGATTGTAACCGCAACGGCAAGAGAAATTACGGAAGTCGAAAAGGCAGAGTGCTAACCTCTTTCATACGGGAAATACAGGATTGCAGCGCATGGCGGCTGCAATCTTTTTTTTGCGCCCAAAATCAAAGAAATGCGCAACAAATACCGCCTTTCGGTAGGGGTATGGAGTAGATAGCAAGCACAGCAAACGAGTACCCGTTTGCGAAAAATGCTTGTTGGGATAGTCCCAAACCCTTATACCGAAAGGCGGTGCGGAAATGGAAAACCGAAAGAGAAATATCCAAATGAAGTTTTACGTTACGGAAGAAGAAAAGCGGCTGATCGACGAGAAGATGAAGCAACTTCCCATAAAGCAGTACGGGGCGTATCTGCGCAAAATGGCGATAGACGGGTATATCCTTGTCATTGACCGGAGCGACACAAAAGCATATATCCGGGAACTGCAAGCGGTGAGCCGGAACATCAACCAGATTGCCAAACGTGCCAATGCGACGGGAACGGTTTACCAGCAGGATATAGAGGATATAAAAAAGGCGGTGGACGAAATATGGCGGTTACAAAGACGCACCCTATTAAATCAACCTTAAAGGCCGCGATAGACTATATCTTAAATCCCGAAAAGACGGACGGGAAGCTGCTTGCGTCCTCTTTCGGCTGCGGTCTGGAAACCGCCGATATAGAGTTTGCATGGACGCGGGAAGCCGCCGGAGATCGCGGCACCCATTTAGGGCGGCATTTGATACAATCCTTTGCGGTGGGCGAAACCACGCCGGAAGAAGCGCACAAAATCGGCATGGAACTTGCGCAAGCGGTGTTAGGCGGCAAGTATGAGTTTGTTTTGACAACCCACGTTGACAAAGACCATTTGCACAATCACCTGATTTTCAATGCGGTTAGCTTCGTTGACTACAAAAAGTACCATTCCAACAAGCAAAGCTATCACTTTATCCGGCGCACCAGCGACAGGATATGTAAAGAGCATGGGCTATCCGTTGTCGTACCGGGACAGGACAAGGGAAAAAGCTATGTGGAATACACCGCTGAAAAGCAAGGGAGAAGCTACAAAGCCAAGCTGAAAACGGCAATAGACACCCTCATTCCCCAAGTCGAAGATTTTGACGAACTGCTGCGCCGCTTGCAGGAAATGGGGTATGAAATCAAACGGGGCAAATATGTTTCCTGCCGCGCCGCTGGACAAGAGCATTTTACCCGTCTGAAAGAAAAGACGCTCGGCGCGGCCTATACGGAAGAAGCGATAAAGGAGCGTATCAAGGGCGTATATATCGCCAAGTCAAAACCGCTGCGGGAAGATAAGAAAATCCGTCTTGTCGTTGATCTTGAAAACAGTATCAAAGCCCAACAGTCGGCGGGCTATGAACGGTGGGCGAAAATCCACAATCTGAAACAGGCCGCAAAAAGTATGAACTTTCTAACCGAAAACAAGATTGAGTATTACAGCGACCTTGAAAGCAAAATCGCGGATATTATGACCGCCCATGACGCGGCGGCAAGGGCGGTTAAGGAAGTGGAGCAGCGTATGTCCGATTTATCGCTGCTTATCAAGCATACCACGACATACCGACAGTTGAAACCGATTTACGAGGAATACAAGAAGTCGCGGGACAAGGAAAAGTATCTTCGGGGGCATGAAAGCGAAATTATCCTGTTTGAAGCTGCGGCAAAGGCACTCCGGGAAATACAGATAAAGAAGCTGCCCGATCTCGCCGCGCTGCGCAAGGAGTATAGCAGCTTAAACGACAGGAAAAGCAAATTGTATGAGGATTACCGCCAAGCAAAAAAGCAAATGCAGGAGTACAGCGTTGTCAAAAAGAATGTGGACAGTATTCTTTACCCGTCCCAAAGCAAAGCGCGGGAGCAGGAGCGATAGGTTATCTTTTTCGTAAAAATGAAAAAGGGCCGTCGATTTTTCGACGGTCCTTTATATCAATATTAGGTGTCCAACTCACAAAAATATAAAGTATCTGTATCTGTATCATACAGTCCCACAGTAAAATTAAATGAATGTCGCTCTAAAATATTCGTTTCTGTATCTGAATGTCGATCAATCAGGCAGTAATAGCCATTCTGGATTTCTGCTACCAGTGGATTTCCGTCCCCATCACTTAAAAATGGGCCAACCTTTTCCGTTTCATCTTCAACACCATAAACTAAAGCTTGCATTGTTTCATCGAGGGGAAATGCTTTCCATTCTGTATTAATCTTTATTTCTTCCAATACTGAACTATCGCTAAAACTAAGTACAATGCAAGAAACACCGTCGCCATTCCCACTGTGTGTATCATAATGGGAAACTTCGCTGCCGCTTGAAACATCAATATTAAGTGCTTCTGAAACAATATTTTGTGAGCTTTCGGATTTGCAAGCAGTCAACGCGATTGACAAAACCATAATCATACATAGCAATGCAACTAATGACTTTCTCATATTGCCCCCCCGTTCCTCAACTATCCGATTTTGAAATAAAAGCATAGCACAAAATTGTGAACAAATCAACTTAAAACAATCTATCTGCGGTATTGTCCTTTTAGGATATATCACCGCACCGCTATCTATGAAAAGGAGAGGTAGTAAGTAGAACGTTAGGGGCTGAAAACGCCTGTGTTTCTGCGGCTTCCAGCGCGGGGAAACGGCGTAGACGATAAAGTATATTCAAACCCGCAAAATCGGCTTTCTAATGTTCCACGAAAAAGCAAAAAAAGAACAGGGGCGCGGCGCCGGAAATCGGCAACCGCGCCCCTGTTTTCTATGGGTCATTCCTTGTCGGTCAAGATAAACTCCCTTTCGGAAAACTCGCTGTCCGTCATAGCTTGTAGCTTGTCCACCGCTGCGGCGGCAAGCTGACGCATATCCTCGTCCATGTAGGACATGGCAAAGTTGATATTATCAATCGTTCTTTCCCGGCTTCCCTCTGCGTAGATCGCCACGATATTTTCTTCCGGGATAGTAAAGCGGATATTCATACTATCAAACCTCCAAATCTTTTTTATGCTCTTTCTGCTTGTCTTTCGGCTGCTGCGCTGCCTGTTTCTTATACTCGTCCAGCTTTTTCAGAATAGAGGGCTTTTTCTGCGGCTGCTCCCGTTTCTCGGCCTTTACCGCTTTCGCAAGGTCGGTAATGGAAATCGCTTCCCCCGCCTTTGCCCGCTGCTCCAAATCTGCGACGGTGGGGGCTTGCGGCGTGTTGTTGATAATCCCGTCAAAACTGTTGTCGTTCTGCTCTATGGTGTCCTCGACGTGCTTTAAGGGATTATCCCGCTGCGGCTGCTCGGCGGCTATGGCGTAAGCCTGTGTGCCGTTCCCCATAATGAGATACTTCCCGTCCTCCGACGCATGGTGAAAACCAAAGCCCGCCGCTTCGATCTGTTCACGGCTCATATCGGTAATATGAAAATTGCCCCTCGGCGTTCTAACGGTTTCGCCCGTCAAAAGGCTGTCGGGGGTCGCTTCCGGCTGCTGCTTTTCAAGCTGCCCGTCCTTGTAGGAATAGCCTTGCGCCGCGATTGCTTCAAGGGTCTTGCCTGTAACGTCGCCATAAATCCGCTTGTCTGCGTCAACCAGCATTTGCAAGGTGTTTTTTACGGTGTCGGATAGGGCTTGCTGCTGTTCGGGCGGCAGCTTGTCAAATACGGGGGTCTGCTGTTCCTGCTCGGCTTGCCGCTGTTGCTGCAACTCGGTAAAATGCCCCTCAATCTCGGTAATGAGTTCCTTTGCGGTGGCCTGTATCGTTTCAAGGGACGCTTTTAACTCGGTCATTTCCTTGCCGCTGCTCCAACCCGCCACATAGCCGAAAGAGTAATCGGAAGTATCAAGGCCAAAGTGTTGGCAGACGGTATAAGCGACGCTTTCCGCTTCTACCTCGCGGGTATGGCGGTCAACGCGGTTTTGTTCCTCCGGCGGGGCGTTTAAGTCTACGTCGTGCAGCTTTGCATGGGCGATTTCGTGAATGGCGGTCTTTACTGCCTGTAACTCGCTCACGCCTTCTTTGATTGCAATACGCTTGTCGGTCAAGCTGAAATACCCATTTGCGCCGTTTGTGATCTGCTCAAAGGCAATCGGGACGGGGGACGCTTTTTCAAGGGCGGCGAAAAAGTCCTCGTATTGCTCCACATCGGCAAGCAGCGGTTTAACGGAAAGGTCGGGAAACTCCTTGCCCTCAGTCTGTGAAATATCAAAGACGGTTACAACCTTAAAGGCGGGGACGGTGATTTCCTTTTCTTCCTTTACCGCTTTTCCCTCGCGGTCAAGCATGGGCTTTCTCGTTTCGGGGTCGAGTTTATCCACCAGCTTCTTTACCTTGTAGGGCGCGGGGGCAAAGATTTTAATACCTTTCTCGCCTTTCTTTACATGGCGGTCAAACTCCTTTTCCCATTGACGGAAGCCCATTACCAAATTGCCGCCCTGCATGGCAATCAAAATCGTATTGTTTAAGCTGTAATCATGGAATTTCGACATAGCGGTTAGAAACTCTTTGTAGCGGTCGCTATCAAAAATCGCTTGTACGCCCTGTTCCAAACGCGCGGTGATCTCCTTTACCTTGTCGGCGGGCTTTTCGGAAGTAAGGATAATGGGGACGACGGGGCGGGGCTGCTGCGGCTCGGCGGTTTGTCCGGCTGCTTGCTGCGCTTCGGCTGCGTCCATATAGGCTTTGTCCTGTTCGCCGTGCTCCGGCTGCGGGTAACTCATAATGCGGTATTCTTCCGGCACGTCGCGCCCCTCAAACTGCCGTTCCCACTCGTCGCCGCTTTCCACGATATAGCCGTATTCAGTAAACGCGCCCTTTTCCTGCGCGGCGGCGTTCCTACCGAAAGTAGTAAGGTCAATGCCGCCTTTCCATTCTTCGGGCATTTGTACCATGCCGGATTGATTTAAGTAATAGTCGCCCAAATCACGGTAGGTATGTACTTCGGGAATATGGACGTAAAAATCCACGTTATAGGTGAAGTCAATTACCTGCCCGATATTTGCAAGCCCGTTTTTCTGCTGCAAGGCCGCGTTCAGCTTGCCAACCTCGGCGGGGTCAAGCTGTTTGAGCCGCGCCGCAAGGAAATTGAGTTCGTCCACGTCGGCGGCGCATACCATTTCATAGGGCAAGGCAATATGTTTCTCCGGGTCGTCGGAATAGCCGCGAATGGAAAAATCCTGCGGGTTGTCGGCGGTAATGCCGACGCTTTGCATGGCTTCGTGAAGCTGCTCCTTTGTGGCGGGCATATCCAACCAATAACCGCTGGGGTCGCCCGCTTCAAATCGACTGCGGTTGCCTATCATAATAGAAAACTGTTCGCTCATGTGTTCATGCTCCTTTTCCTGCCCGGTAGGTTCGGGGATAGCTGCCGCCTGCTCCGGCTGCGGGGGTTCCTCGCCCTCGACGGTGTAACCCGGTAAAAGCATACCGTTTACTTTGAAATACTCGGCGTACTCCTGCGGGATAGGCGGGGAGATTTCCGTAAACAAGTGGTCGTATGCTTTGATACGCCCATTCAGATACTTTTCCATAGCCGCCTTATCGGGGAAAACTTTCCTGTCTTGTCCGGCGATCTTCGCTTGCCCGTTCCTGTTTGGGCTGTTGGTGTAAACGCCCCATGTAAGGGAATAGGAGTAAGGGACGCTTTTCTGCTTCTCGCTGTCATAACGGGTATTCTCGTAAATGTAGTAATTCATCTGATATACCCGGTTGCTGCGGGTGTGGCGGTTATATTCGTTTTCCTGCCACTGGTTAGAGGTGTGCTGCACAACGGTTGTCCTTGTGTATTCAATCGCTTTGTCGAGCAAAAGCGTTTTTCCCGCCTGTTCTTCCCATGCAGCGGCGCGTCTTGCAAGGTCGTCAAAAACCGCCTGTTCCGCTGCCGCGCTTTCCTCGCGCATAGCGTGTAACTGTTCCAGCGGCAAAGAAACATAGGGGGCAATCTCCCCGTTCTTTGCTTCAAAATATATCCGGCGTTCTATCCGCATGGTTTCGGCGGTTTCTAATTTGTCATGGTCGTATGAGGAATACGGCATATTGTTTCATCACGTCCTTTCTCGGTCATATAAGGGTTTGGGACTATCCCAACAAGCAAAATGCCCGCGCTCTATGGGAAGCGCGGGCATTTCTCGCAAACGGGTACTCGTTTGCTGTGCTTGCTATGTAGTTGTTTTACTCCGCAAACGCCTGTTCCTCTCACTCTCTGCTTTCTGTCTGCGGCGTATCTTTGCCGCACAATCGGGGCAGTATTTCGCCCGGTTGCTTCCCGCCGCAAACGTGCTGCCGCATACCGCGCAACGCTTCAAATCGGTTTCCCCGCTGCGGGTGATCTGTTCGCAAAGCTGCCTGTCGGCGGGCAATACCGCTTCGCGGAAATAGCGGCATAGCAGCGAATAGCTGATACTCTGCACACAAACGCAAGTTTCCCCGTCGTCTAAAAGCAGACAATTCCCGCAATCGTTGTTTGCACAAGCGGCGCGGGTCATTTTCTTTACAGCGCGGTACTGTTTTTCATCAAGCCTTATCATTTTCGGTTTTGCTCAACGCGGAAGTTTACATACTTGCCGCCTGTGTCGGCAAGCAGCACAACGCCGTCAAAGGTCTTTCCTGTCTTGGTGGAGTACATACCTTTGATTTTTACCTTTCCGTCTTTCAAAAGGGCGGCGGCAATCGCCTTTGTGAAAGCCTTTTTGCGCTGCTCAAAAAAGCGGTCATTCTTCCACATCACAAAGCTGCAAGCCCTGTCGGAGCAATAAAAGTTTTTCTTGCCCTCATAAACCGCCGCGCCGCAACGGGGGCAAGTGCCGATTGCTTCCCGCTGCGGGGTAAACAGCTTCGCTTTATCTTCGGAAATCGCGGAATAGGTTTTGACAAGCCCCGCTGTCATTTCCTCAATCCCGCGCATGAAGTCGGCGGGGCTGTCGCTGCCCTTTGCAATCCCGGTAAGGCGCGTTTCCCATTCTGCCGTAAGCTGCGGGGACGTAAGGCTTTCGGGCAGAATGGCGACAAGGTTATACCCGTCCTTTGTGGGGATTAGCTTTTTACCCTTGCGCTCGGCAAAGCCCGCTGAAATGAGTTTTTCAATGATACCCGCCCGCGTCGCGGTGGTGCCTAATCCCTTGCGTTCCGCGTCCTCCGGCGTGTCCTCCTTGCCCGCGCTCTCCATAGCCGAAAGCAACGTATCTTCGGTAAATGCCTTTGGGGGCTGTGTGTAACGCTCGAAGATCTCCGCTGATGGATTTTCAAAGGTCTGCCCCTCGGTAAGCGGGGGCAAAACCGCTTCCGGCTCTGCGTCCTCGTCCTGTTCTTCAGCTACGGCGCGGGATAGTCTTTCAATCTCGCGCCAACCCTCGCAAAGCGTCGTTCTGCCCTTTGCGGTAAAGGTATAACCGCCGCAAGTGAAAACCGCCGTAACCGCTTCATAGGTATAGGGCGCGGCAACGGCGCAAAGCAGTTTTGCGCACGCAAGAGTCATTAGCTTTTTCTCGCTCTCCGCAAGGGGCGCAAAACCGTTTTTCAAAAACTCCGTTGTCGGCAAAATGGCGTGGTGGTCGGTTACTTTGCTGTTGTCGCAAATCCTTGTAAGGTCGGCTTGCAGCTTCACGTCCTGCATAAAGGGAAGCAGAGAACAAAGCCCGGTAATAAGTTCCTTTGTGCTGTCCTGCATATCGGAAGTGATATATTTGCTGTCGGTGCGGGGATAGGTCAAAATCCGCTTTTCATAGAGGGCTTGCGCATAGTCAAGGGTCTGTTTCGCCGTAAATCCATACAGGCGGTTTGCTTCCCTCTGTAAAGAAGTGAGGTCAAACAGCTTCGGCGGGGCTGCGGTCTTTTTCTCTTTTTTATGAGAAGTGCAAACGGCCTGCGATTTCTCGCAAGCCGCTTTCATCTGCCGCGCCGCCGCTTCGTCGTCCTGCCTTTCGGAAAGGGCGGCAACGCCGCCAACGTCCAGCCGCACGACATGATATTTCTCTTTCTTAAAGCTGCTAATCGCATAGTCGCGGTTTACCAGCATAGTAAGGGTGGGCGTTTGCACTCTGCCGACATTCAGCGTTTTGTGATAGAGGATAGAGAAAAGGCGGGTCGCGTTAATGCCAATGAGCCAATCGGCCTTTGCTCTGCAAAGCGCGGATTGATAGAGGTTGTCATAGCCGCGCCCGTCTTTGAGGTTTGAAAAGCCCTCGCGGATTGCGCTTTCTTCCATGCTGCTAATCCAAAGGCGGGAAAAGGGCTTTTTGCAATTTGCCTGTTCATAGACAAAGCGGAAAATGAGTTCCCCCTCGCGCCCGCTGTCGCAAGCGTTGACAATCCCGGTAACGTCGCTGCGGTGCATAAGGTCTTTGAGAATGGAAAACTGCTGCTCCTTGCCGTTGGCAATAACAAACTGCCACTCCTGCGGGACAATGGGGAGATCGTCATACTTCCATTTTCGGTACTGCTCGTTGTAGGTGGCCGCGTCCGCAAGGCTAATCAAATGCCCGATACACCACGACACAAGATAGCCGCTGCCCTCAAAATATCCGCTGCGCTTTTCATTCGCGCCCAGTACGGCGGCAATCGCCGCCCCGACGCTCGGTTTTTCTGCAATTACAAGTTTCATAGATTATCGTCCTCCTGCTCGGTCTGTTCGGTTTCGACTACTTCCGTTTCTTCGTCGTCCTCGTCAAAGTCAAGGTCGTCAAGGCTGCTGCTGCCTTTCGCCGCGTCCTTTTTGGGCTTCAAAATCTTAAAGTAGTAGAACGCGCCGCCGCCCGCTGCGGCAACAAGCAGCACGACAAGCAGAATACCCATGCCGCCGCCTTTTTCTTCCTCCTGCGGCTGCTCGGTTTCTTCCGGCTCCGGCTCGGCTTCCACGCCCGCGCACTCGCTCATGTTGACGCTGCAAACGGGGCAATCGGTGTTGACGCTTCCGGCAATACATTTTTCGGTGCAGCTACAAACGGGGGCTTCGGTCTGCCCGTCCTCCATAAGGGCGGTTAAATCCGCTTCGTCCACCTGGTTAAGGAAATGGACGGTGTTTTCCCCGTCCTCGGCGCGGTCAATGATGATGTAAAAATAGTTGCCGCTTTTGGTAACGACGGTGATAAACTGCTTGTCGCCGGACGCTTCGCCCGTAATATCGTCCACAAGGGACATATTACCGTCCGGGGTAAGGGGCTGCGGCTCATAGCCGCCCGTCGTTTCTTCCGGCTCGGTTTCCGGCGGGGGCGTTTCCTCGGTTACAGGGGTAGGCGGCAAGTCGCTTTCAGACCCGCCGCCCGCGTATGCGGTAACAGAAAAGCCGCACATGACAACCAGCGCGGCAAGCAGTACGGTAAACTTTCGGATTAGCTTTTTATTCTTCATCGTCGCTGTCCTCCTGTTCGGTGGGGTAGGCCGCTTCCTGCTGCGGCAAGGTGATTTCGCCGCTGGCATAAGCGGAGAGGAACGCGGCAAGCTGCGTCCCGTCAAGGTGTACCGCCTTTACCATTTGAACGATCTGTGCGTTTTCTTCCTCGGTTTTCTGCGCTTCAAGGTCTTTCAGCTTCTTTTGCTGTTCAAGGATTTTCGCCCTCGTTTTCTCAATATCCCTTTCGATACGGTCAAGTTTCGTGTTCGCCATAGTCGTTTACTCCTTTCAAATCAGTTGTAATTTAGCCGCCCGTAGGCGTAGAAATGGGATTGCCAATAGCTTGTATCAAGTTTTGTGTATTGTATCGGGTCGCCGCAATGCAGCATGATAGGGCTTCCGTCCCCGTCCTCGCCCACATAAATCCCAACATGGGAAACGCCGGGGGTATCGTATGTACCTGTAAAGAAAACCAAATCCCCCGGCTGCGGGTCGGAAACGCGGGTTGAAATGTTGTAAAGCCCTTGCGCTCCAAGTCTGCCCGTATTGTATAGGCCGCTGTTCGTCAATACATAACTCACAAAGCCGCTGCAATCAAAAGAGGTTTCCGGGGTGCTGCCGCCCCACACATAGGGAAAGCCGACGTATTTATCCGCTTCCTCAATGAGCCGCGCAAACTTTTCATCGGAATTAAGCAGCGCGGTGGGTACTTCGTAATCGGTGGGCGGATTTTCATAGTATTTTGAAACATAGCCGGATTGCGGGAACAGATCGGGACGGTTGCCAAGGGACGACATATAGATTGCATATAGGGACAACTGTTCTTCCCCCATGATATAAACGGGAACATGGGAAAGGTTGAAGTTTTCCAAATCCACATGGAGAATGTAATAGTTATAGGGTACTTCAACTTCGTACTCGTTGCCCTCGCTGTCCGTCCTCGTTTCGGTGCGGTAGCGTACCTGTACTTCTTCCTCAACGGTCAAGATATACTGTTTCTCAAAGAGCATTTCAAGGGTGCTTTGCGCTTCATCAAGGGTAAACACGCCCTCATGCAGCGCGGAAAGGATAGAGATTAACACATAGGGGTCATGCTCGATCTCGTCCGCGTTCACCCGGTATTCGTCGTAGCCGGGGTATTCGCGCTCGATATTGTCCAGCATATCCTGTAATTCGGCTTCCATAGCGGCATACGCGCTTTCCGCGCCCGTAATATCTGCGTCCTCGGAGAGATAGGACGACGCAATCAAGCCGCTGCCGCTGTTGCCGCCAAAGAGGGAGCAAGAGGACAAACCGCCGAAAAGCAGCAACACGATAAAGGCAATCCCGCCCACAATCAAGCAGCCTTTCCAATGCCGGACGACAAAGAACGTCGCCCGCTTGGTTTCCTGCGCGGTTTTCTTCGCTGCCTTTGCGGTGGCTTCGGCGGTCTTTTTCACTTTGCCGCCCGCTTTCAGCGTCTTTGCATACTGCTTTTTAATGCGCTGCTTCTGCCAAAAACGGGAAACGGGGTTTGAGTGCGCAAGTGCGGGATTATCGTGCAACGCCTTTTGATAGAGGAAATCGGCGTTTGCCTTTACCGCCTTTCTCTCGGCTGCCGCCGCTGCCCGGTAGGGTTTCAGCTTATGGCTGCGTATGCCGCGTTTTACCGTCCGCGCCGCCATACCGCCCGCTTTCTCGCCCGCAAGTTCTACCCGGTGCCCGCTTTCCACACCGACGTTTTCTTTCTCTACCTCGTAGATTTTCCCATGTACGGTGCTGTTTAACTCCTGCGCCGGACGGGATAAGGGGTTATGACGCAACTTGCCGTTTGGGGGCTTATCGGTCTTTTCAAAGGAAAGGCGCGTTTTTGCCTTGCCTTTCGCTTCGTCAAAAACGCGCTCTTTCTTGATTTTGGTCTGCTTGGGGATAGCCGCCCGCGCTGCGTCTAAACGGTCTGCCGCCTTATCCGATTTGCGGATAGCTTTCTGCAATTCCGGCGTTGCCCGTTCCGCTTCGGAAAACTGCAAGCGGGAAGTATGGTTTTTTAGCTGCGCTGCGTCAAGGGCTTTTTTCTCTGCGCCCTTTGCCGCGTGTCGCTCAACCTCTGCGCCGATATGCTGCGCAACCTTTTCCGCTGCCGCCCCTGTGGGGGCTGCATAGTTTTCCTCCTGCGGCCTTTCGCTGATACTCGTTGTTTCGCCCGTCGTAAGGTTTTCCGCAACCGCACCGTCGCGGGTCATTTTCTGCGTTACCTTGTCGGGGGCTTTCCATTCCTTGCTCATGGGCTTTCACCTCCAATCCGCTGTTTCGCAAGGTTACAGTATTCGGGGTTGATCTCAATACCAATATAGCGGCGGTCAAGGCTTTTTGCCGCCGCTGCGGTGGTTCCGCTGCCTAAAAACGGGTCAAGGACAATCCCGCCGACGGGACACCCCGCCAAAATGCACGTTTCCGCAAGTTTGGGCGGGAACGCTGCGAAATGCCCGCCATGATAGCCGACGTTGTTAATCTGCCAAACGTTGCGGCGGCTTCGGACAGGGCAAATCATCTCGTCGGCGTATGCGCCCTTTTTACGGGGGCGGTTGATTTTCTGCGGCTGTTTTTGCCCTGGGACAGTAGCGGCATATTTGCTGCCTTTCCTTTTGCCGCTTTTTAGCCGCCCCGCTGTTGCCGGGGCTATCGGCTCCGCTACCGCCTGCCAATCGTAGTAATACTTTTTTGACTTGGTGAGCAGAAACACATACTCATAGCAGCGGGTCGGCCTGTCCCGTGTGCTTTCCGGCATGGGGTTTGTTTTGTACCAGATAATAGAACTGCGCAAATACCAACCGTCGCCCCGCAAGGCAAGGGCTACAAGCCACGGAATACCGATTAAATCTTTCGGCTTGCAGCCGGGGGCGCGGTGGTTAAACGCCACTTGCTGCCCGTTCCTGCCTTTGGGATATTTGGGGTCTTGGTGGCCGGCTTTGCTGCCTGTGCCGCAATAAGTGTCTGCGATATTGAGCCAACAAGTCCCCTCTGGTGTAAGCACCCGCTTTACCTCATGGAATACCGCCGTAATGCGGGAAACATATTCTTCCGGCGTTGCTTCCCGCCCGATCTGCCCGTCTGCGCCGTAGTCCCGCAAGGCATAGTAGGGTGGGGACGTTACGCAACAATCTACCGTGTTTTCCGGCAAGGTTTGAAGCACCTGCAAGCTGTCGCCGCAATAGATTTTATCCGTTTCTATCCTCATGCCGACACCTCGCCGGGTTTGGTCGTCATAACGCGGTACAGTTCCGTGTCCTGCGGGAAACGGTCAATAAATGGCAAAATCACGTTGCCGTAAAAAATAAGCCCCTCGCCCGCTTCGGAATGGGTTACATAGGTCATTTGCTGCTGCGAAATATTAAGCTGCTTTGCAAGGATTTCCCTGTCGCCCTGCGCTTGGTTGAGCATATACACAAAGTCCGAGTTTTCAAAGATGTTCTCCACCTCGCGGGACGATAATAAATCTTTGACATTTTGGGTGATACCTGTCGGAATACCGCCCCATTTGCGAAAACGCTTCCAAATCTCAACGCTGTATGCTGCGGTCTGTTCCTCTTTGAGCAGCAAATGAAACTCGTCGATGTAGTACCGCGTCGCCTTGCCCTCGCTGCGGTTTATGGTAACTCTGTTCCAAACCTGGTCTTGCACAATGAGCATACCGAGTTTTTTAAGCTGTGTGCCGAGTTCCTTAATATCAAAGCAGACAAGGCGGTTATGAATGTCAACGTTTGTCCTATGGTTAAACACGTTCAAGCTGCCGTTTACATAGAGTTCCAACGCCGACACAATGCGCTGCGCTTCCTTTTCCGGCTGCTTCTTGATTTCATTGTACAGATCGCCCAAAATCGGCATATTCTCCGGCTTGGGGTCTGCAAGGTAGCTGCGGTACACGCTGATAACGGCGCGGTCAATCAAGGTCTTTTCAACCGCTTCCAACCCGTTTTTGCCGCCCATAATGAGTTCGCAAAAGGAAAGGATAAAATCGCTCTTTAAGGCTATGGGCGTGTCGCCCTCGCTGTAATTGAGGTTTATATCCATCGGGTTTATGTACTGCGTGCTGTTCTGCGAAACCTTGATAACCTGTCCTTTTAGCCGCCCCACAAGGGGGTAATACTCGGCTTCGGGGTCGCAAATGATAATATCGTCTGCCGTAATGAGAAAAGCGTTGGTGATCTCGCGCTTTGCGGAAAAACTCTTGCCGCTGCCGGGTGTACCCAAAATCAAGCCGTTGGGGTTTTTAAGCCGTTTCCTGTCGCACAAAATCATGTTGTTGGAAAGGGCGTTTAGACCGTAATACAACGCTTCGCCGCTTTGGAACAGCTCTTGCACCGTAAAGGGGACGAAAATAGCGGTGCTGGAAGTCGTCAAGCCCCGCTGGATTTGGATAAGGTTTTCCCCCAATGGGATAGAGGACATAAGCCCCTGTTCCTGCCGGTAGTCAAGGCGGGTGAGCATACAGTTGTATTTCTGCGCGATACTTGCGGCCTGAAATACATCGTTGTCCAATTTCTGCTTTGTGTCTGCGATATTCAGGACAAGCAGCGTCAAAAGGAACATTCGCTCGTTCCGGCTCTGCAAATCCCGCAAAAGGTTTTTCGCTTCGCCGCCATAGGTGGCAAGGTCGGACGGGATTATGTCCATATCGTAGCCGCTGCGGATTGCCTTTTTCTGCTCCTCAATCTTCATGCGGTCAAGGTCGGTTATCTTGCGCTTAATGGTCTTGATCGCTTCGTTGTGGTCGATACTCTGAATGTGCAGATTGACGACAATCCCGTTTTCCGCTTCCATGAAGTCGGCAAGCATACGGTCTGAAAGTTCCGGCGCGACAATCTGCAAAAAGGAAACCGCGCCAAACTTCCCGCCCATTTGGAACATACGCCCGTCGCCAAAGCGGAAAGAAGATGGGGCGATAAAGTCCTTGACGGAAAGGCCGCTTGCGGGTAGCCATTCCCACGCGAAGTTGAAGCGTTCCCCGTCCGGGTGGAACAGCCCATGCAGCACTTCAAGACGCTGCTTCCCGTCCAGCACCCGCGCCGCCGCGCCCATCACCTTAAAATGGTTGAGGGTGTCCGTTTCGATACGGGCAAGCCGCGCCCGCGCCGATTTAATGTCTTTCGCTTCAATGGTAAAGGTGAGGAACTTTGTCTTGATAAGCCCGTTGTTGCCCCGTTCAAGCTGTGTTTGCAGCATTTCGGTGTATTCGGCTCTGATACTGTCAAAGTCGTCATTCTGCGGGGCAATCGTGATACTGTTCTTGAAATCCTCCTTGTTCGCATGGCGGCTGATTAAGGAAAGCTGCACGCCAATAGAAGCGTCAAAGGAATTATACATATCGCAAAGGGCTTCAAAAATGGCGGTCTTGTCGTCTGGCTGCGCAAGCTGATAGTTGATGTCCTCAAACTCTATGCACTTGGAATACCGCCCGTTTACAAGGCGGCAAATCCCGTCCTTATACATTCGCTCAAACGGTATGCTGTCCTGCGCCGTATGGGGCTTCCCGTCGCCCTTTGCCTGCCGGATAAGCGCGTCGATCTGTTTCTTTTCCTGCCGCGTAAGTTTACGCTTTTCGTTTTGGGTCTTTCCCTTTTCCTTTGACAATCGCCCGTACCTCCTTATCTAATCGCTCCTGCCGCGCAAGGGCGGCATAAAAATTGTTGGTCTGATAAGGTCGCTCTTTGGGGCGAATAAACTTCACTTCCACAAATTGCCGTATAATCACTTCCAGCGGTTGCCCGTTCTTCTCGTACATGGCGAGTAAGAACATAGGCAGCATGGCAAGCACCATGCACAAAGCCGCCGTTGTCGTTCCCGCGCTATCCTTTGTCAAAAAGAAAAGCGGTAGCCCGATTACCACCGCCGCGCCGAAACAAATTAGCTGCCGTTTGGTAAGGTTAAACATTACCTTGCTCTTGATTTTCGTTAAATCCTTTGGGACGGTTACATACGCCATTTCAAACCTCCTTTCGGCTCGGAATATAATCTTCAAAACGGGGAACAGCATAGAAAAGCCGCTTGTTGTTTACCCACCGCTGCAAATGGCGGGTAACGGGCGGGGCGGTTGGACGCTCGTAAATCATTACATAAGGGTCGAAGCCCATCGCCCGCAAGGTGTTCACACGGTATAAATCCTGTTCGTGAGTGCTGCCGTAGTTGGTAAGCACATACACGCGACGCTGGCGGCTGCTCTTAATGGCGGTCAAGTCCAAAAACCGCTGAAAATGCCCGGTCAAGTCCTCGTTGGGGTTGTCCCATGCGAAGTGTACCGCCTTTGTCCTCACGCGATTTAACAGGCTGATGTTGTCCCTGTTGATAAGGCGAATATCCAGCCCTTGCGAAAAATCCACCCATGCGCAGCTCTGTATAAGCTGCTCAATGAGTTTTTCATGGTCGGGACAGGCAAGCAGATTAGCGTCCATTAGCTTGATTTCCGGCTGCCACTTCCAAAACTCGGATAAATCCGCAACCTTGACGCTTTTGCGCCCCTCCTTGCCGCTGACAATGCAAAAACCGCAATTCCTCGGACAGCCCCGGCTCAAAAAGCCGTAGGCAATCCCGAAAAACTGCGGGTAGATTGCATAATCCGGGTAGCTGTGTTCCACCTCCGGCGGCAAGCGGTTGTCTGCGCCGTAGCCCGTACCGCCTAAAATAACCTGTTCCGCGTTGGTAACGGTTATCGTGTCTTTGGAATAGGTGTCTGTAAAGACGCGGCTTTTATATACAAGGTCATACCGCCCCTTTGCGCTCCACCATTCCACTTTATGCCCTTTTGCTTTATGGTACGCGGACAGCTTCATCAAGCAGAGGTTAGGGAAATTATGACTATCCACGTCGATTAAACCGATTTTCAAACCATAGCACACCCCCTTAATGCGCGGAAAAGACACTCTTTGCAAGGCTTCCCGTCTTAAAAAGCGTGAAGCACAAGAGGACGGTATAGCCCATGCACGTCCAGATTGCGCCGGATATGTCGTCGGTTGCTGCGATTGTCTGTATCAAAACTGCATAAATACCGACGCACACAAGAATTAAAAACGCTTGGAAACCGAGGGCAAGCAGAGATTTCAAGTAGTTTTGTCCCATGCCGCCCCATTCGTGATTTACCATTGTCGCAACGGGGATAGGGGCGATACTCGTTACAAGGTATATTTCAATCATACGCCCGTACACCACAAGCATAATGCAGATAGAGAGGGCTTTCATGGTAAGCCCAACAAAAAGCGATTGAAACCATAGCCCCAAAAGCCCGCCGACGCTCATAGCGTCCAGCTTTGCTTCTATGTCGGTGATAACGGTTGCAATATCTATGCTTGTGTCCGATAGGATAACGCCCGCGCTGTCGTTGACGACGCTCTGCGTAACATCGAAAACACCCATGACGATATTCCAAGTATTTGTTACCAGCAGCACCGCAACAAAGGTTTTGAAAATCCATTTGAAAAATATCCAAGTGTCGAGATCGTGCAGATTGTTTTTCTCAATTACAAGCTGGATTAGTTCGTAGCACATGACAAAGGTAATGATAACGCCCGCAATCGGCACAATGACGTTTTCCGAAAGGCTGCGTATCATATTGAATATGCCCGCGTTCCACCCGGCGGGGGTCGTGCCGACTTGCGTTGCGATTTCTCCAACCTCTGTATTTACGCTGTCGAACAGCCCGGAGAGATTAGAGAGTATTCCGTCTGTCAAAATGCCCCGGAACCAATCTTCAATCATCTGCCATATCAAAAGCTAATCCCTCCTTTCCCGCGCCCTCCCGTTTCCGAGAGGGCGCGGCGGGTAGTGTTAGGTTGTGGCATTATCCAAACAGGCCGGAGAGCAGCGGTACAAGAGTCATGCCGATCAGGGCAACGCCGCCGCCCGCCATAAGCTGTTTCATACCCTGGCTTTTTGCACCCGATAGCGATAGGTAATCCTTTGAAGTTATCGCCAGATTTTCCCCCGCTCCGCACCGTGCATGCGACTTTCACCGCACACGGCGCTCCATCGGAAATGAATTTCAACGGTTTTAAACACAACTTACAC
>JAJCJC010000024.1 GCA_020555605.1 bacterium 210917-SL.2.15 | reverse complement strand
GGCTTATAAATACCGCATAGCGCCTCTTTGATTTCAGCACAAAATCCCCGGAAAGGCCGCTGTGATGCGGCTTTCCGGGGATTACAAAACTTATGGATTGTCAATTTGGTAGACATTTCGCCGACGGCCACTTCCGCTGCTCCCGTTTTACTCCTTCTGCCTCAGCCACTTCCGCCCCCCATTCTGGTAGACATCCGGTAGACATGGTAGACTAAGGATGGAAAATAATGGGATCATGCAGCCTCCTTTTTTCTGCAAATGCCTTCCGGGAATTCTAGCGCCAGGAGAGTTATGAAGAAGAGATAGAAGAGAGCAACATTATTTTTCGGTGGCTACGATCAGCCGAATACGGCCGCCCGCGCTATAGCCCAGATTATCATACCAGCCTGTCAGACTGTAATCGGAGGCGTTGATCGCCGAAAACATCGCGGCATAGTAGCCTCTGGACCCACTGGAACGCAGGATCACCTGCGCATCTTTATCAATAGCGTATTTCTTGTTGCCCGCCACAGCAGTCAGATTACTCAACTCCGTCAGCGTGACGGAAGTCATCTGGCACATACTTTTAATCGAACCGTCATCGTCATAATACAGGGCTGCGCCGCCCACCTTGACACTGTAGAGCGCGCTTCCCGAAAGCGTATTGATCTGTCCGTCCTTATAATAACTGTAGGAGACCGAAATGCTCGTATCGCCGGACATATCATTGCTGCTTGTAATATAGACATAATCGGCTCTATCACCCGTCACGTCCTTCAGGATCAGCCGGTCGATCTCATCATTTTCATTCAGGGAATAGAAGGCCACATCACTGCCGGACAGCTTTGTACCAGCCAGACGGCTGGGATAAATCCGGGCGTAACCGCCGTTGCTGTCGGTATCCATGATCTCCACATCATCGGCTATGGCATAGCTGCCCAGCTTCGTACCGGAAGCGTTGACGCTGCCCTGGAGCTTTTTGCTGGACAGGCTTTTCACTGTGGTGCCGTTGTGCGCAGTGGATACGCTGACCAGCTTGCCTGTACTCTGTGTGGAACCGCTGTGATAGAACATGCGCACCATGTCGTCCGTACAGGCCACCTTTGTGACGATGGAAGTCTCCGAAGAGGATGTACTGGAGGAAGAGGCGCTTTTTTCACTGGAGGCGACTACGCCGTAATACACGCTGCTGGTCTCCTGCGCGTCAATCACATCCACCACATCGCCGTTCATACCCAGCAACAGTGTTACCACAGCGTAAGCCACAGCGGAAAGAACGCAACAGAGATCACTGTGTAGAAGTCGTCGCTTTCAAAAATATCGTACAGCGCGTTTTCCAGCACCGTGACACATTCGTCCACATTGTCCTCATCCACCACGGTAATCACATAGCTGCTGATGGCGCCTGAGATCCGCGAGGCTGTGGAATAGCGCCGATTGAGAAAATCATCCGTGCCGCCTTCCTCCAGAGTATCGCTTTGCTGTTCCGCCACACCCACAACCGTCAGGCTCTGCCCGCCTACACGCAGTGTTTCGCCCAAAGCGTTTCCGCCGAAAGAAGCCATATTGAGATAGGCTCCGATCACACATACCTTCTTGCGCTGGGCAATATCACTGTACTGCAGGCCCCGTCCCTCGGACAAAGCGTAGCCTTTGATCTCCAGATAATCCCCACTGACCCCGGTCACCATGGTATAGCTGGACGATTCGGATCCAATTTTCACTGTACCCGCCATGGATGCCGTGGAGAAGCGCAACGCAAAATAAGCGCTGTCATCCTCCACGATACCATACATGTCATCCACACTCAAACTGCGGGTTGCGCCACAGCACTGCACAGAAACCGTCGGGGTATTGGTACCCATATCAGAAAAGCTTTTGGCCTCATCGGCGAGGAAATAGACCGTCAGACTCATGGTGGCGCTGTCGCGTACTGTGGCCAGCGTCTGCCCGGCGCCCACGTTGTCGCCTACCTCCAGATCGATGGTGACCACCTTCCCCGCCGCCGGACGAAAGCTCCGCATCCTCAGCAAAATGCCGCACCACCGCCGTCAGGGGCGTGTGCAGGTCATGGGAAATACCGCCGGTCAAATCAGTGCGGGCATTTTTCTCTGACTCCCGCAGCAGTTGCTGCTGCATTTGGTCAAAGGCGGAACACACTGTGGTAAATTTATCCCTTCCGCCATAAGCCACCGGCGTGGAAAAGTCGCCCCGCCCCACGCGCTGGGCCGCCTCAGTCAGCCCATTCAACAGCTGCAAGATGCGCCGCGTCATCCCCCGGGAAAACTACAGGCTCAGCAGCACGACGATCACAATCACCAGCGCAGCAATTAGCGTCAGCGCCTGAAACAGGAACCGTCTCCTGCTCAGACTGTTATTTCGCTCCATGCCGCTATGCCTCCCCCTTTATTGCTTTCCAGCCGTCCGTATCAGTTTATCCTGCAAGTATAAACAAAAGATACAATACTTTCTAAACTTTTCCAAAACAACGTCTGTTCTTTTGCTGCATCGCCTTGCCACACTTTCTCCGGCATGGTATACTGTTTCATATACTGTGCACACCAAGACATTGCAGGAGGAACAGACACTATGGCAGAGGAACTGCTTGCCCAATTTGATAAAACAAGAGCGTACTGCTTCGAACTGTTTAAAGCAAAAAACGCCGACTACGGCCCCACCTGGCTTTTATACCGCCCCCAGTCCCTCAACGACGAAATCTGGCGCAAGGCCAAGCGCATCCGCACCCTCGAAGAGCACGGCGGCCACGCCTGCATCCACGAAGGCCGCGATGTGGAATATGTGGGTATTATTAATTACTGTATCATGTTTTTGATCAAACTGCAATCCGCCCCCGGCCTTCCCTCTGAAGCGGATTTAACAGATGATATCTCGGTTCTGGACGGCATCGGTGAGGATGTGCTCACCGCCGCCTATCAGGCTCAGATGGACCAGGTGCGTACTCTGCTGATCCGCAAAAACACCGACTATGGCGACGCCTGGAAAAGCATGTCCTTGGGTGCCATGACTGATCAGGTCATTATCCGCGTCTACCGTATCCGCAAGATCCTCGCCAATGGCGGCAAATGCATCGTGTCCGAGGGCGTCAGTGCCCAGTTGCATGATGTGATCAATTATTGTGTGTTTGCGCTCATCAAAATGGGCGCTGAGTTTCTGAATTGAACAGAATTCCGTTTTTGCAAAACGACAGTCCTGTGTGAAAAAAGCGCTCCTGCTGAATCGGCGGGAGCACTTTCCATATTTTTTGGTGTTGTTGCCCTGAAGCGTGCAACTTTTGTCCTGCCCTACACGGTAAGTGTAGGGCCTTTTTTCTAAAAGCCCTAAAATTCGACTACAAAAGGGAGAAATCGCTTTGAAGTATACAAAAAATTATCAGTTAAGCCAGTGGGATGCCGCCGACCGCGTCCTGCGGGAGGACTTTAACCGGGATAACGAAAAAATAGATTCGGCGCTGGCAGCGGTACCATATGCAAAAATTAAGGAAGTTCTGGTTCATACGCCAACCGCCGCCGTCGATCTGGACGTCAGCGATGTGGATTTTTCCCGGTACCTGAAAATTGAACTCTTTCTGCAGTGCCCGGAATACCGGGACAGCATCAGCGTTCAGGTCAATCACCTGACCAACGGTTATTGCTACGGCGGCACCAGCGGCGGAAGCAGCGGAAATACCAACACCACCGGCGCACTGGCTTCCTTCCGCCAATACGGCTACGGTGTGCTGCTGTTCTATACCCCCCATCCGCAGGGACAGGTCGGCTGTGTTACCATCACGTCCAACGGCGCCAATTCTTTTTCCGGTGAGCAGCGCATCGCGCCCATCACCTGGGAGGAACTGCACTCATTCAATTTTTCAGTTTATCAAACGACGTTTCCCGTCGGAACACAGATCGCCCTGTTCGGGGTGAAGAAATGAAAAATGGCCCCCGCTCCAAAGGAGCGGGGGCCATTTTTTATAAAGCAATGTGCTTTTCAGAGATTAGGCCACAGACACAGTGTAAGCAGTCGTAGTGCCGTTCTCAGCCGTTACCTGCAGAGTTGCAGTGCTCCAACTGCCGTTGTAAGTCAGCGTTACATCGGAAGCGCTGGCGCCAGCGGGCAGCGTGGGGGACACCGTAATGGTGTTGCCATTGGCAGGAGTACCGCTAACCGTAACTTTAACCGTCTTGGGATCAGCGCTGTTATTCACAGCTGCAACTGCAGTAACCGTCAGGTTCGCATTAGCGGAAGACGCCGTTGCCGCACTGATCTGGCTGGCAGTCGCAACAACCTGCTTGATCACAATGGTGGTCACGTCGCCGTCGGTCACCTTGAACCAGACCTGGTCGGAAGTATCCTTGGAGATGCCGCCGATGCTGGAGGTGGAGATGTTGTCATCCTCGTCGATGTAGAACACCTGGCAATCCTTGGCGTAGCTGTAATATTCGCCCTTCAGGCCGATCGCGCCGTTGGCCTCGCGGTCGGTGCCGGTGCCGTTGTTCACACCGTCGTTGCCACTCAGAGTTACAACACCATTCTTATCTTCAGCGATAGTGGTGTACATACCAAACGTAGTAATCTGGTTAGCGGACTCGATGGTAGTGATCTCGCCGTTCACAATGGCGTCGTACTTGTAGTAGGTGCCCTTAACAGAATCATAAGAAGAACCCACAGTGCTGTCGCCCAGAACGAAGATCACATTCTTGGTAGAAGATTCAATGGTGGTGTTAGCCGTAGCGTCAATGTAAACCACAGTGGCAGCACTGCCGCTCTTCAAATACGCGCTGACACCATTCGTCACGACAGCGCTCGTCTTGATGGTCGGTACGTTAGCAATACCAGTGTAAGCCGTATAATCCGTATCGTCGCCGTTCTTAGTCGCCACCAGGAAGATGGTCTTGCCGTTGGCAACCGTCTGGCCTGCAACATTGATGGTGGAGCTACCCTTAGTAGTCAGCTGGCCATTGATGCTGTTAGTGGGGTTCTCCAGAACCGTCAGCTTATACTGCTCTTTGTTGTTGATGGTATAGGACACGATTGCACCCTTTTCAACAGCGGTACCAGCAGCGCCCTTCTTGTCCACATCATCATTCAGATTGACAACCTTAGTCGTGCCGTCGGTGAACAGCAATTCTGCCTTGGCGTCATTAAAGTCATCCTTGTCCTGATATCTCAGCACCACAGCATAGTTGGTGGAAGTTGCCTCGGTGTCCACATCAACCACATAGCCATAGGTGTCCAGCGTCAGGGTCACGTCGTTCTTCACAGCACCCGCGAGCGTGGTATCGCTGATGGACGCAGCTGCATTGAACTCATAGGTCTGGCCGCCCACGGTGACGCTCTCGCCGCCGGTGTAACCGGTCAGCGTTCCGGTGACCTGCTCAGCCGTCACAACGCTCTGCACGCCGACATCGCCGCTCTTGCTGGAGTAGGTGTACAGCACCACGTCATCCACAGCAAACTCATCGGTCTCATAATTGCCGCCGCGGCCCGCGTTCTGGGGCGTCACAGTGATATTGGCATCCTTAGTGGAGGTTGCCGCACGGACAGAAGAAACTTCACCGCCGTACACATGCACAATGGTGATCTTCACGGTACCAGCATCCTTATCGTAGAACACCTCGGTCAGAACACCGTTGCCGCCGATCTTGGTGGAATCGCCCTTGGACAGTGCATAACCATTGTTGGGCGTAGTTTCCGCAGCGCCGTCCACATGGAAGGTCACATTTGCTGCAATAATCGTATCGCTCAGGCCCAGATCCTTGTAGATATCGCCCAGCTTAACTTCCTTGGTATAGGTCAGGTCCGCCTCGTCAGCATAGGAGCCAACCTTCACCTTGTCATAGGTCCACTCGTTGGTGGGGCGCTCAAAGGCGTCCGTGGGGTGAGACAGGCTCAGCTTCTCGCAGTACTTTTCAGCGAACTGGGTCAGATTGGCCGTTTCACCCAGGTTGTTGGCGGCCTTGGCATCCTTATACGTAGCAGCCGGGGTAGCGCCGATCACAACAGTGCTGCCATCGCTCAAAGTGATATTGGTTCCTTTGTTAGCGTACTTCACCAGATCAGCCTTGAACGCGTTGAACGCCATCTGAGCGGCCTGCTCGCGGGTCAGAGCGGCGGACAGAGCGATTTCTTCCATGCCGTTGTCCAGATCCGCGTCGCCCAGGGCCAGGGAAGCCGTGTTGATGGCCCAGCTGTTGCCCACCAGGTTCTCGATCTTGGCGTCATAGCCCAGCGCAACCAGCAGCATCTTGGCAAACTGCAGGCCCGTCACACCCGCGGTGGGGTTGAAACGGCCGTTGCCGTCACCGGCAATGATGCCCTCGTTGGTGCAGTAAGCAATGGAACCTGCGCTCCAGCGGGTAGCTGCCACGTCGCTGTAAGGAGCAATGGTAGTCACCAGCTTGTCAGCAGCCTCCTGGCCCACCAGCATGTAGGTGATGATCTTCGCAGCCTGCTCGCGGTTCAGGGTTGCGTCGGGGTTGAAGTTATTGCCGTCGCCGCCATTGAAAATGCCGGCGGCAGTCATAACATCGACCGCCTCTTTGTAAGTGACTTTGGAGTAATCCTTGTAGTCACTTGCGTCCGCGGCGAAGGCGGCAGTCATCAGGCTCAATGCCATGGCCAGCGCCAACACCAGGGACAGAACCTTTTTCAGATTCTTCATGGTTCGGTAGTCCTCCTTTTTTGATCGTTTCGCTTCAAAAAGTGATTTGATTTGGTACAAACAGCCCGTTTTTTTCTCCAAAATTCCGGCTTATAAATACCGCATAGCTCCCCTTATGAAGCAAAACATTTTTTTCAAGATGCAGAGGCCCTCGGCGTTTCCAGAACACATACCGTGGCTAGCCGTTCCCGTATCTGTGCTGGGTCGGCTCTGTTCCTCGTCATCTTGTGATGCTACTTTATCACTGACCCTTTTTTTCGTCAATGGGTTTTCCCCACTTGTAACACAACCGTAACATACACCGTAGTACACTTCTCCCTACGGTCGGGGGCTGGTTCTCGCGCCCTATATTATTTATATATAGGATCCGTCCCGGGACGGATTCCCGTCCGGCGGTTGTGTCCGCCCGCCGCTGTGTGCTGGATGCGCGTTGTTCCATTCATCCGCCTGCAGCGGCAGCGCATGCCCGCGCCGATCTGCCTCCCTGGGGCCTGGGTACGCGCCCGGGCTCCCGGGTATGCCCCGCCTGCGGGGCGTCAAAACAGGAGAGAACCTAAGGGGACATTTGTCCCGGCCCTGTTTCATCCCCGAAAAGCAGGGCCTCATCCTCAGCGCACGCAGCGCCGAAAGTTGTACGTTCGGGTGCAACAAAGGCGCTTTTTTCAAAAAAGCGCCAAAAAACGCCCGGCAGATGCCGGGCGGCTAATCCATCGCACTTCACTTGATCCGCGGCAGGGGAAATTTGATGACATTTCCGCAAGCCTCGGCCCATTCGAGCAAAACGTTCACGCCGTCCCGCGTTTCCTCCTGGGCCTCCCGCAGTTCGTCCACACAGTCCTCCAACCGCGCCACACGTCCCTTGAGATCCGTCATATCCGTCTTGAGGCCCGCTACGTCCGTCTTGAGGCCCGCTACGTCAGCTTTCAACACTGCTACATCCGCTTCCAGATTGCCCACGCGGACTTTCAGCTCCGCCACGTCGCTTTTGATCTCCTGCAGATCGCCGCGCATGTCAGAGAGCATGGAAAGAATTTTCTCTTCGTTGTTCACAGAACTTGCACCTCCCCCACCGGCACACCGGGCGCCGTTTTCTTTGTGGATAAAATTATATACCTGTCCCTTTCCCCCTGTCAATGCACATTCTGCACAGTTTCGACGCCCAAAGTTCTCCCCACAGCGCAAAGGCAGGCGCGACGCGATTTCCTCCGCACCGCGCCTGCCTGATTTCAAATCCACAGCAAACATTCTGTGGGCCGTTTCCGTTCAATACACGCCGTCGCCCTGCGTGGGATGAAACGCCCGCTGCGCCGCGTCGGCAATCAGCTCCACGCAGCCGTCAATGCCAAAACGGGCAGTGTTGAGCATCAGGTCGTAGTTCTCCGCCGCGCCCCAGGTGCGATCGGTGTAGCGCTTGCAATGCGCGCCGCGCTGGCGGTCCATTTTCTTGATTTCTTCAGCCGCCTTGTCCTTTGCCACGCCGTAGTACGTGGTCACACGGTGGATGCAATCTTCCTCCGTGGAACGGATGAACACATGCAGGCAGTTCTCAAAGTCGCGCAGGATATAGTCTGCACAGCGGCCCACGATTACACAGTTTTCTTTGGCGGCAATGTCCTGAATCACCTTACACTGTGCCACAAACAGCATGTCCGCCGGCGGAAGGGTGTCTTTGGAATAGGAAAAGCCCTGGCTGGCCAGATTGGCAAAAAAGCCGAAGGTGGAGCGCTGCTCGTTGGCCTTGATAAAATCAGGGGAAAAACCGCATTCCTTGGCGGCCAGCCCGATCAGCTCCTTATCATAGAACGCATAGCCCAGCTTATTGGCCACCTCGCGGCCGATCAGGCGGCCGCCGCTGCCATAGGTGCGGCCGATGGTAATGATCTTTTTACTCATATCTTGCTCCCTCCATTGCATGGATATCTGCAAAATGATTATACCATAAACCGCAGAGGTATGTTATAATTTTTTGCGGAAAAGTGCGCGCACTTTTTTGAAACTTTTGCGCCGGAGGCGCATTGGGAAGGATGCGGGAGCATGAAAGATTATCGAATTTTGGTAGGCATGAGCGGCGGCGTGGATTCCAGCGTGTGCGCCCTGCTGTTGCAGCGGCAGGGCTGGGAGGTGCAGGGGCTGATGCTGGATCTGTGCTCCGACGGTGCCGGCGGCAGTGCCGACGACGCCCGCGCCGTGGCGGAGCATCTCGGCATTTCCTTCTCCGTGCACGATGCCCGCGCCGCCTTTTCCGAGCAGGTTATGGCAGACTTTGCCGAAAGCTACCGCAGCGGGCGGACGCCCAACCCCTGCATCGTCTGCAACCGCCGCGTGAAATTCGCCCAAATGCTTTCCGCAGCGGATGCGCTGGGGTGCTCGCATATCGCCACCGGACATTACGCACGGGTGGAATTTGACGGCGCACAGGGCCGATATCTTCTAAAAAAGGGGAAAAATCTGCAAAAAGACCAGAGTTATGTCCTCTACCGCCTGACCCAGACCCAGCTCGCGCGCACGCGGATGCCCTTGGGTGAGATGGACAGCAAGGCCGCCATCCGCGCCCTGGCCGCCGAGGCGGGCCTGCGCGTAGCGCAAAAGAAAGACAGCCAGGATATCTGCTTTATCCCGGACGGGGATTACGTCTCCTTCCTGCGCCGCCGGGGCGTTGCCCTGATGCCCGGCGACTTTGTGGACGAAACGGGCCGCGTGCTGGGCCGCCACCGCGGCCTGCCCTGCTACACCACTGGCCAGCGCAAAGGGCTGGGCGTGGGCGGCAGCGCATATCCGCTCTATGTCCTGCGCAAGGACGCGAAAACCAACACCGTGGTTCTCGGCCCCGAGGAGCATCTCTATTCCGACCGCACCGTGATCGAACAGTGCAACTGGATCGCCTTTGACGATTTGACAGAGCCGGTGCGCTGCACCGCAAAGACCCGCTATTCCCAAACGGAGGCCGCCGCCACCGTCTCGCCCCTGCCCGGCAGCCGGGCCGAGGTGGTGTTCGACGCGCCCCAACGGGCGCTGACTGCAGGCCAAAGCGCAGTTTTCTACGATGGAGACACTGTTCTCGGCGGCGGATGGATTTGTGCACGGGAGGAATACTGATATGGCAATGCAATGCCTTTGGGCGGCCCTGGGCGGCGCGCTGGGTCAGTGGCTGGGACCGAAACTGGCATAACAACAAAAGGAGCGTATCGATGATTACCATTGAAGATATCAAAAACAGCAGTCAGATTCGGACTTATATCCAAAAGGCCGACGAAACCATGCGTGCCCTGGGATACACGGAGCATTCCTTCGCTCATGTAACCAAAGTGAGCGAACTGGCCAGGGAGATCCTTCTGACCCTGGGCTACAGCCCGCGGGAGGCGGAGCTGGCTCAAATCGCCGGCTATATGCACGACATCGGCAACGTGATCAACCGCGTGGATCACGCCCAGTCCGGCGCGGTGATGGCCTTCCGCATCCTCGACAATATGGGCGCCGATCCTGAGGACATCGCCACCATCATCACCGCCATCGGCAACCACGACGAGGGCACCGCCTTTCCCGTCAACGCCGTGGCGGCGGCCATTATCCTGGCGGACAAAACCGACGTGCGCCGCACCCGTGTGCGCAACCGAGATTTCTCCACCTTCGACATTCACGACCGCGTCAACTACGCCGTTCACACCTCCCGCGTCCGGATCACCGACGACAAAACGCGCATCGTGCTGGAACTGGATTTGGACACGGAAATTTCTTCCGTGATGGACTACTTTGAAATTTTCATGGAGCGTATGCTCCTGTGCCGCCGCGCCGCAGAAAAGCTGGAGCTGCACTTCTCTCTGGTCATCAACGGGCAAAAAGTACTATAAGGGTAAAGAAACAGCGAGGGCATATGCCCTCGCTGTTTTGTTTCTATAAGCAAAAACGCGGGCGTTTTGGCTGGCAAAGATCTGGCAGGACCGGCTGTCCACATCCAGATCCCAGCAGGCAATTTCCTTTAGCCCGTCCCCGGATATGGAAAAAACCGTCAGCGTACGATACAAAAAACCACACAGCTGGCCGTTATGATCGGCGGCAAACGAATACAACGACAGTCCCAGCGGGAACTGCGCCAACGGCACGCACATCATAGGAATCGTGTCAAAAACTGTACTGTTGAGTATTTTGATTGGAGCGCTTTTATGATGCTGTCAAAGCCGGCGGAGCGACAGACCATTCCACTATGCGCCACTCCCCGTCCTCCATGCCCAGCAAGGCCAGGCGGTGGTTCACACCGTTGGTCTGATACTGATCCTCCTGATACACCTGATAGTCTACATCCACCAAAAAAGCAGCCACGGTGTCATACATGCTCTCATATTCGTCAAAGTTGAGGATATAGGGGGACGCATCTTCCAGCGGTAACGCTGTCAATTCTTTCACCGCTGCGCTTTTCACATTGAAAATCCCCACACGGTTCGCCTGCTTATAATGGTTTTGAACCATTTGCATATAGCTGTCCCGCTCGCTTTGGCACCATAATTCCACATAGGTGTCCCAATCCTCAGCGTCCTCCGCCGCGATCAAAGCAGAGACCGTATCTGCTGCAGGATGCTCTGCGGACTTTGTGGATGCCATGCAGCCGCACGCAAAAGACAGCAGCAGGACGAACAAGAAAAACATTTTTTTCATGGGATTCATTTCTTTTTTATGAAGAACGGCATGATCGATAATAACATCTGTCAAATCCTTCTGCAGTCAAGTCTACAGGTATATTCTTCTATACTTGCCCACGCCGGAACTGCCGGTCCCATAGCCATGACGGCCGCCAGCAAAGCAGACGTTAAGCTTTTCCTATTGGACATTTTTATGATACCTCTCTCTTGTATCATTGTCTATCCCTTTGGTGCAAAAACATAGGTTCTCTTATCTATAATACACACAAAGCCCCGCCTTGCGGCAGTATTTTCGATATTTTTCCGTTTCTCTTTCATTTTTCGTCGGATTGCCCAATTCTGTTGCATATTAAAAGCGGTATTCTTTTCAACTTATTAATAGGTAAAAGTATGATAAAGAAATGGAGTGGCAAAAGTTGTGCCCCTTGCCACTCCGAGAAAAAATCAGCTCCATGTAAAACTATGAGAATTATTTGCTTTCGGCTGCAGAATAGTGTTGTAAATCGTCTTAAAAGTAGCATTTAAGGTTACAGACGTAAGGTTTGTTTTATTGCTGCCTGTAACACCTGTACGGATACCAGGCACCTCATTCCAAGAATCTCCTTTCACAGAAGAAACCGGTGTGAATTTCCATGTTTTATATTTTGCATTAGAAAAATCCTTAGAGACATCTTGCGAATTGGCATTATAACTCCACGAGGTAGACGCCGTGATTGTGAGTCCTGTCAACGAGCCCGACAAAGAAAGATTATATGTCCTATCTTTTGAAGTACTTACAATATCAGAAGTAGCCCCCAAAATCTGGTGATCGGAAAGGTTGCTACCCAAGGTCACGCTCATAGCCTTACATTGCGCCTTTGAATTGGGAGAAAAATACGCGTCACAAACGCTGTCGAAAACTCTTCCGGAGGCGTTTTTGCCCATTTGGTAGAACCAAACAGTGTATTCAAGTGCACCAAAATTACGTCCAGCACTGTCTGTCACATCAGTACGCATATGCCCATAATCTACGGCACCACCCGGCACTGCACGAGTTACAGGAACTGGCCCTTTCGATTCCTTGGCCCGAAGCACAGACTCGATTCTATTGGCTAAAACTTCATCCTCGTCTTCAGCAGGTGCCGGCGTCATTGCCTCACTTAATACAGAAGAACCATCAACAACTGTAAAAAAATGTGTAAAATGATAGCTTCCGTCATCATAGGTAATTGCAGTTGCATCTTTGGTTTCCGGATCACCAAAAACTGTATTAACCCTTGGGCTAACCCCGCAATACGACTCAATTTCTTCCTCACTCATTGTTGTAGGAATATACACCATTTGGGCAGTATTCAGAATATCT
This sequence comes from bacterium 210917-SL.2.15, assembly GCA_020555605.1. Taxonomy (GTDB): domain Bacteria; phylum Bacillota; class Clostridia; order Oscillospirales; family Oscillospiraceae; genus Pseudoscillospira. The sequence continues at coordinate 19,277 of JAJCJC010000024.1, read as the reverse complement.
TGAATTCTTTCACCATCTGCAATCAACTGCTCTTCAGTTAAAATCACAACGTCAGAAGAATTATAGTCGTCATTTGCAGTTGTAGTAACGATTTGATAATCATCCACTGCGCTCGTCGTATTGTTATTAGCAGATGCATAACAAGGCATAACCATAGATGCATACATAGCACCAATCATAGCCAAACTCAGTAATTTTTTCACAATATACTTCCTTTCTCTAATATTTACATAAATGTCGCTATGGCAGAGGCAATTTGACTGCCAATCGCACTTCCCATTTCAAGAATGGCATCCCGGATCAGCAGTGCACTGATAATCATTGCTACACCGATAATAGCCGCAGCAATACACCTCGGGTCAAAATCATTCATGCTCATCGCCCCTTTCCAATGTTAAAATATTGTTTTGTATATTCTTGTGATAGTCGCCCACAAACCAGCGGTTATGTATTTGCTCCGAGAACGTTGCAATAATGTAGTACGGTATGTGATTCTCACAGCCAATCCTGACTGGCCACAAAGGTATAGGGGACGGAGGGGGCATCCACGGCCTCGATGGTCACATCCACGCCGCCGTTAATGCCCTTGTCCGCCTGATTGGAGTTCAGCTGGATATAGGCCCTCCACTGGGGATCGACAAGCACCGGGGAAAAGCTCACCGTCTCGCCGTTGACCGTGGCTTGGAACGTGACCTCCATCTGCGTTCCCTCGCTTTCGGAAGCGTCGTTCCACACCCGCAGGTCGCAGGAATTGCCGTAGGCTTCCAGGAAGTTGTAATGCTGCGTTTTCCTGGGGCTGGCCACGTCGGAGAACGTCATGGAATTCCCGTTCACAGCAGTGGGCGCCAGCGCATGGCCTGCTTTTTCCACCACAATCACGGCGGTCACGCCGTTGCCCAGGTCGTAAACCTCCCGCAGCGCTTTTGCGCCGGGAACCGCCGCGAAAGCGGACACCCCCAGCGCCAGACACATAGCCGCAGCCAGCATCATAGACGCCAGTTTTTTGAACATGCTGTTTCACCTTCTTTTTTGTCTTCGTATGGTTTACAGACAGCGCAATCATTCGATTTGGCCATCACCCCCTTCGCGCGTCGGAACGGGCGTCAGGTTTTCGCAGTGATCGTTTCCTCAATAGTATCCCACGCACCGTCAACATACACCTGCGCAGTCACTTCAATCACGTAGGTCTTACCCTTTTCGATGGCCGCGCTCTGGCTCTTGGAGCACGTGCGTCCGCTGGCACTGGCACTCATGGAACTGATCTCCTTGCGGCCAATCAATTGCTTCTGATACAGGGTCGCATCCAACTTGACTTTGGTTGCATCAAGCGGGCCTGAAACTTTTACAGAATAGGTTTGTGAACTCATATTAACACTGCCAACGATGCTCGTTTCACTATCATATAGTGGCCGAACATCAGAAGCAAATGCGCTGACCGTCATGGTCAGCGCCATCGCAATGGTCATTGCGATGGCAAGGAGTTTGGAGACTGCTGTTTTTTTGTACTGTGTACATGGGAATCCTTCCTTTCTCTTTTGTTCAGGGCTATGATTACCCTTCTATATAGTAACAACAAATAAAATCCAAATTTTGGACAAATTTTTTCAAACTTTTTTTATTTCAGCATAATGCATATTTTTGACCTTCCATTTTTGTACAAAAAGCAAGCGTGCGATGACTGATCCGCACGCTTGCTTTCTGCTTAATAAATATTTTCTGCAATTTCAAACAGTTCCGACATACTGACGTTCGCATAAATATGATGCGATTCCATCGCGGCTTTACAGCACAAAAATTGTATAAAACCATGAATGGCAGCGAAAAAATGTTTACGGTATCAGTTGTTATGATTGGGCAAACTTTCACTTTCTATGGTTCCATAAATAAATAATCAGCATGATCATTGTAATATCGGCCAGTATGACCGATGCCATACCTAGAATTTTCAACAGGAAATCTATTCCATATATACTTGCCATAATATGTACCTCACAATTTATCCAATTGCAAAACTATAGGTTTTAGAAAAGGTATTATCTTTTTGCAAAATACCCAGCGCATAAAATGTAGGCGTAGAAATAGTTGCGGTTACCTGCCCCCGGGATGCACCCTTAACATTAGAAACTGCATCAATCCCTGGTTTCACCATCCACAAATCTCCATAAGACGCATTAGTAGGTCTAACCCTCCAAGTCGCCGTTTGTTGATCCCAAGTTGATGTCGCCGTACAAGGCCCCATAGAATAAGACCAAGAAAAACCCGAATTGCTTAACGAAACAGATGTATTCCCATTTTTAGGTAACTCTGTGGCATCAAGAAGTTTAAAACTAACTGGCACAAACAATTCTACATTCAGATCAATGCAACGATACTGATCCAGTGGCTGAAATCTTGCTACGCAAGTTACAGAATAAGCTCCCATCGGTACACCATTAACCGATTTTGTACCGAGATTTTTTTCATACAGTGTCCATCCTTGATATCCCACTACTGCCCCGGACTTACTGTATACATTTTGCATATCAACCGCGAATATCTCATCCGCCTGCTCTAAGCCCACCCTTGTCCGTGCCTCTGTGTTTTCACAAACCGCCGTCTTTTCACGCGCAAAATTATAAGCTATTTCAGCAAATTTATCATATTCCCCCATACTTATCATATCAGATTGCGCCAGTGCATTCCTATCTACATTTCCCTTATAATATGTCACATAGTTATACTTTCCATTCGTCAGGAGTAGTCCAGTTCCAAGAACATCTCCCGGCTCATCTTCAGCACGCAAATACCGTGGCACCTCTGTGTATTGTTCCACTTCAGCATTCGTCATATTTGCAAAGAACACCATCATTTCTTCATCTATATAAGAGAGAATTTCTTTTCCCATCGTTTCAGCTATTTCTCGATCTACAACAATAATTTTGCTTCCCGATTCTCCGATTGCAGATAACTTATCTTCTGCCTCATAAGAATTATCTTCCATTAGATTCACCGCAAGGTCATCTTCTTCTGAAAAATCCATGCTCGCCCACGCCGGAACTGCCAACCCCATGGCCATAACGACAGCCAACAAAACGGACGTCAATTTCTTCATGTTTGTCATTTTTATAATACCTCTCTTTCCAATCATTGTCCACTGTTTATCAAAACGCAAAACGGATGTATCCGGATGTTCTCACCCCCCTTCGCGCACCGGAACGGGCGTCAGGTTTTTACGGCGATCGTTCTTTCAATGGTATCCCATGTGCCGCCGGAATACACCTGTGCGCTCACCTCGATCACATAGGTTTTTCCGCTTTCAACCGCAGCACTTTGGCTTTTGGCGCATGTACGTCCGTTGGCACCGGCACTCATGGAGCTGATCTCCTTGCGGCCAATCAGCTGCTTCTGATACAGAGTGGCGTCAAATTTAACTTTTGTGGCGTCACTTGGAGCCGTCACTGTAACCGAATAGGTTTGCGCTCCTGCATTCACTAACGCAGTTACTTTTGTAGCATCTGCGTTATACGGCTGCGCATCAGAAGCAAATGCGCTGACCGTCATGGTCAGCGCCATCGCAATGGCCGTTGCGATGGCAAGGAGTTTGGAGACTGCTGTTTTTTTGTACTGTGTACATGGGAATCCTTCCTTTCTCTTTTGTTCAGGGCTATGATTACCCTTCTATATAGTAACAACAAATAAAATCCAAATTTTGGACAAATTTTTTCAAACTTTTTTTATTTCAGCATAATGTATATTTTTAACTTTTGTTTTTGTGCAAAAAGCAAGCGTGCGATGACTGATTCGCACGCTTGCTTCTTGCTTAATAAATGTTTTCCGCAATTTCAAACAGCTCCGACATACTGACGTTCGTATAAATATCATGCTCGATTCCATCTTTAAGCCAGAGCAGGGTGCTGATTTCATCGCCGCCCACAGAAGTTCCGTGACCGTAATACGCAGTCACGCCATTGAATGTAATCCTTTCATGCTCGAGATGTTCATTATCAATCCAATAGGCACTGCCATTTTGTGCAATAGTAACCTGAACATCCAGTATGACTTTCCCATCTACACTGGCATAAGTATAAAAAAAGCTTCCGTCCGTTTCTTGATAGGACATTTCTTCATCAAAAATCAGCCCCGCAGGGATATAATGCGGCCCATAACCATCGGGCAGCGCGGCCAGCGGTTCGCCTGTCACTTCAAACCGGATTCCTATGTCACGTCCCGTCCATTCAATAATGGTATTGACCACTGCAGCGCGGACGGAGGCATTGGCCATGAGAACACAGAACAGCAGCGACACCAGAATCGCCGCAGCCGTCAGGGTTTTCCCAACGACGCGCAGCGGATGCCGTTTGCTGCGGTGCCCGGCGCGCAGCAGGCGCGCCGCGGCTTCCAGAACCCGCCGACGGAAGGCTGCGGTATCCCCCAGCAGCGCCTGGATCTCCTGCAGCGGCGGCAGCGCAGCGATCCGCCGCTCCGTGTCTTCCTCCAGCCCCCATTGAATCAGGGTGCGCAGGGACACCGTCTGTTCTTCATAGTGCATCCTCGCACACCATCCTTTCGCGTAAAACAGCATAGCCGCGCTGTGCCCGTTTATAAAATGCCTCTCTGGAAATGCCCAGCATCTGCGCCGCTTCCTCAGCCGGCACGCCCGCCATGCGCAGCTTCAGCGCTGCGCGGCAGGGTGCGTCCAGCTCATCGATGCAGCGCAGCAGCCGCGTCATGGTATCCTGCCGGAGCACAATCTGCTCAGTGTCGTCCGTGGCGGCGCGCGCCACTTCTCCCTCGTCTGCTTTCTCCGGCGCGCCATTCCGCCTGCGCAGCATATCAACCGCCCGGGATTCTGTACATTCCATCAAATAGCGCCGGATTTCAGCATCTTTTCTGCCGCGGAATTTTTCAAAATGATCTGCAGCATACAGGAAAATTTCCTGTGTCACATCCTCGGCGTTTTCCCGGTTTTTCAAGATCTTGCAGGCCTTATATAGAACCGGCTTATAATGCCGGTCAAAAAATGCAGTAAATGCTTCCTGCTCTTCCGGTTCCACCATGGTCAAACACAGCGCAAGCATACTCTTCCCCCCTACGGCATTTTCAGGGTATAGTATAGCATATCCTCCGCCGCATGTCCTTCTATATAGTAACAACGTAAAAATGAAAAAATTTGGACATCATACTTGAAACTTTTTTCAAAAAACCTCATTTCCGTATATTCTCACAATTCCGTTTTTCTTTTTTGTGCACTTTGCCAAAAAGGTCCGCCTGCATCAAAGATGCAGGCGGACCTTTCCTATCGGTTTTCCGCGCTTACTTATCCCCGAACACTTTCACATAGTCAGCCTTGAACTTTTCAATGCCCTGATCGGTCAGGGGGTGCTTGACCATTTGCTCGATCACCTTAAAGGGCACCGTAGCAATATGGCCGCCGGCCAGCGCGCACTGCGTCACATGGGTGGTGTTGCGCACGCTGGCGCAGATGATCTCCGTCTTGATATCGGGATAATTGTCAAAAATGGCCACGATATCGGCGATCAGGTTCGCGCCGGATTCGTTGATGTCATCCAGCCGGCCCAGGAAGGGGCTGACGTAAGTCGCGCCGGCGCGGGCAGCCAGCAGGGCCTGGTTGGCCGAAAAGATCAGCGTGCAGTTGGTGGGGATGCCCTCGGCGGAGAGCGCCTTGATGGCCTTGAGTCCCTCGGCAGTCATGGGGATCTTCACCACCATGTGTTTCGGGTCCAACGCGTAAATAGCGCGGCCTTCTTCGATCATGGTCTCCGCGTCCTCGGTGGTGGCCTTCACCTCGCCGGAGATCGGTCCGTCCACAATCGAAGCGATTTCCTTGAGGGTCTCGGCATAGTCGCGGCCCTCTTTGGCGATCAAAGACGGGTTGGTGGTGACGCCGCAGATGACGCCCATGTCGTTTGCCTTGCGGATCTCATCCACGTTGGCGGTATCAATAAAGAATTTCATTGGTAAAAAACCCCTTTCTTGCGATCCGAATGTACCTTTAGCATACACCTATCTTCGCCGTTTGTGAACCATTTTTTGCACCGCCTTGTATAATTTCCCCGTCTGTTGGAGAAACTCCCAGTATACAGTTCAATTGCAAAGGATGGAATACTATGAAACATTTGAAAAAAATTCTTCTGCCTCTGGCCGCCGCGGCGCTGCTGCTCGTTTCCCTCGCTGCCTGCGGCAACAACAACGCCGCCCCCTCTGTCAATGACGGCAACACCGACAACCCTTCCAGCACCCAGGAGGGCAGCACAGGCGACACGGTCGCCAAAGAGGACTGCAGCTCGGTCTATGCCGAGATCATCGCCGTCAACGGCAGCCATTTGAGCGTCAGTGCCGGGGATCAGGTGCTGGATCTGACCGTGAAGGACGAAATTCTGACCAAATGGACCCAGGGCGATCAGGTAATCCTCTACTACACCGGAGACTTTGGCGAAAACATGCAGGTGCACTATATCGACAAGTGGACCGAAAACAGTGACGTGCAACGCCCGGAAAGCCAGAAAAACGCTGACAAAGGCAATGCCGACAGCAGTGTTTTGGAGTGAAATAATGGAAAAGAGGCGGCCTGTCCAATGGACAGGCCGCCTCTTCCGCGTGTTGCGGAACTTTACTCCAACAGAGGGAGCAGGCCGGCGTCGCTGCCATCCGCCGGCGGCGTTCCGCCCCGTGTGCTGCCCACGTCATCAGCGGGAAGGTTTTTTAAATTATCTTCCGCCGCAGGCATCACATTTGCCGCTGTCACCGTTACACTGCAGTCATAGTGCTGTCCATCCCAGGCTACGCTCACTTGCGCTGTGCCGGGGGCAATCGCCGTCACCAGCCCGTTTTCATCAACCGCAGCCACCGCCGCATCGCTGCTTTCCCACTGCAGCGCCGTGGTGATGCCGATCACAGGGTCGTTCCTATGAAGGATTCAGACGTTGGCCGCCTGATAAATGTTGTAAATGTCCTCTCCATCAAGCACCTGGAACGTGCCGATCGTGCGCTCGCCATGGAAGGTGCAGCGGTCGGTCAGATCGCGGAGCACCTCTTCGCTCTGTACACCGATCTCGGCAGCCTCGCTGAAACAGGTCGGCACACCAATGGATTTGAAGTAATCCACCGTGGCCTGAATACCCGCCAGAGCAATCTCCTCGTCGCTGCCTTCCGTGATGTTCCAAACGTTTTTGGCAAAGCGCACAAACCGCTCGATCCGGTTCTGATACACATAGCGCGCCCACTGGCCCCAAACGGCAGAAAGAGACGCACCGTGGGCAATGTCAAACATGGCCGACAGCTCGTGGCCCAACTGATGAGGCGCAAAATCGCCCTGGCCGCCCAGTCCCGTCAGCCCGTTGTGGGATACGCTGCCGCACCACATGACCTCGCTCATGGCATCGTAATCATGGGTGTCTTTCACAGCCTTGGCGCCGTTGGCGATCACCGTACGCAGAAGCGCCTCGGCAATGGCATCGGTCAGCTCATTGTCCAGGGGATTGAAATAACGGTCCATGGTGTGCATCATAATATCCGTCACACCGCAGGCCACCTGATACACCGGCAGAGTAAAGGTCAGTTCCGGATCCATAATGGCGAACTTGGGAAAATTGAAGGCAACATTGTCCAAGCCCCGCTTGCTGCCGGTGGCCTTATTGGTCAGCACCGAGGAGGCGCTGGTTTCGCTGCCGGCGGCGGAAATGGTCAGGATAACGCCCACAGGAAGGGATCTGGTCACTTCTTCTTCCCGCGCCCAGAACTTCCAGATATCCACATCCGGGTTGGCTGCGCCGTGGGCAATGCCCTTGGCCGTGTCGATGGCGCTGCCTCCGCCCACAGCCAGGATGAAGTCCGCCTGGCTCTCAATGGCGCGCTGCACACCTTCGCGGGCATACTCCACCGTGGGGTTGGGCTGCACGCCGCCGAATTCCGCGTGGCTGATCCCTGCGGCATCGAGCTGTTCCTTCACGCGCTGGAGCAAACCGCTGCGCTCCACGCTGCCGCCGCCGTACACCAGAAGCACTTTGGTGCCGCCGTACTTTTTCACATAAGCCGCCGTCTCCGCCTCCCGGCCTTTGCCGAACACCACCTCCGTGGGAGACCAGTAGTTAAACTTGTGCATCATGACAAAAACTCCTTTCCGATCCGCTTTCACCTGTATTTGGATGAAAGGGCTTGCAAAGCCCTTCGTCTTTGGTTACACTGATTATACAATCTAAAGTTCACTCGAGGTCAAGGGGATTTTCAAACTTTTTGAAATTATTTTTCATCCCCGCCTGCAAGGAGGAGGGTTTTCCATGGAAACCTATACCATCGGCCAGGCGGCCGCACGCACCGGACTTACCGTCTCCGCCCTGCGCTATTATGACAAAGAGGGGCTTCTGCCCTTTGTGGAGCGCAGCGCCGGCGGCCGGCGGCTGTTCAAAGAGGAGGATTTCAATTACATCTCCATCATCGACTGCCTGAAAAACACCGGCGTCCCCATCCGGGATATCAAGCAGTACATCGACTGGTGCATGGAAGGCGATACGACCCTTCAGCAGCGCCGGGACCTGTTTGCGCGCCAGCGGGAGCGAGTGCAGCAGCAGATCGGGGCGCTCCAAGCCGACCTGGAAAAAATCCAATATAAGATCTGGTACTATGAGCGCGCTCTGGAGCGGGGTACCGAGGCCGGGCCGCCTGGCAACTGCGACCGCCTGAAGGCGGAATACGCCCGCCTACGCGCAGCCGATCTTGTCTGAAAAGGAAACGGGCAGCCCGCCGCTGCAGGCTGCCCGTTTGCATGTCTTGGTGCTTTGCGCTGTATATCTTGTATCGTAAAAGCTGCGGAGCGACGGCTCAACGCAGCCGAATGTCGGCTGAGAGGTCCCAAACAGGTACAAAAAAACCACACGTTCAAAACGTGTGGATACAAGCGAGGCACCGCGGTTTACCGCTGACTGATCTCTCTGTCGTCTTTGCCGAAAATCATATCATCGACGTCAAGACCGATGAACTTGTAATCCATCATATTATTATCCCTCCTTTTCTTTTGGGGTATGTATATAGTATAGCCCCATTTTCTTTCCTTGTACAGAGGAAAACTGACCGAAGATCACGCTTCCTTCTTCACTTTCTTTTGGCATTATAAACATATTATATGAATAAAATATGTACAAAACGCCGATTCCGCAAAAGAAATACACAAAACTGCCGCACAGCGCCTTCCCCGCGGAAAAATTTTCAAGCAGGGCTTTGCAGCGCACGCAAATATGTTATAATAATATATTATGCAGACAAACCCAAAAAGGTGTGTGTTTTATGGTTAAGATCATCACAGACAGTATCTGCGATTTGGACCCTCATTATCTTGCCCCCTACAATGTGGATATGATGCCGCTGCGCGTCCGGCTGGGCGAAAAGGAATATCTTGACAAAGTGGACATCGACTATCTGGATGTGTGCCGCGCCATGGAACAGGGCACGGTGCCCAAGTCCACCCAGGTGCCGGCGGATATCATGTCCGATACCTTTGAAAAATACGCCGCAGCCGGGCAGGATTTCATCTACGTGGCCTTTTCCTCTGTGCTCTCCGGCTGCTGCAGCCTGGCGGAAATGATGACCACCGAGCTTCGGGAACGTTATCCGAATGTCCGTATGGGCGTCATCAATTCCAAGGCCGGTGCCGGCGGTATGGGCCTGATCGTGCTGCAGCTGGCTCACATGGCCAAAGCCGGCGCTTCCTTTGAAAAGCTGATAGCCCACGGCGCCTATCTGTCCGAGCATATCGTCCACATGATCGCTCTGCGGGATCTCAAATGGTTGGTGCTGGGCGGGCGCATCAACAAGCTGCTGGGCGCTGCCGCCGGAGCGCTGGACGTGCGTCCCCTGGTGCACATCGACAAGGAAGGCTATCTCAAAGCCTTCGGCACCGCTCGGGGCCAAAAGCGCATGGTGCAGACCATCTGCGACAAAGCCCTCGAAAAGCTCAAAACCTTTCCCGAGCAGCTGGTGGCAGTCTGTTATACTTACGAACAGGAGACCTGCCATCAGGCCATTGCCTATCTCAAAGAAAAGCTGCCCCAAATCAAAATCGTCCTGCAGCCCGTGGGCAGCGTATTGACCACCTACCTGGGCCTTTCCGGCGTCGGTATTCTGTTTTTTGACGAACGGCCCCAAGAATACTATTTCGACTGAGAAAGCGACCGAACTTTCATGGCAAAACGATACCAGAGCAAAAGGCGGGGCTGCGCAGCGCCCTTTTTGCTGTTTCTCTTCGCGCTGATCTTCGGCGGTTTATTTTTGTATTGGAGCAACAACACGATCCTGATCCACGAAGAAACCGTTTCTTCCCCGCATCTCCCGGCAGCCTTTGACGGGCTGCGCATCGCCCATCTGTCCGACCTGCACGGCAAGGAATTCGGCAACGACAATTCCGTCCTGTTCCAGGCTGTAGCGAATGCCCAGCCCGATCTGATCGTCATCACCGGCGATCTGATCGACCAGGAAAGCCAATACGACGCTCTGCCGGCGCTGATGGACCGTCTCACCGCCATCGCTCCCACCTATTACATCACCGGCAATCATGAATGGGCCGTGCGCAAAGTGAACGTGCTCAAGGATCTGCTGCGGGAGCACGGCGTGCGCGTACTCAGCGACGAATATGAACTGTGGACGCGCGATGGTACCACCCTGGCTGTGGCGGGTGTGGACGACCCCAACGGTCCCGCGGGACAAAAAACCGGCCCGGAGTTGCGCACCGAGATCGATGCGGATTATACGATCCTGCTGGCCCACCGAGATACCGTGGAGGAATACGCCGGCTGGGGTTATGATCTGGTCCTCTGCGGCCACGGTCACGGCGGCATCATCCGCATCCCCATCCTCGACCGGGGCCTGATCAGCAACGAACATACGCTGTTTCCCAAATATGACGGTGGAATCTATACCATCGGTGAATTCACCTGCTGCGTCTCCCGGGGCCTGGGCAGCAATACCGTGCCGATCCCCCTTTTCCGGCTGTTCAACCGCCCCGACCTGCCCATCATTATCCTGCGCACCAGCGCCTGAAGGAGGGGGATTCCCTCTCCCTTTTCTCCGCAGCCTACATCGCCGTTACACACAGAGAGGAACTGTTTTATGCAAGAGTTTTTTGCCGAAACATTTGATATTGCCGTCATCGGCGCAGGACACGCCGGCATTGAGGCGGCTTTGGCGGCAGCCCGGATGGGCTGCCGCGTGGTCTGTTTTACCATCAATCTGGACGCCGTGGGCAACATGCCCTGCAATCCCGCCATCGGCGGCACCGGAAAAGGCCATCTGGTGCGTGAACTGGACGCTCTAGGCGGTGAAATGGCCCGCGCAGCAGACAAAGCCTGCATCCAATACCGGCTGCTGAACCGGGGAAAAGGCCCCGCCGTCCACTCCCTGCGCGCACAGGCGGACCGCCGCCGCTACCAGGAAGTGATGAAGCACACCCTGGAGCAGCAGGAAAGGCTGAGCCTGAAGCAGGCAGAAGTGATTGACATCCGCACCGAGCACGGCGCAGTATCCTCCGTAGTCACCCGCACCGGTGCCGTTTATGCCGTCCGCGCCGCCGTCATCGCCTCCGGCACCTATCTCAATGGCCGCACCATCGTGGGTGAAACCACTCTGGAAAGCGGTCCCGACGGCATGCACGCGGCCACGCTCCTGACGCCGTGCCTTCAGGAGCTGGGGCTGTCACTGCGCCGTTTCAAAACCGGAACGCCGCCCCGGGTCAACCGTCGCAGCGTGGACTTTTCCAAAATGGAACTTCAGACCGGGGACGAGAACCCTCTGCCCTTTTCCTTCCAGATGAGGACAGTCCCGGAAAACCGGGCCGTCTGTTACCTCACCTACACCAACGAGGAAACCCATAAGATCATCCTTTCCAATCTGGACCGCTCCCCGTTGTACAACGGCGCCATTGAAAGCGTCGGCCCCCGCTACTGCCCTTCCATTGAAACGAAAGTGGTGCGATTTGCCGATAAAGCGCGCCATCAGCTCTTCGTCGAACCCATGGGTCTGGATACGGAAGAGCTGTATATCCAGGGCTTTTCCTCTTCTCTCCCGGAGGATGTGCAGATTGCCATGCTTCACACGGTGCCGGGCCTGGAGCAGGCGGAAATGACCCGGCCGGCCTACGCCATCGAATACGACTGCGTCGATCCCCAGGAATTGCTGCCCACATTGGAATGCAAAAAAATCCCAGGACTATATGGCGCCGGCCAGTTCAATGGTTCTTCCGGCTATGAGGAAGCCGCAGCCCAGGGCTTTGTGGCGGGCGTCAATGCTGCGCTCAAGCTTCAGAACAAACCGCCTCTGATTCTTTCCCGCGCTGAATCCTACATTGGCACTCTGATTGACGATCTTGTAACCAAAGGCACTAACGAGCCTTATCGTATGATGACTTCCCGTAGTGAATACCGACTGCTGCTGCGCCAGGACAACGCCGATGCACGACTGAGCGCCATCGGCCACCGCATCGGACTAGTATCGGATGCGCAGTATGAGGCTGTACAGGCCAAATACGCCGCAGTTAATGCTGAGATCCAGCGGCTAGAACGCATCGGAGCTGCCCCCACGGAAACCGTCAACAACCTGTTGCACCGCCGCGGCAGCGCGCCGCTTTCCGCCGGCATCCCGTTGATCTCCCTGCTGCGCCGCCCGGAACTGCATTATACCGATATCAAAGCCATCTCCCCGCCGCAGCTGCCGCTCTCTCCCGCCGTGGAAGAGGAAGTAGAGATATCCGTAAAATATGCCGGATATATCGAGCGACAAATGCGTCAAGTAGCAGAATTCTCCCGTATGGAACAGCGCCTGCTTCCACCGGATATCGATTATGAAAGTATTCTGGGCCTGCGTTTGGAAGCCCGCCAGAAACTCAGCGCTATCCGTCCTCTAAACCTGGGGCAGGCAGGCCGCATTTCCGGCGTATCCCCCGCCGACCTCGCCGCACTGATGGTGTGGCTCGACAAAGAATGATCCAACTTGTTTTGTGCTGTGTGAGCCTGTTTTCTCACACAGCATTTTTGTTTTCTCTTCTTCTCTTTTTCTCCCTTTTTCACCTAAGGGGAGCATAGCGCCTCTTTGATTTCAGCACAAAATCCCCGAAAAGGCCGCTGTGATGCGGCTTTCCGGGGATTACAAAACTTATGGATTGTCAATTTGGTAGACATTTCGCCGACGGACACTTCCGCTGCTCCCGTTTTACTCCTTCTGCCTCAGCCACTTCCGCCCCCCATTCTGGTAGACATGGTAGACTAAGGATGGAAAATAATGGGGCAATTTGCTGCCAGAGCTTAAAACAAACTCATCTGCTCCCCCTTCCCCCGCACTCAATGGCGCTGGCCACTTGGCTTAGCACTTCGTTTTGCGTATCGTCGAACAAGTGCGTATACACCTGGCTGGTCACACTGGTGTTGCTATGCCCCAACGCTTTACTGATTTTGAACATGGGAATATGCAGCTCATTGGCCGCACTGGCAAAGGAATGGCGCAGCCCATGCAGCGTCAGATGCGGCAACCCTTGCTCGGCCACAAATTTCGTAAACCATCCGGAGACATAATCCGGCGCATACGGCTGCCCGTTGGCATGCACCAGCACGAAATTGTCCGGGTTGTAATTCGGTTTTTTCTCCCGCTTGAGTGCCTGCTCGGCTTTCATGCTCCGCAGCATATCCTCCAGGTCTGCCAATCCGGAAATGCCCAGCGTGCGCATGGAAGAAGTGGTTTTTGGCCCTTTGTTAATCGTCACGCCGCCCACAGTCGTGCGGGCGGCGCAAATGGAAATGACACCGTGCTCCAAATCCACATTTTCCCATTTTAATCCGCAGATTTCGCTGCGGCGCAATCCCAGATAACCTGCCAGCTTCACCGCAGGCTCCAGCGGCATGCCGTGGACAGCCGCGAACAGCGCGTGCATCTGCTCCGTATTATAAAAACTGTGCTGGGGCGCGGCCTTAGCTGGCGCTTCCACCCGACGGACCGGATTGCGGTGAAGAACCTCCTGCCGCACTGCGCAGTCCAACGCCGTGAACAGAAGTTGATGATGCTTATGAACCGTATTGCTGCTCAGTCCCAACCCTCGCATATCCACATAATAACTTTGAATCTGCTGCGGCGTTAACTCCTGAAGTATAACTTTCCCCAGGACCGGTTTGATATGGTTTTTAATAATATTTTCATAGCCGTATACTGTGGAACGCGCCCGGTTTGGGCGCACCACATCGTCCAGCCACCGATCCAGCCACATGCCGACGGTCAATTCTGTGGGAATCGTAATTTCGCTGCGGCGCTTTTTCATTTCAAAAATCCGCAGCGCCTCCGCCGCGGCCACATGAGTATCGTAAGTTTTCGTCTTCTTCACCCGCTTGCCATTCACATCAATCCCGTAATGAAACGTGACATAGTACTTCCGTTTTCCCTCGTCATAGGCGATGTTGTTCTCAATTCTTTTTCTGCTCATTGTGATAACTTCCTTTCTTTTATGATGGGATAGTTTCACTTTAGGCAGATTTACCATACTTTTCCAGATATTTGTTTTAAGATCCTCTCCAATTCTTTTAATTTGTTTAAATTTTTCCAGGATACGTAAAAATTTCCCGATTTGCCAAAAAGTATGCTATACTATGGCAGAACCCGCAAATGAAACAACAGAACGGAGAATTTTATGACATACGATAGTATTATTGCAGGCGCCGGATTTGCCGGCGCTGTGGCCGCGCGCGTACTGGCCGAAGCTGGCCGGCGTGTGCTGGTGCTGGAACAGCGCCCCCACGTGGGCGGCAACGCCTTCGACTGCCTGGACGCATCGGGTATCCTGATCCATCAATACGGCCCCCACATCTTCCACACCAATGACAAAACCGTCTTTGACTTTCTCTCCCGGTTTACCGCTTGGCGCGCCTATGAGCACGAGGTGGTAGCCAATCTTCCCAAAGGAAATGGCCGCATGGAACTGCCGGTGCCCTTCAACCTTGCTTCGCTGCGCCTGGCGTTCGGCCCGGTGCGGGCGGCACAGCTTCAGGAAAAGCTGATCGCCGCCTACGGCGCAGGCACAAAGGTCACCATTCTGCAGCTGCGCGAGGCTACCGACCCCGCGCTTTCCGAACTGGCCCAGTACGTATACGATCATGTTTTTGTGCGCTACACCATGAAGCAGTGGGGCCAGACCCCGGAGGAAATCGACCCTGCTGTCACCGCCCGGGTCCCTGTGTTCCTTTCCGAAGACTGCCGGTATTTTCAGGATACTTACCAAGGTATGCCTCTGCACGGCTATACGGCCCTGTTCGAGAACATGCTCCGCCACGAAAACATCGATCTTCGCCTGAATACCGACGCCCGGGAGCATTTGCGCCTTGAAAACGGAACGATCCTGTTCGACGGCACGAATTTTACCGGCGACGTTATTTATTCCGGCCCCGCCGACGAACTCTTCAGCTGCTGCTTCGGCCGACTGCCCTACCGCACGCTGGATTTTAAATTCGAAACGTTCCCCGCCGACGTTGTCCAGAGCCACGGCACCGTCAACTACACCATGGACGAAGATTACACCCGCATCACCGAATTCAAGTATCTGACCGGCCAGGTGCGCCCCGGCGTTACAACTACTGTGAAAGAATACTCCCGCGCCTACACCGGCGCGGACGGCGAGATCCCTTATTACGCCATCGCCAACGCCGACACCGCCGCCCTGTACGCCAAATACGCCGAAAAGGCTGCCCAGTTTCCCCGACTGCATCTGCTGGGCCGTCTGGCGGAATACCGTTACTATAATATGGACGCCATTGTCGCCGGCGCGCTGGCTCTGAGCTGGACCCTGATCGGAGAAAGCGCATGTTGAAAGCCGCCGTATTTGATCTGGACGGTACGCTGTGTGCCGTAGGCAAAGCGATCCTGCCCGAGACGCTCGCGCTGCTGGATCAACTTCAGCAGCGCGGCGTACAGCTAGCGCTATCCTCCGGAAAACCGATTTATTATCTGTGCGGCCTGCTGCGGCAAACGGGTCTGCGGGATGTAATCCTGATGGGCGAAAACGGCGCGTCGGTGCAGCGCGGCGTGGATCTGCCGCCCCGGTTCCACTATCGCATGCCGGTGGCGCCCCACACCCGCGCCGCTCTGGCAGGGTTGCAGGAAAAGCTGGAAGCAGAATTCGGCGCGCGCATCTGGCTCCAGCCCAATCAGACTGAGGTAACGCCCTTTTTCTCTGACGAAACCACCCACGCCGACCTGCGCGCCTTTCTTGCCCGGGAGCTGAACGCGGAAGAAATGGGCATTACTGTGTACGATCAAAGCGACTGTATCGATCTGTGTCCCACAGGGCTGGATAAAGGCAGTGGTTTGGCGTTCCTCTGCACGCGCATGGGCTGGGATCTGGCAGCAGAAACCGCCGCGGTGGGCGACGGCGTCAACGATGAACCGATGCTTCGTATAGCAGGATGTTCCATTGGGATCGGTCGGCGTCCCGTGGCCGGAGCGCAGTTCACAGTTCCCTCCATTCAGGATGCCATTACACATCTGCTCACTTTGTAAGCAGATGTGTAAAATGCCTTCGCCGAAAAGCCGGGTGGCCGTAAAACAGTAAAATCAAAAAATGATGAAAACCTTGTGTTTTCAGGGGGTGCGGCGTGACTTCGGTCACGCCGTTTCCTCTTTCATCAGTTTAGTCAGAGGGATAAATCTCAACCCGTCATACTTGATGTGGATGTGCTACACCCGCTTGCCGCTGGACTTGTCCGGAGCATCCATATAGATGGCGGACACTAGTTCCCGCAGTGCATAACCGTCCAGCTCGCCCATCCGCGTCTGCTTGGCGGAGAGAGACGCTTTTAGGGAATCGGCGGTTTCCTTATGGCGGGTCAGCCGATCTTCCAGATCGGAGAGGGTGTAAATCCTGTTGGCGGACAGATAGTTGATGGCCGCGCTGTAGCTTTTCAGATTCCCCAGCTTGGCTTTTCGGCTTCATGCCCCTGCGTTGCGACCTAGCGTCCCAGCAGATCGGCCATCATCGGCTCCTGCGGCTTGGACAGCTCGGCTTTTGCCTCTTTCGGCCATGCCAGCAGCTCGGAGATTTTCTGACAAATGCTTCTCAGTTTGGCGTTTGCGGAGCGCACCCAGCGGTTGAAATCTCCTTTTTCAGTATGGATCCCTTTTTTCTCCATTTCCCGGACGCTGACGCCCTCATGGACGGCGGGAGAGCTGCTCCACGCCCTGACGCTCATAACTGCGGTAGTCGATACGGCAATCCAAACCTTTCTCGGCAAACCTGGCGTTGCACAGCCCCGCCCATAGCCGCCGCCACGCTTCCAGCGTTTCCGGCTTGCCCCAGTCGGTGGTAGGGACGGCGTTGAATACATATCCCAGCCTCATCCCGGATGCGCTTCCTATGCTCGTCCAGCACACATTCCCGGCGCTGCTTGTTGCCCCATCTGCCGTCCGGCACTGCGTTTGATCCGGGTCACATGGAAATGATAAAGGGCGATGGTCAGTCACCTCCAAACTCATTTTTGTTATGTTCGTTGACGGCCTCCACGAGCAAGCCCTTCACGTCCGGCAGGGCAAAAACCTTCCCGGCAAAGGCGTAATACTCGGCGCGGGTCAGCAGTTTCGTCATGGGCGCCATGCTCTGCACATCCGCGCTGCGGATAATGAGGTCATGCGCCCGCTGCGTCCGCTCGTCGCGCTCATAGTGGGCGGCGCTCAAGCCGCTGCTTCTTGTGCTGTTCCTGCGCAAGCTGACGTTCGACCTTTTCTTTCTCAACTCTCAGTTTCTCGATCTCTTTTTCGCACATGATGTGAACCTCCTTGATAGATTGATAGATAGGATAGAAAAAGACCGCCTACGTTTTCAGTAGACAGTCTGGCTGACGGTATGGGATCTTCAGACTTTGCGGCGGGGACGGCCTGCAGCAGCAGACTGTTCCCGCTGCAAAGTGGTCAGGGATAGACGCGCAAGCGTCGCAAGGGGTGCAGCCCCTTGTACGGAACAAAGTGACGCAAAACAGCCCGGACATTCAGGTGTCCGGGCTGTTCGCCTCGCAGAGCGCACATACAGGTGTTAACCTGTATAGAAGTGCGCCATTCGGTTTAATATTCGTCAGTTCTGATACCGAGTCCAATCCGGGTCATCTGTCAACTGGGTCCAGGTCTCATAGATCTCGCCCTTGTGCTTGAAGTCGTGACTGTTCGTAGCCTCCTGAACCGCAAGATAATACCAAGCGCCAGGTTGGTTGTCCGGCCATACATTCATTCCGTGAAGCAGGTCATCTTCGTTTTCCAAAATACGGCACAACACACGATTGATCATGGTCATGGCCTCAGCGCGGGTGATATAGGTATCCGGGCAGAAGGAGCCGTCCGTACACCCCCTAATCCAGCCAAGGGATGCAGCCCGTTTAATCTCCGCCTCGGCCCAGTGGCCCGAAATATCGGTGAAGTTGCTGTCACCATTCGTCAGTCCCGTGTCAAAGCGAGCACAGATAGCCGCAAATTCTGCACGGGTGATATTAGCGTTTGGATCAAACCGGTTGGTGCTGCGCCCCTTTACAATCCCCAGTTTCGCCATCGTCGAAATGGACTTGTTGCACCACATTCCTTCGGTAACATCGTCGAAAATATTATAGGAGGTCAGGTTTTCATCACGGATGTCATCCTTCAAAAGGCGGAAGAAGATGGTTGCAACTTCGGCACGGCTGATATTGGCCGTAGGCCGTACCAAGCCGTCTGAACAGCCGATGACATAAGCGAAGTGATCGTCCCCATTGAGCATATCCGGCACTATAGATGCGTTCCAGCCGGCATAGACCGTCCTGGCGCTGTTCATCCTGACATTGGTGATTTTTTCGGTCAGCGCCTCGTCAGCATACCACCCTGTAAATGCATACCCCTCGCGGGTGGGAACCTTATCCAGCTTGACGGTTGCACCGGAAGTGTAACGTTCGTCCTTATAAGACGTGCCGCCATTAGATTCGTACTGCAGGATATAGTAGGTGGTTCCGCCACCACCACCGCCACCGCTGCCGCCGTCGCGGTTGGTGACCGTCAGGGTGCCTTCGGTCTTGGTGATGTTGTAGTTATCCGCCTTGGTGCCGTCCTTCAGCGTGTAGGTAAAGCTGTTGGCGCTGCTGCCCACCAGCTTCTGGCTGCCGGTGTAGCTGTAGTCCGCGCCCTGACCGTCCACAAAGCCGTCGCCGGTGACCTTGACTTCATGCTTGGTAAGCGCCGTGCCGTCGTACTGCTTTTCGGCGCTTCCCGAAGTGATGGTCACATCCCGCTTCGTCACCGTCAGGGTGCCG
>JAJCJC010000023.1 GCA_020555605.1 bacterium 210917-SL.2.15 | reverse complement strand
GGCTTTCCGGGGATTACAAAACTTATGGATTGTCAATTTGGTAGACATTTCGCCGACGGACACTTCCGCTGCTCCCGTTTTACTCCTTCTGCCTCAGCCACTTCCGCCCCCCATTCTGGTAGACATGCGGTAGACATGGTAGACAGTTGGTGGAAAAAAATAGAAAATCTATGCTGCCGCACAGGCAACACTGCCTGCCCGCATACACGCCAGCCAATACGCCAAAAATTTTTGCCTTGGCATGCGCAATCCTGCACAAAATGTGTTATACTGTATAGTAAATATCCATTTTCGACACTCCTATCGGGGAAAGGACAGCGATATATGAAAAAGCCACTCCTACAGAAACAGAAAGACCCCAGCGTGCCGCGGCCGGAAAAACGCCCTGTCGAACGTCTGCATCCGGATCCCGTCAGCGGCCTCACCGCCCAACAGGTTCAGGAGCGCATCGATGCAGGCCAGCAGAATTTTGACTCCACGCCGGCGACCCGCACAGAAAAACAGATCATCCTGCGTAATATCTGTACGCTGTTCAATCTTGTCAATATTATCTTCTTCGTTGCCATCTTAGCTGTTGGCTCCGTAAAAGATACTTTATTTATGGCCATTGTCGCAGCCAATACCGCCATCGGCATCATCCAGGAGATCCGTGCCAAACGCTCTATCGACTCCTTGAGCTTTCTCACCGCTGCCAAAGCCAAAGTGCTGCGGGACGGGAAGCAATCTGAGATCCCTATTGACGAGATCGTTCTGGACGATATCATGATCCTTTCCGCCGGCGACCAAGTGCCTACCGACTGCGTTGTGGCCAGCGGCTTCTGTGAAGCCGACGAGAGTTTTCTCACGGGCGAAAGCGACGCTATTTCCAAAAACGGCAACGATATGCTGCTGGCCGGCAGCTTTATCGTCAGCGGCAGCGTACACGCCCGGGCAGAACGGGTCAGTGCCGACAACTACATTTCTAAAATTTCCACCTCGGCCAAAACTGTGAAAAAGCAGGTCAATTCCGAGATCATGCGCACCATGCAGGCTATCGTGGCTGTGATCTCTATTGCTCTGATCCCTATTTCCATTATTCTTTTCCGCAATCAGCTGGCGCTGGCAGACGCCACCATCCACTCCGCCGTGCTCAACACTACCGCAGCCCTGATTGCCATGGTTCCCGAAGGGCTGATGCTGCTGACCAGCACCGTGCTGGCCGCCTCTGTAGTGCGTCTGACGCAACAGCACGTCATGGTTCAGGAGCTTTATTGTATTGAAACGCTGGCCCGGGTGGATGTACTGTGCCTGGATAAAACCGGCACCATTACCGAAGGCACGATGGACTGCAAAGAAACCGTTGTGCTGGACGACCTGTTTGAAGCACAGGTCCCAAAGGCCCTCGCCTCCCTCACCGCCGCGCTGGAGGATCACAACGCCACCTTCACCGCCATTGCCGCGCAGTTTACCGATCCCGCTCCCTGGCGCGCCGAAAAAGCAGCCCCCTTTTCCAGCCGCACTAAGTGGTCCGGCGCCACTTTCGAAGGCCAGGGCACTTACATTCTCGGCGCGGCGGAATTCGTGATGCCTGCACGGGATCCACACCTGCAAGAGGCCCTGTATGAGTACAGCCGCGACAACCGGGTGCTGCTTCTGGCCCACAGCGACGCGCCGCTGGGCGCCGAAGGGCTGCCTGCCGGACTGCATCCCGTGGCGCTGATCCTGCTGCAGGACAATATCCGCAAGGCCGCCCCCGCCACGCTGCGTTACTTCAAAGAGCAAGGCGTTGTCTGCAAGGTGATTTCCGGCGACAGCGTGGAGACCGTTTCCGGCATCGCCTGCCGTGCCGGTGTGGAAAACTGGGACAAAGCTGTGGATATGTCCCAGGTATCCAAAAAAGAGATCCCCGAGGCCGCAGAGAAATACACTGTGTTCGGCCGCGTGACCCCGGAGCAGAAAAAGCTTTTGGTAAAAGCCCTGCAGAAGAAGGGCCACACCGTGGCCATGACCGGCGACGGTGTCAACGATGTGATGGCCCTCAAAGAGGCGGACTGCGGTATTGCCATTGCCGGGGGAGCCGACGCGGCCCGCAACGTTGCCCAGCTGGTGCTTCTCAAATCCAATTTTGAAGCCCTGCCCAAAGTGGTTGCCGAAGGCCGCCGCGCTATCAATAATATCCAGCGCTCCGCCTCCCTTTTCCTGGTGAAAACGGTGTACGCCTCGCTGCTGTCCATCGCCTTTTTGTTCATCACGGCACCCTATCCCTTCGAGCCGATCCATTTGACGCTGATCGGCTTCACCACCACCGGCGTCCCGTCCGTCGTGCTGGGTCTGCAGCCCAACCACGACCGGGTGCAGGGCCATTTCCTGAAAAATGTGCTCACCACCGCCGCTCCCTGCGGCATTACCATTGCTTTGGCGGTGTTGATGGCTGTCGTCTGCGGACAGGCCTTCTCTCTGGATCAGAAGCAGGTCGAGGCCCTGTGTGTCCTGCTGACCGGCGGCGCAATTCTGATCCTCCTGTATTATGTCTGCCACCCCTGGACGCCGGTGCGCGTCGTGCTGTTCGGCTCCATGACGTTCCTATTTTTCCTGGGGTACTTCGCTTTCAATACCTTCTTCTCCATTGAGCGCTTTGTTCCTTCCAGCCTGCTGCTTCTCCTTTTGATCGGCGTGGGAAGCTGGGAGATTTTCCGTATTTTGTGGCAGCTGTTCCACGGCCAGCGCATCAGCCTGGTTCCGCGGCTGGCAGCGGAGTATGAACGCACCGCTTCCCGCAGCAAGCGCGAAAGCCGCCGCTGAATTTTTTACAGAAGGGTTCTGAGAAACGATGTCTACCTCCTGCCCGCACTGCGGCGCCGCCACAGACGGCGGCAACCGTTTCTGCCCTGCCTGCGGCCGGCCCGTTTCGGCGGCGCAGGAGGCGCCGACCGTTT
This sequence comes from bacterium 210917-SL.2.15, assembly GCA_020555605.1. Taxonomy (GTDB): domain Bacteria; phylum Bacillota; class Clostridia; order Oscillospirales; family Oscillospiraceae; genus Pseudoscillospira. The sequence goes on along the minus strand of JAJCJC010000023.1, from coordinate 30,021 downwards.
TTGTTCTCAAACCAGGCACCGCCCGCCTGGAAGAAACGGACGAAAGCACACCGTTCCAGACCGTTTCTCTGCCTGCCCTGTCGCGGCGTGAAAAACGCATTGCCCGAAAGCTGCAGCATATGGTGTCTGAGGAGGGCGCACCCGAGGATTACGTGTATCCGCCTGCACCGCCCAAACAGCACTGGAAAGCCCGAATGATCTCTCTGTTGATTGCGGCCGTTCTGCTCTCGGCCCTGGTGAGCGCATTGTTCGTTCGCCAGGCGGTGGAACAAAGTGCCTTTACGCCCATAGAAGCCGCTTATGAAAGCCTTTCCCATGGTTCTCCCGCCGCGCTGCAGGCCGCATTGTATCCGGAACTCTGCCGCGTGCTGGAAGATCTGGGATACTTTCGCTCGGACGGGATCTGGTCTGTGCAGCTGCGTGACTGGCAGGCCGTTTACGGTGCCTCCTTCGCCGCCGAACCCACGTTCCGCCGCATGCGCTGGATCCGCGGCAGCGCAAAGGAGGACTATCTTCACTCACTGGGAAGCGAATATCTGCTCTCCGCCCGGGCCGCCATACTGCTGCAGGTGGACTACACCGTGCACATCACCGCCGAAAATGCCGATGCTTCTGTGCGCAAAAGCGCCTACATAGCCTATTGCGCCGGAAACTGGTATTTAATGCAGGAAACGTTTTAGATCCGCGGGGGCATTGCGTCCCTGCGGATCGTTTGCTTTGGAAGGGAGTTTCAAATGGGTAAATTTTCCGGCCTGCTGTTGGCCAGTGACTTTGATGATACCTTGGTGCCCACCTCTGCGCTGCGCGCACAGGGTCTTTCTGTTCATGGCGTATCCCCGGAAAACTGCGCGGCTCTGACCTACTTTACAGAAAACGGCGGCCGTTTTACCATTTCCACAGGCCGCAGCGCCGCCACCTTCGCCCCCTATGCCGCACAGCTGCCGCTGAATGTCCCCGCTGTCGTCTCCGGCGGTGGCGCACTTTACGATTATTCCACCGGCCGCTACTGCATACTGACCCATCTGCCCTCCTGCGCCGCCGCAGACCTGGCCACGCTGGCAAAGCGTTTCCCCGACGCCGCATTGGAACTGTACCACGAAGATGAAACGGTTTGGGTGCTCCATCCCAATCCATGGTCCGAAGAGCACCGCCGCACGACCCATTCCCGCATGTGCCCGGTCACTTCCCTGGACCAGGTAGCCCTCCCGCTGCACAAAGCGCTGTTTGAAGCACCCCCAGAACAGCTGCAGGCGCTATGCTCCGCCCTGCGTGCTACAGCGCTGGGCCAGGCATGCGAGGCCGTTTTCGCCTCCCCCCACATGCTGGAGCTGACCGCCCGGGGCGCAGACAAAGGCGCAATGCTCCTGCACTTGATGGATTGGTTTGGGCTGCGCGCATCCGGCCTGTGCGCCGTGGGCGACCACCAGAACGATCTGCCCATGCTGCGCGCCGCACGCTATGCTTTTGCCCCGGAAAATGCAGTGGCAGAAATCCGCTCCCTGCCCGGCATTTGTCTGGTCTGTGCTGCGCAAGACCATGCGCTGCAAGCGGTTGTGGCCAATTTGGATCAAATTTTCTCTCCCTAATGCCTAAAGACAGCGCCCCATTCTTTGTATAAAAGGCTAAAAGGCGAGCATTTTCCCGTGTTTCAGGTCCTTTTTTCAAAAACCGCTGAAAAACGCTGGAATTCTATGGATTTTATGCTATAATGCTGGTAGCATATCTCGAATTTTATCGTAAAGGAGATATAAATCTATGAATAAGTCTGAACTGATTGAAGCCATGGCCAATGAGGCCAGCCTGAGCAAAAAGGATGCAGAAGCAGCCCTAAACGCCTACACCGACGTGATTACTGAGGCTCTGAAAAAAGGCGATAAGGTCACCTTGGTCGGCTTCGGGACCTATGAGGTTCGCAAGAGAGCCGCCCGTACCGGCAAGAATCCCCAGACCGGCGAAGCCATCAAGATCAAGGCTGCAAAAGTGCCTGCTTTCAAGCCCGGCAAAGCCCTGAAGGATGCTGTCAACGGCGCCAAGAAACAGTAAATTTTTCACATAAGCTACATGCAGACCGTCCAAATGTTGGGCGGTCTGCATGTTTTCTCTTTTGTTGCAAAACCCCGATACGATTGCAGGCCTTTCGGCACAAAAAGCCCCTTCCGGCTGCTGAACCGGAAGGGGCTTTTCAACATGATACAGAATTAGTTACCCACCACAACAATTCGGATTTTTTCTCCGATGCTATCATAGTAGAGATCTGCAGTGTCCGAGAATGCGCGGGCCCGGCTGACTGTGACCCACTTATCCGCTGCGGCGTTATAACATGCCACATCGTCTGCCACCAGATAGGTGTTGCCCTGGAAGGTAACCGATTTCTCCCCGTTCCAGGCGGAGTTTGGCACCTTGCTCAGCTTGCTCACCTTGGCAGTGCCAGCCAAGCGGGCTTCACCGCTTCGGTTCGTATAAAACGCCAAACCGCCAAAATCATTGTTTTTATATCCTCCGCCACATTCGGCCTCCGGCGAATATACCGTCTTTCCTTCCGCATCGCCGTGCTCGACCTTAATCCGTGCATTGACATTCTCCTCGGAAGCAGGCGTAAATTTATAGCGTCCATAAACATAAGCATCGCCCGTAGCATTATCCAGAATCAGCAAGCCGATTTTTCCGGTATAATTCTTCTCCGCATAAAGCACATTTGCTCCGCCGTTTTTCTTCACCGGGACATCGGCCAGCTTCACTTCGACCAGAGAGCCGGAGCCTACCTTATCGTAGACCCGCACGTTTTCGGCCAGTTCTGTGTCGCCCACTTTGCGGCCTGCCACATCCAGCGTGCCGCGCACACCGCCGCTGGTCACACGGCTCAGAGAGATCTGATCGCCCTTCTGATAGGAGGACACTTTCACCAGTTGCCCGATGTAATTGCCCACCGTACTGCTGCTCAGTTTGGGATCGCCCTTGACCGTCAGCCCACAAAACAGTTCTACCACGGCCTCGTTGGTGCTGACGCTGGTGGCGATGCCTACCGCGTTGCCCCGGGCCTTTTGGGTCGACACGGCGCCGGCCACCCGGTTGTCCTCAGTGAGCAGGAACGTCACCTGCTCGCCCAGCTTGAAACCGGACAGGCTGTCGGCCGCACTGCGCAGCGCCGGCAATTCCTGGCCCAGGAACTTCACCTTCACGGGCGAGGTGGTGTTCGGTTCGGCATAAGTATAGTATGCTGTGATCTTTGTGTCGCTGACACGGATAGTATTGGTAGCCGCATCATAGGTGGCCACATCGTACTGCCGCAGTTCGGAGGCCGCGGAGGGCATGCCGTTTTTATAAATCGCATAGCTTGTGGAGTCCGTCAGCCGCTCAAACCCTGCGGTGCTCCCCTGCGCGCCCACGATGACAGCCTCATCTGCCACTGCGCCGCTGACAAAGAGATAGTCAAGATCACCCGCGGCATCAAAGAACAGCGTGACAGAAGCGCCGACGCGGATATTAGGCTGCACGTCACCGAAGGTCTTTTCCTCTCCATTGTAGTAAGCCTTCACCGCAGAATGGATCTTGTACCGTTTGCCGCTGCTGTCCGTCAGGCTGTCCTGACTCTTGTCGGACACAGTGATGGTCTTGCGGCTGGTATCCTTATCGGGGATAAACGTCAGCACACGGCCGCTGGCGTTGAGCAGCAGCGTGCCCTTGCGGCCCGCCATGGAAGCGTCCGCCGCCCGCTCAGCCACTCGATAGGTTTTGTCCGTGGTCTTGATAGCGTTGGCGGAGCCGTCCTCCGCCGTGGCGGCCACATCCAGCAGAATCGTATCCGGCACCAGTGTGCCCAGCTTGCTGGCATATTCTCCGCCCTCCTTCTGATCCGTGCGCAGAAGATTACAGAACAGCTGCGCCGCCTGAGCGCGGTTCACTTTGGTGTTGGCGCTCAGGTTCACGCCGTCGGTCAGCTTGATATTGGCCGCAGCATTCAGATAGCCCTGGGGCCACACAGCGCCCACGTCGCTGTCCTGATAGCCCAGCATGCGCATCAGAATGGTCACTGTCTGGCCGAAGGTAATTTCCTCATTCGGGTGGAACTTGCCGTCCGGATAACCTGTAAGCAGTTTATCCTTTCCTTCTTCCCCTTCGCCCCGGACCGCCAGATTAATATAGCCCGCCGCCCAGTGGCCGGCACGCACATCCGGAAAAATGGTATAGGTCTGATACTGACCCACCGCGCCTTTTTTGCCCAGCATCACCACTGCCATCTTTGCAAACTGGGCGCGAGTCAGGGTGCCGTAGGGCTGAAAGGCGCCGCCGCCGGTGCCGTCCAGCACGCCCAGCATGCGCAACACTTCGGCGTTGTCCGCCACGGTGCTGTCGGAAATATCGGTAAAGGACGCCGCCTGCGCCCGCGGCACCGCCGGCAGCACCAGGCACAGCGCCAGCATCGCCGCCAGCACGCCGGATACGATCCGTCTCTTTTTCATGTATGTTACACTCCTTCTTCCGCGGGATCTCCGCCCCGCCAAATACAGAATCTGCCCAAGCGCGGGGCGTACCGGGCACAACGCCCCTGCCTCACTCCGCACGCAGCGCCACCACCGGCTGCAGCTTGGAAGCCTTGATCGCCGGGAACATCCCGAAGAGTACGCCCAGCGCCACCGAAAACAGAAACGCCAAGATCGTGATGACGGGCGATGGCAGCAGCACTGACTGCACGATAAGCTTACTGGCAATTGCCGTACCCAAAAAGCCAATGGCAATTCCAATGATGCCGCCGATGCCGCAAATGACACCAGCTTCGATCAGGAACTGAATCACAATCGACTTGCGCTCTGCGCCGATAGCCCGGCGGATGCCGATTTCCCGCGTTCGCTCCGTTACGGTAACCAGCATAATATTCATGATGCCGATACCGCCTACCAGCAGAGAGATGCCGGCAATAGCGCCCAGTACCAGCGACATCATCAGCGCCTGCTGATTGCTCTGATCCTGCCAGCTCTGGTCGCTGTAGCACCAGAAGCTGCCCCTCCCACTCTGGTTCCAGTTGTCAAAATTTCCGTTGAGCAGCGCGATCACCCGGTTGATGGAAGCGGAATCTTTTACTTTGACTGTGATGTCGCTCAGGTCGGAATACTCCGTGAGATAGCGCTGAGACGTGTAGGGAATCACAATCACATTGTCCAGCGAATACCCCTGATTCATAAAGTCTTTTTGGGCATATATCCCTACCACCGTGAAATTCGCCCCGGCAATGGTCAGCTCCTTTCCGATGGGGTCGGCGGCGTCAAAAAAGTTTTTCGCCGCCGCAGCTCCCAGCACACAGACCGCACTGTATTTTTTCACGTCGAGATAACTCAGATCCCGGCCCTTGTCAATTTGGAAATTGTTGCACAAAGAATACTGATCGCTGCCCAGGTAAATCTCAGGCGGATAATCCATGCTCTGGCTGTTTTTGGCTCCGTATTTCACGGTGCCGCCCACATAGCCCGTGGGCGTCACACCGACTACCATATCAATGCTCTTGCAGTAGTTGTACACTTCCTCAAAGGCGTCTCCGCCGCTGTAGAGCCGCGCCGAAACGCTGATTTTGTTGGTGCCCTTGGATTCGTAATATTCCATGCTTTTCTTGTTCGCGCCGTTGATGACCGACACAATGATCATCACCGCCGCAATGCCAATGATGATGCCCAGCATGGTCAGCAGCGAACGCATTTTTTTCGACCAGATGGATTTGACCGCCATCTTAAAAGCTTGTGCCAGATTCACAGCCAATCCACCTCCTGTTCATGATCCTCCACAATTTTGCCGTCCGACACCCGCACAATACGACGGGCTGTGGCGGCAATACCGTTGTCATGGGTAATCAGGATTACTGTGCTTCCTTCCCGGTTGAGCTGCTGAAGAAACGCCAGCACCTCCTGGCCCGTTTTGGAGTCCAGCGCGCCCGTAGGTTCGTCGGCCATAATGATGGGCGGGCTGGTGGAGATGGCCCGGGCAATGGCCACACGCTGCTGCTGGCCGCCAGACATTTCCGAAGGCCGGTGTCCGCCGCGGCTGCCCAGCCCCACGCGCTCCAAGGCACGCTGCGCCAGCTCCTGACGCTTGCCGGGTCCAATACCCTGATAAATCAGCGGCAGTTCCACATTCTCCAGCGCCGTCAGCTCCGGGATCAGATTGTAACCCTGAAAAATAAATCCAATCTGTTTGTTGCGGATATGAGAAAGCTGCTTATCGGTCAGCTCCCGTACATTCTGCCCGTCCAGCCAGTATTCGCCGTACGTTGGGATATCCAGGCAACCCAGCACGTTCATCATCGTGGACTTGCCGGAGCCGGATGCGCCGGCAATGGCTACAAACTCGCCCCGGTCGATGGCGAGGGATACACCGTCGAGCGCCCGCACCTCGCTCTCCAGGCCTTCGCCGTAAATTTTATAAATGTTTTCAAGCCGTATCAGCATGGCGGCCCTCCTTAATACATGTTGGAGTACATCACCTGCTGGAATACCTCCGTGCCGACCTCCACGCCGTCCTTGATCTCCACGTTCTGCGCGTCGTTGATCCCAGTGGTCACCGGAACAGCCCAGTAGCCCGTCTCCGGTACGCCCTCCGGGGGCACCTCCACATCGATGGCATTGTCCGGCCGCGTATCCGTGTGCACAAACACCACCGTTTTGGTTCCCTCTGCCGTTTCCACGGATTTCACAGCCTGAATGGGGAGCACCATGCAGTCGTTGCTCTGGCTGGCCACCAGGCTGTACTGCGCATAGCTGCCCGCCAGCACAGTGCCATCGCTGTTGTCCACGCTGATGACCACAGGGAAGGTAGCCACACCGTTTTCCGCCTTGCTTGTCAGGCTCACAGAGGTGACAGTGCCCATAAACTGGTTCTCATTCTGGGTCACATCCACGCTCATGCCTTGTTTAATATAGGAGATATTGCGCTCATCCACATTGGCGTCCAGCTGGATCACCGTGGTGTCCGACACCACCATCACCGTGGTGCCGGTGGCCACTTCCTGTCCCACTTCCATAGAAACCGACATCACTGTGCCGGAAATGGGGGAAACGCCGTTGAGCAAATCCAGCGCCTTCTGGGCTTCCCCCAGATTTTTCTGAGCCGTTTTGAGCTGGCTCTCCATGTCGAAAATTGCGGTGTCGTTGTCATCGCCGCCCATCACCAGGAGCACTTCGCCCGCACTCACCTTGTCGTAGTTGCGCAGATTTACCCTTTCCACCGGGCCGCCCACTTTTGTCACGATGGCCTGCGCCTGGTTGTATTCCAGTTTTCCCGCTTCATAGGGATAAATGGTATTGCTGCCCACCGTGATGGTAGCGCTGGCTTCCACACCGGCGGCCAGGGTGCCGGGATTGTTCATCACCAGATCCACTTCAAAGAGCTTGGATCCTTCGGCGCTGATCCGCTCCACCATATGTACGCCGGATACCGTTCCCTTTACCGTCGTCATAGACGATGGAATCGAAACGGTGACGCTCTGGCCCGTCTCGATTTCCTTGGCATACGCGTAGCTATAATACTGCGTCAGCTTCATTTTGGAATCGTCCACCAGCGTGGCAATGGTGGTGCCGCTGGCCATATCGTCGCCCACCTTGATCTCCTTGGTATCCTCCGGCAGCTGGATCTTTCCGGAAAAAGGGGCGCGCACGGTCAGATTAGCAGCGTTTTCCTGCAGCTTTTTCAGCTCCTTGCTGGTGCTGTCCACACTCTTTTTCGCCTGGGTCACCGCATCCTCCGCCGTGTCGCTCTGGATTTTATAGAGCTGCTGGCCGGCTTCCACATGGTCGCCCTCGCTGACAAAGATCTCCTGCACAGTTCCGCTGGTGGTCAGCGTCATACTGGCGCTGTCCTTGGCCCGTGAAAGAGCATCTCCCGAAACCGTGCTGGTGATGGATCCAATGTCCACATAGGCGTTCATCACTTCTCCGTTATCGCCGGAACCGCCGAAAAATTTCATGCAGCCCCATACGATCAGGGCAAGCACCGCCGCCAGGATCACGATCAAAATAATGTTGCGCACCAGGTGTTTTTTCTTTTTCGGCGCCTTTTTCTGGGGCGTCTGATCCTCGCGCATATCCACGGCAGGCACCGCCGCATCCGGAGCAGATACAAGCTGCTGCGTATCCGTGTTCGCCGCTTCCGCTGCCGGAGCAGCCTCAAACTCATGCTTTTTGATTTCTTCGTTCATAGGTTTCTGTCCCTCGCTCTCCTTGATCCATCTGTTTGGCACAGTGTCGTCCTGCCCATGCGCGGAGCAACTGTATCATAATACATAACACAGTTATTCGCTGCGGTCAACAGCAAAAGGGTTACAAAAAAGCGCTCCCTTTGTCATTCTTTTTTAACCGCCTGCAAACCGCAGCAGCACCCATCTGAAAACAGTTTGTTTTTATGGCATGATACCGCGGCGATGTATCCAATTTGCATCCCGGGCTGCAGACCTCTGTACAAAAAAGGAAACATCGTGTAAAATAAGATTTTATTGAATCTACTAAACGGAGGTTTTTACCATGTCCGAACATTCCCTCACCCGACAGGCCATGGAGGCCGCCCTGCGCACCCTGGAGCAGCAGGTGCTGGAAGAACACGCCGGCACCATCAACAGCTGGCTGTGTCCTCATTTTGAAAGCTGCAATCCCGAAGCGCGCATCTATACCTGCTCTTTTGCGCTGCGCAAGGAATACGCAAATCCCGGCGGCGCCCTTCACGGCGGTATGGTCGGCGTGATCTTCGACACCGCCATGGGCCATCTCTCCTCTTTTTATGCCGGTGGTATGACGCCCACCATCACTATGAACATCTCCTACCTGCGTCCTGTTCCCGTCGATGGGCCGGTGCTGGTTCGGACGCATATGGACAAGCCCGGTCGGATTGTTAATTACGTTTCAGCCGAGGTTTTCACCGCCGACGCGCCGGAAAAGACGCTGGCTACCGCCAGCGGGGCATATCTGGCCCTGCGCACAACCTGAGCAGGATCCGTACCTTGCCGGTGTTTTTACCATAAAAAAAGAATAGAACGCTCAAGTAGGGACCAGCGCGTTCAGCCGCGCCGGTCCCTACCGGTATAAAAATTCCATTTCACACTTCAAAAGAATACAGATTCATTTGATAGGATTCCTCCCGACGGGTTTACTCATCCTCCCGTTTTCTTTTACCGGACTATACGGTCCTCCATCGAATGTACCATATTTTTAATATCATTTTGTGAGATAACCGTGCTTCCAAACGGCCATGTTGCAAGCGCCATAAGTTTCATGAGGTTATCACACCAACGACATATGCTCCCATTTGTGTCCGCGGTAGCGCAGCAGAAAAGGCGGAATACGGAAACACCAATCCAAAATCATAGCCGTCCATACGCCAAATACCCCCCAGCCAAAATAGCCGCCCAGCAAATACCCGCAACCAATGCGTACGATCCACATCACCGTCACGCTGACGACCATAGTAAATTTGGCGTCGCCTGCCGCCCGCAGCGTATTGGGTAGCGCAAAGGCCAGAGGCCAGAACACGCATGCGGAGATGGCATGCAGCAGGATGCACCGGATCGCATAGCTGTTGGCCTCAGGCGAAACGTTGTACAGGCGCAGGATCAGCGGCAGAAGGGCCAGCGTAACGCCCACCATGAGCAGGATGAACAGATAGCTCAGCTTCATCAGCTTGCGGGTGTAGGCGCGCACTTTTTCGTAATCCCCCGCCCCTACGCACTGACTGACCACCGTTACCATCGCAATGCCCACCGACATGCCGCCCAGGATCTGATACTGGGCGATATTGTTGCCGATTGCGTTAGCGGCAATGGAGGCCGTGCCGCAGGTAGAAATCAGGCTGAGCATCACGATCTTTCCCAACTGGAACAAGCTGTTTTCCACGCCGTTTGGTACGCCCACGGACATAATGTTGTGGATCATTCCCCAGTCCGGCCTCCAGGACATCCCCCGCTGCAGGTGAATCTCATGTTTTTTGCCGCACAGCAGCGCCAGGATCACCGCCGCCGCCACCACGCGGGATACCACGGTGGGGATAGCCACGCCAGCCACGCCCATGCCGAACCCGAACACCAGCAACGCGTTGCCGCCCACGTTCACCGCATTCATCAAAAGCGCCACCAGCATGGAAATTTTGGAATTGCCCATTACCCGGAACAGGGCTGCGCCGCCATTGTACAGCGCAATAAAGGGAATCGACAGGTTCACGATCATCAGGTAAGTCTGCGCGTAGCCGGATACTTCCGGCGTAACGGTCCCGAATACCACATGCAGCAGGAAATCCGCCAAAAAGTACATCAACGCCATAACCGCCAGCGAGAGAACGCCCAGGGAAAGCAACAGCTGCTGGCCGGCTTTACAAGCCTTTTTCATTTCCCGGCAGCCGATATACTGTCCCGCCACAATTGCCCCGCCAGCCGCCAGCGCCGCAAACACCTGCAACAGCAACACATTCACGCAGTCTACCAGCGACACAGCGGACACTGCCGCCTCACCCACGGTGGACACCATCAGCGAGTCCAGCAGGCCAACGGTGCAGTTGAGCAGCTGTTCGATCAGCAGCGGCACAATCAGACGCCGCAAATCCCCATTGGAAAATGCAATTTCCTTTTTCTCCCGTTTTTCCACTGCAGTCCCCTTCTTCATTGCCACAAATTCCTTAACATTTTCTTTACTATACACCCCTTTGGCCCGTTGCTCCATGGCCCACCTATACAAATGTGCTAATAAAAGTATTCTTTTTTTAGTCAAACTGTCAAATCCGATTTTTTGTTCGATTCTTGGTTGACGTTTTTGAACAATTGTTCTATAATTTGAAATACAAAAACAAAAGTTCGATATTTTTCGCCGAACATGCCAGATAGATTGAGAGAAATGAGGAACCTGCCATGACGATGAATTACGAAACCAGCGCGCGGAAACTGCACTGCACGGACGATGCCGTCCGGGAACCGGACGTAATCAATTACAGCGACGTGCACCGCCACAATCCCAAAAAGGTAATCGCCTTCACCGCCCCCGCCGCCTCTGCGCCGCATCCTTCCATGCGCAGCCGCCCCCGCCGCATGGAGCGCCGCCGGGCACTGCAGTATAAACTGCTGGTTACAGTGCCCCGCTGCGCGTGCGTCCTTCTTCTGACGCTGTTTTTCTATCTGCGGCTGGCCCTTTTCCCTGTAGATGCGCCGGCCGGACTCCTGGCGCTGTGGTGCAGCGCCTATCTGCTGGCCGGTTTCAGCTTCTTGGGCAAACAGTATCTTTCCAAAAACCAAAACCACAGGCCTCTGCAATAAGAAAAGCCTGTGGTTTTTCTTTTAGCGTTTTACGCCGTTTTCCCATCGGTCCTGAAACGATGCCCGCTGAGGAGCACGACCACTTTATTCGTGCAGCAGTGAGATCTCCCCCACCAGATTCCGGCCGAACCACTCGGCCGCTTCCTGCGGCTCGCCGACACGGTGCAGCACCCACATCAGCTTTGTCACCGCTGCCTCCGTGGTCATGTCAAAGGTCTGGATCACCCCCTGCTCCAAGGCGCGCTGCCCTACTTCATAAAGGGAAAAATCGCTGCGCTCATACAGGCACTGGGAGCACACCACCACGCTGACGCCGCAACGCACTGCTTCATGGAGCTTGCGCGTCAGATCCCGGCGAATAAACTGTACGCCGCCCGCGCCGAAAGCCTCAATCACAATGCCGCGCGTGCCCATCTGCAGCAGCAGGTCAAAAATATGCGGGTCCAGCCCCGGCACCAGCTTGAGCAGAAAGACCTGCCGGCACAGTCCGTCCTGCAGCGCATAGTCCGCCCGGGGCTGCGGCAGCACCGCCTCGTTGAGTACCAGCCCATGGGCGTTCACTTCCGCAGCAAAAGGCGCGTTGACGCTGTCAAAGGCACAGAAATCCATGGTATGGGTCTTAACCGCCCGGGTACCTAAAATCACCCGCCGGTCAAATGCCAAGTACACGCCGCCCCGGCCTGAAGCCGCCATGGCAAAGGCTGTGCGCAGATTGTCCGTGGCATCGCTCAGAGGATGGGTAATGGGCAGCTGCGCCCCGGTAAGCACCACAGGAATCGGAATGCCCTGCAGCAGGAAGCTGAGGGCTGCAGCGGTGTAGGCCATGGTATCAGTGCCATGTGTGAGCACCACACCGTCGTACTCCCCCCAGCACTCGTGAATCGTGCGAGCGATAAACTCCCACTCCTCCGGCTGCATATTCGAGGAATCCAAGCGCAGGATATCTTGCACCTCCACGTCAAATGCGCTGAGCATGCTGCCTACAAACGCAGTCAATCCCGCGCCAGTGATCGTGGGAGCCAGCCCCGCCTCCGTGTCGGCCGAAGCAATGGTGCCTCCCGTGGTCAGCAGCAGCAATTTTTTCTGTTTCATTCTTCTTCTCCTTTATGCGCCCAACGGCGCGATCCGCTTGCGGTAGGCGCTGCGGAACAACAGCAGCGCCAGAATCAGGCACACGCCTTCCGCGATGGGAAAGGCCCACCAGGTCAGCGCGGGATCAGTGTGCAGCAGCACGGCCGCCAGGGGCAGCAAAATCACGATTTGCCGCAGCAGGGCCAACACGAGACTGGCGCTGTTGCTGCCCGTGGCCTGAAAGGTGTAGGAGCATACCAGGCTCACGCCCGCCGCCGCAAAGGACAAGCTCACAATCCGCATGGCCGGAATACCAATGGCCAGCGCCTCACTCTCCAGATTGAACAATCCCAGCAGCGGCCCAGGTACAGCCAGCAGCAGCGCCATGCCGGCCAGCATACTGACAATGGCCGCCGCCATAGCGGAACGGATGATGCCCACCACCCGCGTTCGGGAATGGGCGCCGCAGTTGAAGGCGATCATCGGCACCACCGCGTTACCCAAGCCGTATACAACCATATAAATAAAATTCTGCAGCTTGAAATAGGCGCCCAGCACCGCCACATAGGTTTCCGAATACAGCCCAAAAATTTTGTTCAGGCCAAGGGACATAAAAGTGGACAAGCTCTGCACCACAATTGCCGGTGCACCCACGCGGAACACGGGGCCGACAATATCCATTCGCAGCCGGAAACGCCGAAACGAGACATGGATCTGCCGGACGTGGCGCCGTACCAGATAGATACCGATCAGGGCGCCGCAAGACTGTCCGATGACCGTAGCCAGCGCCGCACCGGCAATACCCAATGCCGGGAAGCCGAACCAGCCAAAAATCAGAATAGGATCCATAACCAGATTAATTACTGCTCCCGATGCCTGGATGTACATATTCCAAATGGGATTTCCCGTGGCCTGCATCATGCGCTCGCCGGCAAATTGGAGACAAATGCCCCAGGCAAACAATGTTATGATGCGCAGATACACGGTCCCATACTCGATCACCGTCGCATTTTCGCTGAACAGCTCCATAAACGGCCGCGCAAAGCCTACTCCCACCACCGCACAGAGCACGCCAAAGGCAAGATAGATCACATAGGCGTGGGCCGCCACGGCATTGGCGTCGTCATAGCGTCCCTCGCCCAAGCGGCGGGACAGCAGCGCATTGATACCCACGCCGATGCCCACGTTGACGGAAACCAACAGCGTTTGAATCGGAAACACCAACGTCAGCGCAATAAACGCGTCCTGAGACACATAAGCCACAAAAATGCTGTCCACAATATTGTAACAGCCCTGAATGAACATAGAGAGCACCATGGGCCAGGCCATCGTCAGCAGCAGACGCCGCACCGGCAGCGTGCCCATAATATTTTCTTCTATACGCTTCTCTTCCAACACAATGTCCTTCTGCTCCACTTCAATCCGCCCATCCTTTGCATACGTCCACCCAAGCCAGGGCGCCGGAGCAGCCTTCCAGTTCCGCCAATGTCAACTCAATGGCGGAATTGGCGCTGCCACAGGCAGGAAACACCGTTTCAAAGCGCTTCAGGGACACATCGAGATACACCTCCACGCCCTCGTTCACCGCAAAGGGGCAGACGCCTCCCACAGCGTGGCCCACCAACATTTCCGCCTGTTCCGGCGTAAGCATCTTCGCCTTGGTACCAAACTGCGCCTTGTATTTCTGGTTATCGATGCGCCCGTCGCCCGCAGCAACGATCAGCACCGGATGATCCTGCACCAGAAACGACAGCGTTTTGGCAATGCGCTCCGGCGCGCACTGCAGCGCCTGGGCCGCCAGTTCCACCGTGGCGCTGGACGCCTCCAGAACCCGGATGCGCTCTTCCATGTGAAGCGCCCTGAAATAAGCCCGGACCCGTTCAATGGCCATATCGTTTTCTCTCTCCTCTGAATGGATTTTCTTCTCGTTGGAAATGCGCAATGGCCGCCGGCCATTGCGCATTGTTCCGCTTGGTAATCACCGGTCGGAATCGCCGGAACCTGCCGGCCACTCTCCCGGCCGCAGCCGTTTCACACACCGCCGGCAGCGGTCCTTTTCTCCGGCGCCGCAGAGACGCCTCCCTTTTCCTGCTTGAGCTTCTGCCGGGCATTGGCCAGCATCAGCTTGATGCGGTTCTCCTGATTGATCGCCGTGGCCGAGGGATCATAATCAATGGCCACAATGTTGGAATCGGGATAATCGTCCTTCAGCGGGCGGATCATGCCCTTGCCCACGATGTGGTTGGGCAGGCATCCGAAGGGCTGGGTGCACACGATGTTTGGGATGCCCTCATGGATCAATTCCAGCATTTCGCCGGTAAGAAGCCACCCTTCGCCCATCTTGTTGCCATCGCCCAAATAGTCATGCACGCTGCGGTGGATCGTTTCAAAATGGGTGGGCGCGCGGAAGCGGGATTTTCCCACAATGTCGATCACGGCATTCTGCCGCCGCACCACATAATCCATCAAAACCTTGCAGGCCAGATATTTAATCCGGCTGCCGCCGTACAGTTCAATATCGGTGATGCGGTTGAAAATCTTAAAAATGATAAAATCCGTCAGTCCCGGCACCACCACCTCGCAGCCCTCGCTGAGCAGAAACTGCTCCAGATTGTTGTTGCCCAGCGGGGAGAATTTCACATAGATCTCGCCCACCACGCCAACCTTCACTTTTTCCCCCTGTCGGACGGAGATGCGTTCAAAATCGGCCACGATCTCCTTCACCGTCTGTACAAAGGCAGGGAAACGCATGCGTTTGCCCTTGCCGAAGCTCTCCACCAGCGTATTTTCCCACTGCTCCGTCATGCGGTCGGCATCGCCGGCATTCGTCTCGTAAGGACGCACCTGGTTGGCCAGATCCACAATCACATCGCCGTAGAGCATCGCATAGGCCAGCTTGCGGATCAGGCTCAGACTCAGGCCAAAGCCCGGGTTTTTCTCCACGCCGAAGCTGACGGAGATCACGGGGATATAATCATAGCCCGCCTTATGCAGCGCTTTGCGCAGCAGGTGAATATAGTTTGAGGCGCGGCAGCCGCCTCCGGTCTGGGTAATGAGCAGCGCCACCTTATGGGGATCGTATCCGCCGTTTTTCACCGCCTCGATCAGCTGACCGATGACCAGAAGGGCCGGGTAGCAGGTGTCGTTATGTACATATTTCTGCCCCTCCTCCACAATCGCGCGGTGGTGGGTAGTCAGCATATCCACCTGATAGCCTTCCAGCTGCAAAAGCTTTTGGAACATGCCGAAATGTACCGGCAGCATCTGTGGCATCAGGAGCGTATACTCCTTTTTCATCTCCTTGGTAAAGAGGAGCCGTCCGTCTTTATCGTAAACTAATTCAGCCATACTTTATGCGGTCCTTTCCCATTATCCCGGAACTCACAGTTCCCAGGGGTTCTTTTCCGGCGCCGGCTCCGCCGCTTTTTGGGCCTGCCGGGCCGCTTCTTCAGCGCGCAGCCGGACGTCCCGGGCATCCAGCGCGGCCAGCAGCGAGCGGATACGGATCCGCACCGCACCCAGATTGGAGATCTCGTCGATCTTGAGCTGCGTGTACAGCTTGCCGTGCTCTTCGAGAATGGCGCGCATTTCGTCGCCGGTGATGGCGTCGGTGCCGCAGCCGAAGGACACCAGCTGCACCAGCTCCATATCCGGCTGGGAGCAGACATAGCGAGCGGCATTGTACATGCGGGCCTGATACGTCCACTGGTTGAGCACGGTACGCTTCTCCTTTTTCAGCCGGTCAGAGATCGCGTCCTCGCTGAGGATCACAAAGCCGTATTCCGCACACAGCTCATCGATGCCGTGACTGATCTCCGGGTCGATATGATAGGGGCGGCCGCACAGCACCAAAATACGGCTTCCCTTGAGCCGGGCCTCCTCGACCATCCGCTCTCCGGTGGAGACAATGTTGCGGCGCCATTTTTCATAAGCCTTGTAGGCCAGATCCACGGCAAAACCCACTTCGGAAAAATCGATACCCATCTCCTTGCGGAAATATTTCGCGCTGTGGTGCTTGAAATCCCTGGGCCGGTGCAGGCCCATGTAAGGTGTCAGGAATCTCGTCTGTTTGAGTCCCGGGATATTGGCGGCCAGCAGCTCTGGATAATAGGCCACCACGGGACAGTTATAGTTGTTATCGCTGATGCCCTCGTCAAAATTGTAGGGCATGCAGGGATAGAAAATATAATCCACATGCTTGTCCAGCAGGCTCATAATGTGCCCGTGGGCCAACTTGGCGGGATAGCACACCGTATCCGACGGGATTGTGCGCTGGCCCTTTACGTACAGGTTCCGGGAAGATTCTTCCGAAAGCACTACCTCAAAATTGAGCGAGGTGAAGAACTGGAACCAGAAGGGCAGGTTTTCATACATGTTCAGGCACAAAGGGATTCCCACAGTGCCCCGTATGCCACTGCCCATCCCCCTTCCCTGCATCTTGCGCAGAGCCGTGTATTTCATGGCATACAGGTTCGGTGCAGGCAGCTTTTCCCGGCCCAGAGGACGGGAGCAGCGGTTGCCAGAAATATAGCTGCGACCGCCGCTGAATTTGTTCACGGTCAGGGCGCAGTGGTTGGTGCACAAATGGCAGGTAGCCGGTTTGGCTGTATGCTGAAAATCCGTCAGATCCGCCATGGAGAGCAGCATCGGCTCCTGGATATGGTGGTCCCGGGCCGTCAGGGCCGCGCCAAAGGCGCCCATCAGCCCGGCAATGGTGGGCCGGGTCACATTACGGCCCAGCTCCAGCTCAAAGCTGCGCAGCACCGCGTCATTCAGGAACGTGCCACCCTGCACCACAATATTCTTTCCCAAGTCATCTGCCGAAGAGGCGCGGATGACCTTGTAAATGGCGTTTTTCACAATGGAAATGGACAGGCCCGCGGAAATATCCTCCACCGGTGCGCCGTCCTTCTGCGCCTGCTTGACCGAGGAATTCATGAACACCGTGCACCGTGAGCCGAGGTTCACCGGCGCTTTGGCAAACAGGCCCAGTTTGGCATAGTCGGCGATGGTGTAACCCATGGCTTTGGCAAAGGTTTCGATGAAGCTGCCGCAGCCGGAAGAGCACGCCTCGTTGAGCATGATGGAATCCACAGCGTTGTTGCGGATCTTGAAGCACTTCATATCCTGGCCGCCGATATCGATGATGTAATCCACAGCGGGGTCAAAATACTGCGCGGCGGCAAAGTGAGCCACAGTTTCCACCAGGCCCAAGTCGCAGCGGAACGCATTTTTGATCAGCTCCTCGCCATAGCCCGTCACAGCGCTGCCGGCGATGTGAATGCGGTTTGCGCACCGCTCATAAATAAGGCGCAGCTGCTCGAGCACGATGTGAACAGGATTGCCCTGGTTCGAGCCGTAATAGGAATATAAAATACCTCCGCTGCGGTCAATCAGTACCATTTTCGTGGTGGTGGAACCGGCATCGATGCCGAGATACGCCGCTCCCTCATACGTCTGGATATCCGCCTCCGGCAGCTTTTTGGCATTGTGCCGTTCCGTAAACGCGTCATACTCCGCCCGAGAAGCAAACAGTGGGGGTAGGGTGTTTAAACTCTGGTTGGTATCCACCGCCTTTTCCAGGCGCTGGAGCATTTCGTCAAAGCCGACCGCAGGATAATCCGCCGCACACATGGCCGATCCGATGGCCGCATAGCAGTCGCCGTCGGCCGGGAACACGGCGTGTTCCTCGTCTAGCTGCAGCGTTTCCACAAAGCGCTGGCGCAGTCCCCGCAGGAAATGCAGCGGGCCGCCGAGAAACACAATCTTGCCCGTCAACTCCCGGCCTTGGGTCAGGCCCGCGATGGTCTGATCCACCACGGCCTGGAAAATGGAAGCCGCAATGTCCTCCTTGCGTCCGCCCTGATTCAAAATAGGCTGGATATCGCTTTTAGCAAACACGCCGCAGCGGGATGCAATGGGATAGAGCTTCGTGTGCTGCAGCGACAGCGCGTCCAGTTCATCCACCGTCACATTCAGAAGCGTGGCCATCTGGTCGATGAACGCGCCGGTGCCGCCGGCGCAGGAGCCGTTCATGCGCTCTTCAAGGCTGTTGCCGAAAAAGATAATCTTGGCATCCTCTCCGCCCAGCTCGATCACTGCGTCGGCGCCAGGGTCAAGCGCGTTGACGGCGGCGGCGGTGGCGTACACCTCCTGCACAAAATCGAGGCCGCTGGCCTTGGCCACGCCCAGGCCTGCCGAGCCGGTGATCACCGCCTGCACCTGCTCGCCGGCATATTCGCTCTCAATGCGGCGCAGAATTTCGCAGGTTTTTTCGCGCACTTTGGAAAAATGCCGCTCGTAGCAGCGGAACCGCAGCTGCTGTTTTTCATCCAACACCACGACCTTTACGGTGGTGGAGCCAATATCGATACCAATACGATACATGGGATCTCACTTCCATTTTCTATTTGCATTTATGCCAAGGCCACCCTCCGAGCGACCATTTTCCCTAAGGTTTTATTATATAATAAATCACCGCCCCACACAAGAGAAAAGATGTAGGTAAATGTTCCATTTCCGTGAAATCAACGGGATTTATACCCTTTTTTGATACAAAGCGGCGGATTTGTCCATTCCTGTCCCCCGGCAGCGGCGCTCTTGACTTTTCTCCGGCGCCGATTATAATAAAAGTAACCATCGTTTTCCATTTGAAAGGGGATGCTTTTCCATGATCAAGATCAACAACGATCTGTGCTGCGGCTGCGGCCATTGTCAGTTCATCCGCTTTACCTTACCGCTGGTAAAATCCGTCGGACGTGTGGATTATTACGAGGATCCCCGCCCGGAGGATCGTAAATTCGTGGAGAATATCGTCATGGAGTGCTGGGCCAGCGCTATGAGTATCGAATAAATGCTCCATTGTGAAAATGACATATGCAACAAGCACCCCAAGGCGGCTGCCTATGGGGTGCTTGTTTTTGCTCCGCGCCGCCGGGGGCAGAAAAGCGCGCGGCCGTTTTGCGGCCGCGCGCTCGAGTACAGTACGTGTCTTATTGCTCCTGCACGCTCTCCATCCAGCGCATCAGGATCGCCGCACACTCAGCGCGGCTAGCGCTCTTACGCGGCATCAGCTTGCCGTCGGCACCATTGAGCAGCTGCGCCGAAACGGCCCAGCGCATGCCATCCTCAAAGTAAGGTGCGATCTCCGAAGCGTCGCGGAACGCCGACAGGTCGCCGTCAGTGGTGGCGGGCACATCCATATCCATCTTGTCGGAATACCGCATCAGGATCGTAGCCATCTGCTCACGGGTCACCGGTTCCTCGGGCGAGAAGGTCTTGTCGCCCGTTCCGTTGACCACGCCGTTGTTGTATCCCCAGGTCACCGCTTTGGCATACCAGGCTGTGGCAGACACATCGACAAATTTATTGTGGTTGCTCACCTCAGGGGAACCAGCCTGCCGATACAGCACCGTCACCAGCATACCGCGGGTCATGGTGCCGCCGGGGGTAAAGGTCGTGTCCGACGTGCCGGTGAACAGGCCGTTTTCCACCACATAGGCCACTGCCTCGGCATACCAGTCCGTACTCTTCACATCCGTAAAGCCCGTATCCACTTCCATCTTTTTTTCTTCAAACCGGGCAGTCAGCGCCACAGACGCTGTCACGGTAAAGCTGTATTCGGCGCTGGAGGATACTTTGCTGCCGGCAGCGTTGTACCAGCCGGTAAAGGCATAGCCCTCATCCGCCACCGCTTTCACCGTGGCGTTTTTCCCCACCAAGAAGGAACCGCCGCCGCTGACGCTGCCGCCCTCTTGGGCGCTGACGCGCACCTCGTAGCGCGCCGTTTCCGGATACACCATCTGGCTGGTATAGCTCTTATAGTAGGTGCCGTCAATGGGATCCGAAATCTCCATCGTCACATAGTAGCCCTCGCCCGGGAGATAACTTTGATCGCTGCAGCTGTGCACATTGCCGCTGTATGTACCCACTTTGGCCACCTGGCCGGAGGCCGTCTGCTTATACACGGTATAGCTGCTGGCATAGGAACTGCCGCCCCAGCGGAGCTGTGCCGCAGAGGAGGAAGCGGTCGCTTCCAGTACGGGCGCAGAAAAGGAGAGATACTCCGGCATATAGAGAACGTTGATATCCGTTTTCCCGGAGGCCAGCGCGCCCCGCACCACGCAGGAAGAGCTATACTGCCAGATATTGGGCTTGCTGGAGGTACCGCGGATCGTATGAATCGTACTCAGATCCGGCACCGTGGGATACCAGGCATACCAGTAGTCCACACCCACATCCGTCAGGGAGGACAGATCCATTTTAGAATAAAAGTTCCCGTTAGCATACACCATGGCATTGAGTCCTGCATCCTGCACGGCGGTGCAGAATGTCTCGGCAATCTCCACCAGCTGCTCGCCAGTCAGGTCGCTGTACTCCTCCAGGTCATAGGCCACTGGCAGCGTGAGCTTGTCCATATACGGCTCCAGCTGCTTGAGGCAGTATGCCGCTTCCCGGCCGGCCTTGGCCGTATCCTTGGCATAGCTATAATAGTATACGCCAAAGGGCATGCCGCTGCGGATGGCGCCTTCGATATTTTCCACAAAGCGCTTGTCAGTGGAGTTCTCACCGTAGCCCACCCGGATCATCACAAATTCGATGCCCTGTTCCTTGAGCGCGTCCCAGTCGATCGCATTGTTCCAGGAAGAAATGTCAATACCCACATGGCCGCCCACCGTAATGGAAAAGCTTTCGCTGCGGCTGCCGCTGCGCACGGTGATATACGTCCGTCCAAAGCCCTGTCCGGTTACCGTTCCGGAGCTGCTCACCGTGGCGACGGACTCGTCGGCGCTGGTCCAGGTGCCGGAAAATGACGCGTCCAGGCTCAGGCTCTCGCCCACGCGCAAGGCATAGCTGGGAAAAGCCATATATGCGATCACCTTGCAGTTGGCCACCGCGCTGCCGTCGGCGGATTTTGCCTGCACTGTAGCCGACCCCTCAGCGAGAGCCGTGATATTGCCGGCGCTGTCCACACTGGCCACGCCGGACGTCAGGCTGACCCAGGTCACGGCTTTGCCGTCGCTGGCCGTGGCGGTCACCTTCTGGCTCTGACCCACAGGGAGATAAATGGTTGTCTGGCTCAGGGAAATCGTAACATCTTCCCCGTCCGCCAGGGCCGGCACGCACAGCACTGACGCGCAAAGCACAGCCGCTAAAAGCGCCGTCCCCAGCCGTCGGATGATCTTCATAGAGCTTGCTCCTCCTTCTCTTTCGATACGCTCTTCCAATTCTTTCCAGTTTATAATGACAAAAGAGGAAGCAGTCCACCGTCCCGCTTCCCCTCTTCGTCCCTATATCATCAGCGTCCACTGCCCGGAACGCTCACATCAGATGCATGGTGTAGTATACCGCCAGTACAAACAGCAGCGCGATGCCGGCCCACAGAAGATACAACGCACATGCTGGGACAATAATCCCCAGCACAATGGCTGCCGCCGCAGCCGCCAGCGCGCCGTAGGCAAGGGAATAATTCGTCGTCCCGGAGAACACGGTCCGTGCAGCGTCCCCTTTTCCCCATTTTCCGCCGTTCTTGCCGATGGCCACCGCCAGGATCAGCAGAACGACCACTACAGCCAGCAGCACAGCTTCAATGGCCACATACTGCCTGCCCCAAACAGCGCTGCCCACCGCGCGGTGCGCCAGCCACATGCCGCCCACCGCCAGGCCCACGCCCAAGCCGGAGAAGAAAAATTCACGCTGATAGAGGTAATACACAAATCCCGCCAGCGCCACCAGCGGCACGGCGACACACATCACAGTGGTGCCCTCCGGATAGACGGCCAGCATCAGCCGTCCGCCGCCGAATAGCACCAGGCCCAGGATCACCAGCCAAGCGCCCCACTGCGCACCTTTTTTCCCCCGGCGCGCCACAGCGAGGGCCAAACCGACCGCTGCCACGGCCAAACCGATCCAGCCCACCACAGCAATCACATTGGACATGGAGACCAGCGTCTGCATCGTGCCTTGGACAAAGAAGCGGTAACACATTAAAAAATAGATCTCCGCCACCACCAAAACACCCAGCAGGCCCAAACAGCGGTTCAAAATCGCCGCTTCTTCCTTCGCCCGGTCCTCTTTTTTCTGAAGGCTTTGCGCTCTGATCATTTTTTTCTTTTCAAGGCTCTGTTTTTTTGCCATTGTTTTGATTACCCTCCACCTGGAAAGCAGCGCTGCGCCGCGCGCAACACTATACTTCCAGTATTCATTTTATCAACATAACATTGGTATTTTAGCAGATTCCGCCCCACATTGCAAGGTACAATATTTTTCCTACCTTCCCGCCGGCTACGCGCTGTGGTACAATGGCTGCACAAGCGCCCCTTCCCCATGCAGCCGATCCGCCGCTGCGGTGAAAAAGACCGCCGGAGCGGTTGAAACAGCGGGGCAATCATGCTATGATACCATTGCATATGTGCAACAAATCTATTTTTTCCTGTTTTGCATCATACTTGTATCAGAAAGGTACGTTTCTCCATGAAAAAATGGCTGTCTATTCTCCCGTTATCCCTGATTCTTCTGCTGTGCGCCTGCCAGAGCAATGATGCCAGCGCCCAAATTTTTGCTATGGACACCGTGATGGATCTGACCGTCCAGGGCAGCGGCGCAGCACAGGCCCTGAAAGATGCTGAAGCAGAACTGTACCGGCTGGACACTCTGCTCTCCCGCCAAGACAGCGCCAGCGCTGTTTCTGCCCTCAATGAGGGCGCCGGTTCCCCCGTGGCCGTGGACGAAGAGCTTTACAATTTGCTCCAAACCGCCGCAGAATATTCCGCCCTCACCGACGGCGCGTTTGCGGTCACCGTCGCGCCCATTATGGACGCCTGGGATTTCACCGGCGAACACCCTCGCGTTCCCTCCCGTGCTGAACTGGACAACCTGCTGCCCCTGGTGGGTGACGAACGCATCGCCTTCGGCGCAAGCAACACCATCACCCTCGAACAAGGCACGGCAGTGGATTTGGGCGGCATTGCCAAAGGCTATGCTTCGGATCGGCTGGCAGATCTTTTTGCTGCCGACGGCATTTCTTCCGCCATGGTCAGTCTGGGCGGCAACGTCTATGTGCGCGGCGCCAAAAGCGACGGTTCTCTCTGGCGTGTGGCCGTAGAAGATCCCAATGATACTGCAGCTTACCTCGGCGTACTGTCGCTTCAGGAAAAATTCATCATCACCTCCGGCGGTTACCAACGCTATTTTGAACGCGACGGCGTGACTTATTACCATATCATCGACCCCAAAACCGGCGATGTGGCCCGCAGCGGCCTTCTGTCCGCCACCGTGGTGAGTAACAGCGGCACCATGGGCGACGCCCTTTCCACTGCTTTGTTCGTCATGGGCTACGAAAAGGCCGTACAGTTCTGGCGCACCAGCGGCCTGGACTTTGACATGGTGCTGTGCGACGACAGCGGCCATGTATATTATACTGAGGGGCTGGAAGGAAGTTTCGACACCTCTCTGGCGGAGCATGCGTATGAATACATCTGTATCCCGAAAAACTAAAGTCCGTCTGCGCCCCTCCCCATGGGACGTTCTGGTGGCCGCCTTGGTACTGGCTCTGGCAGCAGCCCTCGCCCTGTTTTTCCTCTCCCGCGCCGCCGGCGGCGCAGAAGGCGCTCTGGTGTGCACCGTCTCTCAAAACGGCCGGGTCCTAGAGGAAATCACGTTGACCACCGGCTCGCCCGACCAGGAAAAGCGTTACGGAGACTATGTTGTGGAGATCAACCACAATCAGATCCGCATCAAAAGCGCCCCCTGCGTGGGCCAGGACTGCGTGCACACGGGCTGGATCCACCGCAGCGGGCAAAGCATCGTGTGCCTGCCCGGCCGCTTCGTGGTGACGCTTTCCAGCACCGCGCCGGCGGATTCCCCCTTTGACATTGTGGTAAAGTGAGGCGTACGGCATGAAAACCGATGTGCATAAGCTGGCACTGTGCGCCGTATTGGCCGCCATGGCCCTGGCGCTGTCCTACATGGAAAACCTTCTCCCCACCGCCATGCTGATCCCCCTGCCGGGCTTCAAACTGGGCCTGGCGAATATCGTCACCGTTTTTGCCCTCTACTATCTGGGCGCAGCCCCGGCCATGGCGATCCTGGTCGCCCGGTGCCTTCTGGGCGCCATGTTCGCCGGAAACGTGCCGGCCTTGCTCTTTTCCCTGATGGGCGGCGTGCTGGCCATGTTGATCATGATCCTGCTGCACCGCCTGCCCCGGCTCTCGATCTACGGCGTGTCCATCGCCGGCGCGGCGGGACACAACACGGGCCAGGTGGCCGCGGCCGTGCTGACTCTGGGCAGTGCCGCGCCGGTGGCGTATCTTCCGGTGCTGTTGGTGGTATCCGTTTTCACCGGCGCGCTGACCGGCTTCGTGGCCGCGGTTCTCTTTTCCGCCATGGAAAAAGCAAAAATAGCGCCCGGAAACTGAATCGGTTTCCCCGCAAGATGAATCTGTAAAAGGAGTGACGCCGGATGGCATTGCAACTGGGCGGCAGCACAGGCGACCGCAAAGACCGCATCATCCAGCAGCAGCTGGAACTGATCCGCACCCTCACCGCCAACAATATGAGCCGCATGGGCAGCGATTTCTGGGGTCCCGCGCCCCCCAGCGCCCCGGATCCCAGCAAACTCACACCCGCCGGCGCCGCCGAAACGGTCAAAAGGGACTCCCCCGCACCGAAAACCGCCGCCTCCACCGGCAACGGTCCCGCCGCCGAGGCTGCCCCGGAGGCCCCTCCGAAAGAGAACATCGCTGAACTGAAAGCCGAGCTGGAACAGTACATCGGTCTGGATACTGTCAAGCGGGAAGTCAACAATCTCATCAATATGGCTCAGATTGAGCAAAAGCGCAGGGAAGCCGACTTGCCCTGCACCGATATGTCGCTGCACATGGTCTTTTCCGGCAACCCCGGCACCGGCAAAACTACAATCGCCCGGATGATGGCCCGCATTTACCACAGCCTCGGCATCCTTTCCCGCGGCCATCTGGTAGAGGTGGACCGCAGCGGCCTGGTGGCCGGTTATGTGGGCCAGACTGCGGCCAAAACCAGCAAAGTCATTGAAAAGGCCCTGGGCGGCGTGCTTTTTATCGACGAAGCTTACGCCCTCAACGGCAAAAGCGAAAACGATTTCGGCCAGGAAGCCATTGACACCCTGCTCAAAGCCATGGAGGATCACCGGGATGACCTGGTCGTCATCGTGGCTGGCTACGACGGGCTGATGGAAACCTTTATCCACTCCAATCCCGGCCTGGAATCCCGTTTCAACCGGTATCTGCATTTCGACGATTATTCTGTGGAAGAACTGGTCCGCATTTTTGAAATGCAGTGCCAAAAAGGTTGCTATGAACTGGACGAAGAAACCAAAAAAGCCGTCCGCCTCCTGATCGCCGAAAAAAATACCGCCCCCGTGTCCTTCGGCAACGCCCGCGGCGTGCGCAATCTGTTTGAGCAGATCCTGACGGCCCAGTGCAACCGCTTGGCCGCCCAGGAAACCCTGTCCCGCGAAGACCTGATGAAGCTGACCCGCGCCGATGTCGAAACCATCCGCGCCCTTCCGGAGAAAAAACTGGTGTGAGCGCGCGTCGCTCCCGCCAGCTGGCCATTGAAAAAGGAGGCCCTTTATGCCAGGCGCTGTGCACAACGATCCATCGGAGCGCGGTAAGTGTGACATGGCCCCATGGAATTCCCCCATCCCTCCCCATGTTCGGCACGGTGTTCCTGCTCTGGCTCCTGAACATGCTGCCATTGTTGATCTTTGCCGGAATAATTCTTGCCGTAGTGCTGTGGTTGGGAAAGAAGCGCTGACCATTGCCCCCCCCGCAAGGGGGGCTTTTTGTATCTGTTTTTATTGCCCTAAAATTCGACTACAAAATGGATAAATCGAAACAAAGTATACAAAACACTATCATCCGAACCAGCGGGATGCGGCCGACCGCGTTCTGCACACCGACTTTAACGCAGACAATCAGAAACTGGACGCAGCCATCACTGCAGCCCGGCACACCCGTCCTCATGTCCTTCTGCGCGCGGCAGCGCTTTCCTCGAACCCAGCCCAGGTGGATGTGGATGTCTCCACCCTGGACCTAACGCAGTATTACCATCTGGATCTGTCGCCCAAAGCCGGAGCAGAGCACGCCAACGCCATTATGCTGCGCTGCAATAACCTGCGCGGGGGCTACGTGGATCAGGACAACACCAGGGACAGAACCTTTTTCAGATTCTTCATGGTTCGGTAGTCCTCCTTTTTTTGATCGTTTCGCTTCAAAAAGTGATCTGATTTGGCACAAACAACCCGTTTTTCCGCCAAAATTCCGGCTTATAAATACCGCATAGCGCCTCTTTGATTGCA
Organism: bacterium 210917-SL.2.15; assembly: GCA_020555605.1. Classification (GTDB taxonomy): domain Bacteria; phylum Bacillota; class Clostridia; order Oscillospirales; family Oscillospiraceae; genus Pseudoscillospira. Next base: position 3,343 of record JAJCJC010000023.1, on the reverse strand, counting down.
AAGCAAAATCCCCGGAAAGCCGCACCACAGCGGCCTTTCCGGGGATCGCCAAATACAGCGATTTTCAATTTGGTAGGCATCTCGCCGACGGACACTTCCGTTGCTTCGGTCCCATTCCTTCTGTCCCAGCCACTTCTACCCCCCATTCTGGCAGACATCCGGTAGACACAGTAGACTAAGGACGGAAAAAACTGCTGCATTTTTTATTCTAATTGCATTCTAAATGGTAAAAGGCCACCCTATGGGCAGCCTTTTGAGCAGTTTCACCTACGTACAAATCACTTTTTACATGCTCCCAACCCAAACAGACATAGAATGCAACAAGCACAGCATAAATTGCCAACAAGAATTATTTATGATAGTCCTCCAAATCCCCGATCCTATGATTCATGACCTTGATCTGTTCTTCCACAACCGGCATACGTTGGGCAAAATGGTTGTGCTCCCGCACCTCGCGCGTCAATTCCTCCAACTTTGTATTAGTGACGGCCTGCGCTTTTTCCATTTCGCTGTGCATTCGGCAGACCGTGGCATGGCTGCTCCAAAATACTCCCGCCAATGCCAGCCCGCCTGTGATCAGCGCTACAATAATTTCCGTCAAAAGCCTCGCCTCCCCTCTTTTAGAACATTTCTTCATAAAAGCCTATTCCTTTACCAAATGTTGTACAGATCCGTGCAACCTGCAACAAAAAAGGCAGCCGGCCTCAATTCAAATGATTGAGGCCGGCTGTCTTCAAACGATCCTTTTCCTTCCACTGTATTCACTTTTATTGATAGTCTCTCCAATTAGGATCCGCATGCATTTCCGTCCCGTGTTCATAAACTTCGCCCTTGCGTTCGTAGACGTGGCTGTTTGTGGCTTCCTGCACCGCCAGGTAATACCAGGCTCCCGGAAGATTGTCCGGCCACTCGTTCCTCCCTTCCAGAAGGTCCTCTTTCTCCTCCGGCAGCCGATTCAGAACCCGGTTGATGATCGTCCTAGCCTCTGCCCGCGTGATCGGCGCATTCGGGCGGAAGCGCCCGTCCGGGTCGCCCTGGATCCAGCCCAGCTGCGCCGCACGCCGGATTTCGCTTGCGGCCCAATGGCCGGAGATGTTCGTGAAGTTGCTCTCGCCGTCGGCAGTACCGGTATCGAACCGGGCACAGATTGCCGCAAACTCCGCGCGGGTGACGTTGGCCAGCGGGCGGACATAGCCTTCGTCGTCACCGATGATGTAGGCAAAGTGATCCTCACCGTTGAGCCAGCCCGGCACGCCGGTAGCTTCCCAGCCGGCATAGACGGTCTTGTTCGAGGTCATTTTGATCTCGCCGATCTTCTCCGTCAGGTCCTTGTCCGCATACCAGCCGGTGAAGGTATAGCCTTCCCGCACCGGGACTTTATCCAGATGCACCACCGTGTTCCGGCGGTAGCGCTCGGAATCCTATTTCGTCCCTCCGTTGGATTCGTAAGTCGGCGTGTAGCGCGTGGTGGTTCCGCCGCCTGATGTTTTCTTGATCTATGTCAGGGCCATAGCTCCGATGGAATAGTTGTCCGCATTGGCAAAATCAGCAGGCACGGTAAACTTGATACCGTTTACCTCATTCCTGACTGCGACCTCGCGAATGGTGGTCTTTTTGATGTTGTCCAGCGCTCCCTCGCTGCTGTCCACATCGGTGTAGGTGCGGTTCAGGTTATCGAAACGGTAAAGAGCAAATTCCGCGCTCTGGTCGGTACCCGCAGGGTACGGCAGATAAATGCTGTATTCACCCTGCGCCCAGACCAGCAGGGGTGCTGTCGTTGGCGTCGATCAGGTCGAGGTACTTCATGGCGTACTGCCGGGTGGGCGGCGTAAAAAATATCCCCATCGATGTGCGCATCATCATTGGTTGCGACGAAGTGGCTGAAATCATCGACAAGACCGGACGGGACAAGGAAGAAAAAGAACTGATTGAAGAAATCATCCGATACCTGTCTAAAATTGCTCGACAGGGTCGTGCGATGGGTATCCATCTGATTATGGCAACCCAAAGGCCGGACGCTCAAGTCTGCCCGGACAAATCCGCTCTAACCTTGGCTGTCGGATTTGTGGTCGCGCAGATACCATTTTGTCACAAATTATTTTGGATAACGGAGACGCCAATAAACTAATCCCGAAGGATGCTCAAGGACGATTCCTGCTGGATGACGGGCATCTGTTGCAGGGATACTGGTTTGAAGATAGTGTATGGGAGCCGAGGGGACATTGGGAATGAGTGATAATACATGTGGGGCAACGAAACATGAAAAAAGTATCCCCGACAGTGTCATCGATACATTGGCTCGCTGTCTATTGCCGAAAATCCAAGCATACTATGACAGCGAACAGGGAAAAAATGAATTCGAAGAATGGAAAAAAGCGCAATAACAAACACGAGGGCGGTATCTCCGCCCTCGTGTTTTAACATGGTCGTACTTCATCAATAAAAAAAATAAATCCAAACCCATCCCCAATCGGGAATAAGTTCGGATTTTGTTGCTTTGGTGGAGACTACAGGACTCGAACCTGTGACCTCTTGCGTGTGAAGCAAGCGCTCTAACCAGCTGAGCTAAGCCTCCGTATAAACCCCGCAGCACACGCCGTGAGGTTTTTTGTGGTGACCCGTACGGGACTCGAACCCATGTTACAGCCGTGAAAGGGCCGTGTCTTAACCACTTGACCAACGGGCCATAGGCTCCCACATGAAATGCTCACATGGGAAGTTGGTAGCGGCACCTGGATTTGAACCGGGGACACTGCGGGTATGAACCGCATGCTCTAGCCAACTGAGCTATGCCGCCAAATTGCGTCTGCCGTCCGACAGAGCAGTTATTATTATATGCAAGTACCCCCGTTTTGTCAATACCAAAATGTAAATTTTCGCTGGAATTTGAAAATTTCTGCACCAGCGGCGGAGGAAAACACTCCCTCCCATTCTGGCGGTCCTGTCAAAAACGGCTCTCTTCCCATTCATCGTTCTCTTCGGAAGAAACCGGCGGCAACTCTTCCTCCGCCTCAAACGGATGGCCGCGCAGAAACCGGTCCACCTTTCCCATGGGCCCAGTCACCCAATACAATTATAAAGTATAAAGACAATACCGATGAGCAATGCCAAAGCGTCCATAGACTTACTTCCTTACTTTGAGTATACCTCCTTCTCCATTGGCGTGAGATTTATGTTCCGCGCACAACATAAAAACAAAATCAATATCAGTTCACCTGATATGCTCCCTTTAAAGTAGACAGCGGAAAAACAAAACTGTCGAAACGGAGGGAGCAATTATCATGAGCTTAAAAGGCAAAATACCACCGGAGCTAAAGATTCAGGCCGTAGAGGATTATCAGGC
>JAJCJC010000022.1 GCA_020555605.1 bacterium 210917-SL.2.15 | reverse complement strand
AGCAGCCTTGCGGCTCAACCAGGAGGGTGAGAACTTGACCCTGCTGTCCTACAGCTATTGTATCACGGGCATCCCAAAGCCTGCTGATACCTAAAACTATTAACTTTAATCTTATTATACGAGGAGGCTCATTATGTCAAATCTGTTTTCCAACCTGTTTGCACCGGCCAAAATCGGCAATCCGGAGCTGAAAAACCGCGTGTGCAAAGCGCCTCAGTCCTCCGGCTGCATCACGCTGCCGGAATACGCCGAGGACATCATCCAAAGCGGCAAGGGCGACTTTGTAGTGCTGGGCCTCCCCTGTAGGCCGATCCCGAATGGCCCAGAAAAGCGATGGAGGGCCGTCCCAAGGACATCCGCCCCTGCATCCGCTGCAACGAAGGATGCCTGCAGCGCGCCTTCTTTGAATACAAGGCCGTCACCCGTGCGGTGAACCCTGTCATCAGCCGCGAGGGCGAGCTGAAAATCCATCCCGCCGAGCAGAAAAGAAGGTCGCCGTGGTCAGCGCCACCGGATCCGTCCCCGTCAAGCCCAATATCCCCGGCGCGGACAAAGCCATCGCCATGGATGCCATCCATACCGCCTACCGTGTGGGGCTGAACCCGTGATCGCTCCGACACTGCCGCACTGCCTCCTTGCAGCGCAGCCTCCTTTCTTATGAACAACGCCCCGCGGCAGATTGCCGCGGGGCGTTGTTCCGTCTCAACTTATCCAGCCCTGGATGGCGTGCTCCCGCAGGGGCAGCGTACGGTAAATCTCCCGCACCGCCGCGCAGTATTCTGCATGATCCGTGGTACGGCGCAGCCGTTTGACCAGCTTTTCGCCCCCCTCAAAGAGGTGGATATGATAGAACCACACCTCTTTCATCCGCATGATCGCGTTTCGGTCGTTTCCAAACATGGCGCGGTAGCCCTCGTAGAGCGCCTCGTCGAATGCCTGCAGGCGTTCCCGTGTCCGCTTTTCCGGCCGCAGCAGAGCCGGGTCAGCAATCAATCCGCGCCCCAGCATCAGTGATGTCACTGCGGGAAAGCGCGCCTCCACAGCGGCGCAGTCCGACAGGCTCATCAGATCCCCGTTGTATCCCACAGGATTGCTGCTGTGCGGCAGGGCCGCTTCAAACGCCTCCATCCGGACGGCACGGCGGTAGAAATCCTGACGCACCCGGGGATGAATGATCAGCTCCGAAATCGGATAGCGGTTGTACAGCTCCAGCAGCGCCGGAAACTCCTCCGGCGCGGCATACCCCAAGCGGGTCTTGATGGAGATCGGCTCCTCCAGAGCAGAAAAAATGCGGTCCAGAAACACTTCCAACTCCGCGGGGCGGATCAGAAATCCCGCGCCTTTTCCTTTGGCCGTCACCGTGCCGGAAGGGCAACCCAGGTTGAAATTGATCTCCCGATAACCCAGTGCACGCAGCTCCCGTGCCGCCCAGAGGAATCCCTCGGCATCCTTTCCCAGCAGCTGGGGCACCAGGTCGCTGCTTTCATTGTGCTCCGGGCAGATATCCTGCCATTCCCGGGAAGAAAAGGAGCGGCTCTGCCCCACGGGGATAAACGGCATATAATAGCGCTCCACGCCGCCGAACCAGCGGCGGTGCAGATTGCGGTAGACATAGCCGGTCACACCTTCCAGAGGTGCGAAGGTATAGCGCATCGAAAACCACCATCCAAACAAGCATTTGCCCCATTGTAGCAAATCCGCCCCCTCGATGCAATCCTTTGTCATAGGCCGCCTGCGCCCGGGCGAAGCACCGGAAGCTTTTTTGCCCTGCCGGACACCGAACCGGTTGTGGGCGCATATGCTTACTGCAATCTGCACGGTCCGTGGCAGTCCATGCAATAAGGAAACGGGGCGCGCATCCCTTCTGGAATGCGCGCCCCGTTTGCCCGGCCAGCTACAGCAGATGAAACGCGCACAGGATCACACCGTAAAGCGCGCTGGCCGCCACACCGTACACGATCACCGGCCCGGCCACAATAAACATTTTTGCTCCCATACCGGTGACCAGGCCCTCACTCTTAAAATCGATAGCCGGAGAAGCCACGGCATTGGCAAAACCAGTGATGGGCACCAGCGTGCCTGCGCCGCCGAAGCGGGCCAGTTTGTTGTAAAGATTCAGTCCTGTCAGCAGCACGCTCAAAAAGATCATCGTCACCGAGGTCAGCGTACCGGCTTCCAATTTTCCCGCCCCGGTCGCCATCCAGCCGTTCTGCACCAGCTGTCCCAGCGTACAGATGGCCCCGCCGATCAAAAAGGCCAGCGCCATATCTTTCCCCAGCGGCGACGGCTGGGCCAGGCGCTGCACATACTCCTGGTATTCCGTATTGGACAGTTTCATTCCATTTGCCCTCCCTGCGTTCTTCTGTAGTTCATTGTTCCGCCGGACACGCTTTTTTATGCGGCGGCAGATAAAAATACCGTCCCGCACGGGAGCGAACAGCCGCTTTGCGATCCTGTCTTGCACTTTTTCAAAGAATCTTTTACAATAGAGACGCGCGTCAGGCGGCTTCTGCTGCGCGCCAAACCGCCCATAGAATGGATGACTGCTTATGAAAGAACAAAAGATGCCTCTGGGACTGTATATCCATATTCCTTTCTGCGCACAAAAATGCGCTTACTGCGATTTCTATTCTCTGCCCGGCGCCAAAGGGAAAATGGATGAGTACGTCCGCGCCGTGAGCGCCCATCTGGCAGAAGTGGCGCCCCGCGCCGCGCAGCACAGCGTGGACACCATCTATTTCGGCGGCGGTACACCGTCCTATCTCGGCCCCAAGCGCCTCAAAGCCCTTCTTTCATCCGTGCAGAAGCATTACGCCCTTTCTGCCGACGCCGAAATCACGCTGGAGGCCAACCCAGACAGCGCCGGGGACTGGCGCGTCCTGCGTGCACTGCGCCGGGCTGGCTTCAACCGTATTTCCCTGGGCATGCAGTCCGCCATCGAGGAGGAACTGCGCGCCGTGGGCCGCATCCACACCTTCGAGCAGGTGCGCGCCGCTGTGGCCGCCGCCCGGAAAGCCAAACTCAAAAACGTGAGCCTCGACCTGATTTACGGCCTGCCAGGGCAGACCATGGAGAGTTTTTCCTCCTCCCTGCGCGCTGCCGTGGCGCTGGAGCCGGAGCATATTTCCTGCTACGGACTCAAGTTGGAAGAGGGCACGCCCCTTTATGCCGCCCGGGATACGTTTTCCGCCGCGGACGATGATTTGCAGGCGGACATGTATCTCTTTGCCGTATCGTTTCTGCAGGAGGCAGGATTCGTGCAATATGAGATCTCCAACTTTGCCCGTCCCGGGTTCGAGAGCCGGCATAACCTGAAATACTGGACATTATCGGAATATGCGGGCTTCGGCCCCGGCGCGCATTCGGATTTCGGCGGGGTGCGCTATTCCTTTGACCGGGATCTGGACGCCTACATCAACGGCGCGCTGCGGGGCGGACAGATGCCCATAGAATGCGACGACCTGCCCGCCTGGACCCGGGACACGGAATATCTGATGCTGACCCTGCGCACCGTGCGCGGCCTCGATCCCCGTACGTTTGAAAACACTTTCCGCCAGCGCTTTGCCCCGTTCCTTCCCCTTCTGGAACGCTATGAAGCGCTGGGCCTTGCCGTCCGCGGCACAGACAGCACCTGGCACTTTACGCCCCGTGGCTTCCTGGTATCCAACACGCTGATCGGTGAACTGCTGGACGCCCTCAGCGCCGAAAAGCAGCGGCGTTTCGACGCCACCGCTCGGGGCGATTTTATTGTGAGGACCTGATACAGGGCAGCCTTTTCTCCGGCCGAACGGAGAAAAGGCTGTTTTTTCCATTTCCATAAATTTCCGCAAATTTACCATTTTACTTATCTGGGCAGATATGGTATACTGAGTTCCATATTATGTCACCCACTTTATGGATTTTGGAGGTTTGATCCGGTTATGAAGCATTTTCCCCGCACGCTCCTTTCCGCACTGCTGGCAGTGGGCACCGCCGCATCGCTGGTGCTCTCGCCGCTGGCCGCCGTGATCGGCAGCGACCTGTACGCTTACGACAGCAACATTCACAAGGGCACCGCGCTTTCCCACGGCGTTTACTGGGGCACCACCGCCAACGACAAACGCACTGAGAACTACATATCCTATACACCCAGCGCCGACGTAACGCCTATTGTGACGTACGGCAGCAAGGTGACCTCCACCAGCACCGTGTCCTCTGCCGCCAAAGCGCTGGAAGCGCAGGGGTATCGCGTGGTAGCCGGCATCAACGGCGATTATTACTATACCGGCAGCGGCATCCCCATGGGGCTTCTGGTGACTGACGGCGTGATCCGCTCCGGCTACAATTATACTTGGGCCGTAGGCTTTATGGAGGATGGTACGGTTATCATGGGCGACCCCAAGCTGTCCATCAAGATGAGCTATACCCATACCGTAACCGAGCCTGTTCCTCCCGACAGCAGTGAGGGAAGCAGCGGTGAAACGACCGGAGACAGTTCTTCTTCCGATGCCGCCACAGGCAACGGCTCCGATCAAACCGTCACTCGGGAAGAAACCGTGACCAAATCCATCTACACCGTCAACAAAGCCCGGGACACCAGCGGCATCTATCTCTATACCAACGACTTCAACACAAAAGGCACCACCGGCTGCACCGAGGCCGGCGTGGACGTGGTGCTCGTTCCCGCAGACGGAAGTGCGAACGCCGATCTGCGCATCGGCCAGGCCATGACCATGACGGTGGAAAGCGTGACAGCCACAACCGGGGCCACAGATGTGCCCGCCGGCAAGATCGTTTTGTCGGTCAACAACAAAGCCAGTGCCGAAAACATCAAAGCCCTGACCGATCTCAAGGCTGGCGATACTGTCACCATCACCACTGCAGCGGCCACGGGCCAGTGGCGGCAGGCCAAATACATCACCAGCGGATACAAAAAACTGATTGAAAACGGTCAGATCTCCAGCGGCCTGGATTCCTCCGGCGCCCCCCGCACCGCCATTGGCCTGAAAGACGACGGCACTGCCATTTTCTACACCATCGATGGTCGCCAGAGCGGCTACAGCGTCGGCGCCTCCGAATCGCTTCTGGCGCAGCGGCTGCTGCAGCTGGGCTGCACCACCGCCGTATGCCTGGACGGCGGCGGCTCCACCACGCTGACCGCCACGCTTCCCAGCGCCACTGCTTCCAGCCGGATCAATCAACCTTCCGGAGGCAGTGAACGCGCCGTATCCACTCAGATCTTTCTGGTGTCCAGCGCCGCTCCCACCGGCAAGCTGGATCACTACTATATCGCACCTCTGAGTACCCGGCTGCTGGCCGGAGCCAAAACCCAGCTGAGCTATTCCGCTGTGGATACCAATTACATTCCCATCTCCACCAACAGCGGCGCCGTCTGGAGCGCAAGCAACGGCAGCATTACCGAAGGCGGGCTGTTCACCGCTCCCTCCGGCGGCGGTACCGCCACCGTCACAGTGAGCGACGGAACGCGCAGCACCTCCATGGATATCGAAACCGTTGCCAATCCGGACAGCCTTGTAGCCCGTGCCAACGGCAGCGTCCTCACCTCCATATCCACCAAGGCCGGCACCAGCTATGCCTTGACCATTTCGGCCGTATCCAACCATATGACGCTCATCAGCCAGAACCAGTGCTTCCAGTTCTCTGTTACCGGAGACATCGGAACCATCACCGCCGACGGTGTATTCACCGCCACCAAGGACGGTACCGGCGCGATCGTGGTCACCGCGGGCACCGCTTCGCTCACCATTCCCGTCACGGTACAGTCCATGCCCTTTACGGACGTGGCGCTTTCCTCCTGGTATTACGGCGCTGTGGAGCATGTGTACGAAAACGGGCTGATGAACGGCACCGGCGGCACGCTCTTTGAACCTTCCGCCACCACCATTCGCTCCATGATCGTGCAGATCCTCTATAACAAGGAGGGCGCGCCTGCTGTTTCTTCCAGCGGCACCTTCTCCGACGTCCCCAGCGGAAAATGGTACACCAGCGCTGTGGAATGGGCTGCATCGGAACAGATTGTCTCCGGCGCCGGGGACGGCCGCTTCGACCCCAACAGCAGCATCACCCGGGAGCAGATGGCCGTGATTCTATACAACTACGCCGCTTATGCCGGACTTGATACCTCCGCCCGGGGCGATGTTTCCGTCTTTACCGACAGCGGCAGCATCCACAGCTGGGCAACCCATGCCATGTCCTGGGCGGTAGGCACGGGCCTGCTCAAGGGCAACGACAGCAAACTCAATCCCCAGGGCACCGCTTCCCGCGCAGAAGTTGCTCAGGTTCTGACCAATTTCGATACAATTTTTGAAGCGGCCTCCAACTGACCTGCTTTCCAAAACGCCCCTCACGGATAAAACATCCGCGAGGGGCGTTCTTTCTGTTCCGGAAAGCCTGTCTTCACCAGCATAGCTTTTTTTATACTCCAGTCAGATCAAAGGGCGGCGTATACTCCGCCTGAGCCGCCCGGCGCTCCTGGGTAAACCCTTCGTCAATGCCGCAGTCGGCCATATAAGCGCAGGCGGCGCGGTACTCCGCCTGCCGCACACGGCGGTTCAGCTCCTCCGGCACGCCAGGGGCCGGCGTATACTGACTCATCAGGGAAAAGAGCACTTCCCCCGGCGCAAAATGCGCGGCCACCCAGTCAATGACACGCTTCGTCTCCGCTAGGCCGCCCGGCAGCATCAGGTGGCGGATCACCACGCCCCGGCGCAGCATTCCATTCTTATCCACCACATACGGGCCACTCTGGCGAAACATTTCCAAAATCGCCGGCGCCGCCCAAGCAAAATAATCCGCCGCACCGGAACAGCGGCGGCTCCACTCCGGGGAAACATATTTGAGATCAGGCAGATAGATCTGCACTTTCCCCTCCAGCAGGCGCAGCGTTTCCACGCGCTCATAGCCCCCGGTGTTCCACACCACGGGAATGCCCGGTGCCTCTTCCAGGGCCATGGCGATCCAAGGTGCAAACTGCGTGGGGCTGACCAGATTGATATTATTGGCCCCTGCAGCCTCCAGCTCCCGAAATACTTCTCGCAGGCGTTCCACGGTGATGGTCCGGCCAAAGCCCCCGGTGCTGATCTCCTGATTCTGGCAGAATACGCACCGCAGCGTACAGCCGGAGAAAAACACTGTACCGGAACCGTCACGTCCGCTGATACACGGTTCTTCCCAGTAATGCAGCGCCGCCCGGGCCACCTTCGGCTCCGCGCCCATGCCGCACAGCCCCGCCGCTTCCCGGCGCGCCGCGCCGCACCGGCGGGGACACAGCGTGCAATGCTCCTGCGCCGCCGCTATGGCCGCGCGCGCTGCCGATTCCTTACACATCCTCGCAAAACTCCTTTGCCACACGCTCGGCCAAAAATACGCCCCCCGTGCAGTTGATGACATTCACCGCGCAGTTTTTCTGCACGCGGCCGCCATAAATACGGCCGCTTTCCGCTCCAAACATGGCGCTGAACAACCCTCGCACCGCTGCGCCGTGGGCCACCACCAGCACATGCGCCCAGCGCCTTTCTTCGGGCACAATCCGTTTGTCCAGAAAAGAGCGGCAGCGGCGCACCAGCGCCTCATAACTTTCGCCGCCCGTTGGCGGCACATAGCACTCCGGCGCGGCAAACAGCGTCCGAGTAGGCCGCTGCTCCTCCTGGAAGTCGCACAGCCGCATTCCCTCCGCAGCGCCGAAGCTCAATTCGATCAGCCGAGCGTCGGTCTGTATAAGAACATTCTTCCCCTGCAAAATCAGCTCCGCCGTTTCCCTGGCCCGCTGCAAAGGAGAGGAAAAGGCCGCGTCAAAGGACACATTTCCCAGCGCCGCGCCGGCAGCCAGGGCGCTGCGCCGTCCTTCTTCACTTAAAGGGACATCCGTGCGGCCCTGAAGCCTCCCTTCTTCGTTCCACAGCGTACGCCCATGGCGCAGGAGATACAGCTTCATGTCTCTTCCTCCTGCTCGGGCAGCGCGTTCTGCGCCGCCGCGCGGAATTTGGCAAAGGCCGCAGGCACGGCCCGCTCGGTTTCCAGTCCACTCCGATCCGTCCAGCACAGCTCCGCCGCGCCCCGTCCCCGCACCCGCAGCACATATCCTCTCATGTGCCATTCCACATGGGAAAAGATGTGTTTCGCTTCCAGTTGTTCCAGCCATTCCATGGGCACAAGGCCCCAGCGCTGCACCTGCTGCGCCGCCGCAGGCTCATCCAGCGCGCCGTCCACATTGGGAAATTCCCACAGCCCGGCCAACAGCCCTTTAGCTGTGCGCCGCCGCAGGGCGACGCCCTGGGACGACAGTAATACAAAAACCGTTTTTTCCTCAATCCGGCGGGGCGTTTTCTTTCGCTTTACCGGGAGCACGTTCCAGGTACCCTCCCGGCAGGCTGTGCAGAACGGGCGGGCCGGGCACTGCGCGCACTTCGGCGTGCCGTTGGGCAGACACACCATGGCCCCCAGCTCCATCAGCGCCTGGTTGAAATCGCCGGGCCGGTCGGCCGGCAAAATTGCCTGCACCCACGCGCTGAAGCGCCGCTTGACCGCACCGTCCAGCACGTCCCCTTCATCACCGGTAATGCGGGAAATCACGCGAAGCACATTGCCGTCCACTGCCGGTACCGCCCGGCCAAAAGCGATCGACGCCACCGCGCCGGCAGTGTATTCCCCGATTCCCGGCAGAGAGAGAATGGTTTCATAATCGCCCGGGAATACGCCGCCGTAGTCTTCCATGATTCTGCGCGCGGCCTTCTGCAGGTTGCGCGCCCGGTTGTAATAGCCCAGCCCCTCCCACAGCTTCAGCAGGCGGTCTTCCTCCACCGCGGCCAGCGCCGCCACATCCGGCAGCACCGCAAGAAAGCGCTCGTAATACGGCAGCACTGCGCTGACGCGGGTCTGCTGCAGCATGATCTCAGAAAGCCACACATGGTAGGCCGTGGGGTCATCCCGCCAGGGCAGCACCCGCGCGCCGGCGTCATACCAAGCCAGCAGCGCCTCACTCAAGCGATACAGTTGTTGCGGAAATTGATCCATAGATTTCGTCCTTTTGTTATTTTTCCGCCGCAGGGAAAGGGATTCCCGCGGCATTTTCTTGTGCAGTGCCGCTCCGGCAGAGAATAGCAGCGCGCTACCGGTTAAACCGGGTGGCGAAGCCACAGCGGCGGCACAACTCTTCCGCCGGGGCACGGCGGGAAAATCCGTCGTACAGCGTCCGTGCCCGTGGAGATGCCAGAATGTCGGCCAGGGGCGTTTCGAAGAGATTCCCCAACGGCACATCCCCTTCATGATCCAGGCAGCAGGGCACCACCGTACCGTCGGCAAGCACGCCCAGCTGATCGCGCAGCCCAAAGCAGAACTGCGCCCCGGTTTCCGCCGCCCCTTTGTCCGGCCAGGCAAACACCTGCTCCTGCTCCAAAAACAGGTCTTTCCCCAGCACCCGGCTGCGGCTGCGGGTACGAGGCAGCATTTCTGGGTCTACGCCGGTTTTCTCCTCCAAAAAGCGCAGGATCTCCCCATTGCGCTCCGCCGCCCCACCCTCGTTCCACAGCCGCAGCGCACAGTGGACGCCCTGCTCTCGCAAGGCGCTGCATACCGACCAGACCGATTCCAGATACGTCTCCATGGGAAGCCCTGCGCCGCTGCCCTCCAGGGCATGGAGGGATACGCTGAGCTTGTGCAGCACCGCGGCATGGGCCGTCAGCACACCGCCCCTTTGCCCCAGCAGGGTGCCGTTGGTCGTGATGCAGACGCGAAAGCCTTTCTGTCCCGCAACGGTCAGGATCTCTCCCAATTCCGGATGCGACAGCGGCTCTCCCATCAGGTGGAGATAGAGGAAGCGGACATACTCCTGCAAGGCAGCGGCCACCCCGGCAAACTCCGCCGTGCTCATACGCCGCGGCGGCCGCCGGGTTTTGGGGCAGAAGGCGCAGTTCAGGTTGCACTGATTGGTGATTTCCACATAGGCTTTGTTGAGCATGTCCCTTACTGCCCAGCTAGAACGTCCAACGCTCCGGTGGGCATCACCTCAATGTGATTGCCGTCGGGATCGTGCAGAAAATAGATGCCCAGGCCCACAATCTCTTCGTCAATCAGGCCCGCTGCACTGTGTTTGGCGTGCCACTGTTCCCGGCAGTCCGTGACAAAGGCGATATGGTTGCTGCCCGGCGCCACATCTCCTTCCGTCAGTTCCAGAAAAAAGTCCGGCGTGCTCTCATCCCGCAGCCAGGCCATCGGTCCCGCATTCGCCTGCAGATGCTTGATCAGCGAAAGGCCGAACATCTCCTCATAAAACCGGATGGACGCCTCCAAATCGGAAACGCGCAGATTTTCATGTCCAAAACGCAGCATGGTTCATTTCTCCTTTTCCCATTGTTGTTTTCTGTGCCACACAGCGGCGGCATTGATTTTCACCAACAGCTTTTCCACCGGCACCTTCGCCGGGCAGATATCCTGACAGGCCAACGATTTGGTGCAGCCGCTGAAAAAGCGCCGCCTGTAAGCTTGCCCAACGCTTGCCCGGTGGCTGCCTTCCGTACTCTGGTCGTAGACCCGGAAGGCGGCCGCCACGCCCATTGCCCCGACAAAAGACCCCCCCGCCGAAAAATGGGGGCACACCTCCAGGCACAACCCGCACATCAGGCAGCCTGCCGCCCGATAATGCAGCTCCCTCCGCGCCCGGTTGGTCAGATCCGCCTCTTCTTCCAGCCACAATTCCATCTCCTGCAGCGCGGTAAAGCACGCGCCGCGGTCCACATGCAGGTCGCGGATGCGCGGAAATTTGCGCAGCGGTTCCAGCGTGATCTCCCCGGCCGGATTGGCGGCCGCTCCCAGCGAAACGGCGCAGGCCAGCGCCGGACGACCGGAAATGACCATGGCACAGGCGCCGCATTTCTTCTCCAGGCACGCACAATCCCAAGCAATACGCTCCGCCACCTCACCGGTTTCGTCCTGTAAAAACTCCCGCTGACCCAGTTCTTCCAGCGCATGGGCCACAGAGTCCTCCGCGGCGCAGGGGCTTTCAAAACGCTGCCACCGGCTCGCGCCGCCGCCCTCGCCCCGTCGTATGTTCAAGTGATAGCTCATGGCCGCGCCTCCTCCGCAATGGGTTCAAAAGAGATTTCCGTACCGTCGCTGTGCCGGCGGGCCACCGTGGTTTTCTGATAGTGCGCATCATCACGCCGGGGAAAGTCCGTGCGGAAATGGGCTCCGCGGCTTTCTTTCCGCGCCCAGGCGCTTTCCACCATAGCCGTGGCCAGAGCCAGCCGCGCCTCCAGCGCATACTGCCGGGCCGCGCCGGCCTCCCGGTCCTGTCCCGCGCACACATGCCTCGTCAGCTCCGCCAGCGCCGCCGCACCGGTACACAAGGACACTTCCTGCCGGCGAATGCCCAGGCAATCGTTCAGAATGCGGCTGAGTTCCGCCTCTACCGCCGCGCAGGACACGGCCTCCCGCCGCGCTGCCATGGCATCGCACACAGCGCGCCAGCCCTCTGCGGCTTCCGCCGCCTCCGCCGCACTCAGCCCTTGGATCGGGGTGTCCTGCAGAATGGTTTGTGCCGCCGTGTATCCGCCAAAGGCCGCCCCCAGCAGAGAATTGCCCCCCAGCCGGTTGGCTCCGTGGTACTGGCAGGCACATTCTCCTGCGGCATACAGCCCCCGCAGCGTGGTGCGGTGCGCCGCATCCACATATAGCCCGCCCATGAAATAATGGATGCCGGGATAAACAGGGATCGGCTCCCTCCTGGGATCGCGGTGCAAAAACTCCCGACAGAATTCCGCCAGATCGCCGAGTCTCTCGCTCAGCACCTCCTCTTTCACTCCCGTCAGATCCAGCCAGGCAGTGTCCCGCCCGCATTCCCGGCAGACCTTCTCCGTTTCCCGGGACACAACGTCCCGAGGCATCAAATTTTTCAGCTCCGGATACTTTTCTTCCATATAGTACCATCGCGTTCCGCCGCGCAGTACAAAGAGCCGCCCGCCCTCGCCCCGGGCCGCTTCGGAAATCAGCGCCCGCTTGCCAGAAATCGCCGTAGTAGTGGGGTGGTACTGGATCATTTCCAGATTCGCACAGGCGGCCCCGGCCAGATAGGCCGCCGCCGCAGCCGCCCCGGTATTCTGCACGGCGCCGGTGGTGCGTCCGAACAGGCCGTTCAATCCGCCGCTGGCCAGCAGGCCGGTTCCCGACAAAATTTCACAACTTTTTGTATACTGATCCAAAATAATACAGCCTGTACACTCATTTTGACCTCTTGTGAGGAATTTTACCACCTCGTGATGGTCTTTGCGCCGAATCAGTCCCCGGGCCTCCCAACGGCGGGCCTCCTGAATCAGCGCCGCCATCACCTGCCGGCCGGTGCTGGATTGGGCAAAGGCGGTGCGCTGCTTTTTCTGCCCGCCGAAATACCGCAGATCCAGCGCGCCGCTTTCCGTGCGGTTGAACGCCACGCCCAGCCGGGCCAGGGCGCGCACAACTTCCGGCGCCCCCTCCGTCAGCGCCCGCACAGCGTTGGGATCAGCGAGGCCGCACCCGGCTTTCATGGTATCCCGGAAATGTTCTTCCGTGCTGTCGCCCTGTCCTTTGGTGTCCAGCGCCGCATTGATGCCCCCTTCCGCCATGACAGACTGGGCACGTTCCGAAGGCGCAGAGGACACCAGCACGCTCTCCTGCCCTTTCTGTGCCAGCGTCAGAGCGGCGCTCAATCCGGCCACGCCCGCGCCGATAATCCAAACCGCCTTCACAGTTTCACCCCCGCTGCATAGCATACTGCGCCCGCCGCCGCTACCAGCAGCGCCAGCGCGGACACCGCCCGCACCCAGCGCTGCGCCCGGGCATCAGGATCAATACCGGAGTCCAGCAGCAGCGGCCTGAGATTGAGCAGGACATGCACAGCCAGCGCCGCGCTCAACGCCAGTTGCCACAAAAGGCTTGGCGTACCGAAGGGGCGCAGCAGCACACCAAACGGCGTGCGAATCGTGAACAGCTGCGTGTGCTGCAGGGCCAGAAACAAAATCGCCGCGCCGCTGAGCACCCGCAGCCAGTAGCGCCCATTCTCTTTCGGATAGCGCAGCATAGCCCGCCACGCTCCCCCGCGCACCACCTTCCACAGCGCCAGTACCCCATGCAGGCACACAAACCCCATAAAAACATAGGCAAAGTGCCCCTGCACCAAAAAAACGGACGTTAAAAGGGTGACACAGCCCATGGCCAGGTGTACAATAAACAGGATCAATACCACCCAGGCTATGATCGGATGAAACTTCTGCAAGGGTGTTCTCTCCTTTCCGAAGGGTATGTATCCTTTTGAAGTATTATAGCGCGTTTTCCGCCGGAAGGAAAGAGGCACACCGGCAAAGAGCGCGCACCGTCTTGACAAATTCCTTTCCATCGCTTATAGTTCACTAAGTGAACAAGGGGGCGTGATATATTGACAAAGAGGTGATTCGATGAAGACAAAAAACGACGCAGGCGAACGGCTGCTCAGCGCATGGCTGACCCTGTCCTCTACGCTGTGGAACGAGCGCATTGTTACAGGCATGACTTTTAACGAGGCCTTTGTATGCAACCTGCTTTCCCGCCAGGATGCCGCACAGCCTCTCACCGCCACAGATTTATGCCAGCGGACGAAGCTGCTCAAAAGCCAGATGAACAAAGTTCTTTCAGAAATGGAGCGCAAGGGATATGTGCAGCGTATGCGCTCGGAAAAGGACAAGCGCCAGGTGCTTCTGCGCCTGACAGAAGCCGGGCAGACCGCTTATGCAAAGGAACACAGCGGTATTTCGGAGATCCTGCACCGCTTGGTGGAGGATCTGGGCGAAGAAAAAGCCCTGCACGCGGCAGATATCGTCGAGGAGATCACCCAGTCTCTGGAAAAGATCGAAACGCTGTAAAAAAACAGCGTTTACGGAAAGGAAATATTATGATTCAACTTTTGACCGATTCTGCGGCCGATTTGACTGCAGATGAGCAGCAGGCGCTGCAGATCACAGCGATCCCTCTGGGCGTGCACTTCGGCGCCGATGCTTATCTCGACGGCAGGACACTGGACCGTCCTACGTTCTATCGGTTGCTGCAGAATAGCGCCGCTTTTCCCACCACCTCTCAGCCCTCCCCCGCGGATTTTGAATCTTGTTTTGCCGCCGCGCGGGCAAAGGGGGACGATGTAGTGGCCGTGCTTCTCTCCTCCGCCCTGTCCGGCACCTTCCAGGGCGCTTGCATCGCCCGGGAGATGATGGAACCGGAGGACGCCGCTCACATCCATCTGGTAGACAGCCTGAGCGCCACTGTAGGCGAACGGCTTCTCCTGCTGCATGCCGCCGCACTGCGCGATGCGGGAGCCGCCGCCGCAGAAATCGCCGCCGAGCTGACGGAACTGCGCCGCCGCATCACCATCTGGGCCAGCGTGGACACTCTGGAATACCTCTGCAAAGGCGGCCGCCTGTCCCGCACCGCCGCAGGAATGGGTTCCCTGGCCAAAGTAAAGCCCATAATCACCGTCACCGGTGAAGGGCACGTGACGGTGCAGAAAAAATGCATCGGCAAATCCCGCTGCATGTCGGAAATCACAGCACTGACGGAGAGCCGGCGGCCAGACCCGTCCTGTCCTGTTTTCGGCCTGTACAGCTTCGATGCGCACAACTGCGACGCGCTGGCTGGACGGCTGGCAGCGTGCGGCTTCTCCATTGCCCCGGATCACTATCTGGAAATCGGCCCCACCATCGGCGCCCACATCGGTCCCAATGCCTATGGCGTGGCCTATATAGCGGCAGAAGAATAAAGACGCATCATAGTAAGCCGCGTTCCGGAATTGCCGGAACGCGGCTGTTTTGCATTTTCTGTTCCACCGCGCGGACAAAACTGCGCAGAAAGGCGAAGCCCACGGTTCGGGGAAACCGTGGGCTTCAGACTATATAGGAGACTTCGGACTTCCGAATGACTCGGCGGCTCGAAGGTGCCAACAAAAGGGATTTCGGCTGGGCTGCTTATTTGCAGATATAATTCTGCAGACCCATGATCATATACCGACCCGCCACAGCTCCCTGATCGGAGGTGCCGATGGCCTTGGCGGCAAACACGGCGGCCTTACCAAACTTTGGCGTCATATTTTTGGTAGCTTCCACACCTTCGGTGGCCCCTTCCACAGCCGCATTGATTACTGCGTCCAGATCGGCATTTTCCGCTGCCGCAGCTTCTTCCGCTTTTTTAGCGGCGGCGTCCACCGCATCCAGAATGGTCCGATCGCCCAGCGCGCACTTGCCGCGCTTCTGGATGCCTGCGGCAAAGCCGGTCAGATAGGTTGCCAGCTCCACCGGGCCGATCTCGCTGACGCCCTTGAGACCCTTGCCGCCTTCCATCACGCCGCTGGACATCAGTGTGCCCATGGTGGAGGGAACCACGGAGGACATTTTCATGCCGGCCTTCATCAGAGTCTTGCCGATATCGCCGGGTTCTGCATTGTCACGGATCAGATCCGGCAGGGCGCCGTATCCCTTTTCCATGGTCAGACCCAGATCGCCGTCGCCCATCTTGGCGTCCATGTCACACAGCTCGTCGCGCTTGTCGGCAAACACTGCCGCAACGCTTTCAAATAATTCCGGAAGCTGCTCAAAAAGAATCTTATCCATTGCTGCTGCGCCTCCTTACGCCTGGGTGTAGAACGGCGTCTTCACGGGCAGGTCGATCTGCCCCTTCATTTCCTCATCGGCCATCTTGCAGATAGTGATGGACGCGCCGGCCATTTCCATGGAGGTGGCATACTCGCCCACAAAGGTGCGGTATACCTTGATGCCCTTTTCGTCCAAAATCTTGCGCACAGAGTTGCACAGGATGTACAACTCTTCTATGGAAGTGGCGCCCAGACCGTTGATGAGCAGGGAAACCTCCTCGCCTTCCGCCACAGGCATATCGCCCAGCAATGTGTCCAGCGATTCTTTCGCCAGCTCGTCAGCCGTCTTGATGGGACCGTTCCACACGCCCGGCTCGCCATGGATGCCCATGCCCATGGCCATTTCATTCTCACCCAGCGTGAAGTTGGGATGGCCCACCTCGGGGATAATGCAGGGCGTCAGCGCAAAGCCCACGGTTCGGGTATTATCCTTGGCCTTCTGGGCGGCGGCTAGCACTTCGTCCAGGGTGCCGCCCTGGGCCGCCTTGGCCCCGGCGCACTTGTACATAAAGAAGATGCCGGCCACGCCGCGGCGGGTGTCGGGACTGGCGTTGGAATTCACATCGTCGGCGCCCACGATGGAGCGGGTTTCAATGTCATCCATCTCGCACATCTCGGCAGCCATATCAAAGTTCATGATATCGCCGGTGTAGTTGCCGTAGAGATACAGAATGCCGGCGCCGGCCTCCACTTCCTTGGAAACATTGTAAATCTGCTCCGCCGAAGGGGACTGGAACACGCCGCCGACGCCGCAGCCATCGAGCAGGCCCTCGCCCACATAGCCCAGGAACAGGGGCAGATGCCCCGTGCCGCCGCCGGTGATAATGGCCACCTTGCCGTCCTTCTTCTTAGCGGTACAGTAGCAGCGCAGGTCATCGTTCACATATTTCACCTGATCACCGTGGGCGTCATAGATGCCTTTGAGCATCTCGTCCACATAGTTTTCCGGCGTGTTGATGATTTTTTTCATAGAAATGTTCCTCCTTGATCGCTTTTACAGCATTAAACCCAATTCTTCCTGCAGAGAATCAAAATAGATGTCGTCATGGCTGGTATTGTTGCGGAAAATACACACGCTCATAACCTCCTTGCCCACGGCAAAGGGTACCGCGTGCCACACGGAGGGCTTGAGAGAAATGCCCAGACCGCAGGGGATGTAAAAGGCCGTCACCTTGTCCGCCTCCAGCGCACCCGCCGGGGCCATGCCCACGATCAGGTCGCCGTCCATAGCGATCAGATTTTCCGTGGTGTGATCGTGTCCCTCAAAATCCCTGAGGACAAAGTCGTGGGGCAACACCCGCATCAGGTTGATGGAGGTCGGCCCATCGATCACCACCGTCTGGGGATACCACAGGTGGCTGGCGGGGTTGCCTCCGGCCTCGCGGCCCTCAGTGGTCAGCACCTCGCCGAAGGGGGCAAAGGCCTCCTGCGTCAGTTTCTGCACTTTAATCGTTTCCATATAAAACCGTTCCTTTCTGCAAACGCGGCCCCGTGCCGCGCACCCATTCTCAGGAAGCAGCCGCAGCCTTCTTGGCCGCGCGCTTTTCCAACACCACGC
Source organism: bacterium 210917-SL.2.15 (assembly GCA_020555605.1). Taxonomy (GTDB): domain Bacteria; phylum Bacillota; class Clostridia; order Oscillospirales; family Oscillospiraceae; genus Pseudoscillospira. The sequence continues at coordinate 25,104 of JAJCJC010000022.1, read as the reverse complement.
TGAGCACCAGTGCAGCGATCAGTAGGCAGCCATTGGCAAAGGTTTTGGCGTTGTCGGACATGTGCATCAGACCAAAAGCGTTGGCAATCATCTGCAGCAGCAGCACCGCCAGTACCACGCCCGCCACGCGGCCCTTGCCGCCATCCGGATGGACGCCGCCCAGCACGACGATCAGCAGCGACAGTAGCGTGTAGGTAGAGCCGTTAGAGGATTTTGCACTGTTGAGGTGGGAGGTGATCAGGATACCCGAAATACCGCCCAGGATACCAGAGAACATGTAAGTCATAATCGTTACTTTCAGCGTGTTAATGCCCGAGTACATAGCCGCTTGGGGATTGGAGCCGAGGAAATAGATCTCGTGGCCGAAAACAGTGCATTTCATAATGAACACCACAACTGCCACCACAGCGATGAAAATGAACAGTACATAGGGTATGCCCGCCACTGTGCCGTTGGCAATGTTCTTGAAGGCGTCGCACATACCATTGATGGCAGGGCCGCCGGTGATGCCGTAGGCCAGGCCCGTGTAAAGCTGCAGTCCGCACAGGGTAACCAGCATGGCCGGCAGGCCGAAATAGCCGATGATAAAGCCGTTGAACGCACCGCAGGCAACGCCCACTGCGACCGCCACCAAGCAGGCGAGAACGATCGCAGGAACGACCATGGCGGGGTTAGCCACCTCGCCGCCTTCTATGAGAACCATATTTTTCACAATCAGCGCCGCGAGGACGCCGCTCAGGTTCATAATGCCCACCAGAGACAAATCGATGCCGCCGGCAATCATACAGGCCATCATGCCCAGGGCCAGAACGCCGTATTCCGGGAACTGGAAAATCATGGAGCGCACATTCAGCACGGTGAAATAGGAACCGGGCTTCAGGATCAGCATAATGATGCACACAAGGAGCATCAACGCGATAATCGTCAGAATATGGTTATCTTTTTTGATTCGGAGCGGGCTTCTTGAAGCAGCCAGCTTACTCTCGTTCGCACTCATTTGCAGCGCACCTCCTTAAATCTTGCCCAGGCTGGCCTGACGCTTGGCCTGAATCGACGTCATCACCGCGCCCAGCAGCAACACCAAGCCCACGGCGAAGGTCTGCCAGCAGGTGGGGATCCCCAGCATGTTCAGGTTGTTCTGCACCAGAGTGATCAGCAGCACGCCGAGCACCGTGCCGCCCACGCTGCCGTGGCCGCCGGTCAGGCGGCAGCCGCCCACGACACAGGCGGCAATGATGATCATTTCATCACCCATCAGCGCGGAGGTGGTGGAGGAGTGCATCAGGGTCGTATAGATCATGGCGGTGGCGCCGGCCACCACACCGCAGAAAATATAGGCAAAGAACTGCAGGCGGCGCACATTGAAACCCGCAATACGGGCGGCGTTGGCATCGCCGCCAATGGCGTACAGGCCGCGGCCCAGCATGGTGAACTTCATCACCAGCGCCATGACCACGCACAAAATCACCGGCACCAGGAACAGCACCGTCAGCGGATAAGTAAAGCCGGTGGAGGGCGCGGTATAGGTAATCATATTGATCTCATACAAGCTCTGCAGGGAACTGGGCAGCGTGGTAAACTCGCGGGTGCCCAGCAGCATCACCAGGCCGCCAGAAGCCACGGAACTGGTGGCCAGTGTGGCAATCAGCGGCGGCAGCTTCAGATAGGAGACCAGGATGCCGTTCAGGATACCGAACACCAGGCCGATGAACATGGCCAGGCCGAAGAAGAAGAACAGGTTGTCTGGTCCCATGTCGTGATAATTCATGTACAGCGGCACATACATGGCAACGCAGCCCACCGCGGGGAAAGATACGTCGATGCCGCCGGAAATAATGACCACCATTTCACAGATGGCAAAGCACATGGTGAAAATACCGGCGCGGGCCAGATTGATGGCGGTGGCCGGGCTGAGGAACGCCGGCTGGCGAATGGCGGCGATGAGGCAGAAGACCACCATGACATAAATCAGGATCATGGGCGTGCTGGTCAGCGCCATTTTCAGTTTCTGGTTTTTCGTGGTCATTTCTCTTCGACCTCCTGTTCCGTAGTCTGGGCAGCGCTCGGCTCGGCATCGAAGGCGCCAATCAGCAGATTGGAAAGCGACAGTTCGTCGATGGAATTATCCACAGCGGCCTCGACCCTGCCGTCGCGCATGACGACAATCTTATTGCAGTTCTGCACCAGCTCCGGCAGATCATCGGAAATGACGATAATGCCGATGCCCTTCTGAGCCAGATCGTGCAAAATGGCATGAATCTCCGCTTTTGCACCGATATCGACGCCCACGGTGGGACCGTCCAGAATAAAGAGCTTGGGGTCGGTGTTGAGCCACTTGGCAATAACCACCTTCTGCGCGTTGCCGCCGGAAAGCGTCCGCACGGCGGGCCTGGGCGACGGGGCCACAATGTTGATCTCATCGATCCAATGGCGCGTGACAGTTTCCATCGCCTGCTCATCCAGCTTGCCGCCCTTCATATACTTGCGGATGGAAGAAGCCACCGTGTTGTCCTGAATGGAGCGATCCATAAACAGGCCCTGGGTCAGGCGGTCCTCCGGCACATAGCCGATATCGTTGGCCATGGCATCGTTGACGTTTTTAATCGTGATCTCCTTGCCGTTGAGCACAATTTTGCCGCTCTCCGCCGGGGCCAAGCCGAACAGCGCCTGACCGATCTCGCCGCGGCCGCTGCCCAGAAGGCCCGTGAGGCCCAGCACGTCGCCCCGGTTCAGGGTGAAGGACACGTCCTCAAAAGCACCCTTGCGGGTCAAATGCTCCACGCGCAGAATCTCTTCGGCGTTTTCCGCGGGATGGTATTTTTCATCCGACACGTCGTGGCCCGTCATATCGCGGGTGAAGCGGGCCTGATCGTATTCGCTGATAGGACCGCTGGACACATACGCGCCGTTGCGCAAGATGGTCAGGCGGTCGGCGATGCGGTAAATCTCGTCCAACTTATGGTTGACGATCATCACCGCAATCCCCTTTGCCTTCAGCTTGCGCACAATATCCCACAGCTTATCCACCTCGCGGGCGGTCAACGCTGTGGTCGGCTCGTCCAGAATCAGCAGCTTTGCATCGTTGATGATGGCGCGGCAGATCGCCACCATCTGTTTATTTGCCACACTCAGGCGCTCGAGCTTCACATCCGGGTCGATGTGCGCACCGACCTGCTCCATGGCAAGCCGCGCCGTTTCGTGTATTTGTTTCCAATTCACAAGTTTTACTTTATTTTTCAATTCCCCGTTAAGCGCGATATTCTCCGCCACCGTCAGGTTCGGAAACACGGCAAAATCCTGGTAGATCACCTGAATGCCGCGATTGATCGCGTCCATGGGCTTCATTTTTTCCACTTTTTCTCCATCGATCCAGATGGAGCCTTCATCGGCATTATGTACGCCGGAGATCGCTTTAATCAGCGTGGATTTTCCACAGCCGTTCTCACCAGCCAGGCAGTGAATTTCCCCTTTTCGGATCTCCAGGTCGACTCCCCTCAGAGCGTGGACGCCGCCGAAGGATTTTTTGATACCTTCCAGTTTCAAAAAGACTTCATCAGCCATAGTACCGGCCCCCCGTTTTTCCTATATAGTCTGTCTATGCAAACCCCCATGCGGGGCGTATGCCGCCGCATGGGGGTTCTGATGCATCCGCTTAAGTGTTGTTCAGTTGGTATCGCGAACTCTTAGAAATCGTAATCGTCCAGATTGTCCTTCGTCACGTCCACGCGGGCGTTGCCGTACAGAACGGTGGGAGCCGTCTCATCGGGCGTCAGGGTGTCGTAACCGACAGCGTTCAGGGACAGCGCGGAGGTATCCAGCTCAGTGCCGGCTGCCTTAGCGTTCAGAACGGCGATGGCCATTTCGATCATAGCCTTGCCGGCTTCAGCAGGATCCCACACGGAGAAGGTGGCGATGGTGCCGCTCTCCACGAACTGCCGTGCGATGGAAGTCATGGAGGTGCCGACCACGGCAACCTTGCCGTTCAGGCCCAGCTCTTCCACTGCCTGCGCAGCGCCCACGACATCGGTGGAAGCGCTGCCCTGAATGGCCACGATGTCGGGGTTGGCCTGCAGCAGCTCCTTGGTCTGGTTGTAGGAAGAGGTGGTGTCGTCACCAGTCTCATAACGACCGGCGTTGGTCATGTTGGTGTTGGCTGCGAAATACTCGTCCGCCGCATCGCACCATTCGTTGTGGGAGACAGAGTTCAGGTCGCCCACAAACTGGATGTACTTGCCTTCGCCGCCGGCCAGCTCAGCCAGCTCCTCGGCAAAGTGCGTGCCGTAATCCGCATTCACGAAAGCCTCGACGTCATAGTCGAAATACTTGGGATCCATGGAGGAAGCCTCGTGGGTGATGACCACGATGCCCTGCTCTCTGGCCTTCTCCAGCACGGGAGCCAGGGACTCAGAGTCGAAGGGAACCACGCAGATGGCGTCCCAGTCCTCCGCCAGCAGCTGCTCCACCACGCCGGCCTGGTCTGCGCCTTCGGCGCTGCCGCGGTAGACATAGTTGGTGCCGTTCTCAGCATTGTAGGCGTTCACGCCTTCCTCCATGCGCTGGAACCAGCCGATGTTGGTCATCTTGGGAACGACCGCGATCTTGTAATCGGTCCCCTCAGCGCCGCCGTTCGGCTCGTTGACGCTGCCGCCATTTTCCTTGGGGCCGCAGCCTGCGAACAGGGTAGCAGTCATGACTGCCGCCGCACCCAGCGCAAGGAGTCTCTTATGATTCTTCATGGTAATCAGGTCCTCTCTTCATCTGATTTTATTCGGTCTTCCAACCGTATTCTTATAGTAAAATATTCATGCCTCAATGTCAAGAAAAATTCCACAACAAAACAAAATTTTGTCATCATTTTTTGTCGAATTTCTACAGACAGCGCAGCCTTAAAACATGCAATTTGCCAAAAATAGGAAGAAATTTTACAAATCCTTTGTGAGATTATACTAATCCTCGGCAGAGATTCCCTCGTGCGCGGCCATTCATCCATATTCAGCGGACAATTTTTGTGCAGACCGGTGCACTGCGCTTGATTTCGCGGCGCAAATCCGTTATGATGCTGTCAGAACCACCAAAAGAAATGGGAAGGAGTCCTGTTTTATGAGTAAATATACCATTGGCATTGATTACGGCTCCCTGTCCGGCCGTGCGGTCCTGGTGCGCTGCGATACCGGCGAGGTTGTGGCCGAAAGCACCATGGACTATCCCCACGCCGTCATGGACACCGCCCTGAGCGACGGGACGCCCCTGGGCCAGGACTGGGCGCTGCAGGACCCCCAGGATTATCTGGACGTGCTCTGCACCGTGGTCCCCGCCGTGCTGCGCGAGAGCGGCGTGGCGGCGGAGGACGTGATCGGCGTGGGCACGGACTTCACCGCCTGCACCGTGCTCCCCGTGAAGGCCGACGGCACGCCGCTGTGCTTCCTCCCCCAGTTCCGCTCCACGCCCAACGCCTATGTGAAGCTGTGGAAGCACCACGCCGCGGAAAAATACGCCGCCCGGGTGACGGAGATCGCCGCACAGCGGGGCGAATCGTTCCTGCGGCGCTACGGCGGCAAAATCTCCAGCGAGTGGGAAATCCCGAAGATCTGGCAGATTCTGGACGAAAGCCCGGAGGTATACGAAGCCGCCGACCACATCGTGGAGGGCGGCGACTGGATCGTCTGGCAGCTCACCGGCGTTTTGCGCAAGAACACCTGCGCCGCCGGCTATAAAGGCACCTGGAGCGCTTCGGAAGGCTACCCCTCTGAGGACTTCTTCAAAGCCCTGGATCCCCGCCTTTCCAATTATGTGTCTGAAAAGCTGAACTTCCCCGCCGCGGCCCTGGGCAGCGCCGTGGGCGGCGTCACGGAGGAGATGGCCCGCAGAACCGGCCTGCGCCCCGGCACCCCCGTGTCCGCCTCCATCATCGACGCCCATGTGGCCATGCCCTCCGCCGGCATCACCGGCCCAGGCCAGCTGCTGGCGATCATGGGCACTTCCACCTGCGATATCCTGCTGTCGGAGGAAGAGCGCATGGTGCCCGGCATGTGCGGAGTGGTGGACGGCGGCGTGTATCCCGGCTATTACGCCTATGAGGCGGGCCAGTCCTGCGTGGGCGACCATTTCGCCTGGTTTGTGGACCGCTGCTGCCCCGCCGCTTATCAAGAGGAAGCCGACCGGCAGGGCAAAAACCTGCACGTTTACCTCACCGAGCTGGCCGAAACGCTGCAGCCCGGCGAAAGCGGCCTCATCGCCCTGGACTGGTGGAACGGCAACCGCAGCGTGCTGACGGATTACGACCTGACGGGCCTGATCGTGGGCATGACCCTGACCACCCGGCCCGAGGAAATCTACCGCGCCCTGATCGAAGCCACGGCCTACGGCACGCGGATGATTGTGGAGAATTTTGTGCGCCACGGCGTACCGGTGACAAAGTTTGTGGCCACCGGCGGCATCAGCCAGAAAAACGCCATGGCCATGCAGATCTATGCCGATGTGCTGAACATGCCCGTGCACATCGCCGACGGCAAGCAGGGCGGCGCTCTGGGCGCGGCGTGTTTCGCCGCCGTGGCAGCCGGGAAAGCGGCCGGCGGGTATGATTCCATCACCGAAGCCGCCGCCGTAATGGGCCGGCAGAAGGACACGTTCTATTCCCCCATCCCCGAACACGCGGCAGTATACGAAACGCTCTACCGCGAATACAGCGCCCTGCACGACTATTTCGGCCGCGGCGGCAGCGACGTGATGAAACGGCTCAAAGCCATGCGCACCAAAATCAAAGGCTGACCCGAACGCATACAAGGGAGCACGGAAAATTTTCCGTGCTCCCTTGTTTTAGGTTGGATCGTCCCAGTCTTCCTCGTCGCCGCCGGTTTCGCGTTGCATTCGGCGCACAAAGCGCTGTGTCCGCGCATCCAGAAAGCGGCTGCCGTTCAGGGGCACGCCCATTTCCTCCTGATAGATGCGGGCCACCTTCCGCAGGGTTTCCAGACAGGTTTCGTTGTCCAGCGCATCGTTCTCCAGCACCCGCCCGATGCGCTCCATGGCACAGATAGCGCGGCTGTTCAAAGCGTCGTCCATGGCAGCCAGGTCGAGCTTTTCCAAAAAGTGAAACATACACTTGCCCAAATCGTAAAAACGAAGGCAGTCAAAATAATCGTATTCGGAGTCTTTCATAGCAGCCTTCCTTTTTCAATTCAAATTTGCGGGATTTTGCGTTCTCAAATCAAGAATCTGTTTCTGTTAGGCCGCTTTCCTCCGTTTTGCACAACTCTTCAAAAGAAACGCAAAATATTCCCATCAGCACTCGAATTTCTTTATCCGTTACCGCTCTGTTCTGCCCCTCTAAATCAGACGGACTGGTACAGTTAATATTAATTCCGCGAAGCTGCAATTGTGCCAGCAAATCGCGCTGTTTCATTTTACGGGCTTTGCGCAAGCGATAAACATTTTTGCCGATTAAGTTTTTATCACCATATGTCCCGCGAATTTTCACAGCGTCACCTCGCCTTTTATCTTTGTAAGGCGATTATACTGGCATTATTTGTCGAATTGGTTGGATATTCCGATTATAAAAAATTTTTTGAGTATTAAAAAATTTGTCTCTACATCTTGATTAAATTCGTAATAATATATTATAAAGACAACGGTGTAAAAAAGCCCCGGGCGCTGCCGCCCGGGACTTGACAATACGCTTTGCTCCGCCTATAATGAATATAGAAAAGGGCACCGCCGGTAAGCGGTTGGTCCAAAGAGTTTCGATCAGAAAACGACCGCTATCCTTGGCCAGGGGCGGTCATTTTCTTTTATAGATCTGGACAACCAGACCTATAACGCCAATGATGACAAGACAAAAAGCAAAAAGCCCTTCATATGTAACCATAAGCATCACCCCCCTTCCGGGAAGTGACCAACCGCCTACCGTTCCGGCAGTGCCCGTTTTATTTTACCATGGCTTTCCCCTTTCTGCAACAAACTTCGCTGCGCCAAAAGGGGCCGGCACGCGTTCCCCAACCAAAAACGCACCGCAAAAAGCCCCGGGCGGCCGCCCGGGGCTTGACAATATTTCCTGCCCCGCCTATAATTGAATATCAGAAAGGGCACCGCCGGTAAGCGGTTCGCCCTAAGAATCTTGAGTCAAGAAATGACCGTCAGTTTACGAGGCTGGGCGGTCATTTTCTTTTCCAGAAAGGACCGGAATGTTATGAAAACCAATGTCAAAAAGCTTGTGCCCGCCCTGATTGTGCTGGCGGTGCTGATCGCCGTATTCTGGGGTGTATATAACCAGTTTTCACCCAAGGCACAAAGCAGCGAAAAACAGATCACCATTTCCATTGTAGACGATACCGGAACGCAGACAGATTATCCGCTGAACACCGACGCGGAGTATCTTCTGGAAGCGCTACAGTCCGTCGCGGAGATCGACGGCGAAGAAAGCCCGGAATACGGTTACACCCTTTACACAGTGAACGGCCTGACCGCCGATTTCACCACGGGAAACGCCTACTGGGCCATTTACGTCAACGGGGAATACGGTTCCTACGGCCTGTCCCAGCAGCCGGTGGCCGATGGCGATACATACGCCATTGTCTATGAGACCTATGCCGCCTGAGAGAGCCGGCCGCGGCGCGAAAACCATTGCCGTCCTGGCGGTGTGCACCGCGCTGGTGTTTGCCCTGCAGGTGGCCCTGGCCGCCATCCCCAACGGGGAATGTGTCACGCTGCTGTTTATCCTGTACACACTGTATTTCCGCAAACGCACCCTGTATATCATTTATGCCTTTGCCCTGCTGGAAGGCATGGTTTACGGCTTTGGGCTGTGGTGGTTCATGTACCTTTATGTCTGGACCATTTTGTGGGCCGCGGTGACGCTGCTGGGGCGGCGGCGGCCGCGCCCGGCCCTGTTCTGGGCAGTCACCGCCGCTTTTTTCGGGCTGTGCTACGGCCTGCTGTGCGCTCTGCCCTATTTCCTCATGGGCGGATGGACACTGGCCTTTTCCTGGTGGGTGGCGGGAATCCCCTTTGATCTGGCCCACTGCGGCTTTAATTTTGCCATTGTTCTGACTTTGTTCCCGCCCCTGAACAAGCTCTTTGCCCATCTGCAGCAGCAGGACATGCTGTTATAAAGAAGTCGAGCGCCCCAGGCAAAATGGCTGGGGCGCTTTTTCGATGAAATACATGCCTGCATCGCGCGGTGGAGGCAGCGCGTTCGGGCGCAGAATGAAAAGATCCCTCAGCTGTATCGCTGAAGGATCTTTCTTTTTGGAGCGGGCGACGAGGCTCGAACTCGCTACCTCCACCTTGGCAAGGTGGCGCTCTACCAGATGAGCTACGCCCGCGGAACAATGGGTATTTTAGCAAACCTGGCCGAAATTGTCAAGCCCCTTTTTCACTTTTTTCTTTTGAGAAGAATCCGCCTATTTTTCCGACGATCAATCCACGGAGCAGACGCATATACAATTCATTTGGCAGTATGAGCCGCTTCTGGTGCTCCTGTGGGCGCTGGGCTTTGTGGAAGATCTGTTTTTCCCGGACCACATCTGCGACGTGCCCGCCTCTACCAGCATGGACGGCGGTGTGGTGATGGAGCGCCATCGGGCGCTGAACTGGCTGATTTCCGGCGATGCATGGGACGAAGTAGATCTTTCCACCTGAACCATATAAGAACAAAACGCCAGCCGCAAGTTTGCGGCTGGCGTTTTGTTCTCAGGAAAAAGCGTCCGCCGGAAGATCCTGCGGCCCGGTCAGCGCGCCGGGCAGCGGCGGCGCCAACGGCTGCCAGGTGATCTCCACGATGCGTGTGTCCCCCACCTCGCCCTCATCGGGGTAATACCGAATCGAGCAGTCCTCCGCCGCCAGCCCTTTTTCCTCCATGAGCTGCGCCACCTGCGCGCTCACCTCTTCGGCGCTGCGGTCCATATAACCGATTTTTACCGCCAGCTCCGTTTTTTCCTCCCGCAGTGCCGTTTCCAGCAGTTCCTGCAGTGCGCCGGTGGTGGTGGCGTTGACCAGAGCGCGCAGCTGGGCCGGTGTTTTCTGATAGGCGATTTTCACCGTGATTTCATAGCAGCCGGCGCTTTCCACACAGTCATAGGTGACATAATCCACAAGATATGCCCCCAACGGGTCCTGCATCGTCACCTCGGCGCAGGCCTGATCCATGGCGCGCATGGCGGAAGCCTGATCGCCGTAACCGTACAGCCGCACCAGCCCTGCATCCGTCTGATTGGACACCAGCATCAACAGCCCGTTGACCAGGCTCTGGTAATCCTCCGCCCGCAGGGCAGAGGACGTGCCGTCCTCCCAGTACTGGCTGTTGTGCGGCTCCACCACATCATAACTGCGCTCCAGCACCGCGCTGCAGCCCGGCAAAGACAACAGCGCGGCCAACAGCAGCGTCGCAGCACGCCTTTTCTTCAAAACCGATCTCCCCCGATCTCTTTACCGATGCGCCGGGTACAGCTTCCGGCACAGCCCTCCAACCGTGAAACTGACTGCAACCGCACACAGTGCGCCAAACAGATTCTGCACAAACCGCAGCGCCAAAGTAGCGCCAAACCCATAGGTTCCTACCGCTACGCAAAGTCCTCCGCAAGTATTAAAGGGAACCTTTTCCCCATATTTTGTACAAAAGCCAAGGCACAGGCCGCCCAGGGTTCCAATAATAGCATACAGATGTTCCGGCAGCAGAAAACAGAGTGCAAAAAACAGGCCGATGCCAACCACGGTTCCCACGATTCTCTGATGTGCCCGTGTCCGGATCTCCTGCGCATAAGGCACCAATACAGACATCGCCGCGATGCCTGCCCACATAGGCCTTGGCAACGCCAGAAGCTCTCCCACAAAAACCGCAATGGAAATGGCCAGTGCAGACTGAAGCTTCCACTGTGCCTGTGCGTCTTTCAACGTAAATCCACGCAGGAGATTCGCAATGCTGCCTGTGCCTTCCATCCGGCGATGCTTATGGTAAAAGATCAGGCAGGTCAACACGCATCCCACCGCCAGTGCCATCAGTCGGGCCAGATACAATTCTCCGGAAACTTCATAGCCATACAGCAGCAGATAACCCAGTACCAGGGTAGAGTGGTTAAACAATTCCACCCGGGCACAACCCACCAGATACAGCGAAAAAATACCCGCTAAATTAATCGCCAGTCCCACAGCAGGCCCAAACAAATGCGCCGCAGCCGGCAAAAAGGCAATCACAGCGAAATAAAACACAAGCAGCTTCAGCGATCCACTCAGCGACACGCCAAAATCCGCGTTCTGGAAAGCCAAAACGCACAACAGCACCGCAACCCCCGCCGCACTGTTCTCCGCACCAAACAGCACAGAGTACAGTACGATAAACCCCGTACAGAACAACAGCGTCAGTACCGCTTTCGCCGTCAGTACTGCGCCGTAATACACCCGTTGCCGGGGGCCTGCGCCGGATCGGATCCGCTCTTTCAAAACGGCCGTGTCCAGTTGTAAATCCCGATAAAAGCTCAAGACAAATACACTCCTTTTTTGTTTCCGCCTCGGGCAGTTTCAGATACTGTCCTTTGTATACTCACCAAATCCCTCGCCCAAAACCTCGTTGGCCTTGCAAACGATTACAAAGGCATCCGGATCGATCTCTCGCACCATCAGCTTGACCGGCACGATCTGGCTGCGCTTCATGGCGCACAGAATCACCTTGCGCTTATTCCCGTTGTACGCGCCTTCGCCGTCCAGCAATGTCACTCCCCGATCCATCTCCAGAAGCTTGGCGGTGATTGCTTCCTGATGCTCACTGATAATATATGCTACCTGCGCCGTACGACTTCCGTAAATGATATAGTCCATCACGATAGATGAGATGTACAGTGCGATAATGCCATACATGGCATTGAGCACACTATGGAATACCGCTGCGTATGCGCTGACCACCAGAACATCGATGATCAGGCACAGCTTGCCGATAGGCAGATGCGGAAACGGGAATTTCAGCAGTCGGGCACCCAGTTCCGTACCGCCGGTGGTAGTGTTCACCAGCATCAGCAAACCCATGGATACGCCCAGCATCACGCCGCCGTAGATGCTGGCCAGAATCGGTTCCATGGAGCGAAACGTATAAACAGCCGCCAAGCCGTCCAGCATCAGGGAGCTGAGTACCATGGCGATCAGCGACGTCAGCAGCGCCCGCTTGCCCAGATAAATCCATCCGAGAATAAACAACGGCACATTGAGCGCAATGGTCAGCACACCCACAGGCAGTACAGGAATGAGAGCATTGATAATCTGCGCAATACCCGTCATGCCTCCGATGGAAAACTGATTCGGCGCTACGCACCAATCAAATCCCAGCGCAAAAATAGCACAACTGAAAAAAATGACCGCTGTTTCGTAAAAAAAGCGGCATACCGGATGCTTCCGATCCATCGATGAATCCTCCTCACTGTATAAACATGTAAAATCCCCGGACAGGCCGCCGCACTCAAATCAGCGTCAGCTGCTCTTCGCCGCTGTCTTCTTCTTTCACCAGCGCGCCGGCAGCCGGAATATGGCGTCCGCGGTAGCGGGCCAGATTCCGGATTCCGCTCTCCTCCACCATGCACACACGGTCCAGGCGGTATTTGGGCTTCATGGTCAGCACATTGACCCCTTGTGTCGTCCGGGTGGTTTTCGGAACCATCAGCGCAGTGTTCACAATCAGCGCCCGCGGCTCCGTGGAATATAAAGCGATCTCCCGGTCCTCTGTCAGCACCATAAACTGCACCACAGGGGATTTATCGCTGTAAGCCCCTGTCAGGCGGCGGCGGTTAGACGCCGTCTGATAGGCCGATAATGCCACCCGGGCTGCTTTTCCGTTTTCAAAGAAAAAGAAGATATGGCCGCTGTAATCGCCGGGCAGCACCAGGAAGCGCACGCTTTCGCCCTCGTCAAAGCCCAGTTTGCTGGGCAGGTAATCGCCCAAAACGCTGGCCTTGCTGTCGTCAAACTCGGAAAGACGACTCTTGTACACCTGGCACTTGTCAGTGAAAAACATCACCTCGGCCCGATTGGTTGTCTCAAATGTCTGGGCCGGCCCGTCGCCCTCCTTATATTTCTGCTCGCTGCTCATGCGCAGAGACTGAGGCGTGATCTTTTTGAAATACCCTTCCCGAGATAAAAACACGGTGACGGGATAATCCGGCGTTTCTTCTTCCTCGTCGAATTCCTCCACCTCATGGCTGTAAAGAATACCGGTGCGCCGTGGCACGGCGTACTTTTTTCGCACAGCGGCCAGCTCATCGATCATAATATTCCTAATGCGCGCCGGTTTGTCCAGCGTATCCTGCAGGTCGGCGATTTCCGCCTCCAGGGAATCCACCTCTTCCACGCGCTTGAGAATGTATTCCTTATTGATGTTGCGCAGCTTGATCTCCGCCACAAACTCGGCCTGGGTACTGTCAATACCGAAGCCGATCATCAGATTGGGCACCACCTCGGCGTCGCTATCCGTCTCACGGATGATCTTCACGGCTTTGTCAATATCCAGCAGGATCTTTTTGAGACCTTTGAGCAGATGCAGTTTGTCCATCTTCCGGTGCATGATGTAATACACCCGCCGGCGCACGCACTCTGTGCGCCAGGCGCACCACTCCTGCAGCAACTCCCGCACACCCATGACCTTGGGCATGCCGGAAATGAGCACATTGAAGTTGCAGCTCATGCTGTCCTGAAGAGTCGTCTGACGAAACAGGCGCTGCATCAACTTGTCCGGATCGGTGCCGCGCTTGAGATCAATGGTCAGTTTCAGGCCGTTCAGATCCGTCTCGTCGCGCATATCGGCGATTTCCTTGGCCTTGCCCGCCTTGATCAGCTCCGCCACCTTGTCAAGGATCGCTTCAGTGGTGGTGGTATAAGGGATCTCGTAAATCTCAATCAGATTGTTCGCCTTATCGTAGCGGTATTTCGCCCGCACCTTCACACTGCCGCGGCCAGTGCGGTAAATGGTTTCCAGGGCAGCATGGTCGCAGATCAATTCACCGCCGCCGGGAAAATCCGGCCCCAGCAGTGTGTCCGCCAGATTGCAGTCCGGATGCTTCAGGTAGGCGATGGTGGTATCGCACACCTCACCCAGGTTGAAGCCGCACAGCTGGCTGGCCATACCCACAGCAATGCCCTGGTTGGCCGACACCAGAATGTTGGGAAAGGTAGTGGGCAGCAGCGACGGTTCTTTCATGGTGTTGTCGTAATTGTCCACAAAGTCCACCGCATCCTGATCGAGGTCGCGGAACAATTCGGCGCAGATGGCGGAAAGCTTTGCCTCGGTGTAACGGGGCGCAGCATAAGCCATATCGCGGGAATAGGCTTTTCCGAAGTTTCCCTTGCCGTCCACAAAGGGGTGCAGCAGCGCGCTGTAGCCCGTGGACAGGCGCACCATGGTGTCGTAAATCGCCGCGTCGCCGTGGGGGTTCAAGCGCATGGTCTGGCCCACGATGTTGGCGCTTTTGGTCCGGCCGCCGTTAAGCAGGCCCATTTTATACATGGTATACAAAAGCTTGCGGTGGGAGGGCTTAAAGCCGTCAATTTCCGGGATTGCGCGGGACACGATCACACTCATGGCATAGGGCATGTAATTCGTTTCCAGCGTTTCGGTGATCGGCTGCTCCACTACTGCCGCATGCAGCCCCAGCACATTGGGGTTGACTACCTTGGCTTTTTCCTCTGATGATTGCTTCTTCTTTGGCATAATCCTTTTTCCGTCCTTACAGCATTCCGTTTCTGCCGGAATCCTTACTTCTTTTTCTTCTTACCGCTTTTTTTCACGGTATCCGGGTCGATATAGGGATACTTTTTGATCAGATAAGCTTTGCAGGCCGCAAACGCCGCCGCGCCGGCGGCCGCCAGGGCATAGCCGTAAGGCGAAAGCGTCAGCCCCAGCAAAAGGCCCAGCCATAGGCAGGCCAGCCCTGCGCTTTCCAGCGCACAGGCCCGGCGCCAGCCTTTGAGCTGCACCTCGTCCAGCGTCAGCCTGCGATGGCGCGGCGTCCACAGCCCAAAGGCCACCGCTGCAAGTTTCACACCGAAATAGACCGCGAGGATCCCAAAAATCGTCAGCACAGCCTGCGAGGTCAAAATTTCCACAACATTCTGCTCCTTTCCCTCCGCCGCAGCCGCAGCGGGCAACTATCACGACACATCGATCTGGTCAAGGAACTTGTAACCGTTTTCGGCGATATAGTCCTTGCGGCCCTGGAGATTGTCGCCCAGCATCAGATCAAACATCTGCGCGGCCGCCTCGGCGTCGGTGGGCATGACACGGATCAGCCGGCGGGTTTCTGGGTTCATGGTGGTCAGCCACATCATGTCCGGATCGTTTTCGCCCAGGCCTTTGGAGCGGTTGACCGTGTATTTCGTCTCTCCCAGATCCCGAAGCACTTTTACCTTTTCCTCTTCGGAATAGGCAAACCAGGTTTTCCCTTTGCTGTTGATTTCAAACAGGGGTGTCTCAGCGATATAGACATACCCCTCTTGAATCAGCGTGGGGGCCAACCGGTAAATCATAGTCAAAATCAGGGTGCGAATCTGAAACCCGTCCACATCCGCATCGGAGCAGAGGATGATCTTGTTCCAGCGCAGGTTGTTCAAGTCAAAGGCATTAAGGTCTTTGACCTTTTTCATATCCACCTCCACGCCGCAGCCCAGCACTTTCATCAAGTCGGTGATAATCTCACTTTTGAAAATCTTGCCATAGTCCGCTTTCAGGCAGTTGAGGATCTTGCCGCGTACGGGCATAATACCCTGAAACTCCGCATCCCGGCTCAGCTTTACGCTGCCCAGAGCACTGTCGCCCTCCACAATGTAAATCTCCCGGCGGGAAACGTCCTTGGTGCGGCAGTCCACAAATTTTTGCACGCGGTTGGCGATATCGATAGTCCCCGAAAGCTTCTTTTTGATATTGAGCCGCGCTTTTTCCGCACTCTCCCGGGAACGCTTATTGATCAGCACCTGCTCGGCAATCTTTTCAGCGTCAAAGGGATTTTCGATAAAATAAATCTCCAGATTCGAGCGCAGGAACTCCGTCATGGCCTCCTGGATGAATTTGTTGGTGATCGCCTTTTTCGTCTGGTTTTCATAGCTGGTCAGCGTGGAAAACGAACTGGATACCATCACCAGACAATCCTGCACATCGTTCCAGTTGATTTTGCTCTCGCTCTTTTGATACTTCCCCTGGTCGCGCAGATACTTGTCGATGGCGGAGACAAAGGCGGACTTGGCCGCCTTTTCGGGGCTTCCGCCGTGTTCCAGCCAGGAGGAGTTGTGGTAATATTCCGTCACGGCAGTTTTGTTGGAAAAACACAGCGCGCAGGAAAGCTTCACCTTGTATTCCGGCTTGTCCTCCCGGTCGCGCCCCCGGCGCTCGGCTTCCCAGAAGATGGGCGCCGTCAGGCTCCCTTCGCCGGAGAGTTCTGCCACATAGTCCTGAATGCCGTTTTCATAAAGATAATCCACTGTTTCAAACGAAGCGCCCCGCTGGTCGCGGAAGCGGAACGTAATCCCGGCGTTCACCACTGCCTGGCGCTTCATCACATCCATGAAATACTCCGCCGGAATGGCAATGTCCGTGAACACGTCCAGATCCGGCAGCCAGCGGATGCGGGTTCCGGTGCGTTTGCGGCTCAGGGGCTTTTTGCTCAGCCCCCCCACGTTCTCGCCCCGCTCGAAATGAAGGGAATACTCCTGCCCGTCGCGCCAGACCGTCACATCCATGGTGCGGGAGGCGTACTGGGTGGCGCAGGAACCCAGGCCGTTCAGCCCCAGGGAATATTCGTAGTTGTCGCCGCCGTTGGTGTTGTATTTTCCGCCGGCGTACAGCTCGCAGAACACCAGCTCCCAGTTGAACTTTTCCTCCTTGGGGTTCCAGTCCACCGGGCAGCCGCGGCCCTGGTCCTCCACCTCGATGGAGTGATCGGCGTAGCGGGTGACGGTAATAAGACGGCCGTAGCCTTCCCGCGCTTCGTCGATGGCGTTGGATAAAATTTCAAACACCGCGTGCTCGCAGCCGTCCAGCCCGTCGGAGCCGAAGATCACGCCGGGGCGCTTGCGCACCCGGTCTGCCCCCTTCAGCGCAGCGATACTTTCGTTGCCGTAAGATTTTTTCACGTTTGCTTCTTCCTTCCCTTGGAAACGGCGGCAGCGTTTGTCTGCGACACGTCCCGCCGGAATTCGATATAATTTCAGTATAATAGTATATACCAAATGCAAAACTTTCACAAGGCACAAGAAGGGCGAAAAAATGAGGTTCCTGGCCGGCTCCCTTTGGCGCAATCGCTGTGCCGGAGGCAAAAAACGGCCCCGGCGGGAGCAATGCTCCCGCCGGGGCTGTCGTCTACACAGGTTATGAAAGGGCGCGGTTGCCGGGGTACGTCCAACGGGTATCCCTGACCAGGTTCAAAACAAGTCTTTCCGCACAAAGCGCATCCGCTTCTATCTCCGTGATAGGGATACGCAGGCCGCCTTTTTCAGAACGGCGTCTACACCGAGGCGCATCAGCGCAAAGCGGCCCGTCACAGGTGGCCGTCACGGTGATCCCGATCGCGGCGGCGCTGCCCGATTCTGCCGGCGGCAATCACCGGGGCAGAATGCATTCAATGATCCTCCGCCGTTTTTTGCTCCGCCGATGTGTCAGCTTCTGTATCATCAGGTGGCCTCGCATCTTTCTGCTGTTGGTAAATTTCATTTAATACATTGTAAATACTGAGTAACAATGCACAAATGCACACCCCTAAAAAAAGAGTGACAAACACCAAAATCGTCACAGCCGTTATTCCGCCATACAAATCGCATAAACATGCGCCAGCAGTTGCCACAACAAACGCTGTGAACAATATTTTCATATTACATCAACCTCTTCAGCTCATCTTAATACCGCGCATTGCCGTAACCAACCACTATAGACCATTGCTTAGATGTACCAGAAAGCGAAAAACTCGGTCCCCCGGCAGAAAACGATATTGATCCTGATACCGTACTATAAGTGTGGATATACTGACATATAACATCTGTCAAGTTCCCATTGCCTGTCATAACTTCTTTTCTTAAACCTAAATCCATATCAATGTACTTAGCATAATCGTTTCTTGGATTTCCGTTAATAAACTCATTAAAATGCCATACGATTCCAGTATTTGGTTCCGCCCTGTCTTGCGTTACCTTTATGTCCTTTCCCTGCATGCTTGTAGCTTTTACCCGCGAACTTCGAGCAGAAAAATCGCCTCCCCACACAATAATTGTTGCTGATTTGCTCATGGTGATCTCCTTTCGGCTGTCACAAACATGTTGCCATTTTATTCCAATAAGGCGCCGTTAGTAGAAAAGATAAAATTTGTGCGGAGGAGCCTTGCAGGTTGCTGCGCATTTTTTCCACTGTGTATCGTTTTACGCAGCAAAAATTGGCCGCCCGTCATAGGATTGGCCCCGCGCCGGGATGGCCCCGGCACGGGGAATCTTCTCTGCATTACCTTTTCAATTCATATATTCCGGTATAGATACTAGCAATTGATACAAAAATTATAGCCACAGAAATATGTAACGGGATTGGCGACCCCATCGGCACAATCTGCTTCACTACAAGCAATACCAGCAAAACAATACCACCAATAATTTGAATAGTTGCAGATTTTTTTAACTTTTTCATTCGCTCCAACTTATCATATCGTGTTGATCATTTCCCTGCATACTTGTACCTTTTACCCGCGAACTTCGAGCAGAAAAATCGCCTCCCCACACAATAATTGTTGCTGATTTGCTCATGGTGATCTCCTTTCGGCTGTCACAAACATGTTTCCATTTTATTCCAATAAGGCGCCGTTAGTAGAAAAGATAAAATTTGTGCGGAGGAGCCTTGCAGGTTGCTGCGCATTTTTTTCCACTGTGTATCGTTTTACGCAGCAAAAATTGGCCGCCTGTCATAGGATTGGCACTGCGCCGGAATCAGTCTGGCGCAGTGCGCATTGGTCACAGTTCCTTGTTTAAAATCATGAGCAACCCACCCCCAGAAAATACTGCAGGAATGGATGCCGCCATAACATCACTGATAGGTACACAGCGTGTCCACAGCATATAGATGTTTGCAACCATAATCACGCCAAATAGAATAACAAGAACCCATTTTTTTCGACTCATAAAAAATGCTCCTTCTTAAAATCGATCTGCTTATGTAATAGTTCTGTTAATGGAATACCGCGCAAAACGCGTTGCTTCTACAGCCGTTCCTGTTTTTGTTCCTTCCAACTGATTCTGCGGCATAAGATATCTCTCCTGTTTCCACTTCCAATTCTGTGCATAAAATCTCACCCGATATTCTTTGCTATTACCGCCTTCGTCGTCCGTAGGCCCTGTATAAGTCTCAGTTTTTTGTATTGTAAGCGATACAGCATTTTTAAAGCCAAGCTCTGCCTTATCGTAATAACTGCCAGAAATCGTAGTAGATAAACTGAGTGTGAATGTCTTACCGATCGTTATTGTTTGTCCTCTGGCTACCGAAGTAATAAACTCATCTTTTTTGATATATTCTCCTTTATCTTTTGTTCTCGTTGTAACGTGTCTATATATCGGGACTTTGTTCCACGGTGTTGTATTTTCATCCAATGCCGCATCTGAAATTGGGCTCATGCCACCGATATCATCAATATTGATCACATCACCTTCTTGGAGATCCGGAATCGAACCAAATTCCTGTATCCTTGCATCAGTCATAAAGTCTCTATATTCTGCCGGAACCTTTACCACAACTCTACTTCCGTTATCTGCGACAATTTCTTTTGTTATCATCCCACTTTCTCCATTTGCGCTTTGCGCCAACGCCGGAACAGTTAAGCTTGCAACCATCGTCAGTGCCAAAACCATAGACATCGCTTTCTTATACATTTTCATAATAATCCTCCAGTCTTAATTTTGCAAACATCCTGTGGATACGGACAGGTCATTTTTTCATGGGCCTCCCCCCTTTCGCCCACTCTTGCGTTAAGTTAAAAGGAAGCGGTAAAATTTTTGGTAACAGTGTCCCATTGTCCATCAACATAGGCGCTGCCCATCACGGTCAGTTTATAGCTTTTGCCATCTTTGAAAGCGTAGCTGACCGTTTTGCTGCAGGTGCGGCTGTTCGCACTGGCATTGGCGCTGTCCACTTCTTTGTAGCCCAGGAGACCTTTTTCATACAGCGTCAGTTCTATCTTGGTTTTTGTCGTTCCCATCGGACCGCTCACAGTGGCTGAGTAAGTCTGTGCACTCGATGAAAAACTTCCTGTAAGTTTTGTCGTATCTACATTATAGGGTTCATTTGCAGAAGCAAGTGCGCTGACCGACAGGGTCAGCGCCATGGCAATTGCCATGGCCAGGGCCATCAGACGGTGGTGGATGGTGTGCATTTGTGTTTTCATACGTTATAACCTCTCTCTGATTGAATTGGGGGATCGACTGTTTTGCTTCCAACCGTTCCCTCTACTTCTAATACAATCGAGCGGCCCAAAAACGACAGCATTTTTGAAAAAAATGCTGCGTTTTATAATCTTTGGATGTCTGCACAATTTTCAAGTCCAATTCTTGTGCAAAAAACAGAGCCGGGACGGATTTCCTGCCGCCCCGGCTCTGCCGTTTTGACTCAATATTTAATAAATATTGTCCGCGATCCGGAGTACCTCGGATTCCGGCAAAATGGCATTGATATAAAGTTCATGTTCCATGCCGTCTGCAAACCAATACATCACATAACCGTCTCCGTCATCAAAAGTGCCAAAATAGGCGTCTGCTTCTCCGAAATCAATGGTTTTATAAGTAATGTGCTCGCTGTCTGTTACAACAATAGAACTGTTTTCCGCAATTCTAATGGTGATTTGAACGAAATAACCTTCTTCATTTTCGTAATCAAGCAGAATTTGGTTTTGCTCTGTAAAAGAAATTTCTTCATTATACACAAACCCCTCCGGGATATAATGGGGCGCGTATCCCTCCGACAGAGCTGTCAAGGGATGCCCTTCCACTTCATAGCGGATGCTCATGTTTCGCTCCATCCACTCCACCAGGGTATCCTTGACCAACAGCCGCAGTTCCGCCGAAACCGCCAGCGTCCCCGCCGCCAACGCCGCCAGCAGGGCGGCTGCCAGCAGGATCCGCCGCATCTTCCGCCGGGACGTGCGATTCAGAACGCGGCGCTGCTGCACTTTTTGCAGCGCCCGCACCGAGCGCCGCACGCGCCGGTCCAGACGATGCAGCGGCCCGTATTCCGCCCGCAGGCGTTCCTCCGAAGGCAGGGCCGCCAGAGCCTGCCGCAGCCGCCAGGCGGCGGCTTCCCGCAGCAGCGCGTCAAAGGCCTCTTCCCGGATTGGCTGCATCATTCTCTCTCAACTCCTCCCGTATCATCTCCCGTGCCCGTTCCAGCCGCCGCTGCACCGTGCGTGTGGAAAGTCCCAGATGCTCCGCGATCTCCGCCGTACTCCATCCCGTGCAAACCAACTCCAGCACCGCGCCATAGGATTTCGGCAGCTGCTGCAGGGCGGCAACCACCCGGCCCACATCGCCCTCCGGCGCCGCCGCGCTCTCCCGGCCGGAAACCTCGGCCCACGCCTCATAGCTTTCTTCCCGTCCCCGCCGGCGCAGCAAATTCACCGCCCGGCACTGCACGCATCGGTACAGATATCCGTCCAGACCCCCGGTATATTTCCCGCTCAGCTCTTCGTAATGATCTGCTACATATAAGAATGCTTCATGCACCACATCTTCCGCCCACAATTTGTTTTTCACAATGCGCTGTGCTGCACGGAATACTTTGTACTTGTTTGCTTCATACAGGGCTTGAAAGGCATCCTGATCCGCTGTGCTGTTCAGCATGGACAGATATATGCCTAGCATTCTCCCACCCCCGCCTCTTTTCGCGCCCATTATAGCACAAAAAAGAGCCGGAGAAACGCATTCCGCTTCCCTTCTATTATGAGTACAATCCAGAAGCGAAAAAAAGACAGCTTTTTTGCAAAAATCTTAAAATTTTTTTAAAACAGCAAAAACCGTCCAAACAGCATCTCATTTCCGCCTGCTTTCGTCAATTCCCGGCTTGTTGTCCACAGCACTTTATGCTACAATGGCTTCATTGCCTGGTGCACCACGCCCCATGCGGGCAAAAAAGTACATGCCGCACCGGGGCATAATTTTGCCGCAACTTGTCGAAAAAGGCGGAAAGCAATGGATTTATGCACTATTTCCACATAGTTTTCCACACGCCTTATGTAAACTGAATCCAGCAGAGTTGTTTGATTTTTTATGGGAGGTGCTTTTTCCTTGAACCGCAAAACCGGAATCCGTATACTCGCCATCGTCATTGCCGTGGTGCTGGCCCTGTCGCTGCTTTTGCTGCCCCTGACGGCCTTCGCCGCATAAGCAAAAAACATTCTGCGGAGGGGAACGGCTCAGCCGTTCCCCTCCGCCGCTCCGGCGCGGCAAACCGGCCGGCAGGAAGCGGCACAAATATCCATAGAAACAGAAACAGACAGAGAAAGGATCATTTATACTATGCAGGAAATTCTTTTTGCTATCCTCTTTTTGGTCATCGGCTTTTTGCTGCTGATTAAGGGCGCCGACTTTTTTGTGGACGGCAGCTCCGCTGTGGCCAAACTGCTGCGTGTACCCCCCATCATCATTGGCCTGACCGTAGTGGCCATGGGGACAAGCCTGCCCGAATTGGCCGTCAGCGTTACCGCGTCCATGTCGGGCAACAATGCCCTGGCCGTCAGCAATGTTGTCGGCTCCAACGTCTTCAATTTGATGGTGGTGTGCGGCCTGTGCGCTGTGTTCACCCCCTTGGCCATCCAGCGGGATTCGCTGACCAAGGAATTCCCCTTTTCCATTTTCTGCGGTGTCCTGCTGCTGGCCCTGGGCTATGCCGGCATGGCTGTGGGCCGACTGGACGGTCTGGTACTGCTGGCGCTGTTCGCGGTGTATATGATCATCATGGTTCGCACTGCATTGAAAGCCCGTGCCGGCAATGCAGCCATGGCCGCGGAGGAAGCCGCTATGGAGCACGATATTCGTCCCCTGCCGTTGTGGGAATGCATTCTGTTCATCGTCGGCGGCCTGGTGGCCATTAAATTCGGCGGTGATTTTGTGGTGGACGGCGCCACCACAGTGGCTGCCGCCCTGGGCCTGAGCCAAAATCTGATTGGATTGACCATCGTGGCCGTCGGCACCAGCCTGCCCGAATTAGTCACCTCGATTGTGGCTGCACGGAAGAAAGAACTGGACATGGCGCTGGGGAATGTGATCGGCTCCAATATTTTCAATATCCTTCTGATCCTGGGCGTGGCCGCTGTGATCAGCCCGGTCACATTTATCTTTGAAAACATGATTGACATCGTGCTGCTCACCGGTATGAGCCTGCTCGTATGGATCTTCGGCTGGACCCGCCAACGGCTCAGCCGTACCGAAGGTATTGTGATGCTGGCAATTTACGCAGCTTATCTCGTTTATATCTGCATCCGCTGAATCGTTTCATTCCATCGCCCCGCAGCTTTACAGCAGCTGCGGGGCGCATGCTTGCCCGCACCGCAGGGCGGGTACCGGCCCGGGCAAAACTGGGAAAAAATAGTTCTTGCATTTTTGTCGGATGGATGGTACGATTGAAAAAATTTGAAAGGGTGGTCAAACTATGAAACATCTGCTCAGCCCTCTGGATCTGTCCGTTCCGGAGATTGATCAGCTGATCGCTGTAGCTGAGGACATCGAAAAGGACCCCAAAAAATACAGCCATGTTTGCGACGGCAAAAAGCTGGCTACCTGTTTTTATGAACCGAGTACACGGACCCGCCTGAGTTTTGAAGCTGCTATGCTTAATCTGGGGGGGAGCGTACTCGGTTTTTCCAGCGCCGATTCCAGTTCCGCCGCCAAGGGCGAAAGCGTATCCGACACGGCCCGCGTCATCGGATGCTATGCCAACATCATCGCCATGCGTCATCCCAAGGAGGGCGCGCCCATGGTAGCCTCTCTCTCCTCCCCGGTGCCTATCATCAACGCCGGCGACGGCGGCCACCAGCACCCCACACAGACGCTGACAGACCTTTTGACGATTCACGCCGAAAAAGGCCGGCTCAACGGGCTGACCATCGGGCTGTGCGGCGACCTTAAGTTTGGCCGCACAGTGCATTCCCTGATCACCGCCTTGGCCCGTTATGAAAACATCCGCTTTCTCCTGATCTCCCCGGACGAGCTGCGCATCCCCGATTTCGTCCGCGAAGAGGTGCTCGAAGCCAACCACATCCCCTACGAAGAGTGCGACGCTTTGGACAGTGCGCTGCCCAAGTTGGATATCCTGTACATGACCCGCGTGCAAAAAGAGCGCTTTTTCAACGAGGAAGATTATATCCGCCTGAAAAACCACTATATTCTGGACGCCGAAAAAATGAAGCTGGCTAAAGAAGACATGATCGTGATGCATCCCCTGCCCCGGGTGAACGAAATTTCCGTGGATGTGGATGCTGATCCGCGCGCCACCTACTTCAAACAGGCGCAGTACGGCGTTTACATCCGCATGGCACTGATTATGAAACTTTTGGGATTGGAGGCTTAACGCTATGTTGAATATCAGCGGCATCGAAGAAGGTTACGTCATTGACCACATCCGCGCCGGCTCCTGCATGAAAATCTATGACGCATTGAACCTGGACAAGTGCGAGGGCGAAGTGGCAATCATCAAAAATGCCAAGAGCCGCAAGCTGGGCAAAAAGGACATCATTAAAATTGAAGGGCTGGTGCCCCTGGATCTGGAACTGCTGGGTTTTCTGGACGACAACATCACGGTGGACATTATCAAAAACAACAAGATCATCGAAAAGAAAAGCCTGTCTCTGCCGGATAAAATCACTGGCGTGGCAGTGTGCAAAAATCCCCGCTGCATCACCTCCATCGAACAGGGGCTGAAGCAGACCTTTATCCTCTCCGATCGGAAACGGCACATTTACCGCTGCATGTACTGCGAAGAGCGGCTCTGATGTCTCACAAATAGTCAGGACCCCCGGCAAAGCCGGGGGCTTGAGTAAGCCCTAGAAGGGCATAATACGGACAACGCCCCTCAAGGGGCCTCGAATGGGTCGGCCAACTGCATTGCTGACTCATGGCGGCCCCTTAAGG
>JAJCJC010000021.1 GCA_020555605.1 bacterium 210917-SL.2.15 | reverse complement strand
TAGACTTTTACAATACAAGGCGGCTTCAAGCTAAGTTAAAGGGCCTGGCTCCCCTTGCTTACAGGAACCAGACCCTCGTGGCGTAATTTTTCTTTTTTTACCTGTCTACTTGACAGGGGGCGGTTCAAAAACGAAGCCGCCGTTTCTTTGTGTCCATTACAAATAAATGACGACTTATAAGATCGCGGCGGTATCTTGGAGGTATCGCCGTGTTCCTTTTCTTGCTACATAATACGACAAACTTTTACCTATCAAAAAAAGCCCTTGCGCTGCATGGGGATATTCTGGCTATGAGTATGAACTGTCAATACATTTAATTACTGCTTACATTTCCTTTGCGCTCGTCCGCGTCTTGCGGACGGGCGCATTTTGCTTTTTTCAACTTTTTTCTGAAAAGCGCACTAAAGAGCCATCTCCCGAACGGGTACGGAGCGAAAGGGGCAGAGAGGACAAGCCCTTAACTCCCGTCCTCTACTCCACGCGGGAAGGAGGTGAACTCTATGGAGCTATCTTCTTCCGACAAGGAAAGAATACAACATCAGTACGACGCATTAGCAAAGAAAACTTTGGTCGGCGAAGCGAAAAGCCACCGCCGCACTCTTGCGAAACGCGCAGCACGCGAAGTTACTTTTTCGGATTTGAGCGAAAGCGAACTCGCGCAGCTTTTCACGATGGACGAATACGAAAGCGATTATTTCCGTTTTCAAGTGTCCGGCTTTGATGTACTCGTCAAAAATGAACTGCTTGCCGAAGCCCTTAACGCTCTGCCCGAAAGGAAGCGCGACATTATCCTGTTGTCCTACTTCTTGGATATGAGCGATACGGAAATTGGCGAACTGCTGAATGTTGTACGCACGACGGTTTTCCGGCATAGGAAATCCGCGCTTGCGAAAATCAAACAGTATATGGAGGGAAAAACAGATGATGAACACCGTTAGGAAATCTGAAAATCTGTTGCCGTTCCCTGTCATTTCCGCAGCGGCAAACGGCGACACAAACGCCATGTGCGCGATCTTGAAGCATTATGAGGGTTACATAGCGAAACTTTGTACCCGCACGCTGAAAGACGACGCGGGCAATACTTATTCCTATGTGGACGAGGAAATGCGGAACAGGCTGCAAGTGCGCCTTATTACCCGCACCCTTGCGTTTCATGTAGGATAACTCTTTAAGCCCATGCGGGAAGCGTGTCCCCTTTCCACGCTTCCCGTTATGGGCTATTTGTCGTTCCGTAACAGCATATCGGAAACGGTGTGCTGTTACAGGCCGACAAAGCCTATTGTTCTTTGACAAAGAAAGCGGCCTTTGGTACGCAGCATAACAGGCAAACGGGTACATTCCGTCTGTATCGAGCCGGGCGGCGGGTACGCCATGACAGCTTTTCCCCTACGGGGAAAAGCCGAGCGAGAACTACCGCGCCGTAAAACAGGTTTAGCAGCTTGTGGGCGACGACATACAAGGCGGCACAATGATACTCCCGCGTTGAACGCCCTCAAAGCATTGCGCGGCGCACCCATCAGCATGGGCCGGGGTGAAACTCCCGTGAGGTTGCTGCTAACAACCGCCCGTTTCAGCCTTATTTCTCATATCGTACAAGCCGGAGCGCATATTCTGTACTATGCCGCTAACCGGGAGGGAAAGAAGATGATTACCAAATTACAGCTTCAACAAATGAGAAGCGTTGATATT
The DNA here is from genome assembly GCA_020555605.1 of bacterium 210917-SL.2.15. Taxonomy (GTDB): domain Bacteria; phylum Bacillota; class Clostridia; order Oscillospirales; family Oscillospiraceae; genus Pseudoscillospira. Next base: position 40,909 of record JAJCJC010000021.1, on the reverse strand, counting down.
ACACAGGTAGACCACAGCACTTTGGTTGACATTCGCAATATCCATATTGACAGTTCCTTGCCAGCAGTAAAGAAAATGCAAAGCTACTTGGAGCAGATCGTCAATCCGTATTGTTTTCTTTGCGGCGATACGCCCGTAAGAATACGATTTGTCGCAGAGGATAGAACGCTAAAGCAATCATTGTGCGACTACTTTTTAAGTCTGAAATAACCGCCGACTTTCCCATAACCCTACGGGTAAAGACCTTGTGATTACGGGGCGAAAATGGTATAATTAACTCGTAATCATAGGGGGAAAGGAGGTATAATGCCCCGCATACGCAAAGACAAAATGGCACGCAGTTATGCAGAGCCGTTTTGGAAAATTGGGCTATACATTCGACTATCCAGAGAGGACGACAACGAGGACGAAAGCGAGAGTGTTATCAACCAAGAAAAGATACTCCGCGACTTTGTAGACAGCTACTTTGAGCCGGGAACCTATGTGATTGTAGACGTGTTTGCCGACGACGGATTGACAGGCACCGACACAGCGCGACCAAACTTCAAACGGCTTGAGGGCTGCATTGTCCGAAAAGAAGTAAACTGCATGATTATCAAATCCCTTGCACGCGGTTTCCGCAACCTTGCCGACCAGCAGAAGTTTTTGGAGGAGTTCATACCCATTAACGGCGCAAGGTTTATTTGCACAGGCACACCGTTTATTGACACTTACGCAAACCCCCATTCTGCAAGCGGGCTTGAAGTACCTATAAGGGGAATGTTCAATGAGCAGTTTGCCGCAACCACTTCCGAAGAAATCCGCAAAACATTCAAGATGAAACGGGAGCGCGGCGAGTTCATAGGCGCATTTGCCCCTTACGGCTACAAGAAAGACCCCAACGACAAAAACAGCTTGATTGTAGATGAAGAAGCAGCGGAGGTTGTCAAAAGCATTTATCATTGGTTTGTCAATGAGGGGTACAGTAAAATGGGGATTGCAAAGCGGCTTAACCAAATGGGGGAGCCGAACCCCGAAGCCTATAAGAAGAAAAAGGGCTTTAAGTACAACAACCCCAATTCCGACAAAAACGATGGTTTGTGGTCTGCCAGCACGATTGCAAGGATATTGCAGAATGAAGTTTATACGGGCGTAATGGTGCAAGGCCGTAATCGCGTAATCAGCTACAAGGTACACAAGCAGATCAACGTCCCCGAAGAAGAATGGTTTGTTGTCCCCAACACACACGAAGCGATCATTGACAGGGAAACATTCGAGAAAGCGCAAGCCCTACATAAGCGCGACACAAGGACAGCCCCCGGCAAACAAGAAGTTTATCTCATGTCCGGCTTTGTCCGTTGCGCGGATTGCAAAAAGGCCATGCGGCGCAAAACCGCCCGCAATATTGCCTACTACTCTTGCCGCAGCTATACCGATAAGAAGATTTGCAGCAAACATTCTATCAGGCAAGATAAGTTGGAAAACGCGGTATTGGCAGCGTTGCAAATGCAAATTGCCCTTGTAGATCAGCTTGCAGAAGAAATTGAACGGATTAACAACGCGCCTGTTATCAATCGGGAAAGCAAGAGGTTATCCCATTCCTTGAAACAGGCAGAAAAGCAGCTAAAACAGTACAATGACGCTTCCGACAGCTTGTACCTTGATTGGAAAAGCGGCGAGATCACCAAAGAGGAATACCGCCGCTTGAAAGGCAAGATTGCAGAACAGATACAGCAGCTTGAAGCGAACATTTCCTATCTGAAAGAGGAAATGCAGGTAATGGCTGACGGTATCGGAACCGACGACCCGTATCTAACCGCCTTTCTGAAATACAGAAACATTCAGAGCCTTAACCGCGGGATTATGGTTGAACTCGTAAAAGCGGTTTGGGTGCATGAGAACGGGGAAATAACGGTTGACTTCAATTTTGCCGACGAGTACCAGCGAATTATTGATTACATTGAGAATAACCACAACGTTATCCGAGTGATTGAAAACAAGGCAATCTAACGGCTTGCCTACTCAACACAAAGGAAAACCTAATGTTGTGCATAAATAAATGGCTCTACAGGGCCGGCAGGACCTGTTACTCCCGCAGCCGCCGTCGCGGACGCCACCAATACCACTGACGTAGTCACCCAGTTCAATCAGCTGCTGGCCAATCTGCGCACGGCGGGTCTTCTGAGCACCTAACGCTCAAACCTGCACCCGAAACAAGAAAGGGCGGCATACGCCGCCCTTTCTTTTCCATCTCACGTCACAGAGAAAATCATTATGAAAATTATTGTTTACGCCATCTGTAAAATGAAAGCAAATTTGTCGACTGTTGGATGGATTCCATGACGGAAGCCGATGCCGTAGTTGTGCTGGACACCGGCTCTTCAGACGACACCGTGGAAAAACTGCGTCGGCGCGGCGCAATCGTGGAACGGGCGGAGATCTTTCCCTGGCGTTTCGACACAGCCCGAAACCGTTCTCTGGCCCTGGTTCCGGACGACGCAGACATCTGCGTCTGCACTGATCTGGACGAGGTCTTTCATCCCGGCTGGCGCGCCGCCTCCATGCGCTACATCGCCAAATCCTATGCCCACAAAGGCGATTTCCACTCTGCCCGCCGCTATTTTCTGCGGGCCATCGCCGAAGCGCCCCATCTGCGGGAGGGATATATAGATCTGGCCACCACCCTCTACGAACGGGAGGACTGGCCCGGCGTGCTTTATTTCACCGCCTGCGCTTTGGAAATCACCGAGCGGCCCGCCACTTATATCTGTGAAGCCGCCGCCTGGGGGGCACTGCCCCACGACCTGCGGGCCATCGCGTTCCACCGGCTGGGACAGATCCCCCTCGCTCTGGAAGAAGCGGAAGCCGCACTGGCCCTGGCTCCTTCCGATCCGCGGCTGCAGGGCAACGCCGCTCTGCTGCAAAAGGCCGCCAACGCCATCGCGCAGCATCAGTAAACCATGGGCGGCCCGCTGTGTGCGAGCCGCCCTTTGCACTTCGGCTGCGCGATGGACGCAGCCGGTCCCTATTCGCTCAATCTGTCACCGTAATTTTTGTAATTACCGGTTGGTTTTCCGGTTCCACATAACCGGTCTGCATATCTGCCACCGGCGTTTCCTCACAAATTTTGTCCACAATTTCCATTCCCTCCGTCACATAGCCGAATGCGGCATACTGACCATCGAGAAAGGTGCTGTCCTGCTGAACGATGAAAAACTGGGACGAAGCGCTGTTATAGTCCCGCGAGCGGGCCATGGAAATGGCGCCCCGGGTGTGGGACAGCGGATTATCGAAGCCGTTTTCCGAAAACTCGCCGGCAACGGTCTCGCTGCTGCCGCCGGTGCCGTTGCCCTTCGGGTCGCCGCCCTGCAGCACAAACCCTGCCGCCACGCGGTGGAACGTCAGGCCGTCATAAAATCCTCCTTTTGCCAGGTTGACAAAATTGGTCACCGTGGCAGGAGCGGCGTCAGCATCCAGCTCCACCACAATCGTGCCATAATCCTGCACCTCAATTTCCGCATGATGCTTGCCGCTGAGCAATTTTGCTCCGTCCGTGCCGTCCTCCGAAACCGACGCTCCGTCGGAATCCGAACCGTTTCCTGCCGCATTTGGCCCGCAGCCGGCCAGCAGCCCCACGGCCAGCGCCAGAACCGGCAGCCATGCAAAACGCTTCCACTGTTTCATCTTGATGTACTCCTTTTTCCTGTTCTCATTCCCTGCCCGAGAGCAGAAGAAGTGCGCCGCAGCTTTTTCCCGGCGGCGCACTCTATTTATGTTTTTTGACGATGTCCAGCAGCAATACGCCGGACAGGAGAAAGGCGATAAAAAAGCCTGCCGCCCCAATCGCCGGAATCCCCAGAATCTGGGGGTGCATATTCGTGGTACACAGCATACTCGAACCGATGAGCAACGCCCCGTCGATGATGCCAAACACCAACCGGTCCACCATGCGGTCCGCCTTGCCGATCGGCTCTTCCGATCCGGTCAGTTCCAGATTAATCTTGGTCTGCCCCCGCACGGTCATCTTAATGATGTCCGCCAGGTTCAGCGGGATATCACTCACCTTTTCGGCGCTTCCGGCAAACTTGCGCAGAAGGTGCCGCAGCTCCTGCTCGGCGCTGTGCACAGAAAAGGCGCCTGCCGAAAAATGATTGGCCAGAATTCCCATCAGGCTGGTTTCCGGGCTGCAGTCCTCCAGCACACCCTCGATGGTCAGCACGCCGCGGATCAGCATGGTGATGCTGTTGGGCATGCCGATCTGGTGCTTGGCCGCAATGTCCATCATCTCGCCCAGCACTTTGCCCAGGTGCAGATCCTGCAAATCACTGCTGCCGTAACGATCCACAAAAATGCGGATGTCCTCATACAGCTCATTGTGGTTGATCTTGGCTTTCAGGATCCCCAGCGACATGATGGCGTTTTCCAACTCATAAATATCCTGGCGGGTAATGGCCAGCATGGCCGTCCGAAAAATCTGACGGTCGCGGCTGGACAGCACACCCACCATGCCGAGATCGAGCCAGACAATTTTCCCGCGGCGGATCACAATGTTTCCCTGGTGCGGGTCGGCATGGAAAAAGCCGTCATCCAGGATCTGCTTGATGTAGTTCTCCGCCAGCTTTTCGCCGATCTCTCCCAGTCCGTAGCCCGCCGCGCGCAGCTCGTCCAGATGATCGATAGGGATGCCGGAGATATTCTCCATAACCAGAACCGAGGCTGTGCTCAACTCCCGGTAAACCCTGGGGCAGGAAGCATAGGCCACCTCTTCGTTCAAAGCGCCGAAGCGCTCCAGATGCTCCGCTTCCAGCAAGAAATTCATTTCCTGCTGGGACACGGTCCACAACTCGTCCAGCAACCCGTTGAAATCGATCACATCCCCGGCCCGGGGCACGATTTTCAGCAGCCGCGCCGCCCGGCGCAAAATGGCGATATCCTCTTCCGTGATCCGATGGATGCCCCGGCGTTGCACCTTGATCACCACCGGCTGGCCGTTGTAGAGCCGCGCCGCATGAACCTGTGCCACTGATGCCGAACCCAGCGGCGTACGGTCGATCCAGGCGAACATATCCCCTGCCGGGTAGCCATACTGTGCGGCAAGGATCTCCTCCACCGTTTCAAAGGGCATGGGCGCCACGCCGGAGCGGAGCTTCTTCAGTTCATCGCAATACGCCTGCGGAAGCATGTCTGAACGCATGGACATGATCTGTCCCAGCTTTACAAACGTGGGTCCCAGTTCCTCAAGCATGATGCGCAGCTTCTGCGGCGTAACGCCATGGATCATGTCACTGCGCCGCAGAATATCTACGATCTCATGCAGTCGGCTGCTCTTTTTTTTGCTGCGTCCGGGCACTTCCTCGACGGCGCTTTTGCGCAGCTCCGCCATCGGCTTATTCTTCGCCCTTTGTTTCGCCGTCCTTCTGGTCCAGCTCCTGCAGCTTTTCCTTCAGCGCAGCGCGCTCCTCAGCCGTCATATCGGCCACCTTCTCCAGCAAATCGCCGGCCTTGCCCGCCGCGTTCTCGATGGCATCAGACGCCGCATCCGCCGCTTTCTTGCCCGCGTTTTCAATACTGTCTGCCGCGGCGCGCAGCTTTTCAGACATATTGTGCTTCAGTTCTTCGTTGACGACCTTCCCCTGCTGCACGGTCAACTCGCCTTTTTTCACCAAATCGTCCACCAGTTCCTGCGCCTTTTCAAAGGAATAGGCCGTGGCGCCGACGCCTGCCAAAAAGATATTCTTAAAACTGAATTCTGCCATGATATACAACTCCTTTTCGTTCTGTTCCAGTATCGTTCTGGTCTATCCTTGTGAATGAGCCACATCTATCATGTGCCTGTAGTTATTATTTTATCATCGCATTGCGTAAATGTAAATCTTCCCAGCGCACACAAGTGTAAACAAATCGTGAATTTTCGGCACGCCGCGCCGGATGCCCTGGGACGCGTTCATTTCTCCCGCGCCGCTTTTCCGCGCAGCGCCCGGCGTTCCTCACCCCGCAACGCCCGTGCAATACCACGGTGGTGACGCTGGAACATCAGCGCATCCGCTGCCAGCACCAGCGCAAATCCTTCCAGGGCGCCGAAGTGCCAGGCCGGCAGCAGCGCTGCCGTGGTGATCACTACGGCAGCCACCGGCAAATATCCCGTGGCCAGCACCACAACGCCCCCCAGCGCAATGCATGCTCCGCACCAGAGCGGCGAAAACAAAAACAAAAATGCGCAGGTGGTCGCCACACCTTTTCCACCGCGAAATCCCGTCCAAACCGGAAAATTATGGCCCAGCGTGGCACCCAGGCCCGCCCACAGATAAACCAGCCGTCCCAATTGCGGAAACAGCGTCGCACACAGCCAGCAGGCTGCTGCGGTTTTCAAAAGGTCTCCCGCCAGTACCAGAAGCCCCCATGATTTCCCCATCTGCCGGGTGATATTGGCTGTGCCCGGATTGTGACTTCCGATCGCCCGGGCGCTTCTGCCCAGGCGTGCCCGGGCAATAATCTCCGCAAACAGCACCAGCCCGAACGCATAGCCAATGGCAAGGCAATAGATTCTTTCCATATCGTTTCTCCTTTTTGCAAAAAGGGGCTTCCCCTGAATGTTATTCTCCGGCAGAAGAGCGCCTCTCACTTCTGCATCAAACGCTTCCATTCGCCACCTGCAGAGCAGGAACTTTGATCCTGAATATGCCATCCAACGGCAAACTTTATGTGATACCGGATATAGTTTACCACATTTTCCCCATTTTCACAACAAAGCCCTTGAAACGCACCTGTGTTTTGTGATATTCTAATAAAAATAATGCAGGTGACCAAATTCGGCAGAGGGTGAAACAGAATGATGCATATTTATGAATCGGCGGAGGACTATCTGGAAGCCATATTGATGCTGCAGGAAAAAAACGGCCATGTCCGTTCCATTGACGTGGCCAATATGCTGAACTTTTCCAAGCCCAGCGTTTCCATCGCCATGAAAAAGCTGCGGGAAAACGGCTACGTGGAAACAGATGCCAACGGGCTGCTCACCCTGACGCCGGAAGGCCAGAAGATCGCCGCCCGCGTCTATGAGCGCCACCGGGTGCTGAGCGATCTTCTGATGGCCTTGGGTGTGTCCGCCGAAACCGCCCGTGCCGACGCCTGCCGCATTGAGCACGATCTGAGTGAAGAAACCTGGGAGAAGATCAAGCAGCACGCCCAGGATCACCTGAACGGTTCCGATCCCGGCGCGCACGGCACCCCATGAAAGAGAACAGGACTGCAGAGCCTTCGTCTCCGCAGTCCTGTTCTCTTGTCAAGCGCCCTGTTCGCCGCCAGCGGACAACTTCCCCTTGCTTTTTTCAGGAAGGGTGCTATAATAATATCCGTCATATGTCAGAAACAGAGGTGAGGACCATGCCAAGACCCAGCCGGTGCAGACGAATCTGCGATGAGCCGGCTTATGACAGCTTTGCGCCCTGCGGAGCCGCAGCGGGAGCGCCCATTTCGCTCACGCTGGACGAATATGAGTCCATTCGGCTCATCGACCTGGAAAAACGGACCCACGCGCAGTGCGCCGGGCAAATGGGCGTTTCCCGCACGACAGTTACCGAGATCTACGAACGCGCACGCTCTAAACTGGCAGACTGTCTCGTCAACGGGCGCCCCCTTCAAATCACCGGCGGACATTACCGCCTGTGCGACGGCACAGCGCGCTGCTGCGGTGCGCCCTGCCGGAAATCTGCCGCAGCGCCCGTCAGAACGAAAGGAGCAAACAGCATGAGAATCGCAGTTACCTATGAAAACGGAAACGTGTTCCAGCATTTTGGCCACACCGCATATTTCAAGCTTTATGACGTGGAAAACGGCGCTGTCACCGCCGCGCAGGTAATCGGCACGGACGGCAGCGGCCACGGCGCGCTGGCGGGCCTTCTGGTCGCGCAGCAGGTGGACGCGCTGATCTGCGGCGGCATCGGCGGCGGCGCGCAGATGGCCTTGAGCAACGCTGGCATCCGCCTGTATGCCGGCGTTTCCGGCAGCGCCGACGAGGCCGTGCAGGCCCTGTTAAACGGCACGCTGCGTGCCGACGCCCAATCCAACTGCAGCCACCACGACCACACCTGTGCGCAGCATTCCTGCAGCGCAGACAAGCATGGCTGTTCCGGCAACTGAATCTGTCCTTTTGATCCAAAACGCCCCCAGGACGGTGCACCGCGCACTGTCTGGGGGCGTTTCCTTTCACTTTCAAGTTTTCAGCATATCCGAATGGTTGTAAACCGACGGGCTGTACAAAAACAACACATCCTGCCCGTGGAAATCAATAAATTGCTCCAGGATCTGGGCAGATACATAGCGCAGATCGATCAGCGTCACACTTTGGTAATCCTGCACCAGCAGCGGCACTAGCGATGAACCGAAAGAATCCCGGAACACCAGCAGCTCCCGATCCGTTTTCGCGTTGGGATTGGTAATCGTCTCCAGCGCATCCGCGCCGCCGAGGAAGACGTCATAAGGATCCTTGCCTGTCAGCTTTTCCGTCTCATACACCCCGGTATCAGCACCGGTTTCATAATGGTGGACCGTACACGCCTCCAGTGTCTCGCTCGTTAGATAATGCAGCGGCTCCGCCTCCAGAGGCAGGGCAGACTGACCAAAATACGCGCCGCGGAAGTCTTTATACGTTTGCTGTGTATAATCGGAAAAGGGCGTAATAGAAACACCCAACGCCTGGGCCACGCGTCCGGCCGCCTTTTCCAGCTTCTCCTGCCGCCAGTGGGGGTCGGTTTTGTAATAATCCTCCGCGCTCAGGCAGTCGTATAGATTGATGCGCTCCATGTCTACCAGGTGTTCAGCCAAAATTTCATCCATCCGTTCATAATCCAAATAGGGATAACCATTGGACTCAGCCAGATAATAATTTTTATCGGGCACCACACTGTAAAACACCCGGCTGTCCGCCAGATACGTTTCCTGCAGGCGACTGAGCTTCTCGGCTGCCGCCTGCACGCTGCTTTCGCTCAAAACCGCCTCGATTTTGGACAGGCTTCCGTCCACCTGATACACGCCATTGTTGTCCTTCTGGCGCAGCAGATAATACTGAACCTGCGCTTTCAGCTGGCGCATCGCTTCCCGCAGCGGAAACTGATCCAGTGCATACGTTTCAAAATCTGACATAAAGCTTCCGTTCGAGAGCGTCTGTACCGAAACCTCCGGCCGCTGGGCCAACGGGCGGCGTTCACCCAGAGACAACGGCTGATCCGTATGCAGCGCGCAGGCAAGAAAACCGGTACCCAGCGCACACAATACCGCCGCTGCGGTGATCGTTTCTTTTTTCATAGGGATTCCTCCTTAAAAACGGAAATACAGGAAGGGGTTAAAAGAGCCGTCCACCAAATAAGCTGTACAGACCAGCAGCAGCACCAAAAGCACCGCCGGCTGCAAAATGGTCATGCCGCGGCATTGCGCACAGCGCGCGGCAACGCGTCCCGGCAGCGGCGTTGCGCCGACCACTGCCAGAAGCAGCAGCAATCCATAGCTGGAAAGGTAATACAGCGTCTGGGTACCGGCAAAGGGCACACCGGAAAGGCCGAACATGCAGGAAAGATCCGCCGTCGCGCCGGAAAGTCCGTCGGCATTGAACACAGCAAAGCCGATCACCGCTGCAAAAAGCAAATACCCGTGACCCACCGCCCGGGGCAGATGCTCCAGCACACGCAGCAAAAAGAGCTTTTCCAACACTAAAAGCGCTGCAAAAAAGAGTCCCCACAGTACAAAATTCCAGGCCGCACCGTGCCAAAGTCCTGTCAGCAGCCACACTATAAGGATATTGAACAGCTGCCGGGCACGCCCTTTCCGGCTGCCGCCCAGGGGAATGTACACATAGTCCCGGAACCAGGAACCGAGGGAGATGTGCCAGCGCCGCCAAAACTCCGTAGCGCTGCGGGCGATCAGCGGATAATTAAAGTTTTCCAGAAAGCGGAATCCCAGCACCCGCCCCAATCCGATGGCCATATCCGAATAGCCGGAAAAATCAAAATAGATCTGCAGCGCAAACGCGATGGCAGCCAGCCAGGCCAGCAGAACTGTCTGCTCCCCACTGCCCTGCAGGGCAGCGGCAAAAGCGCCCAGCTGATTGGCCAGAAGCACTTTTTTGGAAAGGCCCAGCACAAAGCGTGACAGCCCCTGCCCCAGGTCTTCCGCTGTGGTGTGACGCTCCGTCAGCGTTCCCTCCACAGCGCGGTAGCGCACGATCGGCCCTGCAATCAGCTGGGGGAACATGGCAATATAGGTCGCCAGCTTGAGAAAGGAGCGCTGGGGCGCCACCGTGCCGCGGTACACGTCTACGGTATAGCTCAGGGTCTGAAAGGTGTAAAAACTGATGCCGATGGGCAGCGCAATGGACAGCAGGGGCAACTCCGTTTTCAGCGCCGCATTCACCGTGGAGCGAAAAAAGTCAGCGTATTTGAAATAGCCCAGCACCGCCAACTCCCCGGCCACGGACAAAACCAAAAATCCCTTCGCCGCGCCCCGGCCCCGGAAACGGCCAATCAAAAGGCCGCAGACATAGGCAAAGGCAATCGTGAAGAGCATCAAAAAAACATAGCGCGGCTCGCCCCACCAGTAAAACACCAGGCTGGCCAGCAGCAGCACAAGATTTTTGCCTCGGCGTGGCGCCAGAAAATACACCGCCAGCACGATGGGAAGAAAATAATATAAAAAGGTAATGCTTGAAAACAGCATAGCGCCGCTCCTTTGGGTTGAAATCGTTTTCCGCTGCGCCTGTCTACCATAGCATGGCTGCGGCGCTGACACAACTATGAATCAGGATCTCATGCTCCGCGCTGCGGCGTGCACAGCCGCCACGCACCTTCATAGCATACGGCCACACCGCTTTCCGTCTGCGCAATGGGCAGCTCCGCTGTGCGGCTGAAATTGGTTTCTCCGTTTTTCTCCGGGAACGTATCCGTATAAGAAACCGTATAGCCGATGATCGCATCCTGTCCGACTTCCGCCGGCACAGTATCCTGAGAGAGCAGGTAAACCGTATCCTCCACCATCAACGCCGCCGGATAGTCTCCGGCACGCCCGGCCCGCGGCAGGCCGCACAGCTGGGTGTCCGCCTCATTTCCCACCGAACAGAGCTTTCCGTCCGGCCCCACACAGAGGCTGCCCACCTCCGTAGCATCCGAAGTCAAAAATGTCACCGTCCACACGCCGGTATTCATATCGAACCGCCCGCACACTTCCTCGTAATCCGCCGCAAACGCATCCGATGCGATCTCTTCCGCCTCACTTTGCCGCAGGAAACCCTCGCCCAGCACAGCGCTGCCGAGAATCGCCGCCAGCGGCTGTTCGTACTGTTCCAGCAGCGTCCGGGCACCGGTAAATTCCACAGCGTAAACCCCCGGCGTATTGCCGTAAATCAAACAGAGCCAGAAATCATCGCCGATTTGCTCCGTATACAAAGTGGCTGTCTGACCGCCTTCAAAAGCCACCTCTTCGATCGTCACGCCGGTGCCGCACAATCCGATGCCGTCGGGATAGGCACACAGCGTCAGGCGCAGCTCCGGCGCATCGGCGGGCCAGAACTCGATGCGGCATGCGTCCATTCCGCCGTCCTTCGGCGTATTCGCCGCCGCGCCTTCCCAGCCCTCCGGCAGCGTCAGCGCCAGATTTGCGCAGCCGTTTTCCGCTGTGAGCGTCTCACTTTGTATAGCAGTCTCCGCACCGCTGGCGTCTTCTTCCGTCAGCGAGCCGCCGCCCGCCGCTCCCGCCGCGCCGCAGCCCGTCAGCAGAAGCACCGTCAGCAGCGCCGCAATTCCTTTTTTCATGGTGTTTCCTCCCGTTCCAATCCAATCCATGGTTTATGCCGTTTCCGGTACATCGCACCGGCCCAAAAACAGAACGGTTCCGTCGCTGTCCCAAATGCCGTACAAAAACGGCCGATTCAGCTCCATGACCACCGGCTCACCCTCCGGCGGAGCGACGCTCCCGGCAGCCGTAACAATCTTCGTATAGGCGACAGCTTCCGCGCCTTCTTCATCAATGGAAAACGCCGTCCCCTGGCGTACTTCGGAAAGGTACGCCACGCCGCCCGGCAGCTGCGACACATCGCACAGATTGCTGAAATCCGCCTCATCTGCGCAAAACGCCCGTTCCACACCTGCGCGTTGCAGCACCGGCACAAGGTCAATCTCCCCTTTGACGGCAAACTTCGGAATTCCCCACTCGATCTGCCGGTATTGCGCCGCATCAGTATTCAGCAGCGCCGCAAGCCCCTGTCCGGCCAGCAGGCCGTCGATGCTCTCCCCTTCGTCCGGCAGCAGGAAAAACATCTGCCAGCCGCCCTCCATCGGGAGACCGGCCAGATTCCAGCCCTCCGCCGTTACCGCCTCACCGGAGCGGGCGGCGCGCAGAAACGGGCAGGCCAGCGTTTGGCCCTGCTGCTTGGTGAAGTCCGCCGTTTCCGTGGCGGACGCAGGAAAGGCATCCACCCAGTTTGCTTTAAAGGAAACCGTGTTCAACAGCACAAGAATGTCATCTGCCTTTAGCGAGATTTCCGGCTGCAACAGCCCCTTCGTATGGTCGCTCACCCAGCGGCCCACAGCTTTACCGGCGCCCGGCGCGGCAAAATCCAGGGTGTAGCTTTCGGCATAAAACTGCTCTGCGGCCCTTTGCGTAAAGCTGTCATAAAAGTCCACGCCCTCGCGCATCCACAGGGAATTGGCCAGATATACGCTGCAGCGCTTTTCCTCCTGATATAGCGTGCGCTGCAGAAGCTGCACATCCTCAGCCAGAGCCTGCGTATCCTCCGCGCCCAGCAAACGGTAGAGTTCCTCCTGCGTCTCCCCCGCCGCGCCGGTGCCCGCCAGCGCCAAGGCAATATAAAGGCTCACAGGGGAATAACATACATTTTTCCCCTGTGAGAGCGCCTCCGCGCCGGTTTGAGCCGTAAAATCCCGCAAAGATTGCACGAGCTGTGCCGAAATCTCCATCTCCGGCGCTGTACGCACCGGAGCGCTCACGTTCGGCCCGGCGAGCACCGCCGCTCCGGCGCTGCATCCAGGCAGCGCCGCCGTCAAAACGGCGGCCAGCGCCAGCGCGGCAAACGTGGCCGCTCTGTTTCGCTTCATCTTCCATTCCTCCTTCCCCGGCGCATCGCCGCCCGAGGACGGCGTGATGCTCTTCTCCCCGCATCCAGCCAGACTGACGCTCAGGAGTACTGCCGCCAAAAAGGCGGCGCTTCTTCTCCTTCGTTTCATTTACTGCACTCCTTTCATGGATCTTCCGAAAAGTAAAAATGCCACTGCCCCACCCGCAGCAGGTTCTGTCCGGCATCATACTGTCCCTTCAACACCATCCCAGAGGACAGGGTGAAAGATACCTCCTCTGTCGGATGCAGCACTCGCCCGTCCTCCTGTGCGGGTATCACTTCGGCTCCTGTAAGCAGCGCATACAACTCTGCACCAGTCTCCGGAAGTATTCGCTTTTCTTCCTCCCGGACCGCAGTCATATCCTCCTGACCGATTACTTTATATGTTTTATATGTTTCTGCATCGGAGAGCGTTGCTGTCGAAACCGAAACGATATCCTCCGCAGACATGATTCCCAGCGCCCGCATCGCCCCGGAGGGCAGCGCTGCCGCGGTGTCCTTCTCCGCCTCTGCACCGCTCTCAGGCGCCATATTGCTTTCGCTGACTGCCCCGGGAGCACTTTCCCCGTCGGCACGGTCAACCGAACTCCCCGCACTGAATCCACCGATCACACGGGGTGCCGTCACGCCCACAATCAGGCACAGGCAAGCGGCCAGGGCGGCAAAGTGCAGGGAAATGTGCCGGCGCGCCGGCCTCTGCCGCGCCTCCGCGCGCTCCACCAGGTCTTCGCCCACATCGCCCATCGCCAACAATAGCATCGTTTCGTCGATGCGTTTCACAGTACATACCCCTCCTTTTGCAGATAGTCCCTTAGTTTCCTCCGTGTGCGGTGCAGTCGGGTCTTCACCGCGCCGCTGCGCAGTCCGTAGCGCCGCGCGATCTCCTCCACGGAATCGACAAACCAGTAGCGTCGCAGAAAAATGCTGCACTCCTTTTCCGGCAGAGTGCGCAGGAAGCGGTCGAGCAAGCGCCCCCGCTCTGCTTTCGGACGGCAGGCAAAATTGGAGATCAGGAAAGCGGACTTTTCCGGTTTCACCGTAAAATACACCCCGGCAATCAAAAACAGCACGCCGGTGATGGCATTGAGCAGGAAGAACCAGTTATCAAAAACGGATAGCAGTTCCGGCATGGTCATTCCCTCCCATGGGCGCGGCGGTAGGCCGCCGCCCGCTGCTCCCGGTCAAGCCGGATGGCCGCGTCGATCTCCGCCTGAGCCTCCGGGTCATAGACACGCAGGCGCAGCATGCGGCGGAATTCGCCCGGATAGGGGAAGGCAAGATCATAATCCGCGCCGAAGCGAACGACGATGTGCCCTTCTTCTACAGCGACCACTGCGCCGCGGCCCCGGTATTCATGGGTCACTTCTTTTCCGATCAGCATGGTTTGCCCTCCTCATTCCACCGGCGCATCCGGGAAATACTTGTAATACTGTGTGTTCATCCATTCTTTCAGCGCGCTCAGATCTCCGTTTTCGATCGTAAAGTGGGCGGTTTCCACATCATCCGCCTTTTCATAGCACCATTTGGTGTAGGTCGCTGCTTCCAGTTCATTGGAATCGAATTCCATATGAAACCGGTAGCGGAATTCGCCGATGGAGCCGGTATACACCGCAGTCACCCGCAGCTCGTGCATGCTGAGCGCGGTGATCTCCTTTTTCACCGCTGCGCCGCCTCCAGCAGTGTCCGGGAGTCCAGGATCACAGAACCGTCTTCCTTCAAAAAGCAGGGCACGCCGATGGAGCCGGCTTTCTTCACAGCATCAAACTCCTTACGCGTATCGCGCAGATGCAGAAATTCTTTCATGTTCGCCGTGGACACCGTGATATCCACATAGTCAAACAAAACACCTGCCGCGTTCAATGCCTCCCGGGTCTTCACACAATCCGGACACACCATCGTTCCATAAAATTTCATCATTGCTTTACTCCTCCTCTGTTTTTTCAAATGTACAATTTTTGCCGTATGTCCCACGGCGCTTCGGTATTAAAAGGCCTTTGGGTTTGAACACCTTGTCTCCCGGCATCATCAATAGGTTAAACTGTGTTTCCTGCCGGTCGCACAAAAACAAGTTTTTGCAGATCACCGTATCCAGCACTGCATCGATCTCCCGGCACTGGGCAATGTTGCCCGCCGGGGCGTGATCGGTCCGCCAATAGCGGAATCCAGCAGATGGTAAGTACGCCGTTCTTTTTCCAGCCGCTCCCGCGCATCCGCAGGACGGCCCTCATAAAGCCGCATGGTCAGAAAGCCTCTTTTCCTGTCAAATTAAAATACTATTTGTTGTTAACTTTCGAAATATCATCATTCGGATTCACTTTTTTGCAGGCGTGGGGCAATAATCGTTATAGGTATCCACCGAAGAAACGCGATAGGGCACCGCCGCTCCGCCGGAGGACACCACCGCGCCGGTATCCACATTGACGGTAAAAGCCGCCTGATAAATCAGGCCGTTTTTATCCGTCGGATTGCGGTTTCCGCCGAAGCTTAGGTTGCCCAGGGAATAAGCAATCTGCTTTCCGCGATAGGTTTCCACCTCCTGCACCACATGAGGGTGATGCCCGATGACCAGATCCGCCCCGCTGTCGATGCAGTAATGGGCAATGGCACGCTGGGTGGCATTGCTCTTGTATTGCCGCTCCTCACCCCAGTGATAATTGAACACGATGATCTGGGCACCCTGCGCGCGCAGATGCGCGATAGCATCAGTGACAAACGTTTTCTGGCTGGCGTCAAAGCTCCAACCCAGATTGGAGGCAAACCCGATTTTGACGCCCTTCACCGTGACAATGGGCTGCCGGGCATAACCGGACACCGCCACATAGGGCGAAAGCGCGCGGATCGTATCCTCCAAGCCCCGGTCTCCATAATCCCTGGCATGATTGTTGGCAATGGTAACCACATCCACGCTGCCCTCTTTCAGGATCGCAGCATATTCCGGCCGTCCTTTGAATACAAACTCCTTGTCCTCCCTGGGCTGGTCGGAAGTCGTCAGCGCTCCCTCCAAGTTCACCATGGTCAAATCGTCGCTGTGAAACTCCTTCACATTACTGAAAAAATAGGCCGATCCCATTTTGTCGTACATGGCGTCAAACGAACCGGCGTATGCCGCGCCGGCATTGCGGCCGAACGTACAGTCTCCACCGAAGGACAGCTTGAGCGTCACTGTATCATAACCCGGCGCGTCGCGCCAGGAAGCGTATGTCCCCTCCACCTCAGCCGACTGCCGGCAGCGGTTCAGCGAGATTACAGCCTGCTCCACCGAATAGACGCCGCCCGGATCAAATGTTCCCCATACGCCGCTCATCACGGCTTTTCCTTCCGCCGTGGTACGGCCGGAAATGAACTTCACACTCTCCCGCGCCCAGGCAGGAATGGTATAGCCATCGGAAAACCACATGGGCGCTGCATTGGCCTCGCTGCGGCCCAAGAGGGCCAGAAGCCGGTGCAGTACCACCGCGGACTGCGCCCGGCTGAGGGTCCCGTCCGGATTATAGCGGCCTAGATTGCTACCCTGCACCAGACCCATTCGGGCGGCCAGCACCACATAGGGGTCTTCCGTGTCGGCAAAAGGGCTTTCCTCCGCCATACTTTCCGCTTCCAGCCCGTATTCCCGCAGCAGCGCCGCCGTATCCGTTCCCCGGCAGAGCGCAGCGGTTTCCACTGCCAGCCGGGCAAAGGCGCCGCGGGAAATCGGCGCGGTGTAATCCTCCCCCAGGTCCAGATCCGCAGGCACAATGCCCCTCTCCCGTGCCTGCGCCATCTCTTCAACAGCCCAGGGGCTGAGTATGGGTTGTTCCTGCGCGGCGCAGGGCAGACACAGCAGGCCCGTCAAAACCAGGCACAGGGCGAATGCCGCCGCGCGCTGCATCGCCGTTGTTTTCATATCCCTGTTCTCCTCTCTCCCTCGTCTCCACTAAAGTATACCAAATCTGCATCCTGCATGCAACCGTGTGTCTTTGTTTTATCTTTACAAAATCGCTCGAAAACACTATTGAATTCTTTCCGGGCACGTTCTAAAATGAAAGAGAAGTAATCGCCGCGCCGATGCCGCGGCGGCAGGAGGAATGTTCTGTGACAGTCAAAGAGATCGGTTCACTGCTGCACGCTGATATACTGCACACCGGCGCCTATCTTGATACAGAGATCAACGCCGCCTTCGGCAGCGACATGATGAGCGACGCCTTGGCCTATGCCGACAGCCACACTCTTTTGCTCACGGGCCTGTGCACGCTCCAGGTGCTGCGCACAGTGGAAATGCTGGACATCCCTGTGATCGTGTTTGTACGAGGCAAAATGCCCAGCGAGGACATGCTGGAACTGGCAGCAGAGACCGACACCTGTATCCTGCAGACAAAGATGACCATGTTCAATGCCTGCGGCATCCTGTATCAGGCCGGACTGAGAGGAGGGAAACGGCATGGCTGAAACGGACGCCATCGTACTGACTTTCGATGTGGACAGCGACGATTTTACCCGAGCCGGCGAAGCCAGCAGCCGCCTCAAACGCACGCTCAAGCAGATGGGCCTGCCGCCCGATGTCATCCGCCGCATTTCCATTGTGATGTATGAAGGCGAGATCAACATGGTCATCCACGCCCGCGGCGGCAAAATCACCGTGACCGTGGACAATGACACCGTCACCATGGTGCTTGCCGACGTGGGGCCCGGCATCCCGGATGTAGAAAAAGCCATGCGGGCCGGTTGGTCCACCGCCAGTGAGGCGGTTCGCCAGCAGGGGTTCGGCGCAGGCATGGGCCTGCCCAATATGAAAAAGAACGCTGATGTGCTGAAGATCGACACCACTGTCGGCGTCGGTACCACCGTAACTGCCGTGGTCCGTCTCTGATGCGGCAGCGGAAGGAGGTCCTTATGGACGAACAAAAGTTTTTCCATTCCGTTTATCTCGACGACAAGCTGTGCCGCGGATGCGTCAACTGTATCAAGCGCTGCCCCACCGAAGCTATCCGCGTGTGGGACGGAAAGGCCCATATCCTCGAAAAATTCTGCATCGACTGCGGCGAATGTGTCCGCACCTGCAGCTACCACGCCAAGCGCATCCGGCGCGACAGCCTGGATCTCCTGGAGCGGTATGACTACACCGTGGCCCTGCCGCCCCCGTCTTTTTACACGCAGTTCAACAATCTGCAGGACGTGAACATTCTGCTCACCGCTCTGTTGTATCTGGGCTTTGACGATGTTTACGAAGTAGCTGATGCCGCCGAACAGGTGTCCGAGGCCACAAAGCGCTACATCGCGGACCACCCGGAAAACTGGCCCCTGATCAGCACCGCCTGCCCCACGGTGGTACGGCTGGTCCGAATCCGTTTCCCCAATCTTCTGGATCATCTGCTGCCCCTGAATCCGCCGGTGGAAGTGGCTGCGCGGCTGGCGCGGCAGCGGGCCATGGAGCGCACCGGACTGCGCGCCGACCAGATCGGCGTGATCTTCCTCTCCCCCTGCCCAGCGAAGATCACTTATGCCAAAACGCCCCTGGGGACAGGGACCAGCGCCATTGACGGCGCCATCGCTATTAAAGACATCTACCCCAAGCTCCTGTTCCATATGAAGGAAGCCTGCAAGCATCCGCTTTCCCTCTCTACCGCAGGGCAGCGGGGCGTAGGCTGGGGCAAGGGTGCGGGCGAATCCTATGCCCTGGACACCGACCGTTTTCTGGCCGCCGACGGCATCGAAAATATCATCAAGGTGCTCGAAGAGCTGGAGGACGAAAAGCTGCGGGATCTGGAATTCATCGAGCTGGACGCCTGCCCCGGCGGCTGCGTGGGCGGTACGCTTCAGGTGGAAAACGCTTACGTAGCCAAGAGCAAATTCAAGCGCCTGAACCATTTTCTGCCCCCCGTCCGCACCAGTGCAGATCTGCCGGGCGCACAGCAGGCACTCCCGTGGGACGACGAGGTACAGTATGAGCCTGTGTTCCGCTTGGGCCACAACGTGCGCGAGAGCATCGCCATGGTCAACCGGATGAACGAACTCCTCGAGCAGCTTCCGGGGCTGGACTGCGGTTCCTGCGGCGCCCCCACCTGCCGTGCCCGGGCCGAGGACATCGTCCGGGGGCAAAGCTCCACGCTGGACTGCATCCATGTGCTCAAGCGCAGTGTGAAGGAACTGACCGCCGCCTGCGCGGACCTGGCCGATCAGGCCCTGCACGATATCCCCGGCGCTGACGCGCGCCTGCAGCCGCTGCTGGAAAATCTCCAAAAGCTTGGCGCTCAGGCCGCCCTGATGGACGGGCCGCTGCAGCGGCACGCCACCGAATCCGAATCCGCCTCACCCGGCTCCCCGCAAACGGGCACTGCACAAAGTGCATCCGCAGAGCCGAACAAAACACAGGAGGAGACCTGATATGACGATTCAGAATCTGATTGACAGCGGCTTGTTTACCGTGGTCAACCAGGGTGCGGAAACCAACCGCGCCATCACTTCCGTTTACTGCTGCGACCTGCTCAGCGTAGCCATGGGCCACGCCCCAGCGGACAGCGCATGGGTCACCGTCATGGGCAATATCAACACCTTGGCCGTGGTGGCTCTGACCGACGCGGCCTGCGTAGTGCTGGCCGGCGGCGCGCACTTGGACGAGGCCGCCCTGGCCAAAGCCCGCCAGCAACAGATCACCGTGCTGGCCACGGATAAAGCAATCTTTGAGGCGGCCCTGGCCATTCACCAAAGGCTCCATGGCTGAGCAGCTCTATTACGACCTGCACCTGCACTCCTGCCTGTCCCCCTGCGGGGACAACGATATGACCCCCGCCAACATCGCAGGCATGGCCGCCCTGAAAGGGCTGGACGTGATCGCCCTGACGGATCACAACTCCTGCCGCAACTGCCCGGCCTTGCTGCACGCGGCGGCGGACTTCGAACTGGTGGCCCTGCCGGGCATGGAGCTGTGCACGATGGAAGAGGTGCATGTGCTGTGCCTGTTTTCCGACCTGACCGACGCCCTGAATTTTGATGCGGCCGTGTATCCCCATATCCTGCCCATCGACAACGATGAGGCCTTGTTCGGCCAGCAGATCTATTACAACGAAAACGATGCGATCTGCGGCACCGAGCCGCGCCTCCTGATCTCGGCTACCGACATTCCCTTCGCCGATGTGTTTGACTTCGCCGCCCAATACCACGGCGTCATGATCCCGGCCCATATCGACAAATCCAGCACCAGCCTGTTGTCCAACTTGGGTTTTGTGCCGCTGGGGAGTCAGTTCCCCTGCTTTGAGCTGCGGTGCCTGGAGCATCTCCACCGCGTGCGGCAGGAAAATCCCTATCTTACACACTGCACGGTGATCTGCGATTCTGATGCCCACTATCTGGAACACATCCACGAACCGGAGCATACGCTGCTGTGCGCCGAGCGCACGCCTGAGGCCGTTCTCGCCGCCCTGGCCGGCGCGCCTTGACCCGTAGGCAGCCATTCCCACCGGCACGCTGGCCGCAGCTTCCGTTCTCTGCGCTCCAGAAAAAGGAACAGCCCCATGCACAAAAGGATCTGCACCAAGCTGGATGCGGGCGTGCCCAGGCCAATTTGGAACAGCGTCACATTCGGCACACGACTAGCAGCACCACCAGGGGGACACGAACCAGAAACGCCCCCACAAATCCCTGCAGCATGACAAACACAGTTTTTCCCTGCCGTTGTAATATCCGATAAAACAAAATAGGATCGGCGTCAGCATGCAATCGATGGCGTAGGCGTTCAATAGCTGTGCGCCGCAGCAACCACTGCAGCGTCCCCGGAGAACACGGATGCCAGCGCATCCCCCCGGAACATCGGCAGACAGAGCATTGCTCCGCCTGCTGCCAAGGCAGTCCCTATGCTGAACCGAAGCGCCTTTTTCGCCCGGGCCGGGTAACCGGCGCCCATATTCTGCGCCGCAAAAGCAGACATGGACTGCATATAGGCCGACGGGACCAGCATGACAAAGGCGCAGACCTTTTCCGCCACGCCCACGCCAGCCGACGGCACAACGTCAGAGGAATTGACCATCATCTGGATGACCAGGAAGGATACTCCGACAAACAATTCCTGCAGCGCCACCGGCATTCCCAACCTCAATTCCTTTGCGATGATGTGTAAATCAAAACAAATGCACGCCTTGGAAAACGCAAACGGCAGCGTCTTTTTGCGAAGGATCCGCAGCGAAACCAGAACGCTGACACCCTGCGCCGCCACAGTCGCCAGGGCTGCGCCGGCCGCACCCATGTGCAGCATGGCCACCAGGAGCAGATCTCCTGTAACGTTGACGGCGCACGCAATCACCACCGTGAGCAGCGGCGTTTTGGGATCACCCATCCCGCGGAACACCGCGCCCAGCACATTATAAAGAACAATGAACACGGCTCCCGCCCTGCAAATGCGGATATAGGCCGCCGTATAAAGCCTGCAGGAACAATGTGAATGTGAAAAAAAACAGACAGCGCAAAGCGCATCAGTGTGCTCAAAATAGCTCCTTCTGGCAAACGATATTGTTTTTCCATCGTATTTTCCTCCTGTTTCAAACAATGTCGCTTCAGCCGGAATAGACTTCTGCAAAAAGTCCAGATATGGGCCATACCTGAAAAAAACTGTCCTCTTTTTCTCTATAAAAAAAGAGCTGGATAAGCCAGACAGACATCTCAGTCTGCCGCCTTATCCAGCTCATCATTTTCTCCGAATGATTTGCCCTCCGAGCAAGCGACGCCATTATCGCACACAACCGGTTGTCGTCAAGGGAGAGCATAAAATTCCCATCCCGAAAACCGAGGCTTCGGGATGGGAATTTCCTACAGTCTTACACAGCGCCTTTATTTAGTATATACCCGATTGACGGTACGTTTGACATATGTGGTGTGCAGCAGATGATGCGCCTTTTCGCTGCCCGGCTCACCCAGATAGTTTTTATAAAGTTCCTGGATATCCGGATTCTCATAGGACTTGCGCAGCGGGTTGTTTGCATCCAGATTATAAAGTACCTTGGCGCGCTCGGCGCGGATGTCCACAAAATTGCGGATGCCGTAAGGCACCTGAGGCTGGCCGCCGCCGTTGACACAGCCGCCGGGGCAGCCCATGATCTCGATAAACTGGTAATCCGCCTCGCCGCTCTGGATCTTTTGCAGCAGGTCACGGGCATTGGCAAGCCCCGAAGCCACAGCCACTTTCACAGGGCCAACCCCGGCAATCTCATAAGTGGCTTCCTTGATTCCTTCAACGCCGCGGACTTCTGCAAAGTCCACACTGGGCGCATCTTCGCCGGTGATCATATGCACCGCCGTGCGCAGAGCCGCCTCCATCACGCCGCCGGTGGCGCCGAAAATCACGGCGGCGCCGGTGCCGCTGCCCAGCGGCCGGTCGAAGTCCTCGTCCGCCAGGGCGCGGAAATCGATACCGGCACGGTCGATCATGCGGGCCAGTTCACGGGTGGTCAGAGCGATATCCACATCGGGCACGCCGTTGGCGTCCTCATCGGCGCGGTGAATCTCAAACTTCTTGGCCGTGCAGGGCATCACGGACACCATAACGATCTTTTGGGGATCGACGCCCATCTTCTCAGCCCAATAGCTCTTGGCCACAGCGCCGAACATCTGCTGGGGCGATTTGCAGGAGGACAGGTTCTCCGTCATCTCCGGGAAATAATGCTCGCAGTATTTGACCCAGCCGGGGGAGCAGGACGTGATCATGGGCAGCGTGCCGCCGTTCTTCACGCGCTGCACAAATTCGTTGGCCTCTTCCATGATGGTCAGATCCGCGCCGAAGTTGGTGTCAAACACTTTATCAAAGCCCAGCGCGCGCAGCGCAGCGGCCATTTTGCCCTGCACATCGGTGCCGATGGGATAGCCGAAGGCTTCGCCCAGGCCTGCGCGGACCGCGGGCGCCGTCTGCACCAGCACGACCTTTTCCGGATCGGCCAGTACGTCGAACACCTGCTGGGTATTGTCTTTCTCCTGCAGCGCGCCCGTGGGGCATACGGCGATGCACTGGCCGCAAGAGACACAGCTGGTATCGCCCAGGCCCATCTCAAAAGCAGACGTGACAGCCGTCTTAAAGCCGCGGTTGCTGGCGCCGATCACTCCGATGCCCTGCGTTTCTTTGCACACAGCCACACAGCGGCGGCACAAAATACACTTGCTGTTGTCGCGGATCATATGGGCCGCTGAATCATCGATTTCAGAAGGCGTCTTCGCGCCGTCGTATTTCGCCTCATTCTCCACGCCGTACTGTTTGCACAAAGCCTGCAGCTCGCAGTTGCCGCTGCGCACGCAGCTCAGGCAGGAGCGGTTGTGGTTGGACAGCATCAGCTCCAGTGTGGTCCGCCGGGCCGCCAGCACCCGGGGTGTGTTTGTCCACACCTCCATACCTTCGCTGATGGGATACACACAGGCAGTGACCAAGGTCTTTGCCCCTTTGACTTCCACCACGCAGATGCGGCAGGCGCCGATCTCGTTGATCTCCTTCATATAGCACAGTGTCGGAATGGTGATATTGGCCAAGCGTGCAGCCTCCAAAATGGTGGATCCGGCGGGAGCGCTGACCTCGCGGCCATTGATTTTAATTGTAATGTTTTCCATAATGATTCTCCCCCACCTTTATTTCTTGACAATCGCCTTGAACTTACACACATCCATGCAGGCGCCGCACTTGATGCACTTGCTCTGGTCGATGCTGTGCGGCTGTTTCACGCTGCCGCTGATAGCGCCGGTAGGGCAATTCCGGGCGCACATGGTGCAGCCGCGGCACTTATCCGCCACGACCTCAAAGGACAGCAGAGCCTTGCACACACCCGCCGGACACTTTTTATCGACAACGTGGGCCACGTATTCATCGCGGAAATAGCGAAGGGTGGACAAAACCGGGTTGGGTGCCGTCTGGCCCAGTCCGCACAGGGCATTGTCCTTGATATAGGCAGCCAACTCCTCAAGTTTGTCGAGATCTTCCATGGTGGCTTTACCTTCGGTGATCTTGTCCAAAATCTCCAGCATGCGGCGGGTGCCGATGCGGCAGGGCGTACATTTGCCACAAGACTCATCCACCGTAAACTCCAGAAAGAATTTGGCAATATCCACCATGCAGGAGTCCTCGTCCATGACAATCAGGCCACCGGAACCCATCATGGAGCCGATGGCAATCAAGTTGTCATAATCAATGGGAATATCAAAATGCTCCGCCGGGATGCAGCCGCCGGAGGGACCGCCCGTCTGGGCAGCCTTGAACTTTTTACCGTCCGGAATGCCGCCGCCGATGTCCTCGATCACCTCGCGCAGCGTAGTGCCCATGGGGATCTCCACCAGGCCTGTGTTTTTAATCTTGCCGCCCAGCGCAAACACCTTGGTGCCTTTGGACTTCTCCGTACCCATGGAAGCAAACCAGTCCGCTCCCTGCAGAATAATGCGGGGAATGTTCGCCCAGGTTTCCACATTGTTCAAAATTGTGGGCTGGCCGAACAAGCCCTTGACCGCCGGGAAAGGTGGGCGGGGCCGAGGCTCACCGCGCTTGCCCTCGATGGAGGTCATCAGCGCCGTCTCCTCGCCGCACACGAAAGCGCCGGCGCCCAAACGGATATCGATATCAAAGTCAAATCCGGTGTTGAAAATATTTTTGCCCAGCAGACCGTACTCCCGGGCCTGGCCGATGGCGATGCGAAGGCGCTCCACAGCAATGGGGTACTCTGCACGGACATAGATATAGCCCTGGTTCGCGCCGATGGCGTAACCGGCAATGGCCATGGCCTCCAGCACCACATGGGGATCGCCTTCCAGCACACTGCGGTCCATAAATGCGCCGGGGTCGCCCTCGTCGGCATTGCAGCAGACGAATTTCTGCACGTTGCCGCGGTTGCCGGAGGCAAACTTCCATTTGAGACCCGTGGGGAATCCTGCGCCGCCGCGGCCGCGCAGGCCGGAGTCCAGGATCACCTGGATGACCTCGTCGGGGGTCATTTCGGTCAGCACTTTGCCCAGGGCCATGTAGCCCTCGCGGGCGATGTACTCGTCAATCTTCTCAGGGTTGATGACGCCGCAGTTGCGCAGGGCCACGCGGATCTGCTTTTTATAGAAATTGGTGTCGTTCAGATTTTTGACGCCTTCCGTGGTAACAGATTCGTCATAGATCAGGCGCGTCACCGGACGGCCCTTGAGCAGGTGTTCCTGCACGATCTCATGGGCGTCCTCAGGCTTGACCATGGCATAGAGGATGTCGTCGGGATAGACGATCATCACCGGGCCGAGGGCGCACAGGCCATGGCAGCCGGTTTTCACTACGCAGACTTCCTGGTCCAGCCCTGCCGCCTGGATCTCCTGCGTCAGCGCTTCAATCACTTTCTCGCAGCCGCCGGACGTACAACCCGTGCCGCCGCAAACCAATACATGTGCACGATACATCTCTTCATTCCCCCCGCTTACAGATTCACGTTCTGCAGGGTGTACTTGGTCAGGATCAAGCCCCGCATCAGATGCTGTTCTACCACTTCTTCCGCTTTCTCCGGCGTCATCTTGATGTAGGTGACCTTCTCCTTGCCGGGCGCAAACACTTCCACAATCGGCTCATACTGGCACAGACCGATGCAGCCGGTCTGTGTGACGACCACATTGCTCAGGCCCTTTTCCCGCACCAGCTCCGCCAGACGATTGAGCACCGGCCGGGCGCCGCTGGCAATACCGCAGGTAGCCATGCCGACAACCACACGGGTCTCGTTGGCGTCCGCTTTGCGCACGCCGATCTCTCCCTGCATCCGTTCACGGATCGCTTTGAGTTCTTCCAACGATTTCATATCGCAAACCCTCCTAAAATCTCTTAAATCACAGCGCCGCCGTCGGTTTCCTGCTGATTCTCGCGCAAATATTCGGCGATATAATCCGAAACCTCCGGCGCGTCCAGTCGCACGCCGCCGAGCACCTCGCGGAACCGGCGCGTGTCCATGGTGAATGCCCTGCCGTTGAACCGATAGGTGTAGCAAACGTCCGTTTCCGGGTGAAACGTCACCAGATCGTGGATCACACCGCTCACGTCGCCCAAGGGCATCCGGTCGATGCTCCGCAGGCCGAATACCGCATGCACCGTGGTTCCCTCACCCAGGCGGGAGACGATGGAAAAGCTCCCGCCACTCAGCTCGGCAGCCTGCTTGAAAAAGGGCACGCCCAGCCCCACCGCCCGAGTGGTGCGGGTGGTGAAAAAGGGATCGGTTACATGCGCAGTCTGTTCCTCACTCATCCCGCAGCCGTCGTCGGCGATGGTCACGCCCAGCGTGTCCGCCGCTTCGTCGATCTCCACGGTGATGGTGATCACCTTCGCTCCGGCGCGCACGGAATTCTCCGCCACATCCAGAATGTTCAGCGCAATTTCGGGCATCATGGCTTTAGTCGAACTTCTTGAGAATATCGGGCACTTCGTCCGCCGTCAGGCGGCCGAACACCTCGTCGTTGATCATCAGTACCGGGGCCAGGCCGCAGGCGCCCACGCAGCGGCAGGCGTCCAGCGAAAACTTGCCGTCGGCAGTGCATTCGCCGCCGTCGATGCCCAGTTCTTCCTTCAGACGCTCATAAATGTCGCCGGAGCCTTTGACATAGCACGCAGTGCCCAGACAAACCGACACCTTGTACTTTCCCTTGGGGTTCAGATTGAACATGGAATAGAATGTGGAAATTCCATAAATTTCCTCCAGCGGGTGACCGGTGGCATCGGAGATCATCGTCTGCACTTCGATGGGAAGATAACCATAAATATCCTGAGCCCGCTGCATGATGGGCATCAGGGACCCCTTCTCTTCCTTCAGTTCAGAAATGACCTGCATCAACTCGGCTTCCTGCTCTGCCGTTCCCTGAAAGGGAACGGTGCACTTTTTTTCTGCCATTTTACAACCTCCTGTTTCCTTTTGACCTTTTCCTCCCATAAAAAGAACAAAATACTTTTATTATTATAAAAGCATCCCTTTGACACGTCCATACGCGCAGTGACAAAATTATTTTTTTATTTTTCGTTTTTTTGTACAATTCGTCACACAAGTTGTTTATTATTTCACAATCATTTATAAACAAATACTATGTATTTACAGTTTCTACAATTTTGAATTCATCTTTTGTGCATACTTGCAGAGAATCTTGCTGTTGATTCCATGGGTGTTTCTTATGATTTGTCAGATTGACGGGAAAGCGGGTTTCGGCTATACTGAAAAAAACAGGAGAAAGAGGGAAATCGACTATGCCGCAGTCAAAAGAGCGCATGCTACACAATTCGATCCTCTTCGCCGATATGGCACCAGCAGAAATCGAGCGGCTGTGCACGCTGCTGTGCGCGTTCGAGCGGCATTACCAGCGGGGAAGCCATCTCATTTCCGCCGGCGATCCCATCAGCGGCTTCGGCCTGTTGCTGGCTGGCGCGGTGCAGGTTTTCATGGACGATGTGGACGGCAACCATATCGTCATGGCCGACGTGACGCCCGGCTCCCTTTTTGCCGAAGCCATGGCCTGCTCCGGCGTAACGGAATCCCCCATCACCGCCGAGGCCACGGCAAACACCGCCGTACTCTGGTTTCACTGCGCGCCGCTGCGCGACGACACTTTTTTCACCGATCCCCTGTGCGCCCGCTTCGGCGTCAATCTTCTGCGCGCTGTATCCGAACGCAGCCTGCGCTTCAACGACCGTATCCAGGTGCTGTCGAAAAAAACCATCCGCGAAAAACTTATTACCTTTTTTTCCCAGCAGGTTCAACAGCAGAAATCCCTGCAGATCACGTTGAATATGGACCGGAGCACCATGGCGGACTATCTGGGCGTGGAGCGCA
This sequence comes from bacterium 210917-SL.2.15, assembly GCA_020555605.1. Taxonomy (GTDB): domain Bacteria; phylum Bacillota; class Clostridia; order Oscillospirales; family Oscillospiraceae; genus Pseudoscillospira. Next base: position 13,045 of record JAJCJC010000021.1, on the reverse strand, counting down.
CCGCCCTGTCCCGGGAACTGTCCCGCATGCAGCGAGACGGTGTTCTCTCATTCCACAAAAACCGTTTTCTCCTGCACCACGCTAGAGAATCCTGAACCGATTGCGGCGCATGCACAGGATTTGTGCAGCGCCTTTTCTTTTTTCGTTGCATAGGCAACGGAAATACGCGGGTTCTGCGTTATACTGGGGACAACCGATCACGCAAAACAGGAGAACGATATGTACATTGATACACTGATCCAACAACTTTGCTCCACCCGTCGGCTGGATCAAACGCAATGGGCCGCCCTGCTGCGCGACGCCGGCGCGCAGGATGCCGAACGTCTGGCCCAAGCCGCCCGGGCCGAGGCCATCGCCCAGTTCGGCAAAAAGATCTACATCCGCGGCCTGATCGAATTCACCAACTATTGCAGGAACGACTGCTATTACTGCGGCATCCGCCGCAGCAATGTAAAAGCCCAGCGTTACCGGCTCGCACCGGAGGATATTCTCGCCTGCTGCGCCGAAGGATATGCGCTGGGATTTCGCACCTTTGTACTACAAGGCGGTGAGGACGCCGGCTTTTCCGACGACCTGCTCTGCCGCACGGTGGAAACGATCAAAAAACGCTGGAGCGACTGCGCTGTCACCCTTTCTGTGGGCGAACGGGACCGGTGTGTTTATCAATCCTTTTTCGAAGCCGGCGCGGACCGCTATCTTCTGCGCCATGAAACGGCGGATGAAGCACATTACCGCCGCCTGCACCCCGCCGCACTGTCTCTGACGCGCCGCAAGGAGTGCCTCTGGGCGCTCAAGGAGATCGGCTTCCAGGTAGGCGCCGGCTTTATGGTCGGCTCGCCTGGCCAAACTGCGGAAACTTTGGCCGAAGATCTGCTGTTTCTGCAGCAGCTCCAGCCCCATATGGTGGGGATCGGCCCGTTTCTGCCCCATAAAGACACCCCCTTTGCACAGGAGTCCTCCGGGAGCACAGAGCAGACGTTGCTGCTGCTTTCCTGCGTGCGCCTGATGCTCCCCCAAGTGCTGCTGCCCGCCACCACCGCGCTGGGCACAGCTGCTGTGGACGGACGGGAACGCGGCATCCTGGCCGGCGCCAACGTGGTGATGCCGAACCTGTCTCCCCTCTCCGTCCGCAAAAAATACATGCTCTACGACAATAAAATCTGCACCAGCGACGAATCGGCGCAATGCCGCTCCTGTTTGCAGCGCCGGCTCGCCTCCATTGGTTACGAATGGGCTGTGGACCGGGGCGACAGCCCATTGCTCGGCACGCTGCACGCATCCGCCGGCATTGTCACTGAGCAGAATGGGTAGGCCCTCCCCCCAACTGCATCCCATGGATTTTGAATGAAACAGAAAGAAAAGGAGTTTATGCGTTATGTATGATCCGAAATCCCTTCGCGCCGAAGAATTTATTAGTGATGAAGAGATCCGTGAATCTCTGGATTGGGCCGAAAAAAATAAGGAAAACAAAGAGCTGATCGACAGTATCATTGAAAAGGCCAAGGCCTGCCGCGGCTTGAGCCATCGAGAAGCCTCCGTACTGCTGGCCTGCGAACTGGATGAGGAAAACGAGAAAATCTTTGCGCTGGCCGAACAGATCAAAAAGGATTTTTACGGCAACCGTATTGTTCTTTTCGCACCACTGTATCTTTCCAACTACTGCGTCAACGGCTGCGTGTACTGCCCCTATCACGGACAGAACAAACATATCCCCCGCAAAAAGCTGACCCAGGAAGAGGTACGCCGGGAAGTCATCGCTCTGCAGGACATGGGCCACAAACGCTTGGCTATCGAAGCCGGCGAGGACCCGGTCAACAACCCCATTGATTACATCCTCGAATGCATCCGCACCATCTATTCCATTAAACATAAAAACGGCGCCATCCGCCGCGTCAACGTAAACATTGCCGCCACCACCGTGGAAAATTACGCCAAACTCCGCGACGCCGGTATCGGCACCTATATCCTGTTCCAGGAAACCTACAACAAGGAAAACTATGAAGCCCTGCACCCCACCGGCCCCAAGCACAACTACGCTTACCATACCGAAGCCATGGACCGTGCCATGGAGGGCGGTATTGACGACGTGGGCCTGGGCGTACTGTTCGGCCTGGAGCAGTACCGCTATGAATTCTGCGGACTTTTAATGCATGCCGAGCACTTGGAAGCCGTCCACGGCGTCGGCCCTCACACCATCAGTGTCCCCCGGATCTGTCCCGCTGATGATATCGATCCGGGCACCTTTTCCAATGCCGTTAACGACGATATTTTTGCCAAACTGGTGGCCTGCATCCGTATTGCTGTACCATATACCGGCATGATCGTTTCCACCCGCGAGAGCCAGAAATCCCGCGAGCGGGTGCTGCATTTGGGCATTTCCCAGATCTCCGGCGGCTCCCGCACCAGCGTGGGCGGCTATCAGGAGCCGGTGCGCCCCCAGGATACTGCCCAATTTGACGTGTCGGATCAGCGCAGCCTTGACGAGGTGGTGCGCTGGCTGATGGAGATGGACTACATCCCCTCCTTCTGTACCGCCTGCTACCGCGCCGGCCGCACCGGCGACCGGTTTATGTCTCTGTGCAAGAACGGCGAAATCCAGAACTGCTGCCACCCGAACGCCCTGATGACACTGAAAGAATATCTGGTGGACTATGCCTCCCCGGAAACCCGGAAGATCGGCGAACAGCTCATTGCGCAGGAAACAGGAAACATCCCCCGCAAGTTGGTGCACGACCGCGTGCTCCAATATCTGGGCGAAATCGAACAGGGCGCGCGGGACTTCCGCTTCTGATCGAACGGGGAAACTCATGCTTCCCCATTTTGACTCCTTGTTCTTTTTTGTAGATATCGCGAATCCAGTGGAAGTTTGTCTTTTATTTTTTATTTAAAAAATAGAAAATTTATTTTGTATATTGACATTTCTGCACAAAGATATAATATATAAGCTATAAATTGTGAATTGATTCACAATTTGTCAGGCGGCTGTATCAGGCTCCTCTCTTCCAACCGTGTCAACACGTGTACTGCCGGAAAAACGGGATCAGCGCACGCATCTGTGCCGCCCGTTTTTCGATACAGCGGCCGAACGGTATGAAATGCGATTGCGCATCCATGGATGCTTCCCTTTTTCTTCATTTTACTTTTTCCCTCTCATTTTCTATCTGTCACACGAAAAAACAGCCAATGTTTTCCATTGGCTGTTTTTTCGTTTTATACAATTTTTCAAGCGTCCCCTATTGCATATTGCACAAATTCTTTTTATAATAAGTTGATATTTTAGAGAGAAGGTTTTTGCATGCTTACCAGCTTCCTTACCGTCAGCCAGCAGGTCGTCATTTTGTTTCTTCTGATCGGAGTCGGTTTTGTCTGCGGAAAAACAAAATTTTTGGCGGACACCGCCGTCACCGGTATGACGGATTTCGTGCTCTATATCGTCACCCCCTGCGTGATGATCCAATCCCTGCAGCGCGAATTTGACGCCGCTCTCGCGGGCGCTTTTCTGCAGGCTGTCCTCTTTGCCGTCGTCACAACCTTTATCGGCTATTTTCTCGCCCGCGCGACACTGCACGACCAGCAGCCCGAGCGCGAGAGTGTGTACCGTTTCGCTGCCATTTTTTCCAACTGCGGCTTTATGGCCCTTCCTCTGGAAGGCGCCCTGCTGGGGCCAGACGGCATGTTTTTCGGCGCGGCTTTTCTGGCAGTATTCAATATTATGAACTGGACGCTGGGCCTGTATATGATGAGCCGGAACCGACAGCTGCTGTCCCTGCGCAAGCTGATTACCAATCCGGGCATCATCGGCGTCACGATCGGCGTGATCCTGTTTTTCACCTCCTCCACTCTGCCCTCGCTAATCAACGCCCCCGTCGATTACTTGGCCGCGTTGAATACCCCCATTCCGATGGTCGTCATTGGTTACCACCTGTCTCATGCAAAGCTCTCCGTCGTTTTCCGGGATTTCCGGGCCTGGCTTACCATTGCTGAACGGCTTGTCATCCTGCCGCTGATCGGTCTGGGACTAGGCATCGCAACCGGTATGAACGCCATGGCTCTCATTGCCTGCATGGTCGCTCTGTGTGCCCCGGTAGCCGCAATCTGCACCATGTTCTCCGTGATTTACGGACAGGACTCAGAATTGTCCGTTGCCTTGGTATCCCTGAGCACGTTGCTCTCTATTCTCACCATGCCGGTCATCATCGTCCTCACGCAGACGATAGTGTCTCTGCCTTAAATCTGCCACTATCTATAGAAAAAGCCGAAGCTACGGACGGTTGGTCCGCGGCTTCGGCTTTTTCTCTGTTTGGATCCCACTCAGCGATCGCAAAACGCCCGCATCGTTTCCAGCTCGCTGTCCTCTCTGGAATAACGGGAGACACCGCACAGCACCCAGCCTTTCCCTTTCCGGCACAACTCGGCAAAGGTATAGCAGCAGTACTCCTGCGCCCGTTCAGCGCGAAATGCTTCTTCTTCCCGGAGATACACCTTGCAGTTCTTATCATTCTGGATCTGAACAAATACGTTGTCCACATCCGTCAGATGCTGATCGAGCACATTGGCTCCGCCGATGTTCATAAAGAACACGATGCGCCGCACACTTTCGGGCAGTTCCTTTAGGCGGACGCGGAGATCCTCGTCGCTGCCGCCGCCAAAGCCGGAGCGGTCGTCCTTGCTCAACAGCACTGCGCCGCTCTCGTCGGCTCCATGGCCGCCGGGGCCATGGTGAAACACCAGTTCCGCTTCCTGCGTGTCGTGTTCCACAATAGCCGCCAGATTCAAATCGTATTCCTTCTCGGAAATACCGATTACAGCTGCCGCCACCTGGCCTTCGATCTTCTCCTTCAGTCCGCCGCGCTTCATGTCCCAGCCCAGCTGCACATGAACGACGGCGTCCTCCTCGACCTCCACTTCAAATGAATTCTCCAATCTCAATCCCTTATCCATCATCACCACTCCTTTTGCTTTTTCGGTCTTTTTCCTTTTTATTGTATCAATTTCTATCCCCAAAATCAACCGATTCACCCGAAAATGCCCCTTTGTTTTTCAGAAGAGACAACGCTCACTCTTTTTCTGCAATCCGCGCCAGAAGCCCTTCACAGCCCACCTTTACATCGCGGTACGTTGCCTCGAAATTTCCGGTGTACCAAGGGTCTGCTACATCGCCAACCCGATCCGTGAAATCCAGCAAACGAAACGCTTTGCCCTCCGGATGCACAGCATCATACCTCACCCGCAGGGCCATGCGGCCGTGGGCGGTTTCCAGCCATACCCAGCGACCGTCCTGCACCCCGGCCCGCTCCGCATCGTTTGGATTCAAGTAGGCTTCCGGGCAGGGAGCCATGCGGCGCGCCCCTCGTTCCCACATTCTTCATCGGGCGCAGGATGCGGTCCGGGTGATTGACATGCTCCTTTCAGCTGCGGGCCTTAAAACAAGGCTTTCGTGTCTTCATAGGGTGCCAAGCCCTGCAGTACGCCGTCCACAATAGTAGCTTTCAACGTACAATAATTGTCGCTCACCGTGCAGATCACATGTTTCATTTCTGCATCTTTTTCCCATTTATCCACGGCCTTTCCTCCCCGCTTTTTCAAAATTCCAGCCGTTCCAAAAGCGCTTCCAGCGCGGCGATGCCGCCTTCGCCCAGCCGGCGCTCCACATCCTCCTGCGCCGCGCGCCAAAACGGACGGGCCTGCTCCAAAAGAGTCCGCCCTTCCCCGGTCAGCGTCAGTGCCCGGCTCCGCCGCCCCGGCTCCGCCGCATCCGCCACCAGTTGTCGGGCCAGCACAGGCTTGAGCGTGCGCACCAGGGTAGTTCGCTCCAGCTCCAGCTCTTCGGCCAGCCTGCTGACGCTGACAGGTTCCAAGCGTTCCAGATGCGCCAGCAGAGAATACTGCCCCACCGTCAGCCCCGCAGGAGCCAGCGCCACGTCGTACCGCTCCGTAACCCGGCTGGCGGCTCGGCGCAGCTGAATACAGTGGCACGTGCTGCTTCTACGTTTTTTCTCCGCCATGATTACCCCATCCTCCATCTCGTGTATCTACACGAATAATACATATGATTTTCTTTTCCGTCAAGTATTCTCTGCAGTTTTTCCAAAATTCAGCAAACCACAAAAAACACTGACCGTCTGCTGGAAATGCAACGGATGCTTTTCCGGCAGACGGTAAAATGGGCCGACAGGGGAAACATTGCCGCGCAATTTTGCCCTTTATGCCGTTTATTCTATTTCAGCACCGCACCGGCAGGAGCGCCAGAACGCCTCGATCTGAGTGCGGTCCGCCTGTACGCTTCCCTGCAAAAAGGTTTCCTCCCGGCCGCCGCCGTGGCCGTTCAGCATTTCATTCAGCGCCTTGCCCAAAGGCCGCAGATTTCCTTCCTTCACTGCCAGGGCATACTGATACCCCGCGCCGTCGGCACCGGAGAGCACCAGCACGGTACCGCCGCAGGTTTCCTTTACAGCGTCTGCCAAACGGCGCACGCTGTCTGCGCTCAGTTCCTCTTCAAACAGGAGCGTATCGCCCCGGCCGCATTGCTGCTGCGCCAAGGCTGCAAATCGCTTCCGCTCCAGCGCGGCACAGTGCTGCCTGGCGGCGTCCCGCTCTTCCAGCGCCCGGCGCACCGCCTCAGCCGTGTGCAGCGGCTGAGCGGACAGGGCCGCAGAAACCATACGATTCTGCTGCAGCACCGCATCTAGGTAGCCGTAGGCCCGCCGGCCTGCCACATATTCCACCCTCACACCGCCGCGTAGCCGCGTCACAGACAAAATCTTGATCAGCCCCACTGCTCCGGTGCGCTCCACATGGGTGCCGCAACAGGCGCAGACGTCGATCCCCGGGATGGTAACGATGCGCACCGGTCCGACCAGGGCCTTTTTGCTGCGGTAATCGAGCCGGGCCAACGCATCATCATCCGGCCAGGAAGCCTCCACCGGCAGATCCATCCACACCGCCTCGTTGGCCACACGCTCCATCTCAAACAGAGCCGATTCATCCAAAACACCGTTCAAGTCAATAAACGTACTCTCTTTTCCCATATGAAAGCCCACATTGTCCAGGCCGTAGCGTCGGTGAATCACGCCAGTCAGAATGTGGTCGGCGGTGTGCTGCTGAGCGTAGTCAAACCGGCGGGCCAGATCCACCTGGCCCCGCACCTCCGTGCCCGGCAGCAGCGGCTGCTCCAGCCGATGCAGGATGCAGCCCTCCTGTTCCTGCACATCGAGCACCTCCAGCCGGTCCAGCGTCCCACAGTCGCAGGGCTGTCCACCGCCCTCGGGATAAAACGCCGTGCGATCCAGCACAATATCCCAGCCGTTTTTTGCCTCACGGCATTCCAGCACTTTGGCTGTAAAGGCACTTAACTTGCCCTCTTTATAATACAGTTTTTCCGTTTCCATTCGGAATTCGCCCCGCTTTCCGCCTCAAAATCCATCGCAATCTGCAATATTTTGTCGTTTTATTTCATATAGTAATCAGAAATTCACCCTGTTACGGCAGGCATGCCCACCCCGAAGCAGAGTATACAAAAGGGGGACGCCGTCCCCCTTTACGCTTCACACAGCTTTTCCTTTGCCACCGCCAACATCAGCTTGATGCGGTTTTCCTGGTTCACCCGGGTGGCGCCGGGATCGTAGTCCACCGGCACGATGTTAGCGCTGGGATAGCGGTCCTTGATTTTATGGATCATGCCCTTGCCGCACACATGGGTAGGCAGGCACCCGAAAGGCTGGGTGCAGATGATATTCTCATAACCGTGCACAATCAGTTCTATCATTTCCGCGGGCAGAAACCAGCCCTCGCCCATACGGTTTCCCAGGCCAATCAATCCTTTCATCGGCTCTTTCGTGTCCTGATAAGCAGAGAGCTGCATGAAATCGGAAAACTTTTCCACCGACTCCATAAACACCTGCTCGATTTTTTCGAGATAATTGAGCAGCTTGGTCGCCACAAGATATTTCACTTTGCTGCCGCCGTAGATCAGAAAGTCCTGAATGCGGGCATCCACCTTGAACATCAAAAAGCCCAGAAGCCCCGGCACCATCACCTCACAGCCCTGCTCGGCCAGGAACTTCTCCAACCCGTTATTGGCAAAGGAGGCGTATTTCACATAGATTTCGCCCACGACACCCACACGCACCTTTTTCTCCTTGCGGCGCGGAATGGCAGCAAAGCTGCGGATGATATTTTTAAAATTCTCCCGCATCTCCCGCAAGGTGTACCCCTGGGAAGCGCGAAACTGTTTGGAAATATTGTCCACCCACAATCCCACCATCTGATCGGTTTTGCCCGCTTCGATTTCATAGGGCCGGGTCTGGTTGCTCAGAAGCATGATCATATCGCCGTAAATCACGCCGGCCAGCATCCGGCGGATGATGGGCAGCGTCAGGGAAAAGCCGGGATTCGTCTCCGTCAGGGAAAGGTTGAAGGAGATCACAGGCACATAATCGAAGCCCGAACGCGCCAGCGCCTTTCGAATGATGTGGATATAGTTGGAGGCACGGCAACCGCCGCCGGTCTGCATAATGATCAGCGCCACCTTGTGGGGATCGTACTCCCCGCTGGTCAACGCGTCGAGAAACTGGCCCGTAACCAGCAACGCGGGGTAGCAGATATCGTTGTGGGTGTATTTCAGGCCCAGTTGCTTGACCCGCTCGCCGGAATTGTCCAGCAGCGCCATCTTGTAGCCCTCGTTCAGGAAGATATTGCGCATAATGTTGAAGTGGATGGGCAGCATATCCGGCACCAAGACGGTGTACTCCCTCTTCATCTCCTTGGTGAAGAGCAATCTGCCGTTCTTGTCGTATTTCAGTTCTGCCATAGCTTGTTTATCTCTCCTTCTGCTCCAATGCCGCCAAAAGACTCCGCAGGCGCACCTTCACGGTGCCGAGGTTCGTAATTTCGTCAATTTTGATCTGAGTATAAATTTTCCCGGAGCGCTCCACAATTGCGCGGCACTCGTCGGATGTGATAGCATCCAGCCCACAGCCGAAAGAAATCAACTGCACCAGCTCCATATCCTTCTGGGTGCCGATGTATTTGGCCGCAGCATAGAGCCGCGCATGATATGTCCACTGGTTGAGCACATGCACGGGGAATTTCTTTTCCCGGTCGCTCAGGCAATCCTCCGAAATCACCGCCAGCCCCAGGCTCGTCAGCAACAGGTCAATGCCGTGGTTAATCTCAGGATCGGCGTGGTAGGGACGGCCCGCCAGGCAGAGGATCCGCTTGCCCTCAGCGCGGGCCCTGTCGATGATCTCCGCGCCCTTCTGCCGCACGGCGGCCAAGTATGCATCCCGGGCGGCATAGGCTTGATCCGCCGCGCGCCGGACGTCCTTGAGCCGGATGCCGTCAAAATATTTCTGCAGCGTCTCGGTCATCTTTTCCGGAAAGTCATGACGCACATGGGGGCCGGCATAGTCATTGATGAGCACAGTCCCGCCGCGCATGGTCATGTTGGCGGCAATCGTCTCGGGGTAATAGGCCACCACAGGGCAGTTGTAGTGGTTGTCGCCCAAGTGTTCGTCAAAGTTGAAGCTCATGCAGGGGTAGTAAATGGCATCCACCCCCATATCCAGCAGTTCCTCCACATGGCCGTGGAGCAGCTTGGCCGGGAAGCACACCGTATCGCTGGGAATGCTGGTCTGCCCCTTGAGGAAGGTCATCCGGTTGGACTGGGGCGACACGATCGTCTCAAATCCAAGTTCGGTGAAAAACGCGTGCCAGAAGGGAGCCATTTCCCACATGTTCAGCCCCAGCGGGATACCGATACGCTTGCCCCGCGCCCCCGGCGCCGGGGCAAGGCTCTTCATGTATTCCTGCTTGAAGCGGTAAATATTCAGATCATCGCTGACGGCCTTTTTTGTCACCGGCCGCTCGCAGCGGTTCCCGCCGATATATTTTGTCCCGTCGGCAAAGGTATTCACCGTCAGGCGGCAGTGATTTTCGCACAGACCGCAGGTGACGGAGCGCACCTGGTGGGTAAAGCCCTCCAACGCCTCCCGGTTCAAAAGCGTGCTCATCTGCCCCGGCGCGGCCATAGACTGGGCATACAGCGCGCAGCCATACGCTCCCATCAGCCCGGCGATCGCGGGACGCACCACATGGGTACCCAGCTCCCGCTCAAAGGCCCGCAGCACCGCGTCGTTCAAAAAGGTGCCGCCCTGCACCACGATGTGCTGGCCCAGATCCTCCAGGCTCGAAGGACGGATCACCTTGTAAATGGCATTTTTCACAATGCTGACGGATAAACCCGCAGAGATGTCGCCGGTGGTGGCACCGTCCTTCTGCGCCTGCTTGACCGAAGAATTCATAAACACCGTGCAGCGGGAGCCGAGATCCACCGCGCCGGTGGAATAGAGCCCCAGCTTTGAAAAAGTTTCCACATCGTAGTGCAGCGCGTTGGCGAAAGTCTGCAAAAAGGAACCGCAGCCCGATGAGCAGGCCTCGTTCAGATAAATATTATCCACCACGCCGTTGTGCACATGGAAGCACTTCATATCCTGCCCGCCGATGTCCACAATAAACTCCACTTCCGGCATGAAGCGCCGGGCGGCAGTGAAGTGGGCCATCGTTTCCACCAGGCCGTAATCCACGTGGAAGGCGTTTTTGATGATATCCTCGCCGTATCCCGTCACGCAGGCGGCGGCAATGTGAAGGTCGGGCTTTCTTTCATACAGATCCAGCAAAAAGTCCCGGATCACCGGCACGGGATTGCCGGAATTGGAGAGATAAGCGGAGTGCAGCAGCGCACCACTCTCATCGGTCACCACGGCCTTGAGGGTGGTGGAACCAGCGTCAATACCGAGATACGCCGGCCCGGCCAGCGTTTCCAGCGTGCCCCGGGGCACGTCCGCTGCGGCGTGGCGTGCACGGAACGCCTCATACTCCGCTTCCGTTTCAAACAGCGGCGGCAGTGTTTCCCACTCGCTGTGAGAAACGTATTGTTTCAGCGTCTCGATGACCACCGGCAGGTTGCAGCGCTCCTTAGCCGCATAAGCCGCCCCCAATGAAACATAATAGAGCGAGTTTTCCGGGCACGTTCCGGTAACCCCCAGCACCTTGTCAAAACATCGGCGCAGCATGGGCATGAATGTAAGCGGGCCGCCGAGGTAAAGAATGTTCCCCTTCACAGGCCGCCCCTGGGCCAGGCCGCCGATGGTCTGGTTCACCACCGCATAGAAAATGCTGGCAGCGATATCGCTCTTTTTCGCCCCCTGATTCAGCAGGGGCTGAATATCGCTTTTAGCAAACACGCCGCAACGGGAGGCGATCGTATACACCCGCTCATGCTGCTCGGCCAGCGCGTCCATATCGGCGGCATCCACATCGAGAAGAGTGGCCATCTGGTCGATAAAGGCGCCGGTACCCCCGGCGCAAGTGCCGTTCATGCGGGCCTCCATACCGCCGTTGCTCACAAAGAGGATCTTCGCATCCTCGCCTCCCAGCTCGATGATGCAGTCCGTGCCCGGCGCGTTGCGCTCTGCGGCCAGTTTGGCCGCATACACTTCCTGCACAAAAGGCACTTTTGCAAATTCGGCCATGCCCATGCCGGCACTGCCGGCAATGGCCAGCCGCCACTCCCGCTCGGCGGGAAACTGCTCCGCCACAGCGCGCAGCAGTTCCACCGTTTTGGCCGTAATCTGCGAAAAATGGCGCTCATAGGTCTGATATACAATTTGGTCCGCGTCAGACAACACCACGCATTTGATCGTGGTGGAGCCGACGTCCAAGCCGATCACCAAGGTCAGGTTCCCCTTTCTTTCTGCGGCATCTTCTTTCTCTTTCGTCCGCGCTTGAAAGTGTGCATTACAGGATTCTTTTTATTGTAACATTCCGCCGCCATAATATCAACTGACATTCTGCATCAGCGTGTGCAGATTTTTCAGGGACATTCCTCCGCAAAAACGACGGACGTCCCATCCGCTTTGCTCTACAGGATACTACACCGGCGCAGCCTTTTCTATGGCAAATGCACAGCTTTTCTTGCACTGATCCTGAGAATGTTGTATAATGCCTTACGGAACAAAATGGCGCGCTGCGCTGACCGGACGCAAAATCAGAAAGGCGGGTTCCTCCGCCGAGGGAGAAGCACTATGGAATCTGTGAAAAATATCCGAAACGACGAACTGGTGAAAGCCTACGAGGCCCTGCACACAGACAACAGCAAGGAGCGCCAGGCCGCTGTCACGCGGCAGATGGTGCGTGCTGTGTTTTTGCTGCCCGTGACGCCGGTGAAGGGCAAGCTCCCCGAGGATTTCCCGCCCAAGGTGCTGAAAAACGAACAGGGCCAGATGTTTCTTCCCCTGTTTACCGACGCCGGGCATGTGGGAAAGACCATCGCCGGCCTGGGCGACGCCCTGCTCCCCATTGACATCTCCGACGCCTACGCCTATCTCGTGGACAAACCCGAACTGCAAGGCCTGATCGTGAATCCTTTCTCCAAGCCGAATTTGGTCTGCGTGCGCCCCATGGTGGAAAACCTGGCCAAGCTGTGGAGCCGCATCAAAACCGCCGAGTTGAACGGCGAGCCCCCTGAAGGCGCCCTGCGTCCCCAGGGAACAGGCCAGCAGGTAAAGCTTCTGGTACCCAAGGAGTACCCGGACGGCGTAACGTTCACCCTGAGCGCAGGACTCAAAGCTCAAGCGGATATTGAAAAAGCCTGGATGTGCATGGTGCAGAAAGCCCCGAACGACAAGCCCGAGGAGCGGGATTGGATGGTGATTCTGCAGGCCGAAAAGCCATTGAAGGGCAGAGAGGAGATCTTCCGTGCCATCGGCCAGTCCCTTTCCCCGTTCCTGCCAAAGCGCAATGTGATCTTCATTGAAAACAACACCGGCATGAAGGGCCTGACCGATCAGGCCCTTCCCATCTATGTCCGCGAGAGCCAAACCGTGTAACGCGGAGCAAGTCAGGACCCCCGGCAAAGCCGGGGGCTTGAGTAAGCCCTAGAAGGGCATAATACGGACAACGCCCCTCAAGGGGCCTCGAATGGGTCGGCCAACTGCATTGCTGACTCATGGCGGCCCCTTAAGGGGCTTGTTTTATGCCTTTGTAT
>JAJCJC010000020.1 GCA_020555605.1 bacterium 210917-SL.2.15 | reverse complement strand
GGTCATCATCTTTGCCAAAGTCATCACGGCTCAGTCGTTCGTACAGAGCTGTGATTTTCTCGTTTTTTCTCATAACTTGCGCTCCTTTCTTCGGTTTTAGGTTGTGTGTTCTAAGAGACTTCCCAACTGCTTGATTAAGAAGTCTTTTAGAGCATACAACACCGGCAGCGAGCTTATATTTTTTATATTGACGCAGGGCAAAATGATCCGGGTCTTTCTGTTCCAGAGCGTCAAAGAGAAGGTCAACGGCATTTTTGAATGACTCGTCATCCTCACGGACCTCCATTGCGTTCAGCATTTCTACCAGTGTGGCAAAATTCTGTTCGTTTACCGGAGCTTCATAGTAGATATATCCGATCAGTGCCGTATAAAGCAAGGTTTCTGCTTTGACCCAGAAATCGTCTCCGGCTTTTCCTTCGCCTTTGGTATTGGCGATCAGAGTCGTGACGATCTTCAAAATATCTTTCTCGGAGTGAATGTAGGCGAATGGGTTAAAGTGCATACTTTTCTGAAAATTGATCGTATTGAATACCCGTATTTTATAGGGCTCATAGATGATCTTTCCTTTTTCATTACGCACAGGCTTTCCGTCCTTGTCCAGCTTTGGCGTGCCTCGCTGCAACATCTTTCCGCATTCCACAAGAACTGTACCTTTCGGATCGGTGACGACGTAGGAACTGTGCATTTGCATCAGATTGGGCTTGATGAAAAAGCGCGTTTTTCCCGAACCTGATCCTCCGACTACCAGTACATTTTTATTTCTTGCATTGGCCGGATTTTTGGGCCTTCCGTTTAACATTAGTCCTTCACTTTGGGTAAGAATGATATTGTTTTCCGGCTTTGGGTCCATAAACGGGGCAATATCGGCTTTATTTCCCCAACGGGCTGAACCGTATTCCACATTTTTGCGGTATTTCTTAGCGTCTTTCCCTCTAAGATAGACTGCCAGCCGCATAATGGCTGCACCGCATAAACCGATCAGCCAGTCCATTGCCGCCCCCGGCCACATATTCTGAAACGCAAGGGCAAAGCCTTCGGACAGTCCTAACAGCTTTTGGGAAGCGTCTGCTCCAGGAGCCAGACGCACCGCCTCGCCCAGCTTGGCAAATACCAGAAGAAACAGAAGATACGGAAGATGGAGAATGACCTGTTTTTTCAGTGTTTCTGCATCGATCTTCATCGTTCCGGTCCTCCGTGTTCTTTGTTCTTTACACGGTCACGACCAAGCGACTGTGCCAGTTCTTTGAACTTATGAAGCTGTGTAAGCAGCGACGGTCTGCTGCTGCGTGTAAGGTCTTTCTTTGTATATTCCTTAAAAGCTGCCGTCAGTGCATCCGCCTGGTTTGCCTTGAAATATACCGTCCATTTTGGGGGATCGGTCCCAAGTTCCTTTTCTATATGGTAGCGTACCTGATGTTTTCTGGCATACCGTTCAAAAGAGCGGATTCGCCCTGAAACTTCAATGGTATTGGCTCCGGGGTCTTTATAAGTCAGCCGCTTCATGCTGTTGCGCCCGACTTTTGGCATTGTGCGTTCCTGTTCCATCTTTTGGAGTACCGCAGCAATAGCCGCACGCAGTACCCGCCCTGACAGTTTTGCTGCCTGTATAGAAACAGAAACCGTTCGTTGTTCGAGATCTTCCTGCAAGAGCATCCTCCTTTCTGATAAAATCGGTATTTATAATATGGAAATAACTTTTTACCGGCTTTCCCCAAGAACCTGCTGTCGGGAAGCGTGTTCAAAGGCTTTTGCTGCCTGATCGACCTGAATTTTAGCATGTTTCAAAAGCGTCTTGATGATCGTAGCCGGGCGTTCCTGTTCCTCCAGATGATCGACCATCCCTTTGCACTCATCCGGGAGGTATTCCGCCATATCTTTCAACACATCGGAAAAGTTACCCATAAAGCCCCAGCAGCTATCCGACAGCTCCCCGTTTTTATAAAGCTCAAACCCATAACATTCGCCACGCAGATAGGAATCGTAAGCAGCGACTTCGCTGCGCATCAGTGCGTCCGCTTTCTGCCGGATGGCGCCGGTCATCTTGTCAGCGTCAAATTCCTTTAGGGCATCTTCTTTGGAAACATAGATCCAGCCGACCTGTCCGCTGTCCCATTCTGCATGAGGAGCCCTGCCTGAGAAACTTTCTGTACTCATGGCAAGACCGGAGTGGTCGTAGAGATAGAGGGGGAGCATCAGATACTTTTCCGAAATTACTTTCTGCATTGCTTCATCGATCGCCCGTTCCTCTGTCTTTGGTCCATGCCGGAAACGGCTGCTTACAATGTTTACCATCCGTTCATAGCGTTTCATGCCGGCTTCATCATGTCCTACGGTATCTAAATACATTTCCCGCAGGAAGTCATCTTTGTCCATATAGTTGTGATGGTCGCCCAGCGCATAGCGGGGATGGAAGCATACCATCGTCCCAAAATGTTCATCTACCTCACGGGGAGAGATCAGAATATCGTCCGGCTGCACCATAAGGGCATAAGGTTCATTTACTGCCATTAACATAATTGGCTCCTTTCTTTCTACAAATCCGGGCCGGAATGGTGCATCATCGGTTTTTCCCGGTGTTCATTGGTTGCAGGCTGCTTGACTGCAATGATCTCGCCGGCAATCCTTGCAAATTTTTCAGGGTACTTGAACTGCTCCCCGTATTTCTCCATCAAGTCCGGGGAAAGGTCTGTAAAATCTTCCTCACCAAGACCAACGATCAGAAAATTCCCGGACACAATATCATAGATGTGGCCGTCATCGTCAAAGAGAGCTCGGTTCAGAGGCAGCCCCATCAGCTTGCCTTCTTCATTACAGATCAGAGCCACCGGGTCCTCATACGGATAGACCGCTTGAATATCTCCGCCCACTGCCGCCTGCAAGGATTTCAGACCACTTTCGATCTCCGCAGCATAAGGGGACTTGCCCGGCTCTACCATTAACACTTTCATAATTGTATATCCTCCTTCTTTTTCATTGCCGTACCGGGAGCGGTTGGCGTTTTTTCCTGAGTTTTTGCCACAGAGAGCTTCCCCAGGACGGAAGGCTTCTCCCGGTTTTTGGGTGTAAAAATACCGCCCTCCGAAACCTCGGCGGCGGCATGTTCCGTTTTGGCCTGTTCCAGTCCTTCAACCGTATAGCCAGGTAAAAGAGTGCCGTGAACCATAAAATGGTGCTCATATTCTTTCGGGATCGGCGGGGAAATTTCCGTGAATAAATGGGAATAGGCTTTCTTTCGCCCGTCCAGATATTTTATGGCTGCGTTCTTATCTGTATATCGTTTCTGGTTTTGTCCGGCAATCTTTGCTCCATATCCCTGCTTCGGGGAATGAATACGGACTTCCCATGTCACATACCAGGCAATCGGAACACTCTGTTTGGTTTCCCGGTCATATTTCGTATCTTCCCAAATACTGCAGGTCATCTGATAGACCCGGTTGCTGATTTTCTGATCTGCCCTCCAGTTATCGGTGTCTTTCCACTGGTTGCCTGTATGTTCGATCTCCGGTGTACGAAGATATTCCAAAGCCCGGTTGATCGTCTGTGTTGCCGCTGCCTGCTGTTCCCACTGTTTTGCGGCAGCCACCACGATTTCATAGGCTTTCTGCTCCCCGTCGATACTTCCCTGGCGCATGGCTTCCAGGCTATCTGTTCCCATTGTGATCAGTGTAGAAATATCCACATTTTCACAAACTACGCTGTGCTCAATTTTAAGCTCTGATCCCGGCGTCAAGTGGTCGCCATACCGGTAGGCATGGTAATCCCTGTTTTCTTCCAAAATGCTGTTCACCTCCTGCTATATTTCCGGCTCATGGTTTTTTCTGGAAACCGTCTGTGCCGGTGATTTTTTATCTGCCGGTCTGTTTGCCGCAAGCTGATCCATCACGGAAGGACGGCCGACGCCGAACATGGATAGCTGACCGTCCGCTGCCTCACGAAGTTCAGAAACAGAGAGGGGAAACGTTACATCGGCATGGGTCAATAGCTGTTCCCGTTTCAAATCCTGAATGATCTCGTCAAAAACAGCGTTGATCGCACGGCGTTCTTCCCCCACAGGGAAGGCTTTCAATACCTCCATTTCTCCGTCTTTACCGGAAACCAGGGTAAGGGCACAGTCGGCATGGCCTGCCAGATAATCCGATGTGTAGGGCAGTTTGTCCTTGATATAACAGGCAAAGGCTCTGGCTGTCATTTCCACATTGCTGTCCCAATAACCGCCGTCTTTTTCACATTCTTTTCCCATGCGTACCGAATTACGGTAAAAATCAGTTTCCGTCCGTCCAATCTGCGGAGCTTCCTGCGCCTGCATCCCGGAAAGCATACGCTCAAAAATTTCCAGCCGTTCCCGTTCACTTTTGGGAATTACCCGGCCGGTAACATTCTTCTTAAATGCGCTGATCTGTTCCACAGAGCCGGGTTCGCCGGACAAAAATGCTTCCCGCAAGACTGCGTAGGTTTCCATCTGTTCCTCATTGCCATACCGTTTCAGGGAGGCAAGAACCGAGGAATCCAGCCAGCTTGCCGCATTTTTCCGGGTGCGTTCTGTTTGTGCTTCCGTGCGCTTTGCTGCCTGTTCCGGTGTTTCCGGTTTATACTTCATGGTGTCAATGAGTTTTTGGAACGGCGCATAGAGGTGGGGCTGTTCTGACAGCATCCCTTTTGCTCCCATCTTTGTACCAAGATAATCGTCAAGTCCATGCCACCATTCATGTGCCAGGGAACCGGCCCCGTGCATTTTTGTAAGATTGATGACTGTACGCAAAGGTTCATAATGAGCTGCAGCATTGCCACTGCCTCTTGCACCAAAAGCGATAGCAAGTGTTCCCTGATAAGCAATATCTTTATCGCTGATCTTAAGGGCTGACGCCAAATCCTTTAGTGCTTCAAATCCCATGTTAAGGGAGGTCTGACGGTCGTTCTGGTTCATCCAGTTTCCAAACTCGCCGCCGCGGAACCCAAATGTATCAAGATAATGCTGTCCGGTGATCTCCACGCCATTCCGATAATCCGGGCCGGTACGTTTGACATGGGCGAGCTGGGGAGGGACAAACCGGATCTTCCCATTTTTGTTCCTGCCTTTGGCAAGTTCCTGCACCCATTTCAGGGCAGCTTCTTTGGTCTCAAAATTGGTCCGCAGGATCGAATAGCCTTTTGTCACATAGTAGGTACCGGGCTTCCAGTCCTCATTTTTAGAATAGGTATGTTTCCCGTCGTTGAAGTGGATCGCATAACCTTTCGGTATTTTCTGCTCTTTGGAAACACAAAACTGTTCCTTTTTTGCTTTCTGAGTAAAGTTGCGCTCAAAATATTCAGCCGAGCGGATCAGCATGGTATTGGACAATTTGTTTGTGATCACGGGATTGTCCTGTCCCTTTTTCGTTGCCCGGTAATGGATTCCGCTTCCCCAGCCCTGTACCTTTTCTAAATATCCATTGTCAACGAAAAAGCGGTCATAGGCTCTCACAGCATCCTCCGCAGTACGGACATCTGAAAGCACTGCCTGCAATTCCCGAACTGTTTTTATATATTCCTTTTGTCTCGCGGTCCGTTTTTCCGGGGTGTCATCCGTGCGGTAATACTGAGGGGAAGCGTTTAAGCCGTCCCTCGCTTTTTTGATAAAATAGACCACGCCAAGAGGAATCCCTTCCTCCAGTATGGCTGCATAGTCCGGCTTTTTCCAGACATTATCCTTTTTCACAAATTTTTCGGCTTCGCGCTCATTCATGGCTTCCAGATCATCTGCATACAGCCCGCGGTCTTTCCACAGATCTTTTTTAGCACCGCCGATCTTTTCGCCGAAATCTTCATGCACTCCTGCCAATCTTCATCACCTCCAGTCAGTGTAAAATTCTTATCGCTCCGGGGCAGGGCGACGTTCTTCGTTTTTGTGAAGTTGTGGGAGGTTTCCTGTGAGCCGGTCAGTTTCCCTGCGGATCAGTTTGTCCAGAGCGCCTAAATCCTCCGGTGCAATGGCAAACTCCCGGTAATTTTCATACCACAGGCCCGTAGAGATTGCCGCGATGGGCGCAATTTTCTCCGAACCGGATGGAAGAAGGCGATACACAGGGGCTTCGTCATAAAGAAGCATCTGCTTTGCCGTTCCCTGTGGTATGCGGTACTTATCCATATCCGGGTTCTGGGCTGCCTCCATATATTGCATATTCAGGCGTTCTTCTAAATCCTGGGGCATATAACGAAATGCCTGATCCATCCACTGTCTGAACATCGTGGAATAGTGGTACTGCCATTCCGTAACTTGATTCGGGGCATAAGAAAATCCCCAGCTTTTCAGAGCATCTTTTTCGTAAAGCTCCATTCCAGTCCATTCTTTCAGGCTGACCGTAGCCACTGAACCATCTTTGCGTTCGATATTGACGCCGCAGGGATAGAGGATATTTCGTTTTATATCCTGCCGCAGCGTGTCTAAATCCATCATCAGGACATCTCCGTACAAGTGACCGCCCTCTCTGCGATCCGTATGAAACAGGAAAGCCCTCGCTCCGATAAACTCCGTTGTTAAGATCATTTGATGAAGATCTGCCGTAGAACAATAAGCAAACAAAGCGTCGGAAAGCCACATGTGATTTTTCCCCATGATGGCAATGGAATCAGCCCCGGCATTTGTCGCCAGAGAACGCATATTGAATTCGCATTCCCTGAGAAAATCTCCGGCAAAAATATGGAGCTCATACGCAAAGACGGATAAGTCTGTATCGCGGATCAAATGAATCTGCGGTAGTGGTTCCTGATCCAATCAAATTCCTCCTTTCATGTGAAGCAGCTCTTTGACCTGCTCATTTTCCGCAAACGGCTGGCTATCTGTCCCCGCCATTTAATCAATCCCTCCCATCTGCCGGTAGCTGCCCGCCGGCAATCTTGCCGACAATCTCCGGACCGGTTTCATAAATCTGCATGAGGCGTTTTGCTGTGCCGCAAGGCTGTGCAGCTCCGCTAGTCCAAAGACGCACTGTGGATGGGGCAACATTCATCAAAAGCGCAAAGCCCTTTTCGTTCATGTCCAGCTTTTTCATCAGCGATTTAACCATATCGGGGCCGTAGTCTGGACACCGGGAAGCCTCGGCAATCATCTGCAAAGCGGTATTTTCAATTTTTTTCATTTTCAAATCCTCCTGTTATTTGTTTTCCAGCCTTATGCCGGGGCAAAGCTGATCTGGTTGTGTTTCATCCTTTTGGCAAAATCCGGCAACGAATAATTTACCCCGTCAATTTCTGCATGGGTGTCATCCAGACGATGACAAACAGCAAAGTGCCTGTCCCCGTTTCCATAGAACAGGCAGAGTAAACCATTGTCGGGAATGGAAAACAGCGCTTTTCCGGCGCTGTCTGTAAAGCAGATATGTTGAGATCCATTCATGTTGAAATCCTCCCTAAATTGAAACAGCCGCCTCTTTTGGGCGGCGTTGGTGCTGGCTGGTTTGCAGTTGTTCCCGAACCTCCAGCAATTTTTCATTGTAATCTTTTCCCATCCGGGGAGGGTTGACACTTACCCGGATATGACGGAAACGTTTATCCTCGTGGAGCATGGTCTTGATTTTCCGGGCATTGACAAATCCGGCAAGATCGTGGTCCATATAAAGGGTAACACGCCGGATCTCCGGGTGGCGTTCCAGAAAAGAAGTCAGCGCCACATGGGAAGTACCTCCCAAAGACAAGCGGTAACCATTCCATTTCCATCCCTCCAGCTCTTGAAGCGTTGCATGGGAAAGCGCATCAATAGGAGCTTCAAAGACTGCCACATGCCGGCTACCCGGACTTTGCGGGGGATAACAAAAGTTATATCCTTTGTCGCTGCCATAGACATCCTTTTTGAGATTGCCGCCGATACTGCGCATACAGGCGAACTTCGCTTTCCCGGAATCATCTTTCCCTACAAATACACAAACCGGTTCTCCATGATACCGGGCTTCGTAAAAAATCCCGGCTTGTAAACACTGGCGAATGACTTCTGAGCTGATCCCCCGTTTCTGCAAATAGGAGACCGCAGCGGTCGCGCAACGTCTGGCCCAGGGGAGAGAGAATGCTTTCTTTTCCGGTTCTTTTGATACCTGTATTTCTGCCGTACTTCGGTAAGCCGGTGTATGTCGGATTTCGCCACCTACCAGAGCATGAACCGCATCCACAAGACCATATCCCCGAATCTGGATCAGGTAGTCCAGCGCATTGATACTCCGTCCACGGCTGTTCCAGTACCAGTACCTTTTCCCGGTCACATATACCAGACTGTCATGTTCCTTATGCCGGAAATTAGGTCCATCCCGTTTCAGCACACCGGGTTCATGGAACTGCAGGTAAGTAAACAGATCAGCTTCCCGCGCTGCCTGAATCTGTTCTTTGGTTACGCCGGGCATTGTACCGGCACAGTGATTCTTTTCATCGTGCTTTGCCTCCTTCCTGTGATGGAATGAAAAAAGACACCCAAAGGTGCCTAACAGCCGTACAGATCGTGATTGACCTCGGCACGGTAATAGCTGTCCATTGTAGCCGGGGCATTATACAGCGCCGCCAGCAGATATGCTTTGATATTTCCGACCTTCGTCGTGTTCTTGTCGATACAGTCAAAGACATACTCTAAGTGACCGGAATTGATCTTCAGGAACCGGCTCTTGACGATTTCCCTCGGAAAATCATCTCCGGCAATGCGAATGTAAGGGCGTTTCGACAAAATCACTTCAAGCATAAGTTCAAGGGCTTCATCCAAACGTTCCCTGCCATACCGTAAGACCAGTAAGTCATATTCAATATTTTCTTTGATGATTTCACGATAGGCTTCTATCAGCTCTATCCGATCCATCCCATCCGTGCGGTTTGCCGCTTCCGGCTCTGCCGGATAGATTGATGGATAAGTTATTGATTTATCTTTTTTTGATTTTTTTGTTTTTAATGGATTAGTATTTAATTGTGCCGGATTTTCCTGTTCAGGTTCCGCCTGTTTAGGTTTTGCCTGTTCTGGTTTTACCTGTCTTGGATTTTCCCGTTTAGGTGAAAGCCCTGTGTTTTCGGTACTTACAGGCTGCTCATGGATCGTATATTCAATGTCTCCCAACTGCCCGTTATCATAGCGGAGGCGCTGTCTGGTGAGATAACCATGCCGCTCCAGTTCCTTCAGGGCAGTAGTGATAGAATCCACACCATCCTTGCAGATATGGGCGAGTCCCTTTGTGGTATAATCCCAATCTTCCGGCAGCGACAACATAAGTGATAAAAGCCCCTTTGCCTTTAAGGACAACTCCGTATTGCGCAGATGGTGATTGCTCATTATCGTAAAGTCCTTTGTTTTCTCTACACGGAATACTGCCATTGTACCGCCTCCTTTCTTCGACTATTCCGTTACAAGGCATGATCCCTGCGGTCATAATGGAGATGACCGTCAGAGACCTTCGCATGGTTTTTCAGTTTCACTTCGCCCCGTTCCTGGCTCTCTAAAAATTTCTGATAGCCGGCATCTGTAAGGAACAAGCGCATCTTATCGCCTTTGTCGCCAACAGGGGAATCGTAAGACAATACATCAAAGACGATCATGTGCTTTACTTCTGGATCAAAGCGTTCAAGTGCCATGATGTCATGCCCCTTCAATTTTTCTGCCCCTGATTGTTGTCTGGCCTCGGCGATCTTTTCTCCAATCGTCCGGGCTGGATAGGGCAGACGGTAATTCTTCTGAATATCTTTTACCAAGTCCATGCACTCTGCATTTGACAGAACACGAAGTTTTGCCATAAGACCTTCTGCCGCCTCCCGCTGTTCGGAATTATTTGAATACCGCACGGTCATATAAAGTTCATTCAGGATCTTTGTCTGATAATCGCCCTCCACTTGAAAGAGCAGCTTTTTTTCCATTTCGTTTAATTCCATGTGGATCTCCTTTCTCTCGAAAATGAGTATGAAAAAAGGGCGTCCACCTATAAAAGTGAAACGCCCACGGCAACCAGCGGTCAGACATAAAGCCGGACCGCTGGCACTATTAAATTTTGTCGTTAATAAAACAGCCTCCTTTTTTCTTTATAGTTTTCGTCAATTTTCAACTTGGAAAAGGAATTGAATAAAAGACGACAAACGCTCAAACCCCTTGAAAATAAAGGCTTTTTCTGTTTGTCGTTATTATACCGTAACGGCATACATTTGCTACAAGGTGCATAGAGCTTGGATTCGATGTAAAAAGTCTCAGCGAAATATTGGGTCATGCCAGCGTGAATATTACAATGAATCGCTATGTACACCCATCCATGGATTTAAAAAGAGAAAATATGCAACGGCTTTCTGATTTATTAGCCGTCAAATAAATTGTCAACACCGTCAAATAATGCTGAGTTTTCAGTGTTTGGCGGTGTTTTTTCGTGGAGTAATGTACTCTACGAAAGAGTATACCCAGGAGGAGATTTATTGATTCAATTTGTAGGGCGAGATGCTTATAAGCAGTTTTGGAATTTTAGTTAAAGATGAGAAAGAGAACTTGGCCACTCAATTGGCGATTGAGTTACCCGCACTCAGAGGAAAAGTTGGTGCATCACAAGAAGAAATTGCTTCGGCTGTTGGTATTTCACGACAAACTTATAGTGCCTACGAAAATCGGACACGCCCAATTCCATGGAGTTTATATCTAGCACTATTGTTTTATTTTGATTACATTCCAAGTACACATTATATGATTCGCCAGCTTGAATTATTCCCAAATGAATTAGACGAATGTTGGTTAGCTGGTAGAGTTTTTATTGAGGAAGAAAAATGAGCGAATATTCACAGCAAATAAAAAGGGATATTACATGAACAAAAATATAAAATATTCTCAAAACTTTTTAACGAGTGAAAAAGTACTCAACCAAATAATAAAACAATTGAATTTAAAAGAAACCGATACCGTTTACGAAATTGGAACAGGTAAAGGGCATTTAACGACGAAACTGGCTAAAATAAGTAAACAGGTAACGTCTATTGAATTAGACAGTCATCTATTCAACTTATCGTCAGAAAAATTAAAACTGAATACTCGTGTCACTTTAATTCACCAAGATATTCTACAGTTTCAATTCCCTAACAAACAGAGGTATAAAATTGTTGGGAGTATTCCTTACCATTTAAGCACACAAATTATTAAAAAAGTGGTTTTTGAAAGCCATGCGTCTGACATCTATCTGATTGTTGAAGAAGGATTCTACAAGCGTACCTTGGATATTCACCGAACACTAGGGTTGCTCTTGCACACTCAAGTCTCGATTCAGCAATTGCTTAAGCTGCCAGCGGAATGCTTTCATCCTAAACCAAAAGTAAACAGTGTCTTAATAAAACTTACCCGCCATACCACAGATGTTCCAGATAAATATTGGAAGCTATATACGTACTTTGTTTCAAAATGGGTCAATCGAGAATATCGTCAACTGTTTACTAAAAATCAGTTTCATCAAGCAATGAAACACGCCAAAGTAAACAATTTAAGTACCGTTACTTATGAGCAAGTATTGTCTATTTTTAATAGTTATCTATTATTTAACGGGAGGAAATAATTAAACTATGTTTTGAACCATGAATTAAATAAAAATGACTCTCAATTATTGGAAGTCAATTTATTAAACCAATTAAAGCTTGCAAAACGTGTAAATCTTTTTGATTATTCTTTAGAAGAATTACAAGCCGTTCATGAGTATTGGCGGTCAATGAATCGTTACTCAAAACAAGTTTTGAATAAAGAGAAAGTGGCTTAATATGGCAAATATAGTCAATTTTACTGACAAACAGTTTGAGAATCGCTTAAATGATAATTTAGAAGAATTGGTTCAAGTAAAAAAGCGGTTGAATCGCCAACCGCTTTTTTACTTGGTGGGCAATCAGGGTCAGGGAAAACCAGTTTGCGAAGAAGATGATTGAGCAGGCAGGAACAAAGTGATAAATTCAAATTGTGAGGGAAAATACAGATGAATCAAGGAAGAATTATTGTGATTACAGGCTCACCGGGGACAGGAAAAACAACAACTGCGTCAATTGTCGCAAAGGAATCAGATATGGATAAATCAGTGCATATGCACACCGATGACTTTTTTCATTACTTAAGCAAAGGCGCAATACCACCACATTTGCCAGAATCCAACAAGCAAAATCTGGTTGTCATTGAAGCCTTTTTAGAAGCTGCAAAGCGATATGCTCGTGGCGGATATGATGTAATTGTAGATGGGATTGTCGGGCCATGGTTTTTGGAGCCATGGAAAGCTCTTGCCCAAGAAGATTACGAGGTACACTATATTGTATTAAGAGCGAGTAAAAAAGAAACTATGAAGCGAGCTGTGGAACGCTCAAAATTAGATAGAAAAACAAATATTGAATTAGTGGAAACAATGTGGGAGCAATTTTCCGGTTTGGGGATATATGAATCAAATGTCATAGACACAACTACATTCACAATTAAAGATACGGTTTCCGCAATAAAAGAAAGAGTTGCATGTGGGACGTCTTTACTATCTTAGACATTCCCATTTGTCAGGAAGATAGCAAAGCCAGCCGAGCCAGTCAACGGTCAAGATGAACGGCGCATTTCATGCGCCGCCGTTGACAGTCACGCCCGTCTTTGCTAAAAAGTAATCAAGGCGGGAAAGCCCTAAAATGGCTTCCCGCCCATTTCAATTTTTAGAAAAAAAATATAATTGTCGCTTGATCGAGAAACTTTATCGCATTATGGACGAGGTGAACCAAGACAGGAAAGATTGCGATTAAATAAGAAGGAGAAAATATAATTATGTCCAAGTATAAAAAAATGAAACAGCTCATAGCGGATATGCGCTTACCTGAGTATCGTTATAAGCAACTGCTTGATGCTGTGTTCCTACAAGGAATTATGCGTTTTGAAGATATGAAGTTGCTTCCAAAAACGCTGCGCGAAAAGTTGGTGGAGCAGTTTGGTGAAACTGTTGTGGAGATCAAGGCGATCCATCATGAGAAATCAATGCAAACTGACAAGGTGCTGTTTGAACTGTCGGACGGAAACCGTGTGGAAACGGTGGGTCTGTTTTATAAAGAGGGCTGGAACTCCTTTTGCATTTCATCTCAAAGCGGTTGCGGCTTCGGTTGTAAGTTTTGCGCAACAGGGACTTTGGGATTACGCAGAAACTTGACTGTGGATGAAATTACCGACCAAATCCTATATTTTATGCAACAAGGATGCAGTATCAACAGTATCTCTTTTATGGGAATGGGAGAGCCGTTCGCTAATCCACAAGTTTTTGAAGCCCTGCATGATCTGACCGCCCCGGAACTGTTCGGGCTGTCCCAGCGACGCATCACCATTTCGACTATCGGTATCGTGCCGGGTATTCAAAAATTGACAAGAGAATATCCGCAAGTCAATCTGGCCTATTCCCTCCACGCACCTACTGACCGTCTGAGGGAAACGCTCATGCCAATAACTAAAACATACCCCCTTGGTCAGGTACTGGATACATTAGATCAGCACATTCGGCAAACAAATCGCAAGGTGTTTTTGGCATACATCATGCTAAAGGATGTCAATGACAGCGACAGACACGCAGAGCAACTTACCAAGTTGTTATTCAAACACAAAAAGTATTTGCCACTATACCATTTAGATTTAATCCCATACAATCAAACGACAGTTACGGAAACTATGGTGCCCTCAAGCCACACACGAATAAAGGCCTTTTGCCGTATCATTCATAATGCAGGAATTAGCGTCAATATCCGAACGCAATTTGGCTCCGATATTAACGCTGCTTGTGGCCAGTTGGCGGGGGCCTACCGTGACGATCAAAAACAAGGAGAGAGAACAATGTCCGCTATACAAGAACAGTCTTTTGAATGGCTCTTGTGTCCTGTGTGCAAGAGCAAAACACGACTTAAAATCCGAAAGGACACGATACTTGACAATTTCCCACTCTTTTGTCCCAAATGCAAAAGTGAAATGCTTATCTGTGTCAAACAATTTCATATATCTATTATCAAAGAGCCAGACGCACAGACGCAGAGCCGATAATCCGTAGCCCTTGGGTGCGAGTTATCGGCTCTTTTGTTTTTTGGGGCGGGTATCAATCAAAGTTACCGCCTTATACGATGACTTTAGGAGGAACACGGCGGTTTCCATGGAGGGATCGTCGTGTTCATTTTGCTTTTTCACACTACCCGTGATTTTCACCTGCTAAAAAAAGCGTAGTTCTCCCTCCGGGATCGTCCGATCATGAACATGAAATATTCCAGTACATATATGTAAATAAAAACTCGTGCGTCCGCATAGCGTCATGCTGTGCGGGCGTTTTTATATATTCTTACCTTGGGACAAGTTGTCCCAAAGCTGGCAGCCCCGGCTGTCGATCCCCGCCCCCTCTCCGTTCAGAACGCCATCCACCCAGCTATCTGAACGGAGGAAAATATAATGGCTATCATCAATTTGAAAGAGTTTTACCCGTGGTACACCCACGATGAATATATCGAAGTTTCCGATGAAGTGGCCGCCGAACTGCGGGCGGACAAGCTGTACGAGGCTGCCCACCAGCGGCGGATCGTCCGCAACAAAGCGCAGTATTCCCTCGATTGCAATGATGGGATCGAATACTCTGCCTGTCTGCACGAGCCGACCCCGCAGGAGCTGTTGGAACGCATGGATCAGTTCTGCACTCTCTGGAACGCTCTCAACACCCTGCCGGAGATCCAAGGCCGCCGAGTGGATGCCTGTGTTATCCTCGGCAAGAGCTATTGCGAGGTTGCCAAGGCCGAGGGCGTAAATGAAAGTGCTGTGCGGCGTTCCGTAGAGCGTGGTTTGAAGCAGATGAAAAAACATCTTAAAGACACTCTGTAAGCCAGTCCGAATTGATGTGTTTGCTGTCCTTGGTATATAGAGAGGATTGATCCTCTCGACAACTGAATAGCGGCGGCTCCCGGCTTTGCCGGGGAGCCGAGCGGTGGGTACGCTGTGACTTCTCCCACGGGAGGACGAGCGATCCATACCAACACCGCAAGTGGGGCATCGCCACCCCACGGCCACGATCCGGCGTGGACAGGCTGGCCGCCTGTCCCGACCGGCCGCCGCACCCCAGCGGGAGCGTCATGTCGAGTATCGCTGTCTTATGACGGGCCAAGGAAATGAGCGTGGCGCTCCCAAAATCTTTATCAAGGAGGAAAACCTATTATGAGTTGCGATCCTGTATTGGCGGCTATGCTGGCCCGGCCGTGGAACAACAATGCCTGCCGGGGCTATGTCATCTACGCTATGGAAAACTGTGGCTTTTCTCCCACGGACATCCGGCGTGTGGTGGCAGAACTCCACGAGGTTTTTGACTTCTGCGGGCTGGAGGAGGCCCAGCAGCACTTTGAGAACGGCCCCTATTGACCTTGGGACAACCTGTCCCAAGGTGGAGCAAGGCAAGAGGGCGGCACCGCCGAGGTGCCGCCTTTCTGCGTTTCCCCACGGGACAAGGGGAACTGTCGGTCATTGTTTCTCGCTGCGCCGAAAGGAGGCCCACATGGAAGTTCCCGTACCAACCAAGGAGGAATACACTTATCAAGTCGGAAAAATCCAATTTATTGTCACGCCCGTCTACAAGGACAAAGGCGAGTCTATGCGTGACATTCTCTTGAAACTGATGTTGGCTGATTTGGAGCCAGCTTAACTTTTCATCCACATCCTTAACACGGGCGGTCAACGGAGGTATAATATAAATAGGATAAAACCTCTTGTTTGACTGCTGGAAGGAGGATATTTTGAAACAGTCAAGCAAGAAAACCGCCCTCGGCACAGCCGCCCTTTACTGCCGACTGAGCCGTGATGATAATATGGACAACGAGTCCAACAGCATCAGCAATCAGAAAAAGATACTGCAAAAAGCCGCCAAGGACAAGGGCTATACGGACACCATCTTTTTCGTGGATGACGGTATCACCGGCACCACCATGAAGCGCCCCGGCTTTCAGAAAATGATCGCCGCAATCGAGGCCGGGTATATCTCGGCGGTGTTCGTCAAAGACCTGTCCCGGCTGGGCCGCAACTACATTGAGGTGGGTAAGCTCACCGAGGAGTTTTTCCCGCTTCATGATGTGCGGCTGGTGGCCGTGTCCGATGGCGTGGACAGCGACGAGGGCGAGGATGACTTCACCCCGTTCAAAAACATAATGAATGAGTACTACGCCAAGGACATCTCCAAGAAGCGCCGGATCGTCAATAAGATGAAAGGCAACGCCGGGATTCCGCTGTCCCCACCGCCCTATGGCTATATCAAAAACCCGGACGATCCCCGGTTTTGGGTGGTCGATCCCGTGGCCGCCGATGTGGTGCGCCGTATCTACCGCATGGCGCTGGAGGGGTACGGGCTGGCCGAAACTGCCGCCGCTCTCGGCGCTGATGGTATCGTCAACCCCACCTACTACTGGCGCAGCAAGGGTACAAGCCGGGGCGGTTCCAAAAGTACCTTGGAGCCTACCAAGTGGGGCCATACCACGATCAAGAAAATCCTTACCACGCAGGAGTATTGCGGCGATGTCATCAACTTCAAAAGCTACTCCAAATCCTACAAGATGAAGCGCCGGATCGAAAACCCGGAGGAAAACCGGGCGATCTTCCTCAATGTTCACGAGGCTATTATTGATCGGCCCACTTGGGAAAAGGTACAGGCGCTGAAGGCCGGAACCCGGCGCAAGCGCCCCACCGTCACCCAAGAGCCAAGCGCCTTTTCCGGCGTGATGAAGTGTCCCGAGTGCGGCGGCAATCTGAACTTCCACTTTAATCAGAACAACCACGACATCAAGTTTTTCAGTTGCCAAAACCATAATTCGGGGCTGCGTAAATGCTCGTCCACCCACTATATTCGGCTGGACTTCTTGGAGCAGGTCGTTCTCTACGAGGTGCATCGGCTGGCCTGTTTCGCCAACGAGTACGAAAACGACTTTATCAAAGCGATGGTGGGCCGCTCGGCAAAGGTAGCCGAAAATGAGCGGGTACGCAAAAAGCGGGAGCTGGATGGGCTGCTGGCCCGTGACCGGGAGTTGGACACACTCTTTGAGCGGCTGTATGAGGACAATGTTTCCGGCAAGATCGACGATGCCCGGTTTGCGAAAATGGCAAAGCGCTATGAGCAGGAGCAGGGCGAGAACGCCGGACGCATCAAGGCCCTGCGGCTGGAAGTGAAAAAGCTGGAAGAAAAGCGGATGGATGTAGATGACTTCTTGGAAACGGTACGCCACTACACCAACGCCGCCAAGATCACCAAACGAATGGTAGCCGAGCTGATTGACCACATCGAGGTCTATCCTGCGGTCAAGGAGGACGGTGTAACCAACCAGCGGGTGACGATCCACTACAACTGTATCGGGGCCTTTGAGGTGCCGGATCGCCGCAAAATCCCCGAGCGGGACATCCTGCTGGAAACGAGAAAAGGCGTAGCATTAAGCTACGCCCCGGCGGTGTAAAGGTGGTGTGGGATATGAGAGTTTTCATTTACTGCCGTGTGGCCCGTGACGATACCTTTGCATTGGAACACCAGCGGTTCTTGCTCCAGCTTTACGCAAAGCGGGCGGGATATACCATTATCGGCGCTGCGGACGAATACGGCAGCGGGTTGACCCTTGACCGTCCGGGCATGGGAAAGGTCACACAGGCCGTTCTCGCTGGCGAGGTGGATGTGGTGTTAGTCCATAGTCTGACCCGGATAGGCCGGGAATGGGGGATGACCCAAAGCTATATCGACCAGCTCACCCGGCACAAGGTCAAGCTCCTTTGTATCAAAGAACGCTGCTTGTTCAGCGAAAAAGGCGTGATCCATTTTTGAGCATAAAAATGGACGTTATGCTGAAATGTGGAAACATTATACAGAGGCGATTGATTTGAAAGTTCAAACAAAGGTGGTGCAGTAAAATGAAAAAATTAAAAGAAATATTATTTTTATCAGATAAAGGCTATACTGATTTGAAAAAAGCAATCATTGCTTGTACGATTACAAATTTAGCAATGTTACTTCCGTTTTGTATTACAGTTATGGTTTTTAGTGAGCTATTAAATCCTTTTTTAGGGCAAGAGTTAGATTGGCAAAATATCTGGTTGCTTTGGGGAGCAGGTATTATTTCAGCAATCATTGTTTTCTTAGCTTCCAAAAATGATTATCGCAAGACTTATATTGCTTCTTATAAAGAGTCAAATGTTACTAGATTGCGTATTGCTGAACATCTGCGTAAACTTCCTATGAGTTTCTTCAACACAAAGGATTTATCAGAACTTACAACAAATATGATGTCGGATTGTAGTAGTATGGAGTCAATGTTAAGTAGTACTATTCCGCCTCTAATTGCAAATGGAATTTCTGTAACTTTAACCTGTGTTCTTCTTGCACTATTTGATTGGCGTTTAGCATTATGCGTTTTCATTACATTACCGATTGCTTTCTTAGTTATTTGGTGTAGCAGGAAATATCAGATAAAATTATTTGAAAAGCAAGTGGAAACAAAATTAAATGCGTCCAGTCAAGTACAAGAATATTTAGAGGGAATAAAAATCATTAAATCATGTAATTTAAGCGGCGTTCACTTTAGGACTTTGAACAGAGCGTTATTGGAAATGAAAAAAATTGCTGTTAAAGTTGAAATGGTTGTCGGTATTTTTATGTCCAGTGCAAGCATGATTTTACAAGCAGGAATAGGAATAACTATATTTGTAGGGACAATCTTATTAGTCAATGGACAAATTGAGCTATTACCTCTTCTTATGTTTTTCTTGATTGTAACAAAGATATATGGACCGATATTAGCTATTTTATCTCAATTAACTACATTATTAAATCTTAATGTCGTTACAGAAAGAATGAAAACATTATTGACTACTCCTGCTATGAGTGGGAAAGAAGAAACACCTCAAACTTATAATATTAAGTTAAATGATGTATCTTTTGCTTATAACAATGAAGATGTTATTCACAATGTTTCATGCACAATACCACAGGGAAGCATAACAGCGTTAGTTGGTCCGTCTGGAAGCGGAAAAAGTACAATCGCAAAATTGATTGCCAGATTTTGGGATATACAAAGCGGTTCAATAACGATTGGTAATAAAAACATTAAAACAATCAATCCTGAAAATTTAATGGAAAAGATGTCCTTTGTCTTTCAAGATGTTACATTGTTTAATGATAGAAACGCTCCAAAATCAGAAAGAGAGCGTCCAAGCACTTTGAGGGATTGGCCGCCTTGTCCACCCATTCAGCGGGACAGCGGGCGGAGGTCAAGGCCGGGTGTAAACCCGTTCATTTCAGCTTAGAAACCCTTCATAAAACGGGCTTATTTAGCGATATAAGGCTTTATAATAGAGAAGGAGTGAAACTTCTATTCAAGTTTAGAAACGCCTTCCATTAGTCCGAAAGAGACCTTAGAAAGAGAATTAAATCGTAAAGTATCAGGGAAAGAAATTCAACCGACTTTGGAGAGAATAGAGCAAAAAATGGTTCAAAATCAACACCAAGAAACCCCTGAATTTAAAGCAATTCAACAAAAATTGGAAAGCTTGCAGCTACCTACACCACCAATACCCAAAACACCTAAACTTCCAGGACTTTAAACCTTAAAAAAGGAAAAGAGTAGTTACCAAAAAACGGTAACTACTCTTTTTTTATAAAAACCTTTCCTCATGTTTGAAAAGCTGATCGAGAAATAAAGCACACAACGGTATTCTTTCTTTTTTCAGTTGGTACATTTTGCAGTCTGTAACGTGTCATTTACTGTTTGTTACCTTAACATATCCAGTCGAAAACACAAGGGTATATAAACGAGCAAGCTCGCCCTTGTGTTTTCTTTGTGTCTATGTTGCGTTCTCGTCACAGCAAACGACACGAACACACTGGCGAAAATGAACCAACAAAACGAAAAAAGAAAGGAGCGTATACTTCACAGACGGTGTTAAGGATACTTACCAGATGAAACCGTACATTGCACCGACCGCTGCTGAGTTGGAACAATTTCTTTCCTCTCTAAATTAAATCTTGCCGAAGCAGTGATGTGTCAGACTTTCCTGACACATCGCCGCTTTGCACTTCACAAAATCCGCTGCCAGGAGGTGATGAAATGAGTATGGTAAATGCTGACTCCGTTCAGCTATTCGCAATGCTGAAAAAAATGCAGGATTCCATTTCCTCCATCGAAACTACCAAAAAATCTGTAAAGATGAAATATGAACAGTTAGGTGCTGGATGGCAAGATAAAAAATACAACGAGTTGGGCGTGGTTGTAAGAGACTGCAACAAGGCTCTCAATGACATATTGGTAATTATGCTTCAAGCAGAAAAATATGTGGCTTTACTCGCCAAGAGCCTTAGTGAATACGAAAGTGTTCAACTAGGATCTACAAATGGAATATCTGCAAGCACACCTCAGACCAGTAGTTTTGCTGTTACACCATCAAGTGCAGATACAACCACCTTTGAGTCAAATACCTTTGGTTCTAATCTTGCATTTGTTCAAGACAGACTATCAGCTGAACGATATTTTTCCCGTGGAAATCACTATGAAGAATATCGAGATTATTGGGAGAACGGGAACTATACCTTTTCTCGAAATGAAAATCCAGAACTCGTATACGTTAGAGCAAGGGATATTGAAGGAGTTTATCTCAGTGACCGAGAACTTGGGAACCCGGAAGGATTTTGGACACGGAATGGTCGAGAGGGATGGTCGAGAGAAAACATTCTAAGGCGAGCTTCGCACATCCAAGATGTTCGTCAAAATACTGAGTCAGGAATGTCTTTGGATGAGCTTTCACAAAACCCAGTGTTAGATGATACCATTCGTAGCTATTACAATAATCCTGTCCAGGTTGCGCAGGTAGGTTCTTATTATGTATTTCAGAGTGATGGGCGACATCGAACACTTGCAGCTCAATCGCTTGATACATATATCCCGGTTTTAGTAACAGGTAGCTACACTCGAAATGATTAACAAATGAGGAGGTGAGTGTTTGAGCAACGTAAATGCTGATGCAACTCAATTACTGACAATACTGAAAAATATGCGGACCTCCATTTCTTCTATCGAAACTACAAGAAGTTCTGTGAAGATGAAATATCAGCAATTGGGAATTGGATGGAATGACAAGAAGTACGATGAGCTGGGAACTATCGTAAAAGATTGCAACAAAGCCCTGAATGATATTTTACAGATTATGCTTCAGGCCGAAAAATACGTTGCTTCACTTGCCAAAAGTGTACAAGAATATGATAATGTTAATTTGGACACTCCTTCTGCACGAAATTCTTTCCTCCAGGGTCTGCAAACACCTAATGTTGGTAATTCGTCTTATCAGTATTGCCTTGGCGTGCTAACCCAAGGTAGCACACCAGACGGATATATCGCTGTTATATCACAACGCCATGAAAATGCAGAGCAGAATGTCAGAGAAGTGTTTGACCATTTCGCTGGTAAACTGATGATACAAGATTCTGAATATCCACCGGATCAGACAGCACATTACTCACCGGGAAATTATATAGGGCATTCACGAGGAGTCTACTACAATGCAGCTTCTGATATGACAAATCCAAGAGGTGCAGGAACAACTTATTTCCACGAGCTTGCTCACATGATCGACCATGCTTCGTGCAACTATCGGAGCAATCTATCCAATACTCCAGAATTTGCTGAGGCACTGGTTGAGGACGGACAAAGAATCCTGAGCTTATATAACAATCTTCCAGTGGAAAAGCAAACTGCTTTTCTGACCCGTATTAGGCAGGATTCAGCTCACTCCTTCTCGGACTTAATTGATGCGACAACAAATGGTCAATTGCACGGAAATTATGGTCACTCAAGGAACTATTGGACGAGACCGGGCAATCTACAAGCAGAAGCCTTTGCCCACTTTTTTGAAGCGTCTATGGGAGACCAAGGCAAATTAGAGCTATTAGCAAATTTCTTTCCTACAGCGTTTGGTATTTTTTCTTCAATGATTGATTCTATTAGACCAGATAATCATGTTAGGGTCTTGAGCAGAGAAAGGTAGGTGCATACAATGGACAAAAACAAGAGCGTTGCAGATTTTATGAATAGCTTCCTTAATACACCTGAACCGAAAATTGATAATGAGTATTATGAAATCGAAGAACAGTATTTTCGGCAATTCGGTCATGGTGTCCCAAGGGAAATGTTGCCTGATAGCATTTCAACGGAACAAATTAAACAAGCCATGAAAAAATGCATTCTTTCCAAAAAGGATAATCTCTTTGAACTATTAGGCATCATTATCAACGATAATTATTTATATTAAGAAAAGGAACGACGACATGGATGAAGACAACATTATAACTTTGAATGATGAGAATGGGAACGAAGTTGAATTTGAATTTCTTGACTTAATACCGTATCGCCAGAACGAATATGTTGTCCTGCTTCCTATTGGAGATTCGGATGGGCAAGTTGTTATTTTGCAGCTGAAAGAAATTGACGATGAAACAGAAGAATATGTTGGTGTTGAAAACGAATTTGTGTTAGAGACTGTCTTTGCTCTGTTCAAAGAGCGAAACAAAGATTTCTTTACATTTGAGTAATTAAACAATGCAAGCTCAAACCAACAACACGATAAAAGGGGGGTGCATTATGGATATTTGGCATCGTGTAGGCAGAATTGTTCGCTTCTCAAACTTAGGAACTCTTCTGTTCTTTACTCTTAATATTCTGCTGATTGTTGCTGTGTTCGGTTCGTCAGGAAGCATTGTTGAACTGATTTGTATTTACTTTTTCACAGTAGCTATCAGCTTATCCCCATTAGGCGAAATGTGCCTGGCTGCCTTCGCAGGAGCAAGCGATATAAAAAGAGTAGATATAAAACTTCGAGTTGTCCCGCTGGTTCAATATGTTTTAGATAAAGCAAAAGAGAACACATCATACTGTCCTAAAAAAGTGAAAGTGAAGATTATCCATGATCCTGCTCCAAATGCATTTGCTCTAGGTAGGCAAACACTATGCATAACTGACGGATTGCTTTTACTCTCCGATGATATGATACTTGGAATTCTCGCCCATGAGATCGGACATCTCTCATACGGACATACTGTTATCCAATTATTGATTGGCGGGGGCAATATATTTATATCCGGGTGCCTCCTGTTAATCAAAATATCCTACTGGATTTTTTCTGCAATCATGGGGCTGTTCGCAATATGCTCTCGTAGTGGTGTAATGGGTATAATTACCGCAGTTTTCGCAGGAATATCAACAGCACTTTCTTGGTTATGGGTAAAGTTCTGTATGCTTTTTCTGATGTGGTCTATGAGACAAAATGAGTATCTGGCTGATGAATTTGCTTATAAAATTGGTTTTGGTCTTGAATTAGCGACGGTATTAGACCAACATATCTCAGATGTTCCGCATGATGGTTTTCTCAGTGCAATATACTCAACTCATCCATGCAACGATGATAGGGTTGCAGCATTGCAAAATTTAGGTGTACCCTATTCTCGATACTAAATTCATAATCTCACAAATTGGCAAGCAGTGTAAACCTGTACAGGTTCACTCATTTTCTCGATTTTCCCTTCGGTGCAATCTTCGCAAATTTGCTTGTTGGGGAAGCATCCCCAATCCCCTTTGAACATCATCTGCCGATGATGGCTACACGATTTTCAATCGTTTCTCAAAGAACAGTAGAATAAAAATTTGCCCATGGTTGAAAGCACCGAAATCGAAAAGCAAAAAAGCAGCCACGATCCGCACCCTTTGGGGAGTGCAGACCGTGGCTTTTTGCTTTAACGGAAGTTCTTCTTTTCCTCTTTCTCTTTCTCTTTTTCCTGCTCTTTCTGCCTGTCGATATTCAAAATCGTTTCAACCGTCCGTTTGGCAATCAGCAGTTCTTCTTTCTCTTTTCTGATCTGACGGTACTCAGCGTAGTCCTGCTTTTTCTGGACTGCCAGCTGATGAAACTCCTCATACAATGATTGCATGGACGGGAGCTTTGTAATCTGCAATTCATCAAAGGCTTGCTTCGCCGCTTTATGAATTGTGATTTCCTGACGGTGTTCTTCAAAGAATTTTTTGCTATATCCAGACTTGCGGTACTCGATATAAATTTGCCTTGTGTTGCGATAATTTTTGATGTGCTGCTGCAACGCCTGAACCTCAACCATACGTTTCTCTGCGACCTTGATAGAATCAGAAAGCGCATCGAACCGGGCAGACAGATTTTCAATATGAGCAGTCAGATCGTCGTAGTTGCCCAAGCCTTTTTCTTTCAGTAGGATTACCGTTCGGGCAGCTTCTTTTCGGTTGAACTTCTTCGCCCACTTTTCATAACCGACCGTCTTGCCCTCGGCCATCTTTGCCTGAATATCAATCAGCATCTGGAACTGCTTCGGGGCAGGAGCCTTGGCAGAGCCGCCTTTTGATTTGTGCAGGTTCTTGCCGGAGATAACCGCTTGAATTTCCTCTTTGCTATATCCTTCGCCCAGGGAACGCAGCCGAATGAAACGCTTCTGATTCTCGCCCTTGAACGCAGGCTGCTTTCCATCCTTGAACTCAAATCCCATGTCAGCCAGAGCCTGAACAAAGCCATCAAAGCTCTTTGGTTTCTGCTTCAGCACCGCATCAATCGCATCACATAATTCGTCACGCTGGGTACGCTTCTTGGGATAAACAGTTCTTTTCTGGCGCTCCCGATACGGCTTCGGTGTAATAATGGACAGCCCGTGTTCCAGGCAAACCATATCACTGAGTCTTTGCACCGCCAGACCGGAAAGAAAGAAGTTTTTGAATTTCCGTGTGGCATCCAGCGAGGTCGAATTATAAATGATATGATTGTGAATGTGGGATTTGTCGATGTGGGTCGCAACGATGAAAGCGTGTTTTCCCTTTGTCCATCGCATCGCTGTTTCATAGCCGACTTGGTTCGCTTCTTCCGGGGTGATTTCTCCCGGCTTAAAGGACTGGCGTATCTGGTATGCGATGATATTGTTCTTCTGCTGTCTGCCGGTAATATGCTGATACTGCCGTTTGGAAAGCAGAAATTCCTCATCTGCTGTCTTTGGATCACACTCATAGGAACTGATAAATTCGCCATCATTGGTTTTTGCGGCATTTTGTGAGTAGTCGGTTCTGTCTGCCAAACATTGAGCGACCGTCTTTCCCTTATTCACATGGAGTGCAATCAATCTTGTCGCTGCCATTCCCATCACTTCCTTCCCAAAAAGAAAAAGCCACCGGTCGGTGACTTTTCTCTGATATTATCTTATGACCTGATAAATGCTCCCAGACTTTCTCCAATATTCTCGACTTTCATAACAGCCCAGACGAGCAAGAACACCGCTGCTATTGTCGCAATTCCAAGAACCACAAGAATAAGCAGGGACTGCCACAAAGCCTTTACAATGCAGTAAATCGCAGATCCGCCAATGACCAAGAGCAATAAACCAATTACATAGGACACAACATTTGTAAGCAGATTTCCAAGAATGCAAATCACTTTTACAACGAACAGCACCGGCAGTGCCAATATCTTCAATACCAGCTTCATAGGCTCAACCCCTTTCTTTTAATTATATTGTACAAGGGTATCTGCCATAACGCAATGATGTCAACCCTTATGTAAAAGCCGCAGCCGAAACTGCGACTTCCCAACAAGTTGTCGGATTACTGGATTGAGGACAGGCGAACAAGAACTTCTCTCATGTCCGTCCAGATCTCCTCCAGCCGTTTTTGCAAATCCTCAATGTCAGCACGATAGATGCTGCCTGTTTCGTTCGCTCGCTTTGCGTACTGGTTCAGGTTGTTGGAGCAGATTCGCAGGAGCGAAACCAGGGCTTTCACATCCTGCAAATCCAGTCTGATACAGTAACCATCCAGAGCCATTTTCCGCAGATAGGCTCCCATGCTGCGGATGCCAAGCTCGTCCATCTTCTCATGGATTCGCTCGACCTCCTCCTTGGATGCAAGGAAATGAACATCCTGATCTCGCTTTGCCATTACAACACCTCCTCACGGGTTTCAGAGTATTTTGCAGGCGGGATATGCTCCGCTTTGGATTTCAGATCAGCCAACACAGAAGGACGCTCTGACTCGCTTCTTTCGTCACGATTTTCCACAGAGTCCTCCATATTCAGGGCTGCATCCAGTTCTGCCAGTCGCTGACTTTTGGCTGTCAGCTCTGCTTCCTGCGGGAACGGTTTTCCAACCTCCGCCTTGGCTGCTTCCTGCTGATTGTAGAGATTATTCAACTGCTCATTGGCTCGTTCTAAGCGCTCAAGGATGCCTGCAAGGGCATTGTCCAGTCGGGTGATATTTCCTCGTGCGTCCGTTCCAAGGGCTACTCTGTGGCTCACAGCGCCCTTCAGGGTCACATCGAACTCGTTCCGGAAACTGTCAAACGAAAGCTCCATCTGAAAGCCACGGTAACTGCCAAGAGGAACCGGATCGGCACTTTTCGTGTCCTTACAAGCCGCAAGGAGGATTTCACCGGCATCTGCCTTTTCGGTGTAGGCTTTGCCCATGATTTCCATGCCGCAAAAGCCATCGGCAATCTGCGGGTGTGCTTCCACGGTTTTAATATCAGCTTCAAAGCCATGAATATAGCCTGTCTGCTTTTCAATCTCAGCCGGGAAGTATTTCAGAAGCTTATCTTCCATACGGTACTGCTGGCTCTGGTGGTCAGCTTTCAGCACCTTCAGCCTTGCCACATCAATGTCCAAGTCCATCTTTTCCTTGATAAGCGGATTGCCGGCACACAGCGCCTTGATCTCCGCATAGGACAGCGCCTGCTCATCCACATCGTCACAGGAGCGAACCGGTGATTTGGAGGTCATAATCTGAGAAATAAACTTCTGCTTGTTTTCCAAGGTCTGATACAGGTAGGCATCGAAGGTTCCCTCGGTCACATACTGATACACCTGAACCTCTTTGTTCCGGTTGCCCTGACGGATGATACGACCGTTTCTCTGGGTCATATCAGACGGACGCCAACCCACATCCAAGTGGTGAACTGCCACCAATTTGTCCTGGACGTTGGTTCCTGCACCCATCTTTTGCGTACTGCCAAGAAGCACTCGCACCTGCCCGGTACGAACCTTGGCAAAGAGGTCTTTTTTCTTTGCCTCGGTATCTGCATCATGGATAAAGGCAACTTCTTCCGCAGGCACACCGTTTGCAATCAGCTTGGTTTTGACATCATCATAGACATTGAAGGTTCCATCATTTTTCGGTGTGCTAAGGTCGCAGAACACCAACTGGGTCAATTTGTCAGCCTGACCGTCCTGCCAGATACGCAGGATATTTCCCACGCAGGCATTGAGCTTGCTGTCAGGGTCATCGGGTAACAGGGTGTTCATTAGCCGCTGATCCAGTCCCAATTTTCGTCCGTCGCTGGTAATCTTGAGCATATTATCGACGGACGGGTCTACAATACCGGCATGAACATCTGCTGCTCTCTCTGAAAGGGAAGCCACCATATCCTTCTGGTACTCAGAGGGCTGAACCACAACCGTTTCAAACTTTGCTTCGGGAACAGGGAGATGCAACTGGTCAGAGGTCTTGATGTCGGCAACCTCCTTGAACATATTCATCAGTTCAGGCAGGTTGAAGAACTTCGCAAATCGGGTTCTGGCACGATAGCCGGTTCCCTCCGGTGCAAGCTCAATCGCAGTTGTTGTTTCTCCGAAGGTCGATGCCCAGGAATCAAAATGGGTCAGGTTCTTTTGCTGGAGCGTACTGTACTGGAGATAGCGCATGACCGTATAAAGCTCGGTCATCGAGTTACTTACTGGAGTACCGGTTGCAAAGATCACACCACGCCCGCCGGTCAGCTCATCCATATAGCGGCACTTCATAAACATATCCGAAGATTTCTGGGCTTCGGAGGTGGACAGACCTGCCACATTTCGCATTTTTGTGTAGAGGAACAAATTCTTGAACGCATGGCTTTCGTCCACAAACAGCCGGTCTACACCCAACTGCTCAAAGGTAATGACATCATCTTTCTTGTCAGCGGCAAGGAGCTTGTCCAGTCTGGCTTCCAATGATTTTCGTGTTTTCTCCATCTGCTTGATCGTGAAGTTTTCGCCACGCTGCCATTTCAGCTCCGCAATCGCACCCTCGATCTCATCAATCTGCTCCCGCAGCTGCCGTTCCTGTCGTTCGGCAGAAAGCGGGATTTTTTCAAACTGGCTGTGACCGATGATGACTGCATCATAGTCACCCGTTGCGATACGAGCGCAGAACTTCTTACGGTTTGCTGTTTCAAAATCCTTCTTGGTGGCAACAAGGAGCTTGGCACTCGGATAGAGGTGCAGGAACTCGTTTGCCCACTGTAAGGTCAAGTGATTCGGCACAACGAACAGGGATTTCTGGCTCAATCCAAGCCGTTTACTCTCCATAGCCGATGCAGCCATCTCGAAGGTCTTGCCCGCACCAACTTCGTGTGCAAGCAGCGTATTTCCACCATATAGCACATGAGCGATAGCATTTCTCTGGTGTTCACGGAGGGTAATATCCGGGTTCATGCCGCCGAAACGGATATGAGAGCCATCATACTCACG
The DNA here is from genome assembly GCA_020555605.1 of bacterium 210917-SL.2.15. Lineage (GTDB taxonomy): Bacteria > Bacillota > Clostridia > Oscillospirales > Oscillospiraceae > Pseudoscillospira. The sequence goes on along the minus strand of JAJCJC010000020.1, from coordinate 17,644 downwards.
AGGTCTGGTGGAGTTAAAAAGTTCGTTGTACTTGGTGGAAAGGGTTTCTCGTCTGTGCGGATCTCTCCAAATCCAATCTCGGAACGCATCCTTGATTGCCTGCTGTTTCTGCTGTGCCAGGGTAGTTTCTTTTTTATTGAGGACACGCTTCTGCTTACCATCTGCATCTTCAATCGTATCATAGATACGAATATCCTTCAGATTCAGCGTTTCCTCCAGAATCCGATATGCGTTGGCTCGCTCTGTACCGTAGGTGACATACGCCGCCACATCGTTGTAGTTGGGAGAACTCTTACCGTTGATGCGCCACTCTGCGGTCAGCTCGGAGAACTTGACCTCAATGGAACGGCGCAAGTAATACGGCGTTTCAAAGGTTTCCTCCATGAACTGCTGAATATAATCGGCATCAATCCATGTTGCACCCAAACGCACATCAATCTCGGACGCATCCAAGTCCTTCGGCTGTGCTTTCTGCAAGGCTTCCACATTGATGTGGAAGGAAGAATCCCTGTCTGCCGCCATCTGTGCGACACGCAGCTTGCTTCTTACATCACCGGAAAGGTAATCATCGGCAGTCTGCCATCCAACTTCCACAGCATCGGGAGCCATCGGGTCTTTGAAGATCACCCCTCGAAGCTCTGCCTGAATCGCATCGTATTCTCCAGGTGTTCCAAGCAGCTGTGCCATAAACGGCAAATCCACCTTGCCACGCTCACCGATAGAGATTGCCAGAGCTTCGGACGGCGTATCCACGCTCGTCACTCTGCGTTCCGGCTTGATGGTTCGCTTGGTGAACATATCCGCCTTGCTTTTCAGATTGCCGTCCTCATCCACATTTTCCAGAGAACACAGGAGATAGTAGGAGGAATCGTCAGCAAATGCCTGACCATTGGCTCGATTATTGATAAGCCCGTTCTTTGCGGCAAACGCATCGTAGGCATCATTCAGTTCTGCCTGTTTCTGAGTAATCATTTCATCCGGGTAATCCTCAAGCTGATATTCGATCAGCTCGTTGACGATACCACGAAGTTCCACCATGCCCATCACACGGTCTTTTGCTTTCTCATTCAGGTCTACACGGCGCATCAGGGAGTTTTCACGGAAGTACACATTGCCATCCACCACGGTATAAGAGAAATTCTTTACATCCGGGGTTGCAGGAATGGTTTCGATTTCCTTACCCTTGTCAGCTTCGGGAAGCTCCACAGCCTGATAGGTTCCTTGGATGTGGGAAACTGCTTCTTTCAGAAGTTCGGACAGTTCCATGCCCTCAATGGGACGCACTGTAATGTCCATGCCGTAGGCGGTACTTTCTTCCACCGTATCGCCCAGAACCATTTCAGGATGAGCGACAAAGTAGCTGTTCATGGTGTGTCCTTCTTCGGTGCGGTCAAGGTTTACCCATTCCGGTACAATGTCAATCGGATGGTCACGCTTTTGCAGGAACAGGATGTCGGACACGACTTCCGTGCCTGCGTTTTTCTTAAAGGCATCGTTTGGCAGACGGATTGCACCAAGCAGTTCCGCCCTCTGCGCCATATATCGCCTTGCGTCAGAGTTCTTGGAATCCATGGTGTAACGGCTTGTCACAAAAGCGACCACACCACCGGGACGAACCTGATCCAAAGCCTTGGCAAAGAAATAGTTGTGAATGGAGAATCCCAGCTTGTCATACGGCTTGTCGGACACTTTGTAGTTGCCGAAAGGGACATTACCCACAGCCAGATCGTAAAAGTCTCGGCGGTCTGTCGTTTCAAAACCGGCTACTTTGATTTCTGCGTTGGGATAGAGCTTCTGAGCAATTCTGCCGGTGATGGAATCCAGTTCCACACCATACAAACGGCTGCTCTGCATTTCAGGAGGGAGCATACCAAAGAAGTTGCCGATACCCATAGCAGGCTCCAGAATATTTCCTGTTTCAAAGCCCATCTGTCCGACCGCATCGTAGATGGAGCGAATGACCGTAGGGCTGGTGTAATGTGCGTTCAGGGTGGAAGCTCTTGCCGCAGCATATTCATCTTCGGAAAGCAGGTTTTTCAGTGTCTGATACTCCTTCGCCCAATTTCCCTTGTCCGGGTCAAAGGCATCTGCCAGACCGCCCCAACCGACATAATTCGACAAAATCTCCTGTTCTTCGGTAGTGGCGTTCCTGTTCTCGCTTTCCAGTTTGAACAGAGTTTCAATGGCTGCGATGTTTCTTGCGAATTTCTGCTTCGGTCCACCTTCACCGATGTTGTCATCCGTGATGTGGAAGTTCACCGCAGGAACAGGTGGGATTTCTCTGGTGGTGATGGACTGCTCAAGCTGAGCGATAATGTCCATGACTTCGGCATTCTGCCATCCGTCCACCTGGGCATAATCCTGAATGATGGTGTCCTTTCCATCTACGCACTGTACGAAGTCCAGACTACCCGGCAGATCTCTGGTATTCATTGCACCCAGGGCTTTTCTCTGCGTGTCAGGAAGTGCATAGTAGGCTCGCAGGGCATCATCAAAGGAACTGTATTCCTTGATGTCCAGCGCACCCCGCTTCTGAATGTCCTCGGCAACATAAAAATGATCGATGAAGTGTTCCGGTTCCTGCTGTTCGGGTTCCGCACTGGCTCTGACCTGTGCGTGTGCCTTTTCGTCAGGGTAGTCCCCATAGATACGGATGCACTTATGCTCCTGCTGATCGTAAACGGCAGCACCATCGTACTTGAATCCGTCATCCTCCATGGTTCCGTCCACATAGCCCTGGGCAGCTTTTTCCGCTTCTTCCAGAGTGTAGTAGTCCAGTTTATCATCGAAGCCGTTTTCAAAGTGATGGTAGGCGGCAACCAGATAGCGGGGAGCCATGCGCTCCTCGTAGCTGTTAATCATCTCAGGTGTCAGCCATTCTGGTTTGTCGGGAATCATTTCATACAGCTCACGCATCTTGGCAATCTGTGCATGGCGGTTGCCTGCCCACAGATGCTTTTCGCTGTGCTGTCCTGCACCAAGGAAGTATTCGCAGTCCATACGCAGACGGTCTAACAGCTGATACTCAGGGGTGTAGTCCCTCGGTTCGGTTTTGCCCAGAAAATCCTCTGTAACGGGCTTTTCTTCGGTTTGGGCATCAACCCTTACCGCATGGTTTCTTTCGTCCTGAGAGAGCATACGCTCGAAATTCTCACGATTCTCGGCACGGAAGATGGGATAAGCAAGCGTAGGGTCACGCAGCTGAACTTCTCTGTCCGTGATCTGCTCCACACGGAAAGCTGTATCGTCCAGATATACCGTGTCACCGACCTGATAATTCCATTTCGGTTCCTCGGAAGCAGATGCTTCCACAACTTCGGCAGGCTCTGCCACAGGCGCTTCTGGCTGAACCGACTCCATCGCAGCTACGGACTGACGAACTTCCTCCAAATAGTCATTGGCAAGCCATTCGTCCGTGAAGTATTCCGTAACGCCTTCCGGGTCTACATAGTAGTCATCGGTCTGATTATCCCAGATCGCATACTCGCCATCCTCGGTATCAATCACTGCGAAACGGTCATAAACATCTTCCAACGGATCAGTTTTAGCTTCTTCGATAGCCTGTCGTTCCGCTTCTTCCTCCGGGCTGAGGTAGCGTCCCTTTCGTATCAGACCGTCGATTCTCTGCACCACCTGCGCCCAGGACATCTGCAATTTATCGCAACCGCTCTTGGTGTAAGCAACACCCTTGGCATCGTGATCCTGACCGCTGTGCGTTGCACCAGAGCAGGCATGGGAATGACCACCGGTTCCGTATTCATGCTTCAGGAAGTCCATCTTTTCCTTGGCAGAATGATTCTCCTGCCAGTAGTTATAAATACGGGCTTTACCACCGGAAAAGCCGCTTCCACGGGTCAAGTCTGCATTGACTTCATCATCCGTAATGAACTGGCGGACAAGGGGCATCTGCATCATATCGGTCTGATACTCACGCAAAGGCATATTCAACTCATACAGCTGTTTCTGAATGAGATTCAGCTTGTGATAGTGAAAACGAAGCAGATCGGGATTTTCCGCAAGGGTTTTTCTAAATTCCGAATACTGCTGTACCAAGGTTGCGTGGAAACGAGGGTCATCCAACTTTTCAGCCAAGTCTGCGGTTTCGTCAGGGAAACCACGAAACGGTTCCTGATGAAGAATTGCCAGATAGTTGCTGGAACGGGCTTCTTCACTCAAATCGTGATAAAGATGCCACAGGGATTCTGCCAACTTCTGACGCTCATATCCGGATGCTTCTACCAGTTCCACATTAGTTGCGAACCGACCATTTTCAAGCAGTTCTCCAATGCGCTCGGCAACCGTTTCCCAAGAAACGATCTGCGCTCTGGGGCTGTCAATGGCAGAGGAACCTTTGGCAAGGTGGATACCGTCCTCGGCATACCACGCACAGATATTCCCGCTATCTTCTTTCAGACCATAGCCGCCGTGATAGACCTGCTTTAAGGTCTGAACGATTTCTTCCAACGGCTTCTGCTTCATATATTCCAGCGCTACGACTTTTCGGGCTTCATCGGTATTGCTACCAAGCAGAAGGAAGTGGTCGATTTCTTCCTGGGCAAAAGAAAAAGCAGAGGGCGTAAAGCTCTCTGCTCGGTCGATAAAACTGATTTGTTCATTTTCGGAGAGGAAAAGGTTCAGACTCAGCTGTTGATAAGCTCCGTCATCACGACTTCCTCCGCCTGTGCTTTCAGGCTGTTCATGTGCTGCACCCACGCCATCTGCTGCGTTTCCTTGTCCGGTGCGGGGCTGTCCTTCAGGTACTGCTCCATCAGAAACTCCACTCTGGCTTTCGCTGTTTCCTCGATCTCCCACAGGTGCGGGAACAGGCTCTCCGTCAGAATCATGTCGTTCAGGAGCATCGGATTGTTCTGTTCCAAAAATGCTCGACGCATCCTGCCGTACTTGCCCAGAGGTTTCTCTCCCTCGTTCTCCAACTGAAGGTTCGGAATCTGATAATCTCCGGCCTGTCTGTAAGTCATCTCGCTCATAATCTGTACTCCTTTCGGTAGCTTTAATCTGCTCATGTTCTCCAATCGCTTTTTCGATTTCCTGAAACATCCTTGTGCTGATGGCATTCACCGCAGTACCAAGGGCATTTACCGTCTGTCTGGTGTTAAAATCAAACACCTTCTGGAAATCCTCATGCTCGAAGTAGTTGTCGGGACTTTCCACGAACCGGCAATACATCGTATAGGATACGCTGTTTGCCACCGCATTTTTGAAAGCTACTTCGATGTTGAGTTCATCATACTCCTCAAGGAAGCTGTTGGCAACGATGTCGAGGAACTGCTTTTTGTAATCGTCCCAATACTCAGCCGCCAGTGCGGATGCAATATCTTCAAGCTGTGCTTCCAGTACCCCGTCAGCGGCAACACCGAAGGTACGCTCCATCGCTTCCATGACATAGGAGCGGTTTTCAGGCGTCACCTCCCACGGTTTCAGTTCCGGGGAAGAACGGCGAACGCCGGTATCCGCCACATCAAACACATAGCGCAGATACGGTTTATCCCTGTTCATCACAAACAGAGCAATGCCGGTAGAGCCACGCTTTACATATCTGCGGTAATTTTCAGCGTTCCAGTCCTCATAGGGCTTGCAAAAGGTCGCATTGGGGCGCTGAGCATAAATCATCACCTGTTCCGGATAGGTGAACTCATAGTTGCGGGACATCGTTCTCAAAAACGAAGTCCAGTTATCTGTGTTCGAGGTGATTTTCCCAATCGTTTCTTTTGCTAATCCGGAATAAAATCGCTCTTTTGCGTTCATTGTATCCCTCCAATCCTATCAATCCGGATAAAGGTTCAGCTTCTCAAAGGCGGCATCGTCCATGGCTGAAACTTTACGGAGAACCGAGTCTGCCAAAGCAAAAAGCTCTGACTCGTCCTCCGAAAGCTGTTCCTTCATCAGTGTCAGTGCTTCACACAGCCCTGACCTTGTGCCAGGGCTGTAAAGCATCATCATGTTCCGCTCATCCTGTGTGAAATCCATCATTCAATCTCCCTTTCCGGGTGGCTCTTGGGCGGCTTATGGGAAACATCCGGCACGGGCTTTTCCTTTAACTGCTCCAACACCGAAGGACGTTCCTCTAATCCGGACGCTTTTCCGTTATTGATGATACCGTCAATCATCCCATAATCATCTTCCATTGCCATCTCTGCGTTTTTCAGGTAGTTTTCGGACTTCATAAAGTTTTCCAGCTTCTGAAACCCAACAGAATCTACATAGTGAAAGGATACCTCACCGACTACCTTTAAGGCTACGATGTCGCTGACCGACATACTGTGACCACGGAAATCATCCGGGTGGTCAATATTGAACTTTACATACAAATCTTCCAGCTGCCGATTCACATCCTCGGACATAGAAATGGAGCCATGATAGACCACCTCGTAACGGTCAATCTCAGGCTCCATTTCTTTCTTCTGAAGGTAGCTGTAATTTGCAAACATGAGCGGGATATTATCGTCTACATCTTCCCGCAGCTGAAGAATCGCATAGGAATCCGTGGGGCTTTCCAGAAAAGCAACCATTCTGTCATCCGGGGTGGTATTTCCGTGAACATCATCCCATTTTTCGTTTTTCATATCCGTGTCCTCCTTATCGTTCAGGCTCTTTGCGTTTGGGAGAGGGACTGGCAGGCGCAGCTTTTTCTGCGGCCTGTGCCAGTTTTTCCATGACCGACTCACGCTTCGGAGAGTCGAGCTTATCCAGCTGACTTTTCAGCACTTTGGCAACCTCAACCGCAGTTTCCTCACGGGCTTCTTCAATGGCTGTATTCAGGAACTCACGATACGGAGCCGTATTACCAGCGGCAAGATCTGCCTTGATTTCTTGGATATGCGCCTGCACATCATCGACCTGATCCATATATTCATAGGGGTCGAAGTTCTCTGCAAAACGGTCGAGCTTAAAAGCAAGCTCAGCGATAGGGTCATTGACCACCACCGCCTGTCTGCCGACTTCAAAAGCCTGCTCCATGACATCCTCATAGAACATTGCCCGCAGTTCCCGGCGCTCCAGCCCGAAGGATTCCAGAATATCCCGGCGGACTTCGAGCATGGACAGTTCAGGGTTATCAACCTGACCGCCATCAATCTCGTTGTAGTTTTCATCCAACAGGGTGTAGTCGTAACCATCTTCGCAGGTCTGCACCGCAAGGATTCTATCCTTTCCGACCTTCCATGCGGCTTCATCGCCCATAATCTCAGGCTCCGGCATATAGCTTGCGCCGTTGCGCTCCATAATTTCTGCAAACTGGCAGATATGAAACACATTGTATCCGATCTGCGTATGATACTCGTCAATGAAGGTGCAGGGCTTCACAACCATTTCATCCGGGTAGTGAATCTGCACACAGCTGCCATCGGGGATATGAAACAAATCCTTATAATGGCTGTCGATAAATCGGATTTCCTTACCATCCGGGTTGTACTCATTTGTCATTTGCGCTTTCCTCCATTTTCAAATTCCATACTGAACTTCGTTTTGCCATCATCTGATACCTCCATAAAGACGGTGGCATCAAAGGTGTTGCCCGTTCTTTCGGACTTGCAATTCTTGAGCTTTACCTTGCCGGAACCAAGCAATTTCTGCGCCGTGGCAGAAGTCATGCTCTTGCCGATGCTCGCAAAGTAGCGATTGTTTTTCCAGAGGGCAAATTTGCAAGCTCTGTTGGAACAGAAAAATGCCTTGGCTTTGTCCTCTACAGCACTGCCGCAGAGCGGGCATTTGCCGATAGAATTGGCTTCTTTCGACATCATAACCTCGGAATCACGGATTACTTCATAGTTCTGAATCAGACCGGCAATCACATCTTTGATCTCGTCCATAAAGTCCTCGCTGGCATATTCGCCTTTCTCAATGAGCAACAATTTTTCTTCCCAATCCGCCGTCATGGATGGGGACTGAATCTGTTCCGGCATGACTGTTACCAGAGCCGTACCCTTGTGGGTCGGAATCAGGTGTTTGGTTTTCTTATCACCCTTACGCTCCAGAAAACCGATGCGAACCAGCTTCTCAATGATACCGGCACGGGTCGCAGGCGTTCCCAAACCTTTGCGCTCCACCTCATCAGGCATTTCGTCCGCACCGGCAGTTTCCATAGCAGAAAGCAGAGTATCCTCGGTAAAGTGTTTAGGGGGAGATGTTTTCCCTTCCTTGATTTCCGTGCCGCTGACGGTCATTTCGTCACCAACGGAAACAGAAGGGAGTGTCTGCACGTTTTCGTCGGATTTTGTCGAATCATTTTTCTGAACCAGAGCTTTCCATCCATCCTGCACAACAGTTTTGCCTTTGGTGGAAAACACGGTACCGCCACAGTCCAGCTCAATAACTGTCTCTGCGTATCGGTGCGGATCGCCAACAGCTACGCACAACCGATTCGAGATCAGTTGCAAAATTGCAAGTTCACCCTTGGGAAGTTCGCTCAGATTGCATTTCTGCAATTCTCTGGTCGGAATGATGGCATGGTGATCTGTGACCTTTTTGTTATTCACAACCTGCTCTGCATGAACTGGTATGTTATCCACATCCTCCACGGGGAATGTGTGGAAAGCCAGCTTTACGAGGTCGGTCAGGCTATGTGCCATATCTTCCGTCAGAAACCTGCTGTCGGTACGGGGATAAGTGACCAGTTTCTTTTCATAGAGGTTCTGCGTGTAGTCCAAGGTCTGCTGTGCCGTGTAGCCAAGCACACGGTTGGCTTCTCTCTGTAAACTGGTCAGGTCATAGAGCGCAGGCGGCTTTTCTGTTTTCTCCTTACATTCAGCTTTCTGAACGATTGCCACCGAACAGCTTTGTTTGACAGCTTCGGCTGCTGCCTTGGTTTTGAAGCGTTCGCTTGCAGCCGTAAAACCATCCAATCCAATCTGAACTGTGTAGAACAGTTCAGGCTTGAATGCGGAAATGGCAGCTTCTCGCATAACAGCCATAGCAAGGGTAGGGGTCATAACACGACCAACATTCAGGGTCTGCCCGTAAAGGGTCGAAAAAAGTCGAGTAGCGTTAATACCAACAATCCAGTCGGCTCGTTCTCGACACAGTGCTGCTTCATACAAAGCATCATATTCCGTTCCAGACCTGAGATTTTCAAAGCCCTCCTTGATTGCTACATCTTCCATCGAGGAAATCCAAAGCCGCTCAAACGGCTTTCTGCACCCGGCTTTGTGGTACACCAACCGAAAGATCAGCTCGCCCTCACGACCGGCATCTGTTGCACACACAAGACTCGCAACATCTTCTCTGGCCATGAGCTTTTTCAGAATCCCAAACTGTTTTTTCGTACCGGCAGAAACCTCATACTGCCAGTCCATCGGGAAGATAGGAAGGTCTGCATAAGCCCATTTGCTGTACTTCGCATCATAGACTTCCGGCTGTGCCAGCTCCACCAAATGCCCTACACACCAGCTGACCACATATCCGTTTCCCTCTAAGTAGCCATCCTCACGCTTGGCAGCACCTAACACTTTGGCAATACTCTGTGCAACCGAAGGCTTTTCAGCCAAAACTAATTTCATTTGCATCTGCTCCTTTCACAAAAAAATAAGCAGCCACACACCGTAGTGCATGACTGCTATGTAAAAAGTTCGGAAAGGATTTTTGCAACCTGATACAATTTTCTGTTCTACAATCTCCGTCATAATAAAAATATCTCCATCATTTCAAAAGAGAATGACGGAGATATTTCACCTTGCTTATTCTTGTAGCAACCAATCGGCTATATCGTGAATTTCGATTCCTTCATAGCTATATTGGGGATGTTTGGTTCTGGCAATAATCATTTTCGGATAAGCGTCTCGAATCTGAAGCAGAGGAGAGCATTCTCTCTCAAATGTTTCCTGCCCGGAAATGTTGTCGCTGACCTGAATATAAATCTTTTCGCTACCTCTCTGAGCAACAAAGTCGATTTCCTTTTGATAGAGCTTGCCGACATAGACATCATATCCACGGCGAAGAAGCTCGATACAAACAACGTTTTCATATACTCTGCCATAGTCTATATTTCTGCTTCCCAGTATTGCATATCGAATACCGCTGTCACACAAATAGAACTTTTCAGAGCTTTCAAGGTATTTCTTACCTCGGATGTCATATCTCTTAATATCATAAAATACAAAAGCATTGCACAAATACTTAATGTACTTGCCGACGGTTACATGATTGGTTGGAGTCTCATTTGCTGTCAGTAGCTGACTGACCTTATTCGGAGAAGTCAGGTTGCTGATATTATCCATAAGGAACTCGCTCAGACGTTGTAAAACCAAAGTGTCCGGGAGAGTATATTTCTGTACCAAATCCCTTGTAACAATCGTTTCGTAGACCTCTTTGATATAGTTTGTTCTGTCTTTTTCGGTTCTATAAGCATAGGAACCTGCTAAACCGCCCTTGATAGCGTACTCATCAAAGAGCTTATCTTTGTCACTAATATCATCATAATACTGGCAATATTCCTGGAAGCTGAAAGGAAACACATGAATTTCAATATAGCGTCCGGTAAACAGAGTTGCCAGATCTGCACTCAACAGGAAAGCATTAGAGCCTGTTACATAGATGTCGTATTTTCCCTTAGAGTACAGGCTATTGATTGCCAACTCAAACTTGGGACACATCTGAACCTCGTCTACAAACAGGTAGTTCGTTTTTCCTTCCTGATAATGTTCTTCCACATAGGCGTGTAAGGCATGGTATTCCTTGATTTCTTCATACGCCAAATCCATGAAGTCGATGAAGATAATATTGATGTTTTCAAAATTGCTTTTCAGATACGCAATATACGCCTGCATCAATTTGGACTTACCAGATCGACGAATGCCCGTGATGATCTTGATGTCAGGAGTACCATTCAGTTCAATGATTCTATCGAGATATTTTGCTCTCGTGATTGTTTTCATATAGTCACCCGCTTTCAAAAATTGAAGTTTTTTTCATTTCTCGAAACCGCTTCGCTGTACTTATTATACTGTCTGCTAATAGTATATGCAAGATGTCACTTTCAAAAACGCAAATTTTTTTATTTTTTGAAAGCGGAAACTATGTAAAGGCAACCCGAAGGCTGCCCCAGGCATCAAGCCTATCCTGTTTACACAGGTTCATTATCATCTTCATCGACGGAGCTATCTTCATCGTCGTCCTCAAACTCCGGATCGTACCCATAGTCCTCGTCATCGTCCACATAATCAGCATCTGGGTCAGGCTTTGCCGCTTCCTGTGCCTTCTTCTTTTCCTGGACTTTCTTAAATACGAAGAATCCACCACCACAGGCAAGCACAATCAGAGTAAGAATCGCCGGGAGCATATTTGTGGATTTCGGCTTTTCCTCCGGTGTCGGTTCTGTAATTTCAGGAACTGTTTCAACTACTTCCGGCTTTGTTTCCTCAACCGGCTTGGTGAACTCTGCAACTTCTTCCTCGTCCATCAGCTTGAGCAGGTCGGCTTCATCCACCTGATTCAGAAAATGCACGGTTTCCTCGCCCTTATCATCACGGTCAATGATGATATAGAAGTAGTTTCCGTTTTTGGTTACAGCGGTAATGAACTGCTTTCCGCTTTTCGTAGGCGAGCCAGCGTCATCAACCAAAGTCAGATTGCCGTCGGGAGTAAGCGGTAGCATCGGCTCCTCCGGCTCTGTTTCGGGAACTTTTTCTTCGACCGCAGGTTCTTCAGTCGCTACGCTTTCATCTACATAGGCAAATGCCGTTGTAGAAAACACGCCAAAACACATTGCACACGCCAGCAATGCGGCTCCAATTTTCTTAAATCTCATTCTGCGTTTCCTCCTCATTCATAGTATTGATCGTATCAGGCTTCGGAGCCATATCCGCAGCAAACATACGGAGCAGCTCGGAAAGCTGTTCGGGATTCAGGTTCGCAGCATGAACCATCTCATGGATTTCGGAATTTTCCTCCTCACGGTATCTGCGTTCCAGGTCTTTCACCTTAGCATCCCATTCTGCCCGTTTCTTACGGGCTTTTTCAAGGTCTGCACCTATTCTGTCTAACTTGGCACTCAATCGCCATCCCTCCTTTAGTTTCTGATTCTGCCGAAGCAGTAAAAATGCTGTTGCCAGTAATTCGATTCGATAGAAGCGTAGGAAATGGGGTTTCCGCAGTGGATCATCATACCATTGCCAACATAGATACCAACGTGTGATGCACCGGAGGTATCATAAGTGCCTTGGAAGAAAATCAAATCTCCCGGTTTGGCAGAGCTTTTCGGGATAATGTCGCATACGCCCATCAAACCGTTTGCGGTCAAACGACCAACACTCCAACCGTTTCCGCAGTGATTGATTACATAGGAAACAAATCCGGAGCAGTCAAAGGAGGTAGACGGGCTGCTGCCGCCCCACACATACGGGTATCCCAGATATTTTTCAGCTTCCCGAATCATATTGGCAAATCTTGTGTCTGTCAGCGCTTCGCCCGGAATATCATAATCGGTGTACTCGCCGCCAGGGGTGGCGTAAATGTCATTTCCGAAAATATCCGGTCTGTTGCCCCTTGTCTGAAGCAAAATTCTATATCGCTCCATATCATCTTCCGACAAGCCGGAATTTGAAATCACACTGTTCAAGCCCTTATTTCTGAGCTTCACATTCAGAATATAATATTCGTAATCTTCTTCCTCTGTTGTTGTCTCTCCCGTTTCGGGATCAGTAGAAGATGTTGTTCGTGTACGAATCTCTACTACTTCCGTCAGGGTCAGCTCATATTGTTGCTCAAATAGCCATTGCAGGGTAGCCTGCACCTCATCTCTGGTGTAATCCTCAAACTTCACCGTCAAATACGCCGCCAGCTCATAAGGATTGTGGTTGATTTCATCAAGGTCATACCGGTACTCGTCATATCCGCTATGAGTACGCTCGATATTATTGATTTTATTGCGGAGCGCAGCTTCCAAAGCCTTGTAATCATTGTCCGCACCAATAATATCTTCCTCTTTTGCAGTAAAAGAAGTTCCCAGAATGATCTGTGTGCCGCCTTGGAACATAGCCGAACAAGACGAGAACATCCCTGAGAGTATCATAAAAAGCAGTCCGGCAATCAAAACAAACAGAATCGTTTTAGAGTGTGTGGTGCAGAACTCCGTTACTCTTTCTGTGATGTTCTTGGCTCCCTGAGCTGCTTTGCCCGTTGCCTTGCCTGCACCCTTAGATGCAGAAGCCGTTGTCGAAGCGGTATTCTTACCGGCTTTGGCGGCAGCATATTCTTTCTTGATTGCCCTTTTCTGTTGCCAACGGGAAAAGGGATTGGAACCGGCATCGGGGTTGTCCTTTTTGAACTTCTCATACAGGGCATTTACATTTGCTTTATCTGACTTCTCAACCAGCTTTTCCGCCTTGTCGTAGGCTTTCAGCTTGTGACTGTAAACGGCATGATCGACGGTATAGACAGTGGATTCAACAGCCTTGGTCGTTTCCTGCACAGCCTGAACGCCGATATTATCATCCTCATATTCTGACACCGCCCGATGTGCTTTGGATGTGAGCGTGACTGCGGCACCACGGCTTGCCATGTGCTTTGCCACAGATGGGCGCTCGATTTCCGTAAACTCCGCTTTTTCAAAACGGAGCTTTGCTTTACGGGAACCGGCTGCATCTGTTTCCAGCTTTAGCTTCGGCTTTGCCTTTTTAGAAGCCAATTTGTCTGCCGCTTTTTCAGCCCTATCAACCGCCTTATCTGCACGGTCGGCAGCTTTCTTCACATGAGAATCTGCAAGGTCATCTTCGGTAAAACGGAGTCGTGTAGGTCTTTTCGCCATACATTACGCCTCCTTTTCCTGTGCCACCTCGTTTAACTTCGTGGTCATAATGCGATACAGTTCCAGATCTGTCGGGAATCGGTCAATGAACGGCAGAATCACATTGCCATAGAACAGAAGTCCTTCGCCCTCACCGGAGTTGGTTACATAGGACAGCTGATGCGGCGAAATGTTCAACCGCTGTGCCAGAATACTTCGGTCATCGCTTGCCTGATTCAGCATATAGATGAAATCAGAGTTTTCGAGGATGTTGGCAATCTCCGGGGAACGAAGCAGGTCTTTGACATTCTGAGTAATACCGGTCGGCAAGCCGCCCCATTTACGGAATCGCTTCCAGATTTCTACGGAATAGGTTGCCGTCTGTTCTTCCTTCAGAAGCAGATGGAACTCGTCAATATAATATCTGGTCGATTTACCGGCAGAACGGTTGGCAGTTACACGCCCCCAGACCTGATCCTGAACGATCAGCATACCGATTTTTTTCAGCTGATTGCCCAGCTCCTTAATGTCGAAGCACACCAGACGATTCTGAATATCCACATTGGTTCTGTTGTTAAACAGTTTCAGAGAACCCTTAACATAGATTTCCAAGGCGGTCGCTACATGGTGGGCTTCCTTTTCGTCCTGTTTCAGAAGGGCATCATACAAATCCTCAAGGATCGGCATATTCTCAGGGGCAGGATTGTCGAAATATCTCTGGTAAATCTGATGCACACAACGGTCGATAACCGTCTTTTCGATAGGCTGCAAGCCATCCTTACTGCCCATAATCAACTCACAGAGGGACAGGATAAAATCAGCTTTCAGTGCTACCGGGTTGTCATCCTCAGAGTAGTTCAGGTTGATGTCCATAGGGTTGATATAGTTGGTACTGGAGGAGCTGATTTTTACCACCTGACCATTGAACTTGTGAACCAGAGCCGCATATTCCGCTTCGGGGTCGCAGATGATAATATCGTCATCCGTAACCAGGAACGCATTGGTGATTTCACGCTTTGCGGAAAAGGATTTACCGGAACCGGGAGTACCCAGAATCAGTCCGTTGGGGTTCTTGAGCTTCTTTCTGTCCACCATGATAAGGTTGTTCGACAGAGCATTCAGCCCGTAATAGAGCGTTTCTCCACCATTCTGGAACAGCTCCTGCGTGGTGAAAGGCACAAAAATAGCCGTGGAACTGGTAGTCAGGCCACGACGAATCTCAATCAGGTTTTGTGCCAAAGGCAGGCTGCTCATCAGTCCGGATTCCTGCTGAAAATCCAAACGACGCAGATTGCAGTTATGCTTCTGGGCGATGCTCTGTGCCTGGAACACATTGTTCTCCAGTTCCTGCTCGGTGCGCCCGGTGTTCAGCACCAGAAATGTCACCATGAACATTCGCTCATTCTGGCTCTGCAATTCTTTCAGAAGTGACTTCGCATCTTTACCATAGGTAGCAAGGTCAGATGGGATAATGTCCATGTCATAGCCAGAACGCACAGCCTTTTTCTGTTCCTCGATTTTGGAACGGTCAAGCTCGGTGATGATTCTCTTGATGGTCTTAATCGCCGCAGTCTGGTCAACCGACTGGATGTGCATGGTCACGATCTGCGTGGATTCCATATCCAGAAAATCCGCCAGCATACGATCAGACAGGTCTGATGCCGTAATTGCCAGATAAGACATCGAACCGAAGATACTGCCCATCTGGAAGGTGCGGTTGGTCTTAAAGGCAAACGCCGTCGGAGCAATGAAGTCCTTTACGGACAGCCCGGATTCCACAAGATACTTCCAATCGAAGAAGAACTTATCATTATCACCCATGTGGAACATAGAGTGCATCAGATGCAGCCGCTCTTTGCCGTTCATGGTAGTGGCAATGACACCCAAACGCCGAAAGTTATTGAGCAGATCGTTTTCGATATGGTTGAGTCTCGGCTTTGCCTGCCGCATGGATTCGGCTTCAATGCCGAATGTCAGGTACTTGGTTTTGGTCAAGCCGTTGTTGCCCTGCGCCAACTGCTTTTTCAGCATCTGGCTATACTCGGCACGGACGGGATTGAAGCTGTCCTTCTTGAACGGGATACGGATACTCTTTTCAAAGCTTTCAGCATCGGTACTCAGGTTCATAAAGGAAAGCTCAAAGTGAATGGAGCTGTCAAAGAAATTCAGGAAACTGCACCACTCATCGAAGATGGCAGTCTTATCTTCCTGCTGTGCCAGCTGATAGTTGATGTCCTGAAACTGAATGGTCTTGGTGTAATAACTGTCAGTGACACGGCAGATGCCATCCGGGAACATTCTCTGAAAGGGAATGGACTGCTGTGCAGTCTGCGGAATACCGTTGTCCTTCTTTGCCCGTTCCACAACAGCTTTAATTTCTCGCTGCTGCTTCCGATTCAGATTTGCAGGCATTTTGATGTTTCTTGCCTGTGGCTTCTTTTTGAAAAACAATTCGTTCAACCTCCTTTTCCAGTTTGTACTGACGCATCAAAGCGTCATAATAGTTGTCCGTCTGATAAGGGCGAACCTTGGGACGAACGAATTTGGTCTGAATGAAGTGTTCTACAACCACTTCCAACGGCTGACTATCCTTTTCATACATTGCCAGAAAGAACAACGGTAACATGACGATCATCATGGACAGTGCTGCAAGGCTCACATTTCCGGTTGCTTTGACCAGAAAGAAAATCGGCACTCCGATGAGCGCCGCCGCACCAAAGCAAAGTAACTGCCGTTTCGTCAGATTGAAGAACACTTTTGTTTTTACCCTCGTCAGGTCACGAGGTACGGGAATATACGCTGCCAAACAATTTCCTCCTTCCCTTAGTGAGCGCTGAATACACCCTTCGCAAGCGAACCAGTCTTAAACAGGGTGAAGCACAAAAGGACGGTGTAGCCCATAACACCCCAGATAGAACCGATGATGTCATCACTGAATGCGATAGACTGAATCAGCACCGCATAAATGCCCACGCAGATCATAATCAGGAATCCCTGGAATCCGATTGCAAACAGCGAACGCAGATAATTCTGTCCGATATTGCTCTGTTCTCTGTTTCCAAAAGTGGAAAGCGGAATCGGGGCAAGGCTGACCATCAGATAAATTTCAATCATTCGACCGTAGACGATCACAAAGATGATGATTGCCAAAGCGGACATCGTGACCTGCACGATAAAGGATTGCAGGAACAAGCCGAGCAAAGGACCCAAATCCATTGCCATCAGCGTTTCTTCCATTGTTTCCAATGCCGAAGCATCTATGGCAGTATTTCCGGATATGATACCGGCGCTTGCGTTTATAACGTGCTGTGTCACATCAAACACAGCCATCGTGATATTGAATGTGTTTGTGATTAACATGACCGCAACAAAAGTCTTGAACACCCATTTGAAGAAGATCCAGGTTTCAAAATTTGCCAGATTGTTGTGGTCAATAATCATCTGAATTAGCTCATAACAGGCAATGAAGGTCAGAATCAAGCCTGCGATTGGGATAATCACTGACTCGGAGATGTTTCGTACCATGGCAAAGACACCCGGCGAAAAATTCGCCGGGGTCATGCCAACGGAGGTTGCTATCTCGCCAACCTGGTTGTTGACGGACTCAAACATCCCCGACAGATTTCCCATAATAGCTGAAACGAGCATTTCTTTCAGCCAGTCTGTGATCTGTTGGAGTATGCTGTCCAAAGGCGATTACCTCCTTGTTTTGTGATTAACCGAACAGTCCGGAGAGCAGAGGTACAAGGGTGGTGCCGATGAGGGCAACACCGCCGCCAGCCATGAGCTGCTTCATGCCCTGGCTCTTTGCTTATGTGTGATAAAGAAGTAATAGAAGCGTAAAAAATTTTGCCGTTCCTATCCGGCACTTAGCTCTTGTGTCGGATAGGTCGGGCGGTTATTCGG